>CAVRFL010000013.1:0-576373 GCA_963720385.1 uncultured Alphaproteobacteria bacterium | reverse complement strand
CGGCCGGCGTGCAGCGTGTACTGCCGCAACTCGATGACCGACGGACTCCGGCCGAGGGTCACCATTGGCCGATGGTGGATCACGCGCACCTCACGGTTGGATCGAGCACCCCGTATGCGATGTCGACGACGAGGTTGGCCAGGACGATGAACAGTGCGGCGACCAGCACCACGCCGAGCACGACCGGCAGAATCACTGCAGACCACGCCGTCCAGGGCCAACTGGCCCATTCCCTTCAGCGAGAACGTCTTCTCGGTGATCACTGCGCCGCCGATGAGCAGCCCGACGTCGAGCCCGAAGATCGTGACGATCGGCGTCAGGCTCGCCCGCAGCGCGTGCTTGGTGATGACTGTGCTCTCCGACAGGCCTTTCGCCCTTGCGGTGCGGATGTAGTCCTCACCCAGCGTCTCAAGCATTCCTGCGCGGGTCAACCGGGCATACATCGCCGAGAACAGGAACGCCAGGCAGATCCAGGGCAGGATGAGCCCGGACGCCCACCCCACCGGATCCTCGGTGATCGGTGTGTAGCGCACCTCGGGCCAGATTCCCAGGCATGCGCCGACGAAGGTCAACGAAAGCAGCCCGGTGAAGAAAACCGATCAGGAACACCCCGGTCAGAGCGATCGCCATGGCGGCCTTGTCGGTGACTTCGGCCACGCCAGCAACGCGGAGATCACACCGACCGAGATGCCCAACACCAGCCAGATCACCGCCGCGCCGACGACCAGCGAGAGGGTTACCGGCAGCCGGTCAAGGATCTCGTCAAGCACCGCCTGGTTGGTACGGAACGAGAAGCCGAGGCAGGGCGGGGGGCAGTCGATCTTCTCCGTTCCGGTGTCGTAGGTGTCCCCCATGACGATGGCTTTGACGAACAGGCCGTACTGTTCCGGCACGGGCCTCTCGAGCCCGAACCGCTCCCTTGATGGACACCAACGTCTCCGGGGTCGGGGACTTCCCCGCGAACCGGGCGGCGAGGTCATCCGTGGTCACCCCCGCGATTCGGGGCACCAGGAAGAAGATCGCGAACGTCACCGCGCTGATGATGAGCATCAGCACGACGGCGCCCCCGAGGCGACGGGCAATGAATGCGATCATCATGTCCGGGAGTAGGTGGCCGGCGGGCTGCTACCCGCCGGCCCCTCCTGCCTTCACCCGCTTTCCTCACTCCGGATTGAGGGCTGCCGGAACTACTTCGCGACGCCGAGGTTGGCGTAGTCGTACATGCCGAAGCCGCGGTGGAAGTACACATTGGTCAACGACGGTGGCCGGTACAGCAACGACTTCGCGTATACGTTCGGCATGATCGCCGCTTGTTCCAGGATCTTGCGGTCGATCTGGTGGTAGATCTTCTCGCGTGCGGCCGGGTCCTGAGCAGGACCACGTCATTCCACAGCTTGTTGATCTCGGGGTCGTTCAGCTCCGACGGATTGGCGTTGCCACTGGGCAGGATGGCCTTTCCGTCAGAGATCGCCTGCATGTAGCCGTATCCGGTCTGCCAGTCCGCCGCCCACCCGTAGGTGCCGAGGCCGATCTTCTCCTTCTTGACGAAGGATGGGGAGCCGAACTGGTCGGTGGTGTAGCTGCCGGCCGGATATCCCTTGATCGTCAGCTTGATTCCGACCTTGGCCAGTGACTGCTCCAGCGCCTCCGCCACGGCCTTCTCCTTCGGGCGGTCACTGCGGTAGGCCATCACGGTGTCGAAACCGTTCGGCCTGCCGCACTTGGCGAGGGCTGCCTTCGCCTTGTCCACATCTCCCTTGTAACCGGGCTCGGCGGGATACAGATCCTCGATCGGCTGGCGCCCAGTGATGTTCGGCGGCTGGATGGACGTGGACATCTCCCCGCCCACGCTGCCGCCGAAGGCCCGCCACATGGCATCCCTGTCGGCCGCGTAGATGATCGCTTTGCGACAGTCGACGTTCGGGATGTTCTTGGTGTTGATCGGCACGTACCAGTGGGAGCCGGCGAGCGGGTTGTCCGCGTTGGCCTTCAGGTCCGGACTGGTCAGCACCCGCTGCCGACCTGCCTCCTGCAGGCCGGAACCCGCCATATCCACGTGGATCTGGCCGCTGATCAGCTGGTTGTCCAGTTCGTTCGCTTGACTTCCGCGGTCACCTCGATCTTGTCGGGCAACTGCTTGCGGTTGGGATCGGTGCCCGGGTCCCAATGCTCGTTGCGGACCAGGGTGCCGCCCTTCTGCGGCTGGTAGTTTCCCTCCCACTTGTACGGTCCCGTGGACAGCGGGTGCAGGGCGTATCGCTCGCCCTTGTCCTTTCCCTGGGGCACGGGGGCGGTTTGACCGCTGAAGGTGACGACCTCGTTGAACTCCGAGAACGGCTGCTTCAACTTGAACACCACGGTGTAGTCGTCCGGCGTTTCGACGCCGGTGAAGCTGTCGAGGTTCGGGTTCTTGTACGGCCCCTGGTATCCCTCTGCGTCGAGCAGCGTGGCGAAATAGGCTGGGCCGTTGCGCAGCACACCGCGGTCGAACGTCCTCGCCACCGCGTACTTGACGTCGGCAGCCTTGACCTCGGTGCCATCCTCGTACTTGATGCCCTTCTTCAGCTTGTAGGTCCAGACCCGGTTCCCGTTGCTCGGCTCCCCCAGGCGTGTCGCGATGTCGGGCGCTCCCCTCGCGCCCTCCTCGCCGGCTTGAGCTGTATGTCAGCAGCGTCCGCGAGTACAGCCGGACGAAGTTGTTGCCGAACGCGTAGTAGGTGTCGCCAGGGTCGGTGGAGTCGAAGTCGTCGGTCAGCGCGAACCTCAGCACGCCACCCTTCTTGTCGGATGGGTTGACGACGGCGGTCGAGCCTGCGTCGAACTTGGCCACGCCTGTCTCGTCGTCGCCGTCTCCGCCACATGCAGCGAGGGCAAGGCTCATGGCGACGGCCGTCGCCGCGCCGACGAACCGGATCTCGGGACTGTTCATGGTCATCCTTCGCTATCGATGCGTGTTTCCGCGCGATTTGACGTCAGCGGGCTCGTGGGTCGAGCGCGTCACGGAGGCCGTCACCGAACAGGTTGAATGCCATGACGGTGACGAAGATGGCAAGGCCGGGGATGAGGACGAAGTGTGGTGCGACGCTGTAGAGCCTGGTCGCGTCGGTCAGCATCCCTCCCCAGGATGGTGTCGGCGGGCTGATGCCGACGCCGAGAAAGGACAGAGCCGCCTCGAACAGGATGTTCGTCGGGATCATCAGGGTCGAATAGACCAATATGGGAGCCATGAGGTTGGGCAGTATTTCCCGAGCCATGATGTAGCTGGTACGCGCGCCGAGACTGCGCGCGCTGTCGACGAATTCTCGATTGCTCAACGCCAACGTCTGGCCCCGGACTATCCGCCCGATGTACGGCCAGCTGAAGAACCCGATGATGAACACCAGCATGGAAATCCGCAGGCTGTTGCCGCGCAATCCCAGCATCGTGTTCGGGATGACTCGGCCAGCGCGATCGCGAACAGCAACAACGGGAAGGCGAGGACGATGTCCATCGTGCGGGAGATCAGCGAGTCCGCCCAGCCACCGAAGTAGCCTGCTATCACGCCGACAACGGTTCCGATCACGACGGCGAGTAACGTGGCGAGAAATCCGATCAGCAACGACACCCGGGCGCCGTACACGATCCGGCTGAACAGGTCGCGGCCGTTACCCGGCTCGACGCCGAAGAGAAACTCCCGGCTGATACCCCCGGACGGCTCGGTCACCGAGCCGAGGGTGGGGTCGATCAGCTCCTGATGGAACTCGTTGGGCGGGTGGCCCAGCAGCTTGACGATAAGCGGCGCGAAGACCGCTGCCAGGATCAACACCACGACGACGGCGCCGCCGGCCATGGCCGTCTTGTCTCGCCGGAGCCGCATCCACGCGATCTGACCGAGCGAGCGCCCTTGAATAGCCGTACCGCCGAGGCCTTCCGGCGCCGATTCCGGCCGGGCACCCGTGCTCGACTCGGTGACGTCGAGATGAGCCGTCATGGGTACAACGCTAGGAATGACGACGGTGTCGCGTCGTCGGGAGCGATTCCCTAATCCGGGCGCTCGGCTTCCCCATATTGGGAACCCGGGTCCCTAGGTGCGGGCTTCTGGGCCAGGATCGCGGTCCGATCCGCGGCCGTGTGGCGTTCGGAGATGTTGACGAAGCCGGCATCGCCGAGGAGTTCCGCTATTTCTGAGACAGACCAACACTGGCCTTCCGTGGTGTCGTGCAGAAGAAGGGCCGAGTACCTGGCGACCGACAGCGGGCCCGTCTTGTCGGCGTTGAGGTGCACGTCGTGGTCGACGATCCAGCCGCCGGGCAGGAGGGCGTCGAAGGAGCGCGCGAGGATCTCGCGGACCTGCACCGCGTTCCGGCGGTGCAGCAGGTGCGGGAGCAGATGCAGGTCATGGCGGGGAGGGAGCGATTCCGCCGCGCCACGGATCTTGAGCATGGAGTGAGCCGGCAGGTCCGCCAGCTGAACCGCGAGGGCCGGCGCGAACACTCCGGGCGGGACCTCTGGCGCCGCGGTCAGGCGCTCTCTGCCGGCCGGTCCAGGCGACCAAGCCTCGGACGGCCTCACCGGCCGGCCGGTACGCAGTATTTCTGCCAGCGCAACGCATGTCGATCGCGAAGCAGCCGACGCCAGGTACGGCCGAAGGTCGTGCGTCGCGCCGCGGACCAGGCAGGACCGCGCAAGCGGTGTCGGCCGCAGGATCTCGCCGGGCTTGAGCAGTCCCATGGCGCGCAGGAGCGTGCACAGGACGTCGGCCGACCGGTACGCGATGTCGTTGTGGGCGCACAACTTCTCGATCGTTCCCGGATCGTCCGCGATCACGGTCAGCAGATCGAGGCGGACGATGGCAGCCACGACGAGATCGTCTGCATAGATCCCGTCCCGGATCTGCAGCAAGGCCCCGATATCGGCACCGTCGACATCCATCGCGCCGGAAACGCTATGTGGCCTTTTGCGTCCGCGTCGTCGGGGCTGGTTCCCTATCTCAGCCTTTGCCCGGCCCTATCTTCGCGGGAAGGATCCCCAGTCGGCGACCAGCATTCACGGCATCGGCTCGAGTGGTGACCTCGAGCTTGTAGCGGACGGCGGCCACATGGTGGTCGACCGTCTTGGTGGACACGCTCAACCGCCGGGCGATCTCGTGATACGTGAGGCCTTCGGCCAGCAGGCCGAGAACCTCGGTCTGCCGTGCCGTAAGGCCGGCCGGGCTCTCCCGCGTCGTTGCGCGCGGGCCGCGCGGCACCGATGCGACACCCATCGCCGCCAGTCGCTTGCGTACCTTGGACGCCAGCGGCGCCGCGCCGAGACGGTCGAGTATCTCCAGTGCTCGCAGCAGCGGCTCTGGCTGGGGAGCATCCGCCAGGGCATCGGCCTGCTCGTACGGCCGCCCCAGCTCCGACCACCGCTCCGCCGCCTCCTTCCAGCGACCTGCCGCCTGGAGCGCGTACGGCTTGAGCAGATCGCGGCGTACCGCATCGATCGCCCCCACCCGGTGAAGCCAGAAGGCGGCCCTGCTCACCCATGAGGCCGGCCCGGTCCTGATCGCCGTCTCCAGCGCCGGCGTGATGGTCATCACGTTCATCCTGCCAATACTGGAGCAAGTCGTTGCCGGAGACGTCGGCACGATTGCCGGCGGACACGAACGTCGACAAGCCCAACCCACGAGTCGCGACCGACTCCAGAATGGCCACCCCGAGAGCGCCCGACTGGGAGAAGAAGCCCACTCGGCCGGCGATGGGCACGACCGTCGCCATGGAAGCGTTGAGGGAGAACTCCGGGTCGTTGTTCACGATGCCGAGGCAATTGGGGCCGACAACCCGCATCCCGTTGGAGCGCGCGATTCGCACCAACTCCGACTGCCGGCGCCGCCCGTCGGGTCCCGTCTCGGCAAACCCGGCGGATACCACGACGAGTCCGCGGACGCCCTTGGCCGCGCAGTCGCGGACCACATCCAAGACCGCGTCCGCAGGCACGGCGATGACTGCCAGGTCGACCTCTCCCGGGACGTCTCGGACCGTTGGGTATGCGGGAACGCCGGACACTGCGCTGGCACCCGGGTTGACCGCATAGACCCGGCCGGTGAATCCGCCGTGGACCAGGTTGCGGACGAGCACCTGACCGACCTTGCCCCGCGACCTGCTGGCACCGATGACTGCAACTGATCCGGGCTCGAGCAGCCGCCGGATGGACCGAGCCTCGGCTCGCTGCTCCCGCGCGACCATGACTTCGACCGAATCATCGGTCGGCCGAATCTCGAACTCGACGTGCACGATGCCGTCCTCGATCCGGCTGCTCAGGGTGTACCCGCCCACGGCGAACACCGTGATCATCCGGTGGTTCTGCGGCAGCACCTCAGCCACGAACCGCCGCACCCCGCGCTCACGAGCTGCCTGGGCAAGATGCTCCAGCAGCACACTGCCGACTCCGCGACCCTGGTGCGCGTCCTCGACCAGGAACGCGACCTCTGCCTGTCTGGCGTCTATCCGGTCGTACCGCCCGACCGCGATCATGTCCTGTCCGCTGAGCAGGATCAGTGCTACGCGATCGTCATAGTCGACGCGGGTGAAGCGCCGGACATCGGCTTCGGAGAGGGCCGGATAGGGCGCGAAGAAACGGAAGTACTTCGACTCGTCGCTGACTCGTCCGTAGAACGCCACCAACCTGTCCGCGTCATCGGGCACGATCGGCCGCAGGTGCGCGGTAGCTCCGTCGGAGAGGACGACGTCGGCTTCCCAGTGTGCCGGGTACGTCGTAGCCGAAGCCGCCTGCACGGCAGCGACAGTAGCGCCCGAGCGGTCGGGCAGTCAGCGGCCGTTCGCGACGGCGGTGAGGCGGCACGCATCGGCCCACGCCGACTCGTCGACAACCGCGCCAGACGGCGCGCCATGGCTGGCACCATGCCCGGTCCAGGTGGCGCAGATGTCGATCGAATCGACGAGCATCGTGCGCAGCATCGCGTCCGGGTCCGGAACAAGGGCGTGTGCGGCACCGTCGACGGCGCAGCGAACGGCATGCGGAGCCGCATGCCGCCGGAACGCAGCAAGCCGAGGACGGACATTGCTGGTGAACCGGGCTGCCCACTGCGCGGCCTGCGGGACTGCGTCCAGGGCGATACGGCTTTCGGTGGAGAGGCTGTCGGCGGGACGCCCGTCGAGTTCGGCAAGGACGCGTTCGCAGACCAACACCGACACGGCCATCACCCGCTGCCGTTCGGCCGCCGCGACCGGTATCGCGATGGTCGAGCAGCGCAGCGCGATGAGGGCGTCGATATGTGGGTCTCCGCCGGTGAGCCCGATCACCGATGGGATCAGCTCGGCGAGCCGAGGACGTCCGTCGTCGGTGGTGTGGTCGTTGACGAGGCGGGCAACGGAGGCCAGCAGCGAATGCGTGCACGCGGGATGGTCACTCCAGCGCTCACCGGCGAGGTACGAGGCCAACTCCATGAAGCACGCGCCCTTGCGGGGGTTGCGGTGCTTGCCGCGTGACAGCAAGGGCAGCATCTCCGGCGATTGCGGCGGGAAGTTCGACATGGCATGTCCCCCAGGACGGCCGGACCTGACACGGACCAGTCTGCGCCCATACCGCCGTCGCCGCTACCGTCCGGCCCGATCGGCCGGCCCGCGCGGGTCGTTCCGATGCCTGTGAACCTGCCGGGACACAATGGCCGACATGGCCCGCCGAACCCCGAACCTGCCGCCTCCCGAGGACGTCGAGGAGCGAATTCACGACGTCGACGTGACCGAGGAGATGCGCGGCAGCTTCCTCGAGTACGCGTACTCAGTCATCTACTCCCGGGCGATTCCGGACGCTCGCGACGGCCTGAAGCCAGTTCAGCGTCGAATCCTGTTTCAGATGAGCGAGATGGGCCTGCGCCCTGACCGGGCGCACGTCAAATGCGGCCGGGTCGTCGGTGACGTCATGGGCCGGCTCCACCCGCACGGCGACGGCGCCATCTACGACGCCCTGGTCCGGATGGCGCAGCCGTGGGTCATGCGAGTGCCGCTGGTCGATGGGCATGGGAATTATGGATCTCTGGACGACGGCCCGGCGGCCTACCGATACACCGAATGCCGACTGGCCGAGCCGGCGATGCTGCTTACCGGATCGCTCGACGAGGACGTCGTCGACATGGTCCCGAACTACGACGGCCAATTCGAGCAACCGGAGGTGCTGCCGGCGGCTTTTCCGAACCTGTTGGTCAACGGGGCGAGCGGGATCGCCGTGGGAATGGCGACCAACATGGCGCCGCACAACCTGGGCGAGGTCGTCGAGGCCGCGCGTCACCTGCTCGCCCATCCGGACGCGACGCTCGACGATCTGATGCGGTTCGTGCCAGGGCCGGACCTGCCGACCGGCGGGCGAATCATCGGTCTGGACGGAATCCGTGACGCCTACGAGTCCGGGCGAGGCTCGTTCCGGATTCGTGCCGCTGCCCGGATCGAGAACATCACCCCGCGCCGGAAGGGCATCGTCATCACCGAATTGCCCTACAACGTCGGCCCCGAGCGGGTCCGCGAGCGGATCGCCGATCTCGTGCGCAGTAGAAAGCTCCAGGGAGTGACCGACGTCGAGGACTACACCGACCGGAACACCGGGCTTCGCCTCGTGGTCGAGCTCAAGGGCGGTTTCGTCGGGGAGGCCGTCCTCGACCAGCTGTACCGGCTTACCCCGCTGGAGGACTCGTTCTCGATCAACAACGTCGCCTTGGTCGACGGTCAGCCGCAGACGATGGGCCTCAAGCGGCTACTGGAGGTCTTCGTCGCCCACCGCTTGGACGTCGTCCGCCGGCGGTCGGAATACCGGCGGAACAAGGCCGCGGAGCGATTGCACCTCGTCGACGGCCTGTTGGTGGCCCTGCTCGACATCGACGAGGTCATCCAGGTGATTCGCTCCTCGGCTGATGCAAACGAGGCCCGCGCGCGGCTGATGGCCGTCTTCGACCTCTCCGACATCCAGGCTCGGTTCATCCTGGACACCCCGCTGCGCCGCTTGACCCGGTATGACCGGCTCGAGTTGGAACGCGAACAGGAATCGCTGCGGGCAACGATCACGGAGCTGACCGCGATCCTGGACGACCCATCGATCCTGCGTCAGCTGGTCGCCGACGAGCTCGCCGAGGTCGCTGCCGTCCATGCCACTCCGCGGCGGACCGTGCTGCTGGAAAGCGTGGGTCAGCCCTCGGTTGCCATGCCGGCCGACCTCGAGGTGGCCGACGACCCCTGTCATGTGCTCCTGTCGTCGACGGGGCTACTGGCCCGTTCGACCACTGCGGAGCCACTGCCGAGTGCGCGCAAACGGGCAAAGCACGACGTCGTGGTGTCGTCGATCCTGGCAACGGCTCGAGGACAGGTCGGCCTCGTCACCAGCCGCGGCCGGATGATCCGGCTGCCCGTGCTGGACTTACCGGCGCTGCCACCGACGGCGCAGGCACCGACGCTGGCCGGCGGGGCTCCGCTCAAGGAGTTCGTCGAGCTGGCTCGCGACGAGCAGGTCTTGTGCCTGGCGACGCTCGACGCAGACTCGCCCGGCCTGGCGCTCGGCACCGAGCGGGGCGTGGTGAAGCGGTTGACTCCGGATCACCCGTCGAACAAGGACAGCTGGGAGGTCATCCGGCTCAACGACAGCGACCGAGTCGTGGGTGCTGTCGAGCTGGCGGCCGATGAGATGGACCTGGTTTTCGTGACCTCCGACGCGCAGTTGCTGCGATTTCCGGCCGGCTCGGTCCGGCCGCAGGGGCGCGCCGGCGGTGGCATCGCCGGAGTGCGGGTCGGGGCTGGACATCGTGTCGTGTTCTTCGGGGCCGTCGGCCCGTCGGCCGAGTCGGTCGTGGTCACGGTCGCCGGCTCGTCGGGCTCCCTGCCGGGAACGCAGGCCGGCAGCGTCAAGGTGACTCCCGTTGCGGAGTACCCCACCAAGGGGCGGGCCACCGGCGGCGTCCGGTGTCATCGGTTCCTTCGCGGCGAGGATGTCCTGCTGCTGGCCTGGGCCGGTGCTGCGCCGGCTGCCGCTGCGGCGGCCAGCGGCGTTCCCGTCGCACTGCCTGAGCCGAGCGGCCGGCGTGACGGCTCGGGCGCGCCGGCGGCACAGGTCATTGCCGCAGTCAGTGGACCGGCCTGAGGCCTCCATCACGCGATCTTGCGACACCTGCGGCGGTCCGACCGCCGTGCCTGCCTCGAGCTCGCGATCCGTGCGCCGGCATCGGTCAGGCGGCCGACGGTTGGTACGGCGGCAGCTTCAGCTCGGTCCGAATGGCCTGTTGCACGGTCGCGATGTCCGGTCGGGCGTCGACCGTCACCACGAACTCCTTGCGCCGGAACAGCTCCAGTACTGGGTCGGTCTTCTCGTGGTAGTCATGTAACCGCGAGGCAAGCGCCTCCTCGGTGTCGTCTTCGCGGCGGACCAACTCCCCGCCGCATACGTCGCACCGACCCTCCACCTTCGGCCGATGTGCCATCAGGTTGTAGTCCAGTCGGCAGTTACTGCACAGCCGGCGGGCCAGCACGCGCCGCCGGACTTCGTCGTCGGGCAGATCCAGGTGGATTACCGCGTCGATGTCGTACCGCTCCAGGAAGAACTCGGCCTGCGGTCGGTTCCGCGGGAACCCGTCGACGATGAATCCATAGTTCCAGTCGTGCTGGTCCAGCCGCTGGTGCACGACCTTCTCGACCAAGTCGTCGCCGACGAGTTCGCCCGCTGCCATGATCCGACGAACCTGCGCACCCAGCTTGGTGTGGTTCTGGACGTGCCAGCGGAAGATGTCACCGACGCTGATCTGGGTCATGTCGAGATCGCGGGCCAGTACGGCCGCCTGGGTGCCCTTTCCGCTCCCCTGGGCTCCCATCAGCACGTACTTCCGCATTTCGGAAGAGTGACACATGTCGGCGGCCGCGACCACCGCAACCCGGACTCAGAACTCGACCGCGTCTCGGATGATCGGACAAGTCATGCAGTGACCGCCACCGCGGCCACGGCCGAGTTCGGCACCGACAATCGTGATCACTTCGACGCCCGCCTTGCGCAACAACGTGTTGGTGTGGGTGTTGCGGTCATAGGTGAAGACCACGCCGGGTTCGAAGGCGACCGCGTTGTTGCCGCTGTCCCACTGCTGGCGCTCGGACGCATACACGTCGCCTCCGGTGCCGATGACCCGTAGTTCGGACAGGCCAAGCGATTCGGCCACCACGTCGACGAACCGCTTGGACCCCTCGTCGGTGACGTCCACTCCTCCCGAGTCGCTCGGGCGCAGGGAGAAGGTGTGGATGTTGTCGACGATGGTGGGATAGACCGTCACGATGTCGCGATCCGCGAACGTAAAGACGGTGTCGAGGTGCATCGCCGCACGCAGCTTGGGCATGCCGG
Organism: uncultured Alphaproteobacteria bacterium; assembly: GCA_963720385.1. Lineage (GTDB taxonomy): Bacteria > Pseudomonadota > Alphaproteobacteria > Rhizobiales > Xanthobacteraceae > VAZQ01. The sequence continues at coordinate 565,030 of CAVRFL010000013.1, read as the reverse complement.
CCACGACGACGCGCTCGGCAGCACCGTTCTCGAACAGGGCCGCAGCGACCTGGGTGATGGCCTGTCGCGACGTGCGTTCGCTCATACCCACCAACACCGCACCGTTGCCGATCGGCATGACGTCGCCACCCTCGAACGTCGCCTGTCCCCAGTCCTGCTCGGGATCGCCCCACCACACCGTGGCGCCAACAAAGTCGGGATGAAACTCGTAGATCGCCTTGTAGAGCAGCGTCTCGTCGTGGCGTGCCGGCCAGAACAACGGGTTAAAGGTCACCCCGCCGTACAGCCAGCACGTCGTGTCGCGCGTGTACAAGGTATTGGGCAGGGGCGGCATCAGGTACTCGCGAGCACCGGTCGCCTCGCGGGCGAGCGCGACGTATTCGGAACGGAAGTCCTCGGGCAGGTCGGCCGTAGCAAGCCCACCGATCAGGTACTCGGCGAGCTTTCGCGGCTCGAGCGATTCGAGGAACGCACGGGTGTCGTCGATCAGCCCAAGCCCAACCCGATTAGCGATGATCTTGCGATCGAGCAGCCACGACTTGGCGTCCGGAATGGCCATGGTCTGTGTCAAAACGTCGTGCAGCTCCAGGACGTCGACACCGCGTGCGCGCAGCTTGTTGACGAAGTCGGCGTGGTCACGTTGGGCGTTCTCGACCCACATCACGTCGTCGAACAACAGCTCGTCGGCATTGGTCGGAGTCAACCGGCGATGGGCCAGCCCGGGCGCGCACACGAGGACCTTGCGGAGCCGCCCGACTTCGGAATGCACCCCGTAGGTTGCGGACGGGGAATCGGTGGTCTCTGTCACGGTATGCCCTTCTTAGGCGTCGGTTCCAGTACAGGGTTCGATCTTCTCGCCAGCGTGCCAGAGGCCGGGCATCTCAGCGCCGACGCACGGGCACGGCGGTCATTCGAACTGGCACATGGCCGAGATCAATACCGGAGCAGGCCATAGAGTTGCCCGCCGTGACGGGACGGGACCTGCCTGAAACCGAGGCTTCCGGTCACGACGAATCGCAGCAGGGCAGGCCGGCCCGGACAGCGTGCTCGCTGCTGAGCAGATCGCTCGACGAACCGCTCGCGGGCACCGCTCCCGCGGCGAAGTGCTGGATCGTGCTCGAACAGCCCGGCCCATGGGGTCGGCAGGCACTGACCCAATCGCATCTGGATCCAGCGTTCGGCCAAGCCTTGGAAACCGCCGCGGCGGCCCACGGCGCACGGGCGGCCCTGATCCGCCGGCCGGGCCCGCACGCCGATGATCATCGGGGTGGTAGACGCCGGGTGTGGATTGCGTCGACCCGACCGGGGGCGACCTGGCTGCTCGGCGGATTGCTCGATGACTTCCGGAGGCTCGGCAACCTGTCCTGGTCTGGTATCGGAAGTGGCGACTTCGAGGCGGTCAGCGCGTCTGTGCCTGGGCTGACAGCCCAGACCGAGCCGCTGATGCTCGTCTGCACGAACAGCCGCCGCGACGTCTGCTGCGCGTCGTTCGGCCGCCCGGTCGTCACCGCCATGCATCAACGGATCCCCGGCAGAGTCTGGGAAACGACCCATCTCGGTGGGCATCGGTTCGCCCCCACCTGCGCTGTCCTCCCCCACGGCATCGTGCACGGTCGAATGGATGCCGACGCCGCGTCGCACGTGCTAGACGAAGCTCGCGGCGGTCAGCTGGTCCTGGCTGGATACCGCGGCCGAAGCACATTCGATGGGCCAGGCCAGGTCGCTGAGGTTGCGGTGCGAGAAGCAGCCGGCCTGCTCGGGTTGAACGAACTTGACATCGACACGGTCGAGCCAGCCGAGGACCGGTCATGGCGGGTCGGGGTAGTCCACGTCGACGGACGACGGTGGAAAGTCGATGTGACGGCCCGCGACCTGCAGCCAGCTCGGCGCGAGTCGTGCAACGGGCCGGATGTGCACCCGGTTTCGTATCTGGCCGGCGCCGTCCAGCCTGGGTGAGGCCTCGACTCGGCCCGGGCCGCGGCGCGCGGCGCAGAGATCCGCAAGACTGCCCGGCATGACCTACACCCCTGCTGCGGACCGCTATGAATTGTTGCCCTATCGGCGGGTTGGCCAGAGCGGGCTGAAGCTTCCCGCCGTGTCGCTCGGGCTCTGGCACAACTTCGGCGACGACAACGCCCTGGAAACCCAGCGCGCGATCGCTGCGCCGCGCGTTCGACCTCGGGATCACGCACTTCGACCTGGCCAACAACTACGGGCCGCCCTACGGGCTCGGCCGAGATCAACTTCGGCCAGATCATGGCCGAGGATCTCGCTCCGTACCGCGACGAGCTGATCATCTCGACCAAGGCCGGCTACGACATGTGGCCAGGCCCGTATGGCGAATGGGGCTCCCGTAAGTACCTGCTCGCGAGCCTCGACCAGTCCCTGCGCCCGGATGGGTCTGGACTACGTCGACATCTTCTACAGCCACCGGTTCGACCCCGACACGCCGCTCGAGGAGACGATGGGCGCGCTGGACGCCGCCGTCCGATCGGGCCGGGCCCTCTACGCCGGCATCTCGTCGTACTCGGCGGAGCAGACACCGCGGAGGCGGCCGCGATCCTGCGCCGACCTGGGCACGCCGCTGCTGATCCACCAGCCGTCGTACTCGATGCTCAACCGCTGGGTCGAGCAGGCACCGAGCCTGCTCGACGACGCTGTCGGCCAGAGGGCATCGGCTGCATCGCCTTCTCGCCGCTCGCCCAGGGCATGCTCACCGACCGCTACCTCGACGGCATCCCCGCGGACTCGCGGGCGGCCCGGGGAACCTCGTTGTCCCCCGATCTGCTCACCGACGACACGATGCGCCACATCCGGGCTCTGAACGAGTTCGCGGCCAGGCGCGGCCAGAGTCTGGCTCAGCTGGCCATCGCCTGGGTGCTACGCCACGAGCGGGTGACCTCGGCCTTGATCGGCGCCAGCGGCGTCGAGCAACTCGAGGCCAACGTCGCGGCCGTGGACAACCTCGAGTTCACCGACGACGAACTGGCCGCGATCGACCAGGACGCTGTCGAGGCCGGGATCAACATCTGGGCCCAGCCCAGCGTGAGCTGAAGGCCACCGGACACGGTGGGGCCGAGACTCCGCCCGGCGTTGGGTATATCGTCATGCCGCTATGCCCACGGACGGCATCACCTCGGCGCACACGCAATCGACCTTCCGGCTGCAGTACGCGGTCTCGACTGACATCCAGGCGCCGCCAGAGAAGATCTGGACGATCTTGACGCGGGTCGACCGGATGACGCAGTGGAACTCCACCTTGACCAGCATCGAGGGGGACGTCGAGCTGGGCGGCACGGTGCGAATGCAGGTCCCCGAGGCGCCGGGCAGAACCTTCACGGTCAAGGTCACCCGGCTGGTTCCCAATGAGGAAATGGTGTGGCGTGAGGGCAATCCGGCGATGGTTCTGGGCGTTCGAACCTATTCGCTGACGCCGAGCCAGGACCGAACCACCACTCGATTCCAGCATGACGGAAGTCTTCTCCGGGATCATGCTGCCGTTGATCGCCCGAAAGCTGCCGGACTTCGGGCCGATCTTCCAGCGGTATGCGGCCGACCTGAAGGCCGAATCGGAGACCCCGCCCACGCCATCGGCGTCGGTGAGCTGACCGTACGAGGTGGCAGGCTCAGCGGCTCGGCAATCCGTTCCAACTCAGTCCAGGTCAGGCGTCGATACGGGCGCGGTCGAGCTCGGCCGCACCGGCGACGATGAAATCTTTACGCGGGGCTACGTCGTTGCCCATCAGCAGCTCGAAAACGGCATCGGCTGATTCGGCGTCGCCGAGCGGTGATCCGTCGCAACCGGCGGTGCCGGGGGTCCATGGTGGTCTCGGCGAGCTGGTGAGGATCCATCTCCCCCAGCCCCTTGTACCGCTGCGGTGGCTGCTTGAAGCGAACGCCCTTACGGTTGAGATCACGCAGGGTCCGGGTCAGCTCGGCGTCAGTGTAGGTATAGATGTACCGGTCCTGCCCCTTGCGGGCGTTGGTCAGCTCGATCCGGTGCAGGGGCGGCACGGCAGCGTAGAGCCGGCCTGCTTCCACCAATGGTCGCATGTACCGGAAGAACAGCGTGATCAGCAGCGTGCGGATGTGGGCACCGTCGACGTCGGCGTCGACCATAAGAATGATCTTGCCGTAGCGCGCCTGGGTGACATCGAACGATCGCCCGCTGCCGGCTCCGACGACTTGGAGTATCGCGGCGCACTCGGCGTTGTGCAGCACGTCGCCCACCGAGGCCTTCTGCACGTTGAGGATCTTGCCCCTGATCGGCAACAGGGCCTGGTACTCCGCGTCGCGAGCGGCCTTACCCGTACCCAGGGCCGAGTCGCCCTCGACGATGAACAGCTCAGAGCGGTCCAGTGCCCCGGAGCGGCAGTCGACCAGTTTGGTGGGCAGGGCGCTGGTCTCCAGGGCGTTCTTGCGCCGAGCGGTCTCCTTGTGCAGCCGGGCGGCGACCCGTGCCTTGGCGGCGGCAACGACTTTCTCCAGCACGGCGGCGGCTTGGGCCCTGTCGGCGCGCTTGCTGCTGGAGAGTGTCGCCGTGAGCCGGCGCTCGACAACGCGAGCGACGATGCCCCTGACTGCGCTGGTGCCGAGCACCTCCTTGGTCTGACCCTCGAACTGCGGCTCGGCGAGCCGGACCGTCACGAGCGCAGTCATGCCTTCCAAGACATCGTCTTTTTCGATCTTGTCGTCGCCGGCTTTGAGCCGGCGAGAGTTCGCCCGAACCTGCTCGCGCAGCGATTTGAGCAATCCCTGCTCGAACCCAGCTACGTGGGTACCGCCCTTAGGCGTAGCGATCACGTTGACGAACGAGCGCAGCTCAGTGTCGTAGCCGACCCCCCAACGCAGCGCGACGTCGACCTCGCACTGCCGCTCCACGGTGCGTGGGGTCATGTGTCCGGCGTCGTCGAGGATCGGGACGGTCTCGGTGAACGTTTCCGCGCCGTGCAGCCGGATCACGTCGCTCACGGCGGCGTCCGAGGCGAGAAACTGCGCGAACTCGACGATGCCGCCGGCATGGCGGAACCGGTGTTCTTCCGGCTCGGCGCCCCGCTGGTCGCGAAGCACCAGTTCCAGCCCGGGAACCAGGTAGGACGTCTGCCGGGCTCGGGTGAGGAGTTCGTCGAAGGAGAAGACGGCGTCGGGAAGGAAGATCTGCCGGTCGGGCCAGAACCGGATTCTGGTCCCACTGACGTTCTTGCGGCGCCGGCCGGCGACGCGAAGCTCGGAGCGGTCGGTAAAGGCGGTGAAATCAGCGTTGGGCCCGTCGCCGGCGAACATTCCTGGTTCGCCGCGGCGGAAGGACATCGCATACGTCTTGCCGTCGCGGTCGACCTCGACCTCGAGGCGAGCGGCCAACGCGTTGACCACACTGGCGCCGACGCCGTGCAAGCCGCCGGATGCGGCGTAGGACCCGCCGCCGAACTTGCCACCCGCGTGCAGCTTGGTGAACACGACCTCGACCCCGGACAGCCCCGTCCGATCGTGGATGTCGACGGGGATTCCGCGCCCGTTGTCGCGAACCTCCACCGATCCGTCGGGGTCGAGAAGAACCTCGATAGTCGTGCACTGGCCAGCCAGTGCCTCGTCGACGCCGTTGTCGATGATCTCCCAGAGGCAGTGCATCAGCCCCCGTGAGTCGGTGGACCCGACATACATGCCGGGCCGCTTGCGGACGGCCTCGAGTCCTTCCAACACCGACAGATGCCGGGCCGTGTAACCCCCTGCAGCGCGCCCTTCCGACGAGGCGCGCAGCGGCAGCTCGGCCGGTTGTGCGGACACGTGTGTTCTCCTGTTCCCGCGGTGGCGTTGCCAGAGTAGTTGGCGGTCCTGACGACCAAGCCGGGACGCGCCGCTCGTCGAATCCCTGACGACGAATGCTTCGCTCATAGCGAATCTGGTCCCGTGGATTGAGCTGGAAGGGCCGAAGCCTGTTTTCATGGTGGAGCAGACGTCGGACCTTCCGCCGAGAGGAGCACCGTGACCACAGCTGTCCTCAGCCCCCTTCGGGCCGCCGACCGCTGCGACCGCTGCGGCGCTCAGGCCTATATTCGCGCCGTTCTCGCAGGTGGCAGCGAATTGCTGTTCTGCGGCCATCACGGCCGCCGCCACGAACCGAAACTTCGTCCGCTCACCGTGGAGTGGCACGACGAGACCGGCCAACTGGCCGCGACACCGGCCAGCGCGTCCCACGACGAGCACTGAGTCCTGATCGGAGCTCACCGAGCCGGCACCAACGGGCGTTGACGACGATCGAGGCCCGGCGCCAATTGCTGGCACGATTCCCCTGTGGAACCCATCGGCATTGCACTGATCGGCGCGGCAATCGTCGTTGGTCTGGTCGGGATCGTGGTCTTCATCGTCCCCGGCCTGTTGATCGTGTGGGCCGCTGTCCTGGTCTGGGCGCTGTTCGAGCAGACCCTGCTGGCCTGGGGGGTGCTGGCCCTGGCGACCGTGGTGGCGCTGGCTGGAACCGTCGTGAAGTACCTGCTGCCGGGTCAACGCATGCGGGATGCCGGCGTGCCCGGCACAAGCATCGTCTTGGGGGCGGTGCTCGGTTTCGTCGGGTTCTTCCTGATCCCCGTGGTGGGCCTGTTCATCGGCTTCATCCTGGGCATTTTCCTGGCCGAGCGCATCCGGCTGGGCGGGCATGGCGAGGCTTGGCCATCCACCGTTCACGCGCTCAAGGCGGTCGGTTTGTCGATTCTGATCGAATTGCTCGCCGGTCTGCTCATTGCCGCGTCATGGGGGCTGGCGGTCGTGGCGAGCTGACGCCGCAAAGCCTTGATCGCGGAAAGACGTACACGTTCTGGCGGTGGAATCTTCCACGATCACCGCAACGACGCCACGATCGCGTCGGCGAACCGCTCGGGCGCGCCGTCGGCGTGCCCGAGATAGAGCGATGGCTCGGTCAGTTCTAGCTCGAGCAGCACGGGATGGCCGTCCAACCCGGCGATCAGGTCGACCCGGGCGTAGAGCAGCCGGTCCACTCCACCCGGAACGGCGGCCAGTGCACCCGCTCAGCCACAGCCCGCTCGAGCCTGGACGGCTCCCGCGGCGTGATCTCTTCGGGCCGGTAGAGGCCGTGGGTCCCCTGGTCCTCCTCGGCGAGCATGGGTCCCTTCCGTACGGCGTGGGAGTACTCCGCCGCCGAGGAAAGCAGCGCCGTCTCCCCTGCCGTGTCCACGGCGGACAGGTAGGGCTGGATCATGACGTCGCGTTCGGCGGCGTGCAGCCGGGCGATGTGCATGCCGGCATGCCGGAGCTGGTCGATGTTGTCGACACGGAAGCGCTCGGTATCGAGACTGCCCGCGCCGACACTCGGCTTGATCACATACTCACCGGACTCCGGCGGGTTCCACTCTTCGCCAGGCGCCAGCCAGGCCGTCGGCACGACCGGGAGACCGGCAGCCGCGAGTTCAGCCAGATACCGCTTGTCGGTGTTCCACTCGACGACGTCGGCAGGGTTCGCCAGCGCTTCCACGGCATGCGCCCAGGCGACGAACTGCGGGCGGCGTCGCGGGTAGTCCCACGTCGAGCGTAGGACGACGAGGTCGTAACCCGACCACTCGACGTCACCCGCATCCCAGACGACGGGTTCGGCGTGCACACCGCGCGCGGCGAGCGGTTCGATCACGAGGCGGTCGTCCGGATCCAGGTCCGCGACCTCTGCGCAGGTGGCGAGGGCAACGCGCATGATCAACGTCGATTTACTGTCGCCGCAGCGACACTAGATGGGCTGTGATCACGCACTCAGTCCAGGTAGTCGCGCAGCACCTGGGAGCGCGACGGGTGGCGCAGCTTGCTCATCGTTTTCGACTCGATCTGCCGAATGCGCTCGCGGGTCACGCCGTAAACCTTGCCGATCTCGTCGAGAGTCTTCGGCTGGCCGTCGGTGAGGCCGAATCGCATCGACACCACGCCCGCCTCACGCTCGGAGAGCGTGTCCAGCACAGCGTGCAGCTGCTCCTGCAACAAGGTGAACGACACCGCCTCAGCCGGCACGATCGCCTCTGAGTCCTCGATCAGATCGCCGAACTCACTGTCGCCGTCCTCGCCGAGCGGGGTGTGCAGCGAGATCGGCTCCCGGCCGTACTTCTGGACCTCCACGACCTTCTCGGGGGTCATGTCGAGCTCCTTGGCAAGCTCTTCTGGGGTCGGCTCGCGGCCGAGGTCTTGCAGCATCTGGCGCTGGACGCGGGCGAGCTTGTTTATCACCTCGACCATGTGCACCGGGATCCGGATGGTCCTGGCCTGATCGGCCATCGCCCGAGTGATCGCCTGCCTGATCCACCACGTCGCGTACGTGGAGAATTTGTAGCCCTTGGTGTAGTCGAACTTCTCGACTGCCCGGATCAGGCCGAGATTGCCCTCTTGGATGAGATCGAGGAACAGCATTCCGCGGCCGGTGTAGCGCTTGGCGAGCGACACGACGAGCCGGAGGTTCGCCTCCAGCAGGTGGTTCTTCGCTCGTCGCCCATCCTGGGCGATCCAGTGCAGCTCGTTGCGCAGCTTCGGCGGGAGCGCGTTCACGTCACGGGCAAGTCTCTCCTCGGCGAACAGCCCGGCCTCGATGCGCTTGGCGAGTTCCACTTCCTGCTCGGCATTGAGCAGGGGAACCTTGCCGATCTGCTTCAGGTAGTCCTTGACCGGGTCGGCCGTGGCCCCGGCAACCGAGACTTGCTGTTCCGGTTCATCGGCGTCGTCGGCGTCGGAGTAGATGAAACCTTCGGCTTCCTCTTTCGCCGCCGCCTCCTCGGGCACGGCGACCGTTGCCAAGTCAGCCGGGTTGGGCTCGACGTCTTCGAGGCTGGCGAGGTCTGCTTCGGTGAATTCGACGGCCACGTCGACGGGTGGTTCGGCGGCGGTCATGGCGGGCTGCGCGGCTTCGGCTTCCTTGGCCGTCGCGGCGGAAACCGTCGCCGGCTTTGGAGTCGCCGGTTCCTTCGCTGGTGTCTTCTTCGTCGATGTCTTCTTCGCCGGTTCCTGCTTGGCCGACGCCTGCTTGGCCGACGCCTGCTTGGCCGACGCCTCTTGGCCGACGCCTGCTTGGCCGGCGCCTGCTTGGCCACCGGCTTGGTGGCGGGCTTGGTCACCGGCTTGGCGGCTCAGGCTTGGCGGTCGGCTTTGCGGTGGCCTTCACCGCCGGCTTCACTGCCTTGGCGGGCTTCTTCCGCGACGAGACCGCGACGACCTTGCCGTCCGCGGCGGTATCGGTCCGGTCCACGCGCTTGTTTGCCGAGGCCTTGCGGGGCCGGCTCAGCGGCTCAGTCGCGGAGTCGACGACAGCCGCGGTGGCCGAGGAGCGCCGGGCGGCCGCGGCGGCGGTCACCGGCTGACGGCTATCGCCTGCTTTGGTGTCCACCCCGACCGACTTCTGGTTCTGCGCCATTCGCAGCTCGTGGGTCCGGGCTTGCGCTGGGCGCGACGAACTCGACGACACAAACGACCTCTCGATGGCGGGCGATCAGGGGTATGAGCGTATGACGACACGCAACACAACATTCTGACACGGCTCATGCTTCCCGTGCATCGCGGCTCAGCTCCCCGTCCACCGTAACCCGAGAACGGTCCAGTCGTCGGCGCTGGCCGGGTTCACCATCGTCGTGACCACCGCGTCGAGGATCACCGTCGAGCGGGCGATCCCGGACGCCCTGCACGCACCCGACCAGCAACGCCGTGCCGTCCTCCAGTGAACGATCGCGCGCTTCGACGAGGCCGTCGGTGAAGCCGAGGACGACCGCGCCCCGGCGGAGCTGGACACGCTGGCTGGACCGTTGTTCCGGTACGCCGATCGGGGTCGTTCCGGGGCCCGGGTCCACGAGTTCGGCCGGACCTTCCATCGGCAGGTGTACCAACGGCGGGTGACCGGCATCGCCCATCACGACTGTGCCGTCGGACGGGTTCAGGACCGCGTAGGCGATGGTCGCCATCTCGGCTTGGCCACCTTGTTCGACCAGCCGATCCAGCCCGGTCAAGACGGCCGCCGGGTCGGCATCGGCCAGCGCAAGCGCTCGGAGGGCCGAGCGCAGTTGGCCCATTCCGGCGGCAGCTGGCAGACCATGTCCCATGACGTCGCCGACGGCCAGAGACACCGAGCCATCCGGCAAGGCGAATACGTCGTACCAGTCCCCTCCGACGTGACCCGTTGGCGATGCGGACCCGCTGCGGGCGCCGAGCTCGAGCCCTGGTATCCCCGGCAGGCGGGTCGGCAACAGGCCCGCGGTGAGCCACGTCGCCGCCGTGCGCTCCTGTTCGAACAGCCGTGCGCGCTCGAGAGCTACTGCGCACTGCTGCGCCACGGCACGCAGGAATCGACGGGTCTCGTCGTGGAACTCCTGTTCGACGCCGTAGCAGAGACGCAATGCCCCCAGCCGGCCAGACGTGCCCACCAGCGGCACGATCGCCCAGGCCCGCTCCCCTGCGCTGTCCACGAAGCCGAGCAGTCTCTGGTCAGCGAACAGCCGGCCGAGCTCGGCGCAGGACCCGATGAACAGCGGCCATCCCGTCCGGACAGACTCCGCCGTCGGGTTCGCAGCCTCTTGCGGCCATCGGGAACGGGTCTCGGTCACCCAACTCGGCTCGTTCTCGCCCGGCACCAAGGCCAGCCCGTCGGGCCCAAGCAGGGCGACATAGGACCAATCGGCCCCGATCGTGCGCCGGCCGATGGCCGTGATCGCGGCCACCACCTCGCTCACCGTCACGGCCTGGGCCAGCTCCTCTGCCACTTCCAGTAGCTGTCCCGTTCGCGCTCGGCTGTCGCGCAGCGCCTGTTCGGCTTTCCGGCCCGCGGAGTCGTCGACGACGAACACTGCGACCGCAGTCGTCACGCCCTTGTCGTCGCGCACCGGATACCAGGACGATCGCCGCGGATCGGTCTCGTCCACCGGACGCGCAGGTGCCCCGTCGGCGTGCACGGCCTCACCGGTGTCGAAAACCCGGTCGATCACCCGCCCGGCTCGGGCACCCGCGGAGACATCGACGGCAACCTTCTCGATCCTGCGGCCGAGATGTTCGGCGACGGACCTGCGGTGATGGCGAGCGAGGACCTGGTTGACGGCCAGATATCTGTGCGACGAGTCCAGCACCGCGAACCCGAAGGGCGCGTCGAGACCGAGCAGCGTGTCCAACAGCCGCTGGGCGTCCCTCGGGGGCATTGTCACCCCTTCTGTGCCTGCTTGGCCTCGCGCTTGTAGTGCCGGACCTCGGCCAACGAGTCCGCGTCGACCACGTCCGCTATCGACCGCCTCGAATCCGCCTCGCCGTAGGCACCGGCCGCCTCGCGCCAACCGTCTGGCCGGACGTCCAGCTGCTTGCCGAGGAGGGCGACGAAGATCCGGGCCTTCTGGTCGCCGTAGCCGGGTAGTTCGGCCAGCCGCCGGCGCAGCTCTTCCCCAGAACGTGCCTCCGTCCACACCCGGGACACATCCCCGCCGTACCGGTCGACGACGAACGCGGCCAGCTTCTGCACCCGGGCGCCCATCGACCGCGGGTACCGGTGCACGGCGGGTGGGCCGGTCATCAAGGCCACGAACTCATCCGGGTCGAAACGGGCGACCGCCGCCGGATTCAAGTCGTACAGACCCATCCGCGCGGCTATCGTCGACGGTCCGGTAAACGCCCATTCCATTGGGATCTGCTGGTCCAGCAGCATCCCAACGACCAACGCGAACGGGTCTCGCGCCAGCAGCTCATCGGCCTGCTCGTCTTGGGCAAGCCGCAAGGTCGGCTCCGTGCTCACGGCTCCTCGGCCTTGACGGCGAGGACCGGACACGGTGCATCGAGCAGGATCCGTTGAGCGTTGCTGCCGAGGATGAGCTTGCCGACCGGCGTCCGGCGGCGCAATCCGATGACGATGAAGTCCGCCGACACCTCCTCGGCGACCGCGATCAGGTCGTCGGCTACGTCCTGCCCTCGTACAAGCTGGCGGACTTCCGCCTCGATGCCGGCGTCGGCCAGATCCTCGCGGACGGCGTCGAGCTCTTCTTCGGAACGGATCTCCTCGTCCGCGTCGAAGTCGCGGCCGCCATGGGCCGAATTGATGACCACTAGCCGCGCACCTCGCAGCTTGGCCTCCTCCGCAGCACGCCGCAACGCGGCCTTGCCCTCTGCCTTGGGGACGTATCCGACCACGATCGCGGGCATTCTCGCGCTCCTCTCGACCGGTTACCACACCGTTGCGGCTGGGCGGCACGCTACTCCCCACCGGGACTTCTACGGTCATCATGCAACGATCGACCTGTGCCCGAGGTTGCGTTCGTGCTCGGCGGCGGGGGGCTGCTCGGCGATCAGAGGTCGGCATGCTTCGTGCCCTCGTCCACGCCGACGTGCGGCCCGATCTGATCGTTGGCACCAGCGTCGGCGCCATCAACGGTGCGGTATTCGCGTCGGCGCCCGGCGGGCACGTCGTCGATCGACTGGAAACCATGTGGGGCTCGTTGTCCAGGAACGACATCTTCGGCGGCTCTGCCCTGCGACAGGTCTCGACGCTGGCTCGGACCCGTACCCACACGCACAGCAGCGAACCACTTCGGGACTTGTTGGCGAGCATATTGGGTGACGACCGACTGATCGAGGACCTCTCCATTCCGTTCCAGTGCGTCGCCGCGAGCATCGAGCGGGCCGCGGAGCATTGGTTCGAGCGCGGCCGGGTCGTCGAAGCCGTGCTCGCCAGCAGCGCCGTACCGGGGCTCCTTCCGCGGTCGAGATCGATGGCGAGCACTTCCTCGACGGCGGCTTGGTCCACTCGATCCCGATCGGCCGCGCGGTGGCTCTCGGGGCTCGCACCGTCTATGTCCTCCATGTCGGACGAATCGAACGTCCGCTCCAGCCGCCCAGCCGGCCGTGGGAGGTTGCGATGGTCGTTCAGATCGCCCGACGGCACCGGTTCGCCGCCGACATGGCGGCGGTGCCGGACAATGTCACCGTGCACGTCCTGCCGACGGGCGACCCGGAACCACCGAAGTACGCGGACCTGTCGACGCTGAGGTATCGGGACACGTCACGTGTCGCCGAACGCATCCAGCAAGCTCAGCAGTCGGCGGCGGCCTACCTGGCGGGTTGGTAACGTGCTTCCCCCCCGTTGGCTGCGGCGGATACTCATCGCGCCGGCACTGTTCATCCTGATCACCATCGCCCTGCTGAGCGCGCCGCTGTGGCTGCTGGGCGCGGCGGCCGTCTCACCTTGGCTACCTGGACGCTGGCGACCGCTGCGGTTCCTCTGGTTCATCGCGCTGTACGCGATCCTGGAACTCGCCGTCCTGCTGGCCTCGTTCGGCCTCTGGATCGGGTCCGGACCCGGACTCGAGATCCATTCGCCGCGGTCCCAACGGGCGCACCACGAGTTGATGCGGCGGTTCCTCCGCGTACTCGAGTGGGAGGCCAAACGCGTGTGGGCGTGCGGTTCGCGGTCGAGGGCCCGCTGCCGTCGGAGTACGGCGACCGGCCGCTGGTCGTCATGGCCAGGCACGCCGGCCCAGGCGATTCGTTCCTCGTCGTCCATGCCCTGATGAACTGGTACGACCGCGAGCCGCGGATCGTGCTGAAGAACACGCTTCAGTGGGATCCAGCCATCGACGTCTTGCTTAACCGCCTGCCCAACCGCTTCATCGCACCGAATCCGGGCACCGCGGGAAATGAAACCGAGCGCCACATCGCCGAGTTGGCCACCGGACTTGACCACAACGACTCGTTGGTGATCTTCCCTGAGGGAGGCAACTTCACCACGGGCCGGCGGCAGCGTGCCATCGCCAGGCTGCGCCGGGGCGGCCACCGGAAGGCCGCTTCCCGGGCCGAACGGATGGTCAACGTCCTCCCGCCACGGCCTGGGGGTGTCACGGCCGCCTTGCGTGCAGCCCCCGACGCCGACGCCGTGTTCGTCGCACATACCGGGCTCGAGCACTTCGTCACCGTGGCAGATCTCTGGCGCGGGCTGCCGATGGATACCGAGATCAAGATGCATTGGTGGCGGGTTCCCGCCGCCGAAGTACCCCGCGACGACGACGGCATCGTCGAGTGGTTGTTCGGCTGGTGGGAGATCGTCGACGAGTGGATCGGGGTACACAAGCCGATTCCGTAGCTCCAGTCGCGGATCCCGCCCCTGCAACGATGGTCATGTGGGCGCGACGGTGCGAACGGAACCCAGCGTGCTCCATCTCGACCTCGACGCCTTCTACGCCGCCGTGGAGCAGAGGGACAAGCCCTCACTGCGCGGCCGGCCGGTCGTGGTGGGAGGCCTGGGTCCGCGTGGCGTCGTATCCACGGCGTCGTATGAAGCCCGTAGGTACGGAGTGCGGTCGGCGATGTCGATGGCCGAGGCGCGACGACGTTGTCCGCACGCGGCGTTCCTGGCGGGCCGGTTCGGGGCGTATCACCGGACGAGTGAGATCGTCATGGCCGCATTGCGGGACCTGTCCCCGCTCGTCGAGCCGCTTTCCCTGGACGAGGCGTTCGTCGATCTGGTAGCTGGACCGCCTCGCGACCTGTCCAGCGCAGGCGTGCGGGCGATCGCCGACGGTCTTCGCCGCGACATCGTCGAACTAACCCGCCTGACCGCCAGCGTCGGTGCCGCCACGTCGAAGCTGTTGGCCAAGATCGCATCCGAACAGGCGAAACCCGATGGTCTGGTGATCGTCGAGCCCGGCACTGAACTCGACATCCTCCGCCCACTGCCGGTCCGCGCGCTCTGGGGAGTCGGGCCAGCGACAGCATCCCGGTTGACCCGGCTCGGCGTGCGGACCGTCGGCGACCTGGACCGGATCACCCAGAGCGAACTGGTCGATTTGCTGGGCGAGGCGCATGGTCTTTCCCTGTACCGGTTGGCCAGGGCCGTGACTCCCGTCCGGTTTCCGCCGAACGCGAGTCCAAGTCCGTCAGCGTGGAGGACACCTTCGACCGCGATATTGCCGATCCGGCCCTGCTCGCGTTCGTCGAAGATTGTCCACCAGGGTCGCAGCCGGCTCGGCCGGGCCGGCCTGTCCGGGCGGACGATCACAGTCAAGATCCGGCTATACGACTTCACGACGCTGTCCAGGTCGGTGACGCTTCCCGCGCCGACCGACGATGCGACGGTCGTCGAGCGGATAGCCACACGCTTGCTGCGCGAGGTCGACACGACCGGCGGCATTCGACTGCTGGGAGTCGGCGTGTCTGGATTGGCCGATTGGGTGCAGCGGGACCTGTTCGCCGATCCGGACCCGGTGCCTCCACGAGAACAGCCAGACGCTGCGGAGCAGGTTGCCCTGCCCCGTCAGTGGGTGGCGGGCATGGATGTGGTGCACCGCCAGCACGGCCCCGGCTGGGTCGGGGCAGTGGACGCGGGCGCGTCACGGTCCGCTTCGAAACAGCTGACACCGGTCCCGGCCCGGTTCGGACCTTCGCCGAAGACGACGCCGACCTAGCCCTTTGTCGCACTTGATTGCGCCGGCAGTGGTCGGCTCGGGTGTGGTGGGCGTAAAACGGCCGACGTAGTCGGCCGCGGGCGGAGCCGACCACTGCCGGCGCAATCTCGCCCAGGGCTGACTCTCAGCCTGGTCTCAGCCGGCGCGGGCACACTGAGCACCATGCGTGTCCTCGTGGTCGACGACGACCCGGCAGTGCGCGAGTCGCTCGGTCGATCACTGGTGTTCAACGGCTACCAGGTGAGCGGCCGAGGACGGCGAGCACGCATTCGCATGATCGCAGCCACTCGCCCTGATCGGTGGTCCTGGACGTGATGATGCCCGGTTGGACGGGCTGGCGGCTCCGGCCCTACTGCCGCCGGCGACGACGTGCCCGTGCTGATGTTCACCGCGCGCGACGAGGTGCGCGAAGGTCGACGGGCTCGACGCCGGCGCCGACGACTATCTGCCGAAGCCGTTTGCTCTCGAGGAGCTGCTCGCCCGCCTGCGGGCGCTGTTGCGTCGATGCCCATGCGACCCGGAATCCCGCTGGTTCTCGCCTTGCCGACCTGTCGCTCGACCCGGTCAGCCGCGATGTGACGCGGGGTGACGCTCCTTCGACTGACCAGGACCGAGTTCTCGCTCTGGAATTGTTGCTGCGAACCCCCGCATGGTGTTGCGCCGCGAACGCATCTTCGAGGGGTGTGGGGCTACGACTTCGACCTCGCCAACTCGCTGGAGGTCTACATCGGCTACCTGCGGCGCAAGACCGAAGCCGAGGATGAGCCGCGGCTGATCCATACCGTCCGGGCGTCGGCTACGTCGCCCGGGAGACCCCGCCGTGACTGGTGTGCGGGCCCGAATCGCTCGGCTGCCACTGCGGACCAGGGTCGGTGCGCTGGCCGCCCTCGGGGTTGGTCTCGCGATTCTGCTCACTGCCACTGCCGCCTACCTCACCGTTCGCGTGCAGCTGATCCGTAGTGTCGACGAGAGCCTGTTCGACCGAGCCCAGCAGTACGTCGCAACTCTGATCGGCGACCCGACGCAGTTGCGCCGGGTACCGTCAGAGCCGATTCTCGCTGCCGACGTGCGGCTCTCGGTGGTGCGCGCCGATGGCACGGTATTCGTTACCCGTGGCGACACCGCCGACCCGACATGGGGAGAGCCGGAGTTCTCAGTCGCGCAGGGTGACGAACCGCAAAGCGTTCGTACGGTGACCACGAACGGAGACTCCTACGGGGTGGTGGCCATCCCGGCAGGGCCCGGTTCGGCTCTCGTGCTGGGCCAGTCGACCGCAACCGTCGATCGGGTTCTCGAGACGCTCGGCTGGGTCTCAATCGGCGCCGGGCCCTGGGTATCGCGCTGGCTGCCTGGGCAGGAGCATCTATCGCACGTATGGGCCTTCGTCCGGTGGAGGGCCTGACGGCCGCTGCCGAACGCGTGGCCTCAACTGGCCGACTCGACCCGATCGAGGTCGAGGGCAACGACGAGATCGCCCGGCTGGCGCACACTTTCAACGCCATGCTCGCGGCACTCGACGAAGCACAGGTCCGACAGCGCCGCTTGGTCGCCGACGCGGGCCACGAACTGCGTACGCCGCTGACCAGCCTGCGCACCAACATCGACCTACTGGCTCAAAGCGACCGCGAAGGTGGGCTCGATCCCGCCGAACGGGCGGGGCTGCTGGCCGACGTGCAGGCCCAGCTGGAAGAGCTCAGCTCTCTGATGACCGACTTGATGGAGCTTCCGGGCGAAGACCGCCGGCCGATACCCGCGAGGCGTTCGACCTGGCCGACATCGTCCGCGACGCGGTGACCAGAGTCCGCCGGCGAGCACCTGAGGTCATGTTGTCGGAGGATCTCCAGCGGTGGCCGGTGGAAGGCGACCCCCAGCTCCTCGGCCGAGCGGTTACCAACTTGCTCGACAACGCGGCGACTTGGAGCCCACCGGGCGGCACCGTGGGCGTGACGTTGCGGGGACGGCACGATCGAGGTCTGTGACAACGGGCCCGGTATCGCCGCCGCTGATCTGCCGCATGTGTTCGATCGGTTCTACCGCTCCGTGGAGGCCCGCGGCCGACCCGGCTCCGGCCTGGGACCGGCCGTCGTGCAGGCGGCTGCCGACCGGCACGGCGGAACAGTGCACGCAGACCGTTCACCAGGCGGCGGAGCGCGGCTGACCATGACGATTCCCGGCGCCGCCGTCGAGGTGCCGCGTGAGCCGGCGACCGGTTCTTCGTCTGCTCATGCCTGACTCTCAGCGTCTTCTCAGCCGGACTGGGCAACTGTCGCCATGGACGAGACGAGAACCCCCACTACCGAACACACCGGCTGGTCAACCCCGGGTGCATTCGGGCAACCGACCAACCAGCCCGAGCCGCCTGACCCGTGGGCGCCGCGCGTCGACGACACCCGCCCGGCGTATCCGCCTACCGCAGCGACCAAGCCACGGCGGGGAACGGCGTTTCTGGTCGCGCTCGCCCTCGGGGCCGGTTTGCTTGGCGGTGTCGCCGGTGCGGGTGTCGTCACCGTGCTCGACGACGACCAACCGGCCACCCAAAGCACCGGAACCCAGGCCAGCCTGGACAACTCCGGATCGGAGTCCAACCAGTCGGTTTCGTCGTTCTCCAGCGTCGAGGATGTCGCCGCCGCGGTACTGCCCAGCGTCGTGTCGATCTCGGTGCAGAGTCAGGCCGGCACCGGCACGGGCACCGGCGTCGTCATCTCATCCGACGGTCAGATCCTCACCAACAACCACGTCGTCGAGAGCGGCGGCAACCTCACCGTCACCTTCCACGATGGCACATCAGCGAGCGCCGAGGTCGTCGGCACCGATCCGGTGACCGACCTCGCCGTGATCCAGGCCCGAGACGTCAGCGGACTCACGGCCGCTGAACTCGGTAGCTCCGGCGACCTGGAAGTGGGTCAGCAGGTCGTGGCAATCGGCTCCCCGTTCGGGCTGGAGGGCACGGTCACGACGGGCATCGTGTCCGCGGTCGGCCGACCAGTGTCCGCTGGGCAGACCCAAGGACAGCCGCGCGGTGATCGATGCCATCCAGACCGACGCTCCCATCAACCCCGGCAACTCCGGGGGGCCGCTGATTGTCCTGGCGATTTCGCAGCGGGACTCGCCCCGGAGGGGGAAATTTGCCAAATTCCCTGCAAATTTCCCTGCCTGAGGGATCAGAGCGTTCTGGCGCGCCGGGGGAGTCTGACGATGGCTCAGCCCTTTTTCAGCATCTGGTACGCGGCGCGCTGGCGCTGCGACGCTGGGACGCCCTGCCAATGCAGGCCCAGGTAGTTCTTCGGCGCGCGCTTGCCGTCGCGCAGGTGGCGTCTGGCCATCGACTGCCACTGCCGCGCCAAATCGCCGAAATAGGAGCGGGTGAGGGGTGGCCGGCGCCCCCGCGCCCATTGGTACAACACTTCAGCCGGCGGCAACGTCGCCATGGTCGTGCTCCGCGTGCTCATGCAGCACGCCCCACCATAATGACCCGCACGTTTAAATTCGCGCTTTCACCGACGGTTAAACTTAGGCTCAAACTTTGGCGCGACATGCCAGCCATGACGTGGCTGGAAAGAGATGGCGCGCCGGCCTTCCTGACCGACGCGCCATATTCAGCCCCACAGGGGTCCGGGTCTGATTGCCTCAGGGGACCCCGCTGCGCCGCGAATGGGGCTTCAAGCCCTTAGAGTGAGCATGATCTTTTCCGAAAACCGGTTCCCACTTTTCGGGATCACGCTCTACACGCCCCAATAGGGCGGAACCTTGTAATACTCGTGCAGCCGGCGCTCACGTTCGCGATCGCCCCAGTCGAATTCGCTCGCGGTCGCGTACGAGGGCGCGCCCTTGAGCTGCTCGTCCGGGATGTTGAGCTCGTACGCTTCGAGCGTGGTGTTGTAGCGTAGCGCGTCCCACGGGAGGGGATGGTACTTCTCCCCCACGCCGAGAAAGCCGCCGAACCGCATCACCGCGTAAGCGACCTTGCCGCTCGTCTTGTCGATCATCACCCGCTTGATTTCGCCGATCTTTTCCCCGTTCGAGCGGCGCACCGCGGTGCCTTCCACCCGGTCCGACGGGATCAACGAATGCGGTTGATGCTTAGCCTCCGCTTCCAGTGCGACTGCCATGGTGCCCTCCCTGGCACTGCCGAAGGTGTAGTTTCAACACCCGAGGGCGGGGCAAGGTTCCAGGGGGCACATTGCGAACGGCGAACAGCGAATAGTAAGAGGGTTTTATGCCCCTTGAGCGCTCCCATGGACCGATTCGCCTGCTCGCGATGACCTGCTCCTAATCGCTGTTCGCTGCTCCCTGTTCGCCCATTCGCAACTTCACAGCGTCTTCAAATACTCCA
Organism: uncultured Alphaproteobacteria bacterium; assembly: GCA_963720385.1. Taxonomy (GTDB): domain Bacteria; phylum Pseudomonadota; class Alphaproteobacteria; order Rhizobiales; family Xanthobacteraceae; genus VAZQ01. Next base: position 545,296 of record CAVRFL010000013.1, on the reverse strand, counting down.
CCAGTTCCCAGCGCTGCTCCTCGGACAGCCCGGTCCCATAGGTCGGGTCGTCGTGGCCCCGGTTCGAGTTTCCCGGCAGCGAGGTGTCAAACAGGAACGAGCCCGCGCTCGGCGCAGTGACGAAGCCGACGTTCTTCGGGTCGAACTCGTGGGTGCCGCCGACGTGGTACGTCGTGTCGCGCTGCGCAGCCGGCAGCAGCAGCTGGTAGAGGTTCGGCACCGAGCCGTTGTGCAGGTAGGGTGCGGTCGCCCAGATGCCGTCGAGCGGCCGGGCCTTGTAGAACGGACCCTGATTGGTCTCGGCGGCGGCGGTCAGCTTGGCGACGTATTGCTGCACGCGCGCATTCACCCGATCCTTATCAATTCGACGCGCGGCCGAGAGCGCACCGCTCGGCGCCAACTCGGCGACCAGTTCCTTCAACAAGGCTTGCTGCTCGGCGTTCAGTTTCGGCGGGTTGAGCGCCCCCGGGGTGCTCCGCATCGTCTGGAGCTGCTGCGGGCTCAGGTTCTGCGGGTCGAGCTGCAGGCCTTGCACGTTCTGCACGCCGGCCGCCAGGCCCGACAGGTCCGGCGGCGCCAGGATCGCACCCGCCGTGATGGCGGCAACCAGCTTGATGCTGAGCGGATTCTGCGGGATCGGCGTGCCGATGAAGGGCGGCATGCGCACGCCTTCCAGGAAGCCGCTCTGGGACCGCTTGGTCACCGCATTCACCGTCATCACGGGATCGGTCTTGACCTCGGCGAGCGGCGTCAGCACCACGTTCAGGGTTTGCAGCGGCTTCTTGCGGTCGACGATCGCGTGACAGCCCACGCAGAATTGCCGGTAGTGCCGCTGGCCGGCCGCGGCCTTGCGCGCATCGATCGGGGCGAGATCGCGCGGCCAGTCGGGTGAGCGCAGCTGCGAGAGCCTGACCTCGAGCTGCAGCATGTTGATGCGCTTGGCGGTGGTGCGGAAGAAGAACGGCGGCAGGATCGTCCTCTTGATGTCCGCATGCGCGAACACGCCCAAGACCTCGCCGACATTGCGGCCGAGGCGGTCGATCTCCGAGAGGTTGTCGGCGGCGCCGTTCCACTGCACCTTGTTGTGCCACGACGTATCCCACAGGAACGGGTAGCTCACCGGTGCGTTCGGCTCCTTGTTGTTGCCCGGCATGTTGAGGTCAATCGCGGTGGCGCGATTGAAGATCATGCCGAAGGCATCGAGGCGTGACGGTCCCCACGGCACGGTCGGCGTGCTCGTGGTCACGAACTGGGCGAACGACGCGGCGAACGCCGACAGCCGTTGGAACAGGAAGTCTTCTTCGTCGGAATCGTGCGTCGCTCCGAGTACCTTGTCGGCGAAGCGCTTGAACTTGGGATCGCTGCGGGCGGCCCCGGTCTGCGTGAGGGCGGCCGACAATTCGGCGATGAAGGCGTACATGTCGGCGCCCGTGCCGGCGCCGTCGATCTGCAGCACCTTGCCGGCAAAGTTGATCTGGCCGGTGTGGCAGGCCGCGCACGTCATGCCAAGCGCGGGCGGCTCGTCGCCGCCTTCATCCTTGACGAAGCCGACCGGCAGCCCGTCGGGATTGCCCGCCTTGGAGGGGTTCGCCAGGTAACCGAAGCGGGTGAGACTGTCGGCACGGAATAGCGTCGTGTTGTCGGGGCGCTCGAGCGCCAGGAACCAGTCGTAGGGCAGGAGCTTCGAGCCCTGCGGCGTGGTGTAGAACCAGGCGCGGTCGGCCGCGGTCCACATCTGATTGAGGAAACGCGGCTTGTTCGGCGTTCCCGATGGGGCTGGTTGCGCGTGCGCGGCGAGCAGCGCACTCGCAAGCGCAACGACGACCACGCAGGTTTGGCTGAAGGCGGCGCGCACACGCATTGAGTCCCCCTGTGTGGCGGCGGCATCGGTTCGCCGCGTACGTCGGTTCGTCTCCACCTGATCTTCTAGTTGAGAATTGCCCAGCCGTCACGCACAAAGAAGATGCGATACGTCGTGGCTATCACGCGTCGACGGGCTCGCGTCCGACGCGTTCGCGGCGCGCGGTCTCTGGCGCGCGGTCGTGCAAGCTCACCTCGGCGCGCTGGCGCGGCAGGGCTTGCGGGTAGTCCTGTTGCAGGAACGCGATCAGCTTCTCGCGCACCTCGCAGCGCAGGTCCCAGGTGACCGGCGCGGAGCCCCCGCTCACCAGCACGCGCACCTCCATGGTCTGCTCGCTCGTGCTCGAAGGTCATCAACGCGCTCGCGAGCGTCACGACCACCACCAGCACGTCGGCTGCGCGCATGAGAATGCGAACGCGTCTGCGATTTGCGAGCGCAGGGTTTCGATGGTCTCGACCATGCTCTCATTCCCATTCGGATGTCCTCCCCGCGCGCGCCTTGGAAAAAATCAGCGTCCCTCGCGCTGGACAAGACCGGGAGGGAGGTGGCATGAAGCCGAATTGTCGGACCGATCCGGAATCTCCTTGTAAGGTCGGTCCGGGGGCGCGGGCGCAAGCCCGAAGGCCATGTGACATCGCGTCGTGGCGCCGGCAGACGACGCAGCGACTATCCGCTACCGGTACAGCGCATTCGGCCATGAAAACGTTCTTTCTCCGCTTCTTCACCTGGTGGAACGGCCAGACCTTCGGCACGCAGCTGTGGACGTGGCGCTATGGCGAGCTGGTCGGCCAGGACGAATACGGCAACCGCTACTACCGTACGCGCGGCGGCAAGATCGACCCGACGCTCGGCTTCGAGCGCCGCTGGGTGATCTACAACGGCTATGCCGAGGCCTCGAACGTGCCGCCCTCGTGGCATGGCTGGCTGCATCACACGGTCGACGTGCCGCCGACCGCCGAGGATTACCGTGCACCGCCGTGGCTAAAGCCGCACCGGCCCAATCTCACCGGCACGCCCGCCGCCTACCGGCCGAGCGGCTCGACGCTTGCGCAGGGACGCCGGCCGCGCGCCACCGGCGATTACCGGCCGTGGCGGCCGGGGCAGTGAGGCGCGCGTAGCGCGTAGCCCGGATTGAGCGAAGCGAAATCCGGGGAATGTCTAAGCCCCCGGATGTCGCTCGCTGCGCTCCGCTCATCCGGCTACGGCCCAAAATCACTTCGCAGCAATCGCGAAAGGCGGCCTTGGCAAGCCGTTTCGGCCCGCATGGCACCGCCCGCACGCCCTTTCCCCGCCGCATTCCCCATGTTAACCAGCGGCACCTCGAGCATGGACCGTGCTTCGAGATGAGCACCGCTCGACTCATGGCTCGACTGACGCTCTCGCGCATATTCGGTGCTGGCGACGCTTGGCCTCGCGGCCGAACCGGCGGCAGCGCAGAATATTTTCGAGACGCTGTTCGGCCCGCCGCGGCCGCCGGCCGACGTTCGCGGCGCACCGCCGTCGCAATATCCGCCGGCGCAGCGGCTGCCGCCCGGGCCGCCGCCGTCGCAGCAATATCCGCAGCAGTATCCCGGGCAATACCCGCCGGGCGCGCGGCTGCCGCCCGGGCCGCCGCCCGGCATCAGATGCAGCCGCTGCCGCCGCCGCCCGGCGCGGCCGGGTTGCCCCGCCGGGGCAGCGTCCGCCGCCGCGCCAGCGCAGGGCGCCCGCCCGCCGCCGCGCCGCCGCCGAGCGACGACATGATCACGCTGCCGGCCGCGAAGATCAACAACCCGACCGCGGTGTTCTCCGGCCTCGACAAGATCACCGGCCGCATCATCACGTTCGACGTCGCGATCAACGAGACGGTGCAGTTCGGCGCCCTGCAGGTGACGCCGCGCGTCTGCTACACGCGCCCGCCGAGTGAAACCCAGACCACCGACAGCTTCCTCGAGGTGGACGAGGTGACGTTGCAGGGCGAAGTGCGGCGCATCTTCACCGGCTGGATGTTCGTCGCGAGCCCTGGGCTCAACGCGGTCGAGCACCCGATCTACGACGTGTGGCTGGTCAACTGCAAAGGCGGCACCACGGTGGTGGCCGAGACGCCGGAAGGCGCGCAGCCGGCGCCTCCGCCGCCGCGCCAACCGCAGCAGCGCCCGCAGCAGCAACAGCGGCCGCGCCAGGCGCCGCCCGCGGATCCGCAGACAGCCGATCTTTCGGTGAGAAGGAGCGAATTGGGAGTAGCGAATAGCGAACAGCTTCGAGCGTCGCTATTCGCTATTCGCCAATTTTTCCCGTGGCCACGCTCGCAGCGCCTCTCGCGCCGCTGATCGGCACGCGCGGGCGCGAGCGCCGCGAAGTCCGCAGCTGGCCGCGATCGCGGCTTCCAGGAGCTTGTGATACTGGCGCCGCGACACCGCGGTGGCGCCGAAGACCTTCAGGTGATCGGTGACGAACTGCGTGTCGAGCAGCCGGTAGCCGCCGGCGCGCAGACGCGCCACCAGGTGCACGAGCGCGACCTTCGAGGCATCGCGCGCGACGTGGAACATGCTCTCGCCGAAGAACGCCGCACCCGAGGCTCACGCCGTAGAGGCCGCCCACCAGCGTGTCCCCCTCATAGGCTTCGACGCTGTGGCAATGCCCCAGCAGGTAGAGCCCGCGATAGAGATTGCGGATGCGCGTATTGATCCAGGTGCGCGGCCGGCCCGGCTGCGGGGCGGCGCAGCCGTCGATCACGGCGTCGAAATCGCGGTTGCACACCACCGTGAAGCGGTCGGCCCGTACGGTCCGGGCGAGCCGCGCCGGCACGTGGAACGAATCGAGCATCATGATGCCGCGCCGTTCCGGCTCGATCCAGTACAGCGCCGGATCCTCGGCGCTTTCCGCCATCGGGAAGATGCCGCACGCATAGGCCTTGAGCAGGACCTCGGGCGTGATCTCGACCAGGGCGGTTTCACGGGCAGCCATCGGTAATCGCCCTTATGGGAATCGCACGAATGGCGATGCGGCGGTTGCGTCTCTAGACGATTTAAATCACCGCCGGTTCCAAGTCCAAGCGGCGCGATCACGCACTTGCGAAAGCGAGCCGCATACGGGGGTGCGTGCGAGGGCCACGATTAACCCTAAGCACAAACAATCGGGTTCCCTCGGTTTTCGCAAGGAATTGGTAATCATGATCGCGTGAAATCGCTGAAACTTTAACAACGAAAGCCGCGTTATCTCCCTGAGGTAGCTGCGGCGTTGGGACAGCGAAGCGAAACCGCCATGATGACCAGACCGAACCAGTCCGCGCCGGCCAAGGTGCTCCTCGTCGAAGACGAAGAGCTGATCAGCGAAATGATTGGCGAAGCGCTCTCCGATTCAGGCTTTCAGGTGTGCGTGGCCGCCGACGCGAACGAAGCGCTCGAGCACCTCGCCGAGGGCTTCGAGCCCGACGTCCTGTTCACCGACATCAATCTGCCGGGCGACATGGACGGCTCGCTGCTCGCGTTCGCGGCGCGCAAGCTGCGCCCCAATCTGCCGGTCGTGTATGCCTCGGCGGCGTGGGACGCGCTCAACAACATCCGAACGGTGCCGGGCTCGACCTTCGTGCCGAAGCCGTACAGCCCGCGCAACATCTGCTCGCTGTTGCGGCGGATGGTGTCGGCGCCGGCCGCGGCCTGACGCTGCGAATAGTGAATAGCGAATAGTGCATAGCGAGTAGGGAGGGCCTACGCCTTCGCCATTCGCTACTTCCGCAGCTTCTCCATCAGGTCAATCGGCAGCGGAAACACGATGGTGGAGGAGCGGTCACCCGCGATGTTCCCCAACGCCGTCAGGTAGCGCAACTGCATCGCTTCGGGGCGATCCGCCAGGATCTGTCCCGCCTGCGCCAGCTTTTCCGCCGCCTGCAGCTCGCCCTCCGCATCGATGATCTTGGCGCGGCGGATGCGCTCGGCTTCCGCCTGCTTGGCGATCGCCCGGATCATGGTCTCGTTCAAGTCGATGTCCTTGAGCTCGACGTTCGAGACCTTGATGCCCCAGCCCTCGGTCTGCTCGTCGAGGATCTGCTGGATGTCGGCGTTGAGCTTGCTGCGCTCCGCCAGCATCCCGTCGAGGTCGTGCTGACCAAGCACCGAGCGCAGCATCGTCTGCGCCATCTGGCTCGTCGCCTCGTTGTAGTGCTCGACCCGCACGATCGCCTTCTCCGGATCGATCACACGGAAATAGACGACCGCATTGACCCGCACCGAGACGTTGTCGCGCGAGATCACGTCCTGCGGCGGCACGTCGAGCACGCGCGTGCGCAGGTCGACGCGCACCATCTGCTGGATCAAGGGAATGACGATGACCAGCCCCGGACCCTTCACCTTCCACAGGCGGCCGAGCTGGAACACCACGCCGCGTTCGTATTCCCGCAGGATGCGGAACGAAGTAGGCGAGCACCAGGATGACGGCGATGACGGGGATCAGGATTCCGAGTGCGATCGGCATGAAATTCTCCCCTCGAGCGTGCTGACTGTCGTCATCGCTCTCTCGTCTATTGATGGAGCATGATCATTTCCGAAAACCGGTTCCCTTTTTTCGGGATCATGCTCTAGGGTTCAACCATCAACGTCAATCCTTCCCGTGCCACGACGCGCACGGTATCGCCGGGCTTGAGCGGATGCGTGCTGTGCGCGTTCCACATTTCGCCAGATAAGCGGATTTTCCCGCTCGACCCTTGCCAGTCGATCACATTGCCGACGCTGCCGACCAGTTCCTCCGGGCCGAGCGCGGGCGGCCGCCGGCGCGCCTGCATCGCCGCGCCCACGACGAAGAACGCAAGGCCGGCGGTGGCCGCGGCTGCGCCGATGATGAGCGGGATCGAGACCGTGAGGTCGATGTCGGCGGCGCCGGGATCGAACAGGAATAACGCACCGACCACGAACGCGATCACGCCGCCGATGCCGAGCGCGCCGACGCCCGGCGTGAACACTTCGCCGACCATCAGGGCGATGCCGAGCAGCAGCAGGGCGAGCGCGCCGTACTGCACCGGCAGCGTGGAGAGCGCGATCAAGGCGAGGATCAGGCTGACCGCGCCGACCACGCCCGGCAGGTACGTGCCCGGGCTCCAGAACTCGAACAGGATGCCATAGACGCCGAGCAGCAGCAGGATGAACGCGACATTGGGATCGGAGATCACCCCGAGCAGGCGCGTGCGCCAGTCCGGCTCGACCGTGACCGGCATTGCCGCCCTTGGTCGCAAGCGTGTGCTCGACTGCCGCCCGCCGTGACCTTGCGGCCGTCGGCCTGCGCGAGCAACTCCTCCAGGCTCCCGGCGACCAGATGTCGATCACGTTCTCCCGGCGCGCCTCCTCGGCGGTCAGCGTCGCGGCATCGCGCACCGCCTTCTCGGCCCATTCGGCGTTGTGCCCGCGCATCTGCGCGAGCGAGCGCAGCATCGCGACCGCGTCGTTGGTCGCCTTGCGCAGCGCCGGTGCTCTGGCTGTCCGACTTGTTCTTCCCCTCGTCGGGGCGCGGCATGCCCGGCATGTCCGCCGAGCTCGATCGGCGTTGCGGCGCCGAGGTTGGTGCCGGGCGCCATCGCCGCGATGTGGCCGGCATAGACGATGAACGTGCCGGCGGATGCCGCGCGCGCGCCGCTCGGCGCCACGTAGACGATGACCGGCACCGGCGCCGCCACCATCTCGCGGATGATCTCGCGGGTCGATGTCACGAGCCCGCCCGGCGTGTCGAGGCGCAGCACGATCGCCGCCGCCTTGTCCTGGCGCGCCCGCTCGATCGCGCGCGCGACCTGGCGCGCCGCCGCAACGCCGATCGCCCCCTTGAGGTCGACAACGAGCACGCCGCCCGGCCGCGCCGGTGCGGCTTGTGCCCCGGCGGTGACTGGAATGAGGAGCAACAGGAACAGGATCAGCCCGACCAGCGAACGCTGACGTGGTCCCGGCGCAAGCCCGGACCCGGACCCCGTGACCGCGACGAAACGGCGTATGGGTTCCCGGCCACGCGGGCACGACCGACGCACCCAGGAACCGTATGGCACCTGGCGCCTCCCGGTTACGGGACGGCGCCATTCTATTCCGCCATGCCGCCTTCGGCCAGGAACCGTTCGAGCCAGTGGATGTGGTAGTTGCCGTCGGCGATGTCCTGCTCGCGCACCAGCGCGCGGAACAGCGGCAGCGTGGTCTCGATCCCGTCCACCACGAACTCGTCGAGCGCGCGCTTGAGGCGCATCAGACATTCGCCCCGGGTCTTGCCGTGAACGATCAGCTTGCCGACCAGCGAGTTGTAGTGCGGCGGGATCGTGTAGCCCTGGTACACGGCGGAATTGACGCGTACGCCGAGCCCGCCGGGCGGATGATAGTGCAGCAGCTTGCCGGGCGAGGGCCGGAACGACACCGGGTTCTCGGCATTGATGCGGCACTCGATGGAGTGGCCGAGGAACTTCACGTCCTCCTGCGCGATCGTAAGCTCGGCATTGTCGGCCACGCGGATCTGCTCGAGCACGAGATCGAAGCCGGTGATCATCTCGGTCACCGGATGCTCGACCTGGATGCGCGTGTTCATCTCGATGAAGTAGAACTGCCCGTCCTCGTACAGGAACTCGACGGTGCCGACGCCGAGGTAGTTGAGGTCGCGCACCGCCTTGGCGACGCGTGGCGCCGATCGCGTCGCGCTCGCTCGTCGTTGATGGCCGGGGAGGGGCCTTCCTCCCAGACCTTCTGGTGACGGCGCTGCAGCGAGCAGTCGCGCTCGCCGAGGTGGATGCCGCCACCCTTGCCGTCGCCCAGCACCTGGATCTCGATGTGGCGCGGCCGCTGCAGATATTTCTCGATGTAGACCGCATCGTCGCCGAACGCGGCCTTGGCTTCGGCGCGCGCGGTCGACGAGCGCGATCGAGAGGTCGCTCTCCGTGCGCGCGACCTTCATGCCGCGTCCGCCGCCGCCGGCCGCCGCCTTGATCAGCACCGGAAACCCGATGCCGCTCGGCGATCTGTGCGCGCTTCGGCGTCCGAGCCGACGCCGCCCTCGGAGCCGGGCACCACCGGGATGCCGAGGCGCTTGGCGGTGCGCTTGGCCTCGATCTTGTCGCCCATCAGGCGGATGTGCTCGGCGCGCGGACCGATGAAGTGGATCTTGTGCTCGTCGAGGATCTCGGCGAAGCGCGCGTTCTCCGACAGGAAGCCGTAGCCCGGATGCACCGCGTCGGCCCCGGTGATCTCGCACGCCGTCACCAGCGCGTAGATGTTGAGGTAGCTGTCGCGCGCCGGCGGCGGGCCGATGCACACGCTCTCGTCGGCGAGGCGCACGTGCATGGCGTCGGCATCGGCGGTGGAATGCACCGCCACCGTCGCGATGCCGAGCTCCTTGCAGGCGCGCAGCACGCGCAGCGCGATCTCACCGCGATTGGCGATCAGGATTTTATCGAACATCTTGGCCGCGCGGAGCAAGGAGAGCGAATAGCGAATAACGAACAGCGAATAGCGGTTCACTACGATGTCGCACATGCCGCTGCTCACTCTACTCACTATTCGCAATTCGCTCACTCGATGATCATCAGCGGCTCGCCGTATTCGACCGGCCGCCCGTCCTCGATCAGGATCTGCATCACCTTGCCGGCGCGCGGCGCCGGGATGTTGTTCATGGTTTTCATCGCCTCGATGATCAGCAGCGTGTCGCCCGCCTTGACCACGCTGCCGATGTCGACGAACGGCCGCGCGCCGGCTCGGGCGCGAGATAGGCGGTGCCGACCATGGGCGACGTCACGACGCCCGGGTGCTTCATCGGATCGCCCGGCACGTCGAGCACGGCCGGCGCAGGCGCCGCGAGCGGCGGCGGCGGCACGTGCGCCGAGCGCGCTCACGTAGCTCGCCGGCGCGTTGCGCCCGACGCGCACGCGCAGGCCCTCCTGCTCGATCTCGATTTCGCTCAAGCCGGTCTCGTCGAGCAGCCGCGCCAGTTCGCGGATCAGGTCGTGATCGACGGTGGCTTTTGGTCATTGCCTGCTCCGCCCGTTGCCGCGTTCAGCTCTTGGCGGTCGCGCCGATCATGGCGGCGAGCCCGATGATGGCGAGCGCATAGCCGTCGATGCCGAAGCCGCACAGCGAGGCCTTGGCGACGGGCGCCACAAAGGAGCGATGGCGCAGCTCTTCGCGCGCGAACACGTTGGAGATGTGCACCTCGATCACCGGCGGCTTGGCGGCGCGCATCGCATCATGGATGGCAACCGAGGTGTGCGTGTAGGCGCCGGCATTGAGCACGATGCCGGCCGCGCTCCGTGCGCGCGGCCTCCTGGATCCAGTCGACCAACGCGCCCTCGTGGTTCGACTGCCGGAACTCGACCGCGAGGCCGAACCGCTCGCGCCGTCGCGCGTGCGAGCTTCTCGACGTCGGCGAGCGTCGCGTGCCCGTAGACGTCGGGCTCGCGCGTGCCCAGCAGATTGAGATTGGGGCCGTTGAGGACGTAGACGGTGGCCATGCCGCCTTATACAGACGTGCGCGGGCGGAGGACAGGGGAGTGCATTCGGTCGTCCCCGCGAAAGCGGTGACCCATACGCCGTGTGCCAGTGGCACAGTAGCAACCTCGCGGACACGGCGTACGGGTCCCGGCTTGCGCGGGACGACTCAGAAGCGCGTCAGCACGTCGCCTTGGCGGCGCAGGCGCGCGCGGCCTCGACCTTCTCCTTGAGCGCCTTGACGCCGACCGCGCCGACCACGACGTCCGGGCCGATCACGTAGCTCGGCGTGCCGTTGAGGCCGAGCTTCTCGGCGAGCTCCATGCTCTCGGCGAGGCTCGCGCGCACCTCGTCGCTCGCCATGTCCTTTTCCAGGCGCGCCATGTCGAGGCCGACCTCCTTGGCGGCGGCGAGCGCGCGTGCCTTGTCGACCTGGCCGCGGCCGGTCAGGAGCTTCTGGTGGAACTCGAGATATTTCTTGCCGGTGCGATCCTGCATGCGCACCGCGGTCGCGACCTGCGCGGCTTCGACCGAGCCCGGCCCGAGCACCGGGAACTCCTTGAGCACGACCTTGAGCTTCGGGTCGGCCTTCATCAGCTCCATCATGTCGGTGAGCGCGCGCTTGCAGTAGCCGCAATTGTAGTCGAAGAACTCGACCATCGTGACGTCGCCTTGCGGATTGCCGATCGTCACCTGGCGCGGTCGAGCCGAACAGAAGCTTGGCATTGCTCCTTCACCGCCGCCTTGTGCTTTTCGGCCTCCACGGCCGCCTGCTTCTTGTCGAGCTCGGCGATCGCCTCCTGCAGGACTTCGGGGTTCCGCAGCAGGTAGTCCTTGATGATCCGCTCGATCTCGCCGCGCTGGGCGTCGGAAATCTGGGCCTGCGCCAGCGTGTGCCGGCGCCGCGAGGGCGAGACACGCCACGGCGGCCACCGCGGAGAGGCGCCTGAACGGATGCATCGTTGTCTCCATGACAATTTCGGCTCGGTCCGGTCCATATCGCCTGCGCGCCGTCCTGCCAACTCACGGCTGCGTTAGCGACATACGGGGCCGCGAGGCGCGTCCGGTCAATTGCGGATTTGCTGTCGGCCGGATAGGTTGCGATGTCGTCCGCCTTGACCCAGCCGGGCGAACCGGTGGGCAGCCGGGTCTTGGCGCGCGCCGCCAGCTCACGCGCGGTCTTGAAGTCGCCGGTCGCGAACGATGCCTGCGCGGACGCGAGGTCGGCCTTGGCGAGATCGCCCTTGCGGCCGTAGGCGGTCGCGAGATGGCGGTAGCCGTTGACCAGATCCTTCTCGTGCACCAGGACGTCGCTCAGGATGCGCGATCGCCTCGTCGGCGTGCGCCGGATTGTTGCTGGTGACGAGCGCCTGCGCCAGCATCGCGCGGATCAGCCGCGCGTTCGGCGCGAGCGCAACGGCCTGGCGCAGCGGCGCGATCGCCTCCGCGCCCTTGCCGCTTTCCATCAGCGCCTGGCCCTTGAGCTCGTGGAAATAGGGATTGTTCGGCTGCGCCTTGATCAATCCGTCGATCTGCGCGACCGCGCCGCGCATGTCGGAGAACCGGTAGGCGGAGATCGCGCGCGCATAGCGCGCCGGCAGGCTGGTGTCGCTCAGCGGATAGCGCCGCGCGACCGTGTCGGGCTGCTCGAGGAAGCCGGCGAGCTTGGCGCGCATCATGTCGTGGCGCGCCTGCAGTTCCGGCGGATCGGTCTTGTCCCAGTACGGGCTGGTCTTGGCGATCTCCTCGAGCGCACGCACGCGCTCGGCCGGCATCGGATGGGTCTGCACATAAGGATCGGCGTAGCGCGCCGAGAACATGGTCTGATCGGCGAAGCGCCGGAACGTCTCGTACATCCCCTTGGCGGATTGGCCGGTCGCGGTCAGGAATTTCACCGCCGCCTTGTCGGCCTGCTCTTCCTGCGCGCGCACGTAGGAGAGGAGCGAGCGCTTGATCATCTCCTGCGGCGCCGAGATCGCCGCCATGCCGACATTGCCGGCACCTTGGACGCCGCCGGCGCTCGCCGCCACCATCGCGCCGACGCCGAGGATCGTCGCCAGGATCATCTGGGTCGAGGCGTTGGCGATCTCCTGGCGCATCTTCGACAGGTGGCCGCCGGCGATGTGGCCGGATTCGTGGGCCAGCACGCCGATGATCTGATTCGGCGTGGTCGATTCGAACAGCGCGCCGGCATTGACGAAGATGCGCCGGCCGTCCATCACGAAGGCGTTGAACGTCTTCTGATCGATGATCACGACCTGGATGTTCTGCGGCCCGAGCCCGGCGGCGCTCAGGATCGGCGCCGTATAGTCGCGCAGCAACTGCTCGATTTCCGCATCGCGGATGATCGGCAGGCCCCGGCCGCGGCTGCGCCTGGCGCCAGGCGGGACCCGACGACAGGGCGATCGCCGCAGCGGTCAGCACCGCCGTCGCCCGCGCCGCTGGCATCGCGCGCCGCGTCCTGGTAGCTCTCGCGCAACCGCTCATGTGAAGTCAAATCCGTCCGCTAACGGCGGCGCAACCTAGGCACGCGGATTATCACGGTCAACGCGGCCCGGTCACGTCTCGGCGCCCCCGGGGCCACCCAAGCGGGCGAATGCGGCGACAGCGGGGCGGGAAACGAAGGGAAGAGCGACCGATGCTCGATGCGGCCCGACGCCTGCTGACGCCCTCGCTGCGCAGCGACGTCCCGGCCTTCATGGTGATGGACGTCATGGCGGCGGCGGCGCGCATCGAAGCGGCCGGCGGGCGCGTCATCCACATGGAGGTCGGGCAGCCGGCGGCGGCCGCCCCCTCGACCGCGATCGCGGCGGCGCGCGCGGCGCTCTCGGCGGCCGCATCGCCTATACGGAGGCGCTCGGCATCCCGTCGCTGCGCCGCCGCATCGCGCGCCACTACGCGGAAGCCCATGGGGTCCAGGTCGACCCCGGACGCGTCGTCGTCACCACCGGCTCCTCGGCCGGCTTCATCCTCGCGTTCCTGGCGCTGTTCGAGGCGGGCGACCGCATCGCGGTGGCGCTGCCGGGCTATCCGCCCTATCGCCATATCCTCACGGCGCTCGGCTGCGAGCCGGTGCTGATCGAGACCGGGCCCGAGACGCGCTGGGAGATCACCAGCGAGGCGCTGCTCGCGGCGCATCGCGCAAAGCCGTTGCAGGGCGTGCTGGTGGCGAGCCCGGCCAATCCGACCGGCACGATGATCAAGCCCGAGGTGCTCAAGGACCTGATCCACACCGCCGAAGCGGAGGGGATCCGGTTCATCTCGGACGAGATCTACCACGGGCTCGACTATGCGTTTCCCGCCGTGACGGCGGCGCAGCTGTCGCACGAGCGCCGTCGTGATCAACTCGTTCTCGAAATACTTCTGCATGACGGGCTGGCGCATCGGCTGGATGGTGATGCCGGAGCCGCTGGTGCGGCCGGTCGAGCGGCTGCAGCAGAACCTGTCGATCTCGGTCCCGACGCTCGCGCAGATCGCGGCGGAAGCGGCGTTCGACGGGCGCGCCGAGATGGAGGAGATCAAGCACGGCTATGAGGAGAACCGCCGCATCCTGATCGAAGGCCTGCCCAAGGACGGGCTCGACAAGTTCCTTCCCGTGGACGGCGCGTTCTATCTCTATGCCGACGTGTCGCGCTTCTCCAACGACAGCTTCGACGTTCGCCAAGCGCATGCTGGAGGAAGCGGGCGTCGCGGCGACGCCCGGCGTCGACTTCGATCCGGTGAACGGGGACCACTTCATCCGCTTCTGCTACGCGGGCTCGTCGGCCGAGATGCACGAGGCGGTGGAGCGCATCGGCACGTGGCTCGCGCGGATGTAGAGACGTAGCCCGGTTGAGCGAAGCGAAATCCGGGGGCTGCGCGACAATGTTGTCCCGGATTTCGCGTCGCGTTGCTCCGCTCAATCCGGGCTACAAGCCTAGAACTCCACGTCCAGCTCCAGCATCTCCTCGGGCTCGGCCTGCGCCTCGTTGATCCATTCGATCATGTCGGGCAGCGCCATGATGGTCTGGCAGTAATCGGCGCATTCCTGGTCGAGCCGCACGTGATAGGTGAGGAACCGCGTGACGACTGGCGCGTACATGGCGTCCGCCATGCACGGCGCCGTCCCGAACAGGTAGGGACCGCCGTAAGCCGCAAAGCATTCGCCCCAGATCGTGACGATGCGGTCGATATCGGCCTGGGCGGCGCCCCAGATCTTGAAGCCCGGATAGTGGCCCTTGAGATTCATCGGCAGCGCCGAGCGCAGGTTCGAGAAGCCGGAATGCATCTCGCCCGAGATCGAGCGGCAGCGGGCGCGCGCGGCGCGCTCCGTGGGAATGAGGCTGGCGGCGGGCTTGAGTTCGTTCAGGTACTCGCCGATCGCCAGCGTGTCCCAGATCTTCACCCCGTCGTGCTCGAGGCAGGGGACGAGGAACGAGGGCGACAGCAGCAGCAGTTCGGCCCGGCTCGACGGGTCGTCGCTCGAGGTCGTTTTTTCCCCGAAGTCGAGTCCCGCCAGCCGGCACAGCAGCCAGCCGCGCAGCGACCAGGCCCCGTAGTTTTTGCTGTTGATAGTGAGCGTCGCCTTGGCCATCGGTGTGGTTCCCTGCGGGTCGTGGGCGGCTTCAAAAACGATGCAAAAACAGACGCTTAGATGAGCGGATCAGCGTCGCTCCGGCAGCCCGTCCGGCGCGAACCGACAATTCCCTCCCAACCCGGCGGAATAATTATCTCGCAGTGCAGCATCAAATGCACTAATTTTTGCCGCGGGACGTTGGCGGGCAGAAGGATGCTGTATCAGGCTTATCAGGCCCATTGCGACATCATGGGTCCGGTCCGTGCTCCTGGCCGACATGGCGGTCAGGGTGGTCGGGGCCATTGAACGGCGCAGCGCACCACGCCGCCTTGCGCAACCTCAGCGCCGCCTATGAGCTGATCGCGCGCGCGGGCCTCACGCACTCCCGGCCTTCCTTCGGCATCGATACCGTGTCGGTGGGAAACCGCGAGGTCGCGGTGTTCGAAGAGGCCGCCGACGCCACGCCGTTCGCCACGCTGCTGCGGTTCCGCAAGGACATCGACACGGCACAGCCGCGCGTCCTCCTGGTCGCGCCGCTCTCGGGCCATTTCGCGACGCTCCTGCGCACGACGGTGCGTACGCTCCTGCCCGAGCATGACGTCTACATCACCGACTGGCACAATGCGCGCGACGTCGCGCTCGCGCACGGCCGGTTCGGCTTCGACGACTACGTCGCGCATCTCATCCGGTTTCTCGAAGCCATGGGACCGGGCGCGCACGTGATCGCGGTGTGCCAGCCGTGCGTCGCGGTGCTGATCGCCGCCGCCGTGATGGCGCAGGCCGGCAATCCGGCGCAGCCGCGCAGCATGACGCTGATGGCCGGCCCGGTCGATGCGCGCGTCAATCCCGACCAAGGTCAACGAGCTGGCGCTGAGCCAGCCGATCGACTGGTTCGAGCGCAATCTGCTCGCGATGGTGCCGCTGCGCTACCCGGGCGCGTTCCGCCGCGTCTATCCCGGCTTCGTGCAGCTCGCCGCGTTCATGAGCATGAACATCGAGCGGCACGTGAGCGCGCATCGCGGCCTCTACGAGAACCTGATCAAGGGCGAGATCGAGAAGGCCGAGGTGATCAAGGCGTTCTACGACGAGTATTTCGCGGTGCTCGACCTGACCGCCGAGTTCTACCTGGAAACGGTGCGGCTCGTGTTCCAGGAGCACGCGCTCGCCGCCGGCACGCTGACGTTCCGCGGCGAACGGGTCGAGCCGCGCGCGATCCGGCGCACCATGCTGCTCACCGTCGAGGGCGAGAAGGACGACATCTGCGGCATCGGGCAGACGCTCGCGGCGCACGACCTGTGTGTCGGCCTGCGCCCGTATCTCAAGCGCCACCACATGCAGGCCGGCGTCGGCCATTACGGCGTGTTCAGCGGCAAGCGCTGGGAGAACCAGATCTACCCGATCGTGAAGAACGTGATCATGGCGAGCAGCTGACGGCCGGCCGCGCCGCGGAGGTCACGCCAAGCCCATGGTCTGGTGACGCCAAATATCCTATCACCCGCGCGTCCGGCCGTCTCACAGCAGGCGGACGCGTCATGGCCGATGTCTCGTCCACGCAAGCCGCGCCCGCCGTCACCACACGGCTGACCGCGCGCGCCCTGTTGCTCGGCGAACGGATCGATACCGCCGGGCTCGAACGCAGCGACGTGATCGCGACGACGCCGCTTGCGTTCAAGGTCGGCCCCCATGGCTATGCGGTCTTGTTCCGCTACGGCGTCGCGGTCCTGATCGGGCTGTCCCCGGTCGAGGAGGACGACTTCGTGCGCGGCCTGGGCACGCGCATCGTCGGCCGCTTCGACCGCGTGGAAGACGAGACCGCGTCCTCGAGATCGCGCCGGATGCCAACGAGCAGATCCTGCCCGGCGGCCCGATCACCGTGCGCGACCTCTCGCCGCCGCGCCTCATCGTGATCGCCGACACGCTCGCCAAGAACGTCGCGCTCAGCCGCGACGAGCGCGAGGTGAGCAAGGTGTTCGAGGTGATCGAGCCGGTCGCCGCCGAGCTTGCGCGGTCCGGGCGCTCGCCCGGCAACCGCCGCCAGATGCTGCGCACGATCGGACAGGCCCTGCTGGTCGAGCACCGCATCTCCGGACGTGTCGAGGTCGAAGAAAAGCCCGACGTGCTGTGGGACCATCCGCAGCTCGAGCGCCTCTACGCCCGGCTCATCGACGAATACGAGCTGAAGGAGCGGGCGGCCGCGTTGTCGCGCAAGCTGCGGGTGATCGAGGAGACCACGCACGCCCTCACCGACCTGATCGACACCGAGCGCAGCGTCCGCCTGGAACTCACGATCGTGCTCTTGATCGTGGTCGAGATTCTCGTGACGTTCTACGACCTGTTCTGGCGCGCCGCGAAATAGGGCCGCTTCGTAGGGCGGGCAAAGGCGCCTGACGAAGCGCTCGATTGGGGCACGCGCGCACAGCGCTGCCACAGCTAACACGCACGTCAGGCGCCTTTGCCCACCCTCCGATCTCCTATTCGCTATTCGCTCTCCTTAGCGCCCTGTACGTCTCGTACGCCTCGGCCGGCTTCATGTTCTTGTGCACGACCGCGTGGACCGCGGCGATCATCGCCTTGGGCGCATCGGACTGGAAGATGTTGCGCCCCATGTCGACGCCGGCGGCGCCCTGCTGCACCGCGTTGTACGCCATGGTGAGCGCCTCGAGCTCGGGCAGCTTCTTGCCGCCCGCCATCACGATCGGCACCGGGCACGAGGCCGTGACGGTCTCGAACCCGTCGTCCACGTAGTAGGTCTTGACGTACTGCGCGCCGAGCTCGGCGATGATGCGGCAGGCGAGGCGGAAATACTGCGCGTTGCGCACCATGTCGCGCCCGACCGCGGTGACGCCCATCACCGGCACGCCGTAGCGCAGGCCGGCATCGATGAGCCGTGTCATGTTGTGGATCGAGCGCGTCTCGTGCTCGCCGCCGATGAACACCTGGATGCCGACGCCGGCCGCGTTGAGGCGCACCGCGTCCTCCATGTCCATGGCGATCTGCTCGTCCGAAAGCTCCTTAAGGATGCTCGGGCCGCCGCTTGCGCGCAGCACCATCGGTTTCGAGGAGTTGGCGGGGATGACGGAACGCAGAATCCCGCGCGTGCAGAACAGCGCGTCGCACAGCGGCAGCAGCGGCACGATCGAGAGGTCGATGCGCTCGAGCCCGGTGGTCGGTCCCTGGAAGTAGCCGTGGTCGATCGCCAGCATCACGGTGCGGCCGCTCGCCGGGTTGAACGTGCGCGCGAGGCGGTTCTTCATGCCCCAGTCGAGCTGGTGCGAGCCTTTGAGGAAAAAGCCCGGCGCGGCCTGCGGCTGGTCGGCGGCGTAGCGTTCGCCTTCTCGGTCGGCTTCCGGCATGGGGTCTCCATCGATTTCACCTGCTCGGAACGCAATACAATGGCGAGTGGCGAATGGCGAGTGGCGAATGAAAGAAGGGCCCACGCCGCGGGGAGCCCGCCATTCGCCGCTCGCCATTAGCGACCGCTCAGAAGAACGCCAGCGTGCGGATTTCGATGCTCTCGCGCGGCCGCGCATTGGGCGGCGCGGTCGGATCGTCGAACGCGGTGTGGGCGGTCCAGCGCGCGCGGCCGTCCTTCGCCGAGTCGTAGACCTTGAACACCAGCGCCTCGTCGCGCCGCATGCGCGGGAACCAGTACCACTGGTGCGCCGGATTGTGGGTGATCGCGTAGGTCTGGCCGATGCGGTTGGGATAGCGCCGCTCGGAGATGACGAAATCGTCGAACGCGACGCTGCGGGCGTCGGCGATCGCGAGCGGCGCGCTCTCGACCGGATGGCGGATCGGACGCCACACCTGGATGATGGCGAAGCGGCGCTTGAGGAGGTCGTCCGCCTCGTCGGGCAGGATGTCGCGCACGCGCTGCGGGCCCGACCATTCGGTGTAGTCGTTGTGCACGCGCCGCACCACCTCGCGGATCTTGCGCTTCTCGCGCTCGTCGTCGTCGGCGGTGCGCAGCGTATGATCGAACACGACGACGCGCTTCGCGCCGCTCTCGGCTTTGATCAGCGCCTCCATCTCCGGGTAGTAGACGCGCTTGATCTCATCCTCGTCGAAGAAGTCGCTCACCTTGGTGTCGTGGCGCACGAAGCGGAAGCCGTCGCCGATCGAGCGCGAAATCGCGCCCGCGCCCGTTGTGCATCGGCATCTGGCGCGGGTCCGGCGTGCCGCCGGTGCGCACGTCGAGCGAGCCCGGCCCGCCGGTCTGGGTGAACAGCTTCTCGCCGTTGCTGACGATGTAATTGAGCGTCGCTTCAATCGTATCCGGCGCGGTGTCGAGTTCGGCAAGCTGGGCCATGGAGCACTCCTTGTCTTTGAACAGCGAAATCTAGGTGGCTCCGTCGGTCAAGGGAAGTGGTTGTCACCGGCACGTGATTTCGGTGTGCGGCGCAGGATGTATCTTCTTGGTCAATTGGATTGTGCATAATCATTGTTCGCTCAAAAGCGCATGGGATAGTTGATGCATTTCGCCGTCGTGCCGACGCCGATCAGGCGAGCCCGGAACGGCGCGTTCCTTGATCTTGCGCAAGGCGATCCGGTCGCTACGAGGCGATGTTGCAAATATCGACGAGATTCGCCGTCATGGACGCGCAAGCAGGCCGAGTCCTTCGCGTCGGTCGGAGGCGATGCACAAGGTGAAGTCATGACAATTCGATATTTGCCGGCATTGATGGTGTTCTCCGCCCTCATCTCGCTTCCGGCGCAAGCGCAGGAGGCGGTCGTCGCCTACAAGTCGTTGAGCCCGGAGCTTGCGCTCGATCTCGCGCGCGCCGCGCTCGCGGACTGCCGGCAGCGTGGGTATCAAGTGGCGGTGGCGGTCGTCGACCGGTTCGGTATCGCCCAGGTGATGTTGCGCGACCGTTTTGCCGGCCCCCATACCCCCACCACCGCCGCCGGCAAGGCCTGGACGGCAGTCACGTTCCGCACCGGCACGACCGAACTCAATGCCATCAGCCAGCCGGGCATGCCGCAGGCCGGCATCCGCAACCTGCCGGGAGCGGTGATTCTCGGCGGGGGCATGATCGTGGAGTCGAGCGGATCGCTGGTCGGCGCGATCGGCGTCTCCGGCGCGCCGGGTGGCGAGGCCGATGATGCCTGCGCGAAGGCCGGCATCGTGGCCATTCAGGACCGGCTCGATTTCTAGAGCCGCGGATGAGCGAGTTGGCGTTCGCCAGTGCCCAGTCGAGCATCAAGGCGGCTGGTCTTGCCAGCACGGTTTATCGGTCGCGGCGCGTGACCGATGCTTCGTCGGTGAATTCGCCAATTACGCAAAGGCAGAACCGCCACGGCATTCGGCTGAATCAATGGCGCGATGGTTCACCCGCATGGCATGACGCCGCTGATTTTCCCCGCTTGATCTACCTCAATGCGACGGCGCGCCGAGAAGGCAGATACTTGCAAGAATTCCGTTCGACCGACCGGATCTCGCGAGAGGAGGAATGCCGTGATCACGATGAAGCGCGCGAGTGCGACGCTGGCGGCTTTTGCCGTGACCGGTCTGCTCACCATTGCCACCGCGGCAGCGCAAGGCCCGGGTCCCGGCCGCTTTGAACGTGGCGGCGGGCCGGGATGGGGATTCATGGGACCCGGCATGATGATGGGTCCGGGGATGATGGGGCCGGGCGGCTTCTCGCGCATGTGCAGCCCGGGCGCCGCCGGTTTTGCCGGCTGGCGCATCGAGCGCATCGAGCGCACGCTGCAGCTGACCGACCCGCAGCGCACCGCACTGGACGGGCTCAAGACGGCCTCGGCCAAGGCGCAGGACACGATCCGCGCCGCCTGTCCGGCCGATATCCCGGCGACCGCCAGCGCGCGCCTCGAAGCGATGGAGAAGCGGATGGACGCGACGCTGCAGGCGATCAAGCTCGTGCGACCGGCGTTCGAACTCGTTCTACGCGACGCTAAACGACGATCAGAAGAAGCGTTTCGATGCGGTCGGGCCGCGGCGCTGGCAGTGGCGCTGGTGGGACCGATGATCGGTCGTGACCTTCGTGGTCGCTTGGACGCGAGGAGTGCGCAAATGAACGCTGCTGATGTGATGGTGACGAACGTCATCACGGTCGGGCCCGAGGCCTGTGTTCAGGACGTGGCTCACATTCTGCTCACCAACCGGATCAGTGCGGTCCCGGTGGTGGGAGCGAAAGGCGAACTTCTGGGCATCGTGAGCGAGGGCGACCTCATGCGGCGGGCCGAGGCGGGCACGGGTCGTCGTCGCCCCTGGTGGCTGACCGTATTCACCGGCCGCGAGGCCTTTGCGGCCGAATACGTCAAGGAGCACTCGCGCAAGGTGGCCGACGTCATGACGCGCCGCGTCATCACGGCGACGCCCGACACGCCGCTGCGCGAGATCGCCAACACCCTGGAGAAGAACGGGATCAAGCGGGTCCCGATCATGGCGGGCGGCAAGGTGGTCGGCATCGTCAGCCGTGCCAACCTGCTGCAGGCGCTCGCGAGCCTGCACAAGCAGATCGATGCTGCCGCGCCGAGCGATTCCAGAATTCGCGAGGACGTGTTGAGCCGCCTGAGAGCCGAACCATGGAGCCATCCCTCGCTGATCAATGTGATCGTGCGCGACGGGAACGTGGATCTGTGGGGCATCGTCGATTCGGAGACAGAGAAGAAGGCCGTGCGGGTCGCGGCCGAAGTGACGCCCGGCGTGCGCGCCGTCAACGACAACCTGATGATCCGGCCGGCCGAATGGGGCACGTAACGGCGCGCCATGCGCGCGCCATCAACCGGCGCAACCTCCCGGGCGGCAGTCCCCCCGTTGCCTCCCAAAGCCGCCCGGCCTCCCCGGCGAGGCCTCGCCGGGGTTTTTTTGCCCATGCTACCTGCACCGGCCTCATTGCATCGGTTGCGCGTCTGACGGGTGCCGATTGCATTCCAGGGCGTGTTCCGCGCGTGGTAGAGAACGATCCGTGGCTCGGTCCGCGCGGGACCGTGAGAGCGGTCCGATGATCCGAAACACGGCGAGCACATGGGGTTGGCCGGCGAAGATCCTGCATTGGGTCGCCGCGGCCGCGATCCTCGTCCTGCTCATCCACGGCTGGTGGATGACGCACATGACGCCGCGTCCCGAGCGCCTCCCCAACTATGCGTGGCACTCCGCGCTCGGCTTCGACCTGCTCGCCCTCATGGTGCTGCGTATCCTGTGGCGCTGGACCAATCCGGTCCCCGCGCAGCCCAAGGAGTCGCAACCGTGGGAGCGCTACGCCGCGCATCTGGGCCATGCCGGGCTCTACGTTCTGATCTTCGTGGTCTCGCTCACCGGCTGGATCGTTGCCAACACGTTCCGCAACCCGATCACCCGGGACCTGCTCGGCATTCCGCTGCCGCGCATCGTCGGCACGATCGAGCGCTCGACCCGCGCGCTCATCGAGGAATCCCACATGGTGCTGGCTTACGTGCTCGCCGCCCTGGTGGTGATCCATGTCGCCGGCGCGCTGCGGCACCACGTCTGGAAGCGCAACGACGTGCTGCGGCGAATGGTCTGAGTTGAGCCGAATGGAAGGCGCGCCTGCGCCGCGCTCGGCTCAACGAGGGGCACAAGGGCGCGTTCCACGCCGCCGCCCGAATAGATCTTGATTCATCTCACTGCCGGCGCGGCCGTGCGCGCTCCTGTACGCGCAGCGGACGGACGATGGCCTGCATGGCGGACGTCGCGCAGCAATTCCGCCTGCCACGGGGCGATGACGCTCCACCTCGTCGACTTGTCATAGATCAAAGCGCCGGCCGGGGATTCCCGGCTAAGTCTCGACTGTATCGGCGTCGGATGACGCACGTGTAGCCGTCGTCGCACAGGAGTGGAAATGAATTTCAGAGGGACGACGGTCTTGCTTGCGGCAGGGCTTGTTGCAGCTGTCGTCGGCGCCGTTTTCCTTTACCAGGCCCGCCCGGCCTCGGTGACGGTCCTCGAGCCCGAACGCGACGTCGCCATCAAGGTCTTCGGCCTCGGCACGGTGGAAGCTCGCGTGCTCACCAAGATCGGCTTCAAGGTCGCCGGCACCCTGACCGATCTGCGGTCGACCACGGCGACCGCGTGGCGGCCGGCAAGTGCTGGCGCAGCATCGACACGGGCGAGCAGAAGGCGCGCGTGGCCAAAGCGCGCGCCCAGGTGCTCAGCGCCGAGGCCGCGGTGCAAGGTCGCCGAAGCTGCGGCCAAGAAGACGGCCGTGCTGGTCACCCAGCGCGCCAAGGTCAACCAACGCCGCCAGTCGCTGCTCGCCCGCCAGGCCGTCTCGGAGGAGGCCGCCGAGGACGCGCAGCTCAACGAAGGCGTGGCGCGGGCCGACGCTGCTGGTGGCCCAGAGCGAGATCGAGGCGGCGAAGGCGAAGCTCGACGACGCGACGCGCCCAATACGAGTTCGACAGCGTCATTCTCAACCAGCATGAGCTGCGGGCGCCGTTCGACGGCTCGTCGTCACGCGCGCCAAGGAGCTGGCGCTCGGTGATGGCGGCCGGCGAGGCGCTGTTCACGCTGGTCGCCCCGAGACCGATGTGGATGCTCGCCTATGTGGATGAAACGCGCGCCGGCGACATCGAGGAGGGACAGCCGGTCGAGATCAGGCTGCGATCGCTTGCCGCAGCAGAGTGTTCCAGCGGCCGCGTCGGCCGCATCGGCATCGAAAGCGATCGCGTCAACGAGGAGCGGCGCGTCTACGTGACCTGCGGCGAACTGCCCGGAAGCGTTCTATCTCGGCGAGCAGGCGGAGGTGTTCATCATCATGGCGGTGCTCCCGCAGCGCCCTGATGGTGCCGGAAGCGAGCCATCGTCGCGTTCGACGGCGCGAACGGGACTCGTCTGGACCGTCGAGGACGGGCGCCTCAACCGGCGGCGGGTGACGCTTCGGCAGACGCACGCTCGACGGCCGGATCGAGATCCGCGACGGTCTGCCCGACGGGCGCGCGGCTGCCGCGCCAAGGTCGCAGCGAATTTCCGCGAGGGCCGTGCCGTGCGCGTGGCACAGGGCGCGCGCCATGAACCTTGCGGTTCGCGATATCAGTCACAATCTCGGGCGCTTCCTGCTCACCTGCGTCGGTCTCGCGCCTGCTGCTCGGCATCGTGTTGTCGATGATCGGCATCTATCGCGGCCTCGTCGTTCGAGGCGCTGACCGTGGCGCGCGCGCCCGCGGTCGATCTCTGGGTGGTGGAAGCCGATACCCGCGGTCCGTTCGCCGAAGCCTCGCGCATCCCGGGGGACGCGCGCGAGGCGGTGGCGCGCATCGCCGGCGTCCTCGAGGCCGGGGTCGATCGAATTTCCAGTCGGTCGAGACCGAGCACGCCGGCCGCAAGCTGCGACCTCTATCTGATCGGCTACGAGATCGGCCGCCCCGGCGGCCCCACCGATATCGTCGAAGGCCGGGCGATCGCGCGCAGCCGCTTCGAGCTGGTCGCCGATCGCGGCACCGGATTGCAGGTCGGCGAGCGCCTCAGGCTCGGCCGCGAGACCTTCGCGGTGGTCGGGCTGACCAGCGGGCAGGTGTCGTCGGGCGGTGACCCGGTGGTCTTCGTCACGCTCCGCGATTCGCAGAAGCTGCAGTTCGATCTCGCGCCGCCGGCTGCCCGCAGGGAGCTCGCGCGCGGCGCGCCGCCGCCACCATCGACATCGTGAACGCCGTGGTCGCGCGCATCGATCCCAACGTGCCGGCCGCTGCAGTCGCCGACAGCGTCCGCCGCTGGAAGCATCTTGGCGCGCTCACCCAATCCGAGCAGGAGACCATCCTGTCGCGCTCGGTGATCGAGCGCGCGCGCCGCCAGATCGGGCTGTTCACCTCGATCCTGCTCGATCGTCTCGACCGTCATCATCGCGCTGATCATCTACACGCTGACGATGGACAAGATGAGGAGATCGCCACGCTCAAGCTGATCGGCGCGCCCGACCGCACCATCGTCGGGCTGATCGTGCAGCAGTCGCTCGCCATGGGCGCGCATCGGCTTCCTGTTCGGCGCCGCTCCTGATCAGCCTGATCGCCGACTATTTTCCGCGCCGGGTCCTGCTGCAGGTCGAGGACGCATTCGCGCTCGGCGCCGTCGTGATGGTCGTCTGCCTGATCGCGAGCGGCCTCGGCGTGCGCCTGGCCCTCAAGGTCGACCCCGCCACCGCGCTGGGAGGCTGATCATGCGCGGCTTCCGCCGAAGTCCTGGTCGAGCTCATCGACGTCAGCAAGCACTTCGGCGAAGGATCGACGCGCGTCGATGCGCTGCGCGGCGTGTCGTTGCGCGTCCTTGGCGGGCGAGGTGGTGGGCCTGCGCGGCCCGAGCGGCTCCGGCAAGACCACCGTGCTCAACATCGTCGGCTGCATCCTCGAGCCGTCGTCCGGGCAGCTGGGCTCGAAGGCCAGCTCGTCTACGACGGCCGCTGGCTGCGCCCGGACCTGCGCCGGCTGCGGCTGGAAAAGATCGGCTTCATCTTCCAGTATCACAACCTGCTGCCGTTCCTGACCGTGCACCGAGAACGTCGCGGTGGTGCTGAACCTTGCCGGCTTCTGCCGCCGAGGCTGCGCGCCAGCGCGCCGTCGAGCTGCTCGACTATCTCGAGGTCGGCCACCGCAAGCATGCCTTCCCGGCGCAGCTCTCCGGCGGCGAGGCGCAGCGCGTGGCGATCGCCCGCGCGCTCGCCAATCGTCCGCGCATCATCCTCGCCGACGAGCCGACCGCGGCGCTCGACTCCGAGCGCGCGCGCAGCGTCATGGACCTGTTGCGGCGCGTCGCCACCGAGCAGCACGCCGCGATCATCACGGTCACCCACGACGAGAAGATCTTGGACCGGTTCGACCACATGTTCCGGCTGCGCGACGGTGCGCTGGAAGGCGAGGGGATCGAACAGCCTCGGGCCGCGTGAGGTAGGCGCTCGCGTGCTACCGCAGCGCCGCCGCGATGTTGCCGCCGTCGACCGTGGTGACGTCGCCGGTGGTTTTCAGCTCCAGCGCCTGGTGCAGGAACGCCTGCGCCACGTCCTCGGCGGTGACCTCGCGCTGCAGCAGGTTGCCGGCCATGTAGTCGCGCTCGCTCACCCCGCGCGCGGACGAGCGTTCGGCGATCATGTCGGCGTTGAGCAGGCCCGAGCGCACCCGGTCGGCATTGACGGCGTTCGAGCGGATGCCGAGCGCCCCGTAGTCGAGTGCGTACTGGCGCACCAGGAACAGCGTCGCCGCCTTCGGGAGCCCGTAGGGGCCGAAGCGCGGCCCCGGGTTGATCGCCTGCTTCGACACGTTGAACAGGAGGCACCCGCCGGTGCCCTGCTGTTTCATCACCTTCACGGCGCTCTGCGCCACGCGCTGGTGGCCGTAGAAATTGACCTCGAAGCTCTGCTTGAGCACCGACTCGTCGACTTCGCCGATCAGGCCCATCCAGGCGATGCCGGCGTTCGACACCACGATGTCGACGCCGCCGAACGCCTCGACCACGCGCACGAACGCGGCGCGCACCGAGGCGGCGTCGCACGACGTCGCACTTCACCGCCATCGCGGCGCCCCCGATCTCCTTGGCGCGCCCGACCGCCGCCCGCTCGTCCACGTCGAACAGCGCGACCTCCGCGCCCGCTTCGGCGAAGACGCGTGCGGTCGCCGCGCCGATCACGCCGCCCCGCGCCGGTGATCACGACGATCTGGCCGGCGAGCGGCTTCTCGGGCGCGCTGCCGAGCTTCGCCTGCTCGAGCGCCCAGTATTCCATGTCGAACATGGCGGCTTCGCCGATCGACTCGAAGCGCCCGATCGCCTCGGCGTCGGTGACCACCTTCAGCGCCGCCTCGGCGAGGTCGGCCGCGATGCGCGCCTCGCGCTTGCTGCGCCCGAGGCCGATCAGCCCGAGGCCGGGAACCAGGACCACGCGGGGCAGGGGATCGAGCGGCCGCTTTCGGGTTCCGTGCCGTGCGTTGTTGCGCGCGAAATACGCCTGGTAGTTTTCGACATAGGCGCGCGCGGCCGCCTTGGCGTCGCGCTCGAAGTCGGCGAGCTTGCCCTCCTCGGGCGCGGGAACGAGCAGCGGCCAGTTCTTGGTCCAGATCGTGTGATCGGGCGTGACCACGCCGGCCTGGCTGTAGCGCGCAACCTCGCTGCCGTTGACGTAGTTGAGGACCGCCGAGCTGGTGCGGAAGTCGAAGATCAGCCGGCGCCACGCCCCCTCCACGCTCTCCTTGAGGCTGCAGGCGCCGCGCAGGATCGGCGCGACCTCCGAATAGGCGGCGATGCGCTCGGGCAGATCGCGGCCGACGAACACGGAGTTGCGGCGGCGCGCGAGCCGCTCCTCGGCGCGCGTCACCATCTCGATCATGCGCTCGTAGGCTTCGCGCGCGCTCGCGCCGAACGTGAAGATCCCGTGCCGGTCGAGGATCAGGCCTTCGACGTCGCGGTTCGCCTCGTAGACCGCGGCCGCCGTCCTGGCGAGGCCGAAGCCGGGCATCTGGTACGGCACGAACCCCATGCGGCCGTTGTAGACCTCGGCCGACAGCTCCGCGCCGTTCGGCTGGTCCACCAGGCTCAGCACCGCGTTGGCGTGGGTGTGATCGACGAACGTGTGCGGCATGAACGCATGCAGCAGGATTTCGACCGACGGGTTCGGCGCGGTGGGGTCGATCAGGTTGGCGCGCTGGATGCGCACGAGCTCGTCGTCGGCGAGCGTGTCGAATGCGCGCAGCTTGCGCAACGGCGCAAGCCGCACCGCCGGCAGTCCGGCCGGCTCGATCGTGCCCATGTCGGCGCCGCTGCCCTTGACGCACAGCACCTCGGTTTCCTCGCCGACGAGGTCCGGCATGCGCGTCTTGACGGAGGTATTGCCGCCGCCGTGCAGGACGAGCTGCGGATCCTGGCCGAGCAGGCGCGTGGTGTAGACCCGTAACGCGAGATCGCTGCCGATGCCGAGCTTCGCGTAGTGATCGACCGCGGCCTGGGCGTCGCCGTCGACCCACCGACTCTTCATACAACCCTCCCGCCGGCATTCACACCGGGCGGCGCATTATTGTCCGTTATGGACTCGAGCAGAAAAGAGCGAATAGTGAGGGGCGAATAGCGAATCAGTTGGCGTTCGCCGGCGGCGCGGCGGAAACCCACTATTCGCTATTCGCTACTTTGGTCAGTGCTTCTGGCCGCCCAAGAGGCGCTTCGCCCACCAGCCGGTGCGCCGCGGCTGATCGCCCTCTTCGGCTTTGTCGGTTTCGGCTTCGTCCCGCGGGGTCGGCTCCGGTGTCACCAGGATCGGGGTCACGGGTGCGACGGGTGCTTCGCCCGAGCCGATCGCGAACGGCGCCGGCTCGCGCACGGTCGAGCGCCGGCGCGGCTGCTCGGGCTCGCTCGGCTCGACCGGTGTCATCGGCACCGGCTGCATCGGCTCGGCGCGTGGGCTCTCCTGTTGCACCGGCGGCGGTTCCGGCTCGCGTCTCCGCCGCGGGCGGGATTGCATCGGCCTGATGCACGTCGGGCTGCGAAGTCGTGTCGGGAGAGGGCGGTTCGGGCGCATAGGGCGCACGCGCATCGGGCGCGGCTGCTACGGGGCGGGCGCATAGGGCTGATCGAAATCGGCGACCGCGCCGGTGAGCTCGGGCTCTCCCGGTGCGGAGTTCCTGGAACGGCCCCTCGCGATCGCGCTTGTTGCGCCGGCCGCCGCGCCGGCCGCGCCTGCGCCGTCGCCGTTCGTTGTCGCCGCGCGGATCTCCCGCGTGCCTCGGGCTCGAATGCTCCGGCCCGCTCCTCTGCGTCCTCGCTCTCCGCGTCCTGCTCCATGGGCGCCGCGAGGGGCTCGCCTGGTTCGCCCGCGAACTCCGCATCGTCGCGCGGTTCGCCGCCGCGGCGCCGGCGCCGGCGCTTGCGCCGCCGCGGCTCGCCTTCCTCGCCGCTGTCCGCTTCGGCGCTGCCTCCGTCTCGCCGACCTCCGTCTCGCCGACCTGCTCCTCGGCGATGTCCGGTTCGTCCTCCTCGACCGCGGGCGCGGGGAGGGCGGGCTGCGCCGCGATCGCGCGCGCCGCCTCGACGCTGTGCACCTGCTCGCCGCGATCGATCACGAACGGCTGCTGGCCGGAAATCGTCCCGTCGGCATTGATCGCGATGGCGATCCGGAATCGGGTCTCGAGCTCGCGCAGGTGCGCGCGCTTGTGATTGAGCACGTAGAGCGCGACTTCGGCGCGCGTGCGCACCACCAGACTATGGGTCGCGACCTTGATCAGCATCTCCTCGAGCGAGCGCAGGAGCTGCAGCGCGACCGAGCCGACCGAGCGCACGTGCCCGGTGCCGCCGCATTGCGTGCACTTGTCGGTCGAGCTTTCCAGCACGCTGGTGCGGATGCGCTGGCGCGACATCTCCAGAAGCCCGAAATGCGAGATGCGCCCGACCTGGATGCGCGCGCGGTCCTGCTTGAGGCTCTCCTTGAGGCGGCGTTCGACCGAGCGGTTGTTCCGCTTCTCGTCCATGTCGATGAAGTCGATGACGATCAGGCCGGCGAGGTCGCGCAGGCGGAGCTGGCGCGCGATCTCGTCGGCCGCCTCCATGTTGGTCTTGAGCGCGGTGTCCTCGATGTGGTGCTCGCGCGTGGCGCGGCCGGAATTGACGTCGATCGCGACCAGCGCCTCGGCCTGGTTGATCACGATGTAGCCGCCCGACTTGAGCTGCACGACCGGCGAGAACATCGCGTCGAGCTGGCTCTCGATCCCGAAGCGGGTGAACATCGGCTGGGTGTCGCGGTAGGCCTTCACGTTCTTCGCATGGCTCGGCATGAGCGTGCGCATGAACTCCTTGGCCTCGCGATAGGCATCGTCGCCCGCGACCAGCACCTCGTCGATGTCCTTGTTGTAGAGGTCGCGGATCGAGCGCTTGATGAGCGAGCCTTCCT
Organism: uncultured Alphaproteobacteria bacterium; assembly: GCA_963720385.1. Taxonomy (GTDB): domain Bacteria; phylum Pseudomonadota; class Alphaproteobacteria; order Rhizobiales; family Xanthobacteraceae; genus VAZQ01. Next base: position 515,632 of record CAVRFL010000013.1, on the reverse strand, counting down.
CGTAGACCAGCGTCGGCGCGGTCGACTTCAGCGTCAGGTCGCGCACCGTCTCCCACACGCGCAGCAGATACTCGAAGTCGCGCTTGATCTCCGCCTTGGTGCGGTTGGCGCCGGCGGTGCGCAGGATCACGCCCATCCCCTCCGGCACTTCGAGATCGCCGGCGATCTCCTTGAGACGCTTGCGGTCGGGCGCGCTGGTGATCTTGCGGCTGATGCCGCCGCCGCGCGCCGTGTTGGGCATCAGCACCGAATAGCGGCCGGCGAGCGACAGGTACGTGGTGAGCGCCGCGCCCTTGGTGCCGCGCTCCTCCTTGACCACCTGCACCAGCATGATCTGGCGGCGCTTGATCACCTCCTGGATCTTGTACTGGCGGCGGATGCGCGGCATGCGCTCGGTCGCCTCTTCCAGGGCATCGTCGCCGCCGACCGACTCGATAACTTCCTCGTCGTCGCCATTCTCGTCGTGTCCGTTGCCGTCCGGCCGTCCGCCTTGTCGCGTCTCGGCCTGCTCGGCTCCGCCGCCTCGACCTCCTCGCCGGTCTCGTGCGCTTCCGGTGGGTCGGCGTGGACCCGTTCGTCTTGACCACGTTCGCTCTTCGGACGGCGCCTCGAGCGGAGCGCCCTCGGCACTGGCGCGATCCTCGGCCGGGTCGTGGGCCTCGGTTGCTCTCGGCTTCGGTCTGTTCCTCGATCGTCTCGCGGACGACCAGCACGGGCTCGCCCGGAGCGGTCTCGGGTGATGCGACGCGGCGTCTCGGTCGCCGCATCGCCTTCAGGCGGACATCTCCCCGCTCGTGGCTCGCCGCCGGATCGGCCGTCGCCTCCGCGGCCTCGGGCGCCGCATCGCTGGCTTCATCGTCCGCCACCGGCGCACTGCGCACCCGGTCGCCGCGCCGTTCGGCGCCGCGCTGCCGGCCGCGCCCCGCCGCCCCGCCCGGCGGTCGACCTCGTCGTCCGCCTCGCGCTGGGCGCGCTCTTCCTCGGCGATCAGCGCCTGCCGGTCGGCGACCGGGATCTGATAGTAGTCGGGGTGGATTTCGCTGAACGCGAGGAATCCGTGCCGATTGCCGCCGTACTCGACGAAGGCGGCCTGAAGCGAGGGTTCGACCCGCGTTACCTTGGCGAGATAGATGTTGCCGCGCAGCTGGCGGCGGCTCGCCGATTCGAAGTCGAATTCCTCGACGCGGTTGCCACGCACCACCACCACCCGGGTCTCCTCCGGATGGGTGGCGTCGATGAGCATCTTGTTGGCCATTGATAAATCTCTTCTCGAAAGACCGGCATGCGCCGCTCGCGCGCGAGCCCGCCTGTGCGGACCGCGAAGCGGACGCGCCGGAAAGGTGGAACTGAAAGGGTCTCGATCAGCCGATTCGGCGGGGGACGGCGAACCTGCCGCGATGTGCGCGGCACCCAGTCCGGTCCCTCATTGTCGGCAATCGTCATCCTGAAGACCCGAAGCGAAGATGGGCAGCGTCCAAACGCCGCCAGTTGTCTTTGCTCACGGCATCCGACGAGCCCAGCGGCTCGTGTTATTTCCGGTCATCCGTCCAGAAGGCATCAGCGCCGGCCAGTCCCGCGCGCGCTTCTAGCGCGGAGTGGCCCTTTACCGCCGGCCCGCTCCTTGTGTCCGGGAGCAGGTCGCGGCGGACGTGCCGGATGCCCGAATACGGCAACACCGGAACACATACCGTCAGCGATTCCTTCTTACGGGGCGGGACGGGGGTTTGGCAAGGCGGCTCACCGGGAGGCCCGCCGCAAAATTCTTGATTTCTCAATCCATGCGCCCGCCGGTTTCACTACGTGGGGCAAATTCACCCACCCGCAAGGGCGCGGGTGAACCAAGGCCCATGGCCGCCGTTAAGCAGCAAAGTTCCCGTCCGGGATCATTAAGGACCGGTTAACCACCCCGGCCTAATCGGGTATGAGGAGGGCAGGGCTCAAGGGAATCCCGATGATTCAGGGGTCGATCTGGCGGCTCGCGGTGCTCGGCGCGGCGCTCCTGGTGGGGCTGGCCGGGGCGACCGGGGCGGCCGAACGCGCCGACCCTCCCGCCGTTTCCACCGCCCATCTGCCGGTTGCCAGCGATGCGCGCCTGGGTGGCGACGAGAAGCGCACCCGATTCATCGTCGACGTCTCCAAGAACCTCAACGTCACCGCCTTCACGCTCGCCGACCCTACCGGGTGGTGATCGACATTCCCCAGGTGACGTTCCAGTTCCCGCCCAAGACCGGCGAGAGCGGCCGCGGCCTGATCAAGGCGTTCCGCTACGGCCTGGTCATGCCGGGCGGCTCGCGCATCGTGATCGACACCAAGGGCCCGGTGCGCGTCGACAAGGCGTTCGTGCTCGATCCGATCGACAGCCAGCCAGCCCGCATCGTGCTCGACCTTGTCAGCGTCGACCGCGAGACCTTCATGCGCACGCTGGCGCTGGAGAACCGCGCGCGGCGTCCCGCCGAGGCGAAGAAGAGCGACCGCGATCCGGGGCACAAAGGCGCGCGACCAGCGCCCGCTCGTGATGCTCGATCCGGGCCATGGCGGCATCGACAACGGCACGACCGCGGCGAGCGGCGAGATGGAAAAGTCGATCGTGCTCGAGTTCGCGCTGCTGTTGCGCGAGAAGCTCGAGAAGACCGGCAAGTACCGGCTGGCGATGACGCGCACCGACGACCGCTTCGTGCCGCTCGCCGAGCGGGTTCAGATGGCGCGTGCACAAGGCGCGGAGCTGTTCCTCTCGATCCACGCCGATGCGCTTCCCAAGCACGAAGGAGAGGCGCGCGGCGCCGCCGTCTACACGCTTTCGGAGACCGCCTCCGATGCCGAAGCGGCCCGCCTCGCCGAGGCTGAGAACAAGGCCGACGTGATCGCCGGTGTCGATCTCAGCGCCGAGCCGAACGAGGTGGCGGACATCCTCATCGACCTCGCGCAGCGCGAGACCAAGCACTTCTCGGCCCACTTCGCCAAGACCCTGGTGGGAGAGCTCAAGAACAGCGCGCGGCTGCACAAGCATCCGATCAAGTCGGCCGGGTTCCGGGTCCTCAAGGCGCCGGACGTGCCCTCGGTGCTGCTCGAGCTCGGCTACGTCACCAGCCGCCAGGACCTGAAGCTTCTCACCTCCGAACTCGTGGCGCGCGCGGGCCGCGGATTCGATTGTCCAGGCGGTGCACACGTTCTTCGCCACCCGGATGGCCGGATCCGGCCAATCCGGCGCGCCGTGAGGGCTCCCGGCCATGCCGCCCCGGCCTCAGTTTAACCACAAAACGGCGCGACGAAGCGCGGGGGACGCGCACGCTCTCCTGGTCATGCTACTAAAGTGGAACTGCGTGCCGAAACACTGCGTTTTCGATCGCCATGGGGAGACGCGCCGCGACGCCTGACCGCGCCGGAGCGCAATTGCCGCGATGAAACTCCTGCTGCGCTTCTTCGGCTGGATCTTCGCCGTGGGAACCGTGGTCTTCCTGGTCGCCATCGCGGGCGCGGCCGGGATGCTGTGGCATTTCTCCAAGGACCTGCCGGACTACTCGCAGCTCCAGGACTACGAGCCGCCGGTGATGACCCGGGTCCACGCGACCGACGGGTCCCTGGTCGCCGAATACGCCAAGGAGCGCCGCCTCTATATCCCGATCCAGGCGGTGCCGAAGCTCGTGCTCAACGCGTTCCTGGCCGCCGAGGACAAGAGCTTCTACGATCACGGCGGGCTCGACTTCATGGGCATCGCCCGCGCCGGCCTGTTGTTACGTCCAGAACATCGGCACCAACAAGCGGCCGCAGGGCGCCTCCACCATCACGCAGCAGGTGGCGAAGAACTTCCTGCTCACCAACGAGGTGGCTCGTCGATCGCAAGATCAAGGAAGCGCTGCTGGCGCTGCGCATCGAGCGCACCTACTCCAAGGACAAGATCCTCGAGCTCTACGTCAACGAGATCTATCTCGGGCTCGGCGCCTACGGGGTGGCGGCCGCCTCGCTCATCTATTTCGACAAGTCGGTGCATGAACTGACGCTCGCGGAAGCCGCCTATCTCGCGGCGCTGCCCAAGGCGCCGAGCACGCTGCACCCGTTCCGCCAGCGCGAGCGCGCGATCGAGCGCCGCAACTACGTGATCGACCGCATGGTCGAAGACGGCCACGTTACGCGTGCCGAGGGCGAGAAGGCGCGCAAGGAGCCGCTCAACGTCACGCCGCGGCCGACCGGCGCGCACGTGTTCGCGGCCGAGTATTTCGCCGAGGAAGTGCGGCGCGACCTGTTCGAGAAGTACGGCGAGAAGAAGCTCTACGAGGGCGGCCTGTCGGTACGCACCACCCTCGATCCCAAGGTGCAGATCTGGGCGCGCAAGGCGCTGACTGACGGCCTGGTGAAATACGACGAGGCGCAGGGATATCGCGGCGCGGTCGCCAAGCTCGACATCAGCGGCGACTGGGGCGTGAAGGTCGCCGAGGTCAAGGCGCTGTCCGACATTGCGCCGTGGCGGCTCGCGGTCGTGCTCGAGACCGGCGACCAGTCGGCGCGCATCGGGTTCCAGCCGCCGCGCGAGATCGGCGGCGCCGTGTCGAAGGAACGTCAGGTCGGCATCGTGCCGATCGAGGGCGCGAAGTGGGCGCGGCCGTCGAGCGGTCCGGAGCGCTTCAAGGCCATCACGCGGGTCTCGCAGGTGCTGCATCCGGGCGACGTCATCTACGTCGAGCCGCTCAACAAGGACATGAATACGCTACCGGCTGCGCCAGGTGCCGGAAGTGTCGGGCGCAATTGCCGTCATGGACCCGGTGACCGGCCGCGTGCTGGCGCTGGTCGGCGGCTTCTCCTACGACCAGAGCCAGTTCAACCGCGCCACCCAGGCGCTGCGCCAGCCCGGCTCCTCGTTCAAGCCGTTCGTCTACGCGGCCGCGCTCGATAACGGCTATACCCCGTCCACCATCGTGATGGATGCGCCGATCTCGATCGACATGGGGCAGGGCGGCGGCGTGTGGACGCCGGAGAACTATTCGCGCAAGTTCTACGGACCGCAGACCCTGCGCTTCGGCCTCGAGCAATCGCGCAACGTAATGACGGTGCGGCTCGCCCAGGATGTCGGCATGCCGATGATCGGCGAGTACGCCAAGCGCTTCGGCGTCTACGACGACCTGCCGAACTACATCTCGTACTCGCTCGGCGCCGGCGAGACCACGGTGCTGCGCATGACCGCCGCCTATTCGATGTTCGCCAACGGCGGCAAGCGCATCAAGCCGACCCTGATCGACCGCATCCAGGACCGCTACGGCCACACCATCTTCCGCCACGACCAGCGCGAGTGCCGCGGCTGCGCCACCGACAAGTGGAGCAACCAGCCCGAGCCTTCGTTCCTCGACCGGCGCGAGCAGGTGCTCGACCCGATGACCGCCTACCAGATCACCTCGATGCTGGAAGGCGTGGTCCAGCGCGGCACCGCGACCGTGGTGCGCGAGGTCGGCAAGCCGGTGGCCGGCAAGACCGGCACCACCAACGACGAGAAGGACGCCTGGTTCGTCGGCTACACGCCCGACCTGACGGTCGGCTGCTACATCGGCTTCGACAAGCCGCGCCACCTCGGCCGCGGCGCGACCGGCGGACATCTCGCCGCGCCGATCGTCAAGGACTTCCTCAAGCTGGCGCTCGCCGAGAAGCCGGCGGTTCCGTTCCGCGTGCCGGCCGGCCTCAAGCTGGTGCGGGTCGATTCCCGCAGCGGCATGCGCGCCGGGCGGCGAGGGCAGCGTCATTCTCGAAGCCTTCAAGCCCGGCACCGCGCCGCCCGAAAACTACGCGATCTATGGCGCGTCCGCCGACGGGCCGGACGGCCGCCCGTACGGCGTCCGGCGGACGCCGACCGCATGATCAACCGCGCCCGGGCGGGCTGTGGTGAGGCGCGACGACATCACCTGACTTATCGCCACGCGCGCAGCACCGTCTCGGCATCGGCGGTTTCGATCTGCGTGCTGTCACGCGCGTCGTGATGAAGGCTTGCGACAGAAGCTCATCGTGACCGGCACCGGATGAGCTGTGCACGTCCATCGTTCCACCAGGATGACGCGGTAGCCGTGATCGTGCCGCGACCAGGTACCGTAGCCAGCACTGCACAGCGCGTCCGCCTCGGGCGGCGTCGGCTGCGCGCCGGCGGGCTTCGTGCGCGCGCTGCGCGCAATGAGGGCCATCATGCGGCCGTCGGGCGCGTAGTTGATGTAGCCGGTCGGGCTGGGCCCGAGCTGGTCGACCCTGTGGCCCGCCATGTCCTCGCGCACCGCCGAGACAAGCTTCCAGGTTCCGATGAGACGATCGCGCATGTAGTCCTCATGGGTCGGCGTGAAAGGCAAATAGCGAACGGCGAGTGGCGAATAGGGAAGAGCAATAGCGATAGGATAGATCACCCACCACTTGCCATTTGCCACTCGCCGTTCGCCAGCCCACCTTGCCCCCTCGGTATCCTCACATTACCTTCGGCTCACGAATTGTCATCGAGCAACAGCCATGCGCGCGGAAATCCAGTCGATCGTCGACGAGATCAAGCAGTCGGTCGGGCTGCTGAGGAGGCATCTTTGACTTCGACAAGGCGCGCGCGCGGCTTGCCGAGCTGAACCAGCAGGCGGAAGACCCCAACCTGTGGAACGACTCCGCGCGCGCGCAGCGCGTGATGCAGGAGCGCAACGAGCTCGAGGACAACCTCACCTCGATCGCGCGCATCGAGCGGGAGCTCGACGACAACGTCACGATGATCGAGCTGGGCGAGGACGAGGGCGATCAGCAAGGTCGTCGCCGAAGCCGAGGACGCCGCTGAAGAAGCTCAAGACCGAAGTGTCGCGCGCCGAGCTTGCGGCGCTGCTCTCGGGCGAGGCCGACGCCAACGATTCCTATCTCGAGGTCCATGCCGGCGCGGGCGGCACCGAGAGCCAGGACTGGGCCGGCATGCTGATGCGCATGTACACGCGCTGGGCCGAGCAGCACCGCTACAAGGTCGAATGGATCGAGGAGACCGAAGGCGAGGCGCGCCGGCATCAAGTCGGCGACCGTCCAGATCAAGGGCAAGAACGCGTTCGGCTGGCTCAAGACCGAGAACGGCGTGCACCGGCTGGTGCGCATCTCGCCGTTCGACGCCAACGCGCGGCGCCACACCTCGTTCGCGAGCGTGAACGTCTATCCGGTGGTCGACGACCGGATCAACATCGAGATCAACGAATCGGACGTGCGGGTCGACACGATGCGCGCAGGCGGCGCCGGCGGCCAGCACGTCAACAAGACCGAGTTGGCGATCCGCCTCACCCATATCCCGACCAATATCGCGGTGGTGTGCCAGAACGACCGCTCGCAGCACCGCAACCGCGCCCAGGCGTGGCAGATGCTGCGCGCCAAGCTGTACGAAGCGGAAATGAAGAAGCGCGAGGCCAAGGCCGCCGCCGAGCAGGCCGCCAAGACCGACATCGGCTGGGGCCACCAGATCCGCTCCTACGTGCTGCAGCCCTACCAGATGGTGAAGGACCTGCGCACCGGCGTGTCGACCTCCAACACCGGCGCCGTGCTCGACGGCGACCTCGACCAGTTCATGGAAGCGGCGCTCGCCCAGAAGGCGTTCGGCAAGGGCCCGGTCGAGGTGGAGGACGTGGAGTAGGGGCACGCCCTACTGCGCCGCGACCTGCTCGGCGAAGCCCTTCAGCGTGTCCTGGACGAAGCTGTTGCTGCACGTAGCCGACCACGTTGAGCGCGTGCGCGCGCATCGCGCGCGCCTGCTCGGGGGCGAGGAACTTGGCCGCCTTGGGCGCCGCCTCCGTCAGCACGGCGAGGCGGTCGCGCCGCCATTCGTCGCTCAGCCCGTCGTAGGCGAGGCTGGTCAGGGCGCCGGTCATCGCATCGCTCAGCGTCGAACGGACCTCGGCGAAATCCTTCTTCACCTCGCGGCCGCTCCGCTTCGTCCGCGCGCGCCCGCCATCCGCTTGAGCGCCGCATCCGCCATCGCGCCGGCGAGCTTGACCTCGAAGTCGAGGTAGCGCGCGAACTCGGGCGCGAACTCGGCGACGTTGCGGTGGGTGCGCTGCTGCGATCTTGGGATCGTTCGGAGAGCTTGGCGATCTCGGCCACGCCGGTGCCGGCAAGGATGTAGACCACGCCGATGCGGTCGCCGGTGGCGAACCAGTCGAGCGCCCGGCCGATATCGGTCGCCGCAAGCGTCGCGCCGTCGAGGTCGGAGGTGTCGAACACCGTGTCGATCAGCGCCTTCACGGCCGGATCCGACTGGCGCGGCGGCTGCCCGGTGGTGTGCGAATCGCGCGCGAGGTCCAGGAACTCGCTGACCGCGCGGCGGATCTCGCCGAGGCGTGCCGGCTCGATCTTGGCCATGGCCTCGGCGCGCGTGATCGTCGACGCGCGGGCTCCAGCCCTCCCACTCGATCCGGTAGTCGAGATTGAAGAAGCCGCCGGCGAACGTCGGCGCGCGCCTGGCAGGTCTTCTCCGATCGCTCAGAGGTCGAGCGCCCGCACGTCGGCCAAGGTGTCGAGCTTGACCTTCTTCTCCTGGAAAATGTCGCGTGATCGCCTTGCGCGTGAGCTCGCGTCGCAATCAGGCAGGCTCAACATGCTGACGACGCGCGGCGCCGCCCGCGACCAGGACCATGCCGCGCCGGCCACGGCCACGCGCCGCGGATCGCCCATCGCCTGAGCCGGGGAGGGGCCGCCGGCACAGCTGCTCGATCACGGCCGGCAGGCCGGGTTGGGCCGGCGCACCGGCTTCGCTCGGTGTCTGTCTCCAGAAACGTGCTGCATCTGTCCTACCGCCTCGACGGCCTCCGCTTCATCGACGGCGTCCGCCAGCTCGGAATTTCCCGCCGGACTTGAGCTGCACCAGGGGAACGTGACTTTCGCCGCCGCGCGCCCTCGCCGGGGCGACGGTGATCGACTGATATCGTCGAGCGCGACATCGAGCGGCTTGCGTTTCCAGAACAGCACCGCCCGCTCGAACCGTGCCCGACCGGTCGATTTGTCGAGGATGAGGGTTGAAACGTTCAAGCCGTGTGTGAGCTTGATCACCAGCCGGGTCGGCGTGTTTTCCTGGACTTCAAGCATCGCCGATGCTCCCCGCGCCGGCAGCCGGGCTTCCCGCAAGGGGGACCGGCTTTCCGAAGGTCATGCGCCGACAATGGCGATAGAGCAGGGTGACCCTTCAGAGAACGGTCATCCCGCTCTACATCGGGCGGCGCGGCTATCGGCCGAAGGGTGCTGGTCGATGATCGGCGCGCCTGGTCGGCAATGGCGTAATGTTTCGTGCGGCAGTCGAAGGGGTCAGGCGGTAACCGCCCGCGTCACTCGGCAGCGACGAGCCCTTGCGCGAAGTCCCGCCCGAGCGGCATCAATTCGATGGGTTCGTGCGACCGGGCGCTGCGCAGCCGGTGCCTTGACCCTGTTCCGGAACGACCTCGGCCAGGCCCGTGATGGGCTCGCACCGTTCGAGGTCCGCGACCGGCCGCAAGCTCTGCGCGCCGCGACGGTTGCGGTCGCGGCATTCCAGGCGATCCTTGCAGAGAACGGCTCGGACCAGGAGCCCGAGTTCGGTCGGCTCGCCGCGCCTGCGATCGAACAGCGGCTCCGCCGAACTCCTGTTCGAGCTTCTTGATCGCCGTCGTCAGTGACGGCTGCGCCACGCCGCAGCGCGCGGCCGCGCGGGTGAAATGTTTCTCTTCGCACAGGGCCAGGAAATAGCGAACCTGATTCATCTCCACGGCACACCCCCTGGTGCTGCGAGGCATGCGCCGATTCCGCGCCATCGTCTGCCGGCGTCGGGATTCGCTTGCCTCGGTCCGGCCGCAACGTAGAGACAAGCCGACGAGGGTTCAGGTGTGAATTGCATCACAGCGTGGCGGAATTCTTTCCCGTCGAGTAGCTGTTGGATATCCGCCGCGGAGCATTACAGGGCGGAACCGCGACCCTTGGATTACATGTCGACTGCGACCATCACGTCGGAGGCCTTGATCACCGCCGCCGCGGCGCCGCCGGCCTTGAGGCCGAGCGCATCGACCGACTCATTGGTGATCGCAGCGGTTACGACCTCGACCGCCGGCAAGCTCGATCGTCACGTGCGCCGTGGTCTGGCCTTTCACCACCTGGGTGATCTTTCCCCTTCAGTATGTTTCGCGCGCTGATCTTCATGGCCTGCTCCTCATTGCGGCAAGGTGGGCGCGGCAAAGCCGTGCTTCATCAAGTGCGTTGGCCTGCCTCGCTCAGGATGACGTGGCGAGACGGTAGACGTCGGGCGGTGCGTCCGCCATGACCGTCGAGGCCGTAATCGGCGCCGACGGCCTCGAATGCGGACGCCACCTCGTTTAAGGCGCCGCGCAAGCTTCCCGCCGCATGTAGAAGCACCGACTCGGCTTTTGCCGACACCGGCATGGCGATCGCCGCCACGACGCAGACGAGGATGCGGACCGGCATCACGCCCCCGCGTCGGTGGCGTTGGGGAAGAACAGCTGCTGGCCGTCGAGCTTGTAGTCGGCGATCGCCTTCTGGCCTTCCGGCGACGTGATCCAGTCGACGAACTGCTGGCCGAGCTCCTTCTTCACGTGCGGCGTGCTTGGCCGGGTTGACCAGGATGACGCCGTACTGGTTGAACAGCCGCTTGTCGCCTTCCACCACGATCTCGAGGTCGCCGCGGTTCTTGAACGAGATCCAGGTGCCGCGGTCGGCGAGCGCATAGGCATTCGAGGCCGACGCGGTGTTGAGCGTCGCGCCCATGCCCTGGCCGATCTCGCGGTACCAGGGCCCCTTGTCGGCCGCGATGTCGATGCCGGCGGCCTTCCAGAGGTTGAGCTCGGCGCTGTGGGTGCCGGACTTGTCGCCGCGCGAGATGAACGGCGCGCCCTTGGCCTTGATGGTCTTCAGCGCCGCGGCGACGTCCTTGCTGCCCTTGATGCCGGCCGGATCGCTCTTCGGTCCGACCACGATGAAGTCGTTGTACATCACGGGAAACCGCTTCACGCCGAAGCCGTCGGCGACGAATTTCTCTTCCTGCGCCTTGGCGTGGACGAACACGACGTCGGCGTCGCCGCGCCGCGCGGTGTCGAGCGCCTGGCCGGTGCCCTGCGACACCACCTTCGCGTCGATGCCGGTCTTCGCCTTGAACAGCGGCAGGATGTGGCCGAACAGGCCCGAATCCTGGGTCGAGGTGGTCGACGCGATGACGATCGACTTGTCCTGCGCGAGCGCGGGCGCCGTGCGACAGCAGGGCAATCGCGGCAGCGACGATGACGATCGGCGGCGTCGCAACATGAGATTCCTCCGGTCGTTGTTTAGAGCAGCAGCTCGCCCCCGATGAACCTCGCGGCTTCGGCGGTGCGCGGCGCCGTGAAGAAGGCTTCCGCCTCGGCGCGCTCGACGATGCGGCCGCGATGCATCAGCACGATCTCGCCGGCGAGCCGGCGCGCCTGGCCGAGATCGTGGGTCGACATCACCACCTTGATGCCGCGTGCCGCGATCGCGCGGATCAGGTCCTCGATCGCCTTGGTGGCGGCGGGATCGAGGCTCGCGGTCGGCTCGTCGAGGAACAGGACGTCGGGATCGCGCGCGAGCGCGCGGGCGAGCGCGAGCCGCTGCTGCTCGCCGCCCGAGAGGCGCCGCGCCGGCCGGTCGCCGAGGCCGGTCGAGGCCGACCAGATCGATGAGCTCGGCGATGCGCGCGGTGCGTTGCGCGCGCGGACAGCCGGCCGCCGCCAGCGCGTAGCGCGAGGTTGCCGGCCGCGCTCCGGCGCAGCATCACGGGCCGCTGGAACAGGATCGCGCGCCGCGTCGCCGGCACGTCGGCGCGGCCGCCCCAGGTGATGCGCCCGCCGGTCGGCCGCATGAGCCCCATGGCGAGGCGCAGCAGCGTCGTCTTGCCGGCGCCGTTCGGCCCGACCACCACGGTCGGAGCACCGGGCGCGAGCGCAAGCGCGACATCGGCAACGATCGCCACCTCGCGCGCGCGGAAGCTCACGTCCTCGAACACGATCGGCAGGTCGGTGACGGGTGCGCGCATGGTCATCCCGCAAACCGCTCGTCCACGCGCCGGAGCGTCCAGGCGAGCGCGTTGACGATGATGACGATGACGATCAGCACCATGCCGAGCCCGATCGCGAGCGGCAGGTCGCCCTTGGAGGTCTCGAGCGCGATCGCGGTCGTCATGGTGCGGGTGAAGCCGTCGATGTTGCCGCCGACGATCATCACGGCGCCGACCTCCGCGGCGGCGCGGCCGAATCCGGCGAGCAGCGCCGTGACCAGGCTCAGGCGCGCATCGCGGATCAGCGTGGCGACGCGGCGCAGCGGCCCGACATCCATCGCGGCCAGCTCGTCGCGGTACTCGTTCCACAGATCCTCGATGGTCTGACGCGCGAGCGCCGCGATGATCGGCGTCACCAGCACGGTCTGCGCGATGATCATCGCCTGCGGCGTGAACAGGAGCCCCCACGATCCCGAGCGGTCCGGAGCGCGACAGCAGCAGGTAGACCGCGAGCCCGACCACGACCGGCGGCAGGCCCATCAGCGCGTTGAGGATCACGATGATCGCCTGGCGGCCGGGAAAGCGGGTGAGCGCGAGCAGCGCGCCGAGCGGCACGCCGATCAGCGGCGGCGCACGCCGCCGCCGACAGGCTGACGATCAGCGACAGCCGCACGATCGCCATCAGGGCGGGATCGGCCGACAGAACGAGCGAGAGGGCAGAGGTTTCCGGCATCGCGTCCCAGCCGAACGATGTTGCACTCGATACGCGATCGTCAATTCTTGTAGCAATTGCAAGAATATGCATATTGGTTCATATGCCCGACCTGCTCACCACGGACGAAGCCGCCGACTACCTGCGCCTGAGCGAGCGCAAGCTCTACGAGCTGGTGGCGAACGGGGCGGTGCCCTGCACCAAGGTGACCGGCCGCTGGCTGTTTCCCGAAAGCGGCGCTCGACCGCTGGCTGGCGGCCGGCTTGACGCAGCCGCCCGGGTTCACGCGCAGCGATGCGCCGCCGATCGTCGGCGGCAGCCACGACCCGCTGCTCGAATGGGCGCTGCGCGAAAGCGGCTCGGGTCTCGCGACCCTGCCGGAGGGAAGCGAAGCCGGCTTGCGGCGTCTCGCCTCGCACGAGGTCGCAATCGCCGCGATCCACCTGCACCGGCTCGACCACGACGACGATTCGGCGCAACAGTCGACGCAGTCGCCGCAGCGCCCGGCCTGCACGATGCGGTGGTGATCGCGTTTGCGCGGCGCGAGCAAGGTTTGATCGTCGCGTCGGGCAATCCGCTGGGACTGAAGGACCTTCGCGCCGTGCTCGAGCGCCGCGCCCGCATCGCGCTGCGGCCGGAAGGGGCGGGCGCGCAATTGCTGCTCATGTCGCTGCTCGCGCGCGACGGCCTCGCGTTCGCGGCGCTCGCGAAAGTGACGCCGCCGTGTCCGACCGGACCCGACATCGCGCAGGCGGTGCGCGCAGGCCGCGCCGATTGCGGCATCGCCACGCGCGCGGTCGCACGCGCCGCCAATCTCGATTTCGTGCCGCTGGCGTGGGAGCGCTACGACCTCGTGCTGCGCCAGCGCGACTATTTCCTGCCCGGCCCGCAGGCCCTGTTCGGCTTCCTGCGCACGCGTGCCTTTGCCGACCGGGCGCGGGAACTCACCGGGTACGACGTCGCGAGCGCCGGGGACGTCAGGCACGTGAACTGACGTCGCCCCAACAGCGCGGGTGGCCAATTTCGCGTTTGCACTGCAACCGGCACGTCTCTTGCGGGCTGGAGACCCATGGCGCTCCGGGTGCCCCAGTTTGGTACGCAGCGTCACAAGAAGAGATGCTTAATGGGCACCACTGTCACCTCGCCGACCGGGCGTATCGACTGGATCGTGTCTCCTTTCCGGTCATTGCAGCCCGACATGCGTCCGCAGGACGTCGCAATCCGCTGCGACCAAGCGGCCGGCCACCTGCGCAGCGACATCGTCATCCTCGGAGGGGAGACGGTCTGGACCTACGCGCTGGCGCACGCCCTGCGGCGGCGTTTCGGCGACATTCCGGTCATCCTCGAGGACAAGGAGCCGATGCAGGTTTTCCTGCGGCGGCGCGCCCGGCGCCTCGGGTGGCTCGTGGTGATCGGACAAGTCGGGCTTGGCGTCTTCGCCCGGCTGCTGCGGCCGCTCATCCGCCGTCGCGAGCGCACCATCCTGGCAGCCAACGGCCTCGATGCAACACCCATCGGCTCCGGGCTTGTCAGGGTCGTTTCGGCGAATGACCCGTCGACAACGGCAATTCTGAACGAGCTCCGGGCCAAGGTCGTCGTCGTATCGCAAACGCGGATCCTGTCGCCGCGCGTGCTCGCGGACGTGCCGGCGACTTTCATCAATATCCATACCGGCATCACGCCGCAGTATCGCGGCATGCACGGCGCCTACTGGGCGCTCGTGCACGACGACGCGGAGCACTGCGGGGTCACGGTTCACCTGGTCGACCCGGGAATCGACACCGGTCCGATCATTGCCCAGGCCCGCATCGCGCCGGCGCGCTCCGACAGCTACTTCACGTATCACTGGGGTCAGCTGGCCGCCGCGCTTCCCCTGGTGATCGGCGCGATCGAGGACGCGCTCGCCGGCAAGCTATCGGCGTCATCCCCGGCCGCCGAGGTCAAGTCGCAGCTGTTCTATCACCCGACCTTGTGGACCTATCTGTGGGGCGGGTTGCGGCGCGGGGTGTGGTAGGGGCACGCGCTGTCGGTCGCAGTGTCGTAGCCCGGATTGCACGAAGTGAAATCCGGGGTCACGTGCAATTCCTCGCCGTGCCCCATCCGGGCTACGGCTGTTCTTCAGAACTTGTCGCCGAGCCTGATCGCGGCGCGCAGGAATTTCTGCGGGTCGACCGCGTCCCCGTCGACGCGCGTCTCGTAGTGCAGGTGCGGACCGGTGGAGCGGCCGGTGGAGCCGACCTTGCCGACCACCTGGCCGACGCGCACGCTCTGGCCTTCCTCGACGTCGATCACCGAGAGGTGCCCGTAGCGGGTCGACAATCCGTTGCCGTGGTCGATCTCGACCATCTTCCCGTAGCCGCCGTTCCAGCCGGCCGTCACCACCTTGCCGGCCGCAGTGGCGCGCGCCGGCTCACCCACGCTGCCGCGGAAGTCGAGGCCGGTATGCATGGCGGGCGAGCGGTAGAACGGGTCCATGCGCACGCCGAAGCCCGACGTGGTCTCGATCTCGCCCGCGAGCGGCTTGCGGATCGGCACGGTGGTGAGCGCGCGATTGCAGGCGATCGACGTTGCGCGCGCGCGAGATTGATGCGATAGAGCTGCCGGTCGAAGGCGCTGGCGTCGGCGCGCGGCGTCACCGGCACGAACGGTCCGCCGGTCGCGGCAGGCGGCGCTCGCCGGCGTCTTTGCCGGCATCGAGGCCGAGATCGGCGAGCACGCCGCGCAGGCGTCGCGCCTTGGCGTCGTAGCTCTCTTCCAGCCCGTTGAGCGCGGCCGCCTGGTTGCGCTCGACTTGATCGAGCGATTCCTGCAGCTGCGCGAGCCGCGCTTCCACGCCGGCGCCGGTCTTGCTCGCGGCGACGCGCGCCGCAGCCGGCGGCAGCGCACGCGATTCAAGCCGCGCCGCGCGATCGGGCGGGGGCACCAGGATCACCGTGTCGCTGATGGGAGACGGCTTGGGAGACAACGGCGCCGCGTCGCTCGCGGCGCGGCCCGGCGCCTTGAGCGAGCCGGTCGGCGTCGGATCGGCAACGCCGGAGAGCGTGGTGGAGCGCGACTCCAGCATCGACTGGCCGACGCATGAGCTGCTCGAGCTTCTGCTCGAACTGCTCCTGGTCGAGCAATTGGCGGCTGGTGAGGCGATCGACCTGCGAGCGCAGCTCGCCGACGCGGTCCTCGTAGGCGTATTGCATGTCCGCCTGGCGGGCGATCAGCCGGGTCAGCAGGTCGTCGCGGAACGCGAAATAGGTGGCGGTCGCGACCGACCACACCGCCATGATCACCAGCGTGCCGACCACGGTCCAGAACAGGACCGGGCCCACGCGCACCTGGCGGCCGGCGTGACCCAGGGTGTAGTCGGCTGGCTTGACGGCGCGGCCACCGTGGCGGTGGTCATGCTCGGCGATGCAGCCGGCCATGATCCGTGGCATGACGGTAATGGTGGCGAGACCGGTGCGGCATCGGCGCTCCCGCGCCGATCGTCGACGGCGCACGCGAAACAACGCGCGGGATTTCACCAAGTCATGGTTAATTTTCTACAAACCATTCGTGCTAAGGTGTTTCCTTCGCCGCGTTGCCGCCGAGGGACCTCTTGCGACACCAGAACATCGAGCGCTCACAAGGACTTGGCGGCGGCGAGCACCTCGTCGGCATGGCCGTCGACCTTCACGTTGTTCCAGACGCGGGCGATTTTGCCGTCCGGACCGATCAGGAACGTGGTCCGTACGATACCCATGAAGGTTTTGCCGTACATCGATTTCTCCCCCCACACGCCGTAGTCGTTGAGCATGGCGTGGGTCTCGTCGGAGGCGAGCGGGATCGCGAGCCGGTACTTGGCCTTGAACGCGTCCTGGGCCGAGCACCTTGTCGGCGGAAACCCCGAGAATTGCCGTGCCGGCCGCCGCAAAGGCGCCTTCGAGGGCGGAGAAGGCCTGCGATTCCCGGGTGCAGCCCGGTGTGTCGGCGCGCGGGTAGAAGTACAGGACGAGCTTGCGGCCCTTGTAGTCGGCGAGCGAAACGGTGCCGCCGCCGTCGCGCGGGAGCGAGAAAGCCGGGGCGCGGTCGCCGGCGCTCAGCTGGGTCATGTGCCTTCCTTTCGACGCTTTCCCAGGGTCATTTTGGACGCGAAACGACATACTACACCGGGCGTGGGCTGAGGAATTGGTGGCATTTCGCGCGAAATCTCGCGCGGAGGGGCGGAATAGCCGGCGCGGCCGAGGGCCGTCGCGGCGTGTGAGGGGATGCCCGAGCAGGCATGACGAAGGGGCACATCACAAGCGGTGTCTCGGCGCTGAGCCGGACGTTGGCGGCTGCGCACCTGCATTGGCGCGCGCTGATCGCTGCGCGCTCGGCGCACGCCGCGACGAGCCGCCGCACATGGAGCACCATCTGCGCGAGCTCCTGCACCGCCAGCGGCCGAACGTCGCGCTGGCTGCATCTACGGCGGCGGCGCGGTCGCGGCTTTCGTGCTGCTCACGACCGGCTTCCTGTGGTGGCGCCTGACCAGCGGCCCGCTGTCGGTCGACTTGATCACGCCGTGGCTCACGGCCGCGCTCGAGGAGCGGATGGGCGGCGGCCATCGCATCGAGGTGGGCGGAACCCAGCTTGAGCGCGACGAAGAGGGCCGCACTGCCTTGCGCCTGCGCGACATCGTGGTGCGCGATCGCGACGGACGCGTGATCGCGAGCGCCCCCAAGGCCGAAGTCGGGCTCTCCGGTTCCAACCTGCTGATCGGTCGGGTGCGGGCTGAGCGTCTCAGCCTGATCGGCGCCAACATGGCGGTGCGGGTCGAGCCCGACGGCCAGGTCAACGTGTTCGCCGGCGCCGAGCAGCGTCCGATCGCCGCCGCGCCCGCGGTGCCCGGCGCACAGGCGAATATCACCGGCACCATTCCGAACGCCGGGCGCCGCGCGCGCGCGACGCAACGGCCGACGCGAGCGACCAGGGCCCGATCCCGGCGCTGCTCGCGTGGCTCGACGGCCTGGACGCGCTGGGGCTCGACGGCCGCGACCTCAGCGAGGTCGGGCTGAAGAACGGCAGCCTCGTGGTCGAGGACCGCCGCAATGGCAAGCAGTGGAAATTCGAGAACATCAATTTCAGCCTGACCCGGCCGCGCGAGGGTGGCGTCGCCTTTGCGCTGACGTCGAGCGGCACCGATGGGCCATGGTCGCTGACCACGACGGTCGCGCCGCGCGGCAACGGGCGCCGCGCCATCGAGGCGGTGGTGCGCGACCTTTCCCCGAAGGATATCCTGCTTGCGCTGCGCGTCGACGACGGCTCGCTCGAGGTGGACGTTCCGCTATCGGGGATCGTGCGGGCCGAGATCGGCGCCGATGCTACCGTGCACACGGCGGACGGCCGGATGGTCGCCGGTGCCGGCTTCATCGGCATGCCGAACGCGCCGCAGAGCCGCATTCTGCTCGACGAGACGAGCGTGGTCGCGCGCTGGGATCCGGCCAACCGCGTTCTCTTTGTGCAAGCTCGACGTTTTTGCGGGAATGAACCGCGTGAGCCTCCCGGTGGCGGCGCACGCGCCGCGCCAGCCCGGAGACCCCTGGGCGCTGGCGCTCAACGGCGGGCTCATGGTCCTCGCCGGTGCCGGCACGCGCGAGCCGCCGCTCGTGCTCGATCGCATCTCGATGCGGCGCGCGCATCGACACCGCGAACCGGCGTGTCGTGATCGAGCAGGGCGATCTCGCCGGCATGGCGGCCAGCATCGCCTTCTCCAGCGCCGTCGACTACTCGGAGCCGAAGCCGCGGCTGATCCTCGGCATGGAAGCCACGCGCATGACGGTGCTGACCTTCAAGCGCTTGTGGCCCGCGTTCATCCTGCCGCCGCTGCGCAGCTGGGTCTTGGCGAACTTTGCCGGCGGCACGATCGAGACTCTTCGGAGATCTCGATCAATGCTCCCTGGGTAACGTTGACGCCAGCCGGTCCGCCGGTCCCCGACGATGGAATGAAGGGTGAAATCGCCGGCACCGTCACGGTGCAGCCGGTCGACGACGCTGCCGGCCATTCGCGACGCCGATCTGGTCGCGAACTTCACCGGCCGCACCGCCACCGTCACGATGGGGCGCGGCACGGTCGACTTGCCGTCCGGCCGCAAGCTCTCGGTGTCGAACGGCGTGTTCGAGGTGCCGGACACGGCGCCCAAGCCGCCACCCGGACGTCTGAAGATGAAGGTCGACGGGCCGGCCGATGCCGCCATCGAGCTCGCCGGCATGGAGCCGCTGCGCGGCGCCGCCGGCGCTGCAGCTCGATCCCGCGACGACGCGCGGCCAGGTCACCGCGCCAGGTCTCCATGGCGTGGCCGCTGACCGCGAACCTTCCGAAGGATGCGCTCAACTACAATGTCGATGCCGAGGTCACGAACTTCTCGGCCGAGAAGCTGGTGCGCGGCCTGAAGGCGGAGGCCTCGATCCTGCGCGTCAACGCGAGCCCGCAGGGCTTCCGCGTCAACGGCGATGCGCGCATCGGCAACGCGGCGGTCGCGGTCGACTATCGCAAGCGCCCCGACGGCGATGCCGAGGCGCGTGCGCAGACCGTGCTCAACGATGCGGACCGCAGCTATCTCGGCTTCGAGCTGGGCGGCACCGTCACCGGACCGGTGCCGGTCAAGTTCAGCGGCCGGATCGCGGCCGGCGATGGCGACAACCGGTTCGCGGTCGATGCCGATCTCACCCAGGCCAAAGTGGCCGACCTGCTGCCGGGCTGGAACAAGCCGGCCGGCCGCGCGACGCGCGCGACCTTCATGCTGATCGAGAAGCCGCAGTCGCGCCGCATCGAGGATCTGCTGCTCGAAGGCTCGGGCGACGCGCGTGCGCGGCTCGATCGAGGTCGACTCGTCCGGCGAGATCGTCAACGGCGAACTTCCCGGTGTTCGCGCTGTCCGACGGCGACAAGGCGACCGTCAAGGCCGAGCGCGCCAGCGACGGCACGCTGCAGGGTCACGGTGCGCGGCGACGTCTATGACGGCCGCGGCTTGGTCAAGTCCATGGCGGCCGGTCCGAGCGACCCGAATGCGGTCAAGCCCGCGTTCGATCTCGACCTCGATTTCAAGGTCGGCGCGGTCGCCGGCTTCCACGGCGAGGCGTTGCGCGGCCTCGAGCTCAGGCTGTCGCGCCGCGCCGGCCAGATCCGCTCATTTTTGCCTGAACGCCAAGATCGGGTTCGACGGCCAGCTGATCGGCGACCTGCGCGCGCGCGGCGGAAAGCAGGTGCTCTATCTCGAGAGCGCCGATGCCGGCGCGCTGTTCCGCTTCACCGACATGTATCCGCGCATGTATCGGCGGCCGTATATGGGTTGCCATGGATCCGCCGAGCGGCGACCATGCGCCCCGGGACGGGACGCTGGACATCACTGGATTCACGGTGCGCGGCGAAGCCGCGCTCGAACGCGTGGCCGCCAGCGCGCCGCCCGAGCCGGGCTACCGCAACGGCCGGCGAGCAATCCCGGCGTCGAGTTCTCGCGGATGCGCGTCGATTTCACCCGTTCGACCGGCCGGCTGTCGATCCGCGACGGCAACGTCAGGGCGCGGCGGTGTGCGCCACCATGGACGGCCAGATCGACTTCCAGCGCGACGATGTGCGGCTGCGCGGGACCTTCATCCCGGCCTGCGTGCTCAACAGCATGCCCGACCCAGATCCCGGTGCTCGGCTACTTCCTGGGCGGCCCGCAAGGAAGGCGTGCTCGGCGTCACCTACGAGGTGGTCGGCCCGCCCAACGCCATGGTGCTGCGGGTCAACCCGATGTCCGCCATGATGCCGGGCATCTTCCGCAAGATGTTCGAGTTCCGCCACGGCGACGACAGCCTCCTCACCGGCGAAACGAGCCGGTGAGTGTTGCGACCCTACACAGGCTTCACCAGCACATGCTGCTTGCGGCCGAGCGAGAGCTTGATCACGCCTTCCGGCGTCAGGTCGCGCGGCGTGAGGGTCATTTGCTCGTCGCTGACCGTCACGTCGTTGACCTTGAGGCCGCCGCCCTTGACCTGACGGCGCGCTCGCCGGTCGATCCCACGAGGCCGGCGCGCACGAACGCGGTGAGCACGCCGAGGCCTGCTTCGAGCTCGCTGCGCGGGATCTCGACGGTCGGCAACGTCTCGGCGAGCGCGCCTTCCTCGAACGTGCGGCGCGCCGTCTCCGCGGCCTCCTCGGCGGCGGCGCGGCCCGTGCACCAGCGCGGTCGCCTCGGTCGCCAGCACCTTCTTGGCCTCGTTGATCTCCTGGCCCTTGAGCGCGGCGAGCCGGCCGATCTCGTCGAGCGGCAGCACGGTGAACAGCTTGAGGAAGCGCGCGACGTCGCCGTCCTCGGTGTTGCGCCAGTATTGCCAGTAGTCGTACGGGCTCACCATGTCGGGGTTGAGCCACACCGCGCCGGCCGCGGTCTTGCCCATCTTGGCGCCCGACGAGGTGGTGATCAGCGGCGAGGTGAGGGCGAACAGCTGCACGTTCAGCATGCGCCGGCCGAGGTCGATGCCGTTGACGATGTTGCCCCACTGGTCCGAGCCGCCCATCTGCAGCACGCAGCCGGTGCGCCGGTTGAGCTCGACGAAGTCGTAGGCCTGCAGGATCATGTAGTTGAACTCGAGGAACGACAGCTCCTGCTGGCGGTCGAGCCGGAGCTTCACCGAGTCGAACGAGAGCATGCGGTTGACCGAGAAGTGCCGGCCGACGTCGCGCAGGAACTCGATGTAGTTGAGCCCGTTCAGCCAGTCGGCATTGTTCGCCATGATGGCGTCGCCCGTACCGTCGCCGAACTTGAGGAACTTGGCGAACACCTGCCTTGATGCCGGCGAGGTTCTGATTGATGTCGTCCTCGGTCAGGATCCTGCGGCTCTCGTCCTTGCCGGACGGATCGCCCACCCGCGTGGTGCCGCCGCCCATCAGCGCGATCGGCCGGTGGCCGGTCTGCTGCATCCAGTAGAGCATCATGATCTGCAGCAGCGAGCCGACGTGCAGCGAGGGGGCGGTGCAGTCGAATCCGATATAGGCGGTGATGCGCCCGGACGTGGCGAGCTGAGTCGAGCGCCTCGGGCTCCGACACCTGGTGGATGAAGCCGCGGCTCGCCAGCACCTGCAGAAAATCGGACTTGAAGTCGGACATGGGCCGGCCTTTCCGCTACTCTTGTCAATCTTAACGGATGGTTCGGGCCGGTGGTGTAACAGGTCCGGGCGCTGATTCAACCTGCGACGGGAGACGAGGCTTGCGCGCGATCGGGCTGATGAGCGGAACGTCGCTCGACGGGATCGATGCCGCGCTCATCGAGACCGACGGGCACATCGTCCGGCAGTTCGGCCCGACCGGCTATCGGCCCTACGGCGAGAGCGAACGCGCGCCGTTGCGGGCGGCGCTCGCGGCGGCGGTGGACGTCTCCGACCGCACGGCGCGGCCTCGGCGTGCTCGCCGAGGCCGAAGCGCTGATCACGCGGCTGCACGGCGAAGCGGTCGAGGCGCTTGCTCGATCGCCACGGGATCGACGCGCGAGACGGTCGACGTGGTCGGCTTCCATGGCCAGACCGTGCTGCATCGGCCGCGATCAAGGCCTCACCATCCAGATCGGCGACGGCGCGGCGCTCGCCACGATGCTCGGACTGCCGGTGGTGTTCGACTTCCGCGCCGCCGACGTGGCGGCGGGCGGGCAGGGGGCGCCGCTGGTGCCGGTGTTCCATCGCGCGCTCGTGGCCGACCTCGACCGGCCGCGCCCGGTCGCGGTGCTCAACATCGGCGGCGTCGCCAACGTCACCTACTGCGACGACGCCGGCGATCCGGTCGCGTGCGACACCGGCCCCGGCAACGCCCTGATCGACGACTTCATGCGCGCGCGCACCGGCGCGCCGCGCGACCACGACGGCGAGCAGGCGGCCCGCGGGCGGGTCGACGAAGCCTGGATCGACGCGCGTGCTGGCGGCGCCGTTCTTCGCCGCGCCGCCGCCGAAGTCGCTCGACCGCAACGCCTTCGCCTACGTGAACCTCGACCTGCCGGCCTGTTCGGTGCCAGACGGCGCCGCCACGCTGGCGGCCCTGACGGCCGCTTCGGTCGCCCGCGTGGTGCCGCACCTGCCGCAGCCGCCGCGCGCCTGGATCATCGCCGGCGGCGGCGCGCGCAACCGGACCCTGATGCGGATGCTGGCCGAGCGGCTGGCGCCCGCCTCGGTCGAAACCGCCGACGCGGTCGGCTGGTCGGCCGATGCGCTCGAGGCGCAGGCCTTCGCCTACCTGGCGGTGCGGACCCTGCGCGGTCTGCCCATCACGCTTCCCGCGGCACCACCGGCGTCGCGCAGCCAATGACAGGCGGCGCCGTGGCGATGCCGGCGGCGCATGGCGATGGGCAGCGCGAGATGCGCGCGCGCGGGGCCGGTCGGGGGTGAGTCCATCTCGCCGATCCCGGACGACGAAATACCCGAAGCGGTCACCCGTCGCGGCTGTTAATACTGTCTCCCGATGCGGATTGATCTTGTTCATGCGCCGTTGAAAAATGGCGCACGCGCCCTTGAATTCGCAGGGACCAAATTGAACGAGTCCGCTTCCGCCGCGCTGATCGATACACAACGATTGCAGCCCTTCTGTCGCAACACCCGCTTCGCGCCGGGCGAGGTGGTGCGCAAGCAGGGGCAGCATTACCGCGACATGTACGTGATCACCGACGGCAGCGTCGAGGTTGATCGCGCCACGCGGCGCACCTCGACCAAGGTGGTCCGGTCCGGCGCCGGCTGCCCGATCGGCGAAATCGGCTTCCTGCGCGGCTGGGCCGCCACCGCGACCGTTACGACGCAGACCGCGGTCGATGCGCTGGTCATCGACGATCCGACGCTCTCGCGCCTGGAGCGCGAGCAGCCGGCCGTGGCCGCCGAGCTTCTGCGTCGCCTCGCCGAGATCGCCGAGGACCGCACGAGCGACAACCTGACCTTCGTGTCGGGCGCATTCGATCAGCGCCGCGATCAGGCGATCGACGTCTACCTGTGCCGCAACGACCAGATGCTGCGGAGCGCGCAGCGGCTGCGCTACGAGGTCTATTGCCACGAGCTGGGACGGGATTCCCCCTTCGCGGACCACGAGAACAAGATCATCACCGACGATCTCGACCGGTTCGGCCACACGTTCATCGCCATGGAGGCGGGCGAGACGATCGGGACTCTGCGCACCAACCTGTCCTTTGAAGGACCGCTTGGCGTCATCGAGGAGCTCTATGGAATGCGCGCGTCGCCGCATCACCCGCAGGCGACGGCGGTATGCACGAAATTCATCGTCAAGAAAGCGCGGCGCGGCAGCCTCGCGGCCTTCAAGCTGATATCCTCGGTAGTGCAGACCGGCCGGCAGGACAACATCATGGAGTGCTACATCGACTGCGTCCCGACCCTGTTGCGGTTCTACGAAGCACTCGGTTTCACGGTGTGCGGGCCGCAATTCTTCCACCGGGAAAACGGCCCGTCCCACCCGATGGTCGTCGACCTGGTGAAGCACGGAAAGAGGCTGGGCTCACTGGCCCCGTGATGGCCACGCACGCGCACTTGAATGATTGTCCATGAACCTCGGCATCCTTAAGATCGACCAAGACGGCGCGGCCAGCCCGTCGCGCCGCGCCGATCCGAGCGGATGATGTTCACCGCACCGCAGCTATTGGTCCTTCTGCTGATCGCCGTGCTCGGCCATGCGATGGCGTTGCTTTGGTACCTCGCGGTCAGGAACAAGTGGAGGATCAGCGAGCGGACCATCTACGATCTGCCGATCAACGAGAAGCAGATGCGCCGCGAGTTCAGGAACTCGCTGCATACGCCGACCCATGCGGTCATTCTGGGTGGATTTCTCTATCTCGGCTTTTTCCAGACCACCGGCATCGCTTCGTTCCTCCTGTCCGCCACCGCAACCTTCGTCTGGGCCGAGATCTGGCATTACGCCTCGCATCGCGCGTTTCATCTCAAGCCGCTGCATTGGATCCATGCCGAGCATCACAAGAGCCATCTCAACAGCCCATTCACGGCGATTTCTTTCTCGTTCTCGGAAAAGCTCATCTTCGATCTCGGCCTGCTCGGCGCTGCTGGCCGTAATCGACACGCTGTACAGCCTGAACTTTTATGGAATTGCCGCGTGGTTCGTCGGCTATCTCATTATCAATTCGTTCAGCCATGCGAATTTCGAATTGAAGTCGAAGGACTACAATCGCTGGCTGGGCCGCATCCTCACCAGCACCACGTATCATTCGCTGCATCACTCCCGGTACATCGGCAATTACGGGCTCGGAACCGCGCGTCCTCGACCGCGTGTTCGGCACCGAATGGGAGGATTACGAACGGCTGTACGACCGCGTTTCGGTCGAGCACAGGCCACTGCGCGGCCTGAGGGAGAAGGTGGAGCCGACGAAACCCGCGCAGCACGACCACTTGCGGCAAGTTGAACGGGGAGCCAGATCGCATGCACTGCACCGATGAGTGATGTGCCGTTCTATCCGCCGCGCGTCAAGCCGTCGGCCAAGCCGCTCCGATTCCCGTTCAATTTCATCAAGCTCCTCAACAACAATCTGGAAATCGTGCCGGAGCAGGCCTATCGCGAGCCGGTGGTTGTCGCGGATGGGCCGCCGCGCGTCGCCTTTTTCACCGGGGCCGAGGCGGTGAAGACGCTCCTGCTCACCCGTCCGGGCGATTTTCCCAAAGGGGCACTGCAGGTCGACGTGCTCAAGCCGATGTTCGGCAACGCGATGATCTCGTGCGAGGGGCGGGAATGGCGCTGGCAGCGCGGCGCGGCCGCCCCGTTGTTCCGCTACGACGAGCTTTTGCGCTACGGCCCGATCTTCACGGCGGCGGCCGAAGCGACGATCGCGCGCTGGTGCGCCTCGCCGCCCGACACCGTCCACGCGGTACATACCGACATGATGCGTGCCGCGTTCCACGTCATCTCCAACACGATGCTGGCGGGCGGTGCGCCCGACGTGCTGCGGGCGATCGAGAAAGGACACGCCGCCTACTACGACGCCGCGAACTGGTGGGTCGTGTACACGATGCTGGGACTGCCGCACTGGCTGCCGCGACCCGGCGGGCGCGCGATGCGCGCGCACGAGACGCGGCTGCGCGAGGCGGTCGGCGCACTGGTGCGGGCCCGGCGCGCCGGCGCACCGGACGGCGAGGATCTGCTCGGCCGGATGGTGCGTGCGTCCGACGCTGAGACCGGGCAAACCATGTCGGACGAACTCCTGGTCGACAATATCGTCGGCGTTCCTCATGGCGGGCTACGATACGACCGCGTTCTCGCTCACCTGGACGCTCTACCTGATCGCGCAGAGCCCGGAATGGGAAGCGCGCATGCTGCGGGAAATCGCCGCGGTCGTGGGAACGGCCCGGTGACCGCCGGTCATGTCGCGCAGCTCGTGACGGTGCAACAGGTCTTGAACGAGTCCCTGCGGCTGTTCCCGACCGCGCCGGTGATCATCCGCGACATCGTCGAGGATGCGGTGTTCGAGGGCGTGAGCGTTCCGGCCGGCACGATCGGCATCATTCCGATCTATGCGATCCATCGCCATCACGCCTACTGGGAAGATCCGCACCGGTTCGATCCCGGCCGCTTTGCGCCCGACCACCCGGCAAAGCCGACGCGCTTCCAGTTCCTCCCGTTCGGGGCGGGGCCGCGCATCTGCATCGGCGCCGCGTTCGCGATGCTCGAGGCCACCATCATGCTGGCCGAATTCGTCCGCGCGGCCCGCTTCGTGATCGATCCCGGTTTCGAGCCGCAACCGTCGGCGCAGATGTTCCTGCTGCCGAAGAACGGAATGCCGCTGCGCATCAGCATGCGTGAGCACGCGGCGTAAGCATGTTTTCCTCGATGAAAGCGCTACTCGCGGTCCGCAACCTGCGGCGATCGGGCGACCGTGACGTGATGGAGGTCGTCATCGATCTGGAAAGCAAGCCTGACAACCTGCCGATCGGGCTGCGCGTCTCGGTGCTGTTTTACGACCAGCAGGCTGGAATTCGCGCTGCTTTGAGACCTGCCACAGATTGAACCAAGTTGGGCTGTTCCCTGGCGGCACCATTGGAACGCTCGTCCCAGGCGTCCGACCGTCGCGAAAGCGAACCGCGCCTTCCTTCGGACGCCGCGACAGCTCAAGGAAACAAGAACATGCGCGCATTCATCGCCGGACTCGCCCTATGCGTCATCGCGGCGCCGACGTTCGCGGCCAGCCCCAAGGTCGAGGCGGCCATCCGGGTCTACAAGGCCGTGGGTGCCAATCCGGCGAAGCTCAAGACGTTCTGCGAGATGGCCAAGCTCATGGAGCAGATGGGCGAAAGGGAGGACGCCGCGAAAGAGGCGCAGATCGATCGCCTCGCGGGCCAGCTCGGGCCGGAATTCCTGACCGCCTGGGAGGCGAGCGACGAAGTTGATGAAAACTCGCCCGACGGCAGGGCGCTGTACGCAGCGATCGACGAACTGGAAGAGAAGTGCCCGCGCTGAACGAAGGCATCATCACGTTCGAGCAACGATGCTGACGGCGCCCTGAAGCAGGGCGCCGGTGTTCGTGCAACAGCTACTGGGTGCTGCCGGTGGTTTCGCGATTCGGTGCGCTCGTGCGGTCCGACCTGTCGGCCTTGCCGGTGTCCTTCTTGTCGAACACCGCGATCGTGGGCAGCGACGCCGGATTGAAATTGTTGATCAGCCACAGTCCGCCCAGCGCGACCGCGCCCGCGATCAGGATCGGCGGCAGCGTGTAGACCAGGGCGGCCACCAGGCTCGCGAACGCGCCCAGCACGCGCACGCCCGCCACCCACAGGCGCATGAAGGCGACGAACAACGCATATGCCACCGCCACGATGACGATCGCCAGCAGGACCTGGCGCCACAGCGGCCAGGTCTCCCACGGGGTCTGCATCAGCCGCGTGATCTGCTCGGCCGACCACGCCCAGACCAGGTGAACGAAGCGGAAGATCGCCGCAATGCCGTCCTGCAGGAACTGCAGGAACTGGTCGATGATCTCTTTCATGGCCGAGCCCTCCAGGCGCATTCGCGCAGCCACATCCGCAACCCGGGGCAAGCGCGCACGGGCGCTCGCCGCCACGTTGCGAACGGGCCTAATAGAACGCGGGGTTCATCGCTTCGGTTCCGCCCGTCGACGCTTCCGGCGGACCGGGTGTTCATTCGCCGCGACGGCTGTGGCGCTTGCCACGGTCGACCGTGTGAGGGCGGAGCGCCGACGGTTCTGCAGCCACCTGCGATGCGCGGCCGTGCGCTGCCTGTAGCTCACGCTCACGTCGCCCGGCCGCCGCTCTGCGCTGCATACGAGCGCAGCAGCTCCTGCCACCATTCGCCATGGCGTTGCAGGAAGATCCCGTCCGAAAAGCCATGGCGCGCGACGTGCTCCTGGGGCACGCTGTCCCAATCGCGGTGCTCGACGGTCACGCGCGTCTCGTCACCCACAGTTTCGAAACGCACCTCGACGTGCGTGACCTGGCCGGGCGCGAAGGTTGCCTGGCGCCACGTGAAGGCGAGGCGGCTGCCCGGATCCCACGCAGTAATGCGGCCGATCTCGAACACCTTGCCGTTGCCAAGGGTCTCGGTGAAGCGGCCGCCGATGCCCGGCTCGAACGCAAGCTTGCCCGGCGTCCGCGGCGTAAAGCGGAACAACGTGTTCGGCCGCCACCACGCGCCAATCTCCTGCGTGAACACGTCGAACGCGCGCTGTGCGGTGGCGGCGACACGCAACGAGACGAGAACGCGCGACGTCACTAGTATCCCCGATTCCGAAGTTCGCCACACCAAGCGGCACCCTCTCGCGCGAACTTCGGAATTGAAAGGATACTAGCAACCATATGATTTTAGTGTGGTTTGGATTTGAAGTTCCTGCGAAGAGAGTGCCGCAAGGATGGCAGGAACTTCAAATCCACCACACTAGGTGCGCTCCAGGTGTTCCTTGAAGGCTGCAAGCTGCTCGCCCCACATACGCTCAGTGTCGGCGAGCCATGCCTTGAGATCGGCCATCGGCCCTGGCTTGAGACTATAGATGCGCACCCGTGCATCGAACTGCGGGTGCGCCTCCTCAACCAGGCCGCCGGCCTTGAGGGTGCGCAGATGACGGCTCAGCGCCGGGGGAGGGAGGTGTAGCGCCTGCGCGAGCTCGCCCGCCCGCCGTGGCCGTTCGCGCAACAACTCGATGACGCGCCGCCGGTACGGATCGGCGAGCGCGGCCAGCGTCCTGTCGAGACGTGCCGCTCTCAATGCCAGCCTTCGATCTTGAGGCCGCTCGCCCGCTCGGCGTCCTCGCGCGTGACGTGTCGCACGGTCTGCCCGAACGTCCACACGTGGCCCTCCGGGTCGCGCGCCCGATACGTGCGGTCGCCGTAGAACTGGTCGGTCGGCTCCTGCAGGATGACGGCGCCGGCCGCCTTGGCACGCGCGCAGTGCCGCTCGAGCCCGTCCTGGAGATGGACGTGGATCGACTGCGAGTTCTTGCCGCCGATCGAGGCCGGGCTGGCAACGAAGTCCGCCCATTCGCTGCCGACGTAGATCAGGCTGTCGCCGAACCGCATCTCCGAATGGGCCAGGTTCCCGTCCTTGTCGGTGATGACCATGGTGCGCTCGAAGCCGAACGCCTTCTCCAGGAAGTCGAGCGCGGCCCATGGGTCGCGGTAGAACACGCCCGAAGCGAGGGCGGGGCGGCGGAACGGATCATCCATGGCAAACTCCTTAACCGTTGCGAGAATATTTAACAAATAACAGAAATATCGTCAAGGTCAGCGACGGTCGTGGGGTGGTCTCGCGCAACGCCCAAGAACGCCGGGTCGCTTCGGTTCCGCGCTCGCAGCGGCCGCCGGCTTCATCGCGGCGGTTGCGGGCTCTATGGTTCCGTCGGCGCGCCCGGGGTTTGCTCCCTGGCGGCCATGACCATCGCGGCCGCATCGGCGGGCTGCAGGCGCGCCGTATCGATCACCAGGTGCGGCTCGGACCAGGGCTCGTATTCATTGGCCGCCACTGCGGCCAGGATCGACTCCCAGGTCGGCGGCACGAGGCCTGGCACGTCGACGCTCCTGCGTTCGACGTGGGCGCGATGCGCTTCGCGATCGGAGCACACCACCTCGACCTCGAGGATCGGCGAGGCGGCTGCCGCCGCGGTGGCGCGCCACGCGGCGCGCGTTGCGGCGACCGGGTTCATGCAGTCGGCCACGACCGTGCGCCCGAACCGCAGATTCGCCTCTGCCAGCGCGTACGCCACCGCATAACCGGCCGGCCCGATATCGCCCGCCAGCACGTTGGCCGATCGGATCGCCTGCTCGATCGCGTCGATCCGCAGATAGGTCGCGCTGCACTGGCGCGCGACCAGTTGCGCGACGGTGGTCTTCCCCGTCGCCGGCAGGCCGGCAAAGACCACGAGCATGCGCGGCTTCCCATTCCAATTCGTTTCTCAGTCGGCTGCCAGTTCGCGGATCACGCGCTCCATCCCCTTGACGATGCGCGCGAGCTTCTCGGTATCGACCTTGTCGGGCGTGTCGCTCGGCAGATGATAGTGCGGGTAGCGGAACAGGGCGGTGTCGGTGACCATGAGGGCCGGGAAACCGTGCTGCGCGAACGCCCAATGGTCCGACCAGTCGATGCCGGGCACCGCGGCAGGCGCGACGCCGCCGATCGTGGGAAACGCCGTGTGCGAGCGGAACGAGCGCAGCGTCCGGTGCAGCAGCGGCCGCGCGTCGAGCAGGCCCACGAAGGCGACGAAGTCGGCGCGGTCGCCATACACCAGGCCGAACGGGAACGGATAGCGCTGGCTGCCGGGCTCGTTCGAATAGTGCCCGAGCGTTTCCAGCGAATACATTGCGATGACTCGCTCTTTGCGTTCGCGCCAGCATGCGCGCGTAGTGCAGGCTCCCCATGTCCTCGGTCTTGAAGTAGGGCGGCTCCTCGTTGACGAACAGGACCAGGCGGATGCGCCTGGCCGCCTTGCCCTGAAGGTCGGCGAGCAGGCGCGCGAGTTCGATCACGGCCGCCGCGCCGCTGGCATTGTCGTTCGCGCCCGGGCTGCCCAGCACGCTGTCGTAGTGGGCGCCGACCACGATGGTTTCGGGATCATGCGTGCCGGCAGCGGCTCGATGGTCGCGTCGATGTTGCGCACCGGCGTGCCGGCGACCGTCGAACACCTGGCTGCCCGGCCGCATAGCCGAAGCGACTCGAGCGTCTCCTCGATGTAGCGCGCAACCTTCTCCAGCTCGCCGATAGTGGGCGACGTTGTGCTCGCGCGCCGCGATGGTTGCGACATGGCGTCCGAGAGCGACCGCGAGCGTTCGTCTCCTCCTCGGTGAGCGGCGGCAACGGGCCGCGATGCGGCGTGCCCGGCACGCCGGTCATGTAGCGCAGCACGCCGTAGCCGAGCGCGACGACGATGAGCGCGATGACGGCGAGGACGAGGAGGGAGCGCATGACATCTCGCTTCGTCATGCCCGGCCGTTGCCGGGCGAGCGGCAACGGCCGCGAGGGCATCCACGCCGTGACCCGCCTCAAGCCAAAGACGTAGACGGCCGGGACAAGCCCGGCCATGACGATCTGCCGATGACTTGTGGTCTACGCCGCCGGCTTGCGTCCGCTGCTGCTCGGCAGTATCGTGCCTTGGCGCTTGTCGAGATAGGCGGCGACCGACTGCATCAGCTGCTCGAGCTTGCCGTCGAAGAAGTGGTTGGCGCCGGGAATGATCTTCTGGTCGATCACGATGCCCTTCTGGGTCTTGAGCTTCTCGACCAGCGTCTGGACGTCCTTCTGCGGCACCACCGCGTCCTTGTCGCCGTGCACGATCAGGCCGGACGACGGGCAGGGCGCGAGGAACGAGAAGTCGTACAGGTTGGCGGGCGGGGCGACCGAGATGAAGCCCTCGATCTCCGGGCGCCGCATCAGGAGCTGCATGCCGATCCAGGCGCCGAACGAGAAGCCGGCGATCCAGCAGCTGCGCGCTTCCGGGTTGATCGACTGCGCCCAGTCGAGCGCGGCGGCGGAATCCGAGAGTTCGCCCAGGCCGTGGTCGAACGAGCCCTGGCTGCGCCCGACCCCGCGGAAATTGAATCGGATGACCGAGAAATTGCGGTGGGCGAACGCGTAATAGAGGTGATAGACGATCTGGTGGTTCATGGTCCCGCCGAACTGCGGGTGCGGATGCAGGATGATGGCGATCGGTGCGTTCTTCTGCCGAGCCGGATGGTACCGGCCCTCGATCCGTCCAGCCGGACCGGTAAAGATCACCTCAGGCATGACTCACCTCGACGCAGCATGGGACCGCGGCTCGCGCCGCCGCGGTAATCGATCGCTACAGCGCGCTTGACGGGAGCAGCGGGCGCACGTAACTATTTAGAACCATTCTAAATTGGACACGCCCGGCGGCCAAGGACACACCCACCGCTGCGGGGCCGAGCGGGCAGGGCGGCTTTGTAACACAATCCGGGGGGCGAAAAGCAAGCCTTTCGGTCACTGGAACGGCGACGCGACGTCAATTGTCGCAGGGCAGGGCATGACGGGCCATCGGGCCTATCTTGGACTGGAACGCGACCGCCCCGCTGCGTCCCGAGGCGCGGGCCGCGATGCTGGCCGCCTGCGATCTGGTCGGCAACCCGTCCTCGATCCACCGCGAGGGCCGCGCCGCGCGCCATGCCGTGGAGGCGGCGCGCCGGGCGGTCGCAGAGCTGTCGGGTGCCGACCCGCGCAATGTGATTTTCACGTCGGGCGGGACCGAGGCCAATGCGCTGGCCTCACGCCCGGATCGAACTCGGGCGACAAGGCGCCGTGCGACCGCCTGCTGGTGTCGGCGATCGAGCATCCGTCGGTCCGCTCCGGCGGGCGGTTCTCCGCCGGATCGTGTCGAGGACATGCCGGTCGCGGCCGATGGCCGGGTCGATCTTGCGGCGCCTGGAGCGGCGGCTCGCTGCGCTGGCGGCGGCAGGGCCGCGCCCACTGGTCTCGCTCATGCTCGCGAACAACGAGACCGGCGTGATCCAGCCGGTCGCCGCAGGCGGCCGAGCTGGTGCACCGGGCGGGCGGCCTCCTGCACGTCGACGCGGTCCAGGGAGCGGGAAGATTTCCTGTCAATATCAACGATCTCGACGCCGATCTTATGACGCTCTCGGCGCACAAGCTGGGTGGCCCCAAGGGGGTCGGCGCGCTGATCAAGCGCGACGAGGCCCTGCATCTGCCGCAGCCGCTGATCGCGGCGGCGGGCAGGAGCGCGGCGCCCGTGCCGGCACCGAGAACGTGGCGGGCATCGCCGGCTTCGGCGCCGCCGCCGAGGCGGCGCGCAGCGCCGCCGACGGCGGAGGCTGCCCGTGTCGCCGCCCTGCGCGACCGCCTGGAGGCCGGCGTGCTGGCGCGTCTCGCCTTCGGCGGTGATTTTCGGCCGGGACGCGTCGACGGTTGCCCAATACGACCCTGTTCGCGGTCCCGGGCATCAAGGCGGAGACCGCGCTGATCGCGCTCGACCTCGACGGCGTCGCGGTCTCGTCGGGTTCCGCCTGCTCGTCCGGCAAGGTTGCGGCCTCGCACGTGCTCACGGCCATGGGGATCGAGTCCGATTTGGCGCGCGGCGCGATCCGCGTATCCGTTGGATTTTCCACGGCGGATGAGGAGGTTGATTGCTTCCTCAGCGCTTGGAATAAGCTCGTTGAAGCATTACCTAAGGGGACACACGGCATTGCCGCCTAGAGCATGATCCCGAAAGGTGGGAATGCTCCGCAATAGGGCGGCAGACGAGGTGACCAGAACGAAGAGACGACCGAATAACCAATTCCAACCCGCGGTCCTTGAAACCGTGAGCGGAGGGAAAGAATGCCGGCCGTGCAGGAAACGGTGGACCAGGTCCGCCGGATCGATGTCGATCAATACAAGTACGGGTTCGAGACCGTCATCGAGTCCGAGAAGGCCCCGAAGGGGCTTTCCGAGGACACGGTGCGCTTCATCTCGGCCAAGAAGAACGAGCCCGCGTGGATGCTCGAGTGGCGCCTCGACGCCTATCGGCGCTGGCTGACCATGCGCGAGCCGACATGGGCGCGCGTGAACTACGGGCCGATCGACTACCAGGACCTCTACTACTACTCGGCGCCCAAGCGCGACCCGCTGAAGTCGCTCGACGAGGTCGACCCGGAGATCCTCAAGCACCTACGAGAAGCTCGGCATTCCGCTGCGCGAGCAGGAGATCCTGGCGGGCGTCCAGCGCAGCGACGGCAACGGCGACGGCACCAACTATTCGCGCGTCGCGGTCGACGCGGTGTTCGACTCGGTCTCGGTCGCCACCACCTTCAAGGAGGAGCTCGCCAAGGCCGGCGTGCTGTTCATGCCGATCTCCGAGGCGGTGCAGAAGCATCCCGAGCTGGTGAAGAAGTACCTCGGCACGGTGGTGCCGATCACCGACAACTTCTTCGCCACCCTGAACTCGGCGGTGTTCTCCGACGGCTCGTTCGTCTACGTGCCGGAGGGTGTGCGCTGCCCGATGGAGCTCTCCACCTACTTCCGCATCAACGAGCGCAACACCGGCCAGTTCGAGCGCACCCTGATCATCGCCGACAAGGGCTCCTACGTGAGCTACCTCGAAGGCTGCACGGCGCCGAGCGCGACGAGAACCAGCTCCACGCCGCGGTGGTCGAGCTGATCGCGCTCGACGACGCCGAGATCAAGTACTCGACCATCCAGAACTGGTACCCGGGCGACGCGCAGGGGCGCGGCGGCGTCTACAACTTCGTCACCAAGCGCGGCGACTGCCGCGGCAAGCGCGCGAAGATTTCCTGGACCCAGCTCGAGACCGGCTCGGCCATCACCTGGAAGTATCCGAGCTGCATCCTGCGCGGCGACGACTCGCGCGGCGAGTTCTACTCGATCGCGATCTCGAACGGCTACCAGCAGGTCGATTCCGGCACCAAGATGCTGCACCTCGGCAAGAACACGACGAGCCGCATCATCTCCAAGGGCATCGCGGCCGGGCACTCGCAGAACACCTATCGCGGCCGCGTCTGGGCGCACCGCAAGGCGACCGGCGCGCGCAACTTCACCAACTGCGATTCGCTCCTGATCGGCGACAAGTGCGGCGCCCACACGGTGCCGTACATCGAGGCGCAGAATTCCTCCTCGGTGTTCGAGCACGAGGCCACCACCTCGAAGATCTCCGAGGACATGCTGTTCTACTGCACGCAGCGCGGGCTCTCGGCCGAGGAGGCGACCGCGCTCGTGGTCAACGGCTTCGTCAAGGACGTGCTGCAGCAGCTCCCGATGGAGTTCGCCGTGGAGGCGCAGAAGCTGATCTCGGTCAGCCTGGAGGGGAGCGTTGGGTGACGGACAAGCCTGTCGTCAACATCGCCGACGTGCCGGTCACCGAACGCGGCAACGGCCAGCAGTTTGCCGTGAAGTGGGGCCGCGCCGGGCCGTTGCTGGGCCTGACCGGCCTCGGCTGCGCCGTCCATGTCGTGCCGCCGGGCAAGAAGGCGTTTCCGTTCCATCGCCATCACGTGATGGACGAGCTGTTCTACGTGGTGGCGGGTGCTGGAGAGTATCGCTGGGGCGATGAGACCCTCCCGGTGCGCGCGGGCGACCTTGTTGCCGCGCCAGCCGGCGGCAAGGCGCATCAGCTCATCAACACCGGGTCGGAGGACCTGCGCTACCTCGGCATCTCCACGGTCGGCGGCGTCGACATCGTCGAGTATCCCGAACTCCGGCAAGGTCGGCATGGCGGCGGGGGTCAAGAACGCCGACTTCAAGACCGCGACCTACGTCGGGATGGGCCGCGTCCAGCGCGCCGACTATTACGATGGCGAAGACAAATAACGGCATACGAAGAGAAACAACGAATGGCATTGCTTGAAATCAAGAACCTGCACGTCACCGTCGACGGCAAGCAGATCCTCAAC
Organism: uncultured Alphaproteobacteria bacterium; assembly: GCA_963720385.1. Lineage (GTDB taxonomy): Bacteria > Pseudomonadota > Alphaproteobacteria > Rhizobiales > Xanthobacteraceae > VAZQ01. The sequence continues at coordinate 480,127 of CAVRFL010000013.1, read as the reverse complement.
GGGCTCGACCTCGTCGTCAACAAGGGCGAGGTGCACGCCATCATGGGCCCGAACGGCTCAGGCAAGTCGACGCTCGCGCACGTGCTCGCCGGCAAGGAGGACTACGAGGTCACCGACGGCGAAGTGCTGTTCGAGGGCGAGGACGTGCTCGCGATGGAACCGGACGAGCGCGCCGCCAAGGGCATGTTCCTCGCGTTCCAGTACCCGCTCGAGATCCCCGGCGTCGCCACCATGAACTTCCTGCGCACCGCGCTCAACGCGCAGCGCAGAAAGCGCGGCGAGCCCGAGCTGTCGACGCCGGAATTCCTGAAGAAGGTGCGCGCGGCCGCCAGAAGCTCGCCATCGACCAGGACATGCTGCGGCGCGGCGTCAATGTCGGGTTCTCGGGCGGCGAGAAGAAGCGCAACGAGATCCTGCAGATGGCGCTGCTGGAGCCGCGCCTGTGCGTGCTCGACGAGACCGACTCCGGTCTCGACATCGACGCGCTGCGCATCGTCTCCGATGGCGTCAACGCGTTGCGCTCGCCCGAGCGCAGCATGGTCGTGATCACGCACTATCAGCGCCTGCTCAACTACATCGTGCCCGACGTGGTGCACGTGCTGTCGCGCGGCCGCATCGTGAAGACCGGCACCAAGGATCTGGCGCTCGAGCTCGAGGCGCACGGCTACCGCGAATACCAGGAAGAGATGGCGTGAGCCCGATGGCTGACGTGACGTTGATGAAGACCGCCGCCGAGCAGCAGCTCGAGGCCCAGTGGCAAGACGCGAAGGCCCGCCTGCCGGGCCCCGCGGCGCTGCGCACTGCGGCGTTCGAGCGCTTCGCCAGCACCGGCCTGCCGCACCGCCGGGTCGAGGAGTGGAAGTACACCGACCTGCGCACCTTGATGCGCGAGGCCAAGCCGCTCGCGCCGCCGCCCGACGCGGCCGCCATGGCGCGCGCCAAGCATGCCGGTCTGCTCGCCGACTTCGAGTGCCGCCGCCTCGTTTTCGTCGACGGCGCGTTCGTGCCGGAACTGTCCGACACCGCAGGGCTCGAAGCGGGCCTCACGATCCGCACCATGGCGCAGGCGCTGACGACCGGCGACCCGCTGCTGGCCAGCCAATTCGGCAAGGTGGTTCCGACCGACGACCCGGCGGTTGCGCTCAACACCGCGTTCATGGGTGACGGCGCCGTGATCCACGTGGCGGCCGGCGTGACGCTCGAGCGTCCGCTTCATCTCGTGTTCGTCGCCGGCGGGGACGGACCGGCCGCGATCTTCACCCGCTCGCTGGTGGTGATCGAAAAGGGCGCGCGCGTGATGCTGGTGGAGAGCCACGAAGGTCCTGGCGAGCGTGACTACCAGGTCAACACCGCGCTCGAACTCGCGGTCGGCGACGAAGCCCACGTCGATCACATCAAGATCACCGGCGAAGCGCCGGGCGCGCTGCACATTTCCAGCCTGATGGCGGCAGTCGGCGCGCACGCGCGCTTCAATAAGTTCGCCTTCACGACCGGCGGCGCCGTGGTGCGCAACCAGCTGTTCGTCCGTTTCGACGGCGACGAGACGATCGCCGGCATCGGCGGCGCGAACCTGCTCAAGGGCCGCCAGCACGTGGACACGACGCTGGTGGCCGTACATGCGGTCGGTCGGCTGCCAGAGCCGCGAGACCTTCAAGTCGGTGCTCGACGACGCCAGCCGCGCCGTGTTCCAGGGCAAGATCATCGTGCGGCCGGGCGCGCAGAAGACCGACGCCAAGATGGCGGCCCACGCGCTGCTCCTGTCCGAGCAGGCGGAAGCCGACAGCAAGCCGGAGCTGGAAATCTTCGCCGACGACGTGCAGTGCGGCCACGGCGCGACCATCGGCGCGCTCGACGACCGCTTGCTGTTCTATCTCATGGCGCGCGGCATTCCGGCCAAGGACGCCGAGGCGCTGCTGATCCAGGCCTTCGTCGGCGAGGCCGTGGAAGGTATCGAGCACGCCGGCCTGCGCGAGGCCATGATGGAGAACGTGGCCGCCTGGCTTCGAGCGCGCGGGGAATGACCATGCATCCCGCTGTGACCAACGGCGCCTATGACGTGAACCGCATCCGCGCGGATTTCCCGATCCTCGCCATGCCGGTCTACGGCAAGCCGCTGGTCTATCTCGACAACGCTGCCTCGGCGCAGAAGCCGAAGGCGGTGCTCGACCGCCTGCACCAGGCCTACACGGCCGAATACGCCAACGTCCACCGCGGCCTGCACTACCTCGCCAATGCGGCGACCGAGGCCTACGAGGGCGCGCGCGAGAAGGTCCGCGCCTTCCTCAACGCGGATCGGCACGAGGAGATCATCTTCACCCGCAACGCCACCGAGGCGATCAACCTCGTCGCCTACACGTTCGCGCGCGAGCGCATCAAGCCGGGCGACGAGATCGTGCTCTCGATCATGGAGCACCATTCCAACATCGTGCCCTGGCACTTCCTGCGCGAGCGCCATGGCGCCGTGATCAAGTGGGCGCCGATCGACGACGAGGGCAATTTCCTCATCGACGAGTTCGAGAAGCTGCTGACCGACCGCACCAGGATGGTCGCGATCACCCACATGTCGAACGCGCTCGGCACCATCGTGCCGGTAAAGGAGGTGGTGCGGCTCGCGCACGCGCGCGGCATTCCGGTGCTGCTCGACGGTGCCCAGGCGGCCGTCCACCTCGACATCGACGTGCGCGACCTCGGCTGCGACTTCTACGTCTTCACCGGGCACAAGCTGTACGGCCCGACCGGCATCGGCGTGCTGTACGGCCGCTACGGCCATCTCGCCGCGATGCCGCCGTTCAACGGCGGCGGCGAGATGATCCGCGAAGTGTTCGAGGACCGCATCACCTACGGCGACCCGCCGCACAAGTTCGAGGCCGGCACGCCCGCGATCGTGCAGGCGATGGGGCTCGGCGCTGCGATCGACTACGTGAATTCGATCGGCAAGGCGCGCATCCGGGCGCATGAGGACAGCCTCATCAAGTACGGCCACGACCGGCTGCGCGAGATCAACTCGCTGCGCATCTTCGGCACCGCGCGGGAAAAGGGCGCGATCATCTCGTTCGAGATGAAGGGCGCACACCCGCACGACGTCGCCACCATCATCGACCGCTCGGGCGTGGCGGTCCGGGCCGGAACCCATTGCGTCATGCCGCTGCTCGCCCGCTACGGCGTCACGGCCACCTGCCGCGCCTCGTTTGCGCTGTACAATACCCGCGAGGAGATCGACGCTTTGGCGCAGGCCCTCATCAAAGCGCAGGACTTCTTCGCATGACCGACGAAACCGACACCAAACCGGCAACACCGGACGCTCGCCGCGGCCACACCGGCCGTGCCCGAAACCACGCTTCCCGCCGACGAGCTCGCCCGCATGACCGACGAGATCGTGGCGGCGCTCAAGACCGTGTACGACCCGGAAATCCCGGCCGACATCTACGAGCTCGGCCTGATCTACAAGGTCGACATCGAGGACGACCGCGGCGTCGCCGTGGACATGACCTTGACGACGCCCAACTGCCCCTCGGCGGCCGAGCTGCCGCACATGGTCGAGAACGCGGTCGCGAGCGTCCCCGGCGTGCGCGACGTCAAGGTCACCTGGTGTGGGATCCGCCCTGGGACCCGAGCCGCATGTCGGACGAGGCGCGGCTCGTCTTGAACATGTGGTGAGCCGGATCCTCGGTGACGAACATGCCGACCGTAACCGGCGTGCTCGAAACGTCACTCTATGTCGACGACCTCGACCGCGCCGGGCGCTTCTACGAGGACGTGCTCGGGCTCAAACCCCTGACCAGCGACGCCCGCTTCCGCGCCTATGACGTGGGCGGGCGCAGCGTGCTGCTCGTGTTCCAGCGCGGCTCCACCCTGGAAACCGTGGTCATGCCGGGCGGCACGATACCGCCCCATGACGGCCATGGGCCCCTGCACGTCGCGTTTGCGACGCCGGCCGCCGAGCTGGCGGCCTGGGAGCAGCGGCTCGCCGAGCACGGCATCCCGATCGAGGGGCGCACCCGGTGGCGCCGGGGCGGGGAGAGCATCTATTTCCGCGATCCCGACGGGCACTTGCTGGAGCTCGCGACCCCGGTCTGTGGGCGATTTATTAGGTCAATGCTGATATGCGACCCCTCGACGCTGCCGGGCGGACGCATTATCTTCCTGACAAATCTCGCTTTGTCGGGCCTTGCACCCGGCCACCGCGCCGTCAGCGCGGCCAAAGGAGACGCAGATGGGTGAACCCCGTCCCAAGCTGAAGGTCATGAGCCTCACCGACGCGGCGGCCGAGCGCGTCCGCGTCATCCTGGAGAAGGCGGACCGGCCGTCCGTGGGGCTGCGCGTCGGCATCACCAAGGGCGGCTGCGCCGGCATGACCTACAAGGTCGAGTACGCCGAGAACGTGAAACCTGGCGACGAGGTGATCGAGGACAAGGGCGTGCGCGTGATCGTAGATCCGAGCGCGGTCCTGTTCCTGCTCGGCACCGAGATGGACTACAAGGTCGACAAGCTGTCGGCGCAGTTCGTGTTCAAGAACCCGAACGAGACTTCGGCCTGCGGCTGCGGCGAGTCGGTGCAGCTGACGCCCGCCAGCGAGGCGGGCACCGCCTCCTGAATCGGGCCGTGAGCCGGGCCGCGGATCACACGCATATCATTGAGCTATTTGCGGTCTTCGGGCCGGTTTCGGTGCGCCGCATGTTCGGCGGCGCCGGCATCTTTGCCGATGGCCTGATGATCGGCCTCGTCTCGGACGGCGTCGTCCACCTCAAGGCAGACGTGCACGGCCAACCGGCCTTCGAGGTCGAGGGCCTCGGCCCGTTCACCTACGGCAAGGCGAGAAGCGGGTGGTCATGTCGTATTGGCGCATGCCCGACCGCCTCTACGACGATCCGGAAGAGCTGGCGCGCTGGGCTGCGGATGCGCTGGCTGCTGCGCGGCGCGCGGCCGCGCCGGGCGCCCGACCTGTCAGGCGACCTGGATCTCGCAGGACGGCGTGACCTCGGGGTCGGTCTCGCATACGACGCGGTTGCGACCGGCGCGCTTGGCCGCGTACAGGCACGCATCCGCGCGCTCGATCAGCGCCTGGATCGCTTCGCCCTTGTGCAAGGTCGCGACGCCGATCGAGATCGTGACGCGGCCGAGGTGCTCGCCGGTCGAGCGCTTGATCAGCTCCTTGGTGACGACGGCGCGGCGGATATGATCCGCGACCGTGAGCGACTGGCGCAGCGGCGTGTTGGGCAGGATGACGGCGAATTCCTCGCCGCCGTAGCGCGCCGCGAGATCCTGGCCCTTGACGTTCTGCTTTACCGCCTGGGCCACCAGCCGCAGCACCTGGTCGCCGGTCAGGTGTCCGTAGGTGTCGTTGAACTGCTTGAAGTGGTCGATGTCGGTCAGGAGCAGCGACAGCGGCTCGTCCTTGCTCGCGAGTCTCGCTCGACCGCACGCTCCAGCACCTGGTCGAAATACTTGCGGTTGGCGAGCCCGGTGAGCGGATCGGTCAGGCTTTCGTTGCGGACCGTCTCGAGGTTTTCCTGCAGCACGTTGATTTCCTGCTTCGAGGCCTTGAGCCGTTTCCTCGAGCGAGAAGTTCGCCTGCTCGATCTCCGCGCGTCGAGCGCACCAGGCACTTCGACGATCGCGCGCAGGCCTTCACGGTCGGCGGCGGTGCCGAGCTTGTCCGACACGTCGGCGAGGCTCTCGGTGTAGCTCGATGTCGTGCCGACCGCGGCATCGATCATCGCCATCACCTGCTCGATCTCGTCCATCACCTTGGCGCCGACCGTATCGATGCGGTCGGTGAGGCGGTGCGGCGACAGGAAGGTGTCGTAGATCTGGTCGAGATCGGCTTGGCGACAGCATGCCCTTGCGCGCCAGCGTCTCGTTGATGGTCTGGTTGAGCGAGGGATTGTACCCGGTCGCGTAGGTGTACCAGATCTCGTAGTTGCGCGGGATGGCGGGCTGCTTGCAGTGCCTTGATCTGGCCGAGAGCGATTTCCGCGAACGCCAGCGTGCGCTCGTGCTCGTCGCTGTGCACAGCCATTAACCCACTCCGCTCGCGGGCGTCGGTCCGCGGCGCCCGCAACGGCAGTCGCGCGAACGGGTACATCGTTCGGATGCCGAGTGGGCGGCACCCTAGGGCACATCGATGAATCTGCGGTAAATGCATGGTCGAGTCGGCGGGAGCGGGACGCCTGACGCAGGGCAAGTGCCGGCAGCTGAACGCGTTGACCCGATAGGAGCTCTGAGACCGCTGCGCCGCGCAGGTGCCGCGAAGCCGTTGCAGCGGCGCCGCAACCTCGTAACCGGCGAACGGGCCGTTCATCAGCCTTGACGCCGACGGGCGCAGCAGGAAGGCCGGCAGCTGGAACTCGGCTCTCGTCGCGCCCGCGGCCGCTGGCGGCTCGCGCGTTCGGGCGGTCGGGGGTCGTCGAGGCGTGCGACCGGCGCCGGCGCGTCGTCGCGCCGCTGCTGCGGCCGATCAGGCCGGCGACCGCGTCCGCCTTGCGCTCTTTCGCCGTGCGTCGCGTTCGCCGTGCGCTCGTTCGCCGCCGCCGTCGCGCCGCTCCGCGTCGCCGCTCGGCTCCGGTGCGCTGGCCGGCGGGGCCCGGCCCAGGCGAGCGCCTGGCCGGTGAGCTTCTCGATCGCCGCGACCGCCTTGCGGTCGGCCGGCGCGACGATCGTGATCGCGGTGCCGGCGCGGCCAGCGCGGCCGGTGCGGCCGACGCGGTGGACGTAGTCGTCGGCGTGGTGCGGCACGTCGAAATTGATGACGTGGCTCACGTCGGGAATGTCGAGCCCGCGCGCCGCGACGTCGGAGGCGATCAGCAGGCTCGCCTCGCCGCGGCGGAACTGGTCGAGCGCCGCCATGCGCGCCGGCTGGTCCAGGTCGCCGTGCAACGCCACCGCGTTGAAGCCGTGGCGCACCAGCGAGCGGTGCAGCACCGCGACCTCGCGCTTGCGGTTGCAGAACACGATCGCGTTCTTGAATCCTTCGTCCGAGCGGATCAGACGCGCGCAGCGTGTCGCGCTTGTCGTGCGGCTCGCGGCCGGTCGCGACCAGCGACTGGGTGACGGTGACGGCCGTGCTGGCCGGGCGCGAGACTTCGACCCGCACCGGATTGTGCAGGAAGGTACCGACGATGCGCTGGATTTCCGGCGGCATGGTCGCGGTGAAGAACAGGGTCTGGCGGGTGAACGGCACCAGCTTGCAGATGCGCTCGACGTCGGGAATGAACCCCATGTCGAGCATGCGGTCCGCTTCGTCGATCACCAGGAGCTCGACGCCGGACAGGAGGAGCCGCCCGCGCTCGTGATGATCGAGCAGGCGGCCCGGCGTTGCGATCAGCACGTCGACGCCGCGCGTGAGCTTGACGTCCTGGTCGTCGAACGACATGCCGCCGATCAGCAGCGCCACGTTGAGCTTGTGGTTGATGCCGTACTTGTCGAAGTGATCCTCTACCTGCGCGGCCAGTTCTCGCGTCGGCTCAAGGATGAGCGTGCGCGGCATGCGGGCGCGGGCGCGGCCATGCTCCAGCATGGTCAGCATCGGCAGCACGAAGGCCGCGGTCTTGCCGGTGCCGGTCTGCGCGATGCCGAGCATGTCGCGCCGCGCCAGCACGTGCGGGATCGCCTGTTCTTGAATCGGGGTGGGTTTGGGATAGCCAGCCGATTTGACGGCGGCGAGAACTTTGTCGGACAAGCCGAGATGGGAAAAAGGCATAAATCCTCAAAGTCGTGACCGCCCAGCTGGGTGAGCCGCGCCGGACAAACCATTTGAATGCGCGGGGGCGGTTCGGCTCGGTTCAATCGTCGAACCGTTGCCGCGAACATAGTGCGAGACGGCCGAAAGTCAATCCGTTTGCAGTGCAATAAGTTAAACTAGTTACTGAATTTTCCGGCCTCGATCTGGAGCGGCGGCGTCGCCGCCGTCACGCAGGAGGTGCGCGCGACGCGCACCCTCAGCGAGCATCACGCCGCCTTGCTAACCGTAAGGCTGTCGTTCAGCACTGGGGGCATCGCCGCAAAGGCCTGGGCGAATTCAAGTCCTGCGGCCGATTTGTTGGCCCAGGCGACCGATGCCGCGACCGGGCCCGCGCCGAAGTCGAGCGTGATGCGGGCGCCGGCGGCGAGCCCGGGAACGCCGGCAATGCGCGCGCCCGTGAGGCTGACGTCCATCATCCGGCTGTCTTGGCGATGCTGGCCGACGCTGACGGCGATGGGGTGGTCGATGGCGTGCCGTGCGTTGCGCCGCCGCTCGTTCAGGTCGGCGCCCACGCCCTGCACGAAGGCGTCGACCGCGACCGAGAGATTGTTCGCCACGGCCGCGAGCTCGTCCGAGGTGCCGAGCACCAGTTCGGGACTCGCGTCGCGTCTGCTCCGACGCATTGGTGACGCCGTCCACGTTGCGTGCCGCCAGGCGGCTTCCGTCCGCCGCCATGGTGACGTTGTGCGAGATTTCGCGGGTCGCGGCGTCCTGCTGTTCCACCGCCGCCGCAATGCCGATGGTGAGGCTGTGGATCTCGGCGACCTTGTGGGTGATGGTGCGGATGAAATCGACGGCGACGCGCGTCGAGTTCTGCATGCTCCCGATCTGCACGGCGATCTCTTCGGTCGCCTTCGCGGTCTGCGTCGCCAGCGTTTTCACCTCGGAAGCGACCACCGCGAAACCGCGGCCGGATTCGCCCGCGCGCGCCGCTTCGATCGTGGCGTTGAGCGCCAGCAGGTTGGTCTGGTCGGCGATCGCCCGGATCAGCTCGATCACGGAGCCGATGCGCTGCGCCGCCTCGGCCAGGCCGGCGACGTCGCGGTCCGACTGCCTGGCGGCTTCGGCGGTCTCGGCCGCCACCGTGCTGGTGCGCTGCGTCTGGCTGAGAAATCTCCCTGATCGACGCGCTCAGCTGCTCGGTCGCGGCGGCGACCGCTTGCGCGTTGCCGGCGGCGCCGATCGATGCCTCCGATGCCGACACGGCTTCCGCCGAGGCGGACGACGCGGCGTCCGACAGGGTTTCGCGCGGCGGAACGCATGCTGTCGGTTTCCCGGCCGAGCAACTCCACGACCTGCGAAATCACGCTGCGGAACTGGTGCACGTGCTGCTCCATGCTGCGCTGGCGCTGCAGTTCCTTCTCACGCGTCTTGTGCGAGGCCTCCTCCAGCCGCTGGCGCTCGATTGCGTTGGCGCGGAATACATCGACCGCGCGGCACATCTCGCCGATCTCGTCGCCCCGGTCGGCCCCGGGGATGTCGTTCACGAGATCCCCTTGCGCCAGTTTCGCCATCACGTCCCTGACTCGGTTGAGCGGAACGATCAGACCGCGCTTCACCAGAAACAGGCCGCCGAACAGGGCGATCATCGCGCACGCGGCGAGCACCAGACACGAGGACGACGTTGCGATTGGTGATCACCTGCATGTGATCATTGGCGACTTGCGTATGCCGTTGATAGTTGGCGGCGAGCGCCTTCAGTTCGTTGTTCAGGGCCGACCGGTTCTGACGGTTGGCGTCGTTGTCTCCGTAAGCGCGCGCAGCCGCCGTGCTCTCGTCCTTGGCCAGGCGCACGAGCTCGCCGCGGAAGCGGACGAATTCGTCGATGCGGTCGGAGAGCGTCGCGATCTTGGCACGCTCGGCCTCGACGACGTGGGCCTTCCAGGCGGCAACGGCATTCTGCATGTCGCCGAGCGCCTTCATCAGGTTGGCGGCGAACGGCGAAGCTGCGTCCCAGTCCTTCGACATGTAGATGCCGCGCGATTCCATGACGACCGCATAGACGAGGCCGTTGATCCGCTCGAGAGAGACCGTGCCCTTGTCGGCCGCATCCTGCTCCTGCTGCACGACCCTGTTGCTGCCCAGCGCCAGATAGGTCACGCCCGCGCCGGCCGCCGGCAGCAGCCCGAGGAACGCAATGAGCGCAAACAACTTGGACTTCAATGTGAAGGTCATCCGGAAGCGCATGCAAATCCCCAGGTGCGATCGCACTGCAGCACCTAGTGCCCCGAACCCGAAGTTCGCACAATCATGCCGCGAGTCCCATTTGCGAACTTCGGGTTCAAAGGGGCACTAGAAGCATAGAGTTGATAGTGTCCTTTCGATACCGAAGTTCGCGTGAGAGCATCCCGCAGGTATGGCGAACTTCGGAATCGGGGCATTAGAGCAAAAACGTAAATAAGCACCACCGCGCGGCCTTAGGTACAAGCACGGATGAATGGCGCGCGCGGGCCACGCGTATCGCTGAATGTCGGCGCGCGCCGGAGTCGGCGGGCGTTCGACATATCCGGAAAAACCGCTATCTTCGGGCGCAATCGGCGCGGATGCCGCACTCGCGATAGGGGAGGAAGTTCATGACGCATAAATGGTCTCAACGTGCCGTGCGCGTTGGCCTTGCGGCCGCGGCGCTCATGTGCGCGGCGGGTGCCGCAGGCGCAGGACGCCGCGAACTATCCCAACCGGCCGGTGCGCGTGATCGTGGGCTTCGCGGCCGGCGGCGGCAACGACCTGTTCGCGCGCCTGGTGACCCAGAAACTGGCGGAGAACATCGGGCAGAGCGTCGTGGTCGAGAACAAGCCGGGCGCCGGCGGGCGGATCGCGGTCGAGTTCGTCAAGAACCAGCCGGCCGACGGCTACACCCTGATGGTCGCGGCGTCCGGCCAGATGGCGATCGCGGCGGCGATCTTTCCCAAGCTCGCCTATCACCCGACCCGCGACTTCATCCCGATCACGATGATCGCGAACTTCCCGCTGATCCTCGCCGGCCCGATGGACGACAAGATCAAGACCGTGAAGGACCTCGTCGCCTACGGCAAGGCCAATCCCGACAAGTCCAACTACGCGACCTCTTCGCCCGCCTTCACCATCGCGACCGAGCTGTTCAAGCTCAAGACCGGCATGCCGGGCGTCGGCGATCCCGTACAAGAGCAGCAACGAGATGATGCTGAGCATCGCGGGCGGCAACAGCCTGTTCGCGATCGCCGATGGGCCGCCCACGGTGCCGCTGGTGCAGGGCGGCAAGGTGCGTGCGCTCGCGGTGACCGGCTCGGAGCGCTCGCATGAGCTCCCCGACGTGCCCAGCATGGCCGAGGCGGGATTCCCGGAGGTCGACATCGGCCTGTGGAGCGGCTTCTTCGTTCACGCCGAGCACGCCGCCGGCGATCGTGAAGAAGCTCGACGTCGAGCTGCGCAAGGCGCTTGCCGACGCCGGCGTGCGCGACAAGCTCAAGGCCATGGCGGTCAATCCCGGCGGCGGTCCGGGCGAGGAGTTCCGCAAGCTGATCGAGGCCGACATCAAGAAGTTCGGCGACGTCGTGAAGGCCGCGAACCTGACGTTCGAGCAGTAGCGCGGTTGTCCAACAGGGAGTAGCGCATCGCGAAGCGGGAGTGTTGTGCGCTTCTCGTCCTATTCGCGACGCGCTACTCGCTATTCATGTACGCTCTGACGAGCGAACCACCGCAGCCCCGACGACAACCCCGGCGTCATCGCGCTGCCGCCGCTGATCGCGCTGGTGACGCTCGTGGCTGGGGCTTCTCCTCGACCGCCTCGTGCCCGATCGGCGCCGCGGCGCGCTGCTGCCGCGCAGCGGGCGCATCGTTGCTGGCGCTGCTCCTGTTCGCGCTGGCCGGCTGGATCGTGACCCGCGCGTACCGCGCTGTTCGAGCGCGTCGGCACCAACATGGACGTGCGCAAGCCCTCGCTCGCGCTGGCGACCGAGCGACATCTACACGCAGCACGCGCAATCCGATGTACCAGGCGCTCGGCCTCCTCCTGCTTGCGCTCGCGGTCGGCCTCGCGTCCGACTGGACCGCGCTGCTGCTGGTTCCCTGGGCGCTGGTGATGCATGTCGGCGTGGTGCTGCGCGAGGAACGGTACCTCGAGCAGAAGTTCGGCGACGACTACCGGCGCTACACAGGCCACGTGCCGCGCTACGGCTGGCCGATGTGAGCGGTCGCCCCGGCTCTCGCCGGCACGATAGGCTACCGCCTGGTGACCACCGGCACCGCGAGCGTCCCGTCCCGCTGCCACGCGATGGCGTCTTCCAGCCGGTCGTCGCCCCAGAACAGCTCGCCCCGCGTCACGAAGGTCGGCACGCCGAAAATGCCGAGCGCCCGCGCCTCGTCGGTTGCCGCCGCATAGGCGTGGCCGATCTCGTCGGAGCGCGCGAGCGCGAGCACGCGCTCGCGTTCCTGGCCGATCTCGCGCAGGCTGTCGCTCACGTTCGGCTCGCTGCCGGCCTCGTGGCCCTCGACGAACCAGCGCCGGTAGGTCGCGCGCACGTAGTCGGCGCACCAGCCTTCGCGCGCCGCAACCATCGACGATCCGGTTGGCGAAATCGAAATCCTGGAGCGGGTAGGGCGGGGGATCGCGGAACGGCACGCCGTACTGCTCGGCGCGGCGCTGCACGTCGCGCCAAGCATACGCCATCTTGACCGGCTTCTTCGCCGGCACGTTGTCCATCTCGATCATCAGCGTGCGCACGCTGAACGGCCGCCAGCGGAACTCGAGGCCGAGCGTGTCCTCGAACCGGTCCATGCGCATGACCGTGAGGAACGTGTACAGGCTGCCGATGGAGAACCAGAAATCGATCGGATCGGATTGCGACATCTGTGCGTTCCATGTGACACGGTAACGATGTAGCCTGGATCGAGCCCACGCGAAATCCAGGCGCTGCGAGCCGCCTGACCACGCGGGCGCCACGCTCGCCATCACGGAGTGCGATGCGATGATCCGAATCGGCAACCTTGGCACCATGTGCGTTGCAATCGCGCTGCTGGCAACCCCGGCCCTTGCACAACCGGTCGAGCCGGTCCTGTCGCTCGCCGGCAAGGAAAAACCCGCCCTCCTCGAGACCATGAAGGAGCTCGTCGGCATCGAGTTGGGCAGCCGCGACACCGAAGGCCTCGACAAGCTGGCGGCGCTGATCGCCGCGCGGCTGCGCGACCTCGGCGGCCAGGTCGAGCTGGTCGAGCGCAAGCGACGTCTACCGCATGGAGGACACGCCCGAGCAGATCGGCAAGATGGTGCGGGCGACCTTTGCTGGCACCGGCGCGAAGAAGATCCTGCTGCTGGCGCACATGGACACGGTCTACCCGCGCGGCATGCTCGCCAAGCAGCCGTTCCGTGTCGATGGCGACCGCGCCTACGGCCTCGGGATTTCCGACGACAAGCAGGGCATTGCGGTGATCCTGCACACGGTCGCCATGCTCAAGGCGCTCGATTTCCGCCGCTACGGCACGCTCACGGTCCTGGTCAACGCCGACGAGGAGATCAGCTCGCCCGGCTCGCGCAGCCTGATCACGCGGCTGGGGCGCGAGCACGATGCCGTGTTCTCGCTCGAAGCGTCGCGCGCCGAATCCGACAAGCTCGCGCTCGCGACCAGCGGCATCGCCTCGATCAATCTCACGGTCGAGGGCAAAGCCTCGCACGCGGGCTCCACTCCGGAGAGGGGCGTGAACGCGCTCTACGAGCTGGCGCACCAGGTGCTGCAGACGCGCGATCTGTCCGATCCGTCGGTCGGGTTGAAGATGAACTGGACGATGGCGAATGCGGGACGCACGCGCAACATGATCCCGCCCAACGCCCAGGCGACCGCCGACGTGCGCGTGCTGCGTGTTTCCGACTACGACGCGATCGAGAAGCGGGTGCGCGAGCGGATCACCAAGCAGCTCCTGCCCGATGCCAAGGTGCAGATGACGTTCGAGCGCCGCCGCCCGCCGCTGGAAGCGACCGCGGCGTCGCGCGCGCTCGCCGCGCACGCGCAGCAGATCTACCGCGAGCTCGGCAAGGACCTGGTGGTGGACGACGTCGCGGAAGGCGGCGGCACCGACGCGGCCTTCGCGGGGCTCGACACCAGGGCGCCCGTGATCGAGCGCTTCGGCCTGCAGGGCTACGGCGCCCACTCGATCGAGGCCGAGTACGTGCTGGTGAGCTCGATCGAGCCGCGCCTCTATCTGCTCACGCGCCTGATCATGGACGTGGCCGAGGACAAGACCCAATAGGGCGCCTTGATAGTGCGCCACTGCCGGGAGAAAGGCCACGCGTGACGTTCGGTGGCAGGCATTTCAGGCACTGCGTGCAACCGGATTCTTGACATCCGCTGGTGGATTCGATCGCATGGCGCCGGCGGAGGGCACATGGACCGTTCCAGGGTACGGCGCGTTCTGGCGTGGATCGGGCACGCCTTGTTGCAGTTCGTGGGAACGGCGCTCGTCGTCGTGCTGGTCCTCGCGACCGGGCTGCTCGCGTTCCACAGCCGGATCGTCAACAACATCTACAAGAACGTGGGCGATCTGAACGACGGCGAGATGCCGATCACCGCGACGTCGTATGCGCCCGCCCCCGACATCGTCGGCATCATCGGCGGCAGCGGTGAGGGGCTGAATTGCAGCCTGCCGCCGTTTCTCGACGCGTTGTTCGACGGCAGCGCAGACAAGAAGAACAATCGCCATCTGGTGCGGCAGCGCTTCCGTCAAGCCTGCGTGTTTCACGACCTGTGCTATCGCCACGGCCTCGCGACCTACGGCTATACGCAAAACGATTGCGATCGCATGCTTCAGGATCACGCCTATCGGCTGTGCCTGTACATTCCCAACAAGGACAAGACACCGGAGCGGTGCCAGCGTGACGCCAAGAAGGTGCTGGCGGGCGTCAACCTCGGCGGGTTCGGGTCCTACCGTGGGTGGGATCGCTCGACTTTTTCGAGTTTGATTCCAATCCGCTGCACGCCATCGAATTCCACTTCAGCCGTATCGTCGACCACCCGTTCAAATCGCTCAATCCGGAAAAATATCGCGGCGATCCTGCTCAGGTCGTCCTGTCGTTCGTCAACAAGCGCTCGCACCTGTTGATGCGATGCGTCAATTGCGAAAACCAACCGGTCTTGGACCGTTCGGACGATCCGCGAAACGTCAGCGAGGAATTCCGCTCGGTCGGGATCGAGACGAGACCGGAAGCATTGATCGGACGTTCGCTGTCGCTCGACGAGCTGCGCACCCTCTGGCTGCCGCGCGGCCACTATCACGCGGCACCGCATCTGGTCACGGACGAAGCCGGCCAGCATCGTCTCGTGTGGATGAGCCGCAGCGACATCGAAACCACCGGCGCCTGCATCGTCACGACGGATGCGCGGCGGCTCCTCACGCACACGTTGCCGCAGACCAATTCGTGCGCTCCGAGCGCCAAGCCCCGGCTGACGCTGGCGGACGTGGAGATGTATTCATCGTCTCCCCAGCCGATGGTCATCTCGGCGAACGGCGCCGGCACTGGCGGAATATTCGCCACCGGCCTGACGGCGCAAAAGAGCGCCGCGCGCGATCTCTACTTCTGTGCATGGTCGGAGCGGATGCGAAAGCCGTCCGGAAACGCCGCCGATTGCCACTTGCTCAAGGAAAACAAGGACGTGTTCGGAAGGGAGATGGGCGCGTTCCAGTACTCGCCGACGATCCGGCGCGACCGGCAGCTATTCTTCGTGCGCGACATCGCGACCACGCCGAGCTCGAACGCGATTGTCGACTTCTTCGAGCGCGCACGTGGAAATCCCCACTCGCCAGAGGGCAATTTCCTGGTCGTCGACGTGGCGGAGAAGCCAGCAGGCGGACTCGAGCGGGTGACGATCAACCACACGCCGTTCGACATCGAGGATGACTACGACCCGATGGTGGCGCTTTCCTTCGCGAAGGACGACTACCGGTTCCTGAGTCTCGTGTCGTCTGACGAGCGCGCAAGCGTCTACCTCACCGATTTCAATACCGACAAGCCGCGGCCGAGGCCGGTCGAGACGTGGGTCGGCGGCGCAAAGCTCGACTTGCATTCGTCGTGGGTGCGACGGCCGGTCCTGATCGTCGAGACACCGGACGCCGCAGCCGCGAAAACAAAATTGATTTTCTCGCGCGCGCGGGTTGCACCGGCGCGTGAAACGACCGACAGCCTCACCCTGGAGGCCCTCGTCTTCGAGCGCGACACGTCCGCGTCGGCAAGCGAGCCGTTCAGGCTGGCCCGTTCGGCCTCCTGCCAGATCGCTTACACGTTTCCCAAGGCGATTCCCGATCGCACGTGCCGGCGATCGTTCTCGCCGGACCGCCCGATGCGGCCCTCTCCCGCCGCGCTGATGCAGGCAAGTCAGCTCCTGGCCGGTCGGGTGACCGCTTCCAACGAGCAGGCGCTGGTGTTCGCCGATGCGTGCCTGGACAGCAAGCCGATCGTTCTCGACCGGGTCGCCGTCAGCCGGGACGGCATCGGCACCCTGGCGGCGACGCTGCCTACGGCGCAGCAAGCGGGCGTTCAGCGCCAGGTCGAATGCGAGCCGTTGACGTCACGCGAGCAGATTGCGCGCGAGCTGTCCGGCGTCGGCAAGACCGCGACCGGGCGCTGACCGTGCGGTTCCAGGCGCGCGGCGGCGTTGCCGGGCGCATCGGGGGCCGGCGGCTTCCGCCCGGCCCAACTCGCATTCGCTGTGGACGATGCTCGCCCAACGCACATTCCCACGCGCCTCCAACGAGCTGGCACTGGTGTTCCCGGACGCCTGCCTCGACACTCGCCCGATCGTCCTCGACCCGGTGCCGGCGAACCCGGGCACGGTGGGCGCCTTCGCGGTGACGAGCCCGACCGCGAGCGCGGGCGGCCTCGCGCGCGAGGTGAAATGCGATCCGCTGGGCTCGCGCGATCAGATTGCCGCCGAGCTGCCGGGCGTGGGCGAGACCGCGACCGGGCGATAGTGCGGATCAATCTTCGCAACGACGTGGGGCGGCGATGCGTCCGCTCAGAGGCCCCGTTGCCCGCCGGTCGCGTCGCTGGTCACGACGACCCGGTTTCAACGCTCGCTGATGACGCCAGCCCCGTGCCGCAGCGGTCGACACGACTGCACACGATCGTGACTGAGCCTGTGTGACCTCTCTCACATTCCCAGTCGAGCGCGGGCGGTAAACTTCCGCGTGTGTCAGGCGGGCGTGACGACGGTCGTGGCCTTCGGGTGCCAGCACTGCACGCGGATACAGGAGGGGCGAATGGCGGGACCCGGTGTCTCTGGCGAAGTGTCGGCGCGGTTTCGCGAGCTATTGCGCCTGCCGCGTCGAGTGGTCGTGGCGATGGCGACCATCGGCGTCGTCGGGGGCGGGACGGTGCTTGGCGCATGCCCCGCGGTCGATTGGCTGATCGGCAAGGTCTATCAGAACGTCGTGTCGCCGGAAGACACGGAAATGGCGGTGACCGTGACGTCCTATCCGTCGTCGTCCAACGTCGCCAGCATTCTCGGCGGCAGCGGCGAAGGCCTGAACTGCAGCATTCCCCGAATTGCCAAGATGTTCTTCCCGCGATCGATCGTGCCGAACGAGCGCACGACCGCGACCCACCTGTTCCGTCAAGCCTGCGTGTTTCACGACCTGTGCTATCGCCACGGGCTGGCCACGTACGGCTATACGCAAAACGATTGCGACCAGATGCTCCAGGAGCACGCCGCCCGCATCTGCACCAATGTCGGCGGCGAAGCGTGCCAGCTCAATGCCAAGAAGGTGCTGGCCGGCGTGAGCAACGGCGGATTCGGTTCGTATCAGAGCTGGAGCACGTCGACCTACTACGAATTCGATCCGATGCCTGCAGCCTCCGAACAGATGACGGTTGCGCGCGTGGTCGACCATCCGTTCAAGGCGGTCGCCCCCGAGGCTGCGCACCAAGATCCCGACCAGTTGCTGCTGACGTTCGACATCACGCGCTCGAACACGACGGTGGCTTGCCGCAATTGCGCCGATCGCACGTTCTCGCCCGACGAACTGCGTGCGGCCGGCCTGCTCGAGCCGAAGCGGGCAGTTCTTGCGGACGCCAGCGGATCGGTGACCGCCGCACAGACAGCCGACATGTCGGAGCAGGCGGTCCAAAAGGCCTTGGCCGACCTAGCCCGATCCCGGTTCAAGCAGCCGCGACCGGTGGGTCTCCCGTCCACAGGCATTCATGCGGCGCCGCGCCTTCTCAAGGCCGACAACGGCGAGCAGTTCGTCGTCTGGGTCAATCGAAGGAAGCCGGAGAAAACCGGCTCATGCGTGATCATCGCCGACGCAAAGAATCTGCTCACCCAGACGCGGTCGCGGGATCTGAGGTGCGATCCGGGCGACAATCCTCGCATGCTGCTCGCCAAGGCCGACATGCAGGCGTCATCGCCCCAGCCTGAGCTGGTGACAAAGTCGGGAAGCGACGGCGGGCAGGAGATCGGCCTCATCGGGACCGGCCTGTCCATGGGCGCAGGCTTGCAGATCTGCCTCTCACCCGATCTGCAGTCAGCATCGTCCCACAAAGGGAATTCGACATGCTATCCGTTGCACAGTCCCGACGGCTCGGCGATTGTCCCCGAGCTCGGGGCCTTCCAGAACTTTCCGATTATCAAGGGTGAACGTCACATCTATCTGACGCGTCGCGCGTACGACGCGCCCGACAGGAAGGAGCTGGCAGGCGCGGGGCAGGCCCTGGTGTTCGACGTCGGTCGGGACTTGGTGCCCTCGGAGAACAGCGCACCGACGCCGATAAAGCTCCGCAGCGCCCCGAAATTCGATATTTCCGATGACTACGATCCCATGCTGCCGCTGACCAAGGACGCCGACCTGCGCCTTCTCAGCGTGAGGAAGTCCAACGACAAGATGCGGCTTTACGAGATCGATCTCGATGCCGAGAAGCCCGCGCCGGTGCCGATCGGCATGCGCCTCGGCGCGAGCGGCGCCAAGGTCGACCTCCACGCGTCGTGGGCGCGCCGCCCCATCGTGGTGCTGGATCAGCCCGCCGACTTCGGTGGGCCGGCGAAGACGCAACTTGTCCTCTCCCGCAGCCTCGTCACGACGACGGAAGAAACCAAAGAGACGCACGACAGCGTGCGCGTTGAGTTCCTGGTCCTGGAGCGCGACAAGTCCGCCAGCGGTGCGGCCGACCTCAAGCAGGTTCGCGGATTGGCCTGTAACGTGACCTACAGCCTGCAGGGCGCAGATACGTCGCGGCCGTGCCGGAGGTCAAGCTATCTGGCCGGCGACAAGCGGCCCTCTCCGGCGCACAAGCTGCAGGGTGGACAGCTGCTCGTCGGCCGCCTGACCGCTCCGGGACAGAAGGACGCCGACCTTGCCCTGACGGACGCCTGCTATCCCAAGGATCCGATCATCCTGCACCCGACTGGGATCAATCTACCTATGGCACACGGCTTCCAGCCTGTTCCAAACCTGAGGGTCCCGCGCGCGGAACAGGACAAGCCGATGCGTGAAATCGAATGCGGTCCGCTGAGCGACCCGATCCAGATCGCACAGGCCATGCCCGCGCCGCAGTAAGCGCGGAGCAAAGGCGCGCGTTGGCGCGAAGGACGAGGAGATCGTCGTGCATGACTCGCGGGTGCGCCGCCCCGTTCGCGCGCTGGATCAGCCGGCTGAGGAAGACGACCCAAGCAGAAAAAGGCTGCGTCTCGCAAGAGTTTGACCAACTTGTTGTGCCGCGGGTCGCGCCCCTGAGGGACCAGGACGCATCTTTGTGAGACCTCCGTTGAGGCAGACCATCGCAGTGCCGGTCAATGACGCGATCTGCAGACTTAATACTCGCGCTTGTCGCGATTGGCGGCCCATTCGCCGAACACCAGCTCGGCCATGTCGTCCGCGAGCTGCACCGCAGGAATCGTGCGCCGCTCCGGCGGCAGCGCGATCTCGTCGTAGATGAAGTCGTCGTCGAACCCGATGCGCGCCGCATCGGCGCGCGTGCTGCAATAGTAGATGCGGCGCAGCCTGGTCCAGTAGACCGCGCCGAGACACATCGGGCACGGCTCGCAGTTCGCATAGAGATCGCAGTCGGTCAATTCGAAGCGGCCGAGCCGGGCGCACGCCTGCCGGATGGCGACCATTTCGGCGTGGGCGGACGGGTCGTTGGTGGCGGTGACCTGGTTCCAGCCTTCCGCGATGATCTCGTCGTCCCTGACGACGACCGCGCCGAACGGGCCGTCGCCGTTCTGGCGCATCTTTTCCAGCGCGAGATCGATCGCGCGTCGCATGAAGGGGTTGTGGGTCACGACAGGCCGTAGGTTGGGTCGAACGCAGCGAGACCCAACAATTACGATGCGGCAAATGTTGGGTCTCGCCAAGAGGGCTCGACCCAACCTACATCAATCCAGCGGCTCGAGCCGGATGATCGATGCGCCGTGGTTCGAGCCGACCCAGAACGTCACCGGCGTGGTCGAGCTGTCGACGAACACGCGCCGGATGTTGGTGGGGCGCGGCAGCAGATAGTCGACGAACTCGCCGGTCTTGGTGTTGAGCCGCGTCACCTGGTCGGTGATCATCGAGCCGGTCCACGCCTCCTCGTTCTTGTCGAACGCCACGTCGTACGGAGAGGCCCACTTGGTCGGCAGCTTCCATTCACGAAACTGTTCGGTCTTGGTGTCGAACATGGCGATGCGGTCGCCGCGGTATTCCCCGAACCACAGCCGGTCCTGCGCGTCCATCTGGCCGCGGCGCGGCGCCGAGCGCGGCGTCGGGGCGGCGAACACCTTTACCTCGCCGGTCTTGGCGTCGATCCGCCCGATGTGCTGATGGCGGAAGTCGGTGAAGTAGACGTTGTTCTGCGAGTCGGGGATCACGTCGTAGATGTTGTGCGGCTCGGGCGCGCCCTTGAACGGCTCCCAGGTCTCGATCTTGCCGGTCGCGAGGTCGAGCCGGTGCACCCCGGCAAAGCCGTTGTTCTGTGTCCACACCTTGCCGTCGACGTGCGAGCTCTGCGGGCTCACCATGTTGACCTGCGCGGCATCGATGTTCTGTTCCGGCGGCAGCGGCCAGAACCGAAATTGCTCGGTCTTGCGATCGAACTTGACGATCGTCGCCTGGTACATGTTGCCGAGCCACAGATTGCCGTCGCGGTCGGCGCGCAGGCCGAGGAAGCCCGTCGGGAAGCCCGGCTTGTGCTCGGGGACGGCGTATTCCTTCACCTCGCCGGTCTTAGGGTCGAGCCGGCCCAGGAATTGCTCGCCGAAGCTCGAGTACCAGGCGATGCCGTCGGCATCGACGATCACGTCGTGCGGCTCGATCGTCTCGCGGCCGAGATCGTACTCCGTATAGATCACGCGCGTTGCGCGCCCGGTCGGACGTGGCAGCGTCTTGAGCGGATAGCTCCACTGCGTGGCGGCGCCCAGGTTGATCGTACTCAGATATTCGGCGGCGGTGCGATAGATCTGGACGCGCTGGTCGCCGCGCTCCTCCATGCGGCGCTCGCCCTTGCGCAGCTGCGGATGCGCCGGGATGCTCTGGTTCACGTAGCCCTGCATGCGCGGCAGCGTCAGCTTCATCAGCGTGTCGGCATCGTGCGGCGAGCGCATGAACCGCTCGAGGGTGTGGCAGCCGACGCAGTTGAGCAGGAGGCCTTTTTGCTGGTCGGTGCCGGGGGCGCTCGCCATCCATTCGCCGTTCGAGAGCTGCGCTGCGAGGTCCTCTGTCTTGCGCAGCTTGAGATCGTGGGTCGTGGTCTGCGCCGCGACCGTGACGGTCTTCGAATTGTCCAGGTCGTATCCGACCGCGCGGATGCCGAGCGCGTATTGCCCGGGTGCGAGCCGGCTTGCGGGAAATGCGTAGCGCCCCTCCTTGTCGGTGACCACGGTGACCGTGATCGAACCAGTCTTGGCGCTCACCAGGACCCCCTCCATCGCGCCTTCCTCGACCGCGGTGACCCGGCCGGTGAGGGCAACGTTCTGCTCCGCGTGCAGCGCGGTCGCGGCGAGGCCGGAGATGGCGAGAGCGAGCAGCCACAGGAACAAGGAGCGCATCATGACCTCCCGATTGATCTTGTCGTCGCGAGCAGCCGCGGCGTCGCGCGCTGTTTCGAGCAGTCGCCAAGCGGGGAAGTCGATGACGTGCGAAGTCTGAGACGGGCGGTGCTGACGCTCACGCTGCGGAACGGATCGGCGGGCCTGTCGCCCTGAAGCCCGCTGTTGCCGTTCCGGGAAAGACGCGACTTGCCCCGTTGCGTGGCGCGAAGCATAGGCCGCGCATGGAACCACCACAACGGCGTTGGAGCTTGAGCAGAGCTGCGTAGAACGCGCGGGAACGTAGGTTGGGTCGAGCCTGCGCGACCCAACAACTGAACCGCGCGCAATGCTGGGTCTCGCGAAGAGCTTGCCCTCGCATCCGCCGCGGCGGATGCTCGCCCAACCTACATCACACGTCCAGCAGCTCCTCCGCCGCAAACTCCGCCTTCTCCTGGATGAAGGCGAAGCGGGTCTCCGCCCTGGTGCCCATCAGGCGGTCGACCGCGTCACTCGTGTCCTCGCGGTCCTCGGTGAGCAGCATAACCTTCAACAGCGTGCGCTTCTTCGGATCCATGGTGGTCTCCTTGAGCTGCGCGGCCATCATCTCGCCCAGGCCCTTGAAGCGGCTCACCTCCACCTTGGCGTTGGCGTGGAACTCATTCTTCAGGATCTCGTCCTTGTGCGCGTCGTTGCGCGCGTAGAAATTCTTGCCGCCGTGACTCAGGCGATAGAGCGGCGGCACCGCCAGATAGAGATGCCCGTTCTCGATCAGCTTCGGCATCTGCCGGTAGAAGAACGTGATCAGCAATGACGCGATGTGCGCGCCGTCGACGTCGGCGTCGGTCATGATGACGACGCGGCCGTAGCGCAGGTCCTCGTCGCGGTAGTGCACGCTGGTGCCGCAGCCGAGCGCCTGGATCAGGTCGGCGAGCTGCTGGTTCTGCGCGAGCTTGTCCTTGCCGGCGCTCGCCACGTTGAGGATTTTTCCGCGCAACGGGAGAATCGCCTGGGTGGCGCGGTCGCGCGCCTGCTTGGCCGAGCCGCCGGCCGAGTTGCCCTCGACGATGAAGATCTCCGAGCCCTCCGCCGCCGTGTTGGTGCAGTCGGCGAGCTTGCCCGGCAGGCGCAGCTTGCGGGTCGCGGTGCGGCGCGCGATCTCCTTTTCCTGGCGCCGGCGGATGCGCTCCTCGGCGCGCTCCACCACCCAGTCGAGCAGCTTGTTGGCCTGGTTCGGGTTGCCGGCGAGCCAATGATCGGCCGCATCCTTGATGGCCTGCTCGACGATGCGCTGCGCCTCGGCGCTGGCGAGCCGGTCCTTGGTCTGTCCCTGGAATTCCGGCTCGCGGATGAACACCGACAGCATGGCGGCGGCGCCGAACATCACGTCGTCGCTCGTCACCGCGCCGGCCTTCTTGCCCTGGCCGATGCGCTCGGCATGGTCCTTGAGCGCACGCGTCAGCGCAGCCCGCAGGCCCGCCTCGTGGGTCCCGCCATCGTGGGTCGGGATCGTATTGCAGTAGGACGAGACGAAGCCGTCCGCGTCCGCGACCCACGCGATCGCCCACTCGACCGTGCCGTGGCTTCCGGTCTTGCCGGAGGAGCCGGTGAACAGGTCGGGATGCACCAGGGTCTGGCCGTGGATCGCGGCGGTGAGAAAATCCTGCAGGCCGCGCGCGAAGTGGAACGTCTCTTCTTCCGGCACGCCCTCGACGCCCGCAAGCAGCTCCTTGGCGCAGCGCCAGCGGATTTCCACGCCGCCGAACAGGTAGGCTTTCGAGCGCGCCATCTTGAAGATGCGCTGCGGCTTGAACGCCGCCTTGGCGCCGAAGATCTGCGGGTCGGGCTTGAAGCGCACCTTGGTGCCGCGCCGGTTCTGAATGCGGCCGAGCTTCTGCAGCTTGCCCTGCGGCTTGCCGCGCGCAAACACCTGGCGGTACAGCTCCTGGCCGCGCGCGACCTCGACCTCGAGCGTCTCGGAGAGCGCGTTGACCACCGACACACCGACGCCGTGCAGCCCGCCCGAGGTCTCGTAGACCTTGGAGTTGAATTTGCCGCCCGCGTGCAGCGTGCACATGATCACTTCGAGCGCGGACTTGTTGGGGAACTTGGGATGCGGATCGACCGGAATGCCGCGGCCGTTGTCGATGACAGTGATGAAGCCGTCGGGCTCCATCTCGACCTCGATCCAATTGGCGTGGCCGGCGAGCGCCTCGTCCATCGCGTTGTCGATCGCCTCGGCGAACAGGTGATGCAGCGCCTTCTCGTCGGTGCCGCCGATGTACATGCCGGGGCGCCGGCGCACCGGCTCGAGCCCTTCCAGCACCTCGATATGGCGCGCCGTGTAGCCGGCCTCGGCGCCGGCCGGCTTGGCCGTCGCGCGCGCGCTTGCGGCCGCGCGCCGCGTGGGCGGCAACTCGTCGAACAGGTCGTGGCTCTTGGGTGCCGGCTTGGACGCCGGCTTGCTCTTCGGTTTGGGCTTGGCCATGTGGATTTGGCTCGAATCGGTGAAGCGAATCAGTCTGCGACTATGCACCCGCCGCTCTGTTAAGTCGCGGCCGAATGCCTATGTGGGGAGGGCCATACTCGCGCGCCACATTGAGGCGAACGAATGGCGGCCCGCCGGCGTTGTCGTGCCGCCGATGTGAAGTTCCTACACCACGCGCGGCAAGCTCGTTTAGGAACTTCAAATCGAAAAGCGGCACCACAACCATGAGCCTGCGCGTGCCCCTTTTGCTTCTCGAAGTTCGTGTCAGACAGTACGGCGATGTATCACGAACTTCGCAAGCGGGGCACTCGTCGGAGAGATCGACACCCATGAAGCCGGAATCATCGTGCCTTCCCCAAACCGACAATGCGGTTTTCGGGCCGCTGAAGGGCGGCGCGCAGGAGCCGACCTACGGCGGCGTCCTGTCCTTCATGCGCCGCCGCTACAGCCGCGACCTCGCGGGCGTCGATGTGGTGGTGTGGGGAATCCCCTTCGATGCGGCGACCTCGAACCGGCCGGGTGCGCGCTTCGGCCCCCAGGCGATCCGTCGCGCGTCTGCGATTTTCGACGGCGACCCGCAATATCCGTTCGGCGTCGACCCGTTCGAGGTGCTCACCGTGGTCGACTACGGCGACTGCGCCTTCGACTACGCCAAGCCGAACGAGATCCGCGCGGCGATCAAGACCCAGGCGGCCGCAATCCTCGAACAGGGCGTTCATCTCGTGTCGCTCGGCGGCGATCACTTCGTCACCTTTCCGCTGATCGAGGCGCATGCGGCGCGCCACGGCCCGCTCGCCCTGGTCCAGTTCGACGCGCATCAGGACACCTGGCACGACGACGAGCACCGGATCGGCCATGGCAGCTTCATCACGCGCGCGGTGAAGCGAGGCCTGGTCGATCCGGCGCGCTCGATCCAGGTCGGCATCCGCACCCACGCGCCTGCGGACTACGGCATCGAGATCATCGATGCCGGGACGATCGACTCGCTCGGGGCCACCGGCGTGATCGAGCATATCCGCCGGCGGGTGGGGGAGGGGCCCGCCTACCTGAGCTTCGATATCGATTGCCTCGACCCGGCGTTCGCGCCCGGCACCGGCACGCCGGTCTCCGGCGGCCTGTCCGCGCGTGAGGCCTACGCCATCCTCGGCGGCATCGCGGATCTCGACTGGCGCGGCATGGACGTGGTCGAGGTGGCCCCGGCGTATGACCACGCCGACATCACGGCGCTTGCGGCCGCGACCGTGGCACAGCGCCATATCGGTGCGCTGGCGAAAAAGCGCGTGGGGAGCCAAACGTAGGGTAGGCTCGCCGTCCTACAATACGTATCCAACGCAACCAATTCGCTGCTTGCGCATTGGGAGTGTGCCGCCGGAGGAGGGGCGCCAGCGGGCCGGCGGAGTGACGGATGAGTGCGCGCAATTCGGAGCGGAAATCGGAGCAAGAAGCCCGCGTCAGCGTCGACAAGCCGGCGACGTCAGGCAGCGCAAAAGAAGTCCGCGCCGACGACCGCAATGGGGCCGACCAGGGATCGGCCGTTCTCAAGATCACTCATCCACACCCGGTGGAGCGGCGCGCCGTGGCTTGGCGTGCGGCGACGCAGGCCGCCACAGTCGGCATCTTTCTCATCTTGCTCATCGCGGCGCTCGAACTGGCGCGTCCGGTGCTCGTGCCGGTCACGTGCGCGCTCGTGATCGGGTTGATGCTCGGGCCGCTCTCGGCCCGCGCCGAGAAGTACCGCATACCTCCGCTGGTGTCGGCAATTGCGTTCTGGCTGTTCGTCGTCGGCGTGCTCTACCTCATCATCGTCACGGTCTCGGGCGCGATCGTCGACGTGGCCGACAAGACGCCCGATGTCGGCCGCAACATCAGGGACAAGCTCCAGGTGTTCAACCGGCCGATCGCCGCGCTGCAGGACCTGCGCAAAGCGATCCTGCCCGGAGGCAGCGGGGACGCCGGCGTAACGGTCGACCTCCTCAGCATCGCCACACCCGCGTTGACCTTCCTGACTCCGGCAATCGGCCAGATCGTCGCGTTTCTCGGCACGCTGTTCTTCTACCTGCTGGGCCGGACGCAGCTGCGCAATGTGCTGATTATTTTCTTCGAGAACCGTGAGGCACGCCTGCGCACGCTGCGCATCCTCAACGATATCGAGCGCAACCTCACGGACTACCTCAGCGTCGTGACGGTCATCAATCTTGTCGTGGGTGTGGCGGCCGCTTGCATTGCATTTCTGGTCGGCCTGCCGAACGCCGCCGCCTGGGGCGTTCTCGCCTTCATCCTCAATTTCATTCCCTATATCGGCGCCCTGATCATGCAGGTCGTCCTGTTCCTGATTGGGCTCATCGTGTTTCCCACCCTCAGTCAGGCGCTGATCGCGCCGCTGATCTATCTCGGCTTCACCACGCTGGAGGGCCACTTCATCACGCCCAGCATCATGGGAAAGCGCCTGTTCCTCAATCCGCTCACGGTGTTCCTCGCGCTGATCTTCTGGACCTGGCTGTGGGGACCGATCGGCGCATTTCTCTCCGTGCCGCTCCTGATCATGATGCTGGTCGCGATCAATCACCTGTTTCCGCCCGACGATCCGATGCTGCCGGGTTGAGCCAATGGGGAATAGCGAATAGCGATCAGCGCGCGCCGCCATTCGCCACTCGCCATTCGCCACTCGCCCGGCTAGACACTGACGGCCTCGCCTAATTAGCCGTTCACCCACAGTCCATGGAAGAATCCGCCCGCGCCATCATCGAGTTCGTCCGTACCAACGAGGCGTGGGCGGCGCCGATCGTGTTCCTGCTGGCGTTCGGCGAGTCGCTCGCGTTCATCTCGCTGCTGTTGCCTGCGTGGGCCGCGCTGGTCGGCATCGGTGCGCTGATCGGCATGGGCGGCATCGATTTCGTCCCGGTGTGGATTGCCGGCTCGCTCGGCGCGGCGCTTGGCGACTGGCTGTCCTATTGGTTGGGGATGAAGTTCAAGACGTCGATCGCCCGCATGTGGCCGCTGTCACGCCACCCCGACCTGCTGCCGCGCGGCGAAGCCTTCATCCGGCGGTGGGGTGCGCTGGCGATCTTCATCGGCCGGTTCTCCGGTCCGTTGCGCGCCTCGGTGCCGCTCGTGGCCGGCATTTTCGCGATGCCGTTCTGGACGTTTCAGCTCGCCAATTTCACCTCGGCGTTCGTGTGGGCCGGCGTGCTGCTGTGGCTCGGCGACATCGGCGGCAAGGTCACGACCTGGCTGTGGAATGACGTGATCACCAAGTTCTGGTGGATGTGAGGCGCCCGGTGCGGAATTCCGCAGGCGTCGAGCCCGGTATCCAGTTTGCGGCACTCTGGATCCGGGCTCGGCGCGCTGCGGTCCCTAGCGGCTGTTGCCGCTCCCCTCGGGATTACCTGCGACTCACTCGCCCACCATGGACTCGGCAAGCCGCAGGAGGTGAAGCCGAACCGAGCGGTTCGGAATTTGTGCATAGGCGCGCACGAGGCGCATGGCCTCGCCGCTCTGCAGGAAGTCGAAATCGAGCGCGAGCAGCGGCAGGTGCGGTGTGCCGTTGGCGACGGCATCGCCCTCGTAGAAGAACGCGACCGGCGCTTGCAGCACCTCCGCGATCTGCTGCAGGCGGCCGGCAGAAATCCGGTCCGTGCCCTTCTCGTATTTCTGCACCTGCTGCGGCGTGACCGCGAGGACGCTGCTGAGCTGCGACTGGGACAAGCCGCGCTGCAGCCGCAAGGCGCGTACGCGCTTGGCGATTTCCTCGTCTCGCGAATTGCGGCTGCGGGGTGACATGGGACCGGGGAAACTCGAGGTTGCGCACCTTAGAATTGCAGGTTACCACGGTCTGCCTTATAGGCAGAATTCCCTTATTTCCTACCGGTACATAAGCGAATTCTGATGGTCGAGGCGTTGGCGCGTCGGAATAGCCGGCATTCCCCTTGTTCGTTCAATGTTTGCAGGTTCCGCACGAGACCGGACGACGCTACGGTCCACGCTTCCGCTCAATGAAAGGCCCGAACGGCCTCGCTCTTGCTCCAGGGAGAAAGCAATGACTGAACTGACGCGCCGCACTCTCATGACCGGCGCCGCTGCCGCGGCGTTCGCGGCCGTTTGTCCGCTGAGCACGACGCTGCCGGCGCGTGCCGCCGCGCCGGCGAGCGGCAAGCAGGCACCGAGCTTCTATCGCCACAAGGTCGGCGACTATGAAGTCACGCAGTTCACCGACGGCGGCCGCACGTTCCCGATGCCGGACGGCTTCGTGCGCAACATTCCCAAGGAGCAGGCGCTCGCGGCCGCGGAGGCTGCCTACATGCCGAAGGGCCAGGTGCGCGTCCCGTTCAATCCCGTCGTCATCAATACCGGCTCCAAGCTGGTGCTGATCGATACGGGCTTCCCGGCCGGCAGCGGTCCGACCGTCGGCCTGCTCCAGGGCAACATGGCGGCGGCCGGCATCGACGCCAAGGCGATCGACTTCGTCGTGCTCTCGCATCTCCATCCCGACCACTGCAACGGCGTCAAGAATGCGGACGGCTCGCTCGCGTTCCCCAATGCCGAGATCAAGGCGCCGGAGGCCGACTGGGCGTTCTGGATGAGCGACGAGAACATGGCCAAGGCCGACAACGAGATGATGAAGGGCTACTTCGCCAACACGCGCAAAGTGCTCTCCGACATCGCCGGCAAGGTGACGCGCTACGAATGGGGCAAGGAGGTCGCGCCCGGCATCACGGCGCTCGACGCCAGCGGCCACACGCCCGGCCATACCGCGTTTGCGGTCGCGTCGGGTTCGGGGCGGCTGCTGGTGCAATCGGACGTCACCAACATCCCGGAACTGTTCCTGCGCAATCCCGACTGGCACGTCGCCTTCGACATCGATCCGGTCAAGGCGGTGGCGACGCGGCGCAAGTTCTACGACATGGCCTCGGCCGAGAAGGCGCTGATCGCCGGCTTCCACTTCTCGTTCCCGTCGCTCGGCCACGTGGAGAAGGACGGCGGCAACTATCGGCTCGTGCCGGTCGCCTGGAGCCCGGTGATCTGACAAGCGCGAATGGCGAATGGTGAGTGGCGCATGGAGTCGCGCCGTTCGCCATTCGCCATTTACTGTTCGCCACCTTCGCGGAGACGCCTCCATGTTTCGCTCGGGCCTGATCCTTCTCCTGACCCTCGCATCGACATCCGCACTCGCGCAAACCCCGCGTCGAGCGCGGCGAATATCTCGTCAACGCCGTCATGGCGTGCGACGGCTGCCACACGCCGCGCGGGCCCGCCGGATTCGACATGGCGAAGCGGTTTTCCGGCGGATCGCAGACCTAGGACACGCCCGCCTATACGGTGAAGGGCTCCAACATCACGCCGGATCGCGACACCGGCATCGGTGCCTGGAGCGAGCGACGATCTCAAGCGCTCGCTCACCGACGGCGTTCGCCCGAACGGCGTGCCGCTCGCGCCGCAGATGCCGTTCGCGTTCTACAAGATCCTGACGCCGCGCGATCTCGACGCGGTCGTCGCCTATACCCGCTCGCTGCCCTCCGTGCGCAACGAGGTCCAGGCGCCCGTCTACAAGGCCGCGATGCATGCCGAGCTCGATTCCCGGCGCCGAGAAGCCGATCGACGAAGCGGCCCTGGGCGACCCGGTCCGGCGCGGGTTCTATCTCGCCACCATTGCGCATTGCATGGAATGCCACTCGCGCCGCGCCGACGGCACGCAGGACTACAAGGGCTCGTGGGGCAAGGGCGGCTACGAGTTCACCGGCCCGTGGGGCAAGGCGGTTGCGTCAAACATCACGTCGCACCCGACCGCTGGGATCGGCGCGTGGAGCGACGCGGAGATCAAGAAGGCGCTGACCCAAGGCGTCGGCCGCGACGGCCGCACGTTCAAGCAGCCAATGGCGCGCCAGGTCTATTTCAGCCGCATGACCGAGCAGGACCTGAACGCCATCGTGGCGTGGCTGCGCACGATCCCGCCGCTGGAGTAGGACGGACGCATTCACTGTTTCGTGACTGCTGCACGATGCCCGATTCCCACGCCGGTTGAGCCGGCCTAGCATCGGCGTGGCCTCGTCCCACGGGCCGAACATAAGAGGGAGCGACATGTCCAACATCACGCGCCGCGCCGCGCTCGTCGGCGCCGCGGCAGCCGGTGCCGCAGGCACGCTGCCGACACCAGCATCAGCCCAAGCCACCTGCTGCCATCGGCCGCCAGGCGGCCGGCTACTACCGTTACAAGATCGGCGACTACGAAGTCACCACCATCAACGATGGCGTGCGCAACGACAAGCTGGAACGCAGCCCGTATCCCAACGTCAAGCTCGAGGACATGCAGGCGGGCTTCGGGCCCACTTCCTGCCCACGGATCAGATGTCGATCCCGTTCAACACGACGCTGGTCAATACCGGCTCCAAGCTTGTGCTGCTCGATACCGGCAACGGGCCCGGCCGCAGTCCCGACGGCCGGCCTGGTCGCCGCCAACCTTGCGGCAGCGGGCATCGATCCCAAGACGATCGACATCGTCGTGATCTCGCACTTCCACGGCGATCATATCGGCGGGCTGCGCACCGCCGACGGCCAGCTCGCGTTCCCCAATGCCGAGATCAAGGTGCCGGCGAAGGAATTGGCGTACTGGCTGGACGACGCCAACATGAGCCGCGCGCCCGAGGGCTCGGGCCTCGCCAACAATCATCGCAACGTGCGGCGCATCTTCGCGGGGCTCGCCGACAAGGTGACTGCGCTACGAATGGGGCAGCGAGGTCGCGCCCGGCATCACGGCGCTCGACACCAACGGCCATACGCCCGGCCACACGTCGTTCCTCGTGGCGTCCGGCCCCGGCAAGCTGATCGTGCAGGCGGATGTCACCGCTCATGTCGCCGTCCTGTTCGTGCGCAACCCCGATTGGAACGCGGGCGGCGACATGGACGTCCACAGGCGGTCGCGACGCGGCGCAAGCTCTACGACATGCTGGCGACCGATCGCATCCTGCTGTCGGGCTACCACCTGCCGTTCCCGGCGGCCGGCTACATCGAGAAGGACGGCGCCGGCTATCGCTTCACCCCGGTGGCCTGGAGCCCGGTGCTCTAAGCCCCTCGCAACTTGCATGACGGGACGTGCCGCCCGCTCGGGGCGGCACTGTTCCGTTCGGCCCATGATTCGCGCCTGTCGCCGCGAAATCGCGGCGCAATTCGTGAAAGCGGACCGCCGAATAAGTACATATACGTTCAGCAGTGATCCGCTCTGGTCATCGCGACAGTTCAAGTGGATTGCTGTGGGTAAGACTGAATTCGGCTCGACTAAAGTCGAGGTCACTGGGGTCAATGCCAGATGGCGGGCAAGTCCGATACGCGCGATCGTTCACCGGCGCCGAATTGGCGCTGGCCGATGCGCTCGTTCTCATCATGGACGTGCTGATGCTGCATGGGATCATGAAATCCGACGCGCTCGATTCCGTCTTCATGTTTCTGGAGGAGCGCTATCACGCGAACGGCCTGCGATCGTCGGCCGCCATGGCGCACTACCTGCGCAATCACCTGTCCCATCCCGACCCGACCGCGGCGCGCCACCGATTGCGCGCGCTCCTCGACAAGCCGCAAGGGACGGCTGATCGCTCGGTCGTCACGATCCGTCGCTTGACGCTCCGGCGGTTCGTGGCTACATCGCGCCCGCATGACGACGATCAACGCCAAGCATGAGACATCGCCGCCGCCGCGCGCGGCCGGCCGGGGCGTTCGATCGCGTCTGATCGACCCTCGTGCCGCCGGATCGGCCTTCCGCGGCACTTTCGCTCCAGTCATCCTCCGCGGTATTCGGTCTCGTCCGGCGCACGTCGACGGCGGAAAGGATTGAGCCATGGCGAGCAAGGCTACAAAGCCAAAATCGGCGTCTTGGGCGCGTCGGGCTATACCGGCGCCGAGCTGCTGCGGCTGCTGTTGAATCATCCGCGCGTCGAGATCGCGCTGCTCACCGCCGAGCGCCGCGCCAATCACGAGATGCGTGACGTGTTCCCGCAGTTCACGCCGTTCACGCTGCCGCGGCTGGTGGCGATCGATGACGTCGACTGGGTCGGCGCAGAGCCTCGATCTCGCGTTCTGCGCGCTGCCGCACGCCACCACCCAGAAGGTGATCAAGAAGCTGATGGGCGAGGCGCCGTCGACGCGCGTGGTCGATCTGTCGGCCGATTTCCGCCTCGCCGACACCGCGGCGTACGCGCGCTGGTACGGCCACGAGCACCATGCGCCCGAGCTGCAGGGCCAGGCCGTGTACGGCCTCACCGAGGTCTACCGGCGCGACGTCAAGCGCGCGCATCTCGTCGCCAATCCCGGGCTGCTACACGACGTGCGCGCAGCTGCCGCTGGTGCCGCTGCTCAAGGCCAAGGCGATCGACCCGGACGAGATCGTGATCGACGCCAAGTCGGGCATGACCGGCGCCGGGCGCGCCGCCAAGGAGGAGATGCTGTTCTCGGAAGTGTCGGAAGGCTTCCACGCCTACGGCATCGGCCATCACCGCCACATGGCCGAGCTCGACCAGGAATTCTCCAAGGCCGCGGGCAAGCCCGTGACGGTGACGTTCACGCCGCACCTCGTGCCGATGAACCGCGGCATCCTGTCGACCATCTACGTGCGCGGCCGGCGGGGCAGGGGGCCGGAAGACCTCCACGCCGTGATCGCCAAAGCGTACGCGCGCGAGCCGTTCGTCCACGTGCTCCCGTTCGGCCAGGCGCCGCAGACGCGCCACGTGCGCGCCTCCAACATGACGTTCATCGGGGTGGCCAAGGACCGCATCCCCGGCCGCGCCATCATCGTGTCGGCGCTCGACAACCTCACCAAGGGCGCGTCCGGCCAGGCGGTGCAGAACATGAACGTGATGCTCGGCTATCCCGAGACCTTGGGGCTCATGCAGCTCGCGGTGTTTCCGTGAGCTGGCGCCGTAGGGTGGGCAAGGCCCTGACAGGGATTACGGGATTCACGAGCGGGGCCTGCCAGCGGGCTTCGCCGATCCTGAGTCCGCGTGGGCAAAGTCCTGCGCGAGCGAGGGTTCGGGCGCTAGCAGTAATCTTGCCGGGCGAGCGGGATTTGCCCACCACTCCACCCGACTCGATCGCCTGCATCTTGCCGCCGACCGGGATCTGCGGCGCCGTCTGGTTGTCGGTGATGACGATGTCGTACTTGTTGCCGTCGCGCAGGCGCCATTGCCCGCCGACCAGCGGCGTCTTGGCGATGTTCTTCTGCGCGAACGGCGGCAGCTTCTCGCCCGACCACGCGACGTTGCCGACGATCGTGTCGAGCTTGGTCGCCGCGATCGCCTGCACGATCGCCTTGGCGTCGTCTCTTGTCGGCCGAGCGCTTGAGCACGTCGACCGCGACCTCGAACAGCGCGTGGATGAAGCCGATCGGCTGCGTCCACTGCTTGCGCGTCGCCTGCTGGTAGGCGTCGGCGATCTCCTTCGCCGACTGGCCGGTGAGCGAGGACTTGAACGGATGGCTCGGCGACCACCACACTTCGGACGAGAGGTTGTTGCCGTTGCGGCCGAGCGCCTCGACCGCGACCGGGAACAGGAGCGCCTTGCCGACCGAGGCGATCTTCGGCTTGAAGCCCTGCTGCGTCGCCTGGTTCCAGAACGTGGTGAAGTCGGGCGGCAGCACCACGCCGGTGACGATCTCGCACTCGGCGCGCTTGAACGCCGTGATCTGGGCCGTGAAGTTGTCGGTGAGGTTCTGGTAGCGGCCGGGATCGGTGAGCTTGTAGCCGTGCTTCTCGAGCACCGGCGGGAAGCCGACCTGCTTGTCGCCCCAGGCGTTGCCGTCGCCGTCGTTGGGGAACAGGCCGCCGACCGACTTGTTGGTCTGCAGCTGGCCCCACATGTTGGTGAAGACGGCGATGACGTCCTCCAGCCCCCAGAAGAAGTGGTAGGTGTAGTTGAACGGCTTCCATGACGCGGGATCGCCGGGATTGCGCTGGCGCCCGATGAAGTAGGGCTGCCACGGCGCCACGCGTCGAGATGCACGGCGTCTCCTCGACCTCGCACTGGGTCGCGACCGGGTTGGTGGTCTCCGGCGTCGACGCGACCAGCATCATGTCGATCTTGTTGCCGACGATCAGCTCGCGCGCGACGTCGGCGGCGCGGCTCGGGTTCGACTGGCTGTCCTTGACCACGACCTCGACCGGATAGGTGCTCGTTGCCGATCTTGAGGCCGCCCTTCACGGTGTTGAGGAAGTTCGAGATGACGAAGTTGTCGGCTTCCGCGAACGCGGCGAGCGGCCCGGTCTGCGGGCTCACGTAGCCGAGCTTGAGCGTCTTGGCGCATGCACCGCGGGCGCGTGGATCGGCGTGACGGCGAGCGCCGCACCGGCGGCAGCGCCGCCCTTGACGAATGTGCGGCGGGTGAAGCGAGTGCGTGTCGGTCGGTCATGTCGTCCCTCCCATCGTGGTGCCGGTGCGGCTGGTCGGCCGCCGCTCCCCGCCGGCTGCCGTCATGCGGCTTGACGCGGCCGGCATTTTGTTCGATTATCGAACAATAGTTCGTTATCCGATCATTCTGTGAGATCGCGGTTCTGCGGAGTCAATGCGCGATCGCAGAGCGAAGACGACGACCGATGCTCAAGCCGCCCGACAAGGAATTCATGGCGACGCTCGCCAAGGGCCTGGCGGTGCTCGGCGCGTTCGACAAGCAGCGGCCGACGCATGACGCTGTCGGAGGCCGCCGGCGCGGTCGACCTGTCGCGCGCGACCGCGCGGCGCATCCTGCGCACGCTCGCCGACCTCGGCTATGTCGAGCAGAACGGCCGCCAGTTCTCGCTCGTCGCCCGGCATCCTGCGGCTCGGCTTCGCCTATCTCGCGACGCAGACCTGGATCGAGCGCGCGACGCCGCTGATGAAGGAGCTGAGCGAGCGCCTGCACGAGTCGTGCTCGGCCGCGATCCTGCAGGGCACCGAGGTCGTCTACGTGGCGCGCGTGCCGACCCGCCGCATCATGTCGGTCGCGATCTCGGTCGGCAGCCGGCTGCCGGCGTTCCACTCCTCGATGGGGCGCGTGCAGCTCGGCTTCCTCGACGATGCCGAGATCTGGCGCCGGCTGATGTCGCTGCGCATCGAGCCGCTCACGCCCAGCACCATCACGGACCCGCAGGCGCTGTTCGACCGCGTGCGCGCCGACCACGCGCAGGGCTTCTCGATCGTCGACGAGGAGCTCGAGCGCGGCCTGCGCTCGATCGCGGTGCCGCTCGTCGACCGCGCCGGCCAGTGCGTCGCCGCGCTCAACCTCTCGACCCATTCGACCCGCACCACCCGCAACGAGATGCGCGAGCGGTTCCTGCCCGAGCTCAAGGCGGTGGCGGAGCGGATCTCGGCGTTCATCGCGTGAGGCGTGCGTCCGGCGCACCTCACGATACCGGCGGCGGGACGCCGCCGCTCCGATCGGCGCTGCGCTCGCCACCCGACGCTCGCTCGCGATTGAACACCTTGCCCTTGCGAAAGCGACTACGTATCGTTGGTTCGCATATCGTACATACGTTCGATTATCGAACAAGACACAGGGGAGGTGCTCATGGCGCGGGCAGCGACAGCGCAGCGGGAGAAACCGGAAGCCTTCGCCAAGCGGCCCGACACGATCGGCAACGTCGAGGTGTCGAAGCCGCAGACCGGCAAGGAATATCTCGAGTCGCTCAACGACGGCCGCGAGGTCTACATCTACGGCGAGCGCGTCAAGGACGTCACCACGCATCCGGCGTTCCGCAAC
This sequence comes from uncultured Alphaproteobacteria bacterium, assembly GCA_963720385.1. Taxonomy (GTDB): domain Bacteria; phylum Pseudomonadota; class Alphaproteobacteria; order Rhizobiales; family Xanthobacteraceae; genus VAZQ01. The sequence continues at coordinate 444,221 of CAVRFL010000013.1, read as the reverse complement.
ACCGTCGCGCATGGTCGCGCGCCTCTACGACGCGCTGCACAGCCCGAAGCATCAGCGACAAGATCCTGGTGCCGACCGAGACCGGCAACGGCGGCATGACGCACGCCTTCTTCAAGGCGCCGAAGAACCTGGCCGAGATGATCGCGGGGCGCGACGCGATCGCCGAATGGGCGCGCATCACCTACGGCTGGATGGGCCGCGCGCCCGACTACAAGGCGGCGTTCCTGGCGACGCTCGGCGCCAATGCCGACTTCTACGATCCGTACCAGGACAATGCGCGCCGCTGGTACAAGTTCTCCCAGGAGCGCGTGCCGTTCATCAACCACGCCATCATCCATCCGCCGGTCGATCGCGACCGGCCGCCGAACGAGGTCGGCGACGTGTGCGCGCACGTCGAGAAGGAGACCGACGCCGGGCTCATCGTGTCGGGCGCCAAGGTGGTCGCCACCGGCTCGGTGCTCACCAACTACACCTTCGTCGCGCACCACGGGCTCATCCCGGTGCAGGACAAGAAGTTCGCCATCGTGTTCATGGTGCCGACCAACACGCCGGGCGTGAAGTTCATCTGCCGCACCTCGTACGAGATGACGTCGACCGCGATGGGCAGCCCGTTCGACTACCCGCTGTCGAGCCGGCTCGACGAGAACGACGCCGTGTTCATCATGGACAAGGTGCTGGTGCCCTGGGAGAACGTGTTCGTCTACGGCGACGTCGAGAAGGCCAACAACTTCTTCCCGCGCACCGGCTTCCTGCCGCGCTTCGTGGTGCACGGCTGCACGCGGCTCGCCGTGAAGCTCGACTTCATCGCCGGCCTGCTGCTCAAGGCCGTCGAGGCCGCCGGCACCAAGGACTATCGCGGCGTGCAGGCCAACGTCGGCGAGGTGATCGCCTGGCGCAACCTGTTCTGGGCGCTGTCCGACGCCATGGTGCGCGATCCGCGCCCGTGGATCGGCGACTACCTGCTGCCCAACATGGACCCGGGCAACGCCTACGCGATCATCGCCACCATGGCGTACACCAAGGTGAAGTACATCATCGAGCAGACCGTCGCGTCCGGCCTGATCTACCTCAACTCGCACGCGCGCGACTTCAAGAGCCCGGAGATCCGCCCCTATCTCGACCAGTACCTGCGCGGCTCGAACGGCTACAAGGCGGAGGAGCGGGTGAAGCTGATCAAGCTCCTGTGGGACTGCCTCGCCACCGAGTTCGGCGGCCGCCACGAGCTCTACGAGATCAACTACGGCGGCTCGACCGAGGAGATCCGCCGCTACTGCCTGTTCGGCGCGCAGGCCTCCGGCAACGCCGACCGCTTCAAGGGCTTCGCCGAGGACTGCATGGCCGAGTACGACCTCGACGGCTGGAAGGTGCCGGACCTCACCGACCCGGGCGAGCTGAGCTATCACGTGATGCGCGGCGCGAAGTGATGTTCCGTAGGGTGGGCAAACGCGCCTGACGAGCGCTAGTTTAAGGCCGCGGCCGCGCGCGCGTTTGCCCACGCGGACGACACGCGTGGGCAAAATCGCGCCCTGCCGTGCGGAAACTCCGACCGACCGTCAGGCGATTTTGCCCACCCTACGGTGCCGCACGTCAAATGATGCGGAACACCGCCAGCACCAGGATCCACAGCGCGGCCCACGACGCGAGCCAGCTCAGGGTGCGGAACAGCGGCACGCCCCAGGCGTAGATCACGGCGTGGGCCAGGCGCGAGGAGAAATAGAGCACGCACGCCGTGATCGTCATGCCGGTGGAAATCTGCAGCAGGTGCAGGATGAGCACCAGCGGCGCGAACAGACACCAGGTTTTCCACCGCATTGGTGTGCGCCGCCATCAGGCGCTGCGCCCAGGGCGACTGCGGCAGCGCGTTCGGTCCCGGATTGTCCAGCGTCGCCGCCAGTCCGCGCACCATGACCCGGTCGACGATGTAGGGAACCCACAACAGCCCGGTCTGGATGATCGTCATCATCAGCCAGAACAATTCCTGCGTCATGGCAGGTTTCCTCTTCCACATCGCGCCATCGCGGGCCCCAATCCCCGCTGCGCCGACCGGCAACCCAGGTGTGGAGGTCCGCACGAGATCGTCACAGCGGACGCTCCCTCCGTGCGACACTCAATGCTTCGCACATATCCGCAGCAATTCCGGCCTCCGACATATGGCGCCAGCGTAACAGCCGGGTCCAACGGTCACCAGGGGTGAGCTCCGGAAAAGACGGCTGCAGGCACGACAAGGCCATCCCGGGAGGGCGTGCGTTCAGGTCCGTCAGTCCGTCACCTTGACGTAGCTTCCCGGCGCGTCCTCGATCGGCTTGCAGCTTGCCGCCGCCGGGCTTGCGCGCCGGCACCTCGGCCGGCGTCCTGCTCCTTGATCCATTGCAGCCAGTCCGGCCACCAGGAGCCCGGATGCTCCTCGGCCTTGGCGAGCCAGCCGTCGAGGTTTCCGACCGGCGGTCCGCCGGTCCAGTACTGATACTTCTGCCTTGGCCGGCGGATTGACCACGCCGGCGATATGGCCGGAGCCCGCGAGCACGAAGCGCACCGGCCCGCCGAAAAACTTCGAGCCGAGGAACACCGATTTCGCCGGCGCGATGTGGTCCTCGCGGGTGGCGAGATTGTAGATCGGGATCGTCACCTTGCCGAGGTCGAGCGTCACGCCGGCGATCACCATCTCGCCCTTGGTGAGCTTGTTGTCGAGATAGCAGTTGCGCAGATAGAACGAGTGGTTCGCGGCCGGCATGCGGGTCGCGTCCGAATTCCAGTACAGCAGGTCGAACGGCGAACGGCGCCTTGCCCTTGCAGATAATTGTTGATCACGTAGGGCCAGATCAGGTCGTTCGAGCGCAGCATGTTGAAGGCGTTCGCCATCTTGCTGCCTTCGAGATAGCCGCGCTCCTCCATGCGCCGTTCGAGCGCCTGGAGCGCTCCTCGTCGACGAAGACCTTGAGGTCGCCGGCATAGGTGAAGTCGACCTGCGCGGCGAACAACGTCGCCGACACGATGCGCGTCGTCGCCCTTCGCCGCCATATAGGCGAGCGTGACGGCGAGCAGCGTGCCGCCGACGCAATAGCCGATGGTGTGCACCTTGTCCTCGCCGGTCACCTCCTTGATCACGTCGAGCGCCGCGAGCGGGCCCTCGCGCATGTATTCCTCGAAGCTCTTCTTGGCGAGCCGCGCGTCGGGATTGACCCAGGAGATCACGAACACCGTGAGGCCCTGGTCGACGCACCATTTGATGAAGGATTTCTCCGGCGTCAGGTCGAGCACGTAGAACTTGTTGATCCACGGCGGCACGATCAGCAGCGGCACCTTCAGCACCGTCTCGGTCGTCGGCGCATACTGGATGAGCTGCATCAGCTCGTTCTGGAAGATCACCTTGCCGGGCGTGACCGCGAGATTGCGCCCGACCTCGAACTGCTCGGAGTCGGACTGGCGGATCTTGAGGTTGCCGCGGCCGGCCTCGATGTCCTCGGCCAGCATGTGCATGCCGCGCACGAGGTTTTCGGCGTTGGACGTGAGCGTCTCGCGCAGCAGCTCCGGATTGGTGAGCACGAAATTCGAGGGCGACACCGCGTTGGCGATCTGCCGCACATAGAACTCGGCCTTCTGGCGGGTATGCGGAGTCGAGGCCGGTCGGCGTCCTTGACCAGGTGGTCGGCCCAGCGCGTGGTGAGCAGGTAGGCCTGCTTGAGGAAGTCGAAGAACTGGTTGGTGGACCATTCCGGATCGGCGAAGCGCTTGTCCTTCGGATCGGGCTCGGCGACCGGCTCCGTGTCCTCGCCCGCCATGCCGCTTGGCCGCGGTGGCCCACAGCTCGAGATAGGCCTTGGCCGAGCCCGGTCTGCAGTTCGACCGCGCGCTGCGGGTCGGCGCAGCCAATATTCGGCGACCTGGCCGAGCGTCTTGACCACGTCGGTCACCTCGTCGGGCATCTCGCTCTTGATCCGGCCTTCCTCGCGCGGCTTCAGATAGGCGGCGAGCGCCTTGCCGCCTTCCTCGACCAGGCGGGCGAGGTTCTTGGCGAAGGCCTCGACATCGACCGTGCCGACGTTGACCGGTCGGCCGCGGGCTTGTCGTTCATGGCGCTCTCATCCGGGTGGACCGACGAGTATCCCGGTACACCCGCGGCTTGACAGCACGTTTACCATTCTTGGTTAGGACATATTAGCCGGGCTAGACCCTCCTCAAGGCTGCGGGCCGTTCTTGACCTCGCGGCCGATCGCACAGTCGACCTTTGCTGCAGTGCATCCTGAGTATGCCGCGTGATGTCGCAAGCGTAAACCGCTCTGGAGCGGCATCGGTTGCCGCGCGTACTTCACGCGCGGCTGCTGGCGGCTGCGGCGCTGGCTCGTGGCTGCTCGCGGCCTGCACGTCGCCAGCTCGACATGGCCGAGCCGGCCGGCACGCGCCAGCGCGCCGCGACGGCCCCGCCCGCCTATCCGGCCGTGCACGACATGCCGCCGCGCGCGACACCAGGCCGATGAGCGCCGAGGAAAGCCAGCGGATCGACCGGACGAGCTTGACCGCGGCGCGCGAGCGCCAGGACAGCCGAGCCAGGCGACCGAAGCACGGCTGCCGGCCGCGGAGCATGTCGCCGCGGCTAGACTCGCGATAGACGCCTGCCACAGCGGCTGCGAAGCCCGTGATAAAAGCCGGCTCGCGCCGGCTGCTTCGGCCGCCGCGCGCGCGAGGAGCCTGCGAGGCATGGAAGAATTTTACCGCATCCGCCGTCTGCCGCCCTATGTGTTCGAGCAGGTCAACCGCGCCAAGGCGCGGCGCGCAACGCCGGCGCCGACATCATCGATCTCGGCATGGGCAATCCGGACCTGCCGGCGCCGCAGCATGTCATCGACAAGCTGAAGGAGACGCTCGGCAAGCCGCGCACCGACCGCTATTCGGCCTCCAAGGGCATTCCCGGCCTGCGCCGCGCCCAGGCCGCCTATTACGAGCGCCGCTTCGGCGTGAAGCTCAATCCCGAGACCCAGATCGTCACGACGCTCGGCTCCAAGGAAGGCTTCGCCAACGTGGCGCAGGCGATCACCGCGCCGGGCGACGTGGTGCTGGTGCCCAATCCGAGCTATCCGATCCACGCCTTCGGCTTCCTGATGGCGGGCGGCGTGATCCGCTCGGTGCCGTCGGAGCCGACGCCGGCATTCTTCGAGGCGCTCGAGCGCGCGATCGCGCCACTCGATCCCGAAGCCGATCGCGGTGGTCGTCTGCTATCCGGCCAATCCGACCGCCTATGTCGCCGACCTCGATTTCTATCGCGACCTCGTCGCTGTTCGCGAAGAAGCACGGCATCCTGATCCTGTCCGATCTCGCCTATGCCGAGGTCTATTTCGACGACAATCCGCCGCCCTCGGTGCTGCAGGTGCCGGGCGCGATCGACGTCACGGTCGAGTTCACCTCGATGTCGAAGACCTTCTCGATGCCGGGCTGGCGCATCGGCTTTGCGGTCGGCAACGAGCGCATCATCGCGCGCGCTCGCGCGCGTGAAATCCTATCTCGACTACGGCGCGTTCACGCCGATCCAGGTGGCGGCGACCGCCGCGCTCAACGGCCCCGACGATTGCATCCGCGAGATGCGCGACACCTATCGCGCGCCGGCGCGACGCGCTGGTCGAGAGCTTCGGCCGCGCCGGCTGGCATGATTCCGCCGCCCGCGCGCCTCGATGTTCGCCTGGGCGCCGATCCCGGAGCCGTTCCGCAGCGCTCGGCAGCCTGGAATTCTCCAAGCTGCTGGTCGAGAAGGCCGAGGTCGCGGTCGTCGCCCGGCATCGGCTTCGGCGAGCACGGCGAGGACTATGTGCGCATCGCGCTGGTCGAGAACGAGCAGCGCATCCGCCAGGCCGCCCGCAACATCCGCCGCTTCCTTGAAACGGCGCCGGAAAAGTTGCACAACGTCGTGCCCCTCGCCACGCGCCGCTGAGGCGCTGCGCCTAGATTCGGACGTTGCAATGGCTGCGCCGCTGAAAGTGGGTCTTGCCGGCCTCGGCACGGTCGGCGCGTCGGTCGTCCGGCTGATCGAGCGCCAGCGCGAGGCGCTCGCGGCGCGCTGCGGCCGCGCCGATCGAGGTCGTCGGCCGTCACGCGCCCGCTCGCCAGGGCAAGGACCGCGGCATCGATCTCAAGCGCGTGCGCTGGGTCGACGATCCGGTCGCGCTTGCGCGCCGATCCCGAGATCGACGTGTTCGTCGAGCTGATGGGCGGGGAGGGCGATCCGGCCAAGCGTGCGGTCGAGGCCGCGCTCGCCGCCGGCAAATCGGTGGTCACCGCCAACAAGGCGCTGCTCGCGCGCCACGGCGTCGCGCTCGCGGCGCTCGCCGAGAAGCATCGACGTCGCGCTGAATTTCGAGGCCGCGGTCGCCGGCGCCATCCCGATCGTCAAGACGTTGCGCGAGGGCCTGGCCGGCAATTCGCTCGCGCGCATCTACGGCATCCTCAACGGCACCTGCAACTACATCCTCACCCGCATGGAGCAGGAGAAGCTGTCCTTCGCCGATTGCCTGAAGGAGGCGCAGCGGCTCGGCTACGCCGAGGCCGATCCGACCTTCGACGTCGAAGGCCACGACACCGCGCAGAAGCTCGCGATCCTGGCGAGCCTCGCCTTCGGCACCAAGGTCGATGCCGGACGCGGTCTATGTCGAGGGCATCTCGTCGATCACGCCGGCCGATCTCGAAGCCGCCGACGAGCTCGGCTATCGCGTCAAGCTGCTCGGCGTCGCGGTCGCGACCGACAAGGGCATCGAGCAGCGCGTGCATCCCGACCATGGTGCCGAAGGATTCCGCGATCGCGCAGGTGATGGGCGTGACCAATGCGGTCACCATCGATGCCGACGGGTTCACGCGATCACGCTGGTCGGTCCCGGCGCCGGCGGCATGGCGACCGCGTCGGCGGTGGTCTCCGACATCGGCGACATCGCGCGCGGCGTGCGCACGCCGCCGTTCGGCCGCGCCGTCGGCGCGCCTGGCCGACGATCGAGAAGGCGCCGATGCAGCGCCACGAAGGCGGCTACTACATCCGCCTGCTCGCGGTCGACAAGCCGGGCACCGCTCGCGACCATCGCGACGCGCCTTGCCGAGCAGCAGATTTCGCTGGAATCGATCGTGCAGCGCCATCGCGGCGAGCGGCCGCACGGGGGCGACGATCCGGCAAGCGCCGCCGAGCCGGTGCCGGTCATCCTCATCACCTATGCGACGACCGAGGATGCGGTGCGCAAGGCGCTGGCGGCGGTCGAAGCGCGACAAGGTGATTTCCGGCACGCCGCAGTTGATCCGCATCGAGAAAAACTGATACGAGCGAATTCGCGAAGACAGCTGCATCAAGAGGAAGCGTCCGATGTCGGCGATCGATCACCGTCCAGCCGCACCTGATGCTCGAGCGCATCCTGTCGCTCGAGATCGTGCGCGTGACCGAGCGCGCGGCGGTGTCGGCGGCGCGCCTGCGCGGCCGCGGCAACGAGAAGGCCGCCGACCAGGCGGCGGTCGACGCCATGCGGCGCGAGCTCAACAAGCTGCCGATCGACGGCACGGTGGTGATCGGCGAGGGCGAGCGCGACGAGGCGCCGATGCTGTTCATCGGCGAGACAGGTCGGCAACAAGAGCGGGCCTCAAGGTCGACATCGCGGTCGATCCGCTCGAAGGCACGACGCTGTGCGCCAAGAACATGCCGGGCGCGATCGCCACCATGGCGATGGCCGAGGGCGGCACGCTGCTCAACGCGCCCGACGTCTACATGGAGAAGATCGCGATCGGCCCCGGCTATCCGCAAGGCGTGGTCGACCTCGACGCGCCGCCGGGCGACAACATCGCGGCGCTCGCCAAGGCCAAGGGCGTCAAGCCCGAAGACATCACGGCGCTCATCCTCGACCGGCCGCGCCATGCCGACCTGATCGCGGCGGTGCGCAAGGCCGGCGCCGCGGTGCGCCTGATCACCGACGGCGACGTCGCCGGCGTGATCCATACCGCCGATCCCGGACGCACCGGCATCGACATCTATATCGGCATCGGCGGCGCGCCCGAGGGCGTGCTGGCGGCGGCGGCGTTGCGCTGCATCGGCGGCCAGATGCAATGCCGCCTGGTGCTCGACACCGAGGAGAAGCGCGAGCGCGCCGCCAAGATGGGCATCAAGGACCCGCGCAAGAAATACCAGATCGAGGACATGGTGAAGGGCGATTGCCTGTTCGCCGCGACCGGCGTCACCGACGGCTCGATGCTGCGCGGCGTCAAGTTCCGCAAGGACGTGATCGAGACCGAGACCGTGGTGATGCGCTCGGTCACCGGCACGGTGCGCTGGATCCGCGCCGAGCACCGCCAGCTCGACAAGTTCCATCTCGATTGAGCAGATGAGCGCGCCGATGAGCGCGAGCCGATCTCGTCATCCGCCCGGTCGGGCCGGACGAGCGCGCCGCCTGGGAGCCGCTCTGGAAGGGCTACCAGACCTTCTACAAGGTCGCGCTGTCGGACGAGACCAGCGACGTCACCTGGGCGCGGCTGCACGATCCGGCCGAGCCGATGCACCTGCTCGGCGCCTATCGTGGACGGCACGCTCGATCGGCATCGCGCACTACCTGTTTCATCGCTCGTGCTGGACGATCGGCGACTATTGCTATCTGCAGGACCTGTTCGTCGCCGAGGAGGCGCGCGGCCTCGGCGCCGGCCGCGCGCTGATCGCGGCGGTGGAGAGCGAGGCGCGCGCGGCCGGCGCGAGCCGCGTCTACTGGCTCACCCAGGAAGACAACACGACCGCGCGCGCGCTCTACGACAAGGTGGCGGACCGCTCCGGCTTCATCCAGTATCGCAAGCTGTTCTGAGCACTCGATTCTTGCGGCGATGACGATGGCGATGGCCGCAATGCCGGCCGCGGCGAGCCGCCGCGCCGGTTCTTTCTCGGCGTCGAGCGCTCCGTCTGCGGCCGCGCCTGGCGCGACCGGCTGGACGAGCGCGCCTCCGCGCGCGCGCTCGCGATCGCGCAGCGCGACGTGCCGGAACTGCTGGCGCGCATGCTTGCCGGACGCGGCGTCGAGGCCGACGAGGTCGAGGCCTTTCTCGATCCGACCGTGAAGCGGCTGCTGCCCGATCCGCATGGCCTCACCGCCATGCGAGGCGGCGGCAGCGCGCATCGCCGATGCGGTCGATGCGCGGCGAGCAGGTCGCGATCTTCGGCGACTACGACGTCGACGGCGCGACCGTCGTCGGCGTTGCTGGCGCGCTTCCTGCGCCACTGCCGGCCTCGACCCGCTGATCCACATCCCCGACCGCCTGTTCGAGGGCTACGGGCCGAACATCGAGGCGGTGCGCTCGCTCGCGCGAACGCGGCGCGACGCTGCTCGTCACGCGTCGATTGCGGCACCACCAGCTACGAGCCGCTCGCCGAGGCGCAACGCCTCGGCCTCGACGTGGTCGTGATCGACCATCACCATCGCCGACGAGCGCCTGCCGCCGGCGCGCGCGATGGTCAATCCGAACCGGCCCGACGACCTCTCCGGCCTCGGCCATCTCGCCGCGGTCGGGCTCGTGTTCATGACCCTCGTCGCGGTGAACCGCGAGCTGCGCCGTGCGCGGCTTCTGGAGCGACGGCGCGCCCGAGCCCGACCTGCTCGGCCTGCTCGATCTGGTCGCGCTCGGCACCGTCGCCGACGTCGTGCCGCTCAAGGGCCTCAACCGCGCCTTCGTCGCCAAGGGCCTGATCGCGATGCGCCGGCGCGAGGACGTCGGCCTCACCGCGCTGATGGATGCGGCGCGGCTGTCGGGTCCGCCCGAGCCGTGGCATCTCGGCTTCCTGCTCGGCCCGCGCATCAATGCCGGCGGACGCATCGGCCGCGCCGATCTCGGCGTGCGGCTGCTGCTCGCCGACGATCCGGCCGAGGCGACGCGCATCGCGACCGAGCTCGACCGGCTCAACCGCGAGCGCCAGGTGATCGAGCAGGCGACGCTCGCCGAGGCCGAAGCCGAGGCGCTGGCCGCGCTCGGCATCGAGGAGAAGGGCGCCGTCGTCGTCACCGCGGCGCCGGGCTGGCATCCGGGCGTGGTCGGGCTGGTCGCGGCGCGGCTGAAGGAGCGGTTCGGCCGGCCGGCTTTCGCGATCGCGCTCGAGCCGGGCGGCATCGGCACCGGCTCGGGCCGCTCGATCGCTCGGCGTCGATCATCGGCCAGGCGGTGCGGCGCGCGGTCGCCGACGGGCTGCTGCTCAAGGGCGGCGGGCACGCCATGGCGGCCGGCGTCACGCTCGCGCAAGAGCGCGCTCGCGCGAGTTCCGCGCCTATCCTGGAAGACGACGCTCGGCGACGGCGGTCGAGGCCGCGCGGCGCGACGATGCGCTGCTGATCGACGGCGCGGTGACGGCGGCCGGCGCGACGTCGGACCTGTGCGCGACGCATCGCGCGCGCCGGCCCGTTCGGCGCCGGCAATCCCGAGCCGATGTTCGCGCTTCCGGCGCACACCATCGCCTACGCCGAGGAGATCGGGCAGGCGCACGTGCGCGTGCGGCTCAAGGCGGGCGACGGCGCGATGTCTCAGGCGTCGCGTTCCGCGCCGCCGGCCGCAAGCTCGGCAACGCGCTGATCCAGAACCGCGGCCAGCACGATCCATGTCGCCGGCACGCTCGGCATCGACCGCTGGCAGGGCGCGGAGCGCGTGCAGCTGCGCATCTGCGATGTCGCGGCTGCGGCGCCATAGAGCGCGATGACTTTTCGAATCGTCATCGCGCTCTAGCTTTTGATGGAGCATGATCTTTTCCGAAAATCGGTTCCTCCTTTCGGATCATGCTCGGCACCGCGAATTCACCGGCGCCAAGCCGTGAATTCCGCTGTGTCTCACGACAAGGTGATTGTCTTCGCGCGCGTCATGCGGGCGCACGAAAATCCCACATCCAAGGCGCTCACACGCCGATCGAGACGCGTCGATACGAAAGTCTTATCGGCGCTCACGCACTTTTTTCCTGCCTCAGTGAACGAAGTCACATGCGAATCCGACGACATCGAGCGATAACGTTTCTTGAAGCACATACCCGCTCATACTCGCGGGTTTGGCGATCGGACGATCCGTTCGCCGAAACATCATCCGTTCTGGGGAGAGTCTCGTGGCAAAGCGTTGCTTTGGCATCTTGCGCGCGCGCGCCTTGCCGCGCATCGGCATCGCGGCCGCGGCCTTCTGCATGCAGCTCGCGCTCGGCGCCGTCTATGGCTGGAGCGTGTTTCTCAATCCGCTGCGCGAGCAGTTCGGCGCCGGCAAGCCGGAAATGACCCTGACGTTCACCATCACCTTGGCGGTGCTCGGCGTGACCGCGGGTTTCGGCGGCGGTCTCCAGCGCCGGATCGGCCCGCGCGCGACTGCCACGATCGCCGGCATACTTTATGGATGCGGGCTCATCCTCTCGGGCTTCGCGCCGAACCTGCTGCTCGCTCTACCTGTTCTACGGCGTTCTGGGCGGCATCGGTCTCGGCCTCGGCTACATCGTTCCGCTCGCCGTCCTGATCAAATGGTTTCCCGACAAGCGCGGCTTCATCACCGGTCTCGCAGTCACCGGCTTCGGGCTTGGCGCGCTCGTGACAAGTCCGCTGGCGAACGGAATTGATCAAGGCGTATGGCGTGCAGAGCACGCTCGTGCTCCTCGGCAGCGCCTATCTCGCGATCGTGGTGATCGCGGCTCAGTTCATGCGGCCGGCGCCCGACAACTACGCGCCGCCCGGCTGGACGCCGGCCGCGCAAGCCGCATCGACGTCCGGCCGTGGACGTGACGCTGGGCGAGGCGTTGCGCACGCCGCAGTTGGTATCTGCTCTGGACGATGCTGGCGCTCAACGTGACGGCCGGCGCGGCATTGATCTCCGTCGCGGCGCCGCTGGCGCAGGAGCTCACGCACGTCGGTCCAGCTGTCGGCGCACTCGCCGTGTGCGTCATCGCGCTGTTCAATGGCCTGGGCCGTCTGTTCTGGGGCACGCTGTCGGACCGGCTCGGGCGGGCGCGCACGTTCGTGGCTCCTGTTCCTGGTGCAGGCTCTCCGCCTTCGCGCTGCTGCCGGCCATCGATCACTTCGGCGCTGCTGCTCGTTCCGGCCGCGGTGATCGCGCTGTGCTATGGCGGCGGCTTCGGGACCATGCCGGCCTTCGCCACCGACGTGTTCGGCGCCAAGAATGCCGGAACGATCTACGGCGCGATGCTCACGGCCTGGAGCGCGGGCGCAATCGTCGGTCCGCTCTTCATCGCCGCGGTTCCATACCGAATGGCGCTCCCTTGATTGCCAGCATGCTCGCCGTGGCGGCCGTGCTGCCACTCGTCTTCACCGCGGTCGTTCAACGGGGTGGCGGAGCCGGATCGCTGTTGCGCCGCGTCGCGGCTTGCGATCCGCGGGGCGCCGTAGCGACCGGGGCTTCGGGCGTGCACCCCCGGGCGTATCGGCGACAGACGCGCAAGGAGACCGTCAGATGACCCACAAGACAGCGCTTGCCTTCATGCTGGCCAGTGCCGTGATGTTCATCGCGGCGACACCATCCGCAGCGGAACGGGCACCGTCGGACATCCCTGGTACGGTGGCTGCGACGAACGATGCGCACGACCTCGGCACCGGAACGGCCCGCCCCAGGTCCCTGATTGCGCTTATCCGCAACACTACGACTTCGGGTGGCGCTGCCATCTTCCAACGCCACGGTTGCCGGCTGCCGTAAGCGTCGGCATCGCTCACTCGCGAAACACCTCCTCGCGCTTCGCCCGCACGGCCGGAAGAACGAGGATGACCAGCAGAGCGAGCGCGAGCGCGAGCAGCAGCGCGCTGATCGGCCGCTCGAGGAACACCACTGGGATCGCCGCGCGACAGATACATGGCGCGGCGAAAATTCTCCTCCATCAGCGGGCCGAGCATGAAGCCGAGGACGAACGGCGCCGGCTCGGCGCCGACCTTGTAGAAGAACACGCCGAGCACGCCGAACAGCAACATCACCCACACGTCGAACACGCTGTTGCTGATCGAATAGGTGCCGATGCAGCAGAACAGCACGATTGCCGGAAACATCAGCCGGTAGGGCACGCGCAACAGCGAGACCCACAGGCCGATCAGCGGCAGGTTGAGCACGATCAGCATGAGGTTGCCGAGCCACATGCTCGCGATCACGCCCCAGAACAGCTGCGGCTGCGCGGTCATCACCTCCGGCCCCGGCTGGATGCCCTGGATCATCATCGCGCCGACCATCAGCGCCATGATGGCGTTGCCGGGAATCCCGAGGGTGAGGAGCGGGAATGAAGCTTGTCTGCGCGCCGGCATTGTTGGCGGCCTCCGGCGCCGCCACCCCTTCGATTGCGCCGCGCCCGAAGCGTTCCGGCGCAGCGCGAGGATCTTCTTCTCCAGCGCGTAGGCGGCGAACGAGGACAGCGCCGCCCCGCCGCCGGGCAGCACGCCGAGCACGGAGCCGATCGCGGTGCCGCGCAGGACCGCCGGCATGCAGGCGCGGATCTCGGCCCGGCTCGGCCACAGGTCGCGCAGCCGGAATCGACAGCAGGCTGCGGTCCTGCGGCTTGCCGAGCGTCACCGCGAGCTCGGCGATGCCGAACAGGCCGATGGCGACCGGCACGAAGCCGATGCCGTCGCCCAACGCCGGAATGTCGAGCGTCATGCGCGGCGCGCCGGTATTGACGTCGATGCCGACCAGCCCGGCGAGCAGCCCGACCAACACCATCGCAACCGCCTTCTCGGGCGCGCCGTGCGCAAGCACGACGGACCCGACGAGCCCGAGCACCATCAGGCTGAAATACTCGGGCGCATTGAACTTGAGCGCCAGCATCCCCATCGGCACGCTGGCCGTGGCGATCACCACGGTCGCGATCGTGCCGGCGACGAACGACGCAATCGCCGCGATGGCGAGCGCGGGCCGGCGCGCCCCTGCTTGGCCATCTGGTGGCCGTCGAGGCAGGTGACGATGGCGGACGATTCGCCCGGCACGTTGACCAGGATGGCGGTGGTCGAGCCGCCGTATTGCGCGCCGTAGAAGATGCCCGCCAGCATGATCAACGACGAGGCCGGCGGCAGCGAGAACGTGAACGGCAGCAGGATCGCAATCGTGTGATCGGCGCAATGCCCGGCAGCACGCCCACCAGCGTGCCGATCAGCGCGCCGAGGAAGCAGAAGCCGAGGTTCGCCGGCGTCAGCGCGGTCGCGAAGCCGGTGGCGAGATTGGCGAACAGGTCCATGCGCTCGCCCTAGCGCGGCCAGATCGGGATCGGCAACCCGAGCGCGGTGACGAACAGCACCACGGCGAACGCGGCCAGCGCCACCGCCAGGACGAGGTTCTCGCGCAGCCGTACGTCGTACCGCGGCCAAGTCCGGCGCAGGCCACGACCGCGAAGCTCGTCAGCGCCAGGCCGGCGATCGGCAGCAGAAGCGCGAACAGCGCGACCGCGGCGCAAATCATCAACAGCGGGCGCAGCGCGATGGCGGGAAACGCCTCCCGGGCCGCGAGCACGGCGCGCGCGCCAAGGACCGCGCCATAGATCATGATGAGGATCGCCAGCGCACGCGGCACGTAGCCGGGGCCCATCGCGGCGGCGGTGCCGACCGAGAGCTCGCTCGCGAGCGCAAACGCGAACGCGCCGAGCGCGACCAGAAACGCCGCGAAGGCGAGGTCCGGAACGTTCACCCGGGCGTGCACCGCCGATGCTCCAGTGATTCCGGCTCGTTGCCGACACAGGAGCGCGTCAGTCGAGGCTAATGCCCTCGGCCTTGACGACGTCGCCCCATTCGGCGATCGCCTTGGTCATCCAGCCGCCGAACTCCTCCGGGCTGCCGGTGCGGATATCGCCGCCGAGGTCGACGATCCGGTTGGCGATCTCCGGCATGGCCAGCACCTTGCGGATCTCGGCGTTCAGCCGCGCCGCCATGGCGGGCGGCGTTCCCTTGCTGGTCGAGGAATCCCTGCCACGAGCCGGTCTCGACGATCGGCATGTCGATCTCCTTGAAGGTCGGCAGGTTCGGCAGCTTGGCCAGCCGCTGGTCGCCGGAGACGGCGATCCCCTTGAGCTGGTTCTGCGCGACGAACGGCGTGGTCGGCAGCGCGCCGTTGAAGATCACGTTGCTCTCGTTCGCCACCACGGCGCGGATTGCGGCAGCGCCGCCGCGATAGGGGACATGGCCCCAGTCGATCCCGCGCTTCTTCTGGACCACGAGCGCGGTCAGGTGCTGGATCGAGCCGACGCCGCTGTTGCCGACGTTGAGCTTGCCCGGGTTGGCCTTGCTGTAGGCGATCAGCTCGGCGAACGTGTTGGCGGTAACCGACGGATTGCACCGCGAACAGGTACGGCGAGAACATCACCATGGTGACCGGCACCAGATCCTTCTGCACGTCGAAGGACAGCTTCTTCACCAGGCTCGGCTGGGTCGCGAGCGTGCCGACGTCGGTGATGAGCAGTGTGTGACCGTCGCCCGCCTGCTTGGCGACGAAATCGGCGCCGATGTTGCCGGAAGCGCTCGGCTTGTTCTCGACGATCACCGGCTGGCCGATCAGCTCGGACAGCTTCGGCCCGATCAGGCGCGCCAGGATGTCGGAGGTGCCGCCCGGCGCGTAGGGCACGATGATGTTCACCTGCTTGGTGAAGTCCTGTGCGCTCGCCGAAACGGTGCCGCATGCGGCGATCGCACACAACAGTAGTCCGGCAAACGTTGCACGCGTTCGCATGAGCGCCTCCCAAGTTCTTGGTTTTCGCGACGGTAACCCCCGGTCCGGAAGGCTGTCAAACGGTCGATCGACGGACGTCCTCTCCCGTCGCCCGAGGTTTTTCTCGGTCTCGCCGATGTCCTTCGACACGATTGGGAGCGGATCGATAGGGAAGGCGCGTGGCTTGGATGCGGGCCTGCCGCTGTTGCCGTCGCCTCAGGCCTTGCGTCCCTTGCCGCAGAACACGTCGTAGATCGCGCCGAGAATGACGCGCGCGTCCTCGCTGGCGAGGCTGTAGTAGATCACCTTGCCTTCGCGGCGCGTGGCGACCAGGCCGTCCATGCGCAGGCGCGCCAGCTGCTGCGACACGGTGGGCTGCCGCACCTCCAGCGTCCGCTCGATCTCGGTGACCGACTTCTCGCCCTCGGCCAGCATGCACAGGATCAGCAGACGGTTCTCGTGCGCGAGTGCCTTGAGGAAATTGCTCGCCTTCTTTGCCTTCTCGGCCATGTTCTCGAGCTCGTCCGAGGGCTCGGCGTCGAGTTCGACCTGTTTGAGGCGGGAGACCGGCATCGACATATCCAGGACTCGCGGGGGCATGCCGCAGCGGCATGCAAACCTTGAATCTGTCGACGGGTCAAGACGTTACATCTTGTCTTTTTCATGGGTCGGAGAGCAGAAAATTCCGCTCAACCGAAGCGAAACGACAAGAGTCTGATCGAATGACTGACAGCTCGATCACGAGCCGGTGCAGGAGATCGCGCGTCGCCTGCCGCGACCGCTCCGGCACGCGGCGAGGCTCCCGAGCGCCCCGTCGACGAGCCGACGGAATTCCGGATTGAGCCGCACCGAGGCGGGCGCCATCTCGTTGCATCGCCGCAGTTCGCCGGCCAGCGCCTCGGCCCTGGCGAGGATCTCGCTGGCGCGCCTCATCGGACCATTCGGGCGGCGCGGTCCAACGCGGCGAGACTTGCCATCGCGGCATTGGCATCGAGCACGCAATCGGCCAGCACCGCGATGCCGCTGGCGCGCCGGAGCCGCGCGAGCGCCTGCCGGCCTCGCTCAGCGCATCATGGGCGACGTCGGGCCGGCCGAGGCCCATCACGAGATGCACCGCCATGATGCGCGTGGAGATGTCGGTCAAGTGTCGAGGTGTAGAGCGCCTGGTCGGTGATCTCGGCGGGCCGCTTGTTGCCGAACCGCGTCACCACCTCCTGCCAGGCAGCCTGCATGCGCTCGAGCTCGACCGACGCGAGATCGAAATTGCCGGTGCGCAGGTAGGCGAGGGCGACGCGATGGTGCGCCGAAAAGGCCTCGACCGTGGCGTTGAACTGGTCGAGCCCGTCGGCGCGGGCGGCCGAGCGCCGAGCCACAGGCCGAGTATTGCGATGAACGTGCGTCGTGCCCACATTGGCTGTCCGGCACGCTGTTGCCGACCGGCAAGGATTTCGACATCGCGATCCGCGGCGAGGGCTTCTTCAAGATCCTGCGGCCGGACGGCACCTACGCCTATACGCGCGACGGCTCGTTCCAGATGGATGCGCAGGGCCGGATCGTGACGGCCAAGGGCAATGTCGTGCAGCCCGGCATCACCATCCCGCCCAACTCGACGTCGGTGACCATCAATGCGCAGGGCCAGGTGTCGGCCACGGTCGCCGGCACCATCACACCGACGGTGCTCGGCCAGCTCACGATGACGCGCTTCGTCAACAAGGCCGGCCTGCAGCCGATCGGCGACAACCTCTACCTCGAGACGCCGGCGTCGGGCACGCCGCAGGACGGCCAGGCCAACACCGACGGCTACGGCGACCTGCAGCAAGGCAACCTCGAACAGGCCAATGTCGAGGCGGTGACCGAGATCTCCGACCTGATCGCCGCGCAGCGCGCCTATGAGATGAACGCCAAGGTGATCTCGGCGGCCGATCAGATGCTGCAATCCACGTCGGCGATGATCCGCTGAGGAGACAAACCATGATCCGCCTGGCCGCGCTCGCGCTCCTCGCCTTCACCCTCCCCGCCGCCGCCCAGGTCGCCGGCACCAGCGGTTCGTTCGCCGACCGGTTTTCCGCGCACGCGCCGTTGTCGCAACGGATCACCGACCCAACGCTCAAGCCGGCGGTCACAATCGTCGGGGATATCGTTCGCATCGGCGATCTCGTGGAGAACGCCGGCGCCGCCGCCAATGTGGCGATCTTCCGCGCGCCCGATCTCGGTCAGACCGGCCGCGTCGCGGCGGCCCGCGTCATCGAGGCGGTACTGCCGCATGAGATCGTCAATCTCGAAACCCGCGGACTGACCGAGGTCGTGGTTACGCGCGCGACCGCGACAATCACGCCCAAAGATATCGAGACGCGTATCGCGCAGGCGCTGGCCGGCCGGCAGCGGAATGCCGACGGGAGCAATCTTACGCTGACCTTCGACAGCGAGGCCCGCCCCATTTACGTCGAGCCGGGAACAGACCTGCGCATCGCGCGCATGACGTTCGATCCGCGCAGCGGCCGTTTTGACGTCGTGTTCGAGCGCCCGGGCGCGCGCAACCTGTTGCGCTTCACCGGCACCTACGCGGAAACCTTCGAAGCCGCCGTGCTCACGCGGCCGCTCGCGGCCGGCGAGGTCTTGCGAGCCGCCGACGTCACGATCGTGCGGCGCCCGAAGGCGGAGTTCGCCGCCAACATCATCACCACGGCGGACCAGGCGATCGGCCTTGTCCCTCGCCGCGCGATGCGACCGGGCGACCTGCTGCGCCAGACCGATCTGTCGAAGGCCGAGCTCGTCGCCCGCAACGACAACGTCACCATCACCTATCAGGTGCCCGGCATCACGCTCACCATGCGCGGCAAGGCGCTGGAAGGCGGCGCGCAGGGCGACACCGTCAATGTGCTCAACGTGCAATCCAAGCGGCCGATCCAGGCGACGGTCGCCGGACCGGGCCACGTCATCGTATCCGCAACGATGCTCGTCAGCGTCACGCCGGCCACGACGGCGGCGCGCCTCGCCGCCCAAGCAACCGGCCGTCCCAATCCCACCGCGCAAACGCGCGCCAGCGCCGAGTGAGCGTCATGACAGTTGAATCGACGTTGCATTCCGTCCGATCCGATCACCGCACGCAAGGAACGATCTTGCGCGATCCTGGGCCAACCTCCGCCTCGCAGCGCAAGCCCGCGGTGGTGGAGCAATTGTTCGTCGCGTGTACCCTCGTTGCGTTGCTGACGAATTGCTCGTCGCTGGAGCGGTTGCGAAACATCGGCGAGCAGCCCTCGCTCGAGGCCATCCAGAATCCCACGACCAGGGCCGGCTACAAGCCGGTGCAGATGCCGATGCCGGCGCCGCAGCCGGCGGTCTACAATCCGAATTCGCTCTGGCGCAGCGGCTCGCGCGCCTTCTTCAAGGACCAGCGGGCGCACCAGGTCGGCGACATCCTCACGGTACAGATCAAGATCACCGACCGCGCCCAGTTCGAGAACGAGACCCAGCGCAGTCGCGTCAATCGCGAGAATTCCGGCGTCGACAATTTCATCGGCTCCAAAACCATCAGCCCGACGTCCGCATTTGCTCCGCCGTTCCGCATCCTCACCGCCGACTCCAACGGGTCGAGCGAGGGCAAGGGCTCGATCGACCGCAAGGAAGAGCTGCTCACCAACCTCGCCGCGGTGGTGACGCAGATGCTGCCGAACGGCAACATGGTGATCGAGGGCAAGCAGGAAATCCGCGTCAATTACGAAGTCCGCGAGCTCCTGGTCGGCGGCATCGTTCGCCCGGAAGACATCCAGAGCGACAACACCATTGAATCCACCAAAATCGCGGAGGCGCGCATCGCCTATGGCGGCCGCGGCCAGATCACCGACGTGCAGCAGCCGCGCTATGGCCAGCAGGTGCTCGACGTGTTGTTACCCTTCTAACAGGTCAGGAATCAGTGGTCAGTAATCAGTCATCAGAATACCGCCGTCGCTGATCTGATCACTGACTACTGATGACTGACTCCTGATTACTGACTCCTGGGCTCCCCGCCGTTCCTTCGCGCGCAATGGGACGGCGTCAACGACGCGGCCTCCGGAAGCTCCCTCCGGAGGCCGCGCTCGCTTGCTGAACCCGCGACAGCGGATGCCGCGCCAATCTACAAGCAAACAAGAGCGCGGTCTCACGGCATGGGGGAATGGCGCCTATATAAGGGGTCGCTCCAAGTGAGGTCGCCATGATCACCGCGCCTGCACCAGCGGCACTCGCCATCATCGGAACCCTGGGCTATCTGGCTCTTGCGGTGCTCGGCTGGGGCTCCTTCACCGCCTTCTTCTCCCACCCGGCCCGGATTGCGCTGACCGTCGCCGTGTTCCTGATGGTGGCGGCGGCGCTCTTCAGCGGCGGAAACCTGAGTTCCGGCGAACGTGAGGACCGTGGCAACCGCTGGGTCCTCGTCGCCTTCGGAGTCATCGGGCTGCTCGCGGCCTATCTTCCGGCTTACACCGACCGGATCGATGTCTGGACCATCGACGGCGACACCGTCCGCTGGATTGGCGTCGTCCTTTTTGTTGCTGGCGGCGCGCTGCGGCTCTGGCCGGTGTTTGTGCTCGGGCATCGGTTCAGCGGGCTGGTCGCGATCCAGCCCGGGCACACGCTCGTCACCCGCGGCATCTACAACATCATCCGTCATCCAAGCTACCTGGGCTTGATCGTGAACTCGCTGGGATGGGCGCTGGCGTTTCGCTCCGGCGTCGGCGTGCTGCTCACGGTGCTCACGATCGTGCCGCTGGTTGCGCGCATGAACGCGGAAGAGGCGCTGCTGCACTCACAGTTCGGCGACGAGTACGAGGCCTATCGCGCCCGCACGTCGCGGTTGATCCCTGGCGTCTATTGAGCGCGGCCCAAGTCATGTAGCGTCACGGGATGAAGCGCAGCGAACACCGCATCCTGACCACCCATGTCGGCAGTCTGATCCGCCCCAAGACGTTGCTCGACGCGGCGCGCGACCCTGATCCCGCACACCGCGAGACGCATGAGCAGGTGCTCCGTCGCGCGGTGGCGGAGGTCGTTGCGCGGCAGGCCAAGGCCGGCATCGACATCGTCAACGACGGGGAGTTCGGCAAATCCGGCTGGGCGAACTACAGCCTGGAGCGGCTGAGCGGCTTCGAGCCGCGGCCGGACACGCTCTACGATGCGGTGTGGCTCGGCCGCGACCGCCATCGCTTTGCCGACTTCATGGCGGCGGAATTTCCGCGCGGCACGGTCGGCACGCCCGGACATGCCTGCACCGGCCCCATCGTCTATCGGGGCCACGCCGCCGTGCGCCGCGATCTCGAGAACATCAAGGCTGCCGCCGCGTCGGCGCCCACGGAGGAGGTGTTCTTCACCGCCGTCGCGCCGGCGAGCGTCGGCTATGACGCCGCCAATGAGCACTACGCGAACGAACGCGATTACGTGTTCGCGATCGCCAGCGCGATGCGCGAGGAGTATCTCGAAGTCATCAAGGCCGGCCTGGTGCTGCAAGTCGACGACGCCGTGCTCGCCAACATGTACGACCATCTGGTCGAGCAGAGTCCGCAGAAATATCGCGACTGGGCGGAACTGCGGATCGACGCGCTCAATCACGCGCTGGAAGGCATCCCGGAGGATCGCATCCGCTATCACGTGTGCTTCGGAAGCTGGCATGTGCCGCATGTCGCGGACGCCCAGCTCGAAGACATCGTCGATCTGATCCTGAAGGTCAACGCCGGCGCCTATTCGATCGAGGCGGCCAATGTGCGTCACGAGCACGAATGGTATGTGTGGCAGAAGGTGAAGCTGCCGGCGGACAAGATGCTGATCCCAGGCGTGGTCACGCACCACACGACGACGGTGGAGCACCCGCGGCTGGTGGCCGAGCGCATCGTCACCTTCGCGAAGCTTGTCGGCCGCGAGAACGTGATTGCCGGGACCGATTGCGGCTTCGCGCAGGCGCAGGACATCCAGCGGGTGCACCCGCAGGTCATGTGGGCTAAACTTGAAGCTTTGGCGGAAGGCGCGCGGCTGGCAAGCAAGGACTTGTGGGGCCGGTGATTTCGCCGGGCCGGCAATCTACGCCCCCTGTGAAAAAGCCCCTGATACCCGCCGCACGAGGACGTGAATCGGGCGCCCGCTTCGAGTGCACCCTGGTGCAAATAACGCGGCAGCGCCGGTTGAGACCGGCGCTGCCAGTCGAGACGTAGTGCCCAAGGTCACGTCGGGTTGCGACTTGTCAACCCGCGCCGAGCCGCGTTACTGCGGCTGTATGTGCCAACTTGCACCAACGCGTATCACGGTAACGTCCCGGAAGTCGAAAACCGCGATTCGGCCACAGCACAGAACGTTGCTGTTCTCCGAAACCTGCGAGAGAATCCGGGCAGGAGGGCGCGCCATACCGACAGCGTCAAAACCATTTCACTCTTTATTCTCGGGTCGTCCCGGTCGGGTAAGACGACGATGGAGAAACTCGTTGCGACCCTTGATGGCGTCAAACGCGGATATGAAAATCCGATCGTAGAGAACGCTATTGGCCTTGCATTTGACTTATCGGCCCTTCTGCGAAGCAGTTATTTCGAACATCTCCCCGCGCAGCTCGATTTACTATGCCGGACCAACTACCTTGAAGCACTGTCCCGGCGCGCCGGATCCGCCAAGGTTTTCACCAACACGCTTCCGGGGCGCATTTCCGATATGGCGCGCGTGGTGAGCGTGTTCCTCAACGTGCGCGTCATATTCGTAAAGCGAAATTTGGAGGATACGCTGCTGCGCGTCTACCTGCGAAGGTACAACAAGGGGAATGGCTATTCGTACGACTTGAAAGCCGCCCGTGACTATATCCTTTGGTACCACCAGATGATCGATTTGATGGCTGAAAAATTTCCAGACATCACGCGCGTCATTCAATACGAAGACATGGTCGCGGACCCGGCTGGCGCCTTGCGTGCGGCGGCGGATTTGTGCGGCCTACCCATGCATGACAGACCCTTGCCGCCCATCGGCGACGACCGCGGGTGCGCCGGCCCCTATCAGCAACTGTTGGCCGCCGAATTCGCGCGCTGAACAACCGGCGGTGGAGCTGGTGGCCGCAGCGAAGGCGGCGAAGTAGCGGTCCGGCGCCGCGGGCTCGCCTACTTGCTGTCGAGCGTCACGCCGGCGATCTTCACCGCCTCCGCCCACAGCGCGATGTCCTCGTGCAGGAATTTTGCGAATTCCTCGGGCGTGAGGCCGAGCGGCGCGGCGCCGTATTTGTCGAGCTGCGCGATGAACTGCGGATCCTTGGCGGCGCGGACGAATTCGCCGGCGACGCGATCGATGATCGGCTTCGGCGTCGCCGCCGGCGCCATCATGCCGTTCCAGCTCACGCCGCGGAATCCCGGGAAGCCGGATTCCGCGATGGTCGGAACCTCCTTCGCCTGCGGCGCGCGCCGGTCGTCGGACAGTGCGAGCATGCGCACTGCGCCGGCGCTGGCCTGCGGCAGCGCCTCCGGCAGCGGAATGAACATCGCGGGCACATGGCCGCCGATGATGTCGGTGAGCGCCGGCGCCGTGCCGCGATAGCTCACGGCGTTCATGTCGAGGCCGGCGCGCTTGAGGAACAGCGCCATCAGGAGATTACTGACGCTGCCGGGACCGCCGCCGCCCGCATAAGCGAGCTGCTTCGGGCGCGCCTTCACGTAGGCGACGAACTCCTGCAGTGTCTTGATCGGCAGCTTGCCGTTGACGATGAGCACCTGCGGGCTCGTTCCGATCACGCTGACCGGGGCGAGGTCCTTCATGGCGTCGTATGGCGGCTTGCCCATCGCCGGAAAGATCGAGACGGTGCCGGTGCCGGCCCAGAAGAAGGTGTGTCCGTCCGCGGTTGCGCGCACGACGTCCGCCGCGGCCAGCGTGCCCATGGCGCCGACGCGGTTCTCGACCACGAATTGCTGGCCGAACACCTCGGAGAGCCGCGCGCAGGTGACACGCGCGAGATTGTCGATGTTGCCGCCGGCGGCGAAGCCGACGAGCACGCGCACCGGCTTCTGCGGCCAGGCCTGTGCATGAGCGGATGGCGTCGCGAACGACGCCGCGAATGCGGCGCCGGACGTCAACAGCGATCGGCGTGACACGATCGATGAGGTCATGGAACGCGAGGTCATGATAGGCATCACGAATACTCCCCAATGCGGGTCAGACGGACCGGCAAGCATCTACCTCACGCACTGCGTAGCGGCGGTGTGACGCGCGGTCGCGGGTGCAAGGTCGCAGCGTTATGCGCGAGCTATGCATGTCCCGGGCGCAGCGCAGCATGTAATGATGCGCGGCAGACCCGGGACCCCGGTTCGTTTGCTTGCACGAAGAAACCTGGGTCCCGGATCAGCGGTGCACTACTTCGTAGCGCACCGCGTCCGGGACACAAGTTCAGTGAATGTCCTAATCGTCGCGATAGACGCGCTCGCGCCGCTCGTGACGCTCCTGCGCCTCGATCGACAGCGTCGCAATCGGGCGCGCTTCGAGGCGGCGCAGCGAGATCGGCTCGCCGGTCTCCTCGCAATAGCCGTAGGTCCCGTCGTCGATGCGCGAGATCGCCGCGTCGATCTTGGCGATC
The DNA here is from genome assembly GCA_963720385.1 of uncultured Alphaproteobacteria bacterium. GTDB lineage: Bacteria > Pseudomonadota > Alphaproteobacteria > Rhizobiales > Xanthobacteraceae > VAZQ01. Next base: position 420,028 of record CAVRFL010000013.1, on the reverse strand, counting down.
AGCTTGCGTTGCCGGTCGCGCGCCCGCAACTCGATCGCGCGGTCGGTTTCCGACGACGCGCGGTCGGCAAGATCGGGATGGTTTTCGTTCTCGGCCTGGAGATGCGCCAGCGTCTCCTTGGCCTCCTTGAGGATGTCCTCCTTCCAAGCCATCAGCTTCTCGCGAAAATACTCGCGCTGACGCTCGTTCATGAACGGCTCTTTGTCGGTCGGACGGTAGTCCTTCTTGTCCATGACCGCGGCCACGCTATGGCCGTTCTTTTTCTCCGACAAAACCGGTCGATTGTTCTTCTTGTCTGGCATCGATTCCCTGCACTGACCTGGTGCGCTGTCCGGGCGCCCCCCTGCTCGCGCGGCGAGCTTATATAGCGGCCGTGTGACATCGACAATAAGGGAATGCAGCCGCCGGGGGCCCGCGGCCGGCCCCACCGGCTGGGCGGACAGGGTGTCAAGTCGCTCTTAGCCCGGGATCGGCCTAGGGGGCCGCCATCTTGGCGATTTCGACCTCGACCCGTAGCTCGATCTCGGCCAGGACGCCGTCGAGTTCGGCGTGCCCCGAGCCGTTCTTGAGATGGGCGGCCACGGCCTTGAGCTTCTGCAATGTTCCCGGCGTGAGGTCGCCACCGAGCAGCCCGATCTTGAGCTCGTCGAGGGCGTCGAGCGCCAACCGCCCCCGCTTGACCGCGTGGCGCCGTCGCTCGGTGGGGTCCTCGATTCCTTGCAGTGCAATAAGTGCATCGATGCCGCCGACCGTGCGCAGCGGCGAGGACGAGCCGGCCGCGGGTGCCGCATCGTCTTCGGTCACGCTGAAGCCTCCGGCCGCCGCGCGCCGCGCCGGCGGCGTGGTCACGACGGCCGCAGTTCCGTTCGATCCGTAGATCCGCATGGGCGAGGGTTCCGATGGTTCCCAGCTACCCGCAACCTCGGCGGTTATGGTTAACGGACGGTAAACAGCCCGGCAAAATCTGCCGCACCCGGCAAGTCCGGGCCCGGCCGACGTCCGGCGAAAACCGCCATCACACAAAAACAAATGTATTTTCAATACGTTGAGCGGCCGCCTCCGCTGGCACGGCTTTCGCTAGGTGGTTACCGGTCCGAACCTCTTGGGGAGCAAGATGACGAGGACGCTTCGAGCCGCATTCGCGGCAACACTTATAATGGCTGGCGCTGCTAATGGCTGGCGCTGCGTCGCCCGCCGCCGCGACGTCGCGCATCAAGGACCTCGCCAATATCGAGGGGGTGCGCCAGAACCAGCTCATTGGCTATGGCCTGGTGGTCGGCCTCAACGGCACCGGCGACACCCTCAACAACATCCCGTTCACCCGCCAGTCGCTGCAAGCGATGCTCGAACGGCTGGGCGTCAACATCCGCGGCCAGCAGATCCGCACCGGCAACGTGGCGGCGGTCATGGTGACCGCGAACCTGCCGGCGTTCGGAACGCAGGGCACGCGCATCGACGTCACCGTGTCGGCGCTCGGCGACTCCAAGAGCCTGCAAGGCGGCACGCTGCTGGTCACGCCGCTGCTCGGAGCCGACGGCAATGTCTACGCGGTCGCGCAAGGCTCGCTCGCGATTTCCGGTTTCCAGGCCGAAGGCGAAGCCGCGAAGATCGTGCGCGGCGTGCCGACGGTCGGACGCATTTCGAACGGCGCGATCATCGAGCGCGAGATCGAATTCGCGCTCAACCGGCTGGGACAGGTCCGCCTCGCGCTGCGCAACGCCGACTTCACGACCGCGCGGCGCATTGCGTCTGCGGTCAACGACTTCATCGGCTCGCCGACCGCGGAGCCGCTCGACCCGTCGACCGTGCAGATCACCATCCCGCAGCGCTTCGAGGGCAACGTCGTCGCGCTGCTCACGGAGATCGAGCAATTACAGGTCGAGCCCGATCTCTCCGCCAGGGTCGTGATCGACGAGCGATCCGGCATCATCGTGATGGGACGCGACGTGCGCGTCTCCACGGTCGCAGTCGCCCAGGGCAATCTCACCGTCACGATCTCGGAGGCGCCGCAGGTCTCGCAGCCGCAACCGTTCTCACGCGGACAGACGCGCGTCGTCCCGCGCACACGCATCGGTGTGCAGGAAGACGGCAAACGGCTCGCGGTGGTGCGCGAGGGCGTGTCGCTGCAGCAACTGGTCGACGGGCTCAATGCGCTCGGCATCGGGCCGCGCGACTTGATTTCGATCCTGCAGGCGATCAAGGCCGCCGGCGCGATCCAGGCCGACATCGAGGTGATGTAATGAGCGGCGTCACCGCCCCCACCGTCGCCTCCCCCGCAGCAGCCGCGAGCTACACCTCGCTCGGCGCGCGGCCGCCGATCGACGCGTGGGCGCGGGCGCGCGAGCAGGCGGTCGAATTCGAGTCGGTGTTCCTCAACAGCATGTTCAGCCAGATGTTCACCGGCATCGACGGCGACGGCCCGTTCGGCGGCGGCGGCAAGGCGGGCGTGTGGCGCTCGTTCCTGACCGAGGAATATTCCAAGTCGTTCGCCAAAGCGGGCGGCATTGGCATCGCCGATCACGTCTATCGCGCGCTGCTCACCCAGCAGGAAGTACGCGCCCCGTAAACGCAAACCAGCGAGCACGCCCTCCATGACTGCGCAAGCGTCCGCCCCTCAGCCGCCGGTCTCACCGGCCCCGGTGACGACGACCGCGGACGCCAACCAACTGGCAGGGCACTATGTCGAGGTCATGGACGCGCTCATCGGCGTCATCCAGCAGGAGACCGAGCTGGTCCGCATCGGCCGCCTGTCCCAGGTCGCAGCGCTCGAGCCGACCAAGACCGAGCTTGCGCGGCGCTATATCGCCGACACGCTGCGTCTGCGCGCGAACCAGGCGCAGCTTGCCCAGATCGCGCCGCAGACGATGCCGGAGCTGATTCGCCGCCACGACGATTTCCGCGCCCTGCTCCAGGTCAATCTCCGGGTGCTGGCCACTGCGCATGCGGTGTCGGAGGGCATCGTCCGGGGGGTGTCGGGCGAGCTCGCCCGCAAGGCTTCGCCGCAAACCTATGGCGCGAGCGGCCGTGCCAACGCGGCCAACCCGCGCGCCGCTGCTCCGCTCGCCGTCAGCCGGATGCTGTAACCGGCGCCCGCCCGCGCACCTGAGAACCCGCCAAAGCCATCCTTCCGCCGCCCCGCCGATCATGCGGGCGGACTTGCTCGACGTGGCCCCCCGCGACATCGCGAATAGCGACCGCCATCAATCGCGTCCGTCCGCGCGAGGTCGCTGCGGAATTGGGCTTCCGCGCCATCCGCCCCGGCCCCGTTATGGTAAATGGCCCGTTATTTTTTGAAATAAACAGTCAGTTATTATTTGCGGTAAATGCAAAATGAACTGCGCGTTGCTGGTTCTACCAAGTAGTTTTAGAGCTCTTTAGTTTATTTACCACGTTTTTTTACCTCAAATTACAAGGACGCATGGAATAACCGCGCCGATCAAAGCTGATCCTCGCTACTTCAACCGCCAGTACGGCACACGACCAGGAAGGTTGCTACCATGGCTAACGGCATCGTTCTTTCGGCAGCGGTTCGGTCGAACCTGCTCTCGCTTCAGCAAACTGCCAATCTCCTCGGCCTGACGCAGACGCGTCTCGCCACGGGCAAGAAGGTCAACTCGGCCCTCGACAACCCGATCAACTTCTTCACTGCTTCTTCGCTCAACGCGCGCGCCGGCGATCTCAGCAAGCTGCTCAACTCGGTCTCCAACGCGACCAAGACGCTGGAAGCCGCCGATAACGGCATCACCTCGCTCACCAAGCTGGTCGAGAATGCCCAGGCGATTGCGCAGCAGGCCCTGCAGAGCGCCGGCACCACGGCGAAGCTCAGTGGCTCCGTGACCGGCCTGACCGCCAGCACCGCAATCACGATCACGGCTACCAAGACCATCACGGTCAGTGACGGCACCGACGTCGCGACGTTCACCGCGACTGGTACCGACACGGTTCAGGATTTCATCGACGCAGTGAATGGCGGGACCAACGTCGACGTGAAGGCCTCGCTGTCGGGCGACGGCAGGGTCGTGCTCAAGTCCACCGGCACCGGCTCCATCGTGATCGGCGGCACCGCGTCCGGGCCCGAGAAGCTCCTGCTCGGCCTGGCGGACGGCACCACCGCAGCCGGAACGCTGAATACGACGCGCTCCGACCTGGCTGCACAGTACGACGACCTTCGCACCCAGATCGACCAGCTCGCGCAGGATGCCGGCTTCAACGGCGTGAACCTGCTCGACGGCAACGGCCTGAAGGTGGTCTTCAACGAGACCGGCACCTCCTACCTGTCGATCTCGGGCGTGACCTTCAATTCCGCCGGCCTCGGCATCGGGGCGTCGGGGAACACGTTCCAGACCGATTTCGACATCAGCGCGGCGGTGTCCGACCTGTCTTCGGCATTGACAGCGTTGCGTTCGCAGGCGTCGACCTTCGGCTCCAGCCTGTCGATCGTGCAGACCCGGCAGGACTTTACCAAGTCGATGATCAACACGCTCACAGTTGGTGCCGACAATCTCGTGCTCGCCGACACCAACGAGGAAGGCGCGAACCTGCTGGCGTTGCAGACCCGTCAGTCGCTGTCGACGACCACCTTGTCGCTCGCCGCGCAGGCCGCGCAGAACGTGCTCCGTCTCTTCGGCTAAACGAAGCAGATCAGTTTGCTGCAACGGCGGGACCTCTGGTCCCGCCGTTTTCTTTTCTGGACAGTGGGCATGCGGACGCCGTGCCGCAGGGGGATCGAAAGCAACTCAGCAACCGGGGGCACGCTTGATCTTCTCGACCTCGATGACTTCGCCCATGGGGGTCATTCTCTTGTTAAGCCGCACCAGTTCGTCCGGGGCGACAACCCCGACCTCGACCTCCCGATCCGGCAGGATCATGGTCGAATGCTCGCCGATCATCACGTCGACGGCGTGCATGTCAGGGCTCTTGTTTGCGGCTTCACGCGCCCAGCGCTTGAAGTGTTCGTAGTAGGGCGCTCGGCGCCACGCCGAGGGAAAGCCGGGATCGACGTGGGCGGTGAGCCGGCGGCCGTCATTGGTCCGAAACAGGGCAAATTTCGATCGTTCCGGCTTCCATTCGGGTCCGAGGCCCTTGGAGATCATCCATTCGCAATAGAAGCCGCGGCAAACGTAGGGCCTTGTCGGGTGGATGCCGCAGCCGCGTCCAGGCTGGCAGTGCCGGCACCATTCACCCGCCGCCTTGCCAACCTCGGCCACACTGACAACTTTGCAGCACAGCGTGCACGAGCCGCAGGCGCGGCCGGGCACGACCCTGGCATCGATGCGCGCGAGTTCGGCAATCTGGCCGGGCGAAAGTTCAGACGAGGGAGCGTCCATCCGGCAAGGGTTTGCTGATTTGGGATAATGAATTGTTAACGATATTCGTTCTCGCGCGCGCGGCAAGCGCGTTAACCAGATGATCCGATCGTCGTTGCCGCGACCCTGCTGAAATCTCGCGCTTGTCTTCACCTTTCGGAAACCTTTGCAACGCAATGCCTTAACCGTCCATTAGGGTTAATCGATCATGATCCCTCATGTTCGCTCGGACGGCTGAGCGGCTTGTTGGTTCAACCATTCCGCAAGTGGAGTGAGAAAATGAGTGGCGATATCGTTCTTTCATCGGGTGTCCGTTCGAACCTGCTGGCGCTGCAGCTGACGGCCGACATGATGGCGCGGACGCAGCAGCGTTTGGCGACCGGCAAGAAGGTCAATTCGGCGCTCGACAATCCGATCAACTTCTTCACCGCGTCAGCACTGACCAACCGGGCCGGCGATCTCGGCAACCTGCTCGACGGCGTCAGCAACGCCATTCAAGACGCTCGAAGCCGCCGACAACGGCATCAGCTCGATCAAGAAGCTGGTGGAGAACGCGCAGGCGATCGCGCTGCAGGCGCTTCAGACCCCGGCAACGACGACAAAGTATGCCGGCACGGTGTCGGGCCTGACCGCGACGTCCTCGTTCACCTTCACCGCCACCAAGACAATCACCGTCAGCGACGGCACCGACACGGCGACGCTGACCTTGGCGGCGACCAACACGGTCCAGGACTTCATCGACGCGGTGAACAACGGCACCAACGTCGACGTGAAGGCCGAGCTTTCGAGTGACGGCAAGATCCTGCTCGAGGCCACCGGCGCCAACCCCGTCGTGATCGGCGGCGACGCGTCCGCGGCAGAAAAGGCGCAGCTCGGTCTCGTCGACGGCACCACCGCCGCCGGAGCGCTGAACGCGACGCGCACGTCGCTGGCGACGCAATACGACAACCTTCTGACCCAGATCGACAAGCTGGCGCAGGATGCGGGCTTCAACGGCATCGATCTGATCTATGGCAGCAGCCTGAAGGTGATCTTCAACGAGCAATCGACGTCTTCGCTCACGATAGCGGGCGTGACGTTTGATTCCGCAGGACTGGGGCTAAGCACCGCCGGTTCGGATTTCCAATCCGATTTCAATGTCAATACTGCAATCACGGAGCTGCGAACCGCTATCAATACCCTGGCCACGCAGGCGTCGGCATTCGGTTCGAATCTGTCGGTGGTCCAGGTCCGGCAGGACTTCATGAAGTCGATGATCAACACGCTGAGGACCGGCGCCGACAATCTGGTGCTCGCCGACACCAACGAGGAAGGCGCTAACATGCTGGCGTTGCAGACCAGGCAACAGCTTTCCACGACCGCGCTATCGTTGGCGGCACAGGCAGCGCAGAACGTCCTGCGGCTGTTCGGCTGATACCGGTCGCGTCCGATGCTTTGGACGGCGGGGCCACGGCCCCGCCGCTCTCGTTTGCAATTCGTTAACCATTATCCGGAACGATGCGCCGGACAGGGAGACGCGCCATGGCCTTGAAAGTGGAGCTCAAGCCCGGCGAGCGCATTATCATCGGCGACTGCATCGTCACCAACGCCGATCAGCGTACCCGGCTCTTGATCGAGGGCGACACGCCGGTCCTGCGCCAGAAGGATATCCTAACTCGCGAGCGCGCGGACACGCCGGCCAAGCGGATCTATCTGGCGGTGCAGCTGATGTATACGTCCAAGGACGCGCGCGTCCACCACGAGGTCTATTTCGCGCTCGTGCGCGAGCTCGTGGAGGCTGCCCCGAGCGTGTGGCCGTACATCGAGAGTATCAATAATCATATCTTAACGGGCGAAATGTACAAAGCGTTGAAGGACGCCAGAAAACTTATCGCGTACGAGCAGGAGCTTGTTACCAATGCAAAACGCCGCGCAGACTTACGGCGCAGTCGCGAAGCAGATCGTCGGCCCGCGTGAGTTGGAAGCCGATCTGCTCCTGAAGGCAGCCTCACGTCTGCAGCTCATCCATGACGCATGGGACGCGCGCCGGCGCGAGCTCGACGACGCACTGCTCTACAACCGCAAGCTCTGGTCGATCTTCCTGACGTCGGTCACCGACCCGGATCATCCGCTACCGGTCGCGATCCGCCAGAACGTCGCCAATCTCGGCCTGTTCGTGATGAACCAGACCGTATCGATGATGAGCAATCCGCGGCGCGAGCAGCTCGGCTCGCTGATCAACATCAATCGCGAGCTGGCGGCGGGGCTGCTCGGCCGGGCCTAGGCTGCGTCTCACGCGCAGAGCAGAGTCCGCTTTCGGGTCAAAGCGGAAAACATTTGCTCGCTTCGAGCCTTTCCACTTCTGACCGAAGCGGACATGGTGCGATCAAGCCCAACCACCTCCATCGCCATGAATTTCGTGGAACTTGACGGCCACGGACGACCGAAAATCCGCCGTAAGCGTATTTTAGGGCGCGTACTCATAAATCGGGCAATTGCTGCCAGATGTCCGCTGTGCCCCTAAAGGGCCGCCGATAAGCGGACATCTTCGATTGGCGTTGGCCGGAAGCAGGGAGGCTTAACGCCCGCTGCAGGTGTCCCAGCTCGGATATGCGCTGTCGCCGCTACCGCTGGCGCAGTGCCCCCAGCTCCCGCTCCACGCGTTGGGATAAAAGCGCTGGGGGTATGGGTCCCTACCACCATAATAATACTGACCGAAAGCGCGGTAGCCGTTGCGGTAGGTGCGGGTGTGGCGCTGGCGCTTTGTCGTCTGCCGATTCTGGACAGCTTCGACCGGAGTCGCTGCCGCATCGCGCAGCGAAGCCGACATCGGGGCCGGTGTTGCCGCAAACGCAGGCAGCGCGGTCGTGGCAGTAAGCAACAGCGTCGCAATGGCAAGAGGGAGTTTCATGGGAAGGTTCCTTTTGTGTGTTGCAGGCGTCGCGCAAATGCGGCCGTCCAGCGCGTTGGCCACGTGCTGACATCGCCGCCCGATACGATCGGTTCGCCGACCTGCAGCTAGGCAATTGGCCTGCAGATTACTTGCGAGAAATTGCGCAAACTGGCGTGGCCGTGCGGGGAATTGTTCTCCGAATTAATGAGTACACGCCCTTTAGGCGGTAGCCACGGCAGCGTGCTTCAATCCAATTATCGCTCCGTCAAACCAAGACGTTCGAGCACCAAATCGGCGATGTGCGCACAGCGTGCGCCATCGAAGGGAAAACTGTCCTTGAGTGCCGGCGCCAGCTGCACATCGAGGGCTTCACGAAGCAAGCGGCGCGCCCGGTGCACGCGGGTCTTGACGGTTTCCTCCCGCAGGCCGAGGCAGGATGCCGTTTCTTCTACGCTCATCTGCTCGATCTCGCGCATCACGAATACCACACGGAAGGCCGCCGGCAGCTCGTCGACAGCACGTTCCAGGAGACGGCGGACTTCGGCCCGGCTTGCGTCGGCCTCGGGATTGCTACCGGCAGAGACTCCAGGAAAGATAAGCACGCGCGTCTCCCCTTGTTCATCAAGCATGTCCAAATGTTTTAGGTCGAGCATGGGCCGACGTTTTCTTTTTCTGCCCAGGGCTTCGTTGATCGCTATGCGCGTGAGCCAGGTCGTGAGATTGGATTCACTGCGAAATCCGGCGAGATTTTCGAAGGCGCGCAGATAGGTCTCCTGCACGACGTCTTCGGCTTCCGCGTCGTCGCCGAGGATTCCACGCGCCACGCGGTAAAGTCGCCGGTTATTGCGCTGTGTGATGAGGCGGAACGCGACCGCCTCGCCCGCTTGGGCAAGTTCGACCAATCGCTCGTCATCCAGCTTTTCGTAGGCGACTGCGTGTGCAGCTCCGGTTGCGTTCATGCCGACCACTCCAGCATTGATGTCACGTTACCATTTTCGACGTCAGGCGCGAGCCCCTGCCAAATCACCCCCCGATCGGTCGCGAGGAACTCGCTTCGAAGCGAGGGGCTGCAGTTAAATACCCACCAAGTATCCTCCGCGTCAGCTTTGGCGAGGCCTTTCGCCGCTCGAAAGGGTCGAGGGGCCGTTCGTGGGTCAAGATCTCTATCACGCGCTCCATTCGCGCCGCTCTCAGAGAGGTTTGATGCAAGCCGGAGGAAAAGGTTCCCGAGCCGGCCGGGAACCTTTTCTGCGCACGGACATCTAAGGGATGTACGCGGTCTCGAATCGCCACAGGAGACCCGAGAATGGCTCAAGACCAATCCAAACCCGACGGCCCCGATCTGGCGCAGGGCATTGCGCTCGCTGACCTTGCGGATGGCGGCAAGCTGGTCGGCTACGTCGGCGACGAGCAGGTTCTATTGGTGCGGCGCGGGATGGAGGTATTTGCGGTTGAGGCCCATTGCGCGCATTACCACGCTCCGCTCGTCGAAGGGCTCGTGGTCGACGATACCGTGCGCTGTCCCTGGCATCACGCCTGCTTCGACCTGCGCACGGGCGAAGCCTTACGCGCACCCGCCTTGAGCCCAATCGCGTGCTGGTCGGTCGAGCAACGCGACAGCGACATCTTCGTACGGCAACGCACAGAGCCGAAACCGAAGCCGCGCGCCAAGCCGCCGGGCATGGCGCCGGAGAGGATCGTGATCGTCGGCGGTGGCGCTGCCGGCTTCGCAGCCGTGGAGATACTCCGCCGCGAGCAATACCAGGGCAGCATCGTCATGCTGAGCAATGACGCCGCGGCACCTATCGACCGGCCGAACCTGTCCAAAGACTACCTTGCTGGCAACGCACCCGAGGATTGGCTGCCGCTCCGCCCGGACAGCTTCTATTCCGAGAACGGCATCGACCTGCGTCTCAATGTGACCGTCACCAGCATCGATGCGCGTTCACGTGAGGTCGCGCTCGCCGATGGGAGCAAGATTTCCTACGACCGGCTACTGCTCGCAACCGGTGCCGAGCCGGTTCGTCTGTCGATCCCAGGCGCCGACCAGCCGTACGTACACACGCTGCGCTCGCTCGCCGACTGTCGGGCCATCATCGAGCGTGCCAAGACGGCGCGCCGAGCGGTCGTGCTGGGCGCGAGCTTTATCGGGCTCGAGACCGCGGCCTCGTTGCGCGCCCGCAACGTGGAGGTGCATGTGGTCGCGCCGGAAAAGCGGCCGATGGAGCGTATTCTAGGTCCGCAGATCGGCGATTTCGTGCGCTCGCTCCATGAGGAGCACGGTGTCGTTTTCCACCTTGAGGACACGGCGAGCGCCATCGACGGCAACCAGGTGAAGCTCAAAGGCGGCAGCACGCTCGAGGCGGATGTCGTGGTAGCTGGTATCGGCGTGCGCCCGCGGACCGAGCTCGCCGAACGAGCCGGGCTTGCGGTCGATCGCGGGGTCGTCGTCAACGCCCACCTCGAAACGAGCGCGCCGGGGATCTTCGCGGCAGGCGACATTGCACGCTGGCCCGATCCGCATAGCGGCGAGCTCATTCGCGTCGAGCATTGGGTGGTTGCCGAGCGTCAAGGGCAAATGGCGGCGCTCAACATGCTCGGTCACCGCGAGAAATTTACCGCGGTGCCCTTCTTCTGGAGCCAGCACTACGACATGCCGATCAACTATGTCGGCCATGCCGAGAAATGGGACGAACTCGCCATCGACGGCGATATCGCAGGCAAGGTCTGCCTCGTGCGCTTCAAGCGCGATGGGCGCACGCTCGCCGTCGCCTCGATCTTCCGTGACCTCGAAAGCCTCCAAGCCGAGGTGACGATGGAGCGGGACGTGCCGCGGACTGCCCGGCCTGAGCGAGCGTGACACAAACATCGTGGTCAGGGAAAACTCTCGCGTGAGGAAGATGTCATGAAGCTGAAAACCATGATCGTCGCGATTGTTGGCTTGGCTGGTCTATTTGGAGCCGTGATCGCTTCCGCCGCCCTTCGCTCTCAGGAACGCGCCGCCGCTCCCGCGCAGAAAGACGTCGATGCCGAGAACGCGCGGCACGCGCAGGCGATGCTCGAGGAGGGCAAGAAAACATTCCGCTACGACACCTTCGGGAGCGAGGCCTTCTGGGGTGACGCGCTCCAGCTGCACAAGGCCATCGCCGGCGAGAAGAACGGCGGTGTCGGTCCCGGCGTCTCGCCGAAAACCGCCTTGTCGGTCGGCCTCAAGGTGGACGCAGACGCGCTGCCGGAAGCTTTGAAGCAACAGATCAAGGCTGGCAAGGTTAACCTCGACGACCCGGCGACGACCATCGCGCTTCTCAAGTTGAACGCCGTCGTGGGTGTCACCGCCTTCACCAATCCCGACGGCAGCGTCAAGTCGATGGGAATCCAGTGCGCGTTTTGTCACTCGACCGTCGACAACTCGTTCGCGCCCGGCATCGGTAATCGGCTCGACGGTTGGCCCAACCGCGATCTGAACGTCGGCGCGATCGTGTCGCTCGCGCCGAACCTCAAGCCGTTCACCGACCTCCTAGGCGTGGACGTCGAAACCGTGAAGAAGGTTCTCGCCAGCTGGGGCCCCGGTCGCTACGACGCCGAGCTGGACAAGGATGGCAAGGCCTTGCGCCCCGACGGAAAGCAGGCCGGAACGCTCATCCCGCCAGCGTTCGGCCTCGCCGGCGTAGACCTCGCCACCTGGACCGGCTTCGGATCGGTCACCTACTGGAACGCCTATGTCGGCGTGACCCAGATGCACGGCTCGGGGACGTTCTTCGACGCCCGGTTCAACGACAAGGATCAATATCCCGTCGCCGCGAAGAGCGGCTCCTGGAACACGCGGGGCAAGGCCGACAGGGTGACGGCCAAGCTGGCCGCGCTGCACTTCTACCAGCTCTCGATCCCGGCGCCGAAAGCCCCCGTCGGGTCATACGACAGGGCTGCCTTCGATCGCGGGAAGGCGATCTTCGAAGGCACGGCCAGGTGCGCGACCTGCCACGTCCCGCCTCTCTACACCGAGCCGGGGCGCAATCTGCATGCGCCCAGCGAGATCGGCATCGACTCGTTCCAGGCCGACCGCTCGCCGACCCGCATGTACCGCACGGCGCCGCTGGCCGGACTCTGGACCCATCAGAAGGGCGGCTTCTACCACGACGGACGCTTCGCCACCTTGCTTGACGTGGTGAACCACTACGATGCGCACTTCAAGCTGAACCTCAACACCGCGCAAAAGAGCGACTTGGTCGAGTTCCTGAAGGGAATCTAGGTTGCATTGGATCACGGCGCCGCAATGGCAAGGCGCCGCCCGGCGGGTGTGGTGCCGCGTCAGTAAATTGCCGTTGGCCCAACGTCTGCAGCTGGCCCCAAGCGGACCGTCCGAGATGTCGGCTGTTTAGCCGCTTTCGGGGGCAAAGCAGCATCAGCCAGCGATTGCTGAAAAATCACGATTTGTGAGTACACGCCCCGGCTAGCCTGCCGAACGCGCGGTCATAGAACGCTTGAGGCCGGGAGATTGTCGCTCCCGGCCTCATGTACTTTCGGCGCCTGAACATCAGATGTAATTGACGAGACTGGTCTGGAACAAGATCGCGGTGGTCTGCAGTGACGCCTGCAGCCTGGTCTGCAGCGCCAGGATCTGCGTTGCAACTTCCTCGGTCTTCACGCCTTCGATGTCCTGCAGCATGTCGGCGAGCGTCGCCTTGGCTTGGCGGTGGCGATCGGTCGCGGCTGCGAGCATGTTCTGCGCGTTGGCGAGATCGGTCTGGATATCGACGACCTTCTGGATGCCAGGCGGCCCGGCGAGATTGGTCCCGATGCGCTGGTTGAGGGCGGCGCTGCGCTGCGCCGCATTGGGATCGGCCGGCGGGAACGTCACCGCCGCGACCGCCGCCAGGTTCTGCACGACCCAGCGGATGCCTTCTTCGCTGGCGCGCAGGCCATAGGACACCGAGTTCGCTGGATCGATGCGGGCCGTCGCGCTGTCGCGTGCCGGATCGATCCCGATTTCGCCCGTGTACCAGATGACCGTGTCAGCGGATGTGCCGGCGACCGGACTGGTCGCGGTATCGAACGGCGGACCCGCGACGCGCTGCGGGGGATTTCCGAAGAAATTCCCGGCCGCAGCGATAGCCGATGCCGTCGTCAGCGACGTGTCGGCGAGCTTGTCGATCGCGGCGGTCAGCGCCGTCTGCAGGTTCGCAGCCGTAATGGACGAGGTTGCGCCGATCGTGAACTCGTTCGGACCCGGCGTCGTCGAGGCCGTGGCCCGCAGCGTGATGTTCTCGCTGCTGCCGTCGGGCAAGGTAAGGCGAAATTCGATGGTCTCGCCGGCATTCGGATTGGCCGTCAGGTCGACGGACATGGCGGCCGGTGATCCGGCCGGCGGTGTCACCACCGCGTTGGTCAGCGTCGACGTCAATCCGGCGAGCTTGAAGCCGAAGGGCGATACCGCGTCTTCCGCAACCTCAACCGAGGTCGCCGTCGGCGCCGTGATGACGAGCCGGCCGAGACCGTCGGCGCCGAGATCGGCCTGCCTGCGTTCCGAGACGATCTGATTGAAGCCGGCGCGCGCGCCGTCGCCGTTCATGATGTGATCGAGGCTCTCGACCGCCGGCTGGTCGACCGCGCGCCCGGAAAACAGATAGCGATCGCCCGACTGCGTGTTGAGCAGGCCGAGGATTTCCTCCATCCCGGACAGCGCCAGCGATTGGGCGAGGGTCGATCCATTGCTGTCGATGGCGGTCGACTGGAACGCCGCCGACTTCACCTCGCGGCTGAGTTCGCCGATCCGCCCGAGCGTGACCTGCGCCAGGTCGAGCCGGACCCCGACCTGGGTGATGGCATCGTCGAAGGCCCCGAGCGCCGAGAGCTGCGACCGCAAGCCTACGACAAGACCGCGATCGAGGCCGATGTCGGCATAAGTTTCGGCCCTTCTGCCGGTGCCGAGCTGGCGCTGCAGGTCGTCGAGTTGGCGGCGCATATCCACCAGCGACTGCGCGACCAGGGCCGACCGCGACCCGATGCCGATGATGCTCATGGCGTCCTCACATCCTCATCAGGATCTCGAGCAGCTCCTTGACAGTCGAGAGCACCCGGGCGTTGGCGGCGTAGGCATTCTGCAGATTGAGCAGATTGGCCATCTCCTGGTCGATATTGACTGCGGCGCCGTCGTCGAATCGATCCCGCAATGCATTGAACACCACGTCCTGACCTTCCTTCAGGGTGGCGGCGGACGCCGCCGCTTCGCCCTGATAGCCGATCACCTGACGTATGAAGGAATGCACGGACCCGCTGAACGGCACCGTGACCGTGCCGATTCCCGATTGCGGGGAAAACGCGATGCCGCCGCCGTTAAGGCGGTCGTAGATGAAATTCGGTCGCGTCGCGTCACCCGCCGGCGTCAGCGGCGAGAGCTGATAGACGACGAGCTTCGACGGGTCGGCCAGCAACGCGCCGTTCACGGCGATGCGCCCGGCAAATCCGATCGACTGGCCGGCGACCGATCTGATGGCGCCGGTAAAGGGGTTGGTTCCGTCGAGGAAGAACGGCACTTCGGAAGTTCCGCCGGTCAGCGTGGTCACGGTCTTGGTGGCGGAAACCGCGTCGACATCCACCAGGTCCGGCCCACCGTCGTCGAGAATGCGCAACGTGGTGCCGCCTGGATTCGAAAACTGCAGCCCGGTCGCTCCCAGTGCCGCGGTCAGCTGCGCAACGATCGAGGGAAGTCCACCGGAGAAATCGAGGCCGATCACCTGGTCGTTCGGATTGCTTGTTGCCGTGTCCGGCAGCGGCAGCGCCGTTGGATCATCGACCCGGACCACGGTGACGGTGACTTGCGTGTTCGACACATTGTCGGTGTAGGTCAGGTGGAACGAATTGCCGTCCAGCATGCCGTTCAAGTCGATATCGAAGCCCGATTGCGGACCTGCGACCGGCGTTCCATCGGTGGTCTGATCGGACAACGTGCGCGCGAGCGCGGCGGCGATCTCGTCGAGCTGGGCTTGCGCCTCGACGAGGATCTGATCGCGCATTTCGAGGTAGGCGGCAATCTGCCCCGACCTGATCGAATTGTTGGCGATGAGGTCGAAGTCTCCTCCATTCGCCGACTTGAGGACGATAGTGCCGACGGCCCGCTCGGTCGGATCGGCACTCCACTGCGCCACCGGCGTGATTGTGCCTTGCGCGTCGAACGCGAGCGTCGATGCTCCAATGCCGACGAGTTGAATGCCCGACTTGGTGAAGACGCTCACCTGATTATGGTCGGTTTGGACGACATCGATGTCCATCAGCTGCGCGAGCAGGTCGATATATCGGTCGCGCTCGTCAAGCAGGTTGGCGGTCGCGCCGTCGTTGGCGCTGGAAGTGCTGAGCTGCTGGTTGATCTGCGCGATGCGTTGCATCGCGTCATTGGCTCGCGAGACCGCGTCGGCAAGTCCGAGCTCCGCATCGCTGCGCAGCGCCTGGACGTCATTGGTCATGCCGTTGAGCTGCTGGGTCAAAACCTGCGCGGCATGCAGGACGGCGCTGCGCGCCGAAGGCGATTCCGGGCTGGTCGACAAGCCCTGCAACGCCGACAGAAAACTGTTGTACACGGTCTCCAGCGCGCTCTCCGATCCGGGCACGCCGTAAATGGTTTGTAGCCGGTCGTAGAACTGCAGGCGCAGGCTGGCGTAGCTCGTACCCGAGCTCTCGACCCGCAGCTGGCGCTGGATGTACTGGTCGAGCTCGCGATTGATCGCGGCGACGCGGACGCCGACCGCGGAGCCGCCGGCCGCGGTGGCGATCTGCACCGGCGTCTTGCGGACGTAACCCGGCGTTTCCGCGTTTGCCACGTTGCCGGCAACGATGGCGAGACCGGCCTGCGAGGCCCGCAGGCCGGTCATTGCCGTTGCGAGCGCCTGGGTAAGAACTCATGACCCGCTACGTCCTTGGCGCGCGCCGCCCGAAGCTAGCGCAACATGTTCAGGAGGTCCTGAACCATCTGGTTGCCGGTGGTGATGACCCGCGTATTGGCCGAATAGGCCTGCTGGGTCACAATCAGCTTGGTGAACTCGTCGGCTATGTCGGTGTTGGAGCCTTCAAGCGATTGCGCGATTATCTTGCCGGGCGCGCCGTAGAGCGGAGGACCGGATTCGTCGGTCACCTCGAATGCACCGCCGTCGATGCGCTTGAGATAGTTGGCGCCGTTGAAGTCCGCGAGCGTGATCTCGGCGAGGTCAAGCGTGCGGCCGTTCGAGTAGCTGCCGACGACGCGCCCCTTGTCGCTGACCGAGATATCCTGCAGCTCGCCCGCCGGGAATCCGTTCTGCTGCAGGAGATTGACCTGCGCGTTACCGTTGGTGTCGGCGAACTGCGTGATGCCGCCGCTGCCGTGGACGATGTCGATGTCGCCGATGAGGATGCCGTTCACGGTGACGCCGGTCAGCGTGGCGCTGATGACCGGCGGACTCATCTGGCCGTTCGCCCCAAAGTCGTAGTCGGTGCCGACATTGAGCCAGGCCGGCTGCACGCCGGTCGCGTTGGAATCAACCTGGTAGAACAGGTTCCAGGTGTCGGTCCCGCCGTAGGCGGCGGCGTCTGTCTTGCCCCAGCGCAGCTGGACATTCACCGGCGCGCCTTGGGCGTCGAAGGCGGTAACCGCGCCGCCGCTGAGCGTTTCATCGAGGAAGGTGGCGACTTCGGACCCGATGACGATGCCGGTTCCGCCGGTCGTCGGATCGGACGTGAAGTCGGTCGCATCGAGAAGCTCCGACTGCGGCACGTTCACGTCGTGCACCGCCGTCATCGGATAGCTCGCCAGGTTGACGCGATACTCGATCTGGGTCGTGGCCTGCGCCGGCAGGAAGTCGTTCTGGAACTGGAGAACCTGCGGCGTGCTGCCGATCAGGTTGCCGGTCGTCGGGTCGATCGGAATGCCCTCCAGGTAATAACCGGCGCCGTTGACCAGGAAGCCGTTCTTGTCGGGCTGGAAGTCGCCGCGGCGGGTGTAGCGGTCGATGCCGTCGAATACCGGCATACTGCCGTTGAGGCCGGACGGCTTCGCGACGACGAAGAAGCCGTCGCCGTTGATCGCCATGAAGGTGCCGATCGACGCCGACTGGATGTCGCCCTGCACGGTATTGGTCATGCGGGAATTGGCGACCACGCTGCCTGCGAGCTGCTTGGCCGGTACCTCGTCGGGAATGAGATCGACGAAGCTCGTGTCCATCCGCTTGAACGCGGTGGTCTGCGAGTTGGCGATATTTCCCGAAACGTTTTCGAGTGCGTAGGACTGCGCCCGCAAGCCTGTGACCGCGGTCGTAAGTGCACCGAAGATACCCATGACTTTTTCTCCAACTGCGAACCGGCAGGCCCCCGGGCCCACGCCATCGCGGGGTGCCGTCGCAAGCCCTGTGCCAATGAAAACAACAATGATTTCAAATAGTTGTTGATATTGGTGCCGCCCGGCACCCGGCAAGGCTCGCCGTCACCGGCAATTCCTGCCGGGCCGCGCCGTGACATGCCGAAGAAGCGCGTCCGCCTCGCTGGCGCCGCGATTGCCGCCAAGCGTTGACGCGGGGAGCGCGCTCGATCGCGGACCGGTTCTTTATTCACAGTGACAAGGGCGACCGCCGCCTTACAGGCCGTCGGAGCCGGCTTTTGCTTTGTTGTTTCCGCCGGTTAGACTAGATTGATGCAGGGGCGGTTTTGGTAAGGGGAAGCGGCGGTAGCGCCATGGCTTTCGTTCCCGGATTCGAGCACGACGTTTTCGTCAGCTATGCTCATTTCGACAACGAGCCGGACACGCAGGAGATCCGCTGGGTCAGCCGCTTCCAGGCCGATCTGAAGGTGGCCCTGCGGCAGCGCCTGGGTGTCGACCCGGACATCTTCTTCGACAACCGCAGCCTGCAGAACCAATTCCTTCAGGAACTGACGAACAACGCCCGCGGCGCTGCCGCCTTCATCGCGATCATGTCGCCGAGCTACATGAAGCGCGAATGGACCATCAAGGAGCTCGAGGCGTTCGACGCCAATAACAAAGACCAGAACCGGCTTGTGCCGGTCGAGCTGCTGCCGGTCCTGGAAAGCGAGTGTCATCCCCGCCTGCTGCAGGTCAAGCGCGCGCCCTTCTACTGGAAGGATCCACTCGAAGAGGACATCGCGCTCAAGCTCACGCCGAAATTCAATCCGGACAAATATGAGCAGCGCTTGCAGGGACTGGCGCACCGGATGGAGGCGCTGCTGCGCTCGATCCGCGATCGTTCGCCCAAGCCGGCGGACGTGAAGGGACCGCTCACCGGCGAAACCATCCTGGTGGCGCAGGTCACCAACGACCTCTACGACGAGCGCGACCAGGTGGTCGCCTATCTCAGCCAATTCGGCGCGCGCATCGTGCCGGAAGGCGACTACAAGCAGGGTGGGCCTGAGTTTGCGGAAGCGTTCAAGGCCGATCTCGCGCAGGCCGGACTGATCGTGCAGCTGTTGGGTCCCTACCGGTCGAACCGGCCGCCGGACTTGCTGGGTGAAGGCTCGAGCGAGCCCAGGAGCTATGCGCAATTCCAGTACGACACCGCCAAGGCCAGCGGAAAGCCGGTGCTGCAGTGGCGGCGTCCCGACATCAACCCTGCCAACATCACGCACTGGGACAAGCGGCTCCTCGATGGTCCGGACGTGCTCGTCATGGGCCTTCAGGAGTTCATGAAGGAGATCAAGAAAGCCCTCGAACGCAAGAACGCGGCGGCCGAAAAGGAGAAGCTGAAGGCTGAGAAGGACAAGGAAAAGGGCGATGGCCCGGCCAAGTCCCAGTTCCTGTTCATCAATGCGGACGCAAGCGACAAGGAGCTGACCGAGCAGTTGCTCAAGGCGTTCGAGAACAAGCGGGACTGGATCGCAGCCGGGCCGTTGTTTGAGGGATCGGCCGAAGAGATTACCAAGGACCTCGACGCCAACCTCGTCGATTGCGACACGCTGCTCCTGGTTTACGGCAAGGCGGACGCGCCCTGGATCCGCGCGCAATTGCGCCGCTACAGCAAGATCGAGCGGCTGCGGGACCTGCCGCCGCGGGTCAAGACCATCCTGTTCGCGCCACCCGCGCCCAAGCCCGAGATCGCGATGTCGGGGGGGTTCGCCAAGATCGACTTCCAGAGCGGCCTCACCGGGGACAGCGTTGAACAGATCGTCGCGGAGCTGCGGCGGTGACCGGCGAGCAGTCGCAGCGCCCGCCCTATCCCGGCCTGCGCGCCTTCCGGCGCGAAGAGACCGATCTGTTCTTTGGGCGCGAGGATTGCACCAATGCGATGGTGGACCGGCTCGCGCGGACGCGCTTTCTCGCGGTGCTGGGCTCGTCGGGAACCGGCAAGTCGTCGCTGGTCAGGACCGGGCTGCTCGACGCGCTTGAACTCGGCCTCATGGCCAAGGCCGGCTCGCGCTGGAAGATTGTCGACTTCCGCCCGGGCGGCTCGCCGCTCAAGAATCTCGCGCGGCGCCTTCTGGAAACCCAGAGTGGCGAGGAGAACCCGAACATTGCGCCGCAGGACGTCGACTTGCTGCGCGCTTTTCTCGCGCGCGGGCCCCGCGCGGTCATCGAATGGTGCCGCTCCGGAAATCTGCCCAAGGGCGGCAACCTGCTGCTCCTGGTCGACCAGTTCGAGGAACTGTTCCGCTACCAGGATTATGCCGGCCGCGAAGAGGCCGAGGCGTTCGTTGCGCTACTGCTCGAAAGCGCGCGCGAGCCGGACGCCCCGATCTATGTGACCATCACGATGCGCTCCGAATATCTCGGAGCGTGCGCGCTGATCGAGGGGCTTTCCGACGCGATCAACGCCGGAATGTTCCTGACGCCGCGGATGAGCCGCGATCATTGCCGCGATGCGATCGTCGGGCCGGCCGAAGTTTGCAACATCGACATCGAGCCCGCGCTGGTCAACCGGTTGCTCAATGACCTCGCCAATTTCGCACCATGGGACGACCACGACGCGCACGACCAGCTCGACCGGCTGATGCGGCGGGCGGACCAGCTGCCGCTCCTGCAATACACGCTGAACCGCATGTGGCAACGCGCGCACGAACGATCGCCCGGCGCGCGCGTCAAGCTGACCGTCGACGACTATGTCGCCATTGAGGGCCTGGGCGGCGCGCTCAACGCGCATGCAAACCAGATCTTCGAGGACCTGGGCAAGCCGCGCGCGCAGGTCGCCGAATGGGTGTTCCGCGCGCTGACCGCGGGCTCGACCCTCGCTGACGCGGTGCGCCGGCCCACCCGCCTCGACGAACTGATCGCGGCCTGCGGCGGCGATGAGGCCGGCGTGCGTGCGGTGGTCGACGCTTTTCGGGCTCCTGGCGTCAATTTCCTGCTTCCCGAGTTCGATCCGCATAATCCGAAGATCGCGCCCGACACCTACATCGACATCAGCCACGAGAGTTCTGATCAGGCAGTGGAAGAAGCTCTCGGAATGGCTCGGCGCCGAAGGCCGCGCGGCGCAGCAGTGGCGCCGGCTGGTGGACCGGTACGGCACCGGCGACATTCTGCGCGGCCGCGAGCTTGCGAACCTCATCGCCTGGCGCACCGAAACCAAGCCGAACGCAGCCTGGGCCCAGCGTTATGGCGGCGACTATCCGGCGGTCATCGCCTATCTCGACAAGAGCCAGCGCGCTCAGAACACCAAACGCGTGGCGGCGCTTGCATCGACCGCTGTGGCATTCATGCTCGTCGCCGGGTTCGGCGTCGACGCGACCTTGCAGCGCAACACCATCGCCAAGCAAAGCGCCGAGCTGAAGGAGCGGCTGGCCGAGACCCAAGCCGAGCGGGCGAGCGCCCAGGCCAACAAGCGGCAGGTCATCGACCTGCTTGAAACCGTGATTTTCAATATTGCCGTGCCGCTGACCTCTTCGGATGGCGGCGCCTCGCATACCACCGCCGCACGCCGCGGACCGGAAGCGGCGCAATCAGAGACGGGAACCGAGCGCGGGGCCGCCCGCCCATCCCTCCCCGTCGCACAGGAGGTTGGGGAGACGGAAAATCAGCCGTCGGCTGACCGCGCGACCACGCACGTAACTGAAACCCGAAATCCCTCCCTGGCCGCCGTGTCGACGACCGTCCAGAGCACACGACGATTGGCCGATTCCAACCCCGATGACATTGAGATCAAGCGGCTCTTTGCCGTCAGCCTCAATGTGTTCGGCGACGTCCTGCTGCAGGTCAACGATCCAAAAAATGCGCCAGCCAACATTGCGGCGGCCGAGCGAGCCTATAACGAAGGTCTCAGCCTGGTTCGCGCGATGCTCAAGACCGATCCCGACATGATTTTGTGGAAGGACGATCTCGTTCTGGCGCTGGTCGGCGTTGCGCGCGTCAAGATGCGCGTGAACAACCATGGCGGGGCTCGAACCGATCTTGAAGAGGCTATCGCGGTCGGACGCGGTCTTTCTGACTTTATGAACGACCGCGATGATCGCGTGCTTCGACATCTGCAGATTTACCTCGGCTATCTCGGTGACACATACATCAACCTCAAGATGCGTCCCGAGGCGCGAGCCGCCTTCGAAGAGCGATTGTTGGTGCGCCGCAAGCGACTGGCAGCGAAACCGGACGATCCACAACTGCAGACGGACGTGTCGGTCGCGCTCGATCGCGTCGGCCAACTGGTCCGCGAGCAAGGCGATCCCAACAGCAGCCGAACGTATTTCGAGGAAGCCCTCAAGATCGACCGCGCGCTTCATCAGCGTTCGGCAACCAGACGGGACTGGCAGGAGAATTCTTGTTTTCAGTCTGACCCGGATCGGCGATCTCGACCGCCAGCTCGGCCGACAGCGCGAGGCGCTGACGCCCTACGAGGAGGCGCTCGAGCTCCAGCGAAGGCTCGCCGCGGACGCCACCGTCATTGCGCCGCAGCAAACGCTGGCGTCGCTGCTCGGCAAGATCGGCGACATCAAGCGCCGCCTGCGCGAGTTCCCCGCCGCCGTCAGGTCGCATCGCGAAGAACTGGACATCCGCCGCAAGCTGCTCGCGCGCGACCCCAACAGCTTGGCGGCGAAGCGGAATGTTTCGAGCGCGCTCGACTATCTCGGTAACACGTTGCGCGAAAGCAGCGACCTCGAGGGCGCGCGTACCGCTTTCAACGACCAGCTTGATCTCGACCGCGCCATCGCCAAGGTCGACCCCAATAACGTGACGAGCCTTACCGACCTCGCCTGGAGCCTCAACCGGCTCGGCGACCTCGATCGCGATGCGTCCAAGCCCAACGACGCCACCAAGTATTACGAGGAAGCGCTTGCGATCCAGCGCCAGCTGGTCGCCCGCGAACCCGACAGCTTGGTGAGAATGCGTGACCTCGCCTCGATCGTGAGCAAGCTCGGGTCGGTACGATCCCGCACCAACGATCACACCACGGCGCTGACGCTGCACCAGGAGGAGCTCGACCTCCGCCGTAAGGTGTTCCAGCGCGCATCCGACGACGACAACGACGCGCTGCGCAACCTGTCGCTGGCGCTCGACCGTGTTGGAAACGTCTTGCGTGATATGAGCGACTTCCGGAGCGCGCTCAAATACTTCGAGGAAGAGCTGTCGATAGACCGCCGCTTTGTGACGCTCGCGCCCGACAACCTGACCGCGCTGGGCGACCTGCAATGGACGCTCAACAAGCTCAGCGACTTTGTGCGGCAGCGCCTTGGCGACCGGTCCGCAGCGCGGAAATACATCGAGGAGATGATCGGGATTGATCGCCGGCTCATCGATCGGCAGCCGACCAACAAGGAAAGATACGTCAGGCTGAAGGACGACTTGGTCAAACTTGCCAATCTGCTGCTGGAACTAAGCGAACCGGTCGCCGCGCGCGAGGCCTATGGCGAGGTCTTCGTCGCCAATGAGCGCTGGCTTGGCGTCGCGCGCGATAATTTCATGAAAACGTCCAGCGACGCCAACCGCGGCGAACTCGTGCAGGCCTATGGCGATGCCGGCTGGAACGGGATCCTGGCCGGCCGCGCGACCGACGCCATCCCTCACCTTGAAGCGGCGCTATCGCTCAATCCCGACACGCCGTGGAATACCGTCAATCTCGCACATGCTTATCTTTTCCAGGGGCGCTATGCGGAGGCGGTGCAACTCTACGCCTCGGTCAGGGACCGCCATCGCAGCGAGGATGGAAAGCGGACTTATGCCCACGAAATCCGCGACGACTTCGCGATCTTCCGCCGGCTCGGGCTGGCGCGGCCCGAGATGGCACGCGCCGAACGTGAGCTGAGACTCTGAGCCGGTCAGCCGTGCTGTTGCGGCAGCGCCCGCGGCTGCGCCTCCGGCGCGCGGGGCGCCGGCTTGAACAGGGCTGCCGCGCGGATGAACGGCGCAAACATTTCGCCGGTGATGGTGTGCGCCGGAAAACGGTCGGGCGCGACGCCGAAGTGGAGTTTCTCGCGCTGCTTCTTCGGGATGTACAGCGTTCCGAACAGCCAGTCCCAGATCGCGAGACAACTGCCGAAGTTGCGGTTGAAGTGGGCAGGATTGTCCGAGTGATGCACCTGATGGTGCGCCGGGCTTACGAAGATGCGGCCGAACACGCCCCGGAAGGCTATCCATAGCTCCGTGTGCTGCAGGTGAACGTAGACGTGGATGAACACGATCAGGATGACGTTGGTGCCCGACAGCGCGGATTGGTGCGAGGTGTCGCCGAAAGCGTAGTGCGCAACGCCGTTGGCGACCGCCGCGGTGACGGCGAGGATGTTGGCGAAGATGATCGAATTGACCGGGTGCACGCGGAAATTGGTCAGCGGCGTGAGCACCTCCGCCGAATGATGCACGCGGTGGAATTCCCACATGAACGGCACGCGATGGCATAACCAGTGATCGAGCCAATAGCCGATCTCGTAGCCGAGAAACAGTGCCGCCGTGATCACCGGCTGCGTCACGACAGACGGCAGCGCCGACGGCGTCACCGGCCCGAACACCACCACCAGTCCGGCGATGAGCCCGTTGGTCAGGTACTCGTAGGACACGAGCGCCCAACCGAAGGCGAGACCGTGCACGAACAGATTGTAATACATGTATCCGACATCGGTGTAGGTGGAGGCGCAAAGTATGCGCTTCGGAAACAGCGCGCGCGCGATCGTTCGGACACGGATGCGGCGGTTCCGGCGGTGGCGCCGGACGGCGATGAAGGCGACGGCGATGCACAGCGCGCACAGAAGCGACGTCAGCGAAAATACCGAACCGGGGGACAGAAGCAGATTGCTCAGCCTTCCCACGAAATAATCAATGCCAGCCGACCAGTCCACCAACGTGCTCCTTGCACCGGAAGGCGGCATTCTGCGTAGAAGCGGTAAATATTGGCTTAGGCGGACCGCGAAAAATCGGCCATTCGCGCTGGATAGCGGCGGCGGCCGCCTCCCGGCGGCGATATTGCCTGCCCTAGGCCGCCGGCAACAAGGTGAACGTCATCGCAATGCCGTTCATGCAATAGCGCAGCCCGGTCGGCGGCGGTCCGTCCTCGAACACGTGGCCGAGATGTCCGCCGCAGCGTCGGCAGTGCACCTCGGTGCGTGGGATCAGGAGCGCATAGTCCCGTGCGGTGCCGATCGCGTTGGCAAGCGGCTGATAGAAGCTCGGCCAGCCGGTGCGGCTGTCGTATTTCGTCTCCGACGAGAACAGCGGAAGCGCGCAGCCGGCGCAGGCGTAGACGTCCCGTGCGCTTTTCGTGATTGAGCGGGCTCGATCCCGGCACCTCGGTGCGATGCAGGCGCAGGACGTCGAACTGCGCCCGGGTCAGCAGGCCGCGCCATTCCGCGTCGGTCCGCTCGATCTCGAAGCGGCCCCTCGCCTCGCTGGTATCGTAGATCCACCACAGTCCGGCGGCCGACGCGAGCGCGGCGCCACCCAGGATCAAGTTCCGGCGGTTGAGCATGGTCACGATCCCGGCTTGCCCCACAGCTCTTCGAGCCGTGCGTCGCGCCCGCAATTGAACCGGTAGAACTGATAGCGCACCGGATTCTTCTTGTAGTAGTCCTGGTGGTAGTCCTCGGCCTTGTAGAACGTCGACGCGGCGGTGACCTCGGTCTGGATCGGCTGCTTGAAGCGCGCCTGGTGCGTCTTCTTGGTCGCCTCCGCGAGCCTGCGCTGCTCGTCATTGTGATAGAAAATGGCGGGGCGATACTGGTTGCCGCGGTCACAGAACTGGCGATCCTTCACCAGCGGATCGTGGTTCTTCCAGAACACGTCGAGCAGCCGCTCATAGCTCACCGCGGCCGGGTCATAGACGATCTCGACCGCTTCGGTATGCCCGGTCCTGCCGGTGACCACCTGCTCGTAGGTCGGATTGACGACGAGGCCGCCGATATAGCCCGACGTGGTGCTGATGACGCCCTCGACCTTGTCGAAATCCGCTTCCACGCACCAGAAGCAGCCGCCCGCGAAGGTGGCAACCGCGGTGGCGGGCGGCGCCGATGTTTGCGCGGCGGCGCCGGTCACAAGCGCGAGGCTAAGGATGATGCCAGCCGGAAATCGCATGGGGCCTCCCCTTTCGCGGCAGGTCTGGATTGCGACAAAACTACCCGATTTTGCGGGCTCCTGCCCTTCAATTCCGCTCACGTTCATGCGAAGCCTGCGTGAGCAAGCCTGGAGATAGGGACCATCGCATGCGTTTTGAAGGCACCAGCGCCTATGTCGCGACCGACGATCTGAAGGTCGCGGTCAACGCCGCGATCACGCTGGAGCGGCCGTTGCTGGTCAAGGGCGAGCCCGGCACCGGCAAGACCGTGCTGGCGCTGGAGATCGCCAAGAGCCTCACCGCGCCGCTGATCGAGTGGCACGTCAAGTCGACCACCAAGGCGCTGCAGGGCCTCTACGAATACGACGCCGTGTCCCGGCTGCGCGACAGCCAGCTGGGCGACGCGCGCGTCAACGACATCCGCAACTACATCAAACGCGGCAAGCTGTGGGATGCTTTTGTCTCCGACGCAGCGGCCGGTGCTCCTGATCGACGAGATCGACAAGGCCGACATCGAATTTCCGAACGACCTGCTGCTCGAACTCGACCGCATGGAGTTCTTCGTCTACGAGACTGGCGAGACCGTGAAGGCGCGGCGCCGCCCGATCGTCGTCATCACCTCGAACAACGAGAAGGAGCTGCCGGACGCGTTCCTGCGCCGCTGCTTCTTCCACTACATCCGTTTTCCCGATCACGACACCATGTCGGCGATCGTCGACGTGCATTTCCCCGGTATCAAGCGGCGCCTGGTCGCGGAGGCGCTGCGGCTGTTCTACGAGATCCGCGACGTGCCGGGACTGAAGAAGAAGCCGTCGACCTCGGAGCTGCTCGACTGGCTGAAGCTCTTGATGGTCGAGGACATCGGCCCGGAAACGCTGCGCGAGCGCGACCCCAAGAAGCTGATCCCGCCGCTGCACGGCGCGCTCCTGAAGAACGAGCAGGACGTACACCTGTTCGAGCGGCTGGCGTTCATGGCGCGGCGCGAGGGACGCTGAGCCGCATCGAAGACCGCGTATTTGTCCTATTCTTGTGCGGCGATCACTTCGTCTTGAGCCCAAGCGTCGCCATCAGCCGCTCCATATTCGCAAATTCGTCAACCACCATCTTGCTCATCTCGTCGGGCGTACTGCTGGCGATCAGGTTGCCATTGTCAACGAGTTGCTGGATCAGCTCGGAATTTTGTGCCGCCTTGACGAATTCCTGATTCAATTTCGCGACGATCGCCTTGGGCGTGCCGGCCGGCGCGAGCAAGCCGCACCAGTCTCCGACTTTGTACTGGCCAAGCCCGACCTCGGCCATGGTTGGAACATCCGGCAGGGCCGGCAGCCGCGCGGCGGCGTCAACCGCAAGCGCACGCAGTTTCTTGGCGTCTATATTTGATCGAGCGCTGTTATATGAGGCCAGGGTGAAATCGAGACGCTCGCTGATGAGATCGGCCATCAGCGGCGCGCCGCCGCGATAGTGCACGTATTGGATCGGGATGTTGATGCCCATGCTGATGAGGGCAGCGAGCAGATGGCCGGGGCTACCCGCCCCCGGAGAGCCCAGCAGCAGGCCGCCGGGCTTGGTCTTGCCCAATGCCAGCAGCTCTTCCACAGACTTCGCCGGACTGTTGAACGGAACGACGAGCAGCGTCGGCAACCGGAACATGAGGGTGACCGGCGCAAAGCCCTTCACCGGATCGTAGCCCGCCGGGCCCATGGCGGGCACCGAGGCGAACTGAGAACCGACGACGGTCAACAGCGTATGCCCGTCCGCGCGGGCGTTTTGAACAGCAGCCGCAGCGATCGCGCCGCCGGCACCCGGGCGGTTTTCGACGATGATCGTCTGGCCGATGCCCTTCGACACGAACACTGCGAATTGCCGCGTGGTGACATCGGTGATGCCGCCCGGCGCGAGGCCGACCACAATTGTTATCGGACGATTGGGAAATTCCTGCGCCGGCGCGTCGAACGCTGCCATCGAAAGGGCGGCGACCAGCGCGAACCCGATCGATGGATGCTTGTTCATGCCTCCCCTCCCCTGATGGCCGCTGGCCGTTGTAGGCACGACCTGCTTTACCGCGAACCGCAATGTATTTCTTACAAAAGTATAGGACAACAGAGCACAAGGAGTTGCCTAGTGACAACCGGCTACCTTAATTCCTCCGTGGGGCTCAAGGCGCTTCTCAGCTTCTCGCAGCACGACAGAATGTCCTACTATCATGTAGTACAAATTGTCATTCGCATGGAGATCATCCAATGGCCGCTGGCGCCGCAACTCTGCAGGCGGGCCCGCTTCCCTTGCGTCCGCCATTTCGAGCGGACGTTGTCGGAAGCTTTCTCCGCCCTGCAAGACTAAAGGATGCGCGCGAGAGGTTGCTCGGCCCACAAACGCCAGATCAACATCTCGGCCCCCATGACAACGTCGCACTGCGCGACATCGAAAATGAGTGTGTGCGTGAAGTCATTGCAATGCAGGAGCGCGTGGGACTTCAAGCTGCCACGGACGGCGAATTCCGGCGGCGCAGCTGGTGGCTGGACCTGATTATGGGGTGGGAAGGCTTTTCGGCCAACCGGAAAGGCACGACGGAAATGATGTGGCGCAACAACCAAGGTGCGACGCAACCTTTCTCGCGGCTTTGGGTCAACGGGCCGATTCGCTGGCGTCCGAGCGCAACCGTCCGCGCGTTCGAGTTCCTCAAGGCCAATACCAGGCTTGCGCCTAAAGTGACCCTTCCGGCGCCCATTCTTGTTCACATGTACGGCTGCGGCAATCAGGGCATCCTGGAAGGGTATTACGAGGATCTCGACGCATTCTGGTCCGATGTGACCGAGGCCTATCGGCAAGAAGTCAATGCGCTCATCAAGGCGGGTGCGACATACATTCAGTTTGACGACACGAGCATCGCCTTTCTATGCGATCCGCTTCACCGAAGCACGGTCGAGCGGTGGGGCACGAAACCGGACGACCTGCTGCGGACTTACGCCCTACGGATGAACGAGGTCCTGAAACATGTCCCTGAGCACGTCACGGTCACGTTGCATCAGTGCCGGGGCAACCGCGAGGGACACTGGGGCGCGGAAGGCGGATATGATCTTGTCGCCGACGTGTTGTTCAACCAAGTCAACGTCCGCGGCTATTTTCTCGAGTATGATACGCCTCGCGCCGGTGGGTTCGCACCGCTGCGGTTCCTGCCAAAAGGAAAAGTCGTTGCGATCGGGATCATGTCCTCAAAAACCCCAGTCCTTGAGTCGAAAGATGATCTCGTGCGCCGTATCGAGGAAGCACAGAAACTCGCGCCATTGGATCAACTGGCGATCAGCCCGCAATGCGGCTTTGCGAGTTCGATCGGCGGCAATCCGATGACCGAACAGCAGCAGGAGGCCAAACTGGCGCGGCTTGTCGAGGTGGCACGGGCGATTTGGCGCGAGTGACTGAGGCTGGACGCGGCCGAAGGTTGTCAGGCGCGAGCGCCTTCAAGCAACTGGGCGACGGCGTTGCTCACGGCATCGACCGGAATCGATTCCATCGTCTCCGCGCCGAACTCCTGCGCGCGCACGACGATGCAACGTTCGCCGAACGGCGCCCAGCGCTCGGCGTCGCTTGGTCCGAACAGGCTCACCAGCGGCGTCCCGATCGCCGCCATGAGATGACCGATGCCGCTGTCATTGGCGACGGTCGCGTCAAGCCTGCGTCCGAGCGCGATGGCAAACTCGAGGCGAGCCATGCCGAGCGCCGGGTCGACCGGCTCGGCCTCGGGAAACAGCGCCTGCGGAACCGCGGCGCGAAGGGTTGCGAGCCACTCCCGCTCCTGCGGACCGGTGAGGAAGACCGGCGCATAGGCTTTGGCTGCGAGCGCCGCTGCGAGCGCCGTGTACCGGTCGAGTGGCCAGTTTTTCCTGGCCTCGCGACTGCCCGGAGCCATTCCCACATAACGCGGTCCCGGCGGCAACCGCTCCGCCGCGAGCCGCTGCGCCGCCCCGGAGACGTCGAACGTCCCCCTCCAGTCGGCAGGCCGGCCGGTTGCTGCTTCGACCATTGAGAGCACGCGCCCGGCAATGCCCTTCGGTCGTGCCCAGCGCCCGGGCGGCAGCCGGTCGGACAGCAGGAAGCCCGGCATGCAGGCGTAGAAGCCCCGGTGCTTGAGATGCCGGCGCGCCAGCAGCACCGTCATGAAGCGTGTCCGCGTATCGAACACCAGATCGAACGGCGGCAGACGCCGCAACCGCGGTATGATCTCGCGGTCAGGACTGGTCAGGCCGGCATGGGCGACCACGCGATCGATGAGCGGCGCCACCCAGGGTGCGAGATCGTCCTCCATCGCCGTCTGGTGGGTCGCGATCCACCAAACCCGATGCTCCGGAAAGGCGCGCCGGACCGCACGCAGGAACGGAATTCTTCAGCAGCGCGTCGCCCAATCCCTCGCGATCGACCAGGACCGCGATCCGCTGCCGCTCATCTCCCGTCGGGCGCGCATTGGTCACGGCGAATCACGCTCCTGCCCGACCGGCCGGATCGACAGCACACGCATTCGATGCCATAGGAGGCGTGTTCATGGTTGGCTTGAGCGGATGGGCATGGCGATGGCGCCGCGGATCGAGGTACCAATATCGGTCGGCGAACTTGTCGACAAGGTCACGATTCTCGAGATCAAGTCCGAGCAGATTCCGGATGCGGGCAAGCAGGCCAACATCCGCCGCGAATTCGACGCGCTGGAGCGCGTGCTGAAGCCGCTCCTGACTGCGACGCCTGCGCTGGCGGATTTGAAGGCCGAGCTGCGCAGCATCAACGAGACGCTATGGCGGATCGAAGACGACATCCGCGACTGCGAGCGGCGGCGCGATTTCGGGGACCGCTTCATCGAGCTCGCCCGCAGCGTCTACCAAACCAACGATCGGCGCGCCGCCACCAAGCGGCGGATCGACGAGCTAACCGGCTCCGACCTGGTCGAGGAAAAATCCTACGCGTCCTACGATTGAGCCCGCAACTCACGAACGCGCACGCTGCCGCCGCGGCGGACCGGTGTCGTCCAGGGCCGAGTCGGTTGTCGGCTGCTGTTCGCTGCGGCGATACTCGGCCTCGCGCCAGCGCGCCTGGCGGGCATTGCTGCGCTCGTTGAAGCGGTACCACCAGTAGTGCAATTGCGCCGCCGCGCGGCCGATAGCGCCGCCGGACCACACCAGCTCGAACGGCACGAACCGGCGCCAGGTATCGTCGGCTTCGGTAATCGCCCGGGCAATGATCTCGCCCGCCATCGCGGTGGTGTTGATGCCATGGCCGCCGAACCCGCTGGCGAGCCAGATGCGCGGCGACAATTCGCCGATCTGCGGCATGCGGTGCAGCGAGTTGCCGAGCACGCCGCTCCACATGTGCTCGAACTCGACCGGCCCGAGCTGCGGATAGACTTCCGCGATGTCGGCCTGCAACGCGCGCATGAACCGGCGCGGATCGCGCTCCCAGGTGGTCGCCCGGCCCGACCACATCAGGCGGTCGCCGCCGACAATGCGGTAGTGGTTGTCGGCGAGATCGGTGTCGCTGATCGCGCCCCGGAACGTCACCGCCGCCTCGAGCCGGTCGCCGAGCGGCTTGGTCGTCATCACATAGGTCCAGACCGGCAGCAGCGTCCCGGAGATCCTTGCAACGAGATTGCCAAGATGGACATTGCCCGCGAGCACGACGTGGCCCGCGCGCAGCCGCCCGGCGGGCGTGACGACCCGCTTGCGGACCCCGGCGGTGTCGATCGAGAGCGCCGGGGTCTTCTCAAAGATGCGCGCGCCCGCC
Organism: uncultured Alphaproteobacteria bacterium; assembly: GCA_963720385.1. Taxonomy (GTDB): domain Bacteria; phylum Pseudomonadota; class Alphaproteobacteria; order Rhizobiales; family Xanthobacteraceae; genus VAZQ01. The sequence goes on along the minus strand of CAVRFL010000013.1, from coordinate 388,652 downwards.
GCTTCCGCCAAGGCCGCGAGGCCGAGCGCGTAGTTGAGCGCATGAATGTGGAATGCATGCGGTGTATAGACGGCGTGGAAGTAGTGGTCGCTTTTGAGCACCTCGCGCACGCGTTCGACCGGCCAGCCCTCGATCTGACTGCCCAGCTCCTGGCCGACCAGCCGGACGGTGGCGAGATCGTCGTCGGCGTCATCCGATTTCGAGACCTTGAGCCAGCCGGCCTCGACCGGATCGACCCCGGGCATTGCGGTCTCGCGAATGGTGGTGCGCACGTAGTCGAGCCCGGCTTCGGAGAGCGCCCACAGCGCCTTCGCACTGTCGAGCCCCACCCGCTTGACCACATCGTCCATGCCGCAGGCGAAGCCGGGCAGCACGAACCCGGTATTGCGGCCGGACGCGTTCCAGGCGATCTGGTGGGCCTCGATCACCACCACAGACCAGCCGCGGCGCGCCAGTTCGCGCGCGGTGGTCAGCCCGGCAAGGCCGGCGCCGATCACGCAGACATCAACGTCGATGTCGCTGGTTACCGGCCCGCGCGCGGGCGCAGGCACCATCGTGCCGGTATACCAGGTCGACGCGGGGGCCGGCCCGACTGAGGAACTCACGGTATCGATCCGTTGATCGCGGCCACCCCGGCCGCGCCTACTGTGGCGGTTCAGACGCTCGCCCTCCCTGTCGGCTGGTTGGAAGCGAACGTCTGAACCAAAGCCACACTAGCAAGTCATACGTACTCGTGTCCCTTTGAATCCGAAGTTCGCATAAGCACTTGCCGCACGGGTGTACGAACTTCGGATTCGGGACACGATGCCATGCTAGACTCGTCGCTGCAGGAGATCGATGCCAAGAAAAGCGCCACCATGCGATTGATGATCTTCCGACACGCCAAGGCCGAAAAGGGCGCGCCCGGAACGCGCGACCGCGACCGCCCGCTCGCCCCGCGCGGCCTCAAGGAGGCCCCGCGGATGGGCACCTACATGGCGCGCCACAAGCTCGTGCCCCGCCATGCCCTGGTCTCGCCGTCGCGCCGGACGCGCGAAACCTGGGACGGCCTCGCCGCGGCGCTGCCGGCCGGGATTCCGGTGTTCTACGACGACCGGTTGTACGACGCCGCCCCGGAGGCGATCGTGGCGGTGCTCAAGGAGACTCCGGCGGCAGTCCGCGCGCTGATCGTGGTCGGCCACAATCCAGGGCTGCATGAGGCCGCCCGGCTGCTGATCGCTTCCGGCGACGTCGAGGCCCGCGAACGGCTCAATGAGGGACTGCCGACCTCCGGGCTTGCGGTAATCGATTTTGCGGGCGACGATTGGGACAAGCTCCATCCCCGCAGCGGGCGGCTGGAGCGGTTTGTGACGCCACGCCTGCTTAAAGCCGCTACCGACTGACGCCGCGACAACAAGCGCGACAACAAGAAGGTTACGCCGGCCGCTCCGGCATGGCAGTATGGCAGCGTGGTTCGAGTCCTTACTGGGGAGGACGTCGCCATGTACAGGTGCATACTCGTTCCGATCGACCTGGCCGAAACCGAGCTCGCCAAGCCGGCGATCTCCGCCGCGGTGATCATGGCGCAGGAATCCGGCGGGACGCTGCGGCTGATCAACGTGCTGCCATTGACACCGGTCATGCTGGCGGAATACGTGCCGCCGGATTTCGAGACGCAGCAGCGCAAGTCCGCCGAGGACGCGCTCGCGATCGTCTGCAAGGAGACCGGCTTGGACGCGTCCAAGGTCTCCGCGACGGTCCGCCAGGGCGGCATCTATCAGGAGATCCTTGAAGAGGCGAAGGCGATCAAGGCCGATCTCATCATCATGAGTTCGCACCGGGTGCATCGGCCCGGCATCCGCACCTACTTCCTGGGTTCGCACACCGGCCACGTCGTGCGTTATGCGCAGTGCTCGGTCCTGGTCGTCAGGCAGTAGCAAAGCGCGCAGAGGGCGTCGGCCGGTCCTACGTAACGTTTGGCGTCCGCGAACGCTGGCAAACGCGATGCGGCTATCCGTCGAGGTAGGATGCGAGATGGCCGCTGAGATCCCGGGCGTCGTCACCGGCGCCGTCGATCAGCGCGGATTTCCGGCGGCGCAGGAACTGCGTTCCCATCAAATAGACGCCCGGTGAGTCAACGACCCCGCCGTCATGGCGGACCATGCCTTTGCGATCGAGCACAGGCAATTCGAGCCATGTATAGTCCGGGCGGTAGCCCGTAGCCCAGATGATCGTTTTGATCTCACCCGTTGTGAGATCCAGGGCAAGCGGTGGCGAATCCTCAACGCGCGTAGGCGGCAAGCGGTCGGGCGGCGCGACCGAATCGTCAACACCGTTTTCACGCGCCCACGTGTCGATGAGGTCCAGCAATCGGCCCATCTTGAGATCGGACAAGGCGCACATGTTCCGCAGTGAACCGGCAAATTGTGCCTTGCCGTCCTGCACAATACCTGCCAGGCGGCCCGCGAGCTTCACGCCGATGTCGGTCAGCGAATTGAGGTCGAGCGTCGTCCGATTGGGCGTGCCGGCGAGCTGCAATGACGGCACCCCGCGCGCCCTTACGATGTCGTCGACCTCATCATAGCGCTCGTCGAGCACACCGGCAGCGTCCATCCACCACTCCAGGTCCTTACCGCGATAGATGCGGGGCGCGCGAATGTGCTCGCCCACCGACAGCGTCACCGGGCGCCCCGAGCAGTGGATCTCGTGAGCAATTTGGGTGCCGCTTGCCGACGCGCCCACCACCAGGACGCCTCCGTCGGCGAGTTGGCCAGGATTACGATACTGCTGGGCCGTCAGCGTAGCGACCGACGGCGGTACCCGGTCGGCATAGCCCGGGACATGGGCAATATTGCAGGCTCCGGATGCCAGCACGAGCGTCCGGCATTGCCAGTCGCCCTGGTCGGTACGCACAAGGTATCCCGCCTCGGTCCGGCGCACCGACATCACGGTCGTGTGGGTCCGCACCGGGGCTGAGATCGTCTTGGCGTAAGCGCAGATGAATGCGATGACTTCCGGCATCGTCCGGTAGCCGTCCGGATCGTCGCCGTTGTACCCGAAGCCCGGCAGTCGGCTTTGCCAATTCGGCGTCAGGAGCCGCAGCGAATCCCAACGCTCGGTGCGCCAGGTGTGGGCGACCTCACCGCGCTCCAAGACCACATGATCAATAGCGCGATCGGTGAGGCAGCGGCTCATGGCCAGGCCGGCATGCCCGGCACCGATGACTACCGTGGTGACGTTATGAATTGAGATTGTTCCCTGACAGCCCGATCACGGTGCGTTCTTTGGATCAATTCACCTCGACGGTCACATTCGTCGGATTCGTCACGATGTCGTACACCGCCGACCGCTTCTGTGATTGTGCGACGAGAGCTTCGATATCTTCGCGCTTCGCGTCGGCATCGATCTTGTATTTGACCTTGATGTCGCCGAAGCCATTGCGGACATCGCTGTCGATGCCAAGGATACCCTGGATATCCATGTTCCCTTCGATCGTCGCGATGACCGAGCGCAGTTGGATTTTGCGGTGTTGCGCGATCGCGGCGATACCCGCCGTCAGGCAGCTGGCCAATCCCACCAGGACATATTCGACGGGCGTAGCACCCTTGTCCTCGGAGGCGAAGATTTCGGGGTGGTCGGCATCGAACCGGAATGTGGTCTTGCGACGCTGTTCTTCGCCAAGGCCGAAAAAACCTTCGACCGTCGAGTGACTATGGGTTCCGTTTTTCCATTCACAGGCCGCGCGCCACCGGAATTGCGCGGCCGCGGGGGCATCGGTCAGCGCCTCGCGGGCGGAGATCAAAGCTTCGACATTTACGCCATTATTGACGGAGCTGGCGACTTCGGCCATGGCTGCCTCCTTATTGCCCAAGCGGGCGTACTGGACGAGTTCAAAGGCTATTGTATTTCGCACCTCCCAATCAATTGGTTAGATGTCATTTGTTGGCCCCGACTCCGACCTGCGGGGAGGTCTGCGATGTGGCCGGTTCGTCCTCCGACGTCAGCTTGTTGATGCGCGCAATCTCCGGGAACGCGCGCATCCAGATGAAGGTGACCGCGATCGCGCCGATGCCGCCGATGAGCGCCGCCGGCACCACGCCCAGCCACGCCGCCATCAACCCGGCCCGGAATTCCCCCAGCGAGCCCGACGAGCCGGTGAACATGGAATTCACCGTGATGACGCGGCCCAGCATCTCATTCGGGGTGCGGGTCTGCACCATCGAATGGCGAATGACGACGCTGATGGCGTCGGAGGCGCCGTAGCCGACCAGCGCGATCAGCGACAGAATGAGCGACGTCGACAGGCTGAACACGGAGATCGACACGCCGAACGCCGCCACGCTCATGAACAGAATTTTCCCCGCCTTGGCTTCGATCGACCAGCGCGCCAGCACGATCGACGCGATCAGCGCGCCGACTGCGGGCGCCGAGCGCAGCAGCCCGAGGCCCCACGGCCCGGTCCCCAGCACGTCCTTGGCGAAAATCGGCAACAGGGCCGTGATGCCACCGACCAGAACCACGAACAGGTCGAGCGACATGACGCCCAGCAGCACGCGGCGATTCCAGATGAAGGAAAAGCCGGCAAACACGCTTTCGAGCGTGATCGGCCGTTTGTCCTGCTTGTCGTTGATCAGGTGGATATAGCTCACGATCACCGCCGCCGCGCCATAGACGACGGCGCAAGTCGCGTAGACCGTCACCGGGCCCAGCAGGTAGAGCAGCCCGCCGATCGCCGGTCCGCTGATGATCGCGGTCTGCTGCGCCGTCGCCGCCGCGGCGATCGCGCGCGGCAGCAGCATGACTGGCACGATGCTCGGGATCATCGCCTGCATGACCGGCAATTCGAACGCCCGTGCGGTGCTGGTGACCAGCAGGAAAGCGAACATCCACTCGCGCGTCAGCCAGCCCATCGCGGTACCAACCGCGAGCAGGACGACCATCAGCACCTTGACGACCTGGCATCGCCGCATGATGGCGCGGCGGTCGTAGCGGTCGGTCACCTGGCCGACGATGAGGTTGAGCGCGACCAGCGGCAGGAACTGCAGGAATCCGACGATGCCGAGATCGATCGGATTGCCGGTCATCTCGTAGAGTTGCCAGCCGACCGCGACGCCCTGCATATGGAACGCGCCCGTGGTCGCGGTGCGCGTGAACCAGAGCCGCACGAAGGATGGGTATTGCAGCAGGCTTTTCGGCGCGGGCGGGGCGTCGGGAGACGTCTCAGAGGCGGACATGGCGGCAGGCTATGCGCTGGATTCGGCGCGAGAACTAGTCCTCCTAATCTTTCATGAACTCGATCGCCTGCCGCACCAGGTCCGGAGGCGTGGCGTAGGCATCATCGAGCAGCGCGGTGGCCTCGGCGCCCGACACCGGACGCACTTCGAGGTCCTGGCGTCTGGCGTCGGCGAGAAACGCCGGATCCGTCATCGTGGCATTGAAGGCGCGCTGCAGCGCCTGCAGGCGCTCGGGCGGCACGCCGGGCGGCGCGACGTAGGGACGCGCCATGGTCTGCCGCGAGACGATGAGGTTGAGGACCGACCGGTGATCGGGGTGCTCGGCAATATCCGTGATCAGCGGCACGTCCGGAAGCTCCTCGAGCCTGCGCGCGGCCAGCTGCAGCACCACGTCGATCTGCCGGCCCTCAAACATGTCGCGGTTCCAGCTCATCAGGCTCGACCACGACCAGCCGCAGCGGCCATCGACCTCGCTGCGCTTGATCGCGACCACGATCTCAGCGGCGCTGCCATAGCCGGCGACAACCTTCATCGGCAGCTTGAACATCTTGCGCAGCACCGTCGGGAACACGTCGGCGTCGGCGCCGGCGCCGGTCGAGCCGACGATGAACGGCTTCGCGCGCATGTCCGGCCACGACTTGATGCCGGCGGCGGAACGGAACGCGCAGACGCCGACCTCGCTCGAAATGCTGCCGAGCCAGCCGAATTTCGACGCCTCGTATTGCGCGCCGCCGCCCCGGCCGAGCAGCGGATCAAGATACGCACCACGCGAAAATCCGCCGAAGGTCGTGCCGTCCTTGGGCGCGATGGTGTAGAGGAAGTTCGCGGCCTTGAGGCTGCCGGCGCCGGGCATGTTCTGCACGACGATGCCGGGATGCCCCGGAATGTGACGGCCGATATGGCGCGCCAGCGTGCGCGCATAGAGATCGTAGCCGCCGCCCGGCGCATAGCCGATCACGAGATGCAGCGTCTTGCCGGCGTAGAACGGCGCGACCGCATCGGCGCGGGCCGGCGCGCTGGCGAACAACGCCAGCGCAACCAGGACCGCAGCCTGTTGGACCAGGATCACCGCACTAGTGCCCCGTTCCGAAGTTCGTGATACGCCCGCAGCACATTCGGACACGAACTTCGGAAACAAAGGGGCACTAGCAACTCCATGGTTCTAGTGCCGCTTTCGATTTGAAGTTCCTAACCGAGTTTGCTGCAACTGCTGTAGGAACTTCAAATCGGCGGCACTAGTGCGTGGCGGCCGGCTCGTTCGGCGACCGCTCGTAGCCCTTGCGCTGCACGTTCATGTTGATGAGATCGGTCGGGCAGCTTGCGGTCTCGAGGAAGCCCCAGCTCTTCATCCACTCGTAGGTGCGCTGGAGTTCGTCCTCCGGGATCGGCGCCGGATCGACCATGTAGAGCCGGCTTTCGCGCAGGTCGGAGACCTTGAGCTTGGCAATCTCGGGATCCTTATCTTTGTAGTAGTCGATGAAGTAGTGCATGTAGGCCGACTTGTTGGCGTTGATCCGCCGCACCGCCTCGCGCACTGCGCGGTTGAACGCCGAATAGGTCTCGGCGTCGACGCGCTCGGACGCGACCTCGGTGCCGTGATGGAACGCCGCGACCACGAGCCGGCAGCCCTTCTTCTCGGCCAGCGTGATGTAGGGCTCGGTCAGCGTGGTCGCCTCGATCAGGCCGTCCATCAGCATCTTGAAGCGATAGGGCGAGCCGTTCGGCAGCCGGCCGGTCTTGATCAGTTCGCGCGGAACGAACCCTTCCAGCATCTGCAGCGCGAGATAGTGCGTGCCGTTGTAGTACGGCAGGCCGATAAGCTTGCCGGCGAGCTGCTGGGGGGTCTGCACGGTCGAAATCGCCGCGCACGACAAGCGCCGCGTAGGTCACGATGGAGCGGCGGCCGACCTGGCGGCTCTTCACCTTGGTGGTCTCGACGCGCGAATAGTTGCCCCATTCGCAGGCGTTGTAGAGATCGGCCTTGCCCTGTTCGAGCTGGCTGCCGTGGCTGGCGAAGCGGGAGGCATCCTTGTGGTCGGTAATATGGAGCGTCGGGCTCTTATCGACATGCGACTCGCGATCGATCCACTCGATCTTGATGCCTTCCTTCTCGAACAGGCCCTCGTCATAGGCGACGAGCTCCGCGAGGCCCTGAAACGGTGCGGTGTTTTCCAACCTTAGCGTTTTCATGAATGTTCTCCTTTATCGGTTTGGCAACGCGAGACAGCGGCAAAGCCGGACCTGTCTCTCTGCGCCGGGCGGCCGCAAAACCGTTCGTCGGCTTTGCCCGGTGCCGCTGCATAGCCAGAGCGTGATCCGCTGTGCCGGAAATAGCACGAATCTCAATTTCGGTCCAAGGATCAAAGTCATAATTATATCGTTGATGTCAGAGGCCACGCGATGGGATATATCGTTGGCGTCATAAGCCCGGACGCCAAGGAACCGCGCGGTGGATACATTCTCAGCACCGGTCTTCAGCGAAGAACAAAAGGCCCGCCGATACCTGGAACGGTTGCGCTGGCCCAATGGCCCGCTCTGCCCGCGATGCGGTTCGGTTGATCACGCCTATGAGATCAAGCCCGCCGGCGTCTACCGCTGCGCGAATTCAAAGTGTCAAACGAATTTCACCGTCACGGTCAACACCGTGATGGAGCGCAGCCACATCGCGCTGCACAAATGGCTGCGGGCGTTTCACTTGATGTGCTCCAGCAAGAACGGGATTTCGGCGCGCCAGCTCCAGCAGACGCTCGATATCACCTATCGATCGGCCTGGTTCATGGTGCAACGTATCCGCAGAGCCATGATCGCGGGCGGCGTCGAGCAGTTCGGCGGCGCGCGCGCCGTCGAGCAAACAACCGAAACAGCGAGACGCCCGGCGCGCGCCAGAAAGCGGCCTAGGCGGAATCCTTGAATGTCTTGCGCGGACGCGACCGTACCCTGCGTCGCTTCGACGCCATGCTCTTCATGGGCATCGGCGTCGTCTTGAATGCGCCGCGCAACGCCGCTTCGAACCGGCGCTCCGCCTCCTGCCTGCTGAATTGCTCGTTCGGGCTTTTTGCCATGGCACTGGAAGCTAGATCGGGATCGCCAAAAGCGTGTCGATCTGGCGACTGTCGAGCACCACCGTCTTCTCGACAAAACGCGGGGCATCCGGACCGTCGAGCAGGATGCGGTCGTCATAGCGGCCGGTGACGAACATCATAGTTTCGCCGGTGTGCATGATGCGCACCACCATGAAGCTCGTTTGCGCGCGGACGAGGCCGCCCTCGCCTCGTTCGACCACCGGCGGCGCGATCACATGCCGGTAGCGCTGCCCCTCGTATACGTTGGCGTCGCGCAGCGAGCGCACCCGGTCGCGCAGCATGGCGCGCGACGTGGCGTAGATCATGCCGAGCGGCATGCCCTGCGCCAGATTGTCGGCGGTGGTGACGAGATAGCGGCAGTTCTCGGTGAAGAAATCCGGCCAAGCCTCCAGCCGGTCGTCGTCGAGCGCCTGGACGTAGCGCGCAAGCAGCTCCTGCACCTTGAACGTGGTGCCGACATCCACGGCGCTCATGGTCGTTTGAGCATGATCTTTGTCCGAAAACCGGTTCCCACTTTTCGGGACCATGCTCTAGAGCCCCATTGTCGCGCGGTAGAAGGTCCAGAAGCCGCGCACGGAAGCTTCCGTAACGCGCGTGTCATCGGACTTGATGCCGCGGCCGCCCATCTCCACCACCGAGAGAATATCCGCTGCGGTGTTCACGCCACGTTGGACGAAACCCGGAGCGGCGCCGTCTTCCATGGAAATGTATCCGGCTGGTCCGATCAGATTCGCCTGCTGCAGCCGGCGCTCGGTCATCGCTTCGTCGTCGTCGGTGAAGCCGAAGATGGTCCAGACCAGCTCGGTCTTCTCCAGGCCGTGCGTCACCAGCCGCCGCACCGCGAGGCTGTTGCGCGTCTGCTGCAGGACGAAGGTCGGGAACACGGAGAGAATCTGCAGCCCGACCCCGTCGCCGTATTCGTCGACGTGGTGCAGCACCTCGGGCGCCTCCAGCCCGAAACCCTCCTGAGCGGCGCGCATGCCGGCCTGCTCGTATTCCTTGCCGCCGGTGTCGGCGGCGAGCGAATAGCTGATGTGGTTGCCACCGGCCTCGCTGATGACGAGGCCGCCTTTCTGCGACAGGCGGTTGAGCCGGAAGGTCGTGAAGAACGTGTGCAGGAGACTTGCGTGATAGCTGTCCTTCACATTCTCCATATAGAGCTTCCAGTTGCTCGCCAGCATCTGGCTATAACCACCGAGCACGCGAACCGGTGCCCGCATCACGCGGCGGATGCCCTTGACGATCTCGGGGCCGAGATAGCTTTCCAGCGGCGGCGCGTTGGCGTCGAGCGTTCCGAAGATCAGGCCGCAAAGCGTCTCGACCTTCAGCTTGCGCGGCGGATTTTCATCCGGGCGCGCGTCGGCCGGCATGCCGCCCTTGCCGCCCATGCCCTTGCGGAACGCGACGGCCGTGAGGTTGCCGGCGAGATCGTAGCTCCAGTTGTGGTAGACGCAGACGATGTCGCGTGCCTCGCCGCGCTCGTTGATGCACAGCAGCGAGCCGCGATGCGCGCAGCGGTTCTCGAACGCGTTGAGCCTACCGTCGTTGTCGCGCGTGACCACGACCGGCATCGCGCCGACCGCCGATGTCCGGTAGGTGTTGGGTTTCGGCAGTTCGGCTTCGAGGCAGAGGAAGTTCCAGGTCGGCCCGCGGAAAACGCGCGCCTGCTCCTGCTCGAACAGGTCGCGGTCCGAATAGACCCAGTACGGGACCCGGGTCACGCCTTCGGCCGGCCACTGTCGTGCCGCGGACATCATCAGGGCGCCCTTGCAGGCATCGCCTACTCCACCTTGACGTTTGCCGCCTTGATCACCTTGTGCCAATGATCCGGCATTCTATGACTGTGTATAGCCTTGCACGGGCCTTTCGCTAACCCGTTGCCGCACAGATGTTTCCCCACATGGACCTTCATGCTTGTTTACAGCCGTCCACGCCCATATATTGCGCAAACTTACGCAAACGGGCGGGGGCATTCGATGGCACGGCGGCTCAAAGAAGCAACCCTAAACTCGCGCGATGCGCGGCGAAAGCTGAAGCCGCGCGGCGAACCATACTACCGCTCCGTTGAACGCGGTGTCCATCTGGGTTACCGGCGCCGCGCCAACGCGGCGGGGACTTGGCTGCTGCGGCATTACAGCGACGGCAGCTACCGCGCTGATCGCCTTGCGGTGGCCGATGATCTGTCAGACGCAGATGGCGCGCTCGTGCTTGATTATTGGCAGGCGGTGGAAGCCGTTCGCCGGCGCATGGCGGCACATGGGCGTGTGCTGTCGGAGGGCGTGCGCCTGACTGTTGCGGACGTGATGAATGAGTACATCCGGAATTGGCGGCCCGCGCATTCGTTGTGCGCACACTGCAACGGCTTGGCTTGGACGTTGAGGCGGTGAAGCCTGTCGGGCGCCCGGGCCGCACCGGATACATGGGGTAGAACACATGGCCACGAAGCGTACACCTATCAACCGCGCGGTGCGCCGCCAGATCACGCCGGCTGCTGTTGAGGCATTTAAGCAGATGGAGAAGCTGCGGACGCAATGCACATGCGCGCCGATAGATTGGGACGGCGAATATTGGAAGCGCGAACAATGCGCCGCCTGTGATGAATGGTTCTCGCACCACTCGGTGTTGCATGACGAGGTCGGCGCGGAATTGTGGGAGTGGCCGTGCATATACCACCCCGACGCACGCAATCCTTATCCGGTGAATTCGCACGCTGCGATGGAATGGGACAGAGATCGCGCCGCGCGGACGGACGCATTCGAGTTGTTCGAGTTGTTATGGGAAGCGTCGCAGCCGAAATCCCGCAAGTCCATACGTTGAGGGCCCCACCGGGCGGGGCTGCTTGACCGCCCGGTGGTTCCCCACCCTCAAATCTTAAACCGAGGCCACGGAGATGCGGCGGGCCCCGCGGGGCGCCGGAGAAGTTGGGGATGGAGGCAGCTCCCGCTTATGAAAAAATAATTGGAGACGGCTTGGTTCCGAATTAGCTGTCGAACCGTAATCACGTTAGCTGTCGAAAACCGTAATCAAATGTTGGCCCAACTGTCGAACACGGCTCGCGCGGGAATGGGTCGCGCGAGCACAAAACAGCCGAACCTCTGCCCTGTTTCTGCCACTGCCGTTAACCAAGCTTTGGCCAGGGGAACTAGATTTCTTTCCGGATGAATCTTAACGAGCGACGAGGGACACTTTTTCCCGAGTCGGAGCGGAGCGCACAGATGAGATTCTAATTTTCATCCTCGGGCTATCCTGACTTACTTAAGCTTTGCTGGAGCGCTCCTGTTCTGCGCTGCTATCGTCCTGAATGTCGGCGGCCTTGGGAAAGCGGCGAAACCGGAAACACCACAGGCGAACACGGAACAGACCGCCCCCCGTATCTCGGTCGCCTGGTATCAAACCGCCGACGATAATCCTCCGCGTGAGCGCTACGAACCCGTCGCACAAGCATCGTCCGCTCCCGAACTGGGCGGAACACCAGCCCCGGCCGCTCAGTCTCACGCCACGATCGAGGGTGTTTGGGCACCAGATAAAAGTACCTGCTCGATCCGCAGTTTTCGAGAGGGACTATTGGCAACCATTATTAACATGGACGGGGCCTGGGCGGGGGATACGTTCTGTATCTTCCAGAATCGACAGCAGACAGAAACAGGCTGGAGAGTTGTTGCACACTGCTCAAAACCGGGCGAACATTGGACGGCCCAAGTTCGCTTGAACGTTAAAGGCGATCGGCTGATTTGGACGAGCAAGCGCGGGACTTCAAGCCTATACGAGGTGCGCGCCCGATTTCCTGATAGCAGAAGCCCGGTGACTTCCGCCTGCTAAGATACACGGATGCTCGCCCTCTTGCCATCGGGCGGCCATTTGATGCGCCGCCGTTGCCCAGCAGCCCCCTCCATCCCCCGTGCTTATGCTGCTACGACTCCAGTTGACGGAATTCGCCCTAAACTTGGCGTGGAACCTCGCGACGTGGCTCGTAACGCTATGCCCCGCGTTGGTCGTCGGGGATGAAGAACGGCAGCACGCTCAACAGCACGAGCACCGCCAATGAGGTTATTATCAGCGCGTCGTGTAACCAAAAGTCGCTAATCATCCCGTCCGACCGCTGTTGCCAGCAGCCCCCTCCCCACGCTGAATGAGCCCAGCGCAAGAGCCAGACGCTTCTTGGCGTCGCGCTCGTGGCCTCGTCGATGTTCGTTTATTTGCTGCCTCTGTTACCCAGTCCTGGCGGGTACCCAGTAGTGCCGCTGTTGTTGCTCCAACCTGGACTCGTCTTTGCCTTGTCCCAACCGGGCGGCGTCTCACTGCCCCACGATCGGTGGGCTGAGCCCGGTGAACTAAATCCCGGCGGATTAGAGTCGCTCCACGTCGGCGGGGCACCGCTAGGCTGGCCACCACCGCCGCCCTTCTTGCCCTGGGCCATCGCTGCACCTGTCGCTAAAAACAATGCAGCGATCAAAACAGCTACCATCGCAGCCATCAATATTTTTGCCACCCGATACCTCCCTCGTAGTCCCCAGGACGTTAAACCTGATGTTCCTATTGGGCGGTCTCAGGGCCAAACTTGGACATTGTGTATGGAACTTAGGCACAAGGCGCGGGAACGCATCCCGCTCAAAGATTTCACAAGGCGGGGCACCATGGCCGGGCGGCTATGACGGAATGCACGCTCTCACCACAGCGCGATCAAGATGCCCACTCCGGTTAAGATCAGAGCCGCGATGAGCAATCTGTATGGTGGAGCAACCATGACAGCCCCCGATTTGCGCCGGGTGAAAAGCGAAGCCCCGGTGGTGATGGCTGCGCCTGAGCCTACAGGAAATTTGAATGTCGCATCCATGTCGCATGGACTAGCTGGGACGCGTCAAAACCACGCGGTACATGGTGGATAGCCCTCCAATGTTGGGGGCACCGGCCAAGGCGTGAATCGTGCTCGATGTTTCTGCTAGATAGTTTGCTGGGGCATGACGCGCTTCGGTACGACAGGCGTTGCGCTCAAGTGGCGGTCGGGGCGTGCAACAACCCGGCCGCCGAGCCTTTTTATCCCCTATTTCGGCCCCGGTTTTCAATAAAAGATTTTCCGCAACGGTTACGTATCGGCAGATTGTGTCACTTAAGCCGTTGATTATAAATGAATTTTCGCATCCTTGATCACCTTGTGCCAGCGATCGACTTCGACGCGAAAATAGTCGGCGGTTTGCTGCACCGTGCCGCCGACGATCTCGGCCGAGAAATTACCCATGCGCTTCATGACCGCAGCATCGCGCAAGGCCTCGTTGATGTCGGCGTTGATCTTATTCACGATCTGCTTCGGCGTCCCGGGCGGGGCGACCACCGCAAACCAGGCGGCCGAACTCGAACCCCGGAAGCGTTTCCGCGATGGTCGGGATATCCGGAAGCGACGCCATGCGCTTGGCTGTGGCAACGCCGAGAAGCTTGACCTTCCCGCCCTTCACCTGATTGAGCGAGACGCCGAGATTGTCGAACATGATGTTGGCGGTGCCGCCAACAAGATCGCTGAGCGCCGGCGCCGCGCCGCGATAGGGCACATGCGTGACCTGCACGCCCGCCAACATCTGGAACAGCTCGGATGTGAGATGCGAGGTCGTGCCGTTGCCTTGCGTGGCGGAAATGATCTTGCCGGGATTGGCCTTGGCGTAGGCGATGACTTCGGCGACGCTGTTCGGCGGGAAACCCGGATTGGTCAGCAGCGCATTCGGCACGCTTCCCATGACCGCGATCGGCTCGAACTTGAGCGGGTCGAAGCCGAGCCTGGGATAGAGATTGTGATTGATGACCAGCGGCGGCGCCGGCGCCGATAGCAGCGTGTAGCCGTCCGCGTCGGATTTGTAGGCGGCCTCCGCGCCGACGTTTCCGCCGGCGCCGCTGCGGTTCTCGATCACGACCGGCTGGCCCCATTTGCGCGACAGATAATCGGCGACCACGCGCGGCATCGCATCAGCGGTGCCGCCGGCTGGGAACGGCACGATGATCTTCACCGCGCGGCTCGGATAGTCTTGCGCCGGCACCGTCGTCGACCCCGCAAACGATGCCGCAAGCGCCGCAAGCGCGATGGCCGAAAGCCCGATGCGGCGATAGCGGACGCCCGAATGCAGATTTGCTGTCATCTTGTTCTCCTGCGTCTCAAATGCGGTCGCTGCCGCTGGTCAATCGATGGTGATCTTCGCAGCCTCGATCACCGGCGACCAGTGCTGTTCGCTGATCCGGATCATCTCGCGCATCTGCTCCGGCGTGTTGCCCTGCGGCTCGGCTTCCAGCGCCAGGATGCGCTTGCGCAAGTCCGCCGCCTTGAAGCCCGTGCCGATCGCGTCGGAGAGCCGCGCCGCAATGTCCTTCGGCGTGCCGGGCGGCATCGCCACCGCCATCCAGGTATCCGCATAGACGCCGGGCAGCGTCTCCGCAATGGTCGCGACCTTCGGATAGTTCTTGATCCGCTCGCGGCTGCCGAAAGCCAGAAGCTTGAGCTTGCCGGCGTCGACGTTCTGCTTGTTGGCGAGCAGATAGTCGGGCACGAGGTCGATGGTCCCTCCGAGCAGATCGTTGATCGCAGGCGCGCTGCCGCGATACGGAATTTCCGTCATGCGGAAACCGCCTTTGAGCATCAAGAGTTCGCCAAGCAGGTGACCGGTGTTGCCCTTGCCCTGATGTCCATAGTTGACCTTGCCGGGATTGGCCTTGGCATAGGCGATGAAGCCCGGCAAATCGTCGGCCGGCAGATTTCCGCGCGCGATCAGAGCGAGCGGATAGGTGGCGAGCACGCTGACCGGCTCCATTGTGCGGGCGTCGAGTGCAGCCTTGGCGAACACGAGGTGGGTGATGCTGTAGATGAGCTGGGTGCCGCATAGCACCGTGTAGCCGTCGGGCGTCGAACGCATGACCTGCTCGGTGCCAATGCGACCGCCGGCGCCGCCGGGTCGGTTCTCGACGATGACCTGCTGCTTGAGGACGGTGCCGGCGCGTTCGGCGGCGAGCCGGCACAAGAGATCCGCCGTTCCGCCGGCCGGCAGCGGCACCACCATCGTGATCGGGCGGCTCGGATAGCTGCCTTGCGTCTGCGCATGTGCGTGCCCGGACGCTGTGCAAAGCGCCACGGCGGCGACAAGGACGGATACTCTATTCATTGCTCTCCTCCCCACAGGATCGCCGTTATTTCCCTACAGGATTGCGGTCGCACCTGCGGCGGGCGATTTGACGCCCTGTCGCGGCGGCAAGGACACGCTGGCGCCCTCAAAACCAGAGCGACGGCCCTGCAAACCGTTCAAAATCATGGCAGTTCTCCCGAATTTGCAGCAAAAACTTGTTGATCGTTACGGCAATGTCATTCGACACTGCTTACGTAATCGACCACAATGCAACCGTCCTAAATGCGGCTCAAATTGCGTCCCGCCCCGCCACATTCGGCCGTTACCTGCAGGATGATGGACAAAACGCGAGCCGATCACAACGGGTCGAGGGTGACCGCGTCGAGTGCATCGCAAGGTCAGGTGAGGCCGCTAATGATCAGCCGTTATTTCGGTGCCGGAGTGCTTGCGTTTCTGTGCGTTGCCACCTTGCCGGACATGGCGTTTGCGCAAAGGGCGTTCGATGGGAATTGGAGCGTGCTGATCGTGACCGAGCGTGGCACCTGCGACCGCGCCTACCGCTATGGCATTTCGATCCGCAGCGGCTACGTCTTTTACGATGGCGGCGTCGTCAATTTCACCGGCCGCGTCGCGCCCAATGGCACGGTCAATGTGCGCGTCACGTCCGGCGGCGCGTTCGCCGATGGCTCGGGACGGCTCAGCCGCAACGTCGGCCAGGGCCACTGGGCCGGCCAATCCAGCGGCAGCCGTTGTTCCGGCTATTGGACGGCCGAACGGCGCGGATAGCCCTCCCGAAATCCGGCGATATCACGACCGGCGAGCGCTAGTGCCGCCGATTTGAAGTTCCTACAGCAGTTGCCGCAAATTCGGTTGGGAACTTCAAATCGAAAAGCGGCACTAGAATCATATGCTTGCTAGTGCCCTTTTGCTTCCGAAGTTCGTGTCGGAGGGTGCCGCGATGTATCACGAACTTCGGAAGCGGGCACTAGTGCCGCCGGAATCCGTCCTTGTGTTTTCAGGCAAAGACAATTACGTCCGCCGCAGGCATCCGCACGCCGCGATGGTCCGTATTGTGACATGCAATCCAAGCGTTTGATCTGACCGGAGAGCTGCCGTGAATCGCGTCGTCGCCAGCCTGGCCTTTGGCCTGATCGTCGCGGGTTTTGTATCCGGGACGACGCTGCCGGTTTTCATGTCGGATGGCGCCGGCACCGCTTACGCACAAGCGCAGAAGGCGAAGGCCAAAGCCAAGACCAAGGCCAGGCAGGCCGCTCCCAAAATCGGGCCGAAAGGTCCGCCGCCGCGGATTCCGTTCACCGCCGACGATCAGGCGGCCGCGGTTGTTCCCGGGTTTCCCGACGCGCGGGTCTGGGGCGACACCGCTTCCGATTTCCAGAAGGTGTTGCCGCCCGCCAACGGCCCGTGGCTCGCGATGTCCGGCGGCGGCGCCGACGGCGCGTTCGCCGCCGGCCTGCTCAACGGCTGGACGCAATCCGGCAAGCGGCCGGAGTTCAGCGTCGTCACCGGCGTAAGCATCGGCGCCCTGCTCGCGCCCTACGCCTTTCTCGGTTCCAAGTTCGACGAGGAGCTGCGTCAAGCCGTCGTCTCCATCACCGGCGCTGACATTTTCGAGGACCGGCCAACCCATGAAAGCTTCCTCGACACCTGGCCGTTGCGGCGCCTGATCGAGAAGCGCGTGACGCCCGAACTCGTCGCCGGTGTCGCCGCCGAGCACCGCAAGGGCCGCCGCCTGCTCGTCGTCACCACCAATGCCGACGCCGGCCGGCGCGTGATCTGGGACATGGGCGCAATCGCGCAGAAGGGCGACGAGGCGGCGCTCAAGCTGTTCCGCGACGTGCTGCTGGCGTCGTCGGCGATTCCCGGATTCTTCGCGCCGGTGCTGATCGACGTGGAAGCGAACGGCAAGAAATTCCAGGAGATGCATATCGACGGCTCGGTCACCTCGCCATTTTTCGTGGGACCTGAAGCGCTGCTCGAGCCTGACAGCAAGCTGCGGCTGCCGGCGACCGAGCTCTACATCGTCCTCAACGGGCGGCTGGCGCCCGATTTCTATCCGCCCGAGCGGACGACCGTGGCGATCCTGAGCCGGCTGATCAGTGTCGTACTGCGGGCCGCATTGCGCGCGGAGTTGATGCTGTTTGCCGCCAATGCGAACCGTCTGGGCGTGCCGATGTATATCGCGCAGGTGGCCGACAGCTTCGATCACCCCGCCTATGGACTGTTCGACGAGAAATATATGAACGCGCTCTACGAGCACGGCGTCGAACGTGCGCGCACCGGCACCGCGTTCGAGGCGATCGGACAGGGAACGCCCGAGCTGCGCACCGGTAGTCCTTGATCTGGAGTTTGCGGTGCGCTCAGGTCGTCGCTTTCCGCTGGGTGAACTTGACCGACAGCCGCCACGCCAGCCAGATCGTCAGGAAGAACATCGGAAAGAAGACCAGCAGGCTGATGAACGGCGACGTCATCTTGTCGATGAGGACTCCGATCCAGGCTGCCCCAAAAATTCCGGCGGCCACGGTGACAAGAAACGTGATCAGCAAATTTATGGGCGCGCCCTCCTGAGCTGCGGAAACGTTGCCAGATTGTTGAAGATGGCGCGCAAGACTTCAAACCGTAGAACTACCGTGGCGATTTCGCCTTGCTGGGCGCGGCGGCGATGTACGACGCTGGAAGCTCAATAAGCAGACGGGCGCGGAGCCTCCTCCTGCGCCCGTCCGCCGTCACCGATGATCGCGCGACCGCAAGCCGACAGGTCCGTGACCCGTCCCTCTAGCTTGCAGCCTGGAGATTGAGCCTTGCCTCCGCGATCTCGGTGAGCTTGCGGTCCGCCGCTTTTTCCTCATCCAGATTCTGCTGCAGCACGCGCGCGGCATCGGTGCGGCGGAGCTGCTTGGCCCATGCGACCAGCGTGCCGTAGCGCGAAATCTCGTAATGCTCCGCGGCCTGCGCGGCCGCCACCAGCGCAGCGTTGAGCACCGCCTTGTCGTCGACCTCGCCCGAAATCTCCTCTGCTTCCTCGATGATGCCGTCGATCGCCGGACAATCGACGCCCGTGGCCTGAACGCCAAGCATCTTGAACACCTGCTCGAGGCGCATGACGTGGTTCTTGGTCTCGCCGAGATGCGTCTGGAACGCCTGTTTGAGTTGCGCGTCGGATGCCTTGTCGACCATCTCCGGCAGCGCTTTCACCAGTTGTTTTTCCGCATAGTACATGTCGCGCAACGTATGCGCGAACAGATCGTCCATCGTGTGGATGTCTTTTGAGAACAGGCCCATTGGTTCCACCCTTCGTTTGTGTGAGTGTTTTTCGCTGCGGGCGCGGACGCCGATCGGCCGCGTGGCAAGCTCGATGTGGAGGCCAACGATTGAATGCGCGCACAGTTCCGAAACGCGGCGACGGAACTTCAGGCGCGCAATGCCGTAATGATTGTCCAAAAAATCCCTGTGTGACGCCGCGTGGCGCGGCGAGTGCCTGCCCGCTCGGCCGCTCCATTCCAACGCGCGTGTTCGCAATACTCTCGCTGAAAGCTGATCCCGAATGTCTCGCGCCGAGAGAACGCTCCAAACGATGCACTGTGAATATAGTCCGAAAAACCCGAATGATTTTTTGCAGTGCGGAACCGATAGCGGGTGTTACGGGTTCGTGAACCAGAAAAACACGTCAACGGTCTTTGAACCTATTTCTGCCATAGGGCTACCAACGGGCGGGTAAGGGGACTGTCCCCCTTTACAAACAGGATCAAAAACCAGCGCAAGTCCGGCCAAAGCCGGCCTGATAACAGGATGGAAGTGATGACTAAGTCGCAGAAGAATCTCCGCAATTTCACCCTCGCCGGCGCTCTCGCCGTCTCCGTTGCGGCGCTCAGCGGCTTCGCCTCCCCGGCGACCTCGGCGCCTGGCTATGACGGCCTCTGGAGCGTGGTGATCGTGACCGAGCAGGGTACCTGCGACCGCGCCTACCGCTATCCCGTCCGCATTTCCCGCGGCACCGTCCTCAATGCCGGCGACAGCCCCGTCACCATCACGGGCCGGGTCGGCGACAACGGCTCCCTGACCGTGACCGTGAGCCACGGTAACCAGCGCGCCACCGGCTCTGGCCGGCTGAGCGGCGCCAACGGCGCCGGCTCCTGGCGCGGTGGCGAGTGCTCCGGCACTTGGCAGGCCGAGCGCCGCGGCGCCTGATCAGCCCTCGAAAACGAATTTCAAATTCGGCCTCGTCTGCACTGCAGGCGGGGCCGAACTGCTTTCGGCCTTGCCACACCGGCGGCGGCGGTCTTAAACACGTCGAACCGTCCCTTCCCGCCGCGCCAATGAACGCCCCCATTCGCGAACTGCCCCGCACCGAAGTGCCGCATCCGCTTGTCCTGGTCGCCGCCACGACCTGCGGTGTGCTGGCCGCGATCGCGGCGCAGATCGTGCTCGCCCAGCGCGGCATCGAGCTGGCGGGCGTCTGGCGCGACCTGCTGTCGGCGCGCGGGCTGCAACTGCGCGCAGCCGGCGCCTGGTGGATGGTGGCGGCGTCGGCCTTCCTCGCCGGCGCGGCGGTGGCGGCCGCGCTCAGCCGCTTCCCCCTGCCCTGGCTCCGTTTCCGGCTGCTGCGCTGGGTCGGCGGCGCGATCCTCGTCGCCGCGCTCGCCCATGTCGGTCATGCAGCGGTGATGCGGGCCGGTATCGCCGTCGGCATCCATTCGGCGGCGAGTTTCGCCGCGCTCTGCGCGGCCGCGCTGATGGCGCTGTTTGGCGCTTATTTCGCCGCCAAACGCTAGTACATGATCCCGAGAAAGCCTGCCCCGGATTTGATCCGAGGTGGGAATTGGCTTTTGGAAAGATCATCCACAGACAAAACGTAGCGTGCGGTGAACCCGCCGCCGATTGTCTCCGACTACTGGCCAAAGCCCGCATTCGCCCGGCGGGACGCGCAAGCGCCCGCGGCCGCCGAATGCAACCTGTCGCCCGGAGGCACCATGTCCATGCCCGGAAATGCCCCAGTGAAAACACCCAGAGCGACATGACAGGTAAATCCGGCCGAACCTGCCTGTTCCTGGCGCTGCCAAGCCTTGCGCTCGCTGCAGCGTTTGCGATCGGCTTCAGCGCCCGGCATAGCGGCGTGACCGTCCGGGCCCAGGTTGCAACCATGCAGCTGCAAGGCAGCCCGGCACCGGATGAGGGCTCGGCGGCACCCAACGCCGACGAGGGCGTGAAGACCGCGCGTTGCGCGCAACGCGAACCGCACTGCGCAGCGCTGAAGCAGGAGGTCGCGCTTGCGCTGTCCGACCGGGCGCCGCGCGAAAGCAAGGCCTTCGCGTCGGCGACCGATGAGATCCGGCTCAAGTCCAAGGAGTAACGGAACGCGTCCCTAGACATCGCCTGCCGGGAGAAGAAGCCGCCGCTGCGGCGACCCCTCCATGGTCGTACCGCGCGGCGCTACAAGGCGAGAAGCAGGCGGATCGCGTAGATCGCCCACATGATCGCGATCACGATGGCGCTCCCAAGCCATAGCGGGCCTTGCGGCGCTTCGCCTCGCACCGCCCGCAGCACACGAAGGACGACGAATATCCAGGCGAGCAGCAAGAACAGCACATCGGCGAATTGGGTTTGCCAGGCGCAGATCGTCAGCACGTAGAACAGAACCGGAAGCTCCAGTTCGTCTCGCCAGCTCGCGCGAACATCCGCACGCGCGCCTTCCCCGGCGCGAAAGCCTCCCCAGAACAGCAACACGAAGGTGAGCGCAACTTCAACAAAGACAGGCAGCAATATCATTCGGACCGACATGACGTCCTCCCGCTTGTTCCGGCGAACTCTGTCAAAATAGCGCAAGAGTGGCGGGCGCGCCCGAGAGTCGGACCGCTCGACTGCAAATCAAATGTGGATAGTTTGGCTTGACGGGATGCCGGACTTCGATTCGCGGAACAAAGCGCGGGCGAGGAGGAAGCTGCAAACCCCGAAGGCGCTCGCCCCCCGGCACTCATAAAAACATCAAAGGGCCCCCTGAAAATGGGCATCAGGGGGCCCTTTGAATTGTAGTCCTCTGGAGAGAACTACTGCGCCTTTGGCGCGGGTGCGGGTGCGCGCTCGGGAGCCGGCGAAGGCGCCGGCGCCGGTGCACGCTGACCGGTGGTCGCCGGCGGCGTATTGGTGGAGGCGGTCTGCCGGTCGCCGCTGGAAAACGCCCAGAACATCACGCCCAGGAACAGCAGAAGGGCCAACGCGATACCGGCTATCATACCTGCGCTCATGCCGGCGTCGTCGTCGCGGACGGGCATGGGCCTGCGCGGATCATTCGGATCGTAGGTCATTGAAGCTCCTCTCGCGGTTTCACCTGAAGCCTGGAACGCACAAAGGCGATCAAGCGTTCCCCCAAAACTTTGCCGATCCGGCTCATGCCGCCTTCGGAAGGAACGGCGGAAACCCTTCCGACGTTGATGTCGGGCGGCAATTCGTCGCCGCCGTTGCGGGCGGCCCCTTCCATTTTCACTGATTGGACAATTGAGACGTTTGGATTTTGAGCGGTGGCCACGACGCGACGAAAACTGCGAAGCGGGCGCCCGATATGGGCAGGGCGGCCCGCACCGTCGGTGCCGCAAGAAAGTCTGATACGCGATATCAAGATCGATGTGCTCGTCATGGGCGCCGGCATCACCGGCGCAATGATCGCCGACGCGCTCGCCGCCACCGGGATGCCGGTTGCCGTTGTCGACAAGCGCGGCCCAGCCAAGGGCTCGACGGTCGCCAGCACCGCGCTCGTGCAATATGAGATCGACACACCGCTGGTCACGCTCACGCGCAAGATCGGCAAGGAGAAAGCCATCCGCGCCTGGCGCCGGTGCCGCGTTGCCGTGGAAACGATCGCGGTCCGGCTCGGTGAACTCGGGTTGACCGACGTTAGGCGGCGCAATTCGCTCTATCTCGCCGGCAACGTCCTCGGCAGGAACGAGCTCCAGCGCGAGCACGAAGCGCGACGAGCCAGCGGCTTGCCGAGCCGGTTCCTGGACCGCAACTCGCTGTGCGAGCAATTTGGAATTGCACGGGCCGCCGCGCTCATGAGCCATGGCAACCTCGTGATCGATCCGCGGAAAACGACGCTTGCATTGTTGAAGGCCGCTGCCGCCAACGGCGCGCGAATTTTCGCGCCGCTGGAAATGACGGACGTCGCGACCAGAAGAGGCCGCGTGACGGTGACGGCGGCCAATGGGCGCCGCATCCACTGCCGGCATCTGGTTTTCGCCACCGGTTACGAGCTCCCCCATGGCGTTCCGCGCCGGCATCACAAGATCACTTCCACATGGGCGATCGCGACGGTCCGTCAGGCCCGGGACGCTCTGTGGCCGGGCGAGTGCTGCATCTGGGAGGCCGCTGATCCCTACCTCTACATACGCACGACGTCGGACGGCCGCGTCATCTGCGGCGGCGGGGACGAGGACATCTCCGATGAGAAGCGGCGCGACGCGTTGCTGGGTCGCAAGACAGCAATGCTCCGGCGCCAGCTGCACCGGCTGTTACCCAAGCTGGACACTGCCGTCGAGTTTGCCTGGACGGGCACCTTCGGAGAAACCATCACCGGCTTGCCGATCATCGGCCGGGTTCCCGGCATGCCGCGTTGCTGGATCGCGCTGGGTTACGGCGGCAACGGCACCACCTATGCCGCCATCGCTGCCGATGTCATTGCCGGAGCGATTGCCGGCCGGCCCGACGCGGATGCCGACCTTTATAATTTCCCCGGACACGAGGCGGCAAATTGACCGGCCTGGCTCCTGCTGCCTCCAGTGACGCGCGGAACTTATTGGCCCGACACCGGATTAACCCTGGCGGTCAGCAGCAGCAGAATCCCCGCCAAGGTGGCTAGCAGGGCGGGCCGCAGCGACCGAATCGCGATCGTTAAGTCAGTTCACTCCAAGAGGGACTTGCCCCGGCTTCGGCCGGGGCTTTTTTTGCTGTCCGTTTGGCGCGTGCGGTGCGCCGCGCCCAAGGCCGGCGTCCGCTGGGCCGCAGCTGCGCCCCCGCTATTTGACGACCAGGGAAAGCCTGTCTTTAGGGTATCCGACCGACGTGGGCGTCGGCCGAATGTCGAGGCCGCCTTGGATTACGCGCAACGTCGGAGGCCGACGCAACCGCGAAACTGTTGCGATGGCACTCGCAAGCGATCCTGCGCCGTAAATATGGACGCGCCCGCTTTTGAATTGATAGCGAACGCCCCATCGGTCGGTGTCGTCGACACGACAAATTCGCATGTCTGTGACTTCGTCCATCGGCAGCGTCCTCCGACAATCGAACGCATGCGACGAACGACGGTTCCACGGCGGCGTTGGGCGCCGTGCGGTGACAGGGGCTTGTCAGTTCTTCGATGTGACCATTGTGGTAGCCGACGGGGCCCGCTCCGCTTTGCCGAACAGCGTCACCGAAGCGATGATCGCGAACGCAGCAGCGATCAGTACCAATCCTGCACTGTTTTGCATGCCGACCAAACGCGAATCCGACGAATCCCGTTCCCGGAACTCGCTTAAAAATCCGACCGGTGCGGCCGCGCCACTGCGGAAAGTCGGCCACAACCGGAGAAATTTGCGGGAATGGAACTCCGATGCCGTCCCGCTCGTTGGCCCGGCATGAAAACAAATCCCCTACGGCTCACGCTTGCGGCAGCTTATCTTGGCTTTTGCGCCGGAGCAGCATTGGCCGAGGCACAGAACGACCATTCCACGCCGGGCTCGCCTCACAGCACCGGCCGGACCGTCGCGCCCGAAACCAAGGGCCAGAAACAGCCGCAGGGACATACCGGGGCGCTCGACACCACCGGACCTGCCGCACCGGCCGAAAGCCCGCAAGGACAAACTCCGCCCGGCACCCATGCGGCGCCCGAAGGCTCATCGAAAACCACGGTCGAACCCGCACGATAGTGGATGGCTTGGCCGGTCTGCATCAGCGGGAAATCCGCGTCAGAAAAATATGGAAGGGCCGCCCTTGCGGACGGCCCTTCAGGCCCGTGGTCCGGCCCCCCATTCTGGTGAGGTCAGGCGCATGTGGACGGAACAGCATCGTTGCGCACGGCCTTTCCCCTGCACCCCGACGGCTGCGGAGTCGAAAAGGCAGGTTGCAGGAACCAGGGCTTCTTGATGCCCGTCTACCGGCGGCTGACAAATCACAAGGACTTCGCAGGCTACTTCCGCCGTTCTCGGGCACAATGTTTGCCGCAGCGGCCAACTCACGCAGGAGACAATCGTGAAAAAGCCAGGCTGGCTACGCTGGAGCCGCGGAGAAAAGCCGGTCGATTCGAGATTCGAAAAACTCAAGAAGGTCCGGCGGCGAACCGATCAAATGATCAAGCAGCAGGACACCCAGAAGGAACGTCAGGCGGAGGCGGAAAAGAAGGAGACGGAAAAGAAAAAGCCGTCATGACCTCTCACCGATGATGCCTGAATCATGTCAAAACGATCATGCAAACACACATTCATGACCGGCGTGACGGCCCTTCTCAGCTCGGCACATGGCGCGAGAAAAACGCAAGTTGTTAAACGACAAGCGGCGCATCTTCACGATGCGCCGCTTTCGGTTTCCTTGAATCGAAGTTACTCTACGATATGGACGACGTGTCGATTGGACGGATCGACGAGGACGACACGGTCATTCCAGTAGACATAGCGATAGCGCCTGTATTCCGGACCCCACTCCTCAGGGACCGCGACCAGCTGAACGCTCGCCGGGAGAGGAGCACCGACGCGCACGTCGCCCTGAATGGTGACCGTTCGCACGTTGTTCCGGACAACATACTCGCGGATGGTCGAACGATGCTCGGGAGTTAGGGCCTGTCTTCAGTTAGGGGATTCCCAAATCAGCAATTGGGTGATTCATGGGCGGTCGGCCTGAGGAGGGGCCGACCGATGCGACGCTATGCATTACGCGACGACCAGTGGGACCGGATCAAGGATTCTCTGCCCGGTCGCGAAGGCCATGTGGGAGGCACTGCGGCGGACAATCGGCTGTTCGTCGAAGCTGTTCTGTACCGATACCGAGCCGGCATTCCCTGGCGCGATCTGCCGGAACGCTTTGGTGATTGGAAGATCGTCCATCAGCGCTTTGGCCGATGGGCGAAGAGTGGAGTTTTCGAGCGCATTTTCAAGCTGTTGGCGAGTGATCACGACAACGAATATATGATGATCGATGCCACCATCGTGCGCGCTCACCAGCACAGCGTCGGCGCGCGAAAAAAAACGGCGCGCAAGCGATCGGTCGATCGCGCGGCGGACTGACCACCAAAATTCACGTCCTGGTCGATGCGCTCGGCAATCCTGTCGATGTCATGCTCACGCCAGGGCAAGCCCACGATCTGGCTTGCGCGGAGCCGTTGATCGATAGCGCCGATCCGGAGGCCTTGATCGGCGACAAGGCTTACGATGCCGATCCGCTGATCAACACGCTCAATCGGCGCGAGATCACCCCTGTGATTCCCCCAAAGGCTAACCGCAAGACCCCGCGGGATTGCGACTTCGCACTCTACTGCGAACGCAATCTCGTCGAGCGCTTCTTCAACAAGCTCAAGCACTTTCGGGCCATCGCCACCCGCTACGACAAACTCGCCAGAAATTTCCTCGCCGGGGTCCAAATCGCCTGCGCTATGATCCTACTCAACTGAACACAGGCCCTAGTTCGATGACGGCCGTTTGTGCGAACGCCTGGGTACCAGCCGCAATCGACAAGGCAGTCGCGGCCATTAGCAAATGACGCTTCATAACAAATTCTCCTGGTATGGGGGATGATCCGGGTTTGTAGAAACCCGTCTTAAGACAACGTCCGCGCAACATTATCGTTCCTAATCATCGGAAACTTCCGACATTCAGTAACGTGTGAACCCCCGGCCAAACCGTCCCGCCAGCGGTTGGCTGGCCGGTCTGCGTCAGCGGAAAAATGAGAAGGGCCGCCCTTGCGGACGGCCCTTCCATTGTCAGGCCGTGGTCCGGCCCCTCATTCTGAGGTGACGCCAAGCGTCAAATGGACACCCCGTAAGAACCGAGGATCCAGCTTGCCGGCGACCGCAGCGATAGACAATGAGACACTGGATCACCTCAGAATGTCTCGATGCCGTCTTAAATGCCTGTTTTCATTAAGTTTTAGCTGGTCGGCTGGATGGTCTAGCCCCTCCGGGGACACGCCGGGGACACGTTTTTTTGTTCGGCCCCCTGCCCCATAGAGCGGGGCTGAGCGGGCACCGATTCTTTGGGCTTGGTTGTCGTCGTGGTGGTGCACACGAATCAAAACCTAAATCGTGTGCGCCTTCCGAACGTGTCGAATCTCCTCTAGGTCCTAATGCAAGCGGTGTCGTGCTGCGGCCAGTTTGCAAAGGTGATCCAGAATGAGAGCGAGAACAGTCCGAGGCAGAATCATCGACCGCGTTCCGCGCCTCGCTATGTCGCTTGATGAAGCGTCCGAAGCCACCGGCTTGTCACGGACGCGACTTTATCAAGCCGCGCGTGATGGCAAGCTGACGGTCTACAAAGACGGCAAGGCAGCAATCGTCACAGCGCAAGAGCTTCAGCGCTACATCCGAACATTGCCCTATCGTGGCCGCCGTCCTGACGACGCCGATGATGGTGAACACGATCAAGCCGGGTCCGCCGTCGCCTAGCCCACCATTTCCCACCGTCGCGGCGCGCGGTTCGCGGCAAACGTCAACCCCGCATGAAAAATGGACGCTCCATGCCCATGCCCCAAACAAACCGAAACCCCCGCCGGGATGCGACGGGGGCTTGCAGCATCTGAGGTCTTGGTAATTCTGACAGCCATCTAATTACCGAATCCCAAGGCATTCTGCAAGTCCGACGCGCGCCCGGCCATCAATCAAAGGCTACGGCATGTCAATACACTCTGAAATCAATTGGGCCGCGATCATGCCGGAGGTCGCGCTGCGACTCCTTGGTGAACCCAAGCCGCAGAACAGGCACAAGGGCAACCGTGAATGGCGGTACGGCACTCACGAATTGCTGTCCATCAATCTGCCCGAGGGCACATGGTACGACTTTGAGAACGGAGTCGGCGGTGGGGTTATTGACTTGATCGTGCGCGAGCGCGGCGTTGACCATGCCGGGGCTATCGAATGGCTTGAGCGCGAAGCTATCGTGCAGAGCAATGGAGCCAATGGGGCGCAGGCAGAGACCGGCCCCGGCGCTATTGTTGCGATTTACGATTACACTGACGAGTCCGGCATTCCATTATTTCAGGTTGTCCGCTTCGAGCGACCTGCCCGGGCGGGGCCAACAAGTGGCGGCCGGACTATAACGACACGCTGCGCGGGGCTGACGTGGTCCTATTGCCCCACAATGATCAGCCTGGCCGCGATCACATGCGGGACGTGGCAGCGCAGCTTCATGGCATCGCCCGCCGTGTCCGGGTGCTCGATATTGCCGAGCATTGGCGCGCCTGCCCGGACAAAGGCGATATTTCCGATTGGTTCGCTGACGGCGGCGGCACAGCAGAGGCATTGTGGATTTTGGTCGATGCCACGCCCGACTGGCGGCCCAGAAGCGAGCGCGAGACCCCCGGCGAGACAATGCCAACGCTGGCGGATGACGCCTATCACGGTCTTGCGGGCGACATTGTGAGAACCATTGAACCGACAACGGAGTCCCATCCGGCGGCAATCTTGCTCCAATTCCTTGCCGCCTTCGGCAATGCCGTGGGGAACAAGCCGCACTATCTGGTCGAGGAAACCAAGCACGGCGCGAATCTTTTCGTGTTGCTCGCCGGGCCGACTGGCAAGGGCCGCAAGGGCACTTCTGAAAAGCGCATTCGAGCGCTAATGGCCCCCGCTGATTCACAATGGTCGATCGCCTGTAACAAGGGCGGGCTATCGTCCGGCGAGGGCCTGATCGACAACGTGCGCGACGAAACCAAAAAATGGAACGACAAAGAAAAAAGATTCGAAATCACCGACCCCGGCGTTGCCGACAAGCGATTGATGATTACGCAAGCCGAATTTTCATCGGTGCTTGCCGTCATGGCGCGAGCAGGCAACACGTTGTCTCAGGTTATCCGCCTTGCCTATGATGGCGATATCCTCCGAACACTGACTCGCAATTCGCCACTGATCGCGACCGGCGCGCATATTTCCATCATTGGGCACATTACCGACGACGATCTGCGCTATCACCTGACGCAGGTTGATACCGCGAACGGGTACGCCAACAGGTTCCTTTATGTGCGCGTCAAGCGCGTGCGCGACTTGGCACACGGCGGGCAGCTAAGCCCGGAACAGACCGAAGAACTAGGGCGGAGCATTAGCGCGGCCCTACTCTGTGCAAGAGATGTCGGCCGCGTGGAAATGTCCGAACCGGCCAAGCGGCTTTGGGAAGGCGTCTATCCGGAGCTTGCCGAAGGGCAGCCGGGACTCCTGGGGGCCGTCATCGGCCGGGCCGAGGCGCAGGTTGTGCGGCTCGCCCTGATCTATGCGCTACTTGATGCCGGACTTATTTCGCCTAATTCGCTTAATTCGCAACCGCCGGACCTGAAAATCGAACCCGGGCACCTGCGGGCCGCGCTGGCGGTTTGGGATTATTGCGAGGTATCGGCGCGGCAAATCTTCGGAGACAAGCTTGGCAGCCCTATCGCGGACACGCTCCGGACGGAGTTGGACAAGGTCGCGCCCCGTGGCTTGTCCCGGACGGATATCAGCAACTTATTCGGCCGTCACGCGGCCGCCCACCACATCGCATTTGCCATCGACCTCTTGAAGGAACGTGGCCTGATCCGGATCGGAACCATACCGACCGGCGGCCGCCCGACTGAGATGTTCTATGCCGTCCGCTGAAAAGAGGCGGGGCCATGCGAAATAAGCGAATTAAGCGAATAAGGGTCCGCTCAAATGTCCGTGGCCTGCGAAAGAAGCGAAATAAGGGGGAGACGATGACGGGAACAGCGAGGCGACAGAAGCACCCGACCGAGCGGGCCGCCCGCAAGCGTTGGCCGAAGGCAGTCTGGATTACCGGGACCGGGGAATACGCCTGCGTTTCATACTGTCATCCGGGCGGGACGGTTGGACTGTTCAAGACGCGGGCCGAAGCGGACGTGGCCAAATACTCGATTGATCAATACGCCTGCGGTGGAAGCTGCCGGAAGATTTCACCGCGTGGTTTTCTTTGGCGCGGGCAATGGCGAAGCGCCGCTGTCTCAATCGGATATCGAAGCCGAGTTAAGGCGGAGAGAAGCAGAGCACAGCCTCGGTGGTAGTCGTTAAGCTTCCGGCCGCCAAGTGAGCGCGCGGGCTGTTGTAGTTGCATGGATTTAGATTTTTTGTGACGCTACACTATGGCCCATGTCCGACAACGCACCACCAAAGCCGGGACGCTATCGACCGCGCTTGTGGAGTCCTACCGGGACGAACAGGGGCACCCGCGCCAGCGGTTGCTTGCGAACCTTCACGGCGAGCCCGATCCGTTAAGGGCGCTGGCCAAGGTCGCGGCGTTGCGGGATGCCTTACGCAAGGAACGGGAATCGCTCGCGGCGAATGCCGTCCATGCTAATCAGTTCTACGAGATTGCAACGGGAAACATTTTACAGGGCCGCAAGTACAGCGCTCCTGAGCTTAAAGAAATCGGGCAACTTATGAGGCAGAGAGAGCGCCTGTTAAAACGCCTCACAAGGGTCGAGCGCGACCTAGCCGCCATCCAAAAAGATGGAGCCGTTATCAAGAAACACTGCACCGCTACGCCTGATGAAATCCAAGCCGCTATCAAGGCGCACAAGCAAGAGCGCCACGACGCCGAATGCTTGGCACTGGGGCTAGAGTTTGGTCTGAGGGAGCAGGTTAGGGAGGCCAAAGCCAAGGCGCGGCGGCTGTCATCATAAACAACAAAGCGGGACTATTCCGGCGGGGGGCCGCCGCATGACCGGCGCTGTCTGATCAATCAGCCCACGGCGGGCGGCATTGATCTGGCCGCTCTGACGCAATCCCGCGCCATTCCAGATAGCGCCACGGTCCCAATGATCGTGGCCAAGATCGGGTGCCCGTGAACGATTAAAACCATCGCCACCGACGCCAAGGTTAGCCAAACCATCGGGGAACTCCTGCGTTCGCTTAATCAGCGGTCAGCGGACAGGACGAATCGGGCAACAGTGTGAGGTTTACAGGAATAGGTCGCGGCACTATGTGATCCGAAACATGATGGAGAGCGCGGACGATGGCCGATGATGACGATAAGAGCGATTTAACATTTTCGGACGGCTTCCTAGAGACACTGGAGGAAGTCGCTAGGATCACGAAAAAGGCGATGGATGATCGCTACCCGACCGACGCCGCCTATGCCGCCGACTATCAGAAAGCTAAAACCATGTTCGCTGAGGAACTCAAGACCACGGATGAGATTGAACTGCACGATCTAGTCGGGGAGGCCATGGAGCGCGCCGCAACCATGGGCGCTCCCCTTGAACAGATTGTGACCAAGGAAATCCAAATCATTCACCGCCTCAACACAGAGCGACAGGGCGGCAGCGGAGCCAGAAACTAGAACCATACCGCACCCAGTGGGTTGGTCATTCGGCCTAGTGCGGGAGTCGGATGCTCATCGAAAGGCAACCAGCGGGCCACCGTCGCGGTTTTCGTTACGACCATCCCGTTCATGGTTTGCCAGCCCGCACACATAAGCCCCCGGTGTCACAGCCGGGGGGTTTTGTTATTGGCCCGGCCGCCGCGAATGTCGTTAGCCGCAGAGAGCGAGAGAGGTCCACACGCTCAAAAGAATCATTCATGCTCTTGGCCATGGATCACTCGCGCTATTCTGATTTCACCTGGAAGGGCGACCGGCTCTATCGCGGGAACAGCACCAAGCCCGTGGCCAGCATCGTGCCGGATGCGACCTATCCAACCATGTGGCGCATCCAATGGCCTGACGGCTCACTCTCGGACATGCTTAACAAGAGCCGGGCCAAGGATCACGCTATCGTTGCCCACCTCAATGATTTGAAGGTGGCCAATAGCAGCCAGGAGGCCGCCTAGGTTCGCTCAATCGCAACCGCCCTATCCCACAGCCTCCAGCCAACAAAAACAAACCAGTGAAGCCCCAGATTTTTTTCTGAGATTTTTTTAGGTGATGACCACAGAGAACAACCAGCACCGTTAGGTTTACTGCTGAGATTCTAGTTTGTAGATTTTTGGATGGTGTCGAACACAAGCAAAGTCATTGAACACCCCGCCCCCGCCTTACCCTTCCCCCCACCCGGGGGTAGGAACCACTCCAGCGATTCCAAAAACAGAAACCTCGCCAGCATTGCACAGCCTAGCGCTGGCTGGCTTGCCGCCGCTCCAGGCGTGAGACAGCGGCGAGATTGTCGAAGCCGCCAGCGCTGATCCTTGTGACAACCAATTAGGTTGCTAACGTTCGACTAACAAAGCGGCAGGATCAGCAGCAACGAGCACAATCAATCTCGCCTCGTTGTCTGATCGTGCCGGGTGCTGTGCTGCCTGATGCTGGATGCAGTCGCATCCCCTCCGATGGTTGGCCTGATCGTGCCGGGCGCTGTGCTCGCTGCCGGTGCTGTGACGTGAAGGCCATACAGAAAGCCGGTCGGAAATCGTGTCCGATGCCCGGTGATTCCATTGCTGAAAACAGAGCGTGTTTAATCATACAGAAGTGACTAGATTTCTGTATGGGTGTTTGGTATGGCTCCGCCACGGCAACAAGGGAGAGAGCAATGGTGAGGAAGGCAAGGCGGGCAGCACTTTATTTGCGGGTGAGTACCAGCGACCAGACGTGCGAGAACCAAGAGCGGGACCTGCGTGAGGCAGCCGAGCGCATGGGCGTGGAAATCGTCGCGGTGTTCAAGGATCAAGGTTTCAGTGGGGCCAAGGGCCGCGATCAACGTCCGCAGTTTGATGCCCTGTGCAAGGCCATCACCCGCCGCGATATCAACCTCGTGATGGCATGGTCGGTTGATCGGCTTGGCCGAAGCCTACAGGACCTTGTCAACTTTCTAATGGAGCTTCGAGGATCGGGGGTTGATCTATTTCTGCATAAGCAAGGCTTGGACACGGGCACGTCAAGCGGTCCTGCCATGTTCGGAATGCTCAGCGTGTTTGCCGATTTTGAACGGGACATTATCACTGAGCGTATCAATGCTGGCATCGCAAGGGCCAAGGCTGAAGGCAAACAGTTTGGTCGTCCCAGAGTGCCAGCCAATATCGAAAACCGTATCAGAGCCTCCCTGAAGGCTGGAACGGGTATTCACAAAACCGCCAAGACCATCGGAGTCGGTACGGCCACGGTGCAGCGGATCAGAGCCGAAATGACGGCTGCTTAACAACTAAATCAGTCTGCAAAACTGCTTAACAGGGCCCCGGTTGACGCCGGGGCTTTTTGTTGCATTGGCCAAAGCCCGCTTGGCTGCCATCCATCTCCGGCGATAGTCCCGACGATCAACAGCGGAGTCGGAACCAGTACAACCGCATCGTCTAAATCAACGTTAAATCGCTAAGGGTGTGTTCGCACCCCTAGGAGTAAATCTTCCGTTCAAACTTCTCGGCCCGCTGCAATTTTCTTTGAAAGGAACCTGATCTAATCCGCTCGCGTTTTCTCAAATTGGAGCTTGCGATGGACTGGCCAATTGGAACTTTGCGATGGACTGGCCGCTGATTGTTGGTTTTTATGTGACGATGGCTGTGGCTGCCGGTAGCATATTCGCCGGGGCGTGGGTTCTCTTACGCAAATGAGAAACGTGGTTCTGGCTGGCTCGGTCGCGGCTTGATCACCGCAACGTATAAATCACAATCCCATATGCCGAAGAGAGCGCCACCGAAAGCATCAAGCTGACCGGAACAATCCACGCGAATTCCCAACGCGAAATGCGGACTGTTGGGTTGAGTTCATAGCGATCCTCCACGTCCAGCGATACTCCCCCGAACGGTCGGACTACTTCCGATATTTAGCAAAATTGTACGCTTCCGTACATGCGGGCCAATTGCCCTAAGGTGCAAGGCACCGGGATACCACGCGCGCTCCACCGCGATCTAGGCCGGTATCGTTGTATCGCAAGCCGGTATCACGGCGGATAACTCGTTGTCATAGGGCAAGCTTGGTTTCGATATCAGCGGCACGGCCGCGTATCCTGTAGTAGCGCCTTCGATGCATACCCGGTGGCTTTGGTGGAAAGCTGATGCTGCTGCTGGGATACACAGGTCTGCCGTCAATCATGGCGCAGAGTTTTGAGAGGCTGAGGCGCTGTCTTTTTTGAGTGCTGACGGTCTGACACTGATGCCACAGGCCATTACAGACACGGCACGCGTAGCCTGAGAAGCCGCGATAGAGCTTGGCGTATCGCTGTCTGCAATGATTGCAAACCAGCCACGGCCGTTTTGTTGTGGGGAATTCCTGTGCCCAGCTAATGTGAATGGTTTGCTCTTGGCCGTTCCGGTGAATGACGGTGATGCAGGTCGGATCGACGGTTAGGGTTTCTAGCTTCGGCCATTTGATACCCGCCGCCAGTCGATAGGTGCCGCCGTTCAACAGGCCCATGCGCCTTAGCTGGCAAACGTCTATGGCGTCTTTCAAATGATCTTCGACAACAGCATGGGGCATTAACGCGTCACTCTGCCGGAAGCTTCGGGGGCGTGTCGTCAATGATTTCCACGATGGGGTCGATATCGTCCGAACCATTGCCAAGCCGGGCGGCTGCTAATGTCCGCGCCTTCGCCATGATGCGCTCGCCCTGGGCGAGGTCCTGGGAAAACGATTCCGCCAGATAGTTCTCAAGTTCATCCGCGTTCATGTTCTTGAAACTCTCCGGCGGAGATTCGTCACTTCAACCAGCTTCGGGGCCAGACTGGCGACCAGCGCTGAATATGCCTTGGCATCCGTCACCCGTAGCGAAGCAATCACTTGGGCACCATTCTCCGCCCAATCTTGGGCCAGCGCGTCGATGAAACCAGCATTCAGAGCGCTCCGCGTGATTGACGTGGTGTTGGCCGCCTTGTCTTTCTGTTTCGCCATGGTTGCCCCGATTCCTTAGCCTGCTAACGATTGTTAACGCTGCGATATCAATGGCTTGTCTGGACGACCATGCCAGATTCTGGTAGCGGTTCATAGTGTCTCTGTTACCGGCCGCATGGCATGACGGGAAAGGCGGATAATAAAATGAGTTCACCGGAGTTCAGGTCTGAACCGATGACAGCACAACAAAACAGCGGCCGTGATTCATCTCTCTGTTGCCAAGTTTCCCTATGGGTTGATGAAACCACGGCGGCGTTTATTAAGCAGGCAGCGCGGCGGATTGATCGGTCGGCGGCGTACTACATGCGCGGCGCAATCCTCGAACGGCTGGCCCGCGATGGTTATCCGCCTAGCAATCACTCCAACAATGGAGTCGCAGCATGACGGCTTATCGCGAAACCATTTCACAGCTACGGCGCGAAGCGGCCGAGCGACAGGCCAACGAGCTTGCAGCCGAGATTGAAGCACGCGACCAGGAGCGGCGGGAATACGAGCAAGCCGCTATCAATGCGGTGTCGCAGGGTGATCGGGACGGTGCCCGCTGGCACGCGGAGCAAATGGGCATTATCGAGGATGATATCGTTGCACTTGGCGGCAAGCTCGAACAAGTGGCGGCAACTCTTCCGCAGGAGCTTAGCCCGGAAAAACAGGATTGGATTGCACAGCGTTCCGACCTTGCAGACGACCCGCGCTACGTTGAGCTTGCAGGCCATGCTCACAACTACATCACGCAAACCATGCGAGGTCGCGGATGACTCTCCAGAATATTTTGAACTGATGAAGCACGCGGTCGAGCCGGGCGGCGATTATCAGCCAGCATGGACTCCGGATGACGTTTGCAAGGCACTGAATTTGAAGCCCGACGAATATAACAAACAACTCCAAAAACTTTGGAGCCTCAAACAATCCGGCGCATACCCGGATAAAGGATAACCGATCATGCCATGGCCTAAGGGCAAGAGCCGCAAGCCACAAGCGGAGCCATCATCTGAGCAAGCCGCGCCAGCGACGGTTCGCAAGATGAAGAAGCTAACCCCCGATGCTGGCAGCGATAGCGGCAACAAGTATGCAAAATTCCGCGCGAAGGCTGACGCCCGATGGCAGGACTACAGCGGCGAGAATCGTTTGGAGATCGACCCGGACATTCTTGTCGATCTTGAGCGCGATGGACTTCTCGCTGGTTTGGGTTGCTGAAAAGTGTCTGGGACAAAGTTTGGATTACTCGGTTTCGCAATATGTCCGAAATGGATTTGTCCCGGTCGAGCGCGGCGACATTCCGGAATCGACGTGACTCGGATTGATGACTTACAGCTTTATTGCAGGCCCGTTGAGTTGACGCGAAAAGCTAAACTCCATGAGGCCCGCAAGGCCGCTGCGGTCGTGGCCACAAAACAAGCGGGCCTACTCGATGGAAATATTCCAGGCGTGACGCTCGATAGCAGGCATCCAAGCGCAAGCGTTCGAACAAAATCAATCGAACCTTTGAACCTCTCAACATTCCCGGCGATGATGGGGAATGACAATGAAACCACGGCACGAAACCGGCGACGTTAGCAATGGGCGCTATTGTCCCGACGATAATCCGAAGGCCATGGTCCCGCGCGGCGAGATAAGCGGCTTACCGACTCGCGAAAATCTGGAACGGTGGTCCGAGATTGCGCGGCGACATTCCTTTCATCCGCCAGCAGACAAACGGGGCTGATCATGCCGTCGCTACGGAAGCGCGCCGGATCAGCGCCCGCGCCCGCGCCAATGGCTGACGGCGGGCCGGTGCCCGCTGTTGTCGATCCGGTCGGCGCTAATCCAACGCCGTCGCCCGTTCCAAGCCCGGAACAGGCGTTGCCCACTACACCCCCCAACATGTCGCGCGATGAAGCGGTCGGCATTCTCGCCGATGCGCAAGCCAGTGTCGGCGCGGCGATGGCACAGCACGCAGCGCCGCCAGCACCGGAGCCGGACTTGCGGGCTCAGGTCCAGGCCATGCGCGATGCCGAGCACATGCTGAAGGCTCGCCGGGCCGCAGAGGTTCAAGCGGAAATCCAGGCGGCCATAAGTCGCGATACCGCCCCCGCTGAAGCCGCTACGCCCGAACAGCAACAACCGCCACAAATCCAGTTCACGGCCGCAGAGATTGCCCTGAATCAGTCACACCCTGACTTGCTGACGAATCCCGCTCTAGCGCAAACGGCGAGCCTTGTGGTCGCAGAACTTGCGCGCCATCGATCCAGCGCGGGACTCCAGAATATGAAACCAACTCGGCCCTATGTTTGAACATGCGCTGGCGAGCGCCCGTCAGCCAGTAGCACAACAGCAGCCAGCGCCAGCAGCACCGCAGCCCGAACCGGAGCCAGAGCCAGAGCGAAGGATTTCAATGTCCGCACCCGTATCAAGAGAAATCCCAACGGCCGACACTGGACGGCCAGCCTCGCAATCAAAAGTCACCTTGTCGGCAGCCGAGCGCGAACACGCACGATAGCCATGCCTGGAACGCCACCCGCCGAAGCAGAGCACATCTATGCGCTGAACAAGCTCAAACTGAATGCTCTAAAGAGCGCCGGGCACTATCGCGAACAATCGTAGGGGAGGGGAACCACCATGCTGGAAATCGTGACCACCGTGCGACGGGCCATCGAAAACAAAGAACCGCTCAAGCAATCCGATATCCTCGCACTTGTCGCCACGACCGAACAACTCTGGCGGCAAACGGTCGATCGACTCACTGTCCGAGCCACCGGGCAGCATCGCCGGGAATATATGTCGGCGTATATGCGCCGTTATCGAAGGGCGAAGCGTGACCAAGCCATCGCAGCTAATACAACGCCTGAAACCACGCACTAAGATGGCCGACATTATCGGATTAGCTGAATTCAAACGTGCCCGCAGCCGAGCGCGGACTGAAGCCCGCTTGCAAGCTGAGCTTGACGACGCGACGCTAGCCTACATCGAACTTGG
The DNA here is from genome assembly GCA_963720385.1 of uncultured Alphaproteobacteria bacterium. Lineage (GTDB taxonomy): Bacteria > Pseudomonadota > Alphaproteobacteria > Rhizobiales > Xanthobacteraceae > VAZQ01. Next base: position 351,321 of record CAVRFL010000013.1, on the reverse strand, counting down.
CGAGCGCGGTGCCGCAATGCTTCGCGCCGCTGGCTGGAAGGAAGGCGAGTTGTCAGCGGAAATATTGGGACCCGAAATGCTGAGCGAGCTTCGACAGGCCGCGAATTTGCTTCTCGCCTCTGAGGCGGCTTTGCAGGACTGGCCCGGGCCTATGCCCGATGCGAGCGCATGAAGCTTCATGCAAGACCTGATCGACAAAGCCGTTAAGGCGATTGAGAGCAACGGCGGATGGCTGGTTTCCAAACCAGGACAGGTCCCGATTAAATTTGCCTGTATTCCAGAATCTCCGTTGCCATGGCGACTCCAAAACCTTGGCTTTCAGATTCTCCGAGTAGGCTCACAGAATAAAACGCTTCCGGGCAGGGATAACACCCCTGAAAGAGTTGCGGTCGATGTGTGGCGATTGATTTTGCTGAGTTCATGCTAATGGGCGACAACCAAACCCGCCGCAAGAAAATCGTCGATTATATTTTTCAGAGTCAGCCCGATGACCGACTGCCCGCGCGGGTTTGCCGCCGTCTTTCGGGCGATAGCGAAATGTCCATGACTTGGCGTTGCCCGCCGTGATCCTGAAAGAGAGTCCCCGGCAACCACCGTCGCGAAGTTCAAGGCAGCGACCTGCCGCTGGAGGGCGCAGTGCTCGCAAAAATCCATCGGTAAGAGGCTTCATTTTTCACCCCTAAAAAAATGTCCCCGGCAGTCCTGGGGACACGCCGGGGACACGTTTTTGCTGGACGCTAGGAAACGGATCAGGACCCCACGGGACTAACCCGTTGTAAACCGCCCATTTTTATTAGGCAAGATGATCCCGTATCGTCCCATAGCGTTCCGATTTTTAGACACTGGATCACCTCCTTTCGGTTGTTGACGACGCGCCCAATGTAAGGGTGATTCCCTGAATGTCAAAGCGAGGCATTGGGCCGTTAAACATCGCCATTTGCGGCGGATTCGCCCCAGGAAACCTGGGGCCCTGCCCCGGCGTTGTTGCCTTTGCACGGCGCACAGGGAGCGACACATGCGCTATTTCTTCCGGCTGACCGACGGCAAGGACGAGCTCAACCCGCACCAGGGCATCGACCTGCTGGGCAACGCGGCCGCACGCGAGGAAGCGCTGCGGTTCGCGCGCGAGGTCAAGGCCGGCAAGACATTGCCCGGCCGCAACTGGGACGGCTGGTTCATCCGGATCGTCGACGAGCACGGCAAGGAGATCGACACGGTTCCGTTCGACGCGGTTCCCGATTGACCGGAGGTTGCCGTAACGCTCAGAGCGGCGGGCTTTCCACCGTCCGGATATTGACCTCCGAAGTGAGCGTACGGTGCACCGGGCATTTGTCGGCGATCTCGAGAAGCCGCGACCGCTGCTCGTCGCTGAGTTCGCCAGTGAGCGTGAGCACGCGTTCGATGCGGTCGATCTTGCCTTCTTTGGTCTCGCATTCTTCGCAATCCTGCGCATGGATCTTCGCATGCGAGAGCGTGACCGCTACGCGCTCGAGCGGCAGCTTCTTGTGCTCGGCATAGATCCGCAGCGTCATCGACGTGCAGGCGCCGAGTGCCGCAAGCAGGAAGTCGTAGGGCGACGGACCCGAGTCGAGACCGCCGGCAGCGACCGGCTCGTCGGCGGTCAGCTGGTGCGGGCCGACCACGATCGTCTGCTGGAATTTTCCACCGCCGGTTTCGGTAACTGTCACTGTCCGAGGTGCCGCATCGATTGCCTCCGGCGCCGGCGCGGCATCGAGATAGCGCTCGGCCCAGGCCGCCAGCACGTTTGCGACATAGACAGCATCGCTCCGCCTGGTGAGCAGGTGGTCGGCACCGGGGAGCGAGATGAAACTTTTCGGATGCTTGGCGGCGGCGAAGATGCGCGAGGCATTCTCGATCCCGACCGTGTCGTCGGTCGGCGAATGGAAGATCAGCAACGGCTTGTGCAGCCGTGCGATCCGCTCGGCGAGCTTTTGCTCAGCGATGTCGGCCAAGAATTCGCGTCGGATACGGAACGGCCGTCCCTCGAGCGCCACCTCGACCTCGCCGTGCTCGCCGATGGCGTCGAGCTTGTCCTTGAATAGATGGGTGACGTGCCCTGGATCGCTGGGGGCGGCGATGGTCACCACCGCCCTCGCCTCCTCGACCGCGTGCGCAGCCGCCAGCACAGCAGCGCCGCCAAGGCTGTGGCCGATCAGCAGCGCCGGCGCCTGCCGCGTCCGGCGCAGGTGATCGGCGGCGGCGATCAGATCCTCGACGTTGGAGGAGAACGTGGTATTGGCGAACTCGCCTTCGCTCGAGCCAATGCCGGTGAAGTCGAAGCGCAGCACCGCGATGCCCTGTGCCGTGAGCGCATCCGCGATGCGGCTCGCCGCCAGCACGTTCTTGCCGCAGGTGAAGCAGTGCGCGAACAGCGCAGTGGCGCGCGGTGTGCCCTCCGGCAGGTCGAGCACGGCGGCGAGCTTCTCGCCCTTGGCATTGGGAAAATCGAAACGCTCGGCGGGCATGGCAGGCCTCCCCTGTGCGCGGATCGCTGGAGCTTAGCGCAAGCCGGTGCAATCCCGCCCGGTAAACTTTTAGCGAGGCGCGCGCGATCTCCCACCGCTTGGGCGGCTTTGCGTGAACGTCCAGGGGGCAAGCGGGAACCACCACGGCAATGGACGACAAGCGGGAACCACCACGGCAATGGACGAGTTGAGAGGCGTGGGACGGAGACGGCTCGGCAACGAGACTGCGCGCGGTGATGCATTGCGTCACCGGCTACGAGCAACCCATGACGGTCACGCCCCACCACGCTCCACGGTCGTCCGCGCATTTGCGATGGTGGAATCTGCTGCTGCTCATCCCCTTCGCGGCGCTGTTGTGGGTGCCGTTCTACAACCGGCTCGATCCCAAGCTGTTCGGAATTCCGTTTTTCTATTGGTACCAGTTCCTGTGGGTCATCCTGACATCGCTGGTGATCTGGTTATGCGACATCCTCACGCGACCGGTAGACGTGACGCGCGCCGGGCGTCGCATCCGGGAGTGAGCCGCCGTGAACTGGACAGCAATCATCGTCTTCGCGCTGCTGTTCGGCCTGGTCACCGTCCTCGGCTTCGTCGCCGCCCGTTGGCGGCGCGGCGATCTCAACGAATTGCATGAGTGGGGCCTGGCCGGCCGCCGGCTTGGCACCATTATTACCTGGTTCCTGCTCGGCGGCGACGTTTACACCGCCTATACGTTCATCGCCGTGCCGGCGCTGGTGTTCGGCGCAGGCGCCATCGGTTTCTTTGCACTGCCTTACACCATCATCGTCTATCCGCTGGTGTTCCTCATCCTGCCGCGCATGTGGGCGGTGGCGTACAAGCACAACTACGTCACCGCCGCGGACTTCGTGCAAGGCCGCTATGGCAATCGCTGGCTTGCATTGGCCGTTGCCGTGACCGGCATCGTCGCCACCATGCCGTATATCGCGCTGCAGCTTCTCGGCCTGCAGGTGGTGATCGGCGCCATGGGCGTGAGCACCGGCGGCGGTCTCGTCGGCGATGTTCCGCTCATCATCGCTTTCGTGATCCTCGCCGCCTTCACCTATACCAGCGGCCTGCGCGCGCCAGCGATGATCGCTGTGGTGAAGGATACGCTGATCTACATTACCGTGCTGGCCCTGGTGGTCGTCGTTCCCTATCAGCTCGGCGGCTACGACAAGCTGTTCGCGGCAATCCCGCCGGACAAGCTCCTGCTGCCGACGCCGGGCGCAGGCACGCTCGGCCAGTATTCCGCCTATGCCACGCTCGCGCTCGGTTCGGCCTTTGCGTTGTTCCTTTATCCGCACACGATGACGGGCGTGCTCAGCGCCACCAGCGCCGAGGTCATCCGCCGCAATGCGATCTACCTGCCCGCCTACACGTTCCTGCTGGGCCTGCTTGCGCTTACCGGTTTCATGGCGTTGGCGGCAGGTGTCGCCTCGCTGCCGGAGTTCGCGCCGCAATTCCAGCAGTACAAGGCCAATTTCGCCATCCCGGCGCTGATCCTGCATTCATTCCCGGACTGGTTCGCGGGTGTCGCCTTCGCGGCGATCGGTATCGGCGGCCTTGTGCCCGCCGCCATCATGTCGATCGCGGCATCGAATCTCTTCACCCGCAATATCTACGTCCGTTTCATCCGCCCGGACTGCACCGCCGCACAGGAGACGAAGAACGCCAAGCTCGTTTCGCTGGTGGTGAAACTCGGCGCGCTGGTTTTCATCATCTTCCTGCCGTTGCAATACGCGATCCAGTTGCAGCTCCTCGGCGGCATCTGGATCAGCCAGACGATCCCCGCGGTGATCTTCGGGCTCTACACTCGCTGGTTCAACCCCTGGGCATTGCTGGTCGGCTGGGCCGCAGGGCTCATCGTCGGCACCTGGATGGCGGGCACCACCGGCTTCCAGTCCGCCACTTTCCCGCTGCGGATCGATGGCCTGACCATGCCCGGCTACGCCGCACTCTACGCATTGGCGCTCAATGTCCTCTTGAGCGCGGTGCTGTCGCCGATCTTCAACCAGCTGCTGGCGGGCAAGGGCACCGACGAAACGACACCGGCTGACTACCGCTTCGGACTGACGCCGCGCGCGGGCTGAGCGCATCAATCCTGGCCGACACCGCACCCCCATCCGCATCATCTTGTTCAATGCGGGAGAGGCGCTATGGTGTGCCATCACACAGGAGCCACGCATGCCAATCACCTACAAGGATATGATTGCCGCGGCCGATGCCGTGGTGCCGCGGCTCAAGCCGGCGGAGGCGAAGGCCATGATCGACGCAGGTAACGTGCTCGTGGTCGACGTGCGCGACGGCACCGAGGTGGCGCAGACCGGCAAGCTCAAGGGCGCCGTCCATGTGGCGCGCGGCTCGCTCGAAGGCCGCGCCGACCCGACCGCCCCCACCTACAACCCGGCCTTCAAGCAGGACCAGCCCGTGATCCTGCACTGCGCCGGCGGCGGCCGCGCTGCGCTCGCCGGCAAGACGCTCAGGGACATGGGCTACACCAAGGTGTTCAACGGCGGCGGCTTCAAGGACCTGGCCGCTGCGGGAATCGAGGTGGAGAAGGGGTGAGACTTCTCACATCTCACCAACCAAAATCACAGTTGGAGAAATTTTGTTCATTTTGAAATTGCTGAGCGAATGTGCCATTTTTGACACAATCGGTTTGAATGATCGACCGCGCGAAGAAGATCACGGCTCGGTTCTAAGGACTGGCAAGCGGTCGGCGGCCGGTTCGCGAATGGCTTCTCGAACTGTCGCGGGATGACCGCCGCATCATCGGGCGCGACATCCAGAAGGTCGAGTTCGGCTGGCCGATCGGAATGCCCTATTGCCGCTCGCTCGGCCACGGAATGCGGGAAGTGCGAAGCAATCTTTCGCGCGGACGCATTGGACGTGTGATTTTCTGCATCGCCGGCGGCGAGATGGTGCTGCTGCGCGGGTTCGAGAAGAAGTCCCAAAGGACGCCGCCACAGGACATCGACCTCGCGCTTCGGCGCAAACGGGAAATCGAGAAATGAAAAAGAGCAGAAAGAAAAAAGGCTACATCGACCGCAGCGAAAGTTTTGACGACTTCCTCGCCAAAGATGACCTATTGGCCGAAACCGAAGACGCCGCGATCAAGGAGATCGTCGCGAATCAACTCAAAGTCGCGATGAAAAAGCAGAAGCTCAGCAAGACCGCGATGGCCGCGCGTATGAAGACCAGCCGCCGGCAGCTGGACCGACTGCTCGACCCCAAGAATCCCTCGGTGACGCTGGCGACGCTGCGTCGTGCGGCAAGCGCGGTGGGCCGTAGGCTGAGGGTCGGGCTGGAGTAATGACCTAACTACCGCACCAGTTCCCGCATCGCCTGATCCAGTCCCGCCAGCGTCAGCGGATACATCCGCCCGCCGAGCAATTGCCGCATCATGCGGATCGACGGCGTGTCGCCCCACTCCCTCTCCGGCACCGGGTTGAGCCACACGCAGGCCGGATAGGTGCGCGTCACGCGCTCCATCCAGACATGGCCGGCCTCCTCGTTGAAATGTTCGACCGAGCCGCCGGGCGCGGCGATCTCGTAGGGCGACATCGACGCGTCGCCGACGAAGATCACTTTGTAGTCGTGCGGGAACGTGTGCAGGACGTCCCAGCTCGGCGTGGTGTCATTCCAGCGCCGGCGGTTCTCCTTCCACACTTTTTCGTACAGGCAGTTGTGGAAGTAGAAATGCTCCATGTGCTTGAACTCGGAGCGCGCCGCCGAGAACAACTCCTCGGTCGCTTTGATGTGCCAGTCCATCGAGCCGCCGATGTCGAAGAACAACAGCACCTTCACCGCGTTGTGGCGCTCCGGGCGCATCAGGAGGTCGAGATAGCCCTTGTGCGCGGTGCCCTTGATGGTGCCGTCGAGGTCGAGCTCCTCGGGCGCGCCAGTGCGCGCGAATTTGCGCAGCCGCCGCAGCGCGATCTTGATGTTGCGGGTGCCGAGCTCGACGTCGCCGTCGAGATCCCTGAACTCGCGCTTGTCCCAGACCTTCACCGCGCGCTGGTGGCGGCTCTCGTCCTGGCCGATGCGCACACCTTCCGGATTGTAGCCGTAGGCGCCGAACGGCGAGGTGCCGCCGGTGCCGATCCATTTGTTGCCGCCCTGGTGGCGGCCCTTCTGCTCCTTCAGGCGCTGGCGCAGCGTTTCGAGGAGCTTGTCGAGCCCGCCCAAGGCTTCGACCAGCTTCTTCTCCTCGTCGGTCAGGTATTTCTCCGCCAGCTTCTTCAGCCACTCGGAGGGGATTTCGACCGCAAGCGCGTCCGACATGAGTTCGAGGCCCTTGAAAACATGGCCGAACACCCGGTCGAACTTGTCGAGATTGCGCTCGTCCTTGATCAGCGCCGCGCGCGAAAGATAGTAGAAGTCCTCGACCCGCCGGCCGGCGATGTCGGCGTCCATCGCCTCCATCAGCGTCAGGTACTCGCGCAGCGTCACCGGGACGCCCGCGGATTTCAGCTCATGGAAGAAGGTGACGAACATGGTGTAGCCTTTCAGCGCATTCTAGCATGTCTGCGGCCTTTTCGTGCGGCACAAGACATGTTGAATTGGCCGGATGAATCAACCCGACACACAGCCTAGCGCGACCGCGATATCGCTCCGCTTCACCGCCGCGTTCGCGGCCGCGCTGATGCTGCTCGCGCCGGCGCTGTGGAACGGCTTTCCGCTCTTGCAATACGACACCGGCGGCTATCTCGCGCGCTGGTACGAGGGCCATCTCGAGGAAAGCCGCTCGACCGTCTACGGCCTCTATCTCGTGCTCCTGGCGCGGCCGGATTTCTGGCCGGCGCTGGCCGTGCAGGCGCTTTTGACCGTGTGGGTGCTCTGGCTCATGCTGCGCGCGCACGCCCTGGCGACGCCGCTGACACTGATCGTCACCGCGGCGGCGCTCTCGATCGCCACCAGCGCGTCATGGCTCGTGAGCACGCTGCTGACCGACATCTTCGCGGGTCTGTCGGTGCTTGCGCTCTACCTCGTGACGATGCGCGGGAGCACGCTCGCGCGCTGGGAGCGCTGGGCGCTGATCGCCCTGATCGCGTTCTCGGCCGCGACCCACACCGCGACGCTGGCGGTGCTGCTTGCGCTTCTTGCCGCCGGCCTCGCGGTGGCGCTGGTTCGCCGCGACGTTGTTCCGTTCGCCGGGCTGGCGTGCGGCGGCTTCGCGGTCGCGATCAGCGTCGCACTGCTGCTTGCCGCCAACTACGCCGTCGCCGGCCGACTCGCCTGGACACCGGGCGGCAGCGCGATCCCGTTCGGCCGCATGCTGCAGGCCGGCATCGTCGCGCGCTATCTCGCCGAGTATTGTCCCGACCCGCGCCTGCCGAAGCTCTGCGCCAATCGCGACAAGCTGCCGGACAACGCGGATTATTTCTTCTGGGGCAGCGACCTGTTCGACCAGCTCGGCCGGTTCGAGGGTCTGGGCGAGGAAATGCGCATCGTCATGCGCGAAAGCCTCGCCGATTATCCGGGCTCCCAGATCGGAGCTGCGATCGCCGCCGCCGCCGAGCAGCTGGCGCGCGTCGCCACCGGTTACGGCGTGCACACCGATATCTGGCACACCTACTGGATCCTCGAAACTTTTGCACCGGAGTCGCTGCCTGCGATGAAAGCCGCGCGCCAGCAACACGGCGAGCTCGGCTTTGACGCGATCAATTACCTGCATCTGCCGGTCGCCTGGGCTTCGATGCTGCTGCTCCTCGGCGTGCTCGCGCTCGCTGCGCGCCGGCGGCAGTTCGCGGACCTCGGTGAGCTCGCCGCGGTCGTCGCGCTCGCGATCCTCGCCAATGCCGCGGTGTGCGGCGCGTTGTCCAATCCGAACGACCGCTACGGCGCGCGCATGGTGTGGCTGGCGACGCTTGTCGTGCTGCTGGTCCCCTGGATGCGAAAGGACGCGACATCTGAACGCGCGATCCGGCTAAGCAACCAAACCGGAAGTTGTTCGCCGCCCGCATCCGGCGCGAATCGCGCACCTTCCGCGTCATTGGCAGCGACAATTCCTGGCATCCCAGTCCACTAATATCGCCGTTTCAGCCCGATTTCCGCCCCATTGCTGCAAAGATGCGTGGCTTGAAAGTCACACGGTCAGCCAAATTGCATTCCGTCCACCCTTTTGCGGCAATCGCAAATTGACTTGGGAGGCAAGCCGCCTAGGGTTGGCGTCGGCCGAAGTATTCTTCGGGGGGTTGGAATGGAAAGCCTCGGGTCCCGGACCCGGGGCTTTCTTTGTGTCGTCGTTCGCGTGTCCATTGCTGCCCGTCACGCACGCCTGCGACGCCATTGCGCGCCCCGCGCCTGACCGCGATTGACCGGACCGCTTGACCCGCTGCCCGCGGACTGCTGCCATCGGCAGCGTTGGGTTGGTTGGGGGCGTCAAGTCAGTGGTTGCAGGTCTCGAGGACACGGGCCGCGGTGCCGTCCGTACCGGTGCCGCGCCCGAATTGGCACGCCGCGCGCTCCGCCGCGCCATCCATTTCGCGTCCTACAATTTCGTCCTCAGGCGGCGTAGCACCCGGACCGTGCGCGCCGACGGCTTTCGTCTCACCGTGCGGCCGACCGTCTTTCACCCCCGCTATTTCATCGCCAGCGAGTATTTCTCCCGTTTCGTCACGCAATTGAATCTCCGCGACTTGCGCGTGGCCGATGTCGGAACCGGCACCGGCATTATCGCGCTCTCGGCCGCGCGCGCCGGCGCCGCCGCGGTGGTGGCGGTCGACATCAATCCCCACGCCGCGCTGTCGGCGCGCGAGAACGCCACCGCGCACGGCTTCGGCGACCGGGTGTCGGTGGTGTGCGGCGATCTTCTATCGGCGATGTCACCGCGTGCGCGATTCGACGTGATTCTGTCCAATCCGCCATTCTTTCCGGAGGAGCCGATCGACGTCGCCGACCGCGCCTGGCATGGCGGCCCCGGCTATCGCGACATCAGGGCTCTGTTCGAGCAGGCGCGCGCACTGCTGGCGCCGGGCGGGCGATTCTATCTTCTGCTCTCGTCGGATTCCGACCTCGCCCTGATCGGCACCCTGATCGAGCATGCGAAATTCCGCGCCCGGCTGGTCGGGCGGAAATCGCTGCTGATCGAGTCGCTGGTGCTGTTCGAGCTCCGGCAGGCCTGATTCCCGCTGCTCCCCGCCCTCCCGTCATTCCGGGGCGCCGCGAAGCGGCGCGCCCGGAATCTTCGATTCCGGGTTCCGACCTTGGGGCGGGCCCGGAAATGAGGGGTTGCCCGTGGCTGCGTTTAAAGATATCATCTTTGATATCTTTATCACCTTTAGCCGAAGGCGGTACTCATGCGGCTACACCCGGCGATCCGCACCAGCGAGCGCAAGCTATTCGGGCGCAACATCGTCGCGTTCCGCAGCCCGACCCTCTCGACCCAGATTGTCGCCCAGGTGCGCGACGCGCTGTTCGCCAAGGAGCTGCGGCCGGGCGACTTCCTCGGCACCGAGAAGGACCTCGCTGAACGCTTCGGCGTGAGCCGCATCGTCGCGCGCGACGCGCTGCGCACGCTGGAGGCCCAGGGCATCGTCGAGATCAAGGTCGGCTCCGGCGGCGGCGCGCGCATCGCGAAGGGCAATACCCGGCTGTTCGCCGAGGCGCTCGCGGTACAGCTCGACCTCGCCGGTGTCAGCGCCGCCGAGATCATGGACGCGCAGCGCGCGATCGAATGCCACGCAGCCGAGCTCGCTGCGACCAACGCCACCGCCGAGGACCACGCCCGGCTGCACGAGCTCCTCGCCGACGCCGAGCGCAAGATCGGCGACGTGGCGGCCTTCACTCGCTCCAGCCACGAATTCCATCTCGCGGTGGCGGAAGCCTCCCACAACCGCGCCCTGGTGGTGCAGCTCATCTCGCTGCAGCACGTGTCCTGGCCGTCGCAGAACCCGACGCTGACGCTGCGTGTCGCCCGCCGCGTGCTCGACGTGCACAAGGAGCTCGCCGCGCTGATCGAGATGCGCGATGGAGCCGGCGCCCGCCGCCTGATGGACGACCACGTGAAGATGATCGCCGCGCGCCGGGTCGCCGAGCACCGCGACAAGCGTCGCAGCGGCGAACCCGATTGCTGCTGAAACCGTAACCGGACTTGAATGACCGAGGAGAACGCGATGGCCAAGGACAAATTCATCATCGAGCCGCACTTCCGCCTGCAGGAATGGGTGGCGGAGGAGAAGGGCTACTTCAAGGACGAAGGGCTCGACTACGTCTTCAATGAGCTGATCAAGTCGACCGACGGCGCGCACCACTACAAGGGCGACCGGGTCGGCGCCATGCAGGCGATCGAGAAAGGCCGCGCCTCCGACGTGAGCTGCGCGTGTCACTGGACTGTCGGCGTCGCCGCCTCGAAGGGCAAGGGCCGGCTCTACGGCGACGTCTATTCGGTCGCGCCGGCCGGTGTGTTCGTGCCGAAGGATTCAGCCGTCCAGAAGCCGGAGGATCTCGCCGGCGTGCCGATCGCGGTCGGCTACCAGTCCGGCAGCCACTATTCGACCATCCAGGCGCTCGAGCAGTACATGCCCGCTGACAAAATCAACCTCACCTTCGCAGATGGCATGCTGTTCCACCGCCTCGACCAGTTGCTCGACGGCAAGACGCAAGCTTCGACGCTGTTCTCGGGTCCGTATTACTTGGCCGAGCAGCTCGGCTTCCGCAAAGTCATCGAATGCACGTTCATGATCGCGACCTCGATCAAGGGCGATCCCGATCCGGAGGACGTGCGCAAGTTCTTTCGCGCGCTGCGCCGCGCGCAACGCGACATCGACCTGCGGCCGGAGCTCTACACCCACTACTACAAGAACGAGTTCCCGGAGCGTTATCACGCGCGCATGGACACGCGGCGCTGGGGTCCGGGCGAGCGGCTGGTGTTCGAGCCCTACACCAAGGAGGTCTATGAGGAGACCTTCAGGTGGATCGCCGACCACGGCATCTTTGCCGACACCGGCATCGGCTCGGGCAAATACGAAGAAGCGGTTCTGCGGCTGTCGTAGCCGCCGGGTCTACGAACAGCAAGGCGCCGCGGGTGATGAGCCCGCGGCGTTGCTGTGTTCCGGGCAGCTCACAAGTGGAAATCGCCGGCCGATAGCGTGAGGATTTTGGTAAGCTCAAGCTGGAAGTCGGCGACCCGGTCACCATTGATATCGCCACTGACAACCGTGATGTCGTTGGCGGTGCCGGCCAGGTCAAACGTCTGGTAGCGCAGCTCGCCGGCCTTGCCGTGAAACTCCTGCGTGCCGATGAACCTGAAGCTCTGGTCGCCCCAGCGGCTGGTATTGGCGTCGATATCCGTCAGGTCGATGTCGTCCAGTCCCACCTGGAAGTCGGTGATGACATCGCGGAGATTGACCCCGACCAGTGTCTCGTTGAGAGCGTTGATGTCGAACACGTCGTTACCGGCGCCACCGGTCAACGTGTCACGGCCGAGACCGCCGGTAAGCACGTCGTTGCCGGCGCCGCCGCTGAGCGCATTGACGCCGGCATTGCCGATCAGCGTGTCGGCAAACGCCGAGCCGGTAACGTTCTCGATGTCGACCAGCGCGTCCATGCCGGTGCCGTTGTAGCCGGTGCCGTAGTAGGATGTGTTGAGATTGACCTGCACACCATTCGCAACATCCTCATAGGAGACGGTGTCGATGCCATCGCCGCCTTCGATGCGGTCGCTGCCGCCACGACCGATGAGCGTGTCGTCGCCCGCGCCGCCGATAAGAACGTTGCTGCCGCTTGTGCCCTTGAGCGTGTCGGCGAAAGCAGAACCCGTGAGGTTTTCGATGCCAATGAGCGTGTCCGAGCCCTCGCCTGTGTTCTGCGGGCCGCTGATCGCAAGGTCGACGGCGACGCCGTTCGCGGCCTCGGCATACGAAGCGGTATCCCCCCGCGACCCATTAGATCCGTCGAGAACGTCGTCTCCTCCGCGCCCCATGAACGTAGTCGCATTAATGCCACCCGTAAGCCGGTTGGCCCCGCTGTCGCCCTTGAGCGTGCCGCCCCAGTACATCGAGGCGACGACGTTCTCGACATCGACAAACGTGTCGAGACCTTCGAAGCCGCCCACGGATTGCGGACCGGTAAGGGCAAGATCGACCGTGACATAACCCGCATTGACGTAGGAGACGGTATCGACGCCCGCGCCCCCGTCGAAGGTGTCGTTGCCGCTGAGACCGATGAGCAGGTCGTCGCCGGCACCGCCGGCAAGAACGTTGTTGCCGGTATTTCCGATCAGCGTGTCGGCGAAAGCGGAGCCGGCGAGATTCTCGGTCCCCATCAGCGTATCCGTTCCGCCCCCGCCGGTGGCCTGCGCGCCGCTCACCCCCAGGTCGACGCGCACGGCTGCCGTCGCCCCGGCATAGGACGCCGTATCCTGGCCGACGCCGCCGATCAGCATGTCGTTGCCGTCCCCGCCGGAGAGCACGTCATCGCCGTCGCCGCCGTCGAGCCGGTCGTCGCCCGCGAGTGCATAGAGCGAATCGTTGCCACCGCCGCCGCTGAGGTCATCCTGGCCAGCCGTACCGGTCAGACTGTCAATGTCGTTGCTGCCGGCGACGATCGACGCGACCGACAATGTGAGGTCGGAAAACCGCAAGGTCTCGACCGCTGTTACATGGTTCACATCGATGCCGCCCATCGACGTGAGAGTGAAGATCTGTGTTACGGAATCGTACGTAATCGTGTAGTCGGCGCGCTGGCCGGCGAAAACGGCAGTGTCGTTGCCCGTGCCGCCATCGTAATCATCATCGCCGCCCAGCCCGATCAGCGTGTCATTGCCGGCGCCGCCCCGCAGGATGTTGTTCCCGGAGGAGCCCCATCCGGCGGTGCCTTCCAGCGTGTCGTCGAACGCCGATCCTGTGAGGCCTTCGATCAGGATATAGGTGTCGCCCGCCGCATCGCCGGTATTGATCGCGGAATTGGTCAGACTGGCTACGACGCCGCTGGTTGCGTTCTCGTAGCTCGCGATGTCAATGCCGTCACCGGCGCTGAACTCCAGGTCCTGACTGAACACATCCGGGTTGGCCTGGATGAATTCGGCGCCAAGGGGACCGAGCAGGCGAGCAATGGTGTTCACATAGCCGTTCCAATCGATGTTGCCGAAGAGCACGTCGGCGCCGGCGCCGCCGATCAGGATGTCGTCGCCGATATTCCCCTCAAGGAGATCATTTCCACCGCGCCCCGAAATGACGTCGTTGCCATAGTTTCCGCGCAGGACGTTGTCCTGTTCGTCGCCCGCCAGATCATCGTCGACAAATGTGCCGGACAAAACCTCGATGCTGGAGTAGGTATCGCCGGCGGCCGCGCCGGCGTTGCGCGAGGGATCGGCGAGATCGGCGGTGATGCCCTCACCGATAAAGACGTAACTGTAGGTCTCGTAGTCGATGATCAATTCGACCGGAACGGTCATGTAGTCGACGATGTCGTTGCCATCGCCGCCATCGAAGTGCTCGATGCCGCCACCGGCGAAGAAGAAGTCGTCACCGTCGCCTCCGCTGATGACGTCCACGCCGCCGGATCCCGTCATACTGGATCCCATCATGATGTCGTTGCCGGCCCCGCCGATGAGGGTCTCGTCGGCGGCGCTCGCCATAGAGGTGATCGCCGAAACTGGTGCCGATCACGCCCTCGATGCTCACCAAGGTGTCGGAATAGCCATCGCCACCCATGACGTGTTCGTCGAGGTTGACATACATCGACGCCGCCGAGGTTTCATAGCTCACGAGGTCGAATCCCTCGCCGCCGTCGAGCATGTCGGCACCGGCTCCGCCGATCAGGATATCGTCGCCGTCGCCGCCCAGCAGCGTATCGACGCCGGCCCCGCCATTGAGTCGATCATCGCCAGCGAGGCCGGTGAGCACATTGGCCCCGGCGGTGCCGGTGAGCGTGTCGTCGAACGCGCTCCCGGTCAGGTTCTCGATCGACACCAGCGTGTCGATGCCGCCACCGCCCGTGTTCTGGGCGCCGGCGGTGACGAGACTCACCACTACGCCCAGCCCTGCCGATGCATAACTCGCCGTGTCAAAGCCGGTGCCGCCGTCAAGCATGTCGTCGCCGTCGCCGCCTTCGAGGAAATCCTCGCCGGCGAGGCCGGTCAGCGTGTCGTTGCCGGCGTATCCGCGGATCTCATTGGCGATCGAGGTGCCGGTCAGCGTGTTGTCGCCATCGTCACCGATGGTGGGGCCGGGGTTGCCGACAAGCACGGAGTCAGCCGCAAGCGCGCCATCGGCGAACACGAATGTCTCGACATTGTGCACGCGGTCAGTGCCGTCGGGCGAGCCTTCGCGCAGGTCGTCGACGATATAGGTTCCCGTGGCTGCATCGAACGTGACGAAGTATTCGCCCCGCGACCCCGCGTAGGTGGCTCGATCGTTGCCGTCGCCGCCGTCGAGGGTGTCGTCGCCGCCACGGCCGATCAGGGTGTCATCGCCGCCCGCGCCTTGCAGATCCTCGGCGGTGTTGATGCCGCCCAGCGTGTCTGCGAATGCGGAGCCGACGACGCCTTCAATGTTGATCAGCACATCGCCGGCGGCGTCGCCGCCACCCACACCGGATCTGAGCGTGACCCCGCTCGACGCATCGTCATAGCGAGCGTAGTCGAAGCCACCCCCGCCATCGATTTCATCGGCGCCGGCGCCGCCATAGAAGGTGTCATTCTGGTTGCCGCCAAGCAGGCGGTCATTGCCACCGAGGCCGCGAATAACGTTGGCCCCGCTCCCACCCCAGATGCTGTTGGCCTGGTCGTTCCCTTCGAGCGTATCGTCGAAATCGGAACCCCACATATTCTCGACGGAGACGTAACTGTCACCGGCTGCATCGCCGGCGGTCCCGCCACTGGCCAGGCTTGTGATCACGCCAGCCTTCGCCGTGCGGTAACTTACGTCGTCGGTTGCCTTCGCCGCCGTCGAGAAGGTCGGCCCCTGCCCCGCCATCAAGCGAGTCGCCCCCCTCCCCGCCAAACAGACGATCGTTGCCCGCGCCACCGCTCAAGTTGTCCCATCCGCTCTCACCGAACAGGCGATCGTCACCAGCATTGCCGGTCAGGACGTCGCTGCCGGCTCCACCAAACATGTCGTCGGCGTTGTTCGTTCCGGTCAGCCACTGCGTGCCGGTCCCGTCACCCGCGAAGACAAAATCCGCGCCCGTCAGCTGCGCCGCGGATACGCCGTTCAGTGTCATCGACGAGCTGGCGCCGTCGTAGACGGTGGTGATGACGGCGTTGCCCTGCGCATCGCTTGACAGCAGTTGCTGGACCGTCGCGAAGTTGCCGATATTCGCCGACCTGACATCGATCAGGTCTTGGCCGAGCTGGAAGTCGGCGACGATGTCGCGTTGCTCGCCAAAGCGGGCGTAAACAAAGGAGTCCGCGCCGCCTCCGCCGACAAGGAGATCGCTGCCCTCCTTGCCGCCGATAAGGTCGCTACCGTCTCCGCCCGACAGCGTGTCATCGAAATCGCCGCCAAAGAGTCGATCGTCGCCTGCGGTACCGACTTTGTTGACCGCGGCGGTCGCTTCGCCGTAGATCACATAGGCCCCCCGTTGAGGGCATAGCCTGAGCCCGGCGTTCCCACGATCAGGTCGCTGTAGCCGTCGCCGTCGACGTCGCCGGCGCCGGAAACTGAATAGCCCACCTGGCTGCCGATGAGATAGCCAGACAGGCCATCGATCCGGAACCCATCGGCAACGTTCATGTTGGCAAGATCGATATCGGCGAACCCGGCGGCTTTGCCGAAGATGACGTAGGCCGACCCGGCGCCGTTAGATTCGTACGAACCGGCATTAGGCGCGCCGATGATCAGGTCGTCGAATCCATCGCCGTTGAAATCTCCGGCGGAGGACACGGAGTATCCTGCATTGTCCCAGGCGGTAGCGCCGTCGATGCGAAAGCCGTCGCCGGGCGCGAGGTTTGCCAGATCGACATTCGATAGGCCGCTGGTCTTGCCGAAGATCACAAAAGCGGAGCCGGCCTCCGTGCGTGCGCCCGGGCTGGCGAACGGCGCGCCGATGACAAGGTCAGCGAGCCCGTCGCCGTTGACGTCGCCGCCGGCGGCGACCGAGAATCCGCTTTCGCTCACTTCTTCGCCGTCGAAGCGAACGCCTTGGCTTGGCGTCAGATTGGCAAGGTCGACGTCGGCTCCGGAATCGCTCCCGAACACCAGGTAGGTCGAGCCGGCACGGTTGACGCCTCCCGGGTTGGCGTCGGACGCGCCGATCAGGAGATCAATACGGCCATCGCCGTTCACGTCGCCCGCTGCGGAGACCGAATATCCGGCCCAGTCACTATCAGTGGCACCGATGATGCGGAATCCGTCGCCGGCGCCGAAGTTGGCGAGGTTGATGTTCGCGCCCGACGCGTTGCCATAGACCACGTAGCTGACACCGGGCGAATACCGGCCGTTGGCCTCCGCATAGGGCGTGCCGATCAAGACATCGTCGAACCCGTCGCCGTTGATGTCACCGAGCGCGGCAACAGAATAGCCACTGTGATCACCGGCTGCGGCGCCTTCAATGCGGATCCAACCGCTGCTCGCCGTGGTTCCAAGCGTCACATCCGTCAATACGCCGGCCTTGCCGAAGACGACGTAGGTGGCGCCTCTCCCGTCCGCGCCATAGCCGGGCGCAGACACCATGACGTCGCCGTAACCATCGCCGTTGAAATCGCCCGCAGCCGAGACAGCAAAGCCACCGGCGGGGCCGTTAAAGCCGCCATAAACGCTGCCGGAAAGAACAATTCGGAATCCTTCAATGGGACGAAGGTATTGAATGTCGATGGACGGAGCCCCGCGGACGTCCTCGTAGCCACGGCCGAAAATCACGTAGGCGCCGTAATCGGTCCCGCCATACACGCTCAAGGGAACGCCCGGTGCGCCCACGATCACGTCGGCAAAGCCATCGCCGTTGACGTCGCCGGCGGAGGCGACGGACGAACCCGCGAGTTCCGTATATCCCGACCCGCGGATCGAGTAGCCGTTCAGCCCGTCGATAGTCCTGAGATCAAGGACAAACGGAATCCCAGCCATGATGACCCCCATTGCTAAGCTACGGACGCGCATCGCCGTTCTGGCTGCATCCCAATAGGGTTGCATGCACGTCGTCGATGCGCGCGGAAGAACTCTGCGACACTGCTCGCGACGGTCAGCCGTCACGCCGGTGAAACGACGCTAGAGGCTTCGCAATTGCTCCCCCCCGGGGCAATTCGCAGCTGCTCCCCCCGCAATAAGACGAGCATCGATAGCGGCAGCGCTTGGCACAAGCATGACAATGTGCGCTCACGCGCTGATAGACGAATGCTGTTGCCAACGCGCCACGCCAAAAGCACGTCCGCAAGCGGTTCCATAACGTGTCATGATGTACAGAGGTATGAAAATCCGGCATCCGGATTCGGGCACCTGAGTGCGGGCAACACCGGCAGAACGCTGAAGCGGCGGTTCATGTGCGCGACGGCGTTCCGTCACGAAACGGCGGCTCGCGAAGCCGCTCGAACAGGCGCGCCGGCCAACCAGGGATAGGAGCCCACAGGTTGCTCCGTCGCCACAGTCGCGGCCTTGAGCTAGTTGATCACCGGCTGCGCCACGATCACGCCGCCGAACAGGAGCCAGGCGAGCAGGAGCGTCCAGAACACGTTGATGCCCTGGGCGCCAAGGAAGGCGAGCGCCGGCCGGCCCTGCTCGTAGGTCGCAAGCTCGATGAAGCGGGTCTCAAGCCCGATGCAGACGAAGGCGAGCGCGAACCACCAGGTGCGGATTTCGCCGAGCGCGCTGCGGGTGCCGGCGACGAGCTCCGGCGACAGCGCGAACGAGAACACCGCCGACGCGGCGACGAAACCGATCACGAATTTCGGGAACCGCTCCCAGATCACGGCCGCGCTCGGCCGCTCGCCGGTCGCAGCGCCGGCCTTGAACGTCCACCAGATCGCGAGCCCGAAGGCGGCGACGCCGATCAGCGCGTTCTGCGAGAATTTCACGATCACGCCGGTCTTCATGGCGGCGTCCGAGATCAGCGCGCCGGCCGCGACCACCGACGCCGAAGTGTCGAGCGTGCCGCCGAGCCACGCGCCCGCGACGAGGTCGTCCATGCCGGTCGCCTTGGCGATCCACGGCATCACGATCATCATCGGCACCGCGACGATGAGCACCAGCGAGGTGACGTAAGAGAGCTTCTTCTTGTCGCCCTTGATCGCGCCGCAGGCCGCGATCGCGGCCGACACGCCGCAGATCGACACCGCGGTCGAGAGCATGGCGGCGAATTCGTCGTCGACGCGCAGCTTCCGGGCCAGCCAGAAGCAGGCCCACCAGACCACGAACACCACCAGCACCGCCTGCACGATGCCGAGCGCGCCGGCCTGCAAGACCTCGTGGAACAGGAGGCTTGCGCCGAGGATGACCAGCCCGGTCTTGATGAAGAACTCGGTCTGTACCGCGGGCTTGAGCCATGACGGCGTCCCGATGGTGTTGCTGATGAGGAGCCCGAGCAGCAGCGCAAAGATCACGTATTCGATACCCCAGTTGACGAACACGCCGTTGCCCGCGAGGAACCGCGCGAACCAGGCCAGCGCGAAGATCGCCGGCAGGCCGATCAGGAACGGCGCAACGCGCCAGCCGACCAGGGCGATCCCGATCGCGGTGACGATCAGGAATCCGATGCCGACATAGAGCACCCTGGTGAGATTGGCGGGAGCGAACACACGCTCCGGCGTGGCGGCGGCATGGCCGCGGATGTCGGTCGCGAGCGCGCCGGCGATCGTCCTTGAACCGAGCGACGCCATCTTGGCGGCCGCGGCTTCGATCGCCTTGCGATCTTTGCTCGCCAGCGCACTCCGCAGCGTGTTGCTCAGCGCCGCGACGTTGGGCTGCTGCCGCGCCTGCGCGTCTCGCTCCACCTGGTCGAGCGCCGCGATCCAGCCCGGCGTTGCCGATGCGATCTGGCTGTCGGTCGTCCACCGGAACGTCGGCACGACATTGCGCAGGTCAAGAACCTTCCACTGGAACAGCATCAGCACCGTGGTGATGACCACGAAGCCGAGCACCACGGCGATCCAGTCCTCGGTCCGCCACGATCGCGTGATCGGAGCCGCGACATTGGCGGCCGGTGCGGTGCTGATGGTTGCCTGGTCTGACATGACGCCCTCGCTACGTGAGAGCGGCTATAGAATCTCTTGCTGTTTCAAGGCAATATCCTACTTGAAAAAAGCAAATCATTTCTCATTTTTCCGGAATCATCAGGAAAGATGCTGTCCGAGCCGGGCACGCCGGAGAATGCGGCCCTGCCCGGGCAGCGGCTGTTTTCGGGCCGCCGGCGGGTCGCGGCGCGGCGCCGCGTGCGGACCCGCCTCACATTTCCGCCGCACGAACCGTGCTATCGATTGCGCCCCATTTCACCCCTTTGTCCTGCGCCCATGATGCGTCTTGCCGCTCTCTGCCTGACTGCACTTCTGCTTCCGCTGATCCCGGATGCGCCTGCGCTTGCGCAGTCGCCGGGCGCCAAGCCGCACATCGAGTGGGAGGTCAAGAACCGGTTTCGCCTGTTCCGCAGCGAATCCGATTTCCAGCGCCAGGTCGCGTCCTGGCGCAACGACGGCGTCCTTGGTTCCGAGCGGCGGCTCGCGATCGAGAGCGACGGCCGCGGCTGGGCGCGCGACACGGTCGAGCGCCTGTGCGTCGATCGCGCGGGCAGGTTGATGGAATTCTGCGAGCGCGACGGCACCCGGGAAATCTATCTGGCGCCCAGCGATCACCGCGTCGGCGTGGTGCTTGCCGCAGCGCCCGTGGACGCCGTCAACTGCGTCTGGACCTTCGAAGACGGATCGAGCGAGCCGCGGCAGGCCGCCGGCTCATGCGAGGAAGAGATGCGGCTGCGCGTCGTGCACGGCCGTCCGACCACCGTAACGGTCGACGTCGTGCTGCCGGACGGCACCGCCCAGCGCGTCGTGACCGAAATCCAGGTGCGCGATGTGCTGATCGCGGGCCTAGGCGACTTCGATCGCCGCCGGCGAAGGCAATCCCGACCGGCCGGTGCGGCTCTCCGACGAAGGCTTCTGCTTCCGCCGTTTCCTCGGCGTCGAAACCAGCGAGTACTACCGGCCCGCCCGCGCCGGCTACAACGGCAACCGCTCCTGCGTGGTCGAGGGATCGGACCCCCAGGCCGACGCCTGGGCACGCCAGAGCGCGCGCTGGCATAGCGGGCCCTGCCACCGCTCGCTCTATGGCTACCAGATGCGCGCCGCGCTTGGGCTTGCGATCGAGAACCCGCGCATTGCCGTCACCTTCATTCCGCTCGCCTGCTCGGGCGCGACGATCAACGCCGGCTTCCTCGCCCCACAGCGCATCACCGAATGCCCGAACCCGGGCACCAATACCGCCTGCTCGACGACGTCGCGCGGGCAGATCGCGGCGCTGACCGACGCGCTTGCGACCGCGCGCAAGCACCGCTCCGACCGCGGCCTCGACCTCGTGCTGCTGACCATCGGCGCCAACGACATCCAGTTCTCCGGGCTGGTCGCCGATGTCATCATCGAGGCGCGCACCGAGCGGCTCTTGTTCGGCCGCAGCGGCCACATCGCCACGGTCGCGGATTCGCAGCGAATCCTCGATCGCAACCTGCCGAACGATTTCCTGAAGCTGCGGGTGGCGCTCAAGCCGCTGGTCGGCGGCGATCTCGCGCGCGTCGTGTTCGTGTCCTACGGCCATCCGGCGCTGGCCGCCCCCGACACGTCCTGTCCCGGCGGGCGCAACGGATTCGACGTGCATCCGGCCTTCGGCGCCGATCCGCAGCGGCTCCGGCAGGTGGTCGATTTCGTCTCCAGCGAGTTCCTGCCCAAGATCAGGGCCATCGCCATGTGCGACGGCAAGCTTTGCCGCGAGCCCAGGACCGACCGCATGACCTTTGTCGACGGCCATCAGGCGGCGTTCGCGCAGCACGGCGTCTGCGCGCGCTCGGAACAGGATCCCGAATTCGACCGCGTCTGCTTCGGTTCAGGCGGAAACTCGTTCCGCACCGATCCCGCCAGCGCCGCCAACGATCCGCTCGCGTGCGGACGCCCGGCGAGCGAGTACCGCCCCTACTCGCCGCGAGCGCGCTGGGTGCGCACCGCGAACGACAGCTATTTCACCGCGATGACCTACCCGCAGGGACTCTCCAGCGTGCTGACGCCGGCGAGCATCCACGATGCAATCTGGGGTGTCCTGTCCGCGGTCTATGGCGGCGCGATCCACCCGACCGCCGAAGGTCAGGCCGCAATGGCCGACGCCGCGCTTCCGGCGATGCGCGACGTGCTTGGCATCGGCGGCCTGGAGCCGACGGTGCGCGGCGAAGCGCTGCCGCCACCCTAGCAACGGCGCCATTGCGCATCACCGCGGCGAAATAACAACCAGGGTGACCGCCCGCTGGCTGCCGATGCTGTGCGATCGGTGCGGCAAGGCGGCATCGAAATAGAGGCAATCGCCCGGCACCAGCAGCATTCGATCGTCGCGCAGTTGAATCTCGACCCGGCCCGAAAGCACGAACACCATCTCGTCGCCCTCGTGCTGAAAGAATTTGCGCGGAACCCGCATCGGCGGCGAGACGATGAACGGCTCCATCCGCTTGTCTTCCTTGCGGAAAGCCACGGCCTCATAGCGATAGCCGTAAAGACTTCCCTCGCGCGCGTATTTGCGCCGCTCACCGAGGCGCACCAGCGAATAGGCCGGCTCGGAGGATTTCGGCTCGCCCAGCAGGCCACCCATGGACAGCCGGAAGGCCTGCGACAACCTCAGTAATGTCGAGATCGATGGCGCCTTGTGGCCGCGTTCCACGAGCGACAGGAAGCCCTTGGTCAGACCGGTCGTCTTCGCGAGCAACTCCAGCGACAGCCCGTGCTTCAGTCGCAGTCCGCGCAGCCGTTCGCCGAGATCGAATTCACTCGGGACTGCCCGGCTTTGGGCCGGCTGCAGTTTGCCTGTGGGTTTCGCCTTCGCTCGATTCGCCTTTTTGATGTCCGACGTTTTCCGGCGCAGGGGCTGGCTGCGCTTGCGGGCGGCTCGCCCCATCGTCCACGTTCCTTTGGTTGCGCAAAAGCGCGAGTTGCTTCGCGATCCGCTTGGTCGCCCGGCTGGCACCGCCCGTCAAGCCCCGCCGCCGCGCCGGCTGCGCACCTGTCACATTGACGACCTTGTTTTCCACCGGTAAACTTTTTGCTGAGCGGTAAACATCCACTTCCCTTCCGGGTCTCGCAACGCCCAAAGCAAGGCCGCGGCCCACTCAGGAGCGACCCATGCCGGCACCGAAAGCTCACAATCAGCGCAGCGAATTTTCCGCGCGCATTCGCGCCGCGAATTTTCTCGAGTACTGGGAGGCCGATTATCGCACCACCAAGCCGGAGACCGGCGTTCTTCCCTACATATGGACCTGGGAAGAGATGAAGGAACTGATGCTGCAGTCGGAGCAGGTCATCGGTATCAACGAAGCGGAGCGTCGCGGCCTGATCCTTGCCAATCCGGGTCTCGGCGGCAAGCCGTTCATGACCAACACCTTGTTCGGTGATGTGCAGATTCTTTCGCCCGGAGAATTGGCGCCCGCGCATCGGCACACGACAAGCGCCAGCCGGTTCTTTTTCGAAGGCAGCGGCGCCTTCACCACCGTGGAAGGTGAGAAATGCACCATGGGTCCCGGCGACCTGGTGATCAATCCGAGCTGGGCTTGGCATGACCACGGCAACGACGGGAATGCGGAAGTCACCTACCTGAACATTCTGGATGTGCCGCTGGTCGCCGGTCTCGGCTGCACCTTCTACGACCATGAATATTGGAAAGAGGGCGACACCAGCCAGACCATCCAAAGCGTCAGGAAGCACCATAACCGGTCGTTCGACCTTTATTCGACCGGTGGCATCATGCCGAGAATGGGCGGCCGAACCGGCAAGGCCTATTCGCCGCAGCTTGCTTACCGCTACGACGAAGTTCGGCCCGCGCTAGAGCGTCTCTTGGACTACGAACCCAATCCCTACGACGGCTACATCATTGAATATGTGAACCCGGAGTCGGGCGCCTCGGTCATGCCCACGATGTCATTCACGATGCAAATGCTGGCACCGGGACAGCACACGCTGGCGCACCGCCATACGTCGAGCACGGTCTACTGCGCGGTGGAAGGCGAAGGTTATACCGACGTTGACGGGACGCGCCTCGAATGGCGCAAGAACGATGTGTTCGTGGTGCCCACCTGGGCCTGGCACGAGCACGCAAACAAGAAATCGAGCGAGCCGGCGATCCTGTTCGCCGTCAGCGACGCTCCCACGATCGAGAAGCTGAGCCTCTATCGCGAGGAAGGCCGATCGGCCAACGGCGAAACGGTGATGGTGGCGATGCCGTGAGGTCCGCGGCCTTGCCGTTGCCAGATGCCGGCCGGGCACCCCCGTCCATCCAACCCCAAGGGCATGCACGGAGAGTAACCATGCTCAAAATTTTCTTGGCTTTTGCGATATCCTGCACCGTCGTCATCGGGCAATGCCCGACGCCGGCAAGCGCTCAGGAATGGCCGACGCGGACCGTCCGCCTGCTCATCGGGTTCGGCCCCGGTGGCGGCACGGACATCGTCGCCCGCATTCTCGCGCAATCGTTTCAGGAGAAATTCGGTCAGCCGTTCGTGGTCGAGAACAGGCCGGGCGCTGCCGGCGCGCTCGCGGCCGACGCTGTCGCGAAGGCACCGGCCGACGGCCACACGCTCTATTTGATGAACAATGGCCACATCATTGCCGGGGTGATGGCGAAGTCGCTGCCCTACGACACGCTCACGTCGTTCGAGCCGATCGGCCAGGTCGCGTCTGCCGGCCTCATCATCGTCACGCACCCCGACTTTCCGGCCAACAACGTCAGGGAGCTGGTGGCGGCGGCAAAGGCGGCTCCCGGCAAGTTCACCTACGCGACTACTGGAGTTGGCAGTACGCAGCACTTCACCGGCGAGCTGTTCAAGCAGGTCGCGGGAATTGACATGCTGCATGTTCCCTACAAGACCTCGCCCGCCGGCATCGGCGGCGTCCTCGGCAAGCAAGTCGACCTGCTGGTCGAAACGGTTTCGGCCGTGCTCGGCCAGGTGCAGGGAAAGACACTCAAGGCGCTTGCGGTGACGGGGCTGGAGCGGTTCCCGGCGGTGCCCGATGTGCCGGCCGCAGTCGAGTCCGGGGTCGTCCCCGGTTACGAGGTGGTGACTTGGTACGGCCTCATCGCCCCGCGCGGCACCCCGGCGCCGATCATCACCAAGCTCAACGCAGCGATCAACGATGCCATTGCGAACCCGGCAGTGCGCGAGAAACTGACCACCGCCGGTGTTCTCGCTGGCGGCTCCTCGCCGTCGGACTTCGGCAAGCACATGCAGGCCGAGTTCGTGCGGTGGGGCAAGGTGCGCGAGGCCGCGAAAATCCCGCAGAATTGATCCCGCCGCTTGAGCGGTCGGTTTACGCCACCCCGAGCTTCTTCTGCAGGCTGGTCGACGAGGTCGTGTACTGGAAGGTCAGCTTCTTGTCCGGAAAGACGTAGCGGTGTGCCTTCTGCGACATCAGCGCGCCCTCGTGGAAGCCGCACAGGATTAGCTTGAGCTTGCCGGGATACCAGTTGATGTCGCCGATCGCGAAAATGCCCGGCACGCTGGTCTCGAAATTCTCGGTGTTCACCGGGATGTATTCGTTGTCCTTGAGCGCGATGCCCCAGTTCGACACCGGGCCGAGCTTCATGGTCAGCCCGAAGAATGGCAGCAGCGCGTCGCAGGCGATCTCGAAATTCGAACCGTCGTTGCGCTTCACGATCGCCTTTGAAACCTGACCATTCGCGCCTTCGAGCGTGGTCACCTGGCCGAGCACGAAGTCGATCTTCCCCTCGCCCACCAGCGTCATCATCTTGTTGACGCTGTCGGGCGCGGCACGGAACTGGTCGCGCCGGTGCAGCAGCGTCAGATGGCTCGCAATCGGAGCGAGGTTGAGGGTCCAGTCGAGCGCGGAATCGCCGCCGCCGACAATGAGGATGCGCTTGCCGCGGAACTGCTCCATCTTGCGCACCGAGTAGAACACCGACGTGCCTTCATAGGCTTCGATGCCCTTGATCGGCGGCCGCTTGGGCTGGAACGAACCGCCGCCGGCGGCGATCACCACGACCTTACACTCGAACACCTTGCCCTGGTCGGTGGTGACGCGGAACAGCGGATCGCCGATCTTCTCGATGGTCTCGATCATCTCCTGCAAATGAAACTGCGGCGCGAACGGCTTGATCTGCTTCATCAGATCGTCGACCAGACCCTGTGCGGTGCAATAGGGAATGCCGGGAATGTCGTAGATCGGCTTCTCGGGATAAAGCTCGGCGCACTGGCCGCCGATCTTGTCGAGGATGTCGACCAGATGCGTCTTCATGTCGAGCAGGCCGAGCTCGAACACCGCGAACAGGCCGCACGGCCCCGCGCCGATGATGAGCACGTCGGTCTTGATCGGTTCAGTCATTGGGGATCGGTCTAGCATACGTCTACTGCCTCGTGCGTCGTTCGACGCCTGCTTGGGTTTCGTCCTGCGGTCGGCTGGGGTGCTAGCCGGAGCGTCCTGTACAGCCCCGGAACCGGAAAAGGACGCAATCAAATGCGCGCCGGACAACGACTGCGCGCGGTGTGTGTAGCGCCGACGGCGCGGGAGGAAAAGAGCTAATTCGCAAAGCGTTAATGCAGGTTTGCCTTCCTTTGCGGGCCTTTGCACGGCAAATTTGCTTCTATTACGGGTGCCATCACGAGAAATTCAGCCCCCTTTCACCGGCCGGAGCCTGTCTTGCAGAAATCACCGCAGAAATCGCCCCGCCCGGGTCTGCCGCGGATCGAGGATTTCCCGGTCCGCGTGCCCGATATCATCCGGTTCGCCGACATGGATCGCCAGGGCCACGTCAACAATGCGATCTATCCGACCTATTTCGAGACCGGCCGCGTCCTGCGGATCTACGATCCGCAGGAGGGCCTGCAGGTCGAAGGCTGCACCACCGTGCTGGCACGCATCGAGATCGATTTCCTCAAGGAGCTGCGCTGGCCCGGAACGGTCGAGGTCGGCACCGCCATCGCGGAGATCGGCCGCAGCTCCTACGTCTTCGCCCAGGCGGTCTTCCACGACGGCGCCTGCGCCGCGCGCGCACGCTCGACCATGGTGCTGATCGATCGCGCGACGCGCAAGGCGCGGCCGCTGCCGCCGGAGCTGGTGGCGCGGCTCAAACGCATGCTGGTGCGGAACAGCTGAGCTTGCTACTTGCGACGGGCAAAAGGTTTCGCGACTTCGCGGACGCACTCGATGAAGCGCTGCACGACCGGGCTCGGCGTGCGGTTCTTCAGCGTAATGATCCCGATCGGCCCGCCGGTAATCGGTAGTTTGACCGGCAATTTCTTGATGAATGGATGTCGGTCGGGAAAGTGCAGCCAGAATTCCGGGAGGATCGTGAGATAACGACCCGTGCGCAACAGATTGACTCGCATTTCGAGCGGGGTGGCGACCACGGTCGCGCGCGGAACATCGAGGCCGCTGGTGCGAAAAGCGTCCGTGACAAACGATCCGAACGATTCGTCTGGCGCCGGCAACGCCCACACCTCGCCCATCAACTCCGCAAGCTTGATGTGGCGCCGTTTGACCCAGGGGTTATTCGCACCCGCCGCCACAAGATACGGGCTTTCGAAGAGATGCTCGAAGCTCAGTTGTTCGTCGGCAAAGGTCGGGAATTTCCGGCAGATCAAGAGATCGACGCGGCGCTCGTCCAGACTGCGTCGTTGCGTCTCGTTCCCCTCGGCCACAACTCGAAACACGATCCGCGGATAGCGCCAGGACAGCCGATCGATGACGGTGGAGACGAAGCTCGTCGCAAGCGGTGGCGAGGTCCCGATCCGCACTTCGCCCGTGTTCGGGTCGGCGAGGCATTCAATGTCCCTGACGCCCTGCCGCAATTCGTCGAAGGCGGCGTTGCTGCGGCTAAGCATCGCGCGTCCGTAGGCAGTGAGCTCGACGCCGCGCGGGTTTCGCTCCAGAAGCCGCACCCCCAAGGTGTGCTCCAGGTCGCCGATCGAGCGCGAGACGACTGGGTGCGAAACAGCGAGATGATTCGCCGCCTTCGCCATGCTGCCGTTTTGCGCCACCGCGAGAAGAATGTGCAGGTCGCTCAGCTTGATCCGCCGCCCGATCCGATCGTTCCAGCGCATGGGGGGCAAAACCCTTAGCAAAGCTGCTAACCTGATGCAGGAGAATAGTACTTTTCGGCTACGACCGATACAGGCAGGTTGTGGTCACGAAATTCACGCCGTCTTGCGCAATGGAGGCAAGCATGATCGCAAGACGATCGGTGTTGACGGCAATGATCGCAGCTGGCTGCGCCCTCGCCGCCGCGAGTCCGGCATGGACCCAGCCCTACCCCCAACGACCCGTCAAATTGGTCGTATCCCTTTTGCCCGGCACAGGACCTGATCTCATCGCGCGGGCCGTCGCCGACAAGCTGCCCGCAAGCCTCAAGCAGACATTCGTGGTGGAAAACCGGCCAGGCGCCGCCGGCAATCTCGGCGCGGAAGCCGTCGCCCGATCCGCTCCCGACGGGCATACGCTCCTGATGGCTTTGGGCACAACGTTCACTGTGAATCCTCACCTCTATAAGAAGCCGGCCTTCGATCCTGTCGTGGCCTTCAGGTTCATCGCGATTGTAGCGAGCACGGCCACTATGCTGGTCGTGCATCCGTCGATTCCGGTCAACTCGGTGGCCGAGTTCGTTGCCTATGCGAAGAAGACCCCCATCAGCTATGCCCATGGCGGTCCTGGCACGCCCGGCCACCTGTGCATGGAATATTTCCGCTTCCTGGCCGACTTCCAAGCCGTGCCGGTGCCCTATCGGGGCAATACGCAGCTCGCGACCGATCTCGTCGCGGGTCAGATCAAGTTCGGCTTCGTGGGGATGACAGGTATCGTGCCGCACGTCCGCGCAGGCCGATTGAAAGGTCTCGCAGTATCGACCCGCACGCGCTCTCCGCTCGCGTCGGAGGTGCCGACCATCGCGGAAGCCGGCTATCCCGAATTCGAATTCAAGACCTACTTCGTCTTGGCGGCGCCGGCCGGCACCCCGGATTCGGTGACTACCGTGCTCGAGCGCGAAGTCCAGCGCGCGCTGACGTCGCCGGAAGTTCAGGAAAGATTGCGCGCGCAGGAGGTTTTGATTGACTGGGTCGCGGGTGCCAACGCCAAGGCCCGTATCGTTGCCGATGCACAGCTCTGGGCCAAGATCGTCGAGGCGACCGGCATGCGCGCCGATTGAATGCGGCATCACCGCAACTCCCGGCCATGGCGCCGCGCGCAACTTTCGACAGGAACGTCTCATGTCCGCGACGCAACATTCTCACCAATCAGCGGCGGCGAACGGATCGACTTGCGTGGTCATGCTCGGAACTGGAACGCCGCGTCCCGATCCGAACCGCTCCGGGCCGGCGACCGCAATCGTCGTCAACGACACGCCCTATCTCATCGACTTCGGTCCGGGCGTGATCCGCCGCGCGGCAGCCGCCTATGAGAAAGGCGTCACTGAGCTCGGATACGGCGGCGTAAACATCAAGACTGTGTTCTTGACCCACCTGCATTCCGACCACACCGTCGGCTATCCTGATCTCATCTTTTCGCCTTGGGTCATGGGACGCCACGATCCGCTCGCGGTCTACGGCCCGGCGGGGATCAAAGCCATGACCGAGCACGTGCTCAAGGCCTGGCAAGTGGACGTCGACGGACGCACCAAGGGCCTCAACCGGCACAACCGCACCGGTTGGAAGGTCGTCGCGCATGAGATCTCGCCTGGCGTGGTCTATAAGGATTGCAACGTTACGGTCACAGCGTTTTCCGTGCGGCACGAGGAAATGGTCGATTCCTTTGGGTTTCGGTTCGACGCGCCCGATCGCACCATCGTGATCTCCGGCGACACCGCGCCCACGCAGGCGCTGCTCGACTACAGCCGCGGCTGCGACGTGCTCATCCACGAAGCTTATTCCATGATGAGCTACCGCAACACCGACCGACCAACTCCCGAGTTCCGCCGACGGCACCACACCTCATCGGTCGAGCTGGCGGAGATCGCCAACAAAGTGCAGCCGCGTCTCCTCGTCACCTATCATCGCTCGCATACCGGAGAAGGATCAGCGGGGCGGGAGCAGGAGGACGTCCTGGTCGCGGAAATTCGTAAGAGCTACAGCGGCGAAGTGATAGCCGCTCGCGATCTGGATGTCTTCTGAAACGCGCAGGCCAGGAGGCTCAAGCCTGTCGCTCCGGGACGCGCACGATCAGTCCGTCGAGCTCGGCGGTCACCTTGATCTGGCAGGAGAGCCGCGAGCTCGGCTTCACGTCGTAACCGAAGTCGAGCATGTCCTCTTCCATCGGCGACGGGTCGCCGACGGTCGCACGCCAGGCGTCGTCGACATAGACGTGACAGGTAGCGCAGGCGCAGGCGCCGCCGCATTCCGCCTCGATGCCCGGAACGTTGTTCTTGATCGCCGTCTCCATCACGGTCGAGCCAAGCTCGCCGTCGACGGTGCGGGTCGTGCCATCGGGATCGATATAGGTGATGTTCGCCATCAGCTGAGGTCGACGTCGGAGGGGTTGCGGGGCGTCCTATAACCGCTCGCGTCGGCCAGCGCCAGTATGCAGGCCCGGCCTCGACCGAAACTTACCGATCTGGTTGCAAGTGTTTGGTCGCATGATCTTTGTCCGAAAAGTCTGCAACTTTTTCGGGATCATGCGGACCCGTGCAGCAGCTCCGCGATGTAGGCCTGCGCCGCGCGGATCGCCGACGCCAGTCGGTTCACCGATGCCGCGGTGTCGCGCCCTTGCGCCGCATCCGCCTCAAGCGCTGCCGCGGCGTCGGCGACCTGCCACGCTCCAATCCCGCGTGATGACCCGCTCAGCGTATGCGCCAGCGCGGCGACGGCGGCAGGCGGTAATTGCCCGATGCGCGCCAGCAGGATGTCGGCCTGGGTCGCATAAAGCTGCAGCACCTCCCGTTCGAGGTCGCGTTCGTCGTGGGTCATGCGGGCAAGATGCGCGCGGTCGATCACCGGCTCAGCCGGCGCCAGCGGCGGTGCGTCCGCCGCAATAGCCATGCCCGCGCGGGCGTTCTTCGCCGCCGATTTCCGCCATCTCTTCGCCTCCTGGGGCTCTTTAGTCCCCTTGCCGGCAGACTGTCGCACACCCCCGTTCAAAACCGGGTAAACGGCTGCTGTTCCACAGCATCCATGGTTAAGGCAGCCCTTAGCCGGCTCCCGCGGGAACCGGCCCGCGTGGCGGGGCTCCTGGGGTCGGGGCGCCTAACCAACTGCCACAATTAATCCACAGGCGTCCGGACTGCCGGTTTGGCCCCATCCCGGCCGCAATATGGCCGAAAACTCGCGCGCTGCCCGACGGCATCTGCGGGGGCCGCCCCACCCGGAACCGTTGCATCAACGGCACGGCCATTAACGATGATTAAGAAGACCTTACCAATCAGTTTCCATCGGTTGGCCAAGCCGATAGGATAGGTCTGCGGCAGTGGACTGATCAGTACCGGCGCGTCAGTTGCCGGCTGCCACAGGGGATCCGGAGGGGATCTTTCAAGGCTCACGCGCTCGTGGCGCGGCCGGATGATACCGGCTGCGTCTTCGGTTTGGCGTAACAACGAGGCGACGACCGATCATGGCGAACACCCCGAAGAAGATGAAGGATCCGACGGAAGCGGCGTTGTCGGCGATCCAGGATGCGCTTCACGTAAGGGATGACAATCAGCCCACGGATCAGATGGCCTCACCGTCGGCGACCGCGTTGCCGGCGGACCCGGTTTCAGAAGCGCCCTGGCCCGGCCTGCGCTCCAGCGCCAAAAACGATGCCTATGCCGACGAAGACGAAGTGCGCCGGCCGGAAGAGAGTGCTTCGCCGCGCCGCCCCGCCGCCAATGACGATCAGGAATTGATCGGCAATATCCTGCGCACGATCCAGCGCCAGCCCGCCAAGACGTCCTACATCCTCGCCAGCATTTTCGCCGCGGTCTGGGTGATCGGCGGCTTCCTGCTCGGCTGGCTCTATCTTCCCGAAATCCAGGCAGCGCTCGGCCCGACCGGCCTGACCGCGCCGGTGCTTGCGGTCCTGGGCGCGATGTATCTGGCGCCGGTCGTGTTCTTCTACGTGCTCGCCCATATGGCGGTGCGCTCGCAGGAGATGCGGCTCATTGCGCAGTCTATGGCGGAAGTTGCGATGCGGCTCGCCGAGCCGGAGACGGTTGCGCGCGAGTCGATCGTCACCGTCGGTCAGGCGATCCGCCGCGAAGTCGCGGCCATGGGCGACGGCATCGAACGCGCGCTCGCGCGCGCCGCCGAGCTCGAGACGCTGGTCGCCAACGAGGTGTCGGCGCTCGAACACGCCTATAACGACAACGAAGTGCGCATCCGCGCCCTGCTGCAGGATCTCGGCGGCCAGCGCGACACGCTGGTCGGACAAGCCGAGCAGATCCGCGACGCCATCAACGGCGTGCATCTCGACCTCAGTCACGATATCTCGCAGATCAGTCAGCTTGTGGCCGAACAGGTCAACGACGCCGCGCGCCGCATCACCATGACGCTGGCCGAGAAAGGCGAGCACATCACCCGCGCGCTCGGCCACGCCGGCGACAACATGATCGAGCAGCTCGGCGAGCGTGGCGGCGATCTCCTCGAACGTCTTGAATCGACCGGCTCCAACACGGCGGAGGCCATCGCCCAGGCGACCGACCGCCTGACCGCGACGCTCAACTTCAAGACCGACCACATCGGCGATGAGTTCACGGAAATCGCCGCCAACCTCCAGCACATGATGTCGGTCCGTCTCGACCGCGTCGCCGACGGCTTCTCGCAGAAGTCGGCCGCGATCCTCGACATGATGACCGGGCGCACGCAGCAGCTCACCGAGCTCGTGGTGGACACCGGCAACCAGCTGGCCAACTCCATCTCCAACCGCGTCGAGGAGGTGAACTCGTCGCTCAAGACCACCGGCGACTCCCTCGTGCTCGACCTCTCGCTGCGCGGCGGCGACGTGGTGGCCAAGATGGAGCAGACCGGCGCACGCATCACTGAGGCCATCGTCCAGCGCGGCAGCAAGGTCAGCGACACCTTCCGCGAAAGCGCAGAATCACTCGGCGAAGTCATCGGCACCCGCGGCGACGCGGTGCGCGAGATGCTGGCCGCCCGTCTGCAGTCGTTCGAGGACATGTTCAACCACGGCGGCGCGGAATTGGCGGAGCGCATCGCGCGCGACTCCACCACGCTCGGCAACCTCATCACCCGCCACCTCGGCGAGTTCGACCGCACGGTGAAGACCTACGGCGGCGAGATGGTGGAGCGCCTCGGCGACCGCACCCAGGAAGTCATCACCGCCATGCGGGACTACCTGGACAATTTCGACAGCCGTGTGAGCACCAAGGCGGCCGAGGCTTCGACCAGCCTCGACCAGCAGTTCGTCCGCTTCCAGGACGCGCTCGACGGCCGCACCCAGACGCTCAACGAGGCGCTCGGCTCGCGCGTCATGGACATCGCCAAGACGCTGGCCGAGGGCGGCAAGGAGGTCGTCTCCTCGCTCGACAAGCGCATCAGCGACGTCACCGCCGTCATCAATGTGCGCGGCGCGAAGCTCGCCGATGCGCTTGGCGCCAAGATCGACGACATCGACAAGGCGCTCGGCAACCGCGCGATGGAGGTCGCCGGCAATCTCGACGCCCGGATCGGCCGCTTCGAGGACCTGCTCATCGGCCGCGCCATGGAGGTGACGAAGGAGATCGAGACCCGCAGCAAGACCGCGGCCGATATCCTCAACGCCCGCATGGAGCAACTCTCCAACACGATCAAGACCAACACCAGCGACGCCGAGAAGGCGATCACGGAGCTCACCGCCTCGAGCACCGAAGCGATCGGCACGCGCATGGAGCAGATGAGCGAGGCGATCAAGGCCAACACCGGCGAGGCGGAACGTGCCATCGGCACGCTGGCGACCACCACCACCACGGTGATCAGCGCCCGGCTCGAACAGCTCAACCAGTCGATCACGACCAACGCCGGCGAGGCCGAACGCAATCTCGCGCAGCTTGCGTCCACCACGACGACGGCGATCCGCGCCAGCGCCCAGGAGGCCGAGCGCAGCCTCACCGGCATGTCGACGGGCGTGAGCAACGTGCTGAAGCAGAACGCCACCGAGGTCGAGCGCACCCTGCTCGGCGTCAGTGCCGAAGTCGCGCGCAATTTCGTGGGCAAGGCGGAAGAAATCACCACGTCGGTCTCGAGCCGCTCCGCCGAGCTGACGCGCATCCTCGACGAAAAATCCAGCGTCCTGCTCAACGCGCTGGCGGGCAAGAGCCAGGAGTTCTCCAGCGAGGTCAGCCGCGTCACCGAGCATGCGGTGAAGGCGATCGAAGCCAAGGGCTTCACCTTCACGCAAACCATGATGGACAACTCAGAGCACATCGCCGGCCTGATCAACGAGGCCAGCGAGAACGCGACCAGCGCGCTCAGCCGGTCGATGCAGGAGGCCAACACCGCCACCCAGATGGCGACCGAGGGCTCCACCAGCTCGATCGCCCGCTCGCTCAAGGAGCTGCAGGACGGCACCGACATCGCTGCCAAGGGCGCGGCGGCATCGATCGCGAAGACGCTGCGCGACTTGCACGAGCAGACCCACTCCGCCGTCGAGCAGTCGAAATCGACTGCGGCGGCCGCGGTGTCCGAGATGCTCGAAACCCACGGCATGCTGCGGTCCGACACCACTGCCCTGTTCGAGCGCCTGCGCGAGGCCAACATCCTCCTGCAGGAGGTGCTGAGCGGCGCGCACGAGAACATGAACGAGATCGAAAGCACGCTGGTGAACCGCGTGGCCGAGTTCGTCACCGCCATGAGCGACGTGGCGCAGAAGACCGGCACCGCCAATTCCCAGGTCGAGCAGCACATCACCGCGTTCCGCACGATCACGACGGAGACCCTCGGCGACCTGTCGCAGCTTGCGACCCAGTTCGACGCGCACGGCCGGTCCTTGGCCGAGGCGGTCGCGCTGATCGACCGCAGCAACCGGCGCACCGAAGGCTCGCTCAACGAGCGTCGCGAGGTGCTCGAGACGCTGGTCAACAACCTCGACACCAAGGCCGATGACGTCGAGCTGCGCATCAACCGCTTCTCCGGCTCGCTCGACCAGTCGCTCAACCGCGTGGTCGCCTCGCTCGACGAGAAGGCGCAGGACCTGCAAGCGCGCCTCACGCGCTTCTCCGAATTGCTCAACCAGTCGCTGGAGAGCGCCGGCGACCGCACCCGCGAGATCGCCCGCCTGGTCGCGGACTTCGACCAATCAAGGCGCGCGCATGATCGCGGAGAACTTCGAGAACATCCGCTCCTCCAACGACGAGGAATACCGCCGCACCGCCCAGGCGATGCGCGAGATCTATGAGCAGACCACTGGCGACGGCCAGCAAATGCTTGATCAAGCCGTCCAGCGTTTTGGAGAGGTGGTGGAAGGCCTCAAGCGGATGGCGGCCGAGATGCAGCACGAGCTCGACGCCACCCGCACCGAGCTGCGCAAGGGCATCCTCGAGCTTCCGCAGGAGACTGCGGAAAGCGCGGCCCAGATGCGCCGCGTGATCGTTGACCAGATCGAGGCGCTGGCCGAGCTCAACCGCATCGTCGCCCGTCATGGCCGCAGCCTCGACGCGGTCGAACCGGGCACGCGGCGGGTCGACACCCAGGACGCCGCGCCCCGCCGCGAAGCGGCGCTGGCCAACGGCAGCGGCGTCGCGCCCCCGCGCGCCCGCGCCGACGGCGCGGCGCCCAGCGCACCTGCTGCTCCGTCCCGCCGCGCCGATGCGCCGTCGCTCAGCCCTGCGCCGGCGGGAAATTCCGGCGGCCGCACCGGCTGGCTGTCCGACCTGCTGACGCGCGCGTCGCAGGATGAACCGGGACGCGAGCCGCCGCGCGACTTCGTCCCCGAAGCGGCGCGCGGTGATGAACGGCCGACGCGCCACTCCATCGAATCGCTCGACTCGCTGGCGGTCGACATCGCCCGCATGATCGATCACGATGCCGCCGCCGAATTGTGGGACCGCTACAAGCGCGGCGAGCGCAACGTGTTCACCCGCAAGCTCTACACCATGCAGGGGCAGCGGGCGTTCGAGGAAATCCGGCGCAAGTATCGCGGCGACCGCGAGTTCATGCAGACGGTCGACCGCTATATCGCCGAGTTCGAGCGGCTGCTCGACGAGGTGTCGCGCGACGACCGCGGCCAGGTGGTGGCGCGCACCTACCTCACCTCGGAGACCGGCAAGGTCTACACCATGCTGGCGCACGCCGCCGGGCGCTTCGACTAGACGTCGCCGCGCATCGCGGCGGCAGCAACTGCGCCCTCTCCCGCTGCGGGAGAGAGGCGCGGGTCAGACCGGCGCATCGCTGCGCAAAAATTCTACTCGCTCACCGGTTCCAGCCCGCCCTTGATCCACACCGCACGCGTCGCGTCGCGTCCAAGATAGCGTGCCAGGGCGAGCGCGGGCTCGGGCGTGGCGTTGGTTGCGGGCACCGCGGCGTCGTAGACGATATAGACCTGCACTGCGGCCGGCACCGCGCCGGCAAGGACCACGCCCTTGGCGCGCGGGATTTCGCTGACATTATAGAGCCCGATCTCGATCTCGCCGCTCGCGATCAACTCCTGGCCGTTGGCCGTGGGCTTCAGCCGGTCCTTGACCTGATCGGCGATGCCGAGATTGGCGAGCACCTTGAGCGCGTTCGGGCCGCTCAATCCGCCGGTGCGGGAATCGCTGAGCGTCAGCGAGCGCGCGGCAAGCAGCGCCGTGCGCGTCGATTCGACGGTGGAGAGGTCGACCGTTACGCCGTCGCGCACCGCAAGCCCGATACCGACGCGCACCAGCGGACGGCGCGTGCCCGCACGCCACAGCGCCTCGCGCGCTTGCGCGGCTTCCGTCGCCGCAATGACGAGATCAAATTGCTCGCCGGCCTGCAGCCGCCCGTTGACCGGTCCGGGCGAGCCGAAGGTGAACGCCACGGCATGGCCGGTCTCCTTGGTGAATGCGGCGGCGAGCTCGCGGGCCGGGATGTTGATGGCATTGTAGGCGAGGACCTTGATCTCGGCTGCAGTAGCCGGCACCGCAGCGAGGAACGCTATTGCGAGCGCGACGAGCCTCACATGCTGGATCATTGGTCGCTCCTATGGAGACGTTTCCGCATCTTGGCGGGCTCCCGCCGTGTCACTGGAATCGGATCATGCTCACGCGCGTCACCGTCACTTGATCCGTCACGATCGCTGGACCGCCGCGATAGAGGTGCCAGATCGCATACTGCTCCTGATACGCGCCGTCCGACGCGAGACCGTCGATCGGCACGATCACCTTGTAGCCGCGTTGGGCGGCGCCGCTGCCGGTCCCGATCCCGACCCCCTGCGCGGACGTGCCGGTGACGATGACGGTGCGGATGCCGCGCTGCTTGAGCCGCTCTTCCAGCGGCGAACCGAGGAACTTGTCGGGCCCGCGCTGGAAGACCCATTCGCCCTCGCGCGGCGTGAGACCATCGACCACATGCGACGCATCCGGCTTGCCGCCGCCGACCAGCGTGTAGAACACCATGGCGCCTGAAGCCCGCGCAGCGTCGTGAAGCTGCCGGAGACTGGGCACAATGGCGCTGCAACGCGGCCTACGTGCGCAGCTCTCCTTCATGACGTCGAGAATCAGGAGCGCGGTGGTCTTGCCGTCAAGCGTCACAGGCGTGAGGTCCGGCGGCGGAGGCGCTTTGACCGTCGCCCAGTCGGTCAGGATGTCGGCCCTCGCAGGCAGGATCGCGAGCGCCGCGACGAACGGGATTGCAAGCAGGCTGTTCAGGCGCGAGCGCCGAATTGTCATGGCTTTCCTCCCCGTCTTTTGTCAGGGCGGGATGCTGCGGATCAATGCCGCCTTTGGCCCGATGGTAGTGTTTTTTGGGTAATTCGGAAGCCCCGAGTCAGTGGGCCAGGCTGCCCGCGTTCCAGGCCCTCGCTATCGCTTCAGGAACAGGTCCTGCCAGAGCTTCTCCCAGCGGGGCGCCTCGTCGCTCCATTTGATCGGATCGACCATCTGGTACTTGAAGCGGGTGAGCAGCGTGTCCTCCCGCTTGCTCGACGGATTGCGGTCGAGCTCGTTGAGCAGCTTCTGGCCCTCGGGCGACAGCATGAACTCGGCGAACAGCAGCGCCGCATTCGGATTGCGCGCGTTGCGTGCGACCGCCACCGCCTGCGGACGGCCGACGATCGGCTCGACCGCGACCCAGTCGATCGGACCGCCGCGCTTCTTGATCGAGTCGGCGTTGCCTGAGTAGACCGTGAGCCCGACCTGGATTTCGCCGGCCGCGATCAGCTGCGCCAACAGCGCGTGACCGAGACGCATGTCGGGTCGCAACGCCGCGAGCTTGCCGAACATCTCCATGCCGCGCTGCTCGCCGAGATAATTGACGACCGCATACATCCAGTCCTGGTCGGTCAATTCGATCCCGATCCGGCCCTTCCACTTCGGATCGACGAAGCCTTCGTAGTTCTGCGGGATCTCCTCTTTCCTCACCTTGGCGGTATTGAACGCGACCACCCAGAGATTGGCGCGCGCCGCGTACCAGCGATGGTGCGGCGGGATGGCCCAGTCGGGCAGGTCCGCGCTGTGCGGTGTATGGAACGGTGCAAGGATGTTCTCGCGCCCGACCTGGTCGATTTCCGGCGCGTTGGTTTCCACCACGTCGAGCCCCTGGCGGTTGGCGCGTGCCTCGTTGACGATGCGCTGGATCACCTGATCGCTGGTCGCGCGCCAGAGCTGGACCTTGATGCCGTATTTGGCTTCGAACGCCTTCGCGAGCGGACCCGATTCCTGCGTCTGCATCGAGGTGTAGAAGGTGACGCTGCCTTCCTTCTTGGCGGCGGCAACGAGGCGCTGCTCGCGATCGGCGCCCTTATCCACATAAATGGCGGGCGCATCGGTGCGCGTCTGTGCGTTGGCCATCGTGCCGGCCGACATCGTGCCGAAAGTCGTTGCTGCGATCAGCAACGGAACCCGCAACCAAACACTGATGCGCGACATTGTCTGAAACTCCCGTTGGATGCGCTTGTAGCCCGGTCCGCCGGGAGGCGACAATGCGGCGAAGACGCCCCGCTGCGGTCCGAGGCACAATGCCGCCACCAGCCGCCTTGGGCTACAGTCGGGAGCCAAATGTCCCCTTCCCCGATCTCGCTCACCACCCGCGCCGAACGCTGGCCGATCGCCGGCACATTCACGATCAGCCGCGGCGCCAAGACCGAAGCTGCGGTGGTCGTCGCCGAACTGTCCGACGGGGCGCATCGCGGGCGCGGCGAATGCGTGCCCTATGGGCGCTACGGCGAAACCGTGGAGTCGGTCACCGCCGCGATCGAGGCCATGCGGCCGGCGATTGCCGCGCGGCCTCGACCGCGGTCGCCTGCAACAGGCGCTGGCCGCGGGCGCGGCGCGCAACGCGCTCGATTGCGCGTTCTGGGATCTCGAAGCCAAGCGGGCCGGCAGGCCGGCGCATGAGCTTGCCGGCATCGCCGAGCCGCAACCGCTCGTGACTGCCTACACGATCTCGCTGGCGACCCCGGAGGAGATGGCGGCCGCCGCAGCCAAGGCCGCGGATCGCGTGCTACTCAAGGTGAAGCTTGGCGGAGCGGGCGACCCGGAGCGGATCGCCGCCGTGCGGCACGCCGCGCCTCGGGCTGAATTGATCGTGGACGCCAACGAGGCCTGGACCCAGCAGAACCTGACGGAGAACCTCGCCGCCTGCGCAACGGCCGGGGTGACGCTGATCGAGCAGCCCCTGCCCGACCGCCATGACGACGTGTTGTCCACCTTCCGGCATCCGGTGCCGATCTGCGCCGACGAGAGCGTGCATGCGCGCGCTTCGCTTGCCGCGATCAAGGGCAAGTACGATGCCGTGAACATCAAACTCGACAAGACCGGCGGCCTCACCGAAGCGCTGGCGACCGCCGACGAGGCGGCGCGCCTGGGGCTCGCCGTGATGGTCGGCTGCATGGTGGCGACGTCGCTGGCGATGGCGCCGGCCATGCTGGTGGCGCAGCGTGCCCGCATCGTCGACCTCGACGGCGCCCTCCTGCTCGCGCGCGACCGGCTCTATCCGTTGCGCTACGAAGGCAGCCGCGTCCATCCGCCATCGCGCGCGCTGTGGGGATAATTTGTCGCTACTACGCCCTCCGCCGGGACGATAGTCTGCCTCCTAGGACCGCAGAAGCGCCACATGGGGGAAGCGCGATGATCAGCAGGCGATGGCTCCTGTCGGGCGCGGCGGCGGCGGGCATCTGCGCATTTGCCGCACCGGCCCCGGCGCAAACCTATCCCGTGAAGCCGGTACGCATCATCGTGCCATTCGCCCCCGGCGGCGTCGACGTCACCGCACGCATCGTCGCCGACCGACTGAGCGCGTCGCTCGGGCAGCCGTTCATTGTCGAGAACCGGCCGGGCGCCGGCGGATCGGTCGGCGCCAAGATGGTCGCGGGTTCCGACCCCGATGGCTACACCTTGATATTCAGTTCGCCCGGCCCCGTGGTCGTCAGTCCTGCGATCAACCGGAACGCCGGCTATGACGCGGTGAAGAGCTTCGCGCCGGTGGCGATCGTGTCGCAGAGCCCGCTGGTGCTGGTGATCCACCCGTCGGTGCCGGCGAAGACGATGAAAGAGCTCGTCGCCTACGCCCAGGCCAATCCCGGCAAGGTCCACTTCCCGTCCCCGGGTTCGGCACCCAGCCGCATCTGGTCGGCGAGATGTTCAAGTCCATGACCAGCCTGGACATCGTGCATGTTCCCTATCGCGGTTCCGCGCCCGCCATCACTGACCTCCTGGCCGGGCAGATGCAGGTCTATTTCGACAATTTCGCCAACGTCCTGCAGCACGTCGAGAGCGGCAAGCTCAGAGCAATCGCAGTCACCGGCGACACGCGCAGCCCGCAAATGCCGGACGTGCCCACCATGGAGCAGAGCGGCTACGGCGGCCTCGCTGCGACCTATTGGAACGGGCTGCTGGCGCCTGCGGGAACCCCGGCGGCCGTCGTCGCCAGGCTGAACGCGGTAGTCAACCAGGCCCTCGCCGCGCCGGAGGTGCGGGCCGCGCTGCAGAAGCTCGGTTCCGACCCCAAGAATGGAACTTCGAAGGAATTTGCCGCTTTCATCGCGGCCGAGGCGCAGCGGTGGGGCAAGGTCGTTCGCGACGCGAATATCAAGGTGGAATGAGCACCGCCGTCCTCGAACGGTAAGACCATACGGCCCGGTGAGGCCGAATTTCAGCCAGTTAAATTTAATGATTCAAACACTTTCGCAGAGGCCTGCTAACCCTTTAGAAAGGCGGTCTGGGATTTGGCACACGAGGGAGAGGTCATGCGACTGGCCGTGGCTATTTTTGGCGCCGTCCTGGCGGCGCTGGTGGGTTCGTCTGCGTCTGCGGCGGTGCGGATCACCGGTGACACCGGCGGCCAGATCGGCCCCTATCTCGAGACACTCGTTGCGATCCGCGACTCCGGCGAGCGCGTCATCATTGACGGCCCGTGCCTGTCGGCCTGCACGATGATCCTGGGCGTCATCCCACCCGAGCGCATCTGTGTGACGCGCCGCGCGCGGCTCGGATTTCACGCCGCTTGGCATCACGGCGAAAATGGCCGCCCGGCCACGAACCGCGGCGGAACGCAATTGCTGATGGCGGTGTATCCGCAGCGGGTCAAGAATTGGATCAACCGGCGCGGCGGCCTCACACGCGAGATGAAGTTTCTGACCGGCCGCGAACTCGCGTCGATGTATTCGGCCTGTCAGTAATCCCGCTCCTTGACGTAGTCGCAAGATCTGATCCGAAAAGTCCGAAACTTTTCGGGGATCATGCTCCTGGACGCTCGCTCCCCTGCACGCGATGCGCCATCAGCGCGGCGACGATGCCGGCGGCGGCGATGAGCGCCATCGCGCCATAGGCAGCGCCGCCGAAGCGTCCGTACAGCAGGCCGGACAATCCCGTCGCAGCCGCCATCGCGACACCGGTCGAGACCGCGAGATAGCCCTGCGCGGTCGCCGCGAGCCCGGCCGGCGCCGCGCGCCCGATGAAGGCTAGCGTGCCCAGATGCGTGGCCCCAAACGACAGGGCGTGCAGACATTGCAAAAGCGGCAGCAGCGCGCCGGGTGGGCCAAGCGCCAACGCGATCCACCGCACCAGCGCGCCCGCGCCTCCGATCAGGATCAGGACGCTCGGACTGAATGACGACGGCAGTCGTGCTGATAGGGCGAACAATAAGATCTCGGCGAGCACGCCGAGCGCCCATAGTAGACCGATGGTGCCGCCGCCGAATCCGGCGGCCTGCCAGTCGAGGGTCGAGAAACCGTAAAAGAGCGCATGGCTGCCCTGGATCAGGCTGACCGCGGCGGCGACCATGATGAAAGCGGGATCGCGCAGCAGCACGCGCGCCGGCGGCGTCTCGCCCGGGGTGGCCGATGACCGCACAGCGAGCGGCGGCAGCGCCCAGGCCGCGGCCAGGCAGAGGGACATGGCGGCGACGATCAGCCAGATCAGGTCGCGGGCAGCGATGATGTCGAGGAGATAGCCGGCCGCGAGATTGGCCACGATGAACCCCGCCGAGCCCCACAACCGCACCGGCCCGTAGGCCCGCCGGTGCGGCGCGAGGCCGCGTAGCGCATAGACGTCGGACAGTACGATCAGCGGCGCGAAGGCGGTGGCTGCAAGGGCGTAGAGCACGGCGATCGCGAGCGGGTTCGTGGTAAATCCCAGCACGCCGAAACCCAGGAGCGCGGCCAGCGCGGCAGACATGATGACCGCGTGCAGCGCATCGCGACGGTCGGCCGCCCGTGTCGCCATGGGAATCGCAAACAGGCGCAAAATCATCGGCAAGGCGAGCACGACGCCGATAGTCTGTGGGTCGAGACCCTTGGCCGCGAGCCAGACCGGCAGGAACGGCATCTGTACGCCCACCACGACAAAGATGCTGGCGTAGAACAGCGCCATCCGCTGTGCGAAACGGCCGCCCGCAAGCTCCCGGGGATTACCTGGCATCGGGTCAATTCATCGCTGGTGTCCGGACTTTGGTCCGGCTGCGTCCCTCGTGTCAGAAAAATCACGCCTTGTGCAGGGTCGTGGCGTGCGATTATCAGGGCCGTGCGCGCTTGATTCGCAGGTGATGCCAGGGCAATGCCCGCCAAACCCTTCGCGTTATCCACAGTGCCGCCAGCGCCGCCGGCGGAAACGGACTACGACGCCATCTGCTCCGCGGTGACGGCGAGCGCGCGCGGGCGCTGGTTCCTGGACGAATACGCCCGCCGCAACCGCAACAGCGACACCTTACAGGTGCTGGCGGCGATCGCGCGCATGGAGGCCGCCGCGGTGGGCGAGCGCGCGCAGCAGGTTAGCCAGCAGGCCAATCAGCGGGTCCGAATCGAGCTCCTCGAAATGGCGCGGACGATTGCACAGACGCGCGCGGAGCTCGCGGAGCGCCCGCCGCAGCGACTTGCGGATCAGCAACCGGCCGCCGAGCCGGTCGGCGCGGATGTCGCCGCGGCCGCCGAACGCCTGCGGCAGATCGCATGGGCGATGCGTGCGTGCGGGGTTGAACTCGCCGCGTCGGACCAGGTCGGCCAGATCGCGGAAACGATCCTGTCGGCCGGCGCGTTGCGCAGCCTGAGCGACCAGCGGGCCCACAAGCTCACGGAGGTGCTGCACTATCTCGAGCACCGCATCGACCGCATGCTGGACAGCCATACGGCGGCAGCCGTTGCCGCCGACACGGACCCCGCCCCGGAGGCGGCCGCGCCGCTGGCCGATGGCCAGATGCCGTGCTCGAAGCTATGACGCAGGCCGCGGCGCTCGCGGATGTCGCGCTGGCGGAAGCGGAAACCGAATCAGCGCCCTCGTTCACGGCGCAGGACGCGGGTGCGCCCGCTACGGCCACCACGCCGGGTGCCACCGAGTTTCCGATAGACGATGATGTGGTGTTGACGGTGACGGACCACGTCGTTGAATCGGAGCCGTCGCCGGCGCCCACCGCTGCCTCGGCGCTGGAACCCGAGCCGACGCCGGCGGCTGCGAGTTTGGAGCCCGAGCCGGCACTGCCACCGACTTTTGAGGAGCTCGAGCCACTGGTCACTCCGGTCGACCCCGCCGCATCGCACGTCGAGGATAGAACCGAATTCGGATTTGCCGGGCGCGAACTTGAGCCGCTCGTTGTCGCGCCCGCAGCGGCGGCCGAGCCGCAGGCCGTAGCGCAGTCTGCGGCCGCCGAACCAACGCCCGATGGACCGGCCGTCGTAACCGATCAGGACCTCGACGGACTGACGGATGCCGCGTCCGACGGCAGCGCGCGCGTCGCCGCAACTGCGCCGCAACCTGAGTTCGTCCGCGCGAACCCGCGCGAGGACGATCCGGCGGAATTCCTCCTTGAAAAGCCGACGCAGCATGTCCCGCCGCCGGTCCCCGCCATCGCTCAGATTTCCAATGCGGAGCTCTCCAACGCGCAGCTTTCAAATGCACTGGCCGCGATCGAGATCGAGTTGTTCGCCAGCGCTAGGCCCCCCGACGCGCGCGCAAATCCTCCGGCATCGCCAACCCACGCTACCGCGGCAAAGCCGCTGCCTCCGCCCGTGCCCGGCGGTCCGCTCGCCGCGCTTAAGGCGATGAGCGAGGAAGAGCGCATCGCGCTGTTCTCGTGAGTTGGTTATTCCCGCATTTGCGGGAATGAGCGGACGTGGAAATTGATCAGGCGACCAGCCGATGGAACAGCTCGGCGTCGACATTGCCGCCGGACAGCACGCCGACGACCACCTTGCCCTTGACGTCGAGCTTGCCGGCAAGCAGCGCCGCGAGACCGATCGCGCCCCCAGGCTCCACGACGAGCTTGAGCTCGCGGAACGCGAAGGCGACCGCGCGCCCCACCTCCGCGTCGCTGGCGGCGATCCCCTCGCCCACCAGCCGGCGGTTGATCTCGAAGGTGATCGCGCCAGGCGTGTTGGTCATCAACGCATCGCAGATCGTGCCGCTCATGCGCGGGTTGACCTCGCGCTTGCCACTTTTGAACGAGCGTGCGGTGTCGTCGAAGCCCTCCGGCTCGGCCGAATAGAACTTCGCGTCTGGCACCCGCGCCTTGATCGCGAGCGCGATGCCGGCGATCAGGCCGCCGCCGGAAGCACCGACCACCACCACGTCAGGCTTGAGCCCGAGCGCCGCAAGATCCTCGACGATCTCGCGGCCGGTCGTGCCCTGCCCTGCGATCACCATCGGATCGTCGAACGGCGGCACCAGCACGGCGCCGCGCTTGTCCGCGATGTCGCGCGCGATCGCCGCGCGATCTTCGCGGTCGCGGTCGTACAGCACCACCTCGGCCCCGAGCG
Source organism: uncultured Alphaproteobacteria bacterium (assembly GCA_963720385.1). Taxonomy (GTDB): domain Bacteria; phylum Pseudomonadota; class Alphaproteobacteria; order Rhizobiales; family Xanthobacteraceae; genus VAZQ01. The sequence goes on along the minus strand of CAVRFL010000013.1, from coordinate 306,456 downwards.
CCGCGGTGCGCTCGCGCTTGGGCCGCGGCGCGTCCGACGGCATCACGATCACCGCCGGCATGCCGAGGATTTGCGCCGCCGCCGCCACGCCCTGCGCGTGGTTGCCGGATGAATAGGCCACGACGCCGCCGGCGCGCCGGTCCTGTGGGATCGTCGAGAGTTTGTTGTAGGCGCCGCGGAACTTGAACGAGCCGGTGCGCTGGAGCGTCTCGGCCTTCAGGAACACCCGCGCGCCGACCGCGGCGTCGAGCACCGGCGAGGAAATCAATGGCGTGCGCAGCGCCACGCCCGCGAGCCGTCCGGCCGCAGCATCGACGTCGGCGGCGGTGGGCAGCGCGGCTTGCGGTTGCAGATCGGCCATGCCGCGACGGTAGCGCCGCAATGCGGGCCGGAGCAAGGCGGTCCCGTTCGCTGGTGGGCGCTTTACCGCTTCATCCCGATAGGCCAAACAAAAGCCCCAGGCTCGCGCCCGGGGCTCTGCAATTCGGACCGATCGCGTCAGGCGCTCAATAGCGCGTCGTCACCACCGCCGCCGGTCTGTCCCAGCCGCCGAAGCGATAGTTGACACCGACCTTGACCAGATGGATGTGCTGCTTGATCTCGTAGATCTGGCAACCGCCCGCAGGATTGCACAGGCTGACGTCCTTGGTACCGAAGTCGCTGAAGTTGTACTCGGCCTTGATCGACCAGTTGCTGTTGAATGCGTGCTCGACGCCGCCGCCGACCATCCAGCCCCAACGCAGGTGGTTGTCGGATTGCTCAGCGAGCGCCGGATTACCGGCCAGTGTGAAATACTGCTCGTGGACAAACGCGCCGCCGCCCTTGACGTATAGCAGCGTCAGTCCGCTGGGTCCGATGGCATAACCCAGCCGCGCAGCGATGCTGCCGATGATGTCGATGTCGGTGCGGAAGCCGTTCGGGGCGCCGGACGTGACGATGGGATTTTGCGCAACCTCTTTTTCGATATCCGCCCAGGACGCCTGACCTTCGATGCCGAACACGAAACGGTCGGCCTGCCACAGGTTGCAGCCGATTTGGCCGCCGGCAATGAGACCGTCGAAGTCGTGGTCAAACTCGAGGCTGAACGGGTTGGGTGTGAAATCGACCCGCTTCCTGCCCCAGGCGTAACCGATATGTCCGCCGATATAGCAGCCGGTCCAGCTGAACACCGGGGCCACCGCCACCGGTAGTGCCCGCGCCACCGGCGCCCGCACCGGAAGATCGGCCGCCATTACCGGCGCAGCGAGAAGAACGCTGAATGCCAAGCCGCCCAAAACCCTTTTCATGGTGCGCCCCTTTAGTGGCCCCTCGTGGAGCCTGTCCCGAGCCGGCAATTTATACCAAGATCGCGGGTACGACTGTCACTCCGGCGCAACACACCACACAAATCGCAAGTCTATGAAAGAAATAGGCTATTACCGCGCCAAATGCGCGCGGCCGGCCCTGTGAATAGGCCCGCGGGGCCCGAGGACTTAAGCAAAGGCCCCGGGCATGCGCACGGGGCCCTCAGATTCAGGCCGATCGAGTCGGTCGATCAATAACGCGCCGCGATCGGGCCGCCGAAGCCGCCGAAGCGGTAGTTGAGCCGCACGGTGGCAATGTGAAGTTCCTGGTCTACGCGCTCGGCGAATGTCGCCCCGGGGGCTGAAAAGGTCACGTCCCGGTCGCCGAGATCAACGAAGTTGTATTGCGCGGCGAGCGACCAGTTCGGAGTGAGCCCGATTTCAAGGCCCGCGCCAATGGTCCAGCCGGTTCGGTTCTGCTTCGCCGAGTAGGTAAGGGTACCCTGACCGACATCAACGAACTCGTATTTGTCGCGCGCCCAGGCGCCGCCACCGGTGACGTAGAGCAGCATCCGATCGAATGCGAAACCGACGCGGCCGGTGAGCAGGAACAGCGAGTTCACCTTCGAGCGGAAAGTATCGGCGGGATCGCTGAATGCGTGATGATCGCCCGAGATGTCGGCGGCGCTGCCCGAGAATTCCACGCCGAAAACGATGTTGTTGGTCTGCCAATTAAAGCCGACTTGGCCGCCGGCGAGCCAGCCATCGCCGTCATGGCAACCATCGCTGTCGCCTGCAAACGTGAAGCACTTGTTGCTCCAGCCGCCGCCACCATGCGCGCCAATGTAGAAGCCGGACCAGTTGTAGCCGTAGACCATCACTGGCTCAGGCGCCTTCACCGGCACGCCACGCACGGGTAAGTCAGCTGCCAGTGCGGGACCGCACGCGAGTGCCGCGAGCGCGACGCCGGTCAGCAAGAATTTCTTCATCGGGTATCCCCCTGTTGGTTGGAAACGAGAGCGAGCGCTATAACGTCCCGCCGCCGTTTTGGCTGTCACCAATCGGCAACGGTCGTTTCAAAAGCGACAGTTCCAAACCACTGATTTTCCTTGGAAAACGAAGCCTAAATGCCAAGGGTAACCATCTACCGGATTTGCACCCCTGCCGCCCCAGAATGGCCCCGCCCGAGCCACACTGCGGCAGCTTAACCGTGTGATGCCGGATTGGTTCCGGTGGATGTCGTCACCACCATTTGTGGAAATGGTGCACGGGCCCGTGGCCGGAGCCGATCGCCAGCCGGCCGGAGGCCGCGATCGCCTCGCTGACATAGACCTTGGCCTCGCGCGCCGCGGCGACCAGGTCGAGACCCTTGGCGAGACCGGCCGCGATGGCGGACGACAGCGTGCAGCCGGTGCCGTGCGTATTCTTGGTATCGACACGCGGCGTCGCGAGCCGCGTGAACGATGAGGCCAGCACCAGCATGTCGACGCTGTCGGCGCCCTCGCTATGGCCGCCCTTGATCAGCACGGCCTGCGCGCCGCGATCCCGCAGCCGCCCGGCCTGCGCCAGCATCTCGTCTTCGTTGCGCGCGAGCGGCTCGTCGAGCAGCGCCGCCGCTTCCGGCAGGTTGGGCGTGATGACGAGTGCGCGGGGGATGAGAACCCGCTTGAGCACATCGATGGCGTCCGGATTAAGCAGCCGGTCGCCGGACGTCGCGACCATCACCGGGTCGAGCACGATGTTCTTCGCCTGCCAGCGATCGAGCCCGGCGGCTACCGCTTCGATCACTGCCGGCTGCGAGAGCATGCCGATCTTCACCGCCCGCACGTCAAGATCGGAAAACACGGCATCGATCTGCGCGGCGATGAACTGCGGCGGCACGTCGTGGATTGCGGTGACGCCCCTGGTGTTCTGCGCGGTCAGCGCGGTGACGACGCTCGCGCCGTAGACGCCCAGCGCGGAAAACGTCTTGAGGTCGGCCTGCATGCCAGCGCCGCCGCCTGAATCCGAGCCAGCGATGGTGACGGCGATCGGGCTCATTGCCGCTTCCGCGCCGCGAGCGCCTCGTCGACCACGGCGCGCATCGTCTTTGCGGCGACGGCCGGATCGGGCGCGAGCGAGAGCGCCGAGATCACCGACACGCCGTCGGCGCCCGCCGCGATCGTCGCGGCGGCATTGGCGGCGGTGATGCCGGCAATGGCGCAGGAGGGGAATTTCGGATCGCGCCGCCGGAACACCTCGACAATCCGACGCAGCCCGTCGACGCCGATCGGCGGTGACGGATTGTCCTTCGAGGTGGTCGCATAGACGCCGCCGATCCCGACATAGTCGACGAGGTCGATCGGCGCGGCTTGCGCCAGCGCCACCGACTTGATCGAGAGCCCGATGACCGCCTGCGGGCCCAGCAGCCGCCGCGCATCCTCGGCCGCCATGTCGGTCTGTCCGACATGCACGCCGTCGGCGCCGGCGGCGAGCGCCACGTCGACCCGGTCGTTGATCAGCAGCGGCACGCCGAACGGCGCCAGCGCCGCCTTGACTGCGCGCGCGCTGTCGACCATGGCGCGCGTGTCGCTGCGCTTGTCGCGCAATTGCACCAGCGTCGCGCCGCCGGCCGCGACCAGCTTCGCCAGCGCGGGCAAGGCATGGCCACCCGCGTGGTCAGGATCGACGATGGCATAGAGACGAAGATCGACGGGCATCGCTCACTCCCTCCGCCGGCATGACCCGGATCAGGTTCGACGGGTTGGCTATCAGCCTCTCAGTCCGGCCGGACACCCCGTGAGACTGTGCGATACCTAGTCCCGCGCCGGCCGCCCGGCAAGTGCGCGTTCCGTGCGGCCGGCACGCCGTCCGCGCACAAACTGCGCCTTGCCACGCGAGGGGCTTTTTGCTGGATTGCCCTGACCGCCCGGGAGACGCGCATGATCCCCTTCTTCGTGCAGATCAAATGCCACCTCGGCAAGTCCTACGACGTGGCGAACCGCCTGGCCGACGCCGAGATCGCGTCGGAGATCTATTCCACCGCCGGCGATTTCGACCTGCTGGTGAAGTTCTATGTCGAGGAGGGCACCGACATCGGCCATTTCATCAACGAGAAGGTGCAGACCATCCCGGGCATCCAGGACACCCGCACGATCCTCACCTTCAAGGCGTTCGGCCGCTAGCAGCCCGCGCCTCACGTCGCCGCCGGCGGACCTTCGGCGGCCTGCGCGCGCTTGAGGCCGAGCTGGCGCTCGCGCCAGATCACGAACAATCCCGCCGACGCGATGATCGCGGCGCCCACGAACACCAGCGCATCGGGCAATTCGCCGAACACCAGATACCCAAGAATGAGCGCCCAAAGCATCGAGGTGTAGTCGAACGGCGCCACCAGGGAGGCCTCGGCGAGCCGATAGCTTTCGGTGAGGAAGATGTGGGCGAGCCCGCCGAAGATCCCGATGGTCACGAGCGCGGCGAACTCCGGCCATGTCGGCGTGAGCCAGCCGAACGGCAGCGTGCAGAGCCCGGCGAGAGCGCAGATGAGCGAAAAGTAGAGCACGATCGAGGACGTGGTCTCGCTCCTGGCGAGCGAACGGGTCTGCACCGTGGAGCAGGCGCTGAAGAAGGCGCCGACCAGCCCGAGCGTCGCGCCGACGACCGCGACCGTGTTGGCCGCGCTGCCGCTGCCGTCGAAATGCGGCGACAACATCACCAGCACGCCGGCGAAGCCGACGATCACCGCGCTCCAGCGGTAGATGCGCACGCGCTCCTTGAGGAAGATCGCCGACAGCGCCCACCGTGAACAGCGGCGACACGTAGGAGATCGCGGTGGCGTCGACCACCGGCAGCCGCGCGAGCGAGGAGAAATTGCAGAACATGGCGCCGACCGCGGTCAACCCGCGCCCGAGATGCCGGAGCGGACGGCCGATGCGAATCGCCGCCATCAGCTCGCGGCGCCAGGCATAAATGATCACCACCGGCAGGATCGCGAAGGCGGAGCGAAAGAACACCACCTGCCCGACCGGGTAGCGCTCGCCGATCCAGCGCACCAGCACCGACATCATGGCGAACAGGAGCGCCGCCACGAGCTTGAGCAGAACGGCCTTGAGGAGATTCATGCGGAGCCTTGGCGGGCGGCGGAACGAGCGCCGTGCTGATATGCACCGGCCGCGCACCGCGAAGCAAGGAAACCGCGACGGCACCGTCCGCAGCGATCGACGGCGACAGGTTTCGCACCCTCCGCGCGGCGGTCCTCGGCGGCGGTGGTTAGTGAACCGGCGGCAGCGATTTGATATAGGCCGCCATCGCCGCACGATCCGATTGCGGCAGCTGCGAGGTGCTGCGCACGACCGCCAGCATCGAGTCGCCAACGGTGTCGTCCGGGGTTTCGCCAGTTTCCAGAATCCGCTCGATGACCTTCACCGAATACTCGCCGATGCCGTGCTGCGTGATGTTGGGGATCGTCCCTTCGCCTTCGGGATTCGGACCGCCGGCAAATCGTTTGTCCTCGACAATGGCGCCAAGGGCGTTGCGCGGACTGTGACATTCAGCGCAATGGGCGGGGCCGTTGACGAGATAGGCCCCGCGATTCCATTCCGCCGGCCGGTTCGGATCCGGCGTGAACCGGCGGCCGTCAAGATAGAGAGATTTCCAGCCGCCGAGCGCGAGCCGGATGTTGTACGGAAAGCGAATATCGTGATCGCGCACACGACCCTGCACCGGCGGCAGTGTCTTGATGAAGGCGAACAAGTCGCGCAGATCGGCGAGCGTCATGCGCTGATAGGATGTGTAGGGAAACGACGGAAAATAGTGGCGGCCGTCGGGCGACGTGCCTTTCACCATGGCGGTGACGAAATTGGCTTCGGTCCAGGAGCCGATTCCGTCGCTGGGATCCGGCGAAATATTGGGCGGGTAGAACGTGCCATAGGGAGGCGCTGCCAGCGCCGTGCCGCCGCCCAGGCGCGTAAGGTCGTCCTGCTTGGGTGTGGCGTGGCAGCTGGCGCAACCGCCAGCGAAGAACATCACCTTGCCGTTGTCGAGATTCGGCTTGTGCGCCGGCAAGTCGCTCGCCTCAACGACTTCGGGTCGGGTAACGAACCAGAACCCGACGACGCCGATCAGGACCAAAATCAGGACAACAAGCAAAACGCGCCGCATCGGATTGCTCCTGTCCGCGTCCGGAGATCACCGCTCGGCCGGACGCAGATTAGCACGAACGCGACGCGCCGTCGCACGGTCGCGGCGGCGCTTCGCAACCGCACGATCCCGCCGCCGTCATTTCTTTTCACCTTCAGGCGCCCCTCCCTCGCGGCGCGCCCGATAGCCCGTGTGGCAGCCCTCGCACTGATTCTCGTTGATCGGCGCCCAGACCGCCTTCAGCGAGGTCACGTCGGTTATCTTGCCCTGCGCGGCAACCAGCGCCGTTTCAAGCGCGGCAGCGCGCGACTTTATGTCGGCCTGGTTTTCCAGGCCCTTTGCCGAGGCATAGTACCGGTACTTGGGATCGGGCCCCTTGTACGAGTTTGGTGGAAATACGCTCGGGATCTTTTGCGCGGCCGCGATGAATTGCTTGAAAATATCGTCCACGACGGCCTGGTTATAGGGCTCCTGGTTGCGCAGCATTCTGTTCAAGGCGCTGCGATTGTCGGAATTCTGTTTCATGAGCTTCTGGCGCTCGGTCGCCGGATCGCTTTGAGCCGCGACCGCAGCAACGCCGATCGCAACAGCGGCCATGGCGAGGATGATACGGATCATCTGATAGCTCCTCCCTGGTGGTTTCTGGCAAGGCAAAGCCGCCCGGACCGTCGTCGTCCGCATGCGAACTTCGGGTCTTGAACCGGCTGATGCCCGCACAATGTCAACACCGGCCCTGCGCCGCTATTCCGCCGGTTCCAATCCGCCAGCCGGTCGCGGGAATCGGCATTCAAACCAATGAGTTCAACGCATTCAGCGAACGACGCGAACGCGGCGCTTCAGTCCGGCGTCGCCGCGCGTTCCGCCTTGCGCACGATGTCCTCCGGCGTCGCGAGCGCCGCGGCGATCAGCGCCGCGATCGCGTCGCCGGTTTGCGGCGAAACCTCGAACCCCATGGTCTCCGCCTCCTTCAGGAACGCGGCATCCGTCATGGTTGCGTCGAATGCGCGGCGCAGCACCGCGACGCGATCGGCCGGCACCTCGGGCGGTGCCATCAGCGGGCGGCCGAGCCGTGTATTGCCGGCGAAGAATGCCAGCACCTGGCGCTGCTCTTCGGTGCGGGTGAATTCGAAGATCGTCGGCGCGTCGAGCCACGACACCCGCTCCGGCTCCATGTTGAAGAGCACGCGCATCTTGCCATCTGCGACCCATTGCCGCCGCGCGCTCACCGGGCCGCCCACGGTCGTGATCAGGCTGCCGACCTCGCCGCGCGTGACCGCCAGCACCACCTCGCCGGGCGAGCGATAGCCGGTGACGACCTTGAGCTTCATGCCGAGGAGGTTCTTGAGCAGGATCGGCGCCGCCGTCACGCCCTGCCCACCGCCGGGTGCGCCGACGATCAGCTCGCGCTCGAACAGATCGGCGACGCCGGAGATGCCGGCGGCCGTGCTCACGAACATGACGCGGTGATTGACTTCCGGGCTGCCGAGCCAGTTGAAACGGCCAGGCTCGAACCGGATGTTGCGTACCTTCATGATCGCGGCGTCGGTCATGTTGCGCGAGACCATGCCGATCGCGGTGCCGTCGCGCGGCGCGACGTTGAACAAATGGTTGGTCGCGACGATGTGGCCGGCGCCGGGCATGTTCTCCACGATCAGCGCGGGCTGGCCGGGAATGTGGCGCGTGATGTGACGGCCGATGAGCCGCGCCCACAGATCGTAGTCCTGGCCCGACGCGGTGCCGACGATGAGCTTAAGCTGCTTGCCGCGGTAGAAGTCTTGCGCGGTGTCTGGCGCGCTCTGCGCGGCGGCGGCGCCCGCATACGCGAGCAGCCAGCACAGTGTGATGGCGAGCGCGCCGATCGGTTTCATTTTCCGCCTCTCATAAGCACGTCGTCGTAACTTGTAATTGCAGAAATCGTAGCCGGGATGAGCGAAACGATATCCGGGGGCGAGGAGCATCGTAGGGTGGGCAAGGCGAAGCGTGCCCACGTCTGCTTTGAGATTGCCGCAACGTCCGCGTGGGCACGGCGCGAAGTCGCGCCTTTGCCCACCCTGCAGTGTCTTCGTCCGCACGCGTCTCATCGTTCTCGCGAGGCATGGTCCTCCGAGGCTTGCTGTTTGCCTCATCCCGAAATGAGGGGGCGGAGCGCCGAAAGGCGCTTTGGGTGCTTGCGAGGCACCCGTTCGCGGGCCAGTGACGTAGGCCCGCAGGCGCTTGCGAGGCGCCTCACGTCCCATGACGCGGGACGTCCGCCTCTCGGCGCTCCACCGCGGCAATTTTTGGCCTCGGACTGTGCTTCGGACACCAGGGCAGGTCCCGTTTCCGAGACCCTGAGCACGGGGGGTTTGCACCCGCTCGCCCTGGGCGTACTGCCCAACCAGGGGCGGCCCCTCATCATGGGGGCGGACAGTGACCCGAGGCCCCCCGGGAGCTGGTTACGAGCCAAGCCCGCAGGCGCCGCATCCCGCTCCGCCTCAAGCTCGTCTCCGGAGACGCCCTCGGTGATCGGGATGACAGGAGCATAGTCATAGAAAAATAATCCTGTCAAGCCTGGCTGGATTTCCAAGAATGGCCCTGTGGATAGGCGTGGCCATGTTTCCTCCCAGACGCAAGCAGAGGCGCCCGAGTTGACAGCACCCCTGGAGCGCGAGATGTTATAACAGAACGTTACGATATAACATTGAGGCAGGCCGGTGGTTGAGAGTTGTGGCGGTCAGAGCGCCCTTGTTGTGGGTGGGATTGCTGCTTCAGCACTCTTGATTTTCGAATGGCCGGCATCGGCGCAGGCCACGCTTCCCGAAATTGTCGTGACCGCCCCAAGCCCGATCGTCCGGGCGCGGCCGCGCCCGCGACCGCGTCCTCGAACCCCGGTCGTCGCGGCGCCAGCCAGCCCCGAACCAGCGGCGCCGACTGCGCCTGACCTTGCAACGCCGCCGCCGCCCGGCTGGCTCCCGATCGTCGCCGACCAGTTCGCCACGGTGACGGTGGTGACCCCCGAGGAGCTCCAGCGCACGCCCGGAGGAACGCTCGGCGATGTCCTGTTCGCCAAGCCCGGCATCACCGGGTCGAGCTTTGCGCCCGGCGCGGCGAGCCGCCCGATCGTCCGCGGGCTCGACACCTATCGTGTGCGTATCCAGGAGAACGGCATCGGCACGAGCGGCGTGTCGGAGCTGGGCGAGGATCACGCCGTGCCGCTTGACCCGTTGGCCGCTGAAAGGATCGAGGTGGTGCGCGGCCCGGCGACGCTGCGCTGGGGCTCGCAGGCGATCGGCGGGGTCGTCAACGCGACCAACAACCGGATCCCCGATGCGCTGCCATGCCCGCCGCAGACCCTGCCGCGCACATATGGATTCCCGGTGAAAGCTGCTGGGCCGGCCGCCATGGACGGACCCTGTTTGAAATACGAGACGCGCGGCGCCGCTACCACGGTCGACAACGGTCTCGACGGCGCCGTCATGCTCGACACCGGCGCGGGCAATTTCGCGTTCCACGCCGATGCGTTCGGCCGGCGCGCCGACGACTACCGCATCCCCCGTTATCCCTACCTGCCGCCGCGCGACCAGACCCTTCCGTTCGACAGCCGGCAGCCCAATTCGTCGATGCGGGCGGACGGACAATCGGTCGGCGGCTCCTACATCTTCGATCAAGGATTCGTCGGCGTTGCGGTCACCCGCAATGCGAGCCTCTATCGCGTGCCGGGACTCGAATCGACCGAGACCAACACCCGCATCGACATGAACCAGACCAAGGTCGCGAGCCGCGGCGAATACCGCCCGCAGGCCGCCGGCATCGAGGCGATCCGGTTCTGGCTCGGTCACACCGACTACAAGCACAACGAGCTCGCCAACGAAGGCGGCTTCGACGGCGTCCAGCAGACCTTCACCAACAAGGAGCAGGAAGGCCGCGTCGAAATGCAGCTCATGCCGTTCGATCTGCGGTTTGCAACGCTCACGACGGCGCTTGGCGTGCAGGGCATGCACCAGCGGCTGACGGCGCCGGGCGCCGAAGGCGGCCTGTTCGATCCCAACCGCACCACCACCGTCGCCGGATTCCTGTTCAACGAGTTCCGCTTCAGCGAGACGTTGCGGGCGCAGGTCGCGGGCCGCATCGAGCAGGCGGAGGTGAAGGGTGCGGTGCCTGATCTCCTCGTCGATCCACTGCTCAACATCGAGCGCGACCGCCGCTTCACGCCGAAAAGCGCTGCCGCCGGCCTGCTCAAGGACCTGCCGTGGGACCTCGTCGGCAGCGTCACCGCGCAATATGTCGAGCGCGCGCCGCGCGCGCCGGAGTTGCTCTCGCGCGGCGTGCACGAGGCGACCGAGACCTTCGACATCGGCAACCCGAACCTCAAGATCGAGGCTGCGAAAACCGCGGAGGCCGGCATCCGGCGTCCGCGCGGGCAGTTCCGCTTCGAGGCGACCGCGTACTACACGCGCTTCTCCAACTTCATCTTCCGCCGTCTGACCGGCGAGACCTGCGACGCGACCGTCGACACCTGTACTGGTGCGCCGTTCTTTGGCGCCGGCGGCGACCTCAACCAGGCGATCTATTCGCAACGCGATGCGACCTTCCGTGGCGGCGAGTTCCAGAGCCAGCTCGATGTCGCACCACTCTGGAGCGGCACTTTCGGGATCGAAAACCAGTTCGACGTCGTCCGCGCGACCTTCACGGATGGCACCAATGTTCCTCGAATCCCGCCGGTGCGCGTCGGCGGCGGCGTGTTCTGGCGCGATTTGCATTGGCTGGCACGCATCAATCTCCTGCACGCGTTCAGCCACAACGATATTCCCACGACAGGCGAGACGCCGACCGCCGGCTACGACCTGCTCAAGGCCGAGATCGTCTACACCACGCCGCTCCGACCAAACGACTTCGGCGCCCGCCTCCTTACCGTCGGCGTCGCCGGCAACAACCTGCTCAACGACGACATCCGCAACAGCGTGTCGTACCGCAAGGACGAGGTGCTGATGCCGGGCCGCAGCGTGCGCTTCTTCGCCAACGTCAAGTATTGAACAGCAGCCTCGCAAAGCCGATGAATTATTCGCGCGCCGACGTCGACGGAAATCGAGGACAGATGCCGAGCGGCGATCCGGGCCGGCATGATCGCCTGCTGGTGGCGCGCCGTGGTAACCCTTCGCAGTCCGTGGCCACCGATCTCAGCAACGTGGTGCCGTTCGCGCGCAGGCGCGCGGTCGAGGCGGAATTTCCATTGGCGCCCATTGCCGCCGCAGACCGCCCGGCACTGCCTCCGCCGGATTTCGGCGTGGGCTGGCGCATCGCGCTGCTCGCCGGCTCGCTCGTGCTGCACAGCCTGCTGCTGGCGATGTTCTGGCAGGAAGCGGCGCCGCTGGCGAGCATCGGCGTCGAATCGATCAGCGTCGAGATTACGCTCGGTGCCACCAATGCAGCCGGCCTCGCGCCACAACCGGGCGAGCAGGAGGCGGAACCCGTAACGACGACCGAAGAACACGCGCCGGACGAGCTCAAGACCGAGGAATTCTCGCGTTACGACCGTCATGCCGCAGGAGGTTCCTGTGGCAGCGCAGGAGGCGGCCCCAGAAACGATGCCGCCGGAAACGCGGCAGCATGTCCAAAAGAAGCACGTTGCAGCAGTGCCCAGCGACTCCGCCGGCGGTATCGGCCGCGGCCGTTCGGACGTTTCCTCCAATTACAACGGCTTGGTCGCGGCCCATCTCCAGCGCTACAAGCAGTATCCGACGACTGCGCGCACGGCCAGATCTCAGGGAGCCGCTACAGTGTCCTTCAGAGTTCGACGCGTTCGGCCGCGTCACGTCGGTGGAGCTTGCACAGCCGTCGGGCATCAGCGCCTTCGACCAAGAGGCGGTGGCAATGGTGCGACGGGCCTCGCCGTTTCCGCGCCCGCCGGATGGCCGGGGCCGCGATTTTACGGTCCCCGTAAGATTCAATCGGCGCTGATTGCGCAGGTTACGGCGGGCCAAGTGAAGAAAACGGCCCCGCCTTGGGACTGGGTGCGGGGCCGCTGGAGGTGGGCCCCGCGGCAAGCACCGCGCAGGCATGCCCATGAGACCACAGACCGGGTCGCGCTAACAATAACCTAGGTTAAAGGTGCGCGGCACATCGGCACGTTGGAAAACGGATCAGACCATGCGGTACGATCGTGCCGTGCCGAGCTATTCCGGTTTGATGCCCTTCTCGTCGATGAACCTCGTCCAGCTCCTGATTTCGTTTTCGAGCCTTATTCGCAAAGCGGGACCGGGTGTAAACTCCGGTGTGATGTCCAGGTTGGCCAGCCGATCGCGAAGGCGCTGGTCGGCCATCACCGCCGAGATGGCGCTTTCGAGCTTGGCCTTGACGGGCCCCGGCATGCCCTTCGGGCCGAAAATGCCGAACCAGAAGCGCAATTCCACGTCCGCGGCCGCCTTCACCCCGGCCTCTTGCATGGTCGGAACGTTCGGCATTGCCGGCGACCGTGCCAGGCTTGTCACCGCCAAAGCTTTGATCTTGCCCGACTCGACCAAACTTTTTGTGGCCTGAACCGATGTGATCGTCATTGGCACGTGCCCGGCCACAATGTCGGCAATCGCCTGGCCACCTCCCTTGTAGGGTATGTGAACGGCCTCCATGCCAACCGCGTCTTTGAACACCTCAAAGTTCAGATGCGAGACGCTGCCGACGCCGGCAGATGCGTAATTCATTTTCCCCGGTACGGTGCGTGAGTGCGCGACGAGTTCGGCGACCGTCGTGACCGGGATATTGTTCGCAATGATGAGAGCCGATGGGGAGGTCGCAATCCCGGCGACAGCATCATACTGCGTCAAAGGATCGAAATTTGATGTTGCCTTCCGATGCAGAGCCTGACTGATGCCAAGTGCATTTTCCGCGAGCAGAAGGGTGTGGCCATCCGGCTCGGCAGCCGCCACATGAGTCCAGGCAAGATAGCCGTTCGCGCCCGGTCGATTTTCCACGACAACGGCTTGGCCGAGCGCCTCTTTCAGATCGTTGGAAATCTGTCGGGCAAGGGTGTCGGTTGCGCCGCCGGGCACAAACGCAACGACCAGACGCACCGGACGCGATGGGTACGCCTGCGCCCAAGCGGGGCGCGATGCCGCGGCGAGCGCAGTGCCCATTGCCACCTGGAAGAAGGTTCGGCGGGGAATTTTCATGGTGTTCCCTCCCAGGAATCCAACGTCCAAATGCCGCGTTGTTGCGCCGCGGTGGTTGACGAGCCGGCATGCCCGCCCCGATGCACGATCGCTGCGAGTGAATGAAGGCTTGGCCCGTGCCGCAGCAGCTCTCCGGCCAAGGCTACATCACGTTTGCACCTGCCCGGAAGTGGGCCGCGATCGATACAACCAGCGCGGCCGGCCGCTTGATACTGGCGGTAACTGCGGCTATTCCGCCGGCGCGTCTGCCGGCTGCACCGGCGGCCGACGCCGCCGCGCATGCTCGGCGATCCAGCGGCAGATCACGTAGAACGCGGGCGTGAAGATCAGGCCGAAGAACGTCACGCCGATCATGCCCGAGAACACCGCCGTGCCCAGCGTCTGGCGCAGCTCCGCGCCGGCGCCGACCGCCCACACCAGGGGCAGCACGCCGAAGATGAAGGCGAACGACGTCATCAGGATCGGGCGCAGCCGCAGCCGCGCGGCTTCCACCGCCGCCTCGAAACGCGTGCGGCCGCGGTCCTCGAGCTGCTTGGCGAACTCGACGATCAGGATCGCGTTCTTCGCCGCCAGTCCGATCAGCACCACGAATCCGACCTGGGTGAGGATGTTGTTGTCCTGCCCGCGCCAGACGACGCCGACGATCGACGCGACCAGACACATCGGCACGATCAGGATCACCGCCAGCGGCAGCGTCAGGCTCTCGTACTGCGCCGCCAGCACCAGGAACACGAACACCACCGCCAGCATGAAGGCGAAGATCGCGGTGTTGCCGGCCCGGATCTGCTGCAACGCCAGCGTCGTCCACTCGTAGGCGAAGCCGTCGGGCAGCGTGGTCGAGGCAATGCGCTCCATGGCCTGGATCGCCTGCCCGAGTGAAAAGCCGGGCGCGGCGGCGCCGTCGAGCTCGGCGGCGGGATACAGATTGTAACGCGGCACGCGGTAGGGCCCGGACACATCGCGCACGGTCGTGAACGACGCCAGCGGCACGGTCTGGCCCGCGTCGTTGCGCACACGGATGTTCAAGACGTCGCTCGGTTCGAGACGGTAATTGCTGTCGGCCTGCGCGGTCACGCGATAGGTGCGGCCGAACAGGTTGAAATCGTTCACATAAGACGAGCCGATATAGATCTGCAGCGCGGTAAAGACGTCGGGCACGCGCACGCCGAGCATTTGCGCCTTGGTGCGGTCGATATCGAGATAGAGCTGCGGCGTCGAGGTCTCGAAGAACGAGAACACCTGCGAAAGCATAGGATCCTTCCCAGCCGCGCCCATCGTCGCAAAGGCGGCGGCCTGCAGCGCCTCCGATCCGCGGCCGGCGCGATCTTCGATCATCATGCGAAAGCCGCCGGCATTGCCGATGCCCTGCACCGGCGGCGGCGCGACCACGAATATCTGCGCCTCCTGGATGCCGGACAGCCGGCCATAGAGTTCACGGATGATCCCGTTGGCCGAAAGTTTCGGATCGCGGCCGCGCTTCTGGAACGAGTCGAGCACGACGAAGATCGCGCCGGAGTTCGGCGCGTTGGTGAACGTCGCGCCGGAGAAGCCGACGATGTTTACGGCGCTGGAGATTCCCGGCGTCTTGAGCGCGATCTCGACCGCGCGCCGGTTGACCTCGTCGGTGCGCGCGAGCGCCGCACCCGGCGGCAATTGTGTCACGATGATGAGGTAGGCGCGATCGACCGCCGGAATGAAGCCGATCGGGGTCTTGCGAAATTCGTTGAGGCCGAAGGCGATGATGCCCACGTAGACGACGAGCAGGATGACCGCGAAACGCACGACCCGGCTGGCAAGCCAGCCGTAGCCATGGGAAAGCGCATCGAAGCCGCGGTTGAAGTAACGGTAGAAGGCGCGCAGCGGACGTTCCCACGCCCGCGGCGCGCGCTGCTCGTGCGGCTTGAGCAGCATCGCGGCGAGCGCCGGCGACAGCGTCAGCGACACGATCAGCGAGATCACGGTCGCGGCTGCGATGGTGAGCGCGAACTGCCGGTAGAACTGCCCGGAAATGCCGGTGATGAACGCCGCCGGGATGAACACTGCGCACAGGACGAGCGCGATCGCAATCAGCGCGCCGCCCACCTCGTCCATGCTCTTGATGGCGGCTTCGCGGGGCCTGAGCCCGGCTGCGATATTGCGCTCGACGTTCTCCACGACGACGATCGCGTCATCGACCACGATGCCGACCGCGAGCACCAGTCCGAACAGGGTCAGATTGTTCAGCGTGAAGCCGAACATCGCCATGACAAAGAAGGTGCCGACCAGCGAGATCGGGATGGCGACCAGCGGGATCACAGCGGCGCGCCAGGTCTGCAGGAAGATGATCACCACCAGGACGACCAGCAGGATCGCTTCCAGGATGGTCTCCTGCACCGCGTTCACCGACTCCTGGATGAATTGCGTCGGGTCATAGACGATGGTGTAGCGGACGCCGGGCGGCAGCCGCGGCGCGAGCTGCTCCATCGTGGCGCGGATCTCGGTCGCGGTCGACAGCGCGTTCGACCCCGGCCGCTGGAACACCGCGATCGCCACCGCGGGGTCCAGGTCGAGATAGGAGTTCGACCCATAGTCGAGCGCCGCCAGCTCGATCTTGGCGACGTCGCGCAGCCGCACGACCGCCGTTTCGGTCTGCTTGACGGTGATGTTGCCGAATTCCTCGACGTCGCTGAGGCGGCCCTGGGTCTTGACCGCGATCTGGAAGGCGCCGGGCCGGTCGATCGGCGGCTGGTTGAGCACGCCCGAGGCGACCTGCACGTTCTGCCCGGCCAGCGCCAGCGTCACGTCGGCGGCGGTGAGGCCAAGCGATTCCAGCCGCTGCGGATCGAGCCAGATGCGCATCGAATAGTCGCGGCTGCCGAACACGGTGATCGAGCCGACGCCGTTGATGCGCGTCAACGGGTCCTTGATCTCGAGCGTCGCGAAATTGGAAATGAACAGCGTGTCGCGCGAGCGGTCCGGCGAATAGAGATGGACCACCATCATCAGGTCGGGCGAGCTCTTGGTCACCGTGACGCCGATGTTGCGCACGTCGGCCGGCAGACGCGGCGTCGCGGTGGCGACGCGGTTCTGCACCTGCACCTGCGCGATATCGAGATTTGTGCCGAGGTCGAAGGTGACGCCGATGCTGAAGCGCCCGTCGGCGGTCGAGTTCGAGGACACATAGAGCATGTTCTCGACGCCGTTGATCTGCTCCTCGATCGGCGCGACCACGGTCGAGGCGACGACGTCGGCACTGGCGCCCGGATACTGGCCGGTGACGTTGATGATCGGCGGCGCGATCTCCGGATATTGCGCGATCGGCAGCCTGAAGAACGAGACCGCGCCCAGGATCACGAATACGATCGAGACCACCGAAGCAAAGATCGGCCGGTCGATGAAGAAATGCGACAAACGCATCGGCGGCCCGTCAGTTCGATTTCGGGGGGGTGACGCTCGCGGTCGCGCCCTGCTCTTCCGGCGTGACCTTGGCGCCGGGCCGCGCGCGCATCAGTCCATTGACGATGACGCGGTCGTCGGGCTTGAGCCCGTCCTTGATGACGCGAAGATTGTCGACGAGCTGGCCGAGCGTGACGTAGCGCTGCTGCGCGATGTTCTCGGCGTCGACGACCAGAACGAATTTACGCGCCTGTTCGCTGCCAATGGCGGAATCCGGCATCAGCAGCGCCGGATAGGCCGGCGATCCCGGCACCCGAACGCGCGCGAACATGCCGGGCGTGAACGTCTGTTCGGTATTTGAGAACACCGCGCGGCCGCGGATAGTGCCCGATGCCTTGTCGATCACGTTGTCGACGAAATCCATATAGCCGCGATGGACGAAATTGGCTTCATCGATCAGTCGCAGCGCGACGATGACGCTGCCCTCGCGGCCGGTGACTTCACGGCCGCTGCGCGAAAGGCGCTCGTAGCGCAGGTAGGAGGCCTCGTCGAAGGTGAATTCGAACCTGATCGGATCGAGCGACACGATGGTGGCAAGCAGCGTGGTGTTGCCGCTGGTGCCGCCGGTGATGAGATTGCCCGGCGACACGCGCCGGTCGCCGATGCGGCCGGCCACCGGCGCGCGCAATTCGGTGAATTGCAGGTCGAGCTCGGCCTGGCGCACCGCCGCCTCGTTGGCCGCGACCGATGCCTGGGCGTTGCGCGTGGCCTGCGCGCGCTGCTCGAACACCTGGTCGGTGATGGTCTTGTCGCGCACGAGCTGCTTGCCTCGCGCGAGATCGGATTCGGCATAGACCAGGTTGGAGCGCGCGAGCTCGAGATTGGCGCGGGCCTGATCGAGCGCATTCTGGAACGGCCGCTTGTCGATCGTGAACAAGAGGTCGCCCTGCTTGACGATCTGGCCGTCGTTGAAATGCACACCATCGAGATAGCCCGAGACGCGCGCGCGCACCTCGACCGCATCGATCGCGACGAAGCGGCCGACATACTCGTCATAGTCGATGATGGTGCGCTGAACCGGGGTCGCCACCGTCACCGTCGGCGGTGGCGGCGCCGGCGCGGCGCGCTGGCTCTCGCCACAGGCGAAGAGCGGGAGCGCCAGGATCAGCGCGAAAGCGGCTGAGCGATGAGTCATCATGGATGGGTACACGGTCGGCTTTGCGGCGTCGCACCATATAGCCGCTCACGCCGCGAGCGGCCATCGCAGGTTCGTGATCAATCGTGGACGGAGCGGCGGCGATTGCGCCCGAACTGTGGCGGCGCACAAAATCGTGAACAAAGTCCGTCGCTTATGGGGGATGCCTCGTCATGGACTGTAAGCCGGTGGCTGTCAGCAGCCTGTCTCGGGTGGCGGAGACGACGGCGGCGGCCGCGGCCGCGATCGGAAGGCCGCGAGCCAACGGCGGCCGAACAAAGCCATCACCATCGCGCCATAGACCACGGCGCCGATGACCGCCAGCACCGCCAGCGCCAGTTCATGCTGGAAGGCCCGCCCCGCCAGCAGCGCGCGCACCGGCGCGTCCGCAAGCCCAAGCGCCGCCGCCAGCACCAACCCGGCCGCCACGAGGCGAATCGTCGAACGCACGAGATCGGCGTCGAAGGCGAACAGGCCGGCACGCCGGGCAAGCCAGATCAGCAGCACGAGGTTCACCCAGCCGCCGATCGACGTGGCGAAGGCGAGACCGACCTGTGCATAGGGGTCGTAGAGCAGGATCTTGAGCGCGACATTGACCAATACGGCGAAGAACAGCGCCTTCACCGGCGTCCAGGTGTCGCCGCGCGCCAGGAACGTGGTCGCTGCGCTCCGCATCAGCACGAACGGCAGGAGCGCCGATCGCATAGGCCCGAAGCGTGGCGCCGGCGGCCGCCGCGTCGGCCGCCGTGAAGGCGCCACGCGCGAACAATGCACGCATGATCAGTTCCGGCAGCAGCAGGAACGCGACCACGCACGGGATCGACAGCAGCAGCGTGAATTCGATGCGCGCGGTTCTGGGCGTGGCGGGCACCGGTCTCGTCGCCTTGCGCCAGCCGATTGGCCATTTCCGGCAGCAGCACCGTGCCGACCGCGATCCCGATCACGCCGATCGGCAATTGATTGAGCCGGTCGGCGTAATAGAGCGCCGACAGCGCGCCGGCGGCGAGGAAGCTCGCGATGATGGTGTCGGCGAACAGCGCGATCTGCGTTTCGGCAGAGCCGATGGTGGCGGGCCCGAACCGCTTGAGGAACAGCTTGAGCTCCTCGTCGAGCCGCGGCCGACGGAACGCCGGCAGCACGCCCTGCCGGCTGGCGTCAGCGGCCAGCAACAGCACCTCGAGGCAGCCGGCGATGAAGACGCCCCAGGCGGCCGCGTGACCGGCGGTCGGAAAGAAGAACGCCAGCGCCAGCGCGGCGATCATCGAGAGGTTGAGCAGGATCGGCGCCGCGGCCGCCGATGCGAAGCGGCCGAGCGCGTTGAGGATGCCGCCGTAGAGCGTCACCAGCGAGACCAGCAGCAGGTAGGGAAACGTGATGCGCGTCAGCTCCACCGCCAGCGTGTAGCGCTCGCCGTCCTGCGCGAAGCCCGGCGCCAGCACCGAAATGACCGTCGGCGTGAAGATCAGCGCGACGGCGAGAAGCACGGCCTGCACGATGACCAGCAGCGTGAAGACGCGATCCGCGAACAGCTTCGAAGGGTCGACGCCGGACTGCTGGCGGATGCGCGCATAGGCCGGCACGAACGCAGCGTTGAACGCGCCTTCCGCAAAGATTGCGCGGAAATGATTGGGCAGCCGCAGCGCCACGAAGAAAGCGTCGGCGATCGGGCCCGCGCCGAGAACGGCCGCCAGCACGATATCGCGGACAAAGCCGGTAATGCGGGACAGCAGCGTGAAGCCGCCGACCGTGAAGATGCGTCCGATCATGGACCCTCGCTGCCCCCGGCGCTGCGGATCAAGAATCGGGACCTATCATAGTGGCGATGACAGGGTTTGGCCCGGCAAGTTGATGCCGTCAGACACTCAAGCGGCTTTTAACTGTTCTCGCGCCAAAGAACGACAGGACCGAGCGATCCTAGCCGAAAGGACGGGCGTCAATTCTCTGCAGTCGCATGGAGCTGGCTGCGATTGATCCGATAAAGGACGAAGCGGTCGCCCACATAAATCGCGGTCAGCAGGGTTGGCTCCGGATTTTCATAATTGGGCTCCGTGAACAAGACATAGAGATAGTCGAAATCGGTGGTCCACTGTTTCCAATAGGCGCTCTTCTCGCTGGACGCATCCTCCGCGACCTCAATGAGTTCCTCCACGGCCGGCGGCGTTCCGTCGTTGGTGTCGACCCGATCGCGATATTCCGGCCGTACCCGCAAAACGTGCTTGCCCCGAACCGTAAAGTTGGTGGTGACGAGAGCGGAGCGATCGATGACGGTCAGGGAAGCCGCGTGGACCAGAGGCAGATCACGCGGATCCTCGCCGGCGTGGGGATCGCCATAGGCTACCAGCACCTTCCCGCCGCGTACGATGTGGCGGGTCAATTCACGGAACGAGGTGGTCACCTTGGACAGGTCGGCCCACACCGTTTCCACCTCGAAGACCCGGATCGCAAGCAGCAGGACAAGCACCGTCGCAAAACCCCGGCGCACTTGCTGATGACGCAGGTTGATGTGAGCGCATGCCACCACCAGGAAGGCGAGCGCGATCGGCATCCGCTGATCCGCCATGTACGTCTCGAACATGACGCGCGGCATGGCTAGATAAGCAACAGCGCCGACCGCCAGCAGCGCGTAGCCGAACGGATGAAACTTCAGCGCCCGCTGACGGATGGCCCAACCCGCGGCAAAGGCGACGATGCCGGTGAGGACAAGGGCCGCAGCCTGCGAATAGGCCTCCACGACGTAGACGAGGCCCTCCAGCTTGCCCGAAAATTCCCACATGAAGGAGCCGCGCAATCCCCAGGTCGGGCTCATCATCAGCAGGGGGATTACTGGCAGAAAGGGCAAACCAGTCGCGGCAAAATCGCCGAGGAGAAGCAGCGATTGTCTGCGCGACACCTCCGCTGATTGCGGCTGCGGCCGCCGCGCATAGATTGCGCCCAGGCGATAGAGCTCATACGCGAGGAGACCGAGACCATAGAGGCCCAGCGCGAAGAGGTGGCAAAGGTATAGCGCAAGCACGAATGCCGCCGATACTCCGAGCCGCAAGATCACGCCCCGTTCGCGCAGCTGCACCCAAACGGCCAGCGCCCAAATACAAAGCCCGATCCCGAACACGTAGTTCAACGTGCCGATCAGGAAGACCTTGTTGTAGAGCAGCGGAAATGCGATCAGCGGCAGCACCGACCAGCGACCGTAGAGCTGCCGGTTGAGGGCGAGCGTGCCCGACAAGATCAGCACGAAGCTCATGGCAATGTAGACTTGGCCGGCGATAAATACGTTCATCAGCCGCTCCAACGGCGGCACCAGCAGATCCATCATGAGGTTAGGAATGAGCTGCCAATCGATCTCATAAAAACGAGCGAGATCGGCATCAGCCCCGACCCCGCTGATGATGTACATGCGGGCGAGATGGTTCATGTAGTCGGCAAGCGGCGGCCAAGGATACAGCACAATCGGGATCGAGGTGATCCCTGTCAAAACGATGAACAGGATCGCGATCTGCTTATTGCTGAAATCGACAAATTCCGCCGCGTCGCCCGCAGCCGTCCGGCTCATCGCCGGCGCTATCGCGGACGGTATCGAAGTTGACTGCGCCTCTGTGCTTCGGATGTTGATGATATGACGAACGTCAAGCATTCCGTGCCCCGCACGCAGACCCGCCCTTTTTTTTGAGCGAGGCCGTACAACCGGTCTCATTGCCCCGACCGGTTGTCTGCCTGAGCTAACCTGTATGGAAGGTGAACGGCGGGAGCTCCGCCCGCAAACGTGAACTATTGGAAGAAGCAGAGGACACTGCCGTTTAGCCCGCGTCCCTTATTCGCCCAGCGCGCCGCGGACCGCCGCAACGATGCGGTCCTGCACCGGCTCCTCGAGATAGGCATGCATCGGCAGGCTGATGACCTCGGCGGCGAGCCGTTCGCTGACCGGCAGCCCGCCATCGGCGACCGGATAGTGCCGGTAGGCGCTCTGGCTGTGGACGGGCTTGGGATAGTGGATCGCGGTCGGGATGCCCTGCGCCTTCAGCGCGGCGGCGAAGCCCTCGCGCCGCTCGGGCGCGATGCGGATGGTATATTGCGCCCAGACCGAGCTCGAGCCTTCGGCGACACGCGGGATCGCGGTGACGTCGGCGAGCGCAGCCGAATAGCGCGCGGCGATGCGCGTACGCGCCGCGATCTCGTCGGGGAAAATCTTCAGCTTCTCGATCAGCACCGCGGCCTGAATGGTGTCGAAGCGCCCGTTCAAGCCGATGCGGACGCAATCATATTTGCCGCGGCCCTCGCCATGCACGCGCAGGCTCCGGAGGATCTCCGCCAGCTCGTCGTCGTCGGTGAATACGGCGCCGCCGTCGCCGTAGCAGCCGAGCGGCTTGGCGGGGAAGAAACTGGTGCCGGTCGCGCCGCCCAGCGTCCCGATCTTGCGGTTGCGATAGGTCGCGCCGAAGGCCTGCGCGGCGTCGTCGATCACGAACAGCTTCTCGGCGTCGGCGATCGCCGCGATCGCGGCGTGGTCGGCAGGCTGGCCGAAGAGGTCGACCGGAATGACCGCCTTCGGCTTGAGACCGAGCTTGCGCGCCACCGGGATCGCACGGGCAAGGCTCTTCGGATCGAGATTGAAGCTCCCCTCCTCCACGTCCACCAGTACCGGCGTGGCGCCCACCAGCGCCGCAACCTCGGCGGTTGCGTAGAACGTGAAGGCCGGCGTGAACACCGCGTCGCCGGGACCGATGCCCTTCGCCATCAGCGGCATCAGCAGGGCATCGGTGCCGCTGGCGCAGGTGATCGCGTGGCGGGCGCCGCAGAACGCCGCCAGGTCGGCTTCGACCGCATGCACCTCGGGCCCGAGAATGAACTGGCAATGGCCGAGCACGCGCGCGATCGCATCGTCGATCGCCCGGCCAAGCCGCCGGCGCTGGGCGGCGACATCGATGAACGGGATTGGACTATTGGTGTCCATTCGGACTTGCTGATTCATGGGGACGCTCGGAACGCCGATCAGCCGGTCAGACGGCGCGGACCGCGCTGGGCCGAGGGCTGTGACGGACTTTGCTGCAGGCAGCGGGTGGCGATCTCCAGGCCCGCAACGCCTTCCTCGCCGGTGACGGCGGGCGCGGTGCCGTTGCAGACCGCGGCGACGAAGGCCTGCAGCTCCGCGCGCAACGGCTCGGCATGGCCGACCGACAGATGGCGCATCGAATAGCTGCCGTCAGGCTGGAAGCCGAAGCACTCGGTGACCTGCCGCGTGAGCAGGTCGCCCATGATGTATTTGTTGCGCGTCGCCACCGTCACGTTGCGCGCCTTGAACGGCGTGAGCCAATTGGTGTTGATGTGCGCGAGGACGCCGGATGCCGTGCGGAACTGCAGCAGCGCGATGTCCTCGCGCTCGGCCACTGCGCTCTTGAGCTGCGGCTGCACCTCGACGATCTCGGAATTGGTGAACCAGCGGATCAGGTCGATGTCGTGCACCGCGAGGTCGATGACCACGCCGACATTCGACATGCGCGGCGGGAACGGCCCGACGCGGGTGATGGCGATCGACAGGATGTCCTCGTCGCGGATCGCGTCCTTGATGGTCTGCACCGCCGGATTGAACCGCTCCACATGGCCGACCATCAGCGTGACGTCGGCACGCCGCGCTGCGGCGATGATGGCGCGCCCCTCCTCGACCGACGATGCGATGGGCTTCTCGACCAGGAGGTGCACGCCGCGGCCGATGCAGGTAATCGCCAGGTCGCGGTGCAGATGGGTCGGCGCCGCGATGGTGACGGCGTCGACACCGGCCGCCAGCAGGCTCTCGATATCGGGAAAGCCCGTACAGCCGAGCGCGCCGGTCACGAAGTCGCGCTGCTTCGGCTCGGGATCGGCAATGCCGACCAGCGTCACACCCGGAAGATCGGCGAACACGCGCGCATGATTGCTGCCCATGACGCCGACGCCGACGACACCGACTCGAAGCAACTTGTCCGCGCTGATCTTCGCGGTTTCTACCATGAGCGCCAGCCCAGCGACGTGATTGATAAGTCCCCGCACCTTGCTAACACAGCCGGTGCCAATTGGCGACCACGGCCGAATCGCCGCAAAACACTTTTTCTCTCAGATAGTTACACGCGAGTCCGGCTCCTCCCAAAACCGTTGGTGGGCCGCTGGTGACGGCCGGGCGCTTACCGGCCCAGGCGCCTGCCGGCGGCGCCCGCCGCCAGGAAATCGGCATAGGCATTGGCCAGCCCGTCCCGCATCAGGGTCGTGGCCTTCCAGCCAAGCGCCGTCAGCCGCGAGACGTCGAGCAGCTTTTGCGGCGCACCGTCCGGCCGCGACGGCGTCGAAGACGATCGTCCCCGCAAAGCCGACCACCTCCGCCACCAGCCGGGCGAAATCGGCAATGCTGATGTCGGTTCCGGTTCCGATGTTGAGCGCCTGATCGCCGGAATAGGTCTTCATGAGGAATACGCAGGCGTCAGCGAGGTCGTCGACTGCGAGGAATTCACGCCGCGGCTTCCCCGTCCCCCAAACCACCACTTGCTGCTGTCCACCGACCTTGGCTTCGTGGAAGCGGCGGATGAGCGCCGCCGGCACGTGGCTGTGCTCGGGATGGTAGTTGTCCCCCGGGCCGTAGAGGTTCGTCGGCATCACCGAGATGAAGTCGGCGCCATACTGACGCCGATAGGCCTCGGTGAGCTTCATGCCCGCAATCTTGGCGACGGCATACCACTGGTTGGTGGGTTCGAGCGGACCGGTGAGCAGTGCGTCCTCGGTCATCGGCTGCTGCGCAAGTCTTGGATAGGAGCAGGACGACGACAGGAACAGCAGCTTGTCGACGCCGGCACGGTGCGCCGTGGCGATCACATTGGCTTCGATCAAAAGATTGTCGTACAGAAAATCGACCGGCTGGGTGTCATTCGCCACGATGCCGCCGACCCGCCCGGCGGCAACGAACACTGCGTCCGGTTTCTTTGCCTCGACCCATGCCTCGACGTCGGCCTGCCGGCGCAGGTCAAGTTGGCTGCTCGGGGCCGTCAGGCATTCGCAACCTTCGGACGCGAGGCGTCGCACGATCGCGCTCCCGGCCATGCCGCGATGCCCGGCGACCCAGACGCGTTTGCCACGCAAATCGTAGCGTTTGGCGGTGCCTGCACTCATCGATGTGCGAGTTGTTTAAGGTCGCTGTTGACCATCTCGGCGACCAATTCGTCGAACGAGACCCGGTGCTTCCAACCGAGCTCACGATGGGCCTTGCTCGGATCGCCGAGCAGACGATCGACTTCGGTTGGCCGAAAATAATTCGGATCGATCTCGATCAACGTGTCGCCGGTCTTTTCGTCAATGCCGATTTCGTCCTTTCCGCTGCCGCGCCAAATGATACGGCGGCCGACGACGGCAAAAGCTCGCTCCACCAATTGGCGCACGGTGTGACCTTCTCCGGTGGCCAGCACATAGTCGCCGGGCTTCGGCTGCTGGAGCATCAACCACATGCCCTCGACATAATCGCGGGCATGACCCCAATCGCGGACGGCATCCAGGTTGCCGACATAAAGCGTTTTCTGCAGCCCATGTTCGATCGCCGCGACCGCGCGCGTCACCTTGCGCGTCACGAAGGTCTCGCCGCGGATCGGGCTTTCGTGATTGAACAGGATGCCGTTGGAAGCGTGGATGCGATAGGCCTCGCGGTAGTTGACGGTGATCCAGTAGGCGTAGAGCTTGGCCACGCCATAGGGGCTGCGAGGCGCAAACGGCGTTGTTTCCTTCTGCGGCACTTCGGTCGCATTGCCGTACAGCTCGGACGTCGACGCCTGATAGAAGCGGACGCTTCCCTCGCGCTTGAGGATGCGGATGGCTTCCAGCAGCCGCAGCGTGCCGAGCGCATCGGCATTGGCCGTGTATTCGGCGGTCTCGAAGCTCACCTGCACATGGCTCTGCGCCGCGAGGTTGTAGATTTCGTCCGGCTGGATTTCCTGGATCAGCCGGATGAGGTTGGTCGCATCCGTGAGATCGCCGTAATGGAGAAAGAACCGGACGTCCTTCTGGTGCGGATCGGCATAGAGATGATCGACGCGGCCGGTATTGAACGACGACGAGCGCCGCTTCACGCCGTGAACGGTATAGCCCTTGCCGAGAAGGAATTCGGCAAGGTACGCGCCGTCCTGTCCGGTGGCGCCGGTGATCAGGGCAACCTTGCCCGACATGAGCCCTCCGACGTCCCCCTCCGCCGTCAGGCGCGCGACCGCACGCGCCGGTCGGCGTCCTCGGCGGCATCCACGGCAAGGCTCAGGCCGGCCGCAAGCGCGTCGTCGCGGAACGCCTTGACCGCGCCAAGCGACAGCTCGGCGCCATTCTGCGTTCCGAGCGCGGGCAGCTTCTTGAGGATATCGGCCGGCGCCGTGATGATGTGGCAGCCCATGTCGTCGGCCTCCACGACGTTGAAGACCTCGCGGGTAGAGGCCCAGATGATCTCGACATTCGCGGTCTTGCGGGCGCGCGCGACGGCGTCCTGCATGATCGGGCGATAGTCGATCCCGAGATCGGCCAGACGGCCCGCGAACACGGACACGCAGGCGGGCGCACCGCCGGCCAGCGCATCGACTGCGCGCGCGACCTGCTCGCTGGTGAAGATCGCCGTCATGTTGATCTTGACACCGGCGCGCGACAGCGAGCGCACCGCGTCGAACAACGGCTCGCCGCGGGTCGTCGTCACCGGCAGCTTGACGTGGACATTGCCGCCCCAGGTGGCGATGACGTCGGCCTGCGCGACCATCTCCGGGATGTCATCGGAAAACACCTCGAACGAGATATGCCGGTCCGGCACCGCCGCCACGAGATCGCGGCCATAGGCGGCGTAGTCCTTGACCCCGGCCTTCTTGAGCAGCGACGGATTGGTGGTGAAGCCCTTGATCCACGGCTGCTTGGCCATATCGAGAATCTGCGCCTTGTCGGCGCCGTCGGTGAACAGCTTGATCTTGAGATCGCTGAGCTTTTTCATCGGGATATCCGTCACGATCGTTTGCGGTTTGGCGGCCACCTTACCCGGCCCGGGACGGGACCGCGAGTCGCCTCAGGCCCGCCCGGACGCCGCCGACGCCGCAAACTCCCGCAGCAGCGCCAGCGCCTCCGGCAGGTCGCGCGCGACGCGATGGGCGGGCGCGACCCCTCCCGACGCCAATCGCTGCGGATCGAGGCGAATGCGTTCGGGAACTCCGGCGGCGGCGGCGGCCTCGATATCGGTGACCTTGTCGCCGATCAGGCACGATCGCGACAGGTCAAGGTTCAGGTCCGCGGCGGCCTGCAGAAGCATCCCGGGCTTCGGCTTTCGCCAGGGATGATCGATCCGGTATTCGCCGATGCCGAGCTCGGGATGAAACGGGCAGTGATAGACCCTGGCGACCGGCGCCTGCTCGCTCCGGAAGCGATCGCACATCCATCCGTTCACGGCCTGGTAGTCCGCCTCGCAGAACACGCCGCGCCCGATCCCCGCCTGGTTGGTGACCACGACGATCGGCCAGGCAAGCTTTGCGGCGAAGCGCGCAACCTCGAAGATGCCGGGCAGGAACTCGAACTGGTCGACGCGATGGACATAGCCGCGATCGACATTGATCACCCCGTCGCGGTCGAGGAAGAGCGCGGGCGCGCGAGCGATGCCGTTCATGGCGTGCGCGGGATGGCCTGCTCGACCAGTCCGCAGATGGCGTGTCCGGCGACAATATGGATCTGCTGGATGATCGCAGTCTCCTCCGAGGGCGCACAGAGACAGTGATCGCAGAGCCCGGCCATTTCGCCGGGATTCCTGCCGGTGAAGCCGATGGTCGTCACATTCACCGCACGCGCGGCGCGAAGCGCGGCCAACACATTACGCGACCGTCCGGATGTCGATATCGCAAGAAACACGTCGCCCGGCTGGCCGAGCCCCCGCACCTGCCGCTCGAACACATGATCGAAACCGTAGTCGTTGCCGATGGCGGTGAGCACCGAGGTGTCGGTGGTGAGCGCAATGGCCGGCAGCGGCCGCCGATCGGACACAAAGCGCGAGAGGAATTCCGCGGCCAGGTGCTGCGCATCGGCGGCGCTGCCGCCGTTGCCGGCGAGCAGGAGCTTGCCGTTGCCGCCGAGGGCTTTGGCGATGACGGCGGCGATCGTCTCGATGGTCGTCCGGAATTGCGTATCTGCGACGACGGTCTCCAGAGCCGCAGCGGAGCGGCGCAGATAGTCATCGACGTAGCTGTGATCCGTGCCGGCCAAATCGGTCCTCGAGCGACATTGCGTTGCGCCAATCTGCCGTCGCCGCCAGGAAGGGTCAAGTTCGGTGGTAATCGTCGTCAAACCGCTCGATATCGTCCTCGCCGAGATAGCTTCCGGTCTGCACCTCGATCAGTTCGAGATCGATCTTGCCGACGTTCTCCAGCCGGTGTTTTGCGCCAATCGGAATGTAGGTTGACTGGTTCTCGTGGATCGTCTTGACCTCGTCGCCGACCGTGACCCGGGCGGTGCCGCGGACCACCACCCAATGCTCGGCGCGATGATTGTGGCGCTGCAGCGACAGCCGTTTGCCGGGCTTCACGACGATGCGCTTGACCTGGTAACGGTCGCCCAGATCGAGGGACTGGTATGCACCCCATGGCCGATGCACCTTGAGATGCTCTTCGAGCACCGAAGGCGTTTCGGTCTTGAGCCGCTCGACCAGGTGCTTGAGATCGCTGGCGCGGTTGCGATGCGTGACCAGGACCGCGTCCTCGGTCGCCACCACCACCAGATCCTCGACGCCGAGCAGCGCAACCAACGCCTTGTCGGACGCGACATAGGACCCTTTAACGTCGACGAAAACAGTCCGGCCTTGCGTCGCGTTCCGATCGGTGTCCTGCTTCGACAGCTCCCACACCGAATTCCACGAGCCGACGTCGGACCATCCATAGCTCACCGGCACGACCGCGGCGCGGGAGGTCTTCTCCATCACCGCATAGTCCACCGACTTCGCCGTCGCGCGCGCGAATTCCTTGGCCCCGAGCGTGACGAAGCCAAGATCCCTGCCGGCGGTTTCGACGGCTGCCATAATCGCTTCGAGGCTGCCCGGCTCAAACAGGCGGTACTCATCCAGAAATGTGTCGGTACGGAAGACAAAGTTTCCGCAGTTCCACAAATAACCGCCCGCTACATATTTTCGCGCGGCCGGTTCATCCGGCTTCTCGACGAATGCTTCGACGGCGAACACATTGTCGCCGAGCGCGCCTCCAGGGCGGATATATCCGTATTCCGTCGCCGGCCGCGTCGGACGTACGCCGAACGTGACGATCCTGCCTTGCCGGGCGGCATCGGCTCCGGTCCGGCAGGCGCTGACAAAGGCGGCGATATCCGAGACCACATGATCGGCGGCAAGCGCCATCACAGCCGTGTCGCCGTCGCGGGCGCGAGCAAAGGTGGCACCGGCGGCAATGGCCGGACCGGAATCGCGCCGCGCCGGCTCCAGCAGGATGTCGGCTTCGATGCCCATGGCGGCGAGCTGTTCGGCCACCAGGAAACGATAGCTCCCGTTGGTGATCACGATCGGGCGCCCGAACAATGACCGGATCGCTGACGCGCAGAACGGTTTCCTGGAACGTCGAGCGCGATCCCATCAGCGCCAGGAACTGCTTCGGCCGTCCCTCGCGCGACGCGGGCCAGAGTCGCGTCCCAGCGCCGCCGCACATGATCAGCGGAATGATGAGATCAGTCATGGAGCGGCTTTGACCTCACCGGATGCCCGAACCCCGTGGTAGTTGCGGTACCACTCGACAAAGCGCCGGACGCCTTCTTCGATCGCGGTCGCCGGCCGAAAGCCCACCGCCTGCTCGAGATCGGAGACGTCAGCGCAGGTCTCCGGCACATCGCCCGGCTGCATCGGCAACAGCTCGCATTGCGCCTTGCGGCCGAGTTCCCGCTCCAAAATTCGCACAACGTCGGGAACGCTGACCGGGTTGGAATTGCCGATATTGTAGATGCGCCAGGGAGCGGAGCTGCGCGACGGATCAGGCGCATTGCCCGACCACGCCGGGTCCGGCGCCGCCGGACGCGCAATGAGCTTGACCACCGCTTGCGAGACATCGTCGATGTAAGTGAAGTCACGGCGCATGTCGCCGCGGTTGAACAGTCGGATCGGGCGCCCTGCCAGGATCGCGTCGGTGAACAGCCACATCGCCATGTCGGGGCGGCCCCACGGGCCGTACACGGTGAAAAACCGCAGCCCGGTGGTCGGCAGCGCGAACAGATGCGCATAGGCATGCGCCATCAGCTCGTTCGCCTTTTTGGTCGCGCCATAGAGACTGAGCGGATGATCGACGTTGTCCGAGGTTTGGAACGGGACGCGGGTGTTTGCGCCGTAAACTGAGGACGACGAAGCGTAGAGCAGATGCTGGCACCCGGTATGGCGGCAACCCTCCAGGACGTTGAGGAAGCCCATGAGATTGCTGTCGGCATAGGCATAGGGATCGATCAGAGAGTGCCGCACGCCAGCCTGGGCGGCGAGGTGCACGACCTGCGAGAAACCGTGTGTCGAAAACAGCCGTTTCACCTCATTGCGGTCGGCCAGATCAATCCGCTCGAAGCGGAAACCGGGATAGCGCGCCAATTCGCCAAGCCGCGCCTGCTTCAAACGCGGGTCGTAGTAAGAATTGAGGTTGTCTATTCCGATGACGGTCGCGCCGTCGGCGAGCAAACGCTGCGCCACGTGCATTCCGATGAATCCCGCGACGCCCGTAACCAGAATTGAATTCGGCAAATTCAGTCCTTTCCCTGCAATTCCAGGCGGCCAAGGATGGCGAGCGGATTAACGCCCGCGGGCCGGCAACGCAGACTTTTAGCACCAGCCAGTGGCGTCTGTCAGCGACCTGGTGCAATGACGAACGTCCCGTAAAGTCTTGCCACGACGCCGGTCACCGCGCTTTCGGTAAAGCCGTCGAGAAAGCGCAGATTGGCGTCCCGCCCCATTTTTTGACGCAGCACTGCGTCGTCGGCGAGCCTGGCAATGGCCCGGGCTGCGGCAGCGGTGTCACCAGGATCGATCAGGATACCTTCTTGCCCGTCGCGGACCAGATCGCGGCATCCTGGTATCGCGCACGCAATGATCGGACGGCCAGCCGCCGCCGCTTCAACGATCGTGCGCGGCAGGCCTTCGCGGTAGGTCGACAGGAACAGCGCGATGTGATGCTCCCGCCAGACCCGCGCGACGTCCTCCGTCCGGCCGTGCCAGCGGATGCCTGGCTCCCTCGCCCACTCGCGCAAAATTTCTGGTGGGATCGAGAGCGGGTTTGCGGGATCCGGCTCGCCGAACAGGTCGAGTTCAACCGGCGCGCCGGCCGCGCGCGCCTGTCGCACCGCCTCGACCGCTTCCGCGATTCCCTTCGGGGCGATCATGCGCGACACGACCGCGAGTTTGACAGGCGGCGCGGGCGGCTCGGGACCATACGGAAAATCTTCGGGCGCAACGCCCGCCCCGCCGACGATGAAGACGTTGCTCCCGTTTGGGTCGAGGCCGAATTCACGCGGATCGTCCCTGTTCTCGAACAGGTAGCGCGTGTCAGGACCGTTGAGCCATGAACCGACCGCGCGCCTCGTGAGCGCGCGCAACACGCGGACGAAAATGCCGTCTGTCATCCACAGGTAGCCGAGACCGGTCGGCGCCAGCACGAGGCGGCGCGCGCCCGCCAGTTTTGCAGCCAGCCCGCCGAGCACGACCGGCCGCAAAGCGATGCAGTGGACGACGTCCGGCCGCTCATCCCGCACGATCCGATAAGTCCGCATGACCGATCGCAACGCTTCGAGCAAACCCGAACTTCCGCGCTTCGAATTCATCGCGATCGGGCGGAATCGTTCGGCAATGAAGCGGTCGGCCTTGTCGCCCAGTCGGGTCGCGATCACGACGTCGAAGCCCAGTTCCCGCGCGGTCCGCGCCATCGGCATGAAATGAGATGCGAAGAACCAATCCTCCGTCGCCAGATAGAGAATTTTCGGCATCGATCAGAGCCCAATCGAAAACTTAGGTTTCCGACAATAACGGACCTCCTTGAGGAAACGCCAGTGTCGCCACCAGCGCAATCACGTCTTTTCAATCAGGAGCAGCATCCGAAACGCGGCGAAGCGTCCAACGATCGGTTCGATCACCTGCTCGATGCGCAGCAATGCACGCGACAGGCCGACGGAGAGCAAAGACCATGACTTGAATCCGCCGCTCATCGGATAGCTGGCGAGGGAAAACCAGTCCACCCGCCTGATTTTCAGTGCCGGGAAATGCTGATGAAAGCGAACCCGGTCGCGGGTTGCGATCAACGTCGGGATCGCCTGATTGGAATCGTAGGGATTGCGCTTCGGATCCGGCTCGCCGGACTGCAACGGGTCGGCCGACGTGACAACGGGCTCGTGATGCAACAGCCGATAGAACAGCGTGCTTCCCCACGTAATCGCCGGCTCAACCATGACAATCCGCCCACCGGCCGTCAAAACGCGCTCAGCCTCGTGAAAGAAGTTGGCTGGATACTCGACGTGATGGAGCACGTCGACCATCACGATATTGCTCACCGATCCGTCTGCGAACGGCAGCATCTGTGCGTCGGCGACACAATCAAGCCAGGACGCAGGCTGGACATCGGTCGAAACGACGTTCTCAAGCCGCTGCTTCAGATTTCCGATTCCGCCGCCGAGTTCAATGGTCAAACCCGGAATGCACTCGGCGGCGATCCGCCGATAGAAATCGTCATAGACGAGCCGGAGCACCGGCTTGCTGTTCCAGACTTCCAGATGGTCGCGCAGCACTTCGGACATCGGATGTCACAGCGCCTTGATGCGCAGGAATGCAAAGAGCACCATCCGGAGCAATAGCAATCCATGGCGGAACCGGGAGATTTGGGTTTCACCATAGGTCCTGTTGGCGTATCGAATAGGAACATCGACGATCTTGAGGCCGAGCTTTGAGGCGCCGAAGAGAAGATCGAAGTCGCCGAACGGATCGAAATCGCCAAAATAAGCACGGCCCTTCTTGAGCCGCCGGTAGTCGGAGCGGCGGATCACCTTGGTCCCGCAGAGCGTGTCGGTAATGCGCTGCGAGAGAAGCCACGTGAACGCAAACGAGAAGAACTTGTTGGCGATCAAATTGAGAAAGCGCATCGCCTCGTCTTCCATCGGATAGACGAGGCGCGTTCCGTTGACGAATTCGCCTTTGC
Source organism: uncultured Alphaproteobacteria bacterium (assembly GCA_963720385.1). GTDB lineage: Bacteria > Pseudomonadota > Alphaproteobacteria > Rhizobiales > Xanthobacteraceae > VAZQ01. The sequence continues at coordinate 273,179 of CAVRFL010000013.1, read as the reverse complement.
CGGAGCGAACGACGTCCCAGAACTTGGGAAGCTGCTCCGGAGGCATTGTCAGGTCCGCATCCAGGATCATCAAAAGGTCGCCGCGCGCAATTTCAAAGGCGGCAAAGACGGCATCGGCCTTTCCCTTGCCCGGCTGCCGCAGCGCTTTGATGTCGAACTGCGGGTAGGCGGCAATCACCCGCTGGATTTCGTCCCATGTGCCATCCTGCGAATGTCCTTCAACGAAGATGATCTCAAGATCGTCCGCAAAGCGCGGTAACCGCCGGACTGCGGATTCGATATTGCCTCGTTCGTTGCGCGCGGGGATAACGACGGTGGCGGACTCGATCTTGTCGTCGAGGCGGCACAACGAGCGGCAGACTGTATAGTGACGCAGACACAAGCTGCGAATGCCTGGCCAGGGCGCAAGGAATCGGTTCATTGCGCGGCCGACGCCGAGCATTCTTGCAGGCGACAGCAACCGCCTTTCCACCTTGACAGGGTCGAAATCGGCAAGCTCGACCAGCGCGCGAATATCCTCGGGCGACAGGACGTTCTGCGCGGCCTGCGGCATCCGTAACCGAAAAGCTTCGGCGACCTTCAATACGGGGTACCAAAGGTGGGAGAAATAGGCGATGACGAGCCTGGTCTCTCGCGTGCACAGCGGGTGCAGACTCGCAAGCAGACCTTGGCAATCATCAAGGAAGCCGAGCGTGTCAGCGATGAGAATGACGTCAAACGGTCCCGGCAGCGAACGGATAAAATCCGCGTCTTCAATATCTCCGATCAGAAACGTAAGGTCGGGATGATTCCTGCGCGCTTGCGCAATCATTCCTTCACTGAAATCGACGCCGACGCCAAACGATGGCTTGAGCGCGGACAGCAGGTGTCCCGTGCCACAGCCAAGTTCAAGGACGCGCGATCCCTCCGGAATGAGAAACTGCAGATAGAGAAGGTCCTCACGATGGAAAAAGGCCCCGCGCCGAAGCCACTTCGCGCGATCCGCTGAACTGGCATCGCTCAATGAACGAATTGCCTGCTTTCGAGGCAACATCGCCTTGTTCGACGTAACGGAGGCATCCATCTCAGGTCTCCGCCTTAACCGCGGTCGGTTGAGCGGGCGAATAGGCCGCCCAGATGATTGCTCCCGGAAGAGAACCCATGACGATGACGAGTCCGAAAGTAACCGAAAGCGACAGCGCGACCTCCGCCGGCACGCCATGAGACCCCAGCAACGTGACGACCGCGACCTCACGCAGACCCCAGCCGCCGATTGAGATAGGGATCAATGTGACTCCCAGCATCAACACAAAGAGGACAGCCGCGTCCAAGAGGGGCAACGGAATTCCGAGCGCCCGTCCGACACACCAAACACACAGGATGGTCAGCGTGTGCACCACGATTGCCAGAGCGGCAACCGCAACTCCCGAACGGGATCTTGCAAGCACCTCATAACAAGCGAACGCAACCGTGCCGATCCAGCGCGTATACCGCCAGCGAACGAGTATTGGCGCAACCCAGGGAACGACAGCAAGAGCAATGAGAACGCCCGCCGAAACCGCTCCAAAAAAAGCGGCGACCGCGATACGATGTCCTTCCATGGCGGTCAGTGCCGACGGCATCAGCAAGATAACGAAACCATAGGCAAATAACATTGCGACGCCGACGCCACGGTCGATCAGGACGCTGATGATTCCAGTCCGCCAATCGCGTCCCAAACGCGACAGCAGCCATACCCGCATTGCATCGCCTGCCGCGTACGGCAACACCTGCCCGAGAAAAAGCGAAATCCAGGTGATTGCAATGGCGTCCGGGCGCGACACCCGTTGACCCGGGAGCGCGTCGAGAATTGTAGACCACCGCAGCCCGACCAACGGAATTTGCAGCGTCGCCCCCAACACCGCAAGCGCGACCCAACCCAGATTGATTGTAGGCAACGTTCGCGCCAATACGGCGAAGTCGATTTGGTGCGCCACGTACCAAAAGCATGCCGCGGTTACTGCGAGTTTGAGGACAACGGCAGCAAACTTGCCGATATTAGCCCTTCGACGCGGCATCGCTTCTGCGGCTCGCTGCATTCGTGATACGACCTTCAATTCTCGATTGCCGTTAATCAGATTCTACGGGCCCGGTTCCGCCGCCACGGCTTCCCGCAAGCTGTTCCAATCCCTCCCCCCTGGGGGCGCTTGTCGGACCTGGAAACGCCATGCGGCGATGTCTCGTCGTTCCAATACCGTAACGGGAGCGATGAAAATATTGGACTGATTGGCATTGTCAAAGCGACCCGTCACGACCAGGGCAAATGGTACGCGTCGGACTGCGAGGTCAATAAACGGGCCAAAATCACTTTCGATGTTGATCATGTGCGCCAGTTTGGTGAATTCGGAAACAAACAGGGTCGGAACGTGCAGTGGGCGCGATGATCCATCAGGAATCACCTGAAATCCCGTAATGAATCGACCGCCCGGAACAATGCTTTCGTCCGTCCGCGCGTTTCCGGTCGGACGATATTTGCTTGCCTCGCCAGACATCAACGTTCTCGAAGCAGTCGGGCCGACAACAAACAGAACGGCGGCAACTGCAATCGCCCCTGCGCCGAGCTGCCAGCGCAGGGGCGGAGCGGTCGATCGCGGCGCAAGCACGCTCGGAGCGGAAAATCCGGCTGCAAGGAAACACGCGATCAGCGCATTGGTGACGTGCAGGGCGCGCCAACCATCATCGGCGAGGATGATGGCCGCGGACATCGCACTGCTCAGAAAGAGCAGGATCCAGAACGTGCTTTCAGTCCGTGTCCCGCGAAGGCGATGCAGCACGATCAGGGAAATGAGTAGGGCCAGCGTAGCAAGCTTCGCGATCGCTCCCGACACGTGATAGCCGGGCGAATAGCCCTCCAGGAGAAGCTCGGGGAGCTTCCCGATATAGCTAATCAGGTTATCGACAAGTTTGGACAGCAGCACGGTCGGCCGGTCCAGGATATTCTGCCACGACGTAGCAAATAGAAACGCGGCCCGGGCTCTCTCATCGGGAAGCGCCTGAAGCTGTGCGTCATAGACCCGACTGCAATGGCTCCAATCCGCCCCAAGCGAGAGTCCACAAAATGAATAGGCAAAGTTGCTGCCTGTGGCTACGAACGGCGACGAATAGAGATATGCAAGCAGTGCGTTCACCGCCAAAACGGCGATGACGATTCCGCACGCGAGTGCGAATGTCTTGAGGCGCCCCTGCCACGTCGTGGCGAATGCACAAGCTATCCATACCGCGAGGATCGGGATCGTGAACATGCTCCCCATCCTGGTGACCAGGGCAATCGTGAGTCCCGCAAAGCCGACCAACGCATGGGGCAAAGAATTGAGTCGGAAGGCTTCCAACAGAAACACGATCGAAAACAGCGCCCAGATCAGGCCGAAGGGCTCGGTCATGGTCGTGTAGAGGAATGGCCTCGCTACGAGATAGATGAGGCCGACGAGTGCGATGCCGGCCCATATCCCGGACCGACCGGCTACAAAGCGGGCAGCAACGAACAACGCCGTGGCGATCAAACAGAGCTGCACCAGCAACGTCCCGACATAAGAATAGCGACCGGCAACCACGGTCAATTGCCGGAAGGCCTCCCCCAGCGGACGGCGGCTGCCAAGGACATCCCAGTCGCCGAAAAACGCTGCGCGATAGGCGTCGGTAAAGTAGGCCCGGGCATCGGAGTGTGGAACAAGGCCTGCCAGGCTCAAATAATTCGAATCCTGGGGACGAATGTGGCCGCTCCAACCTCCGGCACTCAACGAGATCAGGAAGAGGCAAATGATCACCGGCAGGCCCCACCAAGCCCAGATCCGTGCCAGGAGTTGCTCGGTTTTCCGGATCGGCTCCGCCGGGAGTGTGCGGAAGCTTGCCCCCCAGGCCATCAGGGTTCCGGCGGCGGAAAAAACCAGGATCGCGGCCGGAAAGTAGGGTTCGATGCCGGACAACAAACCGGTTGGCATCAGATGAAATGCGGTCGCCGATGGCAGCGCATGCCCGGCCAGCACGCCATGGCCGATTGTTGCTGCGTAACCAACGCAGGCTGCGACAACGAGCACGCTCAGCAACGGAAATAGGAACAGGGCAACCGGAACAACCCGATGGAGGAGCCCCGCTGGCGCCTGGCGGGTCAGCGCCACTTCGTCCGGCCGCCGGAGAACTGGTTCGAAGTGGTGGCGCCCGATGATCAAACCCAATGCCACAATCAAAATGAAGCACGCCAAAACGATATCGTGGAACGTGCGATGATACGTCACCGCATATTTTGCGGACATACGAAGACGATTGTCGTTCGCTACACCGTCTGGCAAGGCGAAGGTCAACTCCGGGTACCGGAGTCCGAACGATGACTTCGCACTCCGCGAAACTTGCGGCCGCGGCTGCGCCGGCAATTCGATCGTGTGGCTGTCTTGCAACAATCGGACGCCTGATGCAAACGGGCTGTTATCGATCAGACGGGTCCTGAGCCAGACCGGAACGGCTGCACCAATGTCGACCGCGTATTGATCGGGCTCCCTTGCTGCGACCCTGAATGGGCCGGAGTTGACGTCCTCGCGCCGCACGGCGTCATAGTCGAGAACGCCACCGATCGAAACCAAGGCGAGCAGCAGCCAGAAAGCAATGCGAAGTGACCAACGATATCGCCCAAGACGATCTGTTGCGTTACATACCCGAGCTTGAAGCCGCAGAAGGATCGAATTCAAACGAAAAGCAGCCATTCTGGCATCAATAGCTGCGACCAAACTGGCCTCATGGTTCCCACTCTATGCAACCGAAGTGCTTTCGGGCAGAACTTACCACCAAATGGCAAGCGGAAATATAGCCCGATCTAATTCAAAGTGGACAGGACTCCTTCTGTTCGGCTTTTTTTATATGCTTGCATTCCGTCTGCGGCAGCTAGACCTCGAGTTTTTGATTGAGCCCGACTTCTTCTGGCAAATGATCCAAATTTTTGCAGACTTTTTTTCGACGCTCGACCCCAAAATTCTACCAATTCCGTTCCCACTAGTCTATTTGGATGCGCATCACATCGTGTACGGCCTTGTATATGCCGTGCTCCGCTGGATTACGAGTTACTTCGCGATAGCACGCGGTCACTTTCCAAACGACATGAGCTACGCCTTAGGCGCCGCTCTCTTGACAAACATCACGGCCTATGCCGCTGCCTGCACAGTTTTTTACGCTGCGATTTATCGTCTAATCGGCCACGTTGTGATCGCTGCTGCAATGGCCGTGGGACTTTTCCTCGCTCCGCAAATGCTCGACATCAACATGGCTCGGATCGACTACCTCGTCACTTTGCCGTTGATGGTCGTTTTCTATTCCTCATGTGTGCTTGCGATAGGCCAAGAGCAGAGACGGCACGCAATTGTTCTTGGGTTCGCAATGGCGTTCGCGGCCACGCTCAAAATCAATGGTTTCCTCTTCGGAATCATCCCAGCTTTGGGCGCGCTGGCCGCTTTCCAATTCAACGCCGGCACGATCAAGCGACTGGCTCGATTCACAGCAATCAGCGTTGGTGTTTTTCTGGTTACATATTTTGTTCTGATGGGCAGATACCTGTACCGAATGCCGCCGCTTGACATCATTCAGAACTACAGGGCGGCAATTGCGCAGTTCGATCAGTGGGCGCCACAGATGGTTGGGCCGACTACCTATTACAATATCGAGCTCATGATGGGGAGTGGCCTTCCCTTTGTCGCTCTCTATCTGACCTGCGCCGCCGCAACTATTATCCTTGCGGTCTGGACACGCTGTCGGACGACGATTTTCCTTGCCCTCCTATTTATTGTATTCAGTGGAGCCGGAATGCTGTCCCTGAAATACGACAGAGGCGGCTATCATTTGCTGCCGATCTTTTTTGCCGTAATCGGTTTCGTCGCCGCAAAAATCCTCAATTCGCGCGGCCACTATATCAAGGAAGCCGCGGTCGCAATGATGGGACTGGCGTTTGTGGCGAGTTTATGGACCTCATTCGAGAAATATCAGAGCATCGTTGCGCAACGAGAACTGGAAACTGCAGGACTCCAAGCTGTTAAGCGAGATCCGCGTAATTGGCTGCTTGCGCACATCCCGGCCGGCTCCACCATTTGCATTCAACCGGCTTCCGATTGGACGCTGCCACCGCTGGATGGCTTCAACGTTATCAACGGACCCCTGACGCTCTCCTATCTGGATTTAGAAGTGTTGGCTCGAACGCCGCCACCCAACTTTAACGACTTGCAGAATAGTTGCTCGGTCATCGTCACGTCTGACGCTCACAGGGATTTGTACGATTCCTTAATGAGGAAGAATTCAACTGAAATGGCTGACCGATGGCGTGAGTTCTTTGAAGCTCTCAACCGGCGCTATCCTCCAATCGTGTTTTCGAGCCCCATCCCGGCGCGGGCTAAAGAGGTTGCGATTAACAATTTGAGAGAGAAGGAATAAGCCGGCAACGCAAGACAGCAGCCTGCCATTCAGCGTTCGTTGTCACACTGCCTTGATGCGCAGGAATGCAACGGCGGTAAGCTTACCAATATGAACACTTCGGTAGGTTCGAATAACGCAATGGGAATATGCGAATACGATGGACTTGCTTCTGCTGTGCGGCACCGCTAATTACGCCTGCGGCGTCGACATTGCGCCTGGAAGAAGGTCTCCTCGTGTTTATGAGCACGCGAGTAACGTTTAAGGTGTTCACCCAACCTAGGCTTCCGATCTACGTGCCAGCTCAGATGCCTGCGCTTCAGACGTTTCGATTGTCGGGCAAACAGGACTCAAAGTGAAATATCAAGCGCGAGAACGTCCGATCCAAATTGCGGCGGCCGATATCGCAGATGGCTTGCAGTCCTATCGTCTGGCCGCCCTATTAGGCTGGTATGATGTAAAGCTACGATATCGCCGATCGACGCTGGGGCCGTTCTGGCTCACGATCAGCATGGGCGTGATGATCGGTGCGCTGGCGCTCGTTTTCGGGCAAATATTCAAGACCCCGCTTGCTGACTTCCTGCCGTTCCTTTGTGCAGGCCTCATAGTATGGGGATTCATCGCAGCAATGCTCACTGAGGGCTGCATGAGCTTCATTGCAGCCGATTACGTCATCAAGGAACTTCCGCTTCCTCTTTTTGTGCACGTCTTGCGAATTTACTTTCGCAACACTTTGATCGTGCTGCACAACCTGATTATCTTTCCATTGGTTCTCGCCGCGTTCGGCAAATTTCTCCCTTTGACAAGCGTTGTGAGTCTCATCGGATTTTTTGTTGTGTCTTTGAATTTGCTATGGATGGTGCTGCTGACAAGCATTCTCTGCACCCGGTATCGCGATCTGCCACCGATAATCTCGAACGTTGTCCAGATCGGGTTCTATTTGACGCCAATCATTTGGCCGCCAGAGTTGCTTCCTGAGCGCGCCGCTTTTTTTGTCATTGATTTGAATCCCTTTGCTCACATTGTTAACGTGATCCGCGCGCCCCTGTTGGGAGAACTGCCCACAACTCTCAACTGGGTCGTATCCGGGCTCCTTGCCGTTGTCGGTTGGGCGCTCACGATTGTATTCTATGGTCGCTACAAGCGACGCATCGCGTACTGGCTTTGACCTACAACGCCCATCGACAATAGAGCTGGCAATGGCCTCAATCTCGCTGGATTTGGTCACGATCGATTTCCCGATTTATAACTCGAGCAGTCGATCTCTCAAGAACAAGCTAGTTCAGGTCGCGACCGGCGGCCGCATCGGCGAGCGCGAAGACGGCCGCATCGTGGTGCGCGCGCTGGACAACATCACATTGGCGCTGACCGACGGTGACCGATTGGGTATCGTCGGCCACAACGGATCGGGTAAGACCACGCTGCTGCGCGTGCTTTCTCAGGTGTACTATCCTGTGTTCGGAACGGTTCGTGTCGATGGGAAGGTTACAGCTCTCTTGAACATATCGCTTGGCACCGACCCGGAAGCGACTGGCCGCGAGAACATCCGATTGCGCGGCGCCATGCTTGGCATGTCCAGCAAGCAAATGGATGGCATTTCCGATGAAATTGCGGAGTTCACCGAGCTCGGAAATTTCCTGGATGTGCCGGTGCGCGCCTACTCGTCGGGCATGCAGATGCGGCTTGCATTCGCGATTGCCACCGCTCTCCGGCCCGAAATTCTTCTGCTGGACGAGTGGCTTTCGGTCGGCGACGAAGCGTTTCGCACCAAGGCAGAGCAGAGACTGGCAAACATGATCGAGTCAACAAGGATTCTTATATTGGCGAGCCACTCCAAAGAATTGATATTGGAAACTTGCAATCGTATGCTTTGGTTGGAGCATGGCCGAATTCGGATGGAGGGCGATTGCGCAACGGTCGCAGCTTCATACTTCGGAGAAAATTCCGTCTCATGACCTCATGCTGAGCCATAAGCTCTGCTTTATACTTGCACCAAACGGACATGCTCGATGAATGCGTCGCAATTTCAGGGGGAAATATATCGAGGTGCGCGTTTCGAATTCGGAAAGAACTGGACCCGATTTTTGAAGGGCTTAAGCGATGAGCGAATCGCCATAGCGCAACGTTCTTTGGTGGATTTTCTCGGCGAGGAGCGCCTCGACGGAAAGACCTTCCTAGATGTTGGAAGCGGATCCGGCCTGTTCTCGCTGGCAGCTAGAAGGCTCGGCGCCAATGTACGATCGTTCGATTTCGATCCAAGTTCGGTGGCCTGCACGCGGGAACTCAAGCGACGATATTTCCCAAATGATCCCTGTTGGATTGTTGAAGAGGAATCAATCCTCGATCGCGCGTTCATCGACCAACTCGGCACGTATGATATCGTTTACTCCTGGGGAGTGCTTCACCACACAGGGCAAATGTTCGCTGCACTGGAGAATGCAAAAGAACTTGTTGCCATGGGCGGTAAGTTGTTCATTGCCATTTACAATGATCAAGGAGATGTAACCGATCGCTGGGCATCGACTAAACGATTTTATAATCAGCTGCCATCTCCCCTCGCCTTTTTATTTGCGCTGAGTGTGGTCGCACGTGAAGAAGCAATTAGCCTCGTACTAGCGATCCGCTCGGGGCGCATTTCGCTCACGACAGAGTTATTTCGGCGCGAGGGATGAGCAAGTGGCACGATTGGATCGACTGGATCGGCGGATGGCCTTACGAGCGTGCGACAATCGAGCGCATCGTCGACCTGTGCGCCAAGGACGGATTCCGACTGACCAAGTTAACGGATTGCAGTTCCGGCTACGGCTGCAACGAGTATATGTTTCGCAAGGAAGCCGGTACCGACACATTCATCGACGTCCCCCTCCCGGGCGGGAACTCGATGGCCCGACGTTTTGGCCGCCGCGTCCTAGGGCCGTTACGGATGGGCGGCCGTGGCGTGGTCGGGCGACTGCCTACACAATCTACGCAAGGCCGCAGTCCAGCCTGGCTCATGTCCGGCGATCAAATCGTGGGTCCGGCTGTTTTTGACCATGCCTGTAACGTCGTCGTTGGCGACCACCAGGCGGATATCGCCTTCATCGAGCGCACATCATTCTTCGTGGTGCAGGGCCAATTGAGGAGGGTTGAAGCGCCATTTAGTCACGTCCGTGGGAACATGTGGATAGCATCTGCACCTGAATTCGAGCACTTGGCCGATAAGATCGGCGCGGAGCGCCAATCGCCTCTTTTCGTTTTTGAAAATGGCCGACAATTGTCGAAGCCGCATATTACTCATGCCGAAATCATCAAGCGCGGATCTGGGCGATTTTCGCACTGGGGATCTGCGATCTACTTCTCCGCAAGTAACAATACGAATCCCAATAGAAACGGGCGTCGATACGAGGCTTTCATTGCCGACCCGATCGCGCCGAAGCCCTAGCTTACTTCTTCCGTTTGATTTCGGTCGACTTCGCCGGTAGAACGCACGCAGGCGGCCGGAATTGATTGCTCGCAGGGTGCATTGACGCAATGATGAGGAAAGGTGGCAACCTCAGGTGCGACAGATCTGGGGAACACGCGCGCTTATGGCGAATAAAGCCGGCTGCGGAACCGTTCATCCGCACCTACGGTTAGAAGCAGGAATCTCGTCTTGAAGGCGTCGATCGCTACAGCATTGCGATCCATTGCGCGCCGCACTCTGCCTTCGTCGGTCCGCCACTTCCTCCTTCGCACATACTTCGCAGCAAAAGAAATTTCGGCTGCGTCCCTTGCGCGGGCTACTGTGTCGAAGGCGCGGGCTCTAGCGCGTGTGACACTCCCGCCGCCCATGCGCCACATACTCGGTCGCTCCTATTTGGGCTTGGAGTCCTTGCTAAAGGGATCGCTCGAGAGGCGCTTCAGGCGCAGACCCGTAAAGCTTTCGGCATTTCGGCCCATCTACCAGACTGCCGCATTTACAAAGGGGCCGATCGTTTTGGTCAACACTGCCCTGGCGTCAGGTGGCGTGGAGCGACAAATTGTAAATACATTGCGCGCTCTCGGACGCCGCACCGATTTGAATGTTGGATTGCTTTGCGAACGACTGGGGACGTCGCCAGATCTTGATTTTTTTAAGCCCGCGCTCGCGGATTTTCGGGGCTTCGTCCGAAACGCGATGCCGCTCGCAGAAGCCGAACTCACATTGCGCTCGGTTGTCTCAAAAGCTAAGTACGCCCAAATTGAGATGTCCATAGCTTGGATGCCGTCTGATATCCAAGAAGAGATTATTCGCTTTGCGGCGGAGTTTGTGAACCTCAAACCGCTCGTCGTGCATGCCTGGCAAGACAATTTGGGCATTTCCGCAACATACGCCGCGAAGATCGTAGGCGTCCCTCGCATATTGACGTCAACACGCAATATGAGGCCGACAAATTTCATTTGGTATCGACCCTATATGGAACTTGCGTACCGCGAAATCGCGGATTGTCGCTGTGTTACGATGATAAACAATAGTGCTGCGGGGGCAAAGGATTATGCACAGTGGCTGCAAATTCCGGTGACACGTTTCGTCGTCAAGCGCAACGGATTGGATATGACGACAATGAAACGCTCTACCGGCAACCTTGTTGCGCGCGTGCGTGCACAGCTCAAAATTCCGGAATACGCCGCCGTTGTCGGCTCCATTTTCAGATTTTACGATGAGAAGCGCCCCTTTCTCTGGATCAAAGTTGCCCGCGAGGTCGCCCGCCGCTATCCCGAAGCTCATTTCGTAGTATTCGGCGAGGGGATTCTCCTTCAGGAAGCAGTTGCCATGGCCCGCGATGTCGGGATTGGCAACCGTTTCCACGCGCCGGGCAACATCATCGACGTAGCGGTCGGCGTCTCATTATTCGACGTTTTTCTGCTGACGTCCCAATTCGAAGGGACCCCGAACGTCGTTCTAGAAGCATCCTTTTTGGGGGTGCCCGTCGTATCGACCGACGCGGGTGGAACCGCTGAAGCCATAGATCAAGGCGTTACCGGCTTTGTTGTAAATTCAGTTGAGCCCGATGTTATTGCCAATCGGATCGTCGAAATACTTTCCGACGATGCATGGCGTTCCAAAGTGGCAATAGAGGGGCCGGTTTTCGTCGAGCGTCGGTTTGGTTTATCGCGAATGATCGCCGAAACCTTGCAGCTGTACAAGATTCCGCATGCCTGAAACCGGCATCTCGTAAGAAACTTGCTGAAGTCCGCGGGAACGCTCATCACCTGTTTCAGTCGCGCCGTCAAACAGCATTTTGATCAACTCGAATGGGCGAGAACTAGACTAACGAACCAGTCGTTCCAGAACGATAGACGCCAAACCATGTGCCCCATTGAAATATTCCAATTTCGCGGAAGATTTTTGAGGCAACCGCATCGTCAACCCAGGCCCGAACGATAGCTTTTTTGGGATTGTCATCTTCAGAGCAAAAGTAGTCGTCGCATACGATGATTGCGTTGTCGGCCAAAAGGTCGCGGTACAGCAAAAAGTCACGACCGTTATCGCCGTCCGCATCGATAACGAGCATATCGATCCCGCACTTCACAAATATTTCGTGAATGATAGCAACTGTGCTTGGCGCGTCGCTGCGCCCCTCTACAACGATCGCCTGTTCTGTAACCTGGTTCGTCGCGAGCGTACTCTTGAGGTCCGCCAAAATGTCCAAGCTTGGTACGTGGAGGTTCGGGTTTGAGCCGCCGACTTCAATAGTGGCGAAAGGAACGTTTCGACCACTTTCCTTAAGCGCTTGAGCGATTACGGCCGTGCCGCCGCCGACATAGGCGCCGATCTCAAGGATGCCGCAGCGGGAGCGACGGGCGAAAAAGTCAAGAAGCGATAGGGTCTCTTGATGAAGCATCGATCGTTGCTTCATGCGCTCGATGAATTCACTGTTAGGTTGTAGCATCCAGTCTCGCGCCCGTACTCGACTTCTGGTTCGCAAAAACCATCTCGCCGAAAGCATCTCCTGGATCCTACTTCGGCTCTTCGTAGCGAGATGGCGGCCCCTCGAAGCAAACTGACGGATCTTAGCGAATTGGCGGCTCCTCGACATAAACTGACCCATCAGGATTGCCTGTCGCAACGTAGCAGTGAGTTAGCACCCGTCTCGGCGTCGACAAAGTATCGGCGTGAAAACTAATATCAAGCAACTGCCAACACCTTCTTTCTCAACGCGATTTTTGTATTCGGCTTTTTAGCATTTGGTCCGGCGGTTGGTCCGGAACACGCCGCACATCTAACCGCGGTACGTACCGAACCACGTCCCCCACGGGACAACCTTGCCTTTGCGCAACAATCCTTCTTGACACCAGCTGCTCAACACTAGCGTAAACGACGGCAGCCTTCATGTTTCTACAACGATGTAATCGTCGATGACGATCATCGCATTGGGCGCCAGCCATTTCCGGTAAATCTCCAAATCACGGGCGTCGATTGTCAGCAAACCGATCTTGTCATCGCCGAGCAACGATGCAACCGGAAACCATGTTGCTCCATCCCTCAACGATGGACACTCGGTGCGCCAAACCGTGTTCTGCAAGATTTGCCCGCAAGTCTTTCAAAATGTCGTCGCTCGGCATAAGCGGGTGTTCTTTCACCCCGCCCACCTCAATGGCGATCATCGGGGGCGGTGTTTCCGGCCCGCATCATCGCCGACGCCATCATGAGGGTCCCGCCGCCGACGAATGCCCCTATTTCGACGATAGCCCCGCGGCACCTGCTCGCGCATTTATAGAGAGCCAGCAGCGAGTCGATATGGAGCATCGATTTTTTCACGGAGCGAACGAGCGAGCCAAATCGCGGTCATGTCCGGCCGAAAGAGATTGTCGAGCGTTCGCCCCAAAACCCGACGCGCGACCCGCACGCTTCCTGATCGCATCAGGCAATCTGGAGAGGGCCGATGCTTCAAAATCGCACCGCCGCCCACTCGAAAGGCGAATCCTTGTTGCGGAACGCCCGCTCCCGGAGCTTGTGCAGTAGCAACATCCACTCGATCGCCGCATCAAGCTGGACCGACGATCGTCCCAAGTGACCGAACTGATTCGTGGGCATAACTAGACTGAAGATTTCATGGTTCAGGCCACCAGCGACGTCGGCCGTTGGAGCGCCATTTCAGCGGGTTGATCCACCCACATGCGGAACCACAATTCCAGCATCAGCAGCGCCCACAGTCGTGACTGGTGATTGTTTTCGCCGCTCAAATGCTCGTTCAGCAGCTGTTGAACATAGTCCTTTCGAAAAATATTTCGGGCCGTTGCCGAGTCGCTAAGCAGCACATCGTGCGCCATGTCCTTCAACTCGGCGCGGAACCAGTGATCGACCGGCGCACCAAATCCCATTTTCGGTCGATACAGTAGTTCATAAGGGAGATACGGCTCCATGGCTTTCTTGAACAGCGCCTTGGTCACGCCGCCCGCCATCTTCACGTTTTCCGGAATTGTCATCGCCCATTCCATGAACACATGATCGAGCAGCGGAGAGCGGGATTCAAGGCCATGGGCCATGCTCGCGACATCGACCTTCACCATCAGATTGTCAGGCAAATAGGTGTGAATGTCGGCCCAGTTGGCGCCGGTCACTAAGGTCGGCGCCGCGTCAAAATAAGGTTGCAGCAGGTCCAGTGCCGATCGCGACAGCAATTCACCCATCGCCCGGGTGTAGCCCTGCACTTTCTGATAGTCCATGAACGAGACAATCGTGAACTCATAGCGCTTGCTCGCTACGCCGATCGGGACTCGCGATCAGGTCGCCAAACGCGACGAGCCGGTTGCCGTAGCGCCGGTGGACCGCCTGCGGCAGCCCTCGAATGCCAAGCGTCGTCAGCTTGCGCATCCACGGCGGCATCCAGTCGAAAGGTGACATGCGCCGGCATGTGTCGTAGCGGCCATAGCCCATGAACGCTTCGTCTCCCCCGTCGCCGTTCAAGGCGACAGTGACCTTACGCCGCGCAATTTCAGAGACGTAGTAGGTCGGAACCGCCGATGAGTCGGCGAATGGCTCGCCGTAGTACCAGACCAGGCGCGGGATGACGGCCAGCGCGTCCGGCTCGACGACCATCTCTTCATGATCCGTTCCGTAGCGTTCGGCCACCATTCGCGCGTAACGTGTTTCGTCGTACTCCTTGTTGGGAAATCCGATTGAAAATGTCTTGACCGGTCCGTGCCCAAGACCGGCCATCAGCGCAACGATGGATGATGAGTCCACCCCGCCCGACAGAAACGCGCCGAGCGGAACGTCGGAAATCAACCGCAGCCTGACCGCTTCCGTCAGACGTTCGACGAGTTCGGCGGCAAGATCCTCCGTTGTCGCCCGCGTTTTCGCGGCAGTCGGAGCCGGCGGCCGCCAATATTGGACCTGCTCGTGCATTGCCCAGCCTGCGGCTGTATGCTCGACGGTGAGATAATGAGCGTTGCGAAGCTTGCTGATGGACGCAAAGGCGGTGCGCGGCGCAGGGACATATTGCAGGGCCAAATACTGATCGATAGCAACGTAATCGGGCGTACGCTCGACCTGAGGCCATGTGAGGATCGCCTTGATCTCGGAGCCAAACAGCAAGATGTCCCCGACGCGCGCGTAGTAGAGCGGCTTCTTGCCGACGCGATCGCGCACCAGCAAGAGCTTCTTGTCCACGGAATCCCAGAGCGCGAAGGCAAACATGCCGCGCAGCCGGTCGATGACACGCTCGCCCCAGGCAAGATAGCCATAGATGATGACCTCGGTGTCGGACTGGCTGCGAAAGCTGTAACCCTTCGCCTGCAACTCGGCGCGAAGCTCGTGGAAGTTATAGATTTCGCCATTGAAACTGAGCCAGACGCGACCATCGGCGCTGCCCATGGGCTGATGCCCGCTCGGCGTGAGATCGATGATCGAGAGACGCGCATGCGCCAAGCCGCACACGCTATCGTTCCACACACCCTGATCATCGGGCCCGCGGTGGCGCAGCGGCGCAATCATCCGCCACAGACGCTGGTCGACGTCGAACGGGGGGCGTCCAGAGCCCAGCCACAACAAGCCGCTAATTCCGCACATGCCCTGTCATTATCGCCCGTGATCCGCCGATTGTTTCCGCCTGGAAAGCTCGTAGTACAATGTCTCGTATAGCAGACACACGCGGTCAATACTGTACTGATCGACCGCGCGCTTTCGAGCGCGGTCGCCAAACGGTTCAGTCCGAGAGGCGGCTGTCACAGCGTTCCATCCCCGCATGAGCGCGTCCGGATCGCGCGGCGGGACGGTTATCCCGGTGTCTGCAACAATCGCCCGGCTGTCGCCGACGTCGGTTGCAACACAGGGTACGCCGCACGCCATGGCTTCGATCAGGACGTTGGGAAATCCCTCCCCGTATGCCGACGATAGTGCAAAAACATCACAGGCCGGATAGATGTTTTCCATGTCGGCCCGGACGCCCAGCAGGCTGACCTGATTTTCCAATCCCAGCTCTGCGATCATTTGCAGGACTTGGCCGTTGTGGCGATCAAAGCCCTCGCCACACAAAATAAAGTGAGCATCTTGGCGGACCTTGGAAAATAGGTCTGCTGCTCGCAAAAACGTCGGGACATCCTTCATCGGATGAAATCGTGCGACCCATCCGATCACCGGCGCGTCGGCCGCTATTCCAATCTTTTTCCGCATCTCGAACCGCATTTCCGGACTCGGACGGAAACGAGCAATATCGACGCCGTTTGGAATCAATGCCCAACGGCGGGGGCGGTAGCCGAATTCGCTATGAAACGCCTTCCCCTTCTCCGAATTCACAACGACCGCCTGCGGTCGTGTGGACATCCACGCGAGCAGCCTGACAATGCGATCCAGACCGCGCGTGCCGGACTGATTGGGAAGGTCGGAGCAGCGAAGATTCCAAACGAGCGAAGTATTTGGAACGGACCAGGACGCGAGCGTCGCCGCAAGATCGGCATGATAGAGCCAGCTCTGGAGAATGGCTGGTCTCGACCGCCGAAGGCGCCGCATCAATGCGATCATCCCGGATAATGACGGCCGACCGCGGCGCATGTCGAGATTCATGACCGGAATGCCGGCAGCCGTGAGTTCGCCGGCCAACAGCCCCGGCTCGATCAGCGATATCACCTCATTGTCGAATCGTGAACGATCGAGACGGGTGACCAGATTGACGAGCATCCGCTCTGCGCCACCGGCGTTCAAATCGGTAATGACGTGACAGATCCGAATCAAGGAAGCAGACCTTCAATTGATGGTTTGCTGCAAAACGCGAACGTCGCTCTTATCGACGCAACCACACCCGTGCTCCGAGGACTCTGAGGTCATTCTCCGGCCAGTCCCGATAGACCGTATTGGTCCGGCGCAATCTTGGTAGGAAGGTCTCGAAGTATGCCTCGGGTGCGACGTCGTTGATCTGGACATCAGCTACCTTGAAGCCTGCGGATTCAAATGCGGCGGTCCATTCGCCAAGCCGCCATCGATTTCCCCGACCACCTTTCGTCCTGTCGAGTTGCTCTTGATATTCCCCGGCGCCAACCAGGAGGAATTCGAGCGGCCGCCTGAAATTCTTATGATCGCGAAAATCAATCTGATGAAAGTTATGGCCACCCGCCTTGGTTGCGCGCGCCAGTGAGGCGGCAACGGCGCGTGGCTCATAAACATGCTCCAGGACGGCATTCGAGATGACGCAATCAAACGAACCGTCAGCGAGATCGGCAAGACACTCGGCTGGCTGTGCAACGCAGGTCATGACGTCGGCGGGATATCCGTTCGACTGCAGGACACGATCGATCGCCGCGGAAGGTCCTGACCATCTTGCTTTCAACTCCCGATAAATTCTTGGATGGTAGTGCCGGTGCCAGCGACTTAGAAAATCGGTCGGCAACCGTCATATGGGCGCCACAGCTTGCCAGTATGAGCTGCGGACCAAAATTGATGCCGGGACCCAGTTCCAGGATGGCCGCGCGCGGCAGATCAAAGTGACGCTCCAAAGTCTGCAGATAATCGCGGGCGATCTGGATCGCATAATCCGCATCTGCTGCGATGAACGACGGTATGAAGGCCCGCAAACTCAGGTTGTTTCCAAGTCGATACAGAACCCGCTCTTGGAGCCTCCGTACGCCCTCCACGCCAGCTGTGACCCACCGATTGGAACGGCTATGACGTAACAATCGATTGAGCATCGAACCGCTCTAGCGGAATGGCCGCCTCCGCCAAGCTTTGACTAACTTGAGCCTTGAGGGCGCCGAAGCGCGACATCGTAGAGCGCCATAGGATCGTAGGCAAACCAGGTAAATGCCCAGCTTCGGGCCACGGCGAAGTCGACGACCGCGCGATGCACTCCGTAGGCTCCCAAAAATGGGTCCATGTGGGCGAAGTCATTGAAAACAAGAAATCCTCCCGGCTTCACTTTTGAGGCGGCCGCATTTGCGTCGCGTGTCACCCCTGCATAGGAGTGGTCGGCATCGATGTACACCTAATCAAAATACGCGTCTGGGAAGATCAGTGCGATAGGCCCTTGTGGAGTCGCACGCGCGCGTCTTGGATCGAAACCGGCGTGCGCACCCCGCTGGAATTCCAGCTCAAGCCCTTGCAGGAGCAGATCGCGCGGACGTTCCGCGAGCGCTGACGGGCGCTCGCCACCACGGGCCGCGCGCGGTAAGCTCGCCTGCCATGAGCGGTCCGCACATAGCCTTCTTTCATATCGGGCCTGAGACGGTTTATCCGACGGTCCTGGTCCGTTCAATTCGCGCCAACAATCCCCACGCGCGGATTGTGCAATGCACCGATGCGGCAGGCCCGGCGGTCACCGGCGTGGATGACGTCGTGCGCTTCGACGGGGATGCCGCGCGGCCGATGCAATTCCGGCTCGAGTGCTTTGCGCGGCTCCCGACCAGCGCGCCGACTTTGTTCCTCGACACCGATATGCTCTGCGTCCGGCGCCTCGACCCCGAAGCCGCATTGGAAGGCCGGGAGGCCGCAGTGTGCCTGCGGCAATACAACAAAAATATGAGCCTCGACGTCGACGCCATGGACGTCGACCTCCATGAATACGCCGGCCGCATGATCGGCGAAATTTATCCTTATGTGGGCTGCGCCGTGGCCACCAACGGCCCGCGCTTCTGGGATGCCTGCCTGGACAACATGCGCAGCCTGCCGCCGAAGTTTTGGCGCTGGTTCGGCGATCAGGAGGCGATTCGGAATGTGATCGATCGCGACGGATTTAAAGTCGCTTTTCTGCCCGAGTCTATTTATGCCTGTCTCACTGATGTTGAGACCGACCCCTCGATCAATCCAAGAATTTTTCATTTCAAAGGACCGGGCCGCAAGCAGTTGATGCTCGACTGCGCGAGGCAAGTCGGCTTCCTTGGCCGCAACGAAAGCATCTTCGCCGGACCGACAGCTCCGGTTACATCCCGTCACTACACTCATGGCGCGACCTGATCGTAAAGGAGCAGATCGTGCCGATATTCCACCAACGCTGAACGAGCGAGCGCCGCCGTTCTAAGCTCGCGTTGATATCGCATCACAAGGATGCCACGAGTGGAAATCACTCGCCATCGGCACACGGTCTTTCCTAAAATGGAACGATCATCGGCGGGGCAGACGTGACGTATTGGGCGATCATCGGCATTCCCGTCCTCGCGGCAGCATTGTGCGCCGGCGCGCTGGTCCTTCTGCTGCCCTGGCTCAAGTCCTATGCGCTGGTACGCCCCGTCGACCGGTCGTCGCACCGCGAGCCGACGCCTCAGGGTGGCGGCCTCGGCGTAATCCTTTCAACATTTGCCGCCGCGTGGTTTGCCGCGGGCGTGACCGGAACATTGCCGCAGGGCGCGCTTGCCCAGCTGTCGACGCTGACCGCGGCGGTTGCCCTGCTGACATTGGTCGGCTTGCTGGACGACATGCACGGCCTTTCGCCGGGTCCTCGCCTTTTCGCACAATGCCTGGCGGTGGGCCTGCTCGTGGCGACGCTGCCGATCGACATGCGCCTTTTCTCCCCGCTGCCGCTGTGGGTCGAACGCCTCTGCCTCGTCGTGGTCGGCGTGTGGTTCGTCAATCTCGTCAACTTCATGGACGGCATCGACTGGATGACGGTGGTGGAAGCCGTCCCGATCACGGCCGCGATCGCTCTCTTGGGCCTCGCCGGTGTGATTTCGCCGCTGGCGACGCCGGTGGCGCTGGCGCTGCTTGGCGCGATGCTCGGCTTCGCGCCGTTCAATCGACCGGTGGCGCGCCTTTTTCTCGGAGACGTCGGCAGCCTTCCGATCGGACTTGTGCTGGGCTGGCTGCTTCTGCTCCTCGCCGCAAGCGGCCAGCTCGCAGCGGCGCTTTTGCTTCCGCTTTACTATCTCGCCGACGCCACCATCACGCTCGCCCTGCGCATCGGCCGGCGCGAGGCGGTATGGCAAGCCCACCGCAGCCATTTCTACCAGCGCGCTATCGCCGGTGGGCTGACAGTGCCCGGCGTCGTCGCGCGCGTGTTCGGAACCAATATCGCGCTCGCGGCGCTTGCGATGCTGTCGGTCGTAGCCGGCAACACGCTGACGTCGCTGTTATGCTCGATCGGCGGCGCTGTGCTTGTCGGCTCTCTGCTTGCCCACTTCGCCAAGCGCCTAGCCAGCCCCAAATCGAAGCCTAGCTAGGACTGGAACGGGAATACGCGGCAGCGAACCTAATCGCGCCGAATAGCGGCAGCGCCGGCAACAGGGTGGCGGCGGTGTCGATATACCGTGACGCTGGATACGTGATCAGCACAGCGAGCGGCGCGGCGATGAGGATATATGTCGCGACAACTGCGACGACCAGCAACATATCTGTCGACCCGGTCAGATTGCGGATACTGGCGGGTCTGCGGGTCGCCACCAGCAATATCGCGGCAAGCAGTCCAAGGCCAGCCAGTACGAACGGTGCATTTGTAACGATCATGTGCCCCACGAGTTCGCGAAGACGCACCCACGATCCAGGCGGCGTAGCGCTCGGGCGCAAGCATGATCGTGATCAGCGCAAATCGCTGCAGACGACGGTCGAAATCAACCCAGGACTCCTCCGACGACCGCAGCTTTATGATTTCGCCGTACAGCAGATCGTCGTAGGTCCTCGCGTAGATGTCGAAATAGCCGACTGCTGCCGAGACGAACGACCGCTCACCCTTGGAATTAAGTGGCGTGCGCAACACGCGACCTGCGGCTTCTGCGTGCTCGCGCGCGGTCAGAACTTGTACAGCAAGTTCGCGATCTCGCATCGGAAAGCGTTGTACAACGTCTTTTGAAAGAAGCAGACCGGCCATGCCAGACATCTGAAAGCCGCCGAAGGCAACCAGCCTGAAATCACCTGTGTGGCGGCCGCGTTCGGCGGTGTACACCAGCAGCGGAAGCAACAATGCCAGCTGCAGCACGACGATCCGAACGGCACTAATCTGGCGTCCCGTGATGCGCGTCGTAAGCACAAAAAGTATCGGCAGCATCACGACCAGGGGCAGCATTGTCGGACGCAACAGGCAGGCTGCCGCACCTGCAGTCGCGGCGAGCGCCAAGTAACGTTTCCAATGCTCGCCCGGCACCGCCAAGAGCGTGGCAGACATCGCGATCAATGAAAGCGACACGGCAGGCGCCTCAGGCGCGATGCTGCGGCCAAAAACCAGGAAACCTTGCGACAGCATCGCCGCCAGGAATAGCTGCGGTGGCGGCGGCTTTTCCGGCGTCGAGACGCCGGATGCTGAAGTAGAGGATCGTTGCCGCCAGTATGTGCAATACGAGGTGTAACCAGACGACGGGCGTAAACGAAAATTTCTGCCCGCCAAGAAGGGCAACAAGCCATCCATAGAACGGAAGCCGCTGTTGGAAATAGAACTCCGGATATGGAAGCGATGGCCAGATAGGAATTCGTGTCGGGACTAATCCAAGGGGTGGTCCATCCTGACACCCACAGTACTGCGACGAAAGCGGCCGACGACGATATGACGATAAGCCAGTCGCGCCGGTCGGTTGTCATGGACGTTTGATTCCTCTCGACAATCGATTGAAAGCAACAATCTAGAGAGACTGGTGGGCAATGGATAGTTCAAAAGCGCGCCCATCTCGCGCACTCCGCATCTGAAATTTCGGGGTGGTGCCCTCAATGGTGCGGGCCTTCAATCCCGGTCTGCTGGAAACTGATCTCCGCTTACACGTCGCGGATCAAGCGCAGCGTCCGCCCTACGCCGCCGTCGGGTTCTTACGGCGCGTCGGTGCGGAAATCCGGGATTGAATCGCGGAAGCATCTTGAAGGTCGCGGCGCGGTTCTCCGTCCGGCAAGGCCACGCTCGAGCGCGGCCAGCCAGTCCTGCATCGCGGCGACCGGTGAGCGTCACCGGCCGCACCGCCATGATCCCCTCGATACCGATGGATAACGCGGCTCGTCCGCGCAAACAACAACTTCCTTCAGGCGCTCGCCGCGCCTGATGCCGGTGAAGACGATGTCGATGTCGTGGCCGGGCTCAAGCCCGGAGAGCACGATCATGCGCTCGGCCAATTCCACGATCCGGACCGGCTGCCCCATGTTGAGGATATAGACCGCCGAATCGTGCTGCTCGCGAGTCAAGCGAATGGATCGCGGCCGTGACCACAAGATCGCACGCCTCGCGGATGGTCATGAAATACCGCACCATGTCGGGATGGGTGACCGTCACCGGCCCGCCGGCCTCGATCTGCGCCTTGAACTTCGGCACGACCGAGCCGTTCGACGCGAGCACGTTTCCGAACCGCACCGAAATCAGCCGGGTCCGCTTCGGATTCGCCGTGACTGGCCGGGTTGCGGTCGAGGCCTGGCAATACATTTCGGCAAACCGCTTGGTCGCCCCGAGCACCGACACCGGCTCGATCGCCTTGTCGGTGGAAATCATGACCATCGCCGCGGCGCCGGCGGCGACTGTCGCATCCGCGACATTCACCGATCCGAAGATGTTGGTCTTGATTCCCTCGTCCCAGTTCTGCTCGATCAGCGGGACGTGCTTGAGCGCGGCGGCATGGAAAACGATATCCGGCTTGAAGTCGCCGATGAGATGAAACATCCGCGCCCGGTCGCGCACGTCGGCGAGCCGCCCTTCCACCACGGCCTTGCCTTGAT
Source organism: uncultured Alphaproteobacteria bacterium (assembly GCA_963720385.1). Taxonomy (GTDB): domain Bacteria; phylum Pseudomonadota; class Alphaproteobacteria; order Rhizobiales; family Xanthobacteraceae; genus VAZQ01. The sequence goes on along the minus strand of CAVRFL010000013.1, from coordinate 250,732 downwards.
TGGCGCGCAAGCGCTTCCAGCACCGCGTGCAGCGCCGGCTCCGAGTTTTCGATCACCAGCAGGCGGGCGGCGCCGAACGTCACGACGCGGTCGCAGATCTCGGCCCCGATCGATCCGCCGCCGCCGGTGACGATGATCGATTTTCCCGCGACCGACTGCTCCAGCCGGTGATAGTCGATCTTGCACGCTCGGGCCGCAGCAGCAGGTCCTCGACATGGACCGGCGCCAGCCGCAGCGCCTCGCTGCCCTCCTCCAGCGACGGCAGCCGCTGCGTCTGCGAGACCGAGCCGCCGCGCCTTGATCAGGATCTTCTCCGGATGCGCCTGCGGCTCGATCGCCGCGGGCGTCAGGATGATCGCGGGCCACCGGCTGACCGCGCGCTGCGACTGTCGGCGACCACCTGCTCGATATCCTCGAGGCCTGCCCAGCACGGCAATGCCGCGAATCGACTGGTTCGTAGTCGGCGGGCGACGGCGACAGGATGCCGACCGGCCAGATTTTCTTGACCGCGCCGCTTTCGATGGCGCGTACGAGCACTTCGGCATCCGCCGCGCGGCCCATGACCAGGACCGGCGTTGCATCGGCGGCCTTGGCTGCGCGGCGGGTGCGGGTGTAGCGAAAATAGCGATAGGCGATCCGCGGACCGCCCAGGAGGAACATCTGGAGCAGCCAATAGATGATGATCGTCAGCTTGCCGAAGAAGAACGCGCCGCAGAATGTTCGGCGCCACCAGGATGTAGTCGATGACGACCAGCGTCAGCGCCAGAACGGTACTGGCGCCAAGGATGTTGGCGATGTCGGGCAGCGAGGCGAACCGCCACTTCGAGTCGATAGAGCCGAAACCGCTGGTACACAAATCGCGGCATAGATCAAGAACCCCGGCAGCAGACAGAAGCAGTTCGTCGCGGCGCTCCAGCAACCCCTCCGCTTCGAATCGCAGAAATGAACGCCGCGACGATCGCCACGGCCGTCATGACAGACATCGTGCAGGATGGTCAGGATTGCGGCGCGGTGGAAGCTGGCGCAGTCGCCACATCACCAGATCCTTGCCGACGAGCGGTCGACGCCGGTGCTGTGGCGCCGACCGAGCGTCCCGAGCTCGATGCGGGAGGTTCTTGCAAGCAGATCGAGCGCAAAACGATCCCCACTGCAGTCAACCGGAATTCGCGACGCCATGCCACCTGAGTGTCGATGCCGACGATGTCGGTTTGGTTCGCACCCGGGCGGCATCGGTCGCGTCAAATACAGACAACGAAATGATGTCAAATGGCTTGTGCCATTTGATACCTCAATGGCAATCGAGAGCCGATCCGCCTTGACAACGCCGCGCATAATCCTTCATTGCCTGCACGCGGCTTCTATCGCTTCTCGGGGATGTTGACATTCTCATGCGCGTGGTGATGATCGGTACCGGTTATGTCGGGCTCGTGTCCGGGGCCTGCTTTGCGGATTTCGGTCACGACGTCACCTGCGTCGACCGCGATGCCGACAAGATCGCGTCCCTCAATCAAGGCGAGATCCCGATCTACGAGCCCGGGCTCGCCGACCTCGTCGCCGCCAACCGGCAGCAGGGACGGCTTGCCTTCACGACCGAGCTTGCCGCCGTCGCGCGAGGCCGACGCGGTGTTCATCGCGGTCGGCACGCCGTCGCGGCGCGGCGACGGCCATGCCGACCTGTCGTTCGTCTATGCCGCCGCCCGTCAGCTTGCGCCGCTGCTGTCCGGCACCACCGTCATCGTCACCAAATCGACGGTGCCGATCGGCACCGGCGACGAGGTCGAGCGGATTCTGCGCGAGCTGCGGCCGGACATCGCGGTGCCGGTGGTCTCCAACCCGGAATTCCTTCGCGAAGGCGCGGCGATCCAGGACTTCAAGCATCCGGACCGGATCGTCGTCGGCACCGACGACGATCGCGCCCGCGACGTTCTTTCGAACATCTATCGTCCGCTCTATCTCAACGCGTCGCCGATCCTGTTCACCGATCGCCGCACCGCCGAGCTGATCAAATACGCCGCCAACAGCTTCCTCGCGACCAAGATCACCTTCATCAACGAGGTGGCGGACCTGTGCGAGCAGGTCGGCGCCAATGTCCAGCAGGTCGCGCGCGGGATCGGGCTCGACAATCGCATCGGCTCGAAATTCCTGCACGCCGGGCCGGGCTACGGCGGCTCTTGCTTTCCCAAGGATACGGTCGCGCTGATCAAGACGGCGCAGGACCACGGCACGTCGCTGCGCATCGTCGAGACCGTCGTGTCGGTCAACGACCAGCGCAAGCGCGCGATGGCGCGCAAGGTGACCTCCGCGCTGGGCGGATCGATTCGCGGCAAGACGATCGCGGTGCTCGGCCTGACCTTCAAGCCGAACACCGACGATATGCGCGAGGCGCCCTCGATCTCGCTGGTGACCGCGCTCGAGGACCTGGGCGCCGAGGTCCGCGCCTACGATCCTGTCGGGATGGAGCAGGCCAAGGCCCTCATGCCCGACATCACCTATTGCGACGGCCCCTATTCGGCGGCCGACGGGGCGCATGCGCTGGTGCTGGTAACCGAGTGGGAGCAGTTCCGGGCGCTCGATTTCGGACGCCTGAAAGCGACCATGGCGAGCCCGGTCTTCGTCGACCTTAAAAATGTCTACCAGGCCGCGGATATTGCCGAACTCGGGTTCGTCTATGAGAGCGTCGGCCGGCCCCGCCGCAATTAACCAAGCGGTCTCAAGGGGATAAGAGGCCCGAAGGACGGCCGGGGATATTCAGGCTCGCCTTCCGCGGCCGGCGTGCTAAAATGGTCTTGGTCGCCGGCCGACCATGCGCCGCGACAGGGGGTTGGAGTTGGGGTTCGACAGACGAGCGATCGATCCGGCGACTTGGGCGCGCCGCCACCGTGCTGGCGGCGGCGCGCGCTCGTGGCCGGCTGCTTCCAGCCGCTCTATGGGGATCGTTCGCGTCTCCGGCGGCCCCCGCATTGCGCGAGGCGCTGAGCGGCGTCCAGGTCATGGAGATCAGGGCGGCCGCCAATACGCCTGAAGCGCGGATGGCGGTCCCGATCCAGAACGACCTGCGTTTCAACTTCACCGGCGGCGGGGCTGCCGGGCCGCCCACGCATCGGCTGCTGATACAGCTTGCCGGAAGCCGCGCGGTCGTTGTCCGCGACCAACGTCACCGGATTGCCGTTCATCGAGAATTTCACGCTCAACGCGACCTACAGCCTGGTCGAGATCGCAACCAACAAGCCGGTGGTGACCGGCCGCGCCACGACGACGGTGTCCTACGATCCGTCCGGCACGCAGCGCTATGCGCGGATCAGCGGCATGCAGGATGCAGAGCGCCGCGCCGCCAAGGTCATCGCCGACAACGTGACGACGCGACTGTCGTCGTACTTCGTCAGCGGCAGCTAGAGCTCATTAGCGGCGTATCGATTTTGCGCAAGCGGCGGCGCTGATAACGGCACAAAGCGCAGCCGCGCCTCCCGGCGGAAACCTAGCCGCGCCTCCCGGCGGAAACCTTTACTCAAAAGCAGAGTTGTAACGTTCCGGTCCTTATACGAGGAGCGCGCGATGAGCATTCTTTGGACGATCATTATCGGTTTGTGGCGGGTGTTATCGCCGAATTCCTTCACCCGGCCCCAACGAGCCAGCGGCTTCATCCTCACCACCCTCTTGGGCATCGTCGGCGCTTCGTTGCCACCTGGATCGGACAGGCTCTCGGCTTTCGGGCCGACGAGGCCGGCTTGATCGGCGCCTTTTCGGCGCATCGTCATGCTCGTGATCTGGTCGCAAGACGCGCGGCAACGCGATAGCCGCACGACATCTTCCGTGTTCTCAAAATATTAGTCCGCCACGAGCTGAACTGCGCAGGCTTAATCCTTTGCGGGTCATGGCTAGCGCAAGTACTGTGATTGGAGCTTGCCTCCGCTAATAGTTCGCCTTCCAATGGGTCCCGTCCTTGAGCTCCAGCCAAGCCTCGGCCATCCGGAGGAGTCGTGACGCTCTTCCCTTCTGCCGCTTGCTCTGCGATCTTGAACATTGCTGGCGGTATTCTTGCTCCGCTCGACGGTGGTCTTCCTGTTCCAGGCATTCATGGCCCCATTCCTGGCAAGCGGTAACGCGCTGACGGCACACGTTCGGGTGGGGTCGTTGCTGAGCGCTGAACTTTTCGTCGCATCAAGAACGCCTTCGGCAAAACACGCGAACAAAAAAGGCTCCGCCGAAGCGGAGCCAGTTTTGATTCTACGAGTTGTTCAGCGCGGGCGATGTTCTGATTGCTGCCGCTCGAGACCGCCGCTACCGGAACGTACCGCTGCTCGGAGGAGCCTGCTCGAGCCGGAGCGCCGGCAGTGACCCTTGCCCGCTGCTTGAGCCTTGCGTTGCGGACGGACTGGCGCCGCTGCCCTGACCGGTGGTCGGAGACGGACTGTTGGTCTGGCCGCTGCTTGGCCGCTCTGTTGCGCGGCACCAGGCTGACTGCCCTGCTGTCCATCGCGCTGCGTTGCTGCTCGAGTCGCGCCCTGACTGGACGGCGACGATGGCTGGCTCGCGCCGCTCTGGCCGGCGGTGCCAGTGCCTGTGGTCGAAGGCTGCTGGCTCGACCTGACCGACACGCCGAGCTCTGCGATGGTTCGGCTGTCGATGCGTCCGGTTGCCTGCAAGCCGTTCTCGGCTGCTGGAACTGAATCAAGGCCTGCCGCGTGCGCGGACCCAAGACGCCGTCAGCCTCGACCGAGAAGCCTCGCCGGATCAGCACATGCTGCACCTCGCGGATCTCGTCGGGACTGAGGTCGATGCAAACGTCAGCGCCGCTGCTGCCGGCTGCTCGGCCGCCGGCCGTGTCGACCGGGATCACGGCGACGATTCGACGGCGGTTGTCCACGATGATGATCTCCTCGCGCACCACGAAGTAATGGTGGTTGCGGAATTCCGGACGGATTTCCACGATCGCCGCCGGCACCGCACGACCCTCACGCGGGCTGGCACGACCGTGCCGACCGAAACGCTGAAGTTCACGCTGTTGAGGCGCGGTACATCGGACCGGGCAAACACCGTCTGCCGGATGCGGGTCCGCTGCTCAACGCTGAGGTCGACGCGGCCCTGGGCTGACGTGCGAGCACCACGGTCCTGTCGGCCCTTCTGATCGCGATCCTGCCTGCTCTGGTCGGCTCTTGGGCTGAGCCTGCCTGGCCTTGCCCTGATCGCGCTGGCCCTGACCCGTGGTCTCCTGCTGGTTGCGATTCTCATCTGGCTTCGGCTGGGCCTGCTTGCCCTTGCCCTGATCACGCTGGCCCTGACCCGTGGTCTGCTGCTGGTTGCGATTCCGATCAGGTTTCGGCTGGGCCTGCTTGGCCTTGCCTTGATCACGACTGGCCCTGACCCGTGGTCTGCTGGTTGCGGTTCCGATCGGGCTTTGGCTGCGCCTGCTTGGCCTTGCCCTGTTCAGGCTGGCCCTGACCTGTGGTCTGTTGCTGGCCGCGATCCCGATCGGGCTTCGGTTGCGCTTGCTTGCCTTGCTTGCCCTGGCACCTCGCGCTGACCTGCGCACGTTCTGGCGGTCAGGCATGCCCTGCCGCGGCTGGCTCTCGCCTCTCTGGGCGCCGCCCTGCGATCCCTGATTCTGAGTTCGCACTGTCTTGCTTGCCGCCGCGCGGCATCTCCTGCGCGGTCGCAAACACAAAGCCGCTCAAGATCGCGGCGGTCGCGGTACTGACTAGAAGTTTACGTCTCATGGGACGGTTCCTCTTTCTCTGGCCGACTTTCGGCATAATGTCTCGCCGTGCGCCCTGAATATAAAACGAGCGAACCAAATGTAATGTTCCCGACTGTCGGGAACCGTGGAGACAGCTCCGCCGCGCTAACGCGCTCAGACAAAGCGATCTAACGTTGATGCTGAATACGCGTTATCGATAGCCGCCCCACGCCCAGAAATCGCGCCCGCCCCCGCCATTGAATCCTGGCCTGGCCGTTCGACCGCGACGCGAATTCCCACGAGCGCCAGGGATCGGGAGCGACCTCGCGTCGCACGACGTGCTTCGGCTTCATATGCTTCGGCTGCTTGAGTCTGCACCACGGCGCTTTGAGCGCGGGGCGCGCTCGTATTCGCAAGCGCGGGCTCCGCAGCAGCGAACGCGCGTAACGGCTCGATCCCCTGCTCCTTGTTGTCCTCCCGGGCGGCAGCAATAGCGGTGCGCTCCATCTGCTCCATGGAGGTGGAGGTGTCGACCTTGTGCAAGAAAACTGTGATCAGTCTTGGCTCCTTGTAGTTGGCCAAGCCCGGATTCGGGACGGTCGTTGGCTGCATCAGCCCATAGAAGGACCAAGCAAAGAGACCCAACATGGCTGTGACGCAAGCGAGGTACAGCAGTAATGCAAAATCGGCACTCGGGTACTGGACGCGATCCATGCCAAAGCAATGCGCCTTGGGGAACACTTGTTCCGTTGCTGATCACGAATAGTCTATTCTTGTTGCGAGGCCCTTGGAGCGACATGTCGTCGATTGCTGGGCGCGGCAATGAGTCGAGGGCTGCCACAATTCGCTTTGCGGACGTGCGGGCCTACCCGCGTTAGGAAATTCAGCGTTTGCATAAGAGTTGATGGTGATCATCGATCGCTCCCAAAGTCCGCGAGGTCCTACCCGCTTCGGCCCGCAACGCCAGCGGCCGGCACGAAGCATCATTCCGCCGAGAACCCCAACTCCGAAAATGTACATCCAACCGTGCGTAAATTCGACCAGGGACGCATTGAAAAGTCCCGCGACGACATTCTGCACCACCAGAGCCGTTCCAACCCACGCCACCAATCCGTCGCCCCGGAACAGCAGCAAATGCGCGAACCACATCGCATAGAGCAGCATGGTCCCGAGGCCGCCGAATTGGATCGCGACAAACAGCGTTTGATTGTGCGGGTTGTCGGTCACCGCCGCTGCAATACCCTCGGTTCCGACCGCGGCGCGCCGGAATTGCTCGCGCTGCGACCCGGTACCGTGCCCGACGATCGGTGCTTGGGAGATGATGGTGATCGACCGGGTCCAGAACTCAAGCCGATACCCCGATGACGTCTCAGCGCTCCTGGTCCGGTAGTCATGAACCTCCTGAATGACGTCCAGCACGCGCGTTCGCAGGTACGGCGACGACATCCAGGTCAACGTGGCAACCACGGTCGCGAGCACCACGATGCCGAGCGCCTGCCTCCAGCCAAATCGCTGGAAGACGAACAGCAGCATCAGCGCGACCACAGCGCAACCAGCGTGCTGCGTCGCGGACGCGACATATCCGATGTTGGCGAGGAACAGCAGCGCGAGCAGACCGAGCGCCAGCGCCCGCGGCCGCTGCCCGCGGCGCCAGGCATCGAGTGACAGATGTCCGAGCGCGAACACGCAGATCAGAAACTCGCCGCTCTGAATGATGTAGTCCTTGACCGGCACGCCTGGATATCTCCCGGTCGAAGCCAGCGACGGAAACAGCCAGAAAAGCCACGACACGATGAGCAGCAACGGTGCAGGACGCCAGGAAGCCGCCGGCCACCCAGAGCCCGCGCTCGGAACGCTGGAACTGAACGAACAGCACGAGGATGATCAACAGGCGAGCAAAAACCTTGAGGCTGCCGAATTGATCGCTCGGCGAGGCCTCCGACCATGCCATTCCGATAATCGCGAGCAAGCACAGCAGCGCCGGCAGCCCGCCGGCAGGGATCGAAAAGCTACGGCGCAGTTCGCCCCAATCAAGCGTCGGCAGGACGGCGAGCAGCCAGAGCGCAATCGCGATGCTGCTGGCCGTCACCGACCACGGCAACGCCACCGCTGCGGCTACGGCCAATCCATCGGCCAAGCGCGCGATGCGCGCCGGCTCAAAAAGCCTCTCAACGAGCGCGGATCGCGCTGCCCCGGACATGCATTGGATTTATACACCCTGCCGGTCGAGCGACAACCAGCGCGGCAACTGCTGGGCGTCGGTCGCTTGCCGGTCGCTTGCGGGCTGATACGAAATCTCCTAGTGCTTTGCCCGTCGTTGGGATCACTTCGGCGGCGTCAACCGGCAAATTTGCGCACATGGACATCCGGACGCTCCAAATTCCCGGGCCCGTCGTGATCGCTCCCCGGAAATTCAGCGACGCGCGGGGCTTCCTGTCCGAGACCTTCAGCGATGAATCGTTTTGCACGAACGTCGCGCAGGCGCGTTTCGTCCAGGAGAACCACAGCTACTCGGAGCACGCCGGCACGATCCGGGGCATTCACTTTCAGGTGCCGCCGCACGCGCAGGCCAAACTGGTGCGCGTCATCCGGGGCGCGATCTTCGATGTCGCGGTCGATCTCCGCGCCGGCTCTCCCAATTTCGGCCGCTGCGCCGTCGCCGAGCTTTCGGCCGCGAACTGGAACCAGATCTGGATTCCAGTCGGATTCGGTCACGGCTTGTGCACGCTCGAGCCGGACACCGAGGTCCTCTACAAGATGACCGCACCTTATCGGCCCGACAGCGAGCGTGGCATCGCCTGGGACGATCCCGACCTCGCCATTGCATGGCCGCTCGGGCAACGGGAGCCCCGTCTGTCCGAGCGCGACCGGCAGCATCCGCGCCTTGCCGAGACCCCGGCGTATTTCTGATATGATCAGGCAAACATCGGACCGGGGCAGTCCATGCGCATCGTCGTGACCGGAGGTGCGGGTTTCATCGGGTCGGCGGTGTGCCGATTCCTGATCGGCCAGACCGACCATGACGTCTGCAACGTCGACAAGCTCACCTATGCCGGCAATCTCGATTCGCTGCGCGATATTTCCGGCAATACGCGTTATCGTTTCGTGCAGGCCGACATCTGCGACCGCCCGGCGATCGAGCGTGTGTTCGCCGATTTTGCTCCGCACGCCGTGATCCACCTGGCGGCGGAATCCCATGTCGATCGTTCGATCGAAGCGTCATCCGATTTCATCGACACCAACATCGTCGGAACGCTCAATCTGCTGGAAGCCAGCCGCCGGCATCTTGCGCGCACCAACGGAGTCGGGCCCGACGCGTTTCGCTTCGTCCACGTCTCGACCGACGAGGTCTATGGATCGCTTGGGCCGGAAGGGCGGTTCGTCGAGACGACCGCGTACAGTCCGAACTCGCCCTATGCGGCGAGCAAGGCGTCCGCCGATCACCTGGCCTGCGCGTGGCACGCCACCTATGGCGTCCCGACGATCGTCTCGAACTGCTCGAACAATTACGGGCCCTATCACTTCCCGGAAAAGCTGATCCCGCTTGCGATCCTGAACGGCATCGAAGGCAAGCCGATCCCGATCTATGGCGATGGCCTGAACATCCGCGACTGGCTGCATGTCGAGGATCACGCGCGCGCGCTCTACTGCATCCTGACGCGCGGCAAGCCGGGCGAGAAGTACAACGTCGGCGCCGACAGCGAACGGACCAACATCGACGTTGCGAACGCGATCTGCGACAGCCTCGACCGGCTGCGGCCGGGCGGCGCGCCGCACCGGCGGCTCATCACGCGGGTCGAGGACCGGCCCGGCCATGACCGGCGTTACGCGATCGACGCACGCAAGCTGCAACGCGAGTTGAACTGGAGCGCGCAAGTCGCCTTCGAAGACGGTCTCGATGCCACGGTGCGATGGTACATCGCCAATGAATGGTGGTGGCGCCCGCTGCGGCAACGCTACGGCGGCGAACGCCTCGGCCTCATCGATTGCCAGGCGAATTGATGTCCCGCATCCGGATCGCCGTCACCGGCAGCAACGGACAAATTGTCCGGTCGCTGGTCGAACGGTCGGCTGGAACGACATGCGACGTCGTCTGCATCGGGCGCCCGGCGCTTGATCTCGGCAAGCCGGACACGATCGATAGCGCCCTCTCTGCAATCGCGCAGCCGATGTCCTGGTCAGCGCCGCCGCCTACACCGAGGTGAACAAGGCCGAAGCGGAGCCCGACGTTGCCGACCTTATCAATGGGCGCGCGCCGGGCGTGCTTGCGGCTCGCGCCGATGCGCTCGGCATCCCGTTGATCCATCTTTCGACCGACTACGTGTTCGACGGCACCAAGTCCGATCCCTATACCGAGCGTGATCCAATCTGCCCCATCAACGCCTATGGGCGATCCAAGGCGGCGGGTGAGCGTGCCGTCGCAGCCGCGCATCCCCGCCACGTCATCCTGCGCACGTCGTGGGTCTACAGCCCGCTCAACCGGAATTTCGTCACGACCATGCTTGCGCTTGCCCGCAAGCAGGACGAGGTGCGCGTGGTCGCCGATCAGATCGGCAACCCGACCGCGGCGGCCGACATCGCGGACGGCATCCTGGCCGTGGCGCGCAATCTCGTGGAGGGGCGCGGCGAGGATCGCTACGGCACCTTCCACATGGCGGCTGACGGCGCTGCGACCTGGGCGGAGTTCGCCGCCGCCGTTTTTTCCGCCTCTGCCGAACGCGGCGGCCCCTCCGCGCATGTTGTTCCGATCGCGAGCGCGGAGTATCAAAGCCCGGCGCAGCGGCCCGCAAACTCGCGGCTCGATTGCGCAAAGATGGCGCGCGTGCACGGCGTTGCTCTGCCGCACTGGCAGGCGTCGCTCGGCCCATGCGTCGGCCGGATTCTGGAGCAAGGGGCATGAAGGGGATCATTCTGGCGGGCGGCACCGGTTCGCGGCTGCATCCGATGACCCATGCGGTCTCGAAGCAGCTCCTGCCGGTCTACGACAAGCCGATGATCTATTATCCCCTCACCACCCTGATGTTCGCGGGCATCCGCGACATCCTGATCATCTCGACCCCGGATGACCTTCCGAGCTTCCGCCGCCTCCTTGGCGACGGCAAGCAGTGGGGGCTCGTCGCTGCATTATGCCGAGCAGCCGAAGCCCGAGGGGCTGGCGCAGGCCTATGTCATCGGCGCCGATTTCGTGCGCGGTGAATCCTCGGCGCTGGTGCTCGGCGACAATATTTTCTTCGGCCGCGAACTGCCGGCGCTGCTCGCCGCGGCGGCGGAGCGACCGCGCGGCGCGACCGTGTTCGGCTATCGGGTGCGCAATCCCGAGCAATACGGCGTGGTGGAATTCGACGAGGCGGGAAAAATCCTGTCGATCGAGGAGAAGCCACGCGCGCCCCGCTCGCAATGGGCGCTGACGGGGCTGTATTTCTTCGACCGGCAGGTGACCGAGATCGCATCCTCGATCAAGCCGTCCGGGCGCGGGGAATACGAGATCACCGACGTGATCCGCGCCTATGCCGACCGCGACGAGCTGCACCTCGAACTGCTGGGACGGGGCTTTGCATGGCTCGACACCGGGACCTCGGACAGCCTGGTGGAGGCGGCCGAGTTCGTGCGTGCGCTGGAGCGGCGCCAGGGCCTGCGGATCGCCTGTCCGGAAGAGGTCGCGTTCGAGCTGGGCTTCATCGACAAGGCGCAGCTTGAGCGCCTCGGACGCGCAATGCCCAACAGCGAGTATGGCAAATATCTGCTCGGGATCGCGAACGAGCATTAACCGCCCCCCTCCTACGACTGGCAGAAGAACCCCGGCCAGCGTCGAGCGGGTGGTCGTCGGGCTCGCCTGACCTTCCGCAGGCGAAATCAGCCGGATCAAGCCGCGCTACTCTTTCCGCGCCCGGTTCATCAGCCACAGCTTCGTGTAGCGGTAGTAGGTGCCTTCGGCGTTGAGCACGGCCAGCAGAAATCCTTCGCGACCGTCGAGAAAGCCCGCACGCAAAACGTAGGTCCGGAAGAATGCGTAGGCGCCGCGCACGATCCCGGTCACAAACCACACACGCCGCCCTTTCGCGAACAACATTTCAGCGCTCGCCGTCGAATAGCGGTCCATGCGCGACAGGGCATCGTCGATCTTCCGGACCGGAAAGTGGATGAGCGGCTGCGACAGTCGTGTGACCGATCCGTCGCAGATGGGACGCGGATGCACCAGATCGTCGGTCCAGCGGGCGCGGCCGCGCTTGAACAGCCGCAGTACATAGTCGGGATACCAGCCGGAATGGCGCATCACGCGCCCGCAGAACGACGACGAACGCGGCATCTCGTAGCCGTCGAAGGTCCCCTCACGCACCGCCTGCTGGATCTCGGCCGCGAGCGCCGGGCTGATCCGCTCGTCGGCGTCGATCGAAAGCACCCAGTCGCCCTTCGCCAGTGATAGCGCATGGTTGAACTGGCGGCCGAAGCCTTCGAACGCGTGAAAGCTGACACGCGCTCCCCTGCCCTCCGCGATCCGCACGGTGTCGTCGTCGCTGCCGGAGTCGACCACGATGCGCTCGTCGCAGAACGCGACGCTGTCGAGACACTCCGCGATGTTCGCAGCTTCGTTCTTGGTGATGATGATTGCGCTCAGAACCGGCATGGCGCTCACGCGGATTCGTAATCAGCGTTTCGACTTCGCCCCGGTGACCGCTGGCTCGCGCACCGAGTTCGCCGCCGAGCGCTGAACAAGCGCGCTGGTCGAATAGCCCGGCACCAGATCGACCAGCACGACCTTGCCGCCAAGCGCCTCGACCAGTTCACGGCCGACGACCTCCTCTATCCGGTAGTCAGCGCCCTTCACCAGCACCGTCGGCTTGACGCGGCGAATGAGGTCGACCGGCGTGTCTTGCTCGAAGATCACCACGAGATCGACCGCTTCAAGGGCAGCCAGCACTTCGGCGCGCGCCTGCTGATCCTGCACCGGCCGTGCCTTGCCTTTCAGCCGCCGCACCGACGCGTCGCTGTTGAGGCCGACGACAAGGCGGTCACAGACCGCACGGGCCTCGGTCATCAGCTTGATGTGGCCGGGGTGCAAAAGGTCGAAGCAGCCATTGGTGAACCCGATCCGCAGTCCGCGCCATTCGGCGAGCCGCTCGTCCAGGATCGACCAGTCGAAAACGACCTTTTCCTCGGCTGCCAGCGAGGCCGACGGTAACAGCCGCGAGCGCAGCTCGGCGGTCGACGCCGTCGAGGTGCCGCGCTTGCCGACGACGACCGCGGCGGCGGCGTTGGCAGCGCGCGCCGCAGATTCGAGATCGGCGCCTGCGGCGAGCATCACCGCCATAACGGCGGCCACCGTATCGCCGGCGCCGGATACGTCGCGGACCTTCACCGGATAGGCCGGCACATGCAGCGCGCCGCCGCGCGACACGTAGAGTGTCATGCCCTCTTCGCTGCGGGTCACCAGCACGCCGGCGCTCTCGACCGTTGCGGCAAGGTGTTCCGCCGCCGCGGCAATTTCGGCGTCGCCACGCGCCGCGCGCCGCGTCGCGTCGGCCAGCTCCTTGCGGTTCGGTGTCACCAGGGTGGCGCCGCGATAGACGCTGAAGTCGGAGCCTTTCGGATCGACGATTATAGGCTTGCCGAGCTCGCGCGCCTCGTCGATGACCGCGCGAATAACCGCCGGGCTGAGCACGCCCTTGGCATAGTCCGAGAGCACCACCGCGTTCGCGCGCGGCAGCGCCAGCAGACACGCCCTGATCAACGCCTGCTCGATGTCCGGCCGCAATGGCGACGCCAGCTCCCAGTCCGCCCGCAGAAGATGCGTCGAATGATGATCGGAGACGAAGCGCACCTTGCGGGTGGTCGGACGCGAGGCGTCCACAAGAAGATGCGTCTCAATCGCGTCGCCGTACTTGTCGGCGAAGGTCCGCGCCAGCGTGCGCCCGCTTTCATCCTCGCCGATGACGCCGACGAAGATGCAGCGTGCGCCCAGCGCAGCGATCCCGCGCGCAACGTTGCCGGCGCCGCCCAGCAATTGCTCTTCGCGCCCGACCGCGATCACCAGCGTCGGCGCTTCCGGCGACACCCGCGACACCTCGCCATAGACGAAATGGTCGAGCATGAGATCGCCGACGCACAGCACCGTCATCTCGTCGAATTTCGCCAACTGCTGGTCAATTGCGTTCATGATGTGTCCGCCGATCACCGGTAAGGCTCCGGCTGGTCGAGATGCCGGCCGACGTAACGCGACACCGCCTCCTCGAGCGGCGTGAAGCCGCCATTGTAGCCAGCGCGCCGCAGCTTCTCGACGTTGGCTTGCGTGAAATATTGATAGCGGTCGCGAATGGCTGGCGGCATGTCGACATACTCGATCTCGGGCGCGCGCCCGAGCGCGCGAAACATCGCCGTGACGAGTTCGCGAAAGCTGCGCGCTTGTCCGGTGCCAACGTTGAAGATGCCGCACACCGCTGGACTATCCAGGAGCCAGCGCACCACCGCTACCGCGTCGTCGACATAGATGAAATCGCGTCGCTGTTCGCCGTCAGCGATGTTCTCGCGGTACGACTTGAACAGGCGAATAGGCTTTCCGGCTTTGGCGTCGTCGAAGCGCTTTGTGACGAGGCTCATCATCTCGCCCTTGTGATACTCGTTCGGCCCGAACACGTTGAAGAATTTCAGCCCCGCCCACTGCGGCGGCAGCCCCGCGCGTTTCGCCGCGCGTTCCGCCACCACCAGATCGAACAGATGCTTGCTCCAGCCGTAGAGATTGAGCGGCCGCAACCGATCGAGTGCCGCGGGCGCTTCGTCATCGTCGAAACCTTGATCGCCGTCGCCATAAGTCGCCGCCGACGAGGCATAGATGAAGGGCGTGCGCGTGGCCGCGCACCAGTCAAGCAGCCGGAGCGAAAGGCGAAAATTTGTTGCGAGCACAAGATCGGCGTCGGTCGCGGTGGTATCGGAGATCGCGCCGAGGTGGATGACGGCGTCGAGCTTGCGGTCGTCCAGCCACGCCCAAAGCTCGCCGGGTGGCACCACGTCGGCCAGCCGCCGCTTGCCGAGGTTGCGCCACTTCTCGTCGGTGCCGAAATGATCATTGACAACGATGTCGCTGCGCCCGACTTCGTTCAGGCTTGCGACCACGTTCGATCCGATGAACCCGGCCCCGCCGGTGACCAACAGCATCCCTACCCCGCTGGGCGTCGATTGCCTTCCCTTTGCCCCAGAGTGACCAACGGTGCAACGTAGCGCCGGACAGGGCCCATGCTTGGCTCCCGTGATTCCGAACGGGACCCGTGCTGGACAGCGGGAGATCGGCACGCTAACCGCTCGCCGGCTCCTCCATAGGCAGCTATCTAGAAAATATGAATATAGATTCAAATATTAAACTAATGAATCAAGACTTTATTCTTGAGCCACGAGGCGCGGGGGCAGACGAGAGGCCGATCCTGCTGGTCCCCTACATGTGGATTGGCGACTTCGTGCGCTGTCATACGGTGGTCCGGCTGTTGAACCGGCGATTTCCGGCGCGCCCGGTCGATGTCCTGACGACCCGCATGGTCTCCCCTCTCGCCGACTACATGCCGGGCGTGCGCAAGGGAATTGTCTTCGATCTGCCGCGCAAGCGGCTGGCGCTTGCCGAGCACCGCGCACTGGCGAAGCGGCTCGCGGCGGAAGGCTATGGCGATGCGCTGGTCATGCCGAGGACCTGGAAATCGGCGCTGGCGCCGTTTCTCGCGGGCATCGCCCGCCGCACCGGCTTCTTCGGCGAGGCCCGCATCGGCATCCTCAACGATCTGCGCTGGGGCGAACGCGCGTTGCCGCGCATGATCGATCGCTGCGCGGCACTCGCGATGCCGAACCGGGAGAATGCTCCCGCAGAATTGCCGCATCCTCAGCTGCAGGTGCCGGCGAGCGAGACCGCAAGCTGGCGGCAGCGCAACGGCATTACAGATGATCGTCGTCCTGCCGTGGCGCTGGCGCCGGGCGCGGTCGGACCATCGAAACGATGGACGACCTCCGGCTATGCCGAGCTTGCAAGACGTCTCACCGCCGAGGGCGTTCAGGTCTGGATCCTGGGCGGGCCGGACGAGAAAGCGCTCGCCGCCGAAATCGCCGGGCCCGAACAAGCGAACGCGCGCGACATGACCGGACCCGATTTGCGCAATGCCGTTTACGCACTGGCCGCCGCCGACGTCGCGGTGTCGAACGATTCCGGGCTCCTGCATGTGGCCGCTGCGATCGGAACGCCGACGATCGGCATCTTCGGCCCGACCAGCCCATGGCATTGGGCGCCGCTCAATCCGCTCGCGGCAGTGGTCGAGACCGCGAATGAATTGTCATGCCGGCCGTGCCACAAGCCGACCTGCCGGATGGGTCACCATCTGTGCATGCGCGACGTGCCGGCCGATCGCGTCGTCGCGCTCACGATGAAGGCGCTGCGTTAGATAGCGCCGGACCAGTCTGCGCTGGTGGGATGCCTAGCGCGGCGGACCTTTCGGGCGCTGTTGCCATTGCTGGAATTCCCGAAACAGCCGCTCGCGCTCCGCCTCGCTGAGCTTTTCGAAATCGATGCGATTGGGGGCCGCTGCCCGCGCCGATCCTGCAGCTTGCGCCTGCTGCGCCCGCATCGCCTGCAGAAGCTCCTCGGCAGGCGCCCAGCGCGTCCAGCCTGGCACCGTTGCGGCTAGATTGACCTCGCGCCATTTCGGATGGCGTGGCGGCGTCTGGAACTTCTCCCAGTTGGCGAACATCCTTTCGGTCAGCCTTTGCACCCGGCGGGCGCGATCACTCTTCGCCGGCCAATTGTAGACCGCGAGCACCGCCGGAACGCCAAGTGTGCTGACGGTGTCGCCTTCCGCAATCAGCGTTGGGTACTCAGCCTTGGTGAACTCGCTGAGTGCGTAGTAATCGGAAAAAGCCTTTGTGAACGGGATTGGTACGAGATGGAATTCGTCCTTCGCCGGAAGCTTGGCAAAAAAGTCGATCGGCTTTCCGATCACCCGGATCAGAGCAGCGATTTCGCCCGCCCTGAGCTTCTGCAACGCCAGGGGATTATCGAACAGCGTCTGCTCGACCTTAACGCCCGCGCGTTGAAAAATGATCGTTCCCGTCAAGCTCGAAGCGCTGCCTGCCGGCCCGAAATTCACTTTCTGGCCGCGCAGGTCTTCGATGCTGCGGATATTCCTCTTGGCAAGGATGTGCACTTCCGAGATCGGCAGCCGGATGATGTAGTGAATTCTGTTCTGCAGGCCGGCTGTTTTCCGCTGGGTCTGGAAATACTCGAAAACGTCCGACTGCGTCACCGCTACATCGACCCCGCGCAGATAGAGCAAATCGTCGAGATTGGACGCAGCGCCGTAGGTTGCGATCGGAAGCACTCGCAGGTTGTCGCCGTCATCAAGAACTTCCGCGAGCTCCGCCGCGAAAGTCATGTATGTGCCGGATAGGATCCCGCCGGCAACGCCGACCGTCCAATTATTCCTGCGCATCTTGAGGACGCCCTCGGCACCGCCCTCTTCGAGCGATCTTGGAATCGCCTGCGCATGAGCGCGCGTTGCAAACCCAAGCTCGAAACTTCCCGATGCGAATGTGGCGACCGAGATAAGAGCCGCAAGAAACACTAAGCCTGTACGGATCAACGCACGCATCGCTACCCCCGCTACATGAAGGCCCAAACCCACGCTACATGAAGGTCTAATGTGAGGCTGACGCGATGTTGGGTCAAAATTGTGATCCTGCATGCCACAAATTCGCTGCCTGTCCCGTCTTCAATTCCCCACTGCACAGCGTTAACCCACGCCGGCGTCATTCGAAATTCCGGAACACGGTTATGGGATACCGCTGAACAGAAAGGTTAGGTTTCTGTCCTAGCGTATTCGATTGTCCAGACTCTTTAGAGCGGACAATGAAACTCAATCGGGGGAATGGGGTAGCATGATGCCGACTTTCGTCACGAGAACCACGTCGCCAATCGCGGCGTCGCTGATCGCAGCGTGCTTAGCGGCCGCCGCCGTTTCGCCTGCTTTTGCGCAGCGCTATCCAACCCGGCCCATCACGGTGATCGTGCCCTTCCCGGCCGGCGGACCGAGCGATGTCGTTGCACGCATCGTTGCGGAAAGCATGTCCAAGAATTTGGGGCGGCAGATGATCATCGAGAATGTCGGCGGCGCGGGCGGCACCATCGGCAGCGCGCGTGTCGCAGCGGCAGCACCGGACGGCTATACCCTGCTCGCCGGCAGCATGGGCTCGCATGTCTCCGCACCGGTGCTGACACCAGGCATCAAGTACAATTCGGAGCGGGATTTCGCGCCGATCGGTTTTACCGCGCACGCGCCCGCGGTCGTGGTCACGCGCAAGGACTTCCCTGCGGCAAATCTTCAGGAGTTCGTGCAATATCTCAGGAAGGATAGCAGCAACGTCAAGCAGGCACACGGCGGCATCGGTGCCTCCTCACACATGGCTTGCCTCCTGTTCAACAGCACAATCAAAGTGAATCCGATCTCGGTGGCCTATCGCGGAACCGCCCCTGCAATGAACGACCTGGTCGCCGGTCACGTGGACTATCTTTGCGAACAGGCTGTCAGCGTCACCGGGGCGATCACCGGTGGACAGGTCAAGGCTCTCGCGGTGTCGGCCAATGGGCGCCTACCGACATTGCCCGACGTTCCGACCGCCAAGGAAGCCGGCGTCGACTACCAGATGAGCATCTGGGCGGGTATTTTTGCGCCGAAAGGAACGCCGAAGGCCATAGTCGACCGCCTTGCCGCCGCCCTCTCCAAGGCGCTTGACGACCCAGCGGTCCAAAAGCGGATGGCCGATCTCGGCGGCTCGATCCCGTCCAGGGACGAGCGCACACCGGCCAGATTCGAGCGCTTTGTCACGGCGCAAATCGCGCACTGGTCCCCGATTCTCAAGGCCGCATCCACCACGCCAAAGGATTAGCCCCTTCGCGCCGGGCGGGAACCAGGGCAGTCCGGAACCAGGTCCCCCTAAGTCTGCGGGGCGAAGCACATTTTTTTAGGAACCAGCGCCGCCCGACAGGAATTGCCGCACGAGGACGAGTTGCAAGTTCGCTGGTCGCTCAGTCGGTTCCAATTCAGCCTAGGGCCTCTGGCCCGGCGTATCGGATCGCGACCAGATCGGCGCATTCGGCATCGATGCATGGGGAACCACACCGGCGCATCCGCCCATCGGCGGCTTGTCGTCCGGGCCATGCGGGCCCCGTGTCCGCCGAGGAGAAAAGCAAATGAGAAGCGCAGTAGGTCGAAAACTAATGGTCACGTCTGCGGCAAGCGTTTTGGGCGCGATGCTGCTGGTGACGCAAGCATCCGCTCAGATGAGCCGGGATCGCGTCGAGGGACGGAGTTCCGTTCAGGCCGGCGAGAATATGCAGGGCGGTAGCGACATCCGAGGGCGTGAGGACATCCGCGGCCGCGGCCGTGGTGAAGCCGGCGCACGCGTCGGCGCAAACCAGCGTGCAAACATCCGCGAAAACGCGAACAGCAACATCCGAACCCGTAGCGACGCAAGGGTTCGCGGAGACGCCAGGGTTCGCGGAAACGTCAACGCTAACGTGCGGGTCGGAACACGCGACAACGTGCGCGTCGGAATCCGGGACGATCGGCGTAGCGTGGCGTGGCGCGGCGATGCATGGCGCGGGGACGGCAGATATTGGCGCGACGCGCGGTTTAGGAGCCGCAGTTCGTTCGGTGTGGCCGTCGGCTTTGCCGATCCGTACTATTCGTACGGCTACGCCGATCCCAACTACTCCTACGGCTATGCCGAGCCTTACGACAGCTACGCCTATGCCGAACCATACGCGTATCGCAGCTACGCGGCGTCACCCGCGTATAGCGGCTACGCGGCGGCGTCGTCAGGCTGCACTTGCGGAGCGCCTTATGCGAGCTGGGGTCGCGGATATGCGCCTTACGCGAGCGTCGGCTGGGGCGTCAGGGACCGCGGCTGGGGCTGGGGCGGTCGCTGGTAAAGCCTCCGCTTAGCTTGCGATAGCAACAAAAAAACCAGCCCGGGCGGGAATTATCCCGCCCGGGCATGCGGCGTTCTATGCGCGCCGCCAGTTTCTCTGAGTGCATCAGACGATGCGATCGACCGCGGCAATCACCGCGTCTATCGTTGGGATCTCGCCCTTCCCTCCCACCACCGCGATTGGTCCCTGCCCGATCGGACCGGTGAGGCCGGGTTCGCTGCCGACAAAAATGGCGACCAGCGGCACGCCGAGCGCGCCGGCAAGATGCAACAATCCGGTATCGACGCCGATGACCAGAGACGCACCGGCAATCAACGACGCGACAACATCGAGCGGTTGCAGCCACGGCACCTCGGCGTTCGGCAATGCGGCCGCGATCGCGACGCTACGCGCGTGCTCGCGGGCGTTTCCCCACGGCAGCATCAGCCGGAGGTTGCGCGCGCGCAGGAATTGACCGAGCGCAACCCAATGCTCCGCCGGCCATTCCTTCCCATGCTGCGCGGTTGCGTGCAGCAGCACCGCGTATCGATCCGCCGACGGGGCTGAAAGTTTTGTGCGGTCGAGCCCATAGTCCGGCCGACCCTCGGAAGAATAGTCGAGCGAGAGACCGGTCAAGGCGCGGTTGCGCGCAATCGCGTGCTGGTCGCGCGTGACGCTGTGCCGGACATCGTAGAACAGCGAGGCCGCGCGCTCGCGGATGCTGCCGGCGTCGTAGCCGTAGCGACGGCCGCGCGCGACACGCGTGATCAGGGCGGACCGGACCAGGCCCTGCGTGTCGATGATCGCATCATAGTGACGGGCGCGCAGCGTTCGCCGGAATGCCTCGATCTCTCGCCATGTCGAAGGCCACGGCAGCGACCGGCGCCATCGGCGCGAGGCAACGGGAATGACAACATCAACCGCGGGATGCAGGCGGACGAGCGGCGCGAACGATTCCTCCACCACCCACGCGAATCGGAAAGCAGGCCGGCGGGCGCGCGCCTCAGTCAGCGCCGGCATGTGGTGAATGACATCGCCAAGAGACGAAGTCTTGACGAACAAAACGTCGGACATGGCCGTCCGCCACCCCTCGGTAGCCCCAATTCCCGCGTTGCGGCCGCAACGCAGCCCGAAGGCCTTGGCTCATATACGCGGGACCGGGGCTTGTCACGGGGCCCCGGTCCGCGCATGCATGGAATAGCACAATCTGCACGAACCCGGCTGCTAACAGGATTTTCAGAGATTTTGGCAATAGCCCTTTGCCAATAAGGAACTGGACCCACCCATGACGATCCTGGTGACCGGCGGCGCCGGCTACATTGGCAGCCACATGGTGCACATGCTGGCTGACGCCGGCGAGCGTGTGGTCGTGCTTGACAACCTGTCGACCGGCTTTGAGTGGGCGACGCCGAAGAGCGTCCCGCTGGTCGTGGGCGACACCGGCGATCAGTTGCGGGTCGCCGCATTGATCGCCGAGCACCGGGTAGAGGCGATCATCCATTTCGCGGCGTCGATTGTCGTGCCGGATTCGGTTCGCGACCCGCTCGGCTACTACCGCAACAACACGATGAACTCGCGCGCGCTGCTCGAGGCCGCCGTGGACGGCGGCGTGCGGCAGTTCGTCTTTTCCTCAACCGCCGCGGTCTACGGCAATCCCGAAGAGATTCCGGTCAGCGAAGACTTCGACGCCCGCGCCAATGTCGCCATACGGCAATTCCAAGCTGATGACCGAGATGATGCTCAAGGACGTCGGGGCGGCGTATGACCTGAACTACGTGATCTTGCGGTATTTTAATGTCGCGGGCGCAGACCCGGCGCTGCGCACCGGACAATCGACAGTCGGCGCGACGCATCTGATCAAAGTCGCGGTCGAAGCCGCGCTCGGGATGCGCCCGAAGCTCGATGTCTACGGCACCGACTACAACACGCCCGACGGCAGCTGCGTCCGCGACTACATCCACGTCACTGATCTCACGAACGCCCATATGGCTGCGCTGACGCATCTGCGCGGCGGCGGCAATAGCGCCACGTTCAACTGCGGCTATGGGCACGGCTGTTCCGTTCTTGAGGTGGTCGACGCGGTCAAGCGCGTGAGCGGCCGCGACTTCAAGGTCGATCTGGCGCCCCGCCGTCCCGGCGATCCGGCGATGATCGTCGCGGATTCCGCACGCATCCGCGCGCAGCTTGGCTGGACCCCGCGCTTCGACAATCTCGACACAATTGTCGACCATGCCCTGACCTGGGAGCGCCGCCTCGAAAATCTGCGTAGCCAAGTCCGCGCAGCCGGCCGACGTAGTTGAAATTCCGAGGGTTTTCGCTGCCAAGCTTTCTTTCGGCTTGAAATTCGCCCCGGGGGCGGGCAAGGCATTCGGGCGCACGATTCCGTTCGGCAGCAGCAGGCGGCGCCAAGGACATGTCGAGTGCGCAGTGGACCCTTTCATGCTCAAGTCGCGACTGCAGTCAGCTCTCTCCGATCCTGCAAGCTCGTTGGGGCTGGTCTGGCGGCTGTTGTCTGAATACGGCCTTTCGCGCTGGCGCCGCTACGCGGTCGCGTTCTTATTGATGGGGATCGGCGCGGGCGCAACCGCTTTGACGGCCTATCTGGCCGGCGACGTCATCAATCAAGCCTATGTCAGCCGTGATTTTTCCGCCGTCGTTCAGACCAGCCTGCTGATCATGTTGGTTTTCAGTTTGCGCGGCGCCGCCAATTACGGCCATTCGGTCATTCTCTCGCGCGTCGGCAACAGCATCGTGGCCGAGAACCAGCGGCGGCTGTTCGACCGGCTCCAGCAGCAGAACCTCACCTATTTCAGTGAGCGCCACAGTTCCGAAGTGCTCTCGCGGCTCGCGACTGGAGCTGCGGCAGCGAACTCGGCGCTGGGCCTGGTCATTACCGCCATCGGGCGCGATTTTCTCACGCTCACCGCTCTCACGGTGGTCATGTTCATTCAGGACCCCATCATGTCGGTCGTGGTGTTCGTGGCGGTGCCGCCGGTGGTTCTGGTTTTGCGCAAGCTGGTCAAACGCATCAAGGCCGTCGCGATGAGCCAATGGCGTGGCGGCGCGCGAACGCTCGAGACGCTGCAGGAGACGGTGCAAGGCATCCGCCTGGTCAAATCCTTTACCCTGGAAGATCAGATGCGGGCGCGCTTCCACGCCAACGTCGCCAGCGTCCAGGCCGATTCCAACAAGATGGCGCGCGTCAGCAATCGCACAGCCCCGCTGGTGGAAACGCTGGCCGGCCTCGCGATCGCAATCCTCATGGTCTATGCCGGTCACCGTGTCATCAATACCGGCGCGTCGCCCGGCGAATTCTTCTCGTTCATGACCGCGTTCCTCTTGGCCTATGAGCCGGCCAAGCGCCTGGCACGGCTCAACCTCGATCTCAACGTTGCGCTGGTCGGCGTGCGAATCCTGTTCGAGGTCATCGACAGCCCACCGACCGAACCGGAGGACGAAGATCGCCCGCCGCTGAACGTCACCGCGGCACGGCTCGAATTCCGCGACGTGACCTTCTCCTACCGGTCCGGCGAGCAGACGATCCGGAACATGTCGTTCGCTGGCCGATCCGGGCCGCATGACTGCATTGGTCGGCCCGTCCGGGGGCGGCAAGTCCACGGTGCTGAATCTCATCCTGCGCTTCTACGAAGTGAGCGGCGGCGTCATCACGATCGACAACCAGGACATTGCGTCGGTGTCGCGGCGTTCCCTGCGACGCCAGATTTCCTTTGTCGGACAAGACGTCTTTCTGTTCCGCGCCACCATCCGCGAGAACATCGCGTTCGGCCGTCCCGGCGCGAGCGAGGCCGACATCGTCGCGGCCGCCAAAGCGGCGCAGGCGCACGATTTCATCAGCCGATTCCCGCAAGGCTACGACACGCTCGTCGAAGAGCGAGGTGCGGGCCTGTCGGGTGGCGAGCGCCAGCGAGTTGCGATCGCCCGCGCGCTCATCAAGGATGCGCCGCTGATCCTGCTCGACGAGGCGACCGCGTCCCTCGACTCCGAATCCGAGCATTACGTCCAGAAGGCGATCACCGAGCTGTGCAAGGACCGGACGACCCTCGTCATTGCCCACCGGCTGTCCACCATCATGCATGCCGACAAGATTCTGGTGATCGAGGCCGGACAGGTGATCGATTCCGGCCGCCATGACGACTTGCTGCGCAAGGGCGGACGCTACGCCCTGTTCTACCGACTCCAGCTCCAGCAGCAGGAAGCGCGCGAGCCGGTCGCTGCCGCCGGCGGGTAATTGGCGAAATTTCGGGCAGCACGGCGCGGAACCGCGCACCGCCGCCGGCGATGCAACCATCGGCACCAACTAAACCGGACGGGCGCCGCCACTACGGCCATGCCTTAATAATTCGGTTACCAATGGGGCCAAGAATATCGAAGCCGCCGGGTCGAAGGAGAATCGTCATGCCAGTGACAGCCGATCCGACGCCGCCCGAACCCCAGTTGACCCAAACGATGGTGGATCGGCTTGCGCACCTTCGCTCCGCGTCGACAGCGGAGGCGCTGCGGGCGCTGCGCACCGCATTCCCGGAGATCCCGCTGGCGGCCCGCGTGTCAGCGCTCGAAGCCATGCGCCGCGCGACGGCCGGTTCGTCGCAATAGCGCCCGCGACCGCACCTCGACGTCTCGACCGAATCGTCCGCTTTTCCCAGGCATCGCGATCGGCTTAAATCGTCCATCGAAGAGGCAGCGATGGACGAACAACCGATTCTGGTCGAACGGCGCACCGGCTATCGCGTCATCACGCTCAACCGGCCGCAGCGGCTCAATGCCTTCACCGAAGCGATGCACCAGGCGCTGCGCGACGCGATCGCGGACGGCCGAGGCCGACGAGACGTGCCGTGCCTTGCTGCTGACCGGCGCCGGCCGCGGCTTCTGCGCCGGACAGGACCTCAACGACCGGCTGTCCAGGACCGGCGAGACGCCGGTGCTCGGCGGCGCGTTGGAGACCTATTACAACCCGCTGATCCGAAAACTGCGCGGACTTCCGTTCCCGGTGGTGGCGGCGGTCAACGGCGTGGCCGCCGGCGCCGGCTGCAACATCGCGCTCGCCTGCGACATCGTTCTCGCCGCCCGCGCGGCGACCTTCGTGCAGTCGTTCGCCAAGATCGGCCTGGTTCCCGATTCCGGCGGCACCTGGATCCTTCCGCGCCTGATTGGTCCGGCGCGTGCGCGCGCGCTGGCGCTGACCGCCGAGCCGGTGCCGGCCGAGAAGGCGGAAAGTTGGGGCATGATCTGGAAAGCGGTCGCGGACGCCGACCTGATGACGGAAGCGCACAAGCTCTGCGAGCATTTCGCGTCCGCGCCGACGCTCGGTCTCGCGCTGATCAAGCGCGCGCTCGACGCCTCCTGGGAGAACGACCTCGACGCCCAGCTCGATCTCGAGCGTGAATTCCAGCGCGAGGCGAGCCTGACGCCGGACTATGCGGAGGGCGTGCGTGCGTTCCTGGAGAAGCGCGCGCCGGTGTTCGGCGGACGCAAGCCGCGCTGACGAAAACGATCAGCGCCGCTTCTTGCGGCGCGATGCCTTTTTGGCTGGTACGCGGCGCGGGCTCGCCTTTGCCGATGACCTCCTCCTGCTTGCGGGCGGCAGCCGCCCGGCTTCCGCCAGCCGCATCGTCCAGTATTCCCAGGTCCGGCCGGTGACGTTGGGCAACGCATTCAGCGTGCTTGCGAGCTTGACTTCGCCGGGCGTGAGCTTGTCGACCTTGCCGAGCATGTGCGCCTGCAGCTGATACACCGCATTCTGGCACATGAAGATGCAGCGCGAGACCAGTTCGCGAATGTCGGCGCCGACGACCGTCGCGCCGTGGCGGTTCAGCAGCACCGCCGAATGCTGCCCGAGCGCGCGCGCCAATGAGCGGCCTTCTTCGGGCAGCCGCACCAAGCAGATTGGTGTCGCCGAACTCGTCCTGCTGGTCCCAGAACGGCGTGGTCTCGCCGCTCGCGGCGCCCAGGTGAAACACCGGCTCGATCGGCACGCCGGCGACGCAAAACGGCAGCACCGCCGCCGCATGATGGTGGCAGACCGCCATCACATCGGGCCGCGCTTCGTAGATGCAGCCGTGGATCACGCGCTCGGCAAACATCGGCAGCGCCGGCGGCTTCACCGGCTCCGAGTCGAGCGTGTATTCGAGGATGTCGCCGGGCTCCAAGAGTTGCGGCGAGCGCGAACGCGAGAGGAGATACCGCCCGGGATCGGTCGGGTGGCGCATGCTGACATGCCCGAAGGCATCGAGCACGTTTTCATGGGCGAGCATGCGGCTCGCGAGGGCGATCTCCTGGCGGATTTCATCGAGGCGGTTCGGCACGCGCGTCATCCTGCATTGGTGGAAGCGGGGCGGCAGCAAAGCCGATCGATGTCGCCTTGCCAAGTGCCGGCTCCAGTGCGCCTTGTCGCGTATGACACGTCGATGGTACGCGGCCGCAAGGTCGACAAATCACGCTCTGGGTGGCGGCATTTGAGTCGACGGACGCACACTCTCATTCTGCAAGAGTTTCTTCTTTCGACTTTCGACGCCGAGGACGTTTGAGCTCTTAAACGGCTTGACTTAGCGCCACACGTTTGTTAGGAATATTTCTTGACTCGGTCCGGGTCGTGCCTCAGAGGTACGACCTCGGTCCGCCAACGATAGTAGAGCTAGGATTATTTCCTTCATCACCATCCGAGGTTGCCCATGCCACTTCCTACTCACGTCGCCAAAGAAATTGCCCGCCTGATGCGCGATCCCGACGCGCTTCGTGACGAGCGCGGTCGTATGCCGCCCTCCGGCTGGCGCGGTCACTACGATCCGAACCAGCCGCGTGTGCCTGCCGGACAATCCGGCGGTGGCCAGTGGACTGACGCCGACGCCCCTCGCGCAGTTTTCTCCCAATAGCCCTCCAGTACGTGCCCCCGTGCGTCCCCCAGTAGGTCCGGGTCGACTCGGAGCGCTGCTGACTTTGTTTGCCATATGGTCAGCTCGAAATACGCCAGAGAGCCGCGCGATCTTCGAATTTAATGCAAGACAATATCTGAAAGATCCAAGCGGCGAACTCAGCCGACTAAACGTGGACACACTCAATGAGGCTCAAGTTAGAAGTGCTTGCAAACAACTCGGGGACGTCCAAAGAGATACTGACAAAGCGGCAGATGCCGTGAGACGTAACGGAAGATGGCTCTTGTCCCCTCAGCACCGCGGGACAGTTACCCACAAGGAGCTAGAAAAACTGATTAACGGCCGGGGCGAGGCGCATCTTCACGCTGAAGTTTCCCGCGTGAAGGGCAGGTGGGCTGACGCAGACTACGGTACAAAGGGGTCGGTCCGCATCGATGTCCTCGAGTATGCCGGAGAGGGAACAGTGTGCGTGTACGATATCAAGACCGGCAAGAGCAGAAGCAGCCGTCTAAGTCCGGCTCGCATGCGCGAATTGGCGGAGAACGCACTGGACGCCTATCCAGGCACTCAGCGCATTGTTGTCACCGAGGTTAGGCCAAGCCGATGACAACCGTCGCGCAAGTCAAACAGGCGGTGCAGCCACTCTTGCAGCGCAATTCCGATTTGGCACTAGTCGGACGCCTCGTGATCATCAAACCTGTGCAGCATATCCTGTGCGGCATCAATATTGGTCGCAGCCTCGATCATCTAAAATTTGTTCCCACCTGGTCAGTCCTGTTACTTTCCGAACTACACAAAGATTTCGGATACCTCTGGGGCGCAAAGGTACGCGGCCCTCGCGGGAGCTGGCTAATCACCGATCCCGATCTGCCTGCAGCCATGTGTGAAGCTATTGAGCAGGAAGCATTGGCTCCTATGCGTGCGATCAAGACGTTTGACGATTTCATCAATCTCGCTTCCAAGGAGCGCTTCCCTGTCAGACACTTGGATCTCTATCCAGCGACCAAAATCTTGGTTGACATCGCTCGCGGCGACCTCACCGCGGCGGAAACGATCTGCCGATATTTGAGAACTGACGAGGGCAGAGCTCTATATATGCCCTATATGCAGGAGCAGTACGATCGCGTGATGCAAGAACTTTGTCCACTCATCGCTGCTACGGATCGATCCGGCCTTGCCAGGCTCTTGAACAGCTATGAGGCGCAATCCGTCAAGAACTTGAAGTTAGAAAAATATTGGGAGCCGACACCGTTTCCGATCGAGCTGGAGTTCTTGAGCCTCACGTAACGTCGCCTGGAGCCCGCTAGCTGCTCGCCTGTGGAATAGTCCATCTTCGCGCACCTCGACCGTCACTGTACTTCCCGCCCCCGGCGGCGGTCCCGCGTGCCCGACCTTCAGGTCTCGCGCATCGGGACCAATCCGGCTGTACCGTAACGAGCGTCGTGGCGCCATCGAAAGCCTTGCAAGAGGCGGGAGATCAAAGCAGATTCGGACCCTACCCCATGATCAAATCGCGGAGAAAGCGGTCATGAACCCAGTCGTTGCAGTCGTTGCGCCCGGCATGATGGGCGCCGCCGTCGGAGGACGCCTGGTCGCCCACGGCCTCAAGGTTCTGACCTCGCTCACCGGCCGCAGTGCCGAAACCGCCGCGCGCGCGAAAACCGCCGGCCTGTCATCCGCGAGCGACGAGGAGATCGCCGCCGCTGACTTCATCCTGTCGATCCTGCCGCCGGGCGACGCGGTGGGACTGGCGCAGCGGTTCGCACCCGCGCTCACCGCCAGCAACGCGAAGCCGGTGTTCGTGGACTGCAATGCCATCAGCCCGCCCACCGCCGAGCGGGTCGCAGCGGTGGTCATCCCGACCGGATCGCCGTTCGTGGACGCCGGCATCATCGGCTCTCCACCACCGCCCAAGGAAGGCGCGGGTCCGCGTTTCTATGCGTCCGGTGCGCAAGCGGCGCGGTTCGCCGAGCTCAAGAATTTCGGCCTCGACGTGCGCGTGCTCGGCGGCCCGTTGACCGCGGCCTCGGCGATGAAGATGTCCTATGCCGGAATCACCAAGGGCACGCAGGCGCTCGCCGCCGTGATGATGCTTGCCGCGACACGCGGCGGTTCCGCCGACGCGTTGTTCGCCGAGCTGAAGGACAGCCAGCCGCAGATGCTGGCCTATATGCAGCGCTCGTTGGCGATCATGCCGCCCAAGGCCTATCGCTGGGTCGCGGAAATGCACGAGATCGCCGACTTCGTCGACGAAGACCCAGCCGGGCACGAGCTCTATTCCGGCGCGGCGCATTTCTACGAGCAGGTCGCCCGCGATTTTGAAGGCGACAAGAAGGAGGTCAACGCGCTGTTGGCGTTTCTCAACAAAGACAAGACATAGCGTTCGAGACTAACGCGACCTATTGGACCTGCGCCGCGCGGCGGAATTGGCTCTGCCAGCGGGCGGCCATGGCAGCGCGCGGCACCTCCTTGCCCCGCAGATAGACCTTGCTGATCCGCCTTGTGTTGGAAATGCTGTCCAGCGGGTTGGCATCGAGCACGATGAAATCAGCGCTCTTGCCGGCGGCCACCATCCCGGTGTTGAGGTTGGCGACTTCGGCCGAATCGCCGCGTTGCCGCAACAATGGCCTCCGCCGGCGTCATCCCGATCCCGACAAAACTCTCGAGCACCATGTGGCTGAAATAGCCGATCCAGTGCCGGTTCTGCCCGGTGTCGGTGCCCATAACGATCCTCATGCCCGCCGCCCGCAACTGCATGGCGTTGCGTCCCTGCTCCTCGAACTCACGTGTGATGTAGCGATTGATGATGTTCTTGTGATGCGCCTCGCCCCAGTGCTCTTGCAGCGCCGCCGGTGAATAAGTCTCCCGCAGCAGCGGATCGTCGAGCCATGCCGGCCGCTGCCCGGACGGCGTATTCATCAGGCTCGTATTCATCCAGGCGGTGTGCAGGCCGGTCGTGATCCACATCTTCGGCCGATCGTTCCGCAGAATGCGGCCTTTGACAATCGCGATCGTTTCCTCGTCCACCTGCTCGCCGCCGCGCACCGGGACGTGCAGCCAACCTTCGACGCCGGCGCGCAACAGCTCCTTGGCGTCCGACAGTTTGACGTTGTGGACACCGACAGCGACGTTGTGCCTGTGCGCCTCGTCGATGATCGCCCGGTAGAGCACCGGCGAAAGCGTCTGCTTGCGCCCGCCGCGGTCGTCGACCCAGATCTTGATGAATTCGGGCGTCATGCGGACGTAGTCCTGAACGGCCGCACGCGCTTCCTCGGGCGTCGTCACCTCGTACATCACGTCAGCCCTGGAGGCATGACCCTGCGCGCCGGCACCCGGATAGGCCAGGCCCGCGCCGGCGGTCTTGAATAGCGCCGCGCCGGGGATCACCTCATCGCGCAGCCGCAACGGTACGTCGCCCCAATCGGTGCGACCGCCACGCCCGTCGGAACGATTTATCAGGTCGCCGATGCCGACGACGGCGCCGACGCCGTGATAGGCAAGCCGCTGCAGGTGATCGATCAGGTTCTCGCGCGTGTAGGTCTCCTTCGACATCGTGCCTGCGGCAACGTTCTGAAAGCCGAGGTGGCCGTGGAGGTCCGTCATGGTCGGCATGACGGTCTTGCCGGTGAGATCGACGCGCTGGGCGCCGGCGGGGACCAACACGTCTGCGCGCCGGCCGACAGCCACGAAACGGTTGCCTTCCACGATGAAGGCCGCGTTCTCGATGACATTGCCATCGCCGGTGATCAGGCGCGCTCCCTCGAACACCGTAGTCGCGGGCGTCTGGCCCGCAGCTGGAAAGCCACTGACTGTGATCGCAATCAGACATGCTGCGAAAAAAAGATCAGACAAAGCATGCTTGGTTCGCCTGGAGCGGGCGACAGCAGCCATCATTACCTCCCTGCGCAAACCGTTTGTTTGCGCAACGATACGCCGAAATCAGGGCCCGGTCTTCGGCCTTGTTGGCGTACTTACAACCGCTCTTTGAGAAACCGCATCAGCCGGGGCGCGACGAAGCCGGAATGGCTGCCCGGCTCGTCGATCGGATCGCTGAGCCAGTAGTGCGGCGCGCCGTGCACGATGCAGGGTCGTGCCTGGAATTCCGCCTGCTTCAGCGCGGTGAGGAATTCCAGCGATTGCGAACGGTAGTCGACCGTGTCGTCCTCGGTGCCCCAGATCACGAACACAGCAGTCTTATTGTTATCGAAGGTCGCATAGCTGATTGGCGAGGCGTCAAAATAGAGCTTGCGGTTCTGCATCGGCGAGGCGCCGAGCAGCGACTCCACCAGGTTGTCGCCGGGGTTCTGGATCTGCGAGTGCCTCCACTGCGCCATCAGGTCGTAGATGCCGTAGGTGCCGATCAGCACCTTCACCTTCGAGCTGACCGAGGCGAACTTGTCCTGCGGATAGGCGTGCTTGAACAGCGGGCTCTCGCCCGCGAGCGCCACCATCGCGGCAAGGTGCGCGCCGGCCGAATTCCCCCAGAGCGCGAGGCGGTCGGGATCGAGCCGCAACTCCTTGGCGCTGCCGCGCATGAACTGAACTGCTGCGCGCACGTCGCTTACCACGCCCGGAAACGTGCTCTTGCCCGGCTTGGTCAGGCGATAGCTGATGGTGTAGCCGGCGTAGCCGCGCTCGGCGAGATACGGGCCCCAATGCTGGAACGTGTCGCGCGAGCCGCGCCGCCAGTAGCCGCCATGCGCATTGACGATGACCGGGAACGGCCCCGGCCCGTTCGGCAAATAGAGGTCGCCGGTCAGCTCCACCCCGTCATGGTCGGCGTAGGCAAGGTTTTTGCGGAGTTCGAAGCTTGGTTTGGTCATTTCTTGCACGGAAAGCGTCCCCAGTTTGGAATACCAGCCACCGCGCCCCTGAAGGAATTTCGTTGGCGCACGGAATTTCCCATAATATAGCAAAGGGATGGGATGGAAATCGGCTGTTGAGGCGGGGGCAAATTGGTGACTACGGACTTGCTGTCTTCGATCAGGATCAACGGCATTCGCATTGAAACCGTCGAACGAGGAACCGGTGCTCCGCTGCTCTTCCTGCATCCCGGGATCGGCATCGATCCCGCCGCGCCGGTGCTCGACCGGCTGGCGGCACGCGCGCGGCTGATTGCACCCACGCATCCGGGCTTCGGCAATTCCGAGCAGCCGCCGTCGTTCGATGGTGTCGACGACCTCGCCTATTTCTATCTCGACCTGCTCGATGAGCTCGACCTCAAAGGCGTGA
This sequence comes from uncultured Alphaproteobacteria bacterium, assembly GCA_963720385.1. Lineage (GTDB taxonomy): Bacteria > Pseudomonadota > Alphaproteobacteria > Rhizobiales > Xanthobacteraceae > VAZQ01. The sequence goes on along the minus strand of CAVRFL010000013.1, from coordinate 219,003 downwards.
CGCTGGTCGGCGTGTCGCTCGGCGGATGGATCGCGGCCGAGATGGCGGTCAAGTCGACCGCGCGCATTGCGCGGCTGGTGCTTGCCAATGCGGTCGGCATCAAGGTCGGCTCGCGCGAGACCCGCGATATTGCCGATATTTTCGCGATGCCCGAAAAGGAGTTCAACGAGCGGGCCTATGCCGATCCGGGCATGGGCGTCCGCGACTACAAGGCCATGGCGGACGCCGACGTCCGCGCCGCGGCGCGCAGCCGCGAAGCAACCGCGCGCTATGCCTGGTCACCCTACATGCACGACCCCAAGCTCAAGGGCCGGCTCCACCGCATCAGGATTCCGACGCTGTTCCTGTGGGGCGACAGCGACCGTATCCTGTCGGAGCCTTACGGCCGCGCCTACGCGGCTGCGATTCCGGGCGCGCGCTTCGAGACCGTGGCGAAGGCCGGGCACTTTCCCCACCTCGAGCAGCCGGACGACTTTGCGCGCCGCATCTTCGGCTTCATCGAAGGACGTTCGTCATGAGAATCTATCATTTTAGCGAGCATCCCTATCCCGACGCCTGGAACGACCCGCACGGCTATCTTCGTGTCGACTTGCCCAATCGGGCTTGCGACCCCAAGCGAGCGGCTGACCTGTTCCATCGCTATCATGACGAATACCTGCTGGCCGAGGAGCTCGGTCTCGACCTGATGCTCAACGAGCATCACCAGACTGCGACCTGCATGAACGCAACGTCTATCGTCAGCCTTTCGGTGATGGCACGGCAGACCAAGCGCGCCCGCATCCTCATTCTTGGTTATCCGATCGGGCATCGGCCCGATCCGCTGCGCTGCGCCGAAGAACTGTCCACAATCGACGTGATCTCGCGCGGCCGGCTCGACATGGGTTTCATCAAGGGCGTGCCGTATGAGTTTGCGCCGTCGAACGCCAACCCGGTCGGCGTCATGGACCGCTTCTGGGAGTCGCATGATTTCATCATCAAGGCGATGACCACGCACGACGGCCCGTTCAACTGGGAAAGCGAGCACTTCCACTATCGGCAGGTGAACATCTGGCCGCGGCCATGGCAGCAGCCGCATCCGCCGGTGTGGAGCACGACCGCCAGCAAGGGCAATGCGCGCGTGCTGGGCGAACGCGGCTATGTGATGGCGATTTTGGGCTCGGGCTATGCCACCAAGGCACTGTTCGACGCCTATCGCGAAGGCTATGCGTCGACGCACAACGGGGCGCAGCCCGGACCCGACCGCTTCGCCTATCTGGCGCTGTTCGCGACCGCTCATAACGAGACCGAAGCGCGCCGGCGCGGCGAACTGGTCGCCGGTTATCTGCGCACCGGCGCCAATGTCTATGCGCCCTTCAAGAACCCGCCCGGCTACCTCTCGGTCGATGACAACATGAAGCTGATGCGGGGCATGACCCCGGAGCGGAGCTTCACCAAGGAGGGCCGCGTTGTCGACATGCGTACCGGCAGCCTGCAGGATCTGATCGATTCCGTGCTGATGGTCTGCGGCACCCCCGACCAGTGCTACCAGCAGATCAAGGATTTCATCGAATACACCGGCGGGATGAGCAATCTGCTGGTGATGGCGCAGGCCGGCTTCCTTGATCACAAGGACACCAGCGACAGCCTCACGCTGCTGGCCAAGGAGATCCTGCCACGGCTCAAGGAGCTCAAGCAGCCAGGCGCCGCCAACGTAGCGGCGGCGTAAATTTCGGCGGGCGGAAATTCCGCCCGCTCTGCCCTGCTATTGCCGCAACCTTCGTGCGTCATGACGTTGCTGTACGCGCCGCTCGAGCGCGTTCAAAGCCGCAATGTCATGTAACCATGGAGAGCCTGTCATGCCTCGCCTCCCGCTCGTTTTGATCGCAGTTATTGCCGCCATCGGCCTCGGTGGCGTGCAACTTGCCCAATCGCAGACCGAGCAAGCGCCGCCTGCGGCACAGACTGCGCCGGGGGCCAAGATGAAGGCGTTGACGGCGGAAGAGAAGGCGAAGCTGAAGGAAGAGCGCGCGGCTAAGCGGAAGGCGATGACCGCGGAAGAGAAAGCCAAGCTGAAGGAGGACCGCGCAGCGAAGAAGCAGGCGAATGCAGCCAAGAAGGCGAAGCGTCAGGAATGCCTCGCGCAAGGCAAGCAGGACAATCTCAAGGGCGGGAAGCTGCGCGAATTCATGAAGACCTGCACGGCGGGTTAAACGCATCGGCAGCCGTCATTCCGGGGCTGGCCCCTGGAATGACGGAGGTCTCTTACGCCCCGCGCGCCGCAGCCGCCGCCGACTGCGTGCTGGTCTCGCCGAGATGCTGGCCGCAATCCATGCGGATGCACTCGCCGGTCATGGTGGTCGCGCCTTCGACCAGGAACAGCGCCGCGACCGCCACGTCGTAGGGCCAGATGCCGCGCTTGAGCGGATACTGGGTGTCCGCCGCCTTGAGCCGCTCTTGGTATTGCTCCTCGGTGAGGATTTTTCGCGTCCAGCGGCCGAGCATGCCACCCGGACAAAGCGCATTGACCCGCACTTCCGGTGCCAGAGCGCGCGCGGTTGAAAGCGTGAGATTGTTGATCGCCGCTTTCGACGCCGTGTAGGCCATTGACGAGCCGCCGGCGCGCATGGCGCCTACCGACGAGATATTCACGATCGCTGCGTTGCCGGTCTTTTTGAGATGCGGCGCGGCCGCGCGCGTCATCTGATAGGTGCCGATGACGTTAACGCTGAAGATGCGCTGGAATTCGTCGGCGTTGAGCAGGTCCATGCGCCTGTGCGGAATCGGCTTGGTGGTGGCGGCGTTGTTGATCAGCACGTCGAGCCGGCCCCATTTGTCGATCGCGGCCTGCACCAGCTTCAGGCAATCGCCGTCCTTCGACACGTCACCCTGCACCGCGATGGCGTCGGCGCCCGCCGCCTTGCAGGCCGCCGCGACCGCCTCACCGCCGGCCTTGTTGGTCGCGTAATTGACGACCACGTTGCAGCCGCGCGAGGCCAAAATCTTCGCGCATTCCGTTCCGATGCCTTCGTCCGAGCTTGCTCCGGTGACGATGGCGACCTTGCCTTTGATATCCAACAGAACCTCCCGCAGTGAAAATGCCGGGATGTTCTAGAGCACAAACGGCGGGAATGGAAATGCCCGCTACCGCTTGGTCAGTTGCGCGAGCTTCGCCAAGAGCTCCGGCGGGAAGGCCGCGGCCTTGCGGAGCACCGCCTCGATCTGCTCGCCGGTGCGCGGATTGACATCGAAGCCGCGCTTCTTCGCATCGTCGAGCAGGGCCTGGTCTTTCATGGCGGCGTTGAAGGCGCGCCGCAGCAGCGCGACGCGGTCGGCCGGAACGTCGGGCGGCGCGAGCCATGGCCGGCCGGTCTCGAGCGCGGAGGCCTGGAAGTCGAGGATCGTGCGCTGTTCGTCGTCGCTCGTGAATTCGAAGATCGTCGGTACCTTGAAGCCCGGCACCGGATCGCGCTCGGTGGTGAACAGGAGCCGCACCATCCCGTTGTCGAGCATCGGCTGCGCCGATTGCGCGAAGGCGGTGAGGGTCTGGCAGATGCCCTGCACCTCGTTGCGCTGGATCGCCAGCACCACGTCGTTCGAGCCCTTATAGCCGTCGACGGTGCGGAATTTCATGCCGAGAAGATTTTTCAGGAGCACCGGCATTTCCGAGAGCGAGGTGCCGGCGCCGTCGGTGCCGACTACAAGCTCCCGCTCGAACAGGTCGCGTCGGCATGCGTAAGCCGAAGTCGGCGCGCGCGAAGCAGCCGCGGTTGTTCACCTCCGGGCTGCCGATCCACTGGAACTTGAGCGGATCGAAATTCGCGTTGGCCTTCTTGGCGAAGGCGTAATGGGGAATGTTGCGACTGACCGAGCCGAGCACGGTGCCGTCGCGCGCCGCGCGGTTGTAGAGATGATTGGCGGCGATCAGCGAGCCGGCGCCGGGCATGTTCTCGACAATGAAATTCGGCTGGCCCGGAATGTATTGCGGCAGGTAGCGGACGACGAGCCGCACCCAGGTGTCGTAGTCGCCCGGCGAGGTGCCGACGATCACGCGGATGGTCTTGCCTTTGTAGAACTCGGCGGCGGGTTGCGTATAGGCGGGCGGCGCGGCCAAACATAGGAATGCGGCCACGGCGAGAATGGCAAGAGAAAGTAAGCGCGACATACTTCCTCCATTGCAGCGCGGCAAATCTCAATCGGTCTCATGGTGAGGAGCGCACACCGCAGATAAGTTTACGCAATCTGCGTACACTTGATTGCGTTGTGCGCGTCTCGAACCATAGGCCGCCCCATCCTTCGAGACGCGCCTCCGGCGCTCCTCAGGATGAGGCGGAGACACCCGTTTACACCCTCGCGTATTTGCCGCGGCCGAAGAACTGGTCCTTCTGGTCGTCGGTCGCGGTCTCGCGGTTTGACTTGATCGTGGCGATCTTGGCGAGCGCGGCCTTCACCGCCGGCCGCGCGGAGATCGCATCGAACCAGCGCGCAAGGTTCGGCTTGTCGGTAAACGGCACGCCCTGGGCATCGTGGTTGCGCGTCCACGGAAAGGTCGCGATGTCGGCGATCGAATACTCGCCGCCGCCGAGCCATGGCGCCTCGCCGAGGCGCTTCTCCAGCACGGCATAAAGCCGCTTCACCTCGCTCTGGTAGCGATCGAGGCCGTAGCTGTCGCCGCCCTTGGGCGCGAACATGCTTGAAATGGGTGAGCTGGCCGAACATCGGACCGACGCCGGTCAGCTGGATCATCAGCCACTGGATCGCCTCGTAGCGCTGTGCGGTGTCCTTCGGCATGAAGCGGCCGGTCTTTTCGGCGAGATACATCAGGATCGCGCCGGACTCGAACACGGTGTAGGGCTTGCCGCCGGGCCCGTCGCGATCGATGATCGCCGGAATCTTGTTGTTCGGATTGATCTTGAGATATTCGGGTTTGTACTGGTCGCCCTTCCAGACGTCGACGAAGTGCTCGGTGTAAGGCAGCCCGCACTCTTCGAGCATGATGTAGATCTTCTGCACGTTCGGGCTGGTCAGGGCATAGAAGTCGATCATCGGGATGTGGCCTTTGCTGGCAGAGGGACCGCAACGGTAGCGGCACGGGCGGAGGCCGGCAAGCAGTGCATGCGGCGTCGCATCGTGTTGACAGTTGCACTGATGCCGCGCAAGCCGACAGATAGCGAGACGATCAGGCGGATATGATATGACCCGTCACCGTTCCTGTTCCCTGCCCCTGATTCACGCCGCCGCGATTGCAGCATTGATGCGGCATGACGGCCATTGCGCCGCCGGCCGCCGCGCAGGACAAATACCCCTCGCGCCCGGTCGAGCTGATCGTGCCGTTCGCAGCCGGCGGCGGCACCGACATCCTGGCGCGGCTGCTCACCGACGGGCTCACCCGGCGGCTGGGCCAGACCTTCCTGGTGATCAACCGTCCCGGCGCCAACACCAATCTCGGCACCGGTCAGGTCGCGCGGGCGAAGCCCGACGGTTACACGCTGCTGATGACGAGCTTCGGGCTTGCCGCCAATCCGTCGCTCTACCGCAATCTCGGCTTCGATCCCGCCAAGGACCTGACGCCGGTCTCGCTCCTTGCCAACGCGCCGACCATCCTGGTGGTGCATCCGTCGTTCCCGCCCAACAACCTGGCGGAGTTCATCGCCCATCTGAAGGCCAACCCGGGCAAGTTCAACTACGCCTCCTACGGCGCCGGTTCGAGCCCGCATATCGGCGCCGAGCTGTACAAGCTCCTGACCGGCACCGATGTCGTGCACGTTCCCTTCAACGGCGGCGGGCCGGCAGCGGCGGCGGTCGCCGGCAAGCAGGTGGAGATGCTGTTCCCGAGCGCCGTGCCGGTGCACGGCCTCATCCGCAACGGCAGCTCAAGCCGATCGCGGTCGCCTCCGACAAGCGCACGGCGCTGCTGCCCGACCTGCCGACCTTCCGGGAGGGCGGCCTCGATTACATCACCGGCAGCTGGTTCGGCGTGCTGACACCGGCGAAGACGCCGCAGGCGATCGTCGACCTGCTGCACGCCAATATCGTCGAGGTGCTCAAGGACGACAATCTGCGCGCGAAGATGGCCGAACAGGGCGCCGACGTGATCGGCAATTCACCGGGGGAATTCCGCGCCTTCATCGTGGCCGAGACCGCACGCTTGTCACAGGTGATCAAGAGCGCGAAGATTCAGCTGGATTGAGCTAGCAGCAAGAGAGGAACCGACCGTGGCAGAGAAAAAACTCACCGGCCGCATCGCGCGGGAGAAAATCAGGATGATGGAGGTGCCGCGCCCGCCGGCGGGCGTAGTCGAGCGCTTCAAGACGCTCGGCGATTGCACCGGCGTCATCTCCGACACCATGGACGAGCTCGGCATCCCGCTCGGAGTCGTCGGCGCCTCGGTGCTCAAGCCCACCATGCCGGGCACCATCATGGTCGGGCCGGCGCTGACGCATCCGCAACATCCTGCAACGCATCGATCCGCTCGCAGGCGCGCGCGACCACGTCAACAAGATGGCCGAGTTCGAATGTCACAATCTGGCACAGCCGGGCGACGTCCTGGTAATCGAGGGCGTGCCGAATATCTCCAACATGGGCGGCAACTCGGCACAGACCGGCAAGCGCCAGGGCGAAGTCGGCGCGATCGTGCAAGGCGGCATTCGCGACGTCTCGCATCAGCGCACCGTCGGCTACCCGATCTGGGCGAGCGACATCACGCCGGTCACCGGCAAATGGCGGATCGAGGCGGCCGAGATCAACGGCCCGGTTCTGATCGGCGGCGTGCAGGTGCACCCGGGCGACCTCGTGGTCGCCGACGACACCGGCGTCTGCTTCATCCCGCGCGACTTCATCATGGAAGTGCTTGAAGCCGCCGAGAAAAAGGCGAAGTCGGAAGGCGCCAGCGTCAAGGCGATCGACTCCGGCCTTGCGGTCCCCGATGTCCTGCGCTCGGGGGAATAGCCGGCACGTGCGGTGCGCGCGTTGCAAGGGCGATTGACGGCGGTGTGCCGGCGCTGCTGTTTTGAAATTGACCGATAGAGCGACGTAGGACCGATTGCGTCGCACGATCAATTTCGTGCTCTGCACAGCTCCGATGTTGCAGCAATGCGACAGTGCGATCACGCTCCGTTCGCTGAATTGCAGTTTGTCTTGCCAGCTTAAAAAAAAGTGATAGCCTGAATTCTATCCCCAAGCGTACCGGTCATCTGGGGCATCGATTGGATGACCACGGGGTTTCGTATGAGTGAGCCGATCCTTCTGGTTGGAATCGGAGTTCTCCTCGCGCTTTGCTCGTTTTCGGCGCCAGATGGTTCGCGCGGTCGCGGGTCGGACGCCGCGCCATGAAACGCCTCGAAACTGTCGCGCCAAAGCTGATGTCGGACATCGAAGCCGACATGGGCCAGCTTCACGCTCAAATCGCCGTGGCAACACGGCGGCTTGAAACGAGCGTCGAGCAGATGAAATCGAAGACCACAAGCCAGCTCTCGGAGATCGGCAAGTCCAGCGAGACTATTGCGCGCCTGAAGGCGGAGCATGCCGACCGCACGGTCGCGCTGGAAGCGCTCGAAGCCAGGGAACGCGCGGTGGCGGAGCAACTGCGCACGACCGAGGCTCACCTGGTGGTCAAGACCAACGCGCTGGAGGAGCTCGAGCGCAAGCTCGCCGAAGCAAAGGCCGAGCTCAAGGACCTCATGGCCTTCATCGACGCGCGCGACAAGCTCGCGGAGGCCGACAGCCGCCACGCGGCAGCCATGGACGCGCTCAGGGCCGAGAAGATGCAGGTGGCGGACCAACTCGCGAAGTCGCGCGAGGAATGCGCCGTGCTGCAGCAGGACATGCAGATCCTGAAGAAGCAGGTGGAATCAACCTGGGCGTCGGAACGCATGGCGAACGCCCTGCTGCGCGAGCGCATCAACGACGTCGCAGGCGAAGTCGTGCGGGTGGCCCACGCCCTCGAAGGGCTGGGCTCTCCGATCGACATCATGCTCGCCGGCAAGGTGTCCGAACGCGACGCCGCAAACGATCCGTCCAAGCCTCCCGAAAGCGATGACTCCAAGGGCATGCTCGCCCACCGCATTCGCTCATTGCAGAAGCGCGCGGCGCGGGTGTCATCCTCCGGGGGACCATAGGCAGGGCTGCCCGGGGTCAGCCGTACGTGCCCGCCTGGTTTGGACCAACAACGACGAGGGGCTTGATTTGGGTGAGGGCAAGTCATGTTGGTGCAGGCGAGTAGCAGGCGGCCAGCCTCCGCGCATATCGTTGTGCTCGGCAACGAGAAAGGAGGCGCGGGAAAATCCACCCTTGCCATGCACGTCGCCGTCGCCCTCCTGAATCTCGGGCAGCGTGTCGCCACGGTCGATCTCGATCTGCGGCAAAAGAGTTTCACCTGCTACATCGAAAACCGGCGCGCCTGGGCCAAGCGTTCCGGCAGCGACTTACCTTTGCCGGAGCATCATTGCGTGCCGCGCGGTACCACGCAAAAGCTCGAGGACAACGAGACCATTGAGTTTGCCGGCTTCGTCGACATCCTGACCATGGTCGAGCAGACCCACAATTTCATTGTCATCGACACGGCGGGCACTGACAGCCATCTGACCCGGCTGGCCCATTCCATGGCCAACACTCTGATCACGCCGCTCAGCGACAGTTTCGTGGATTTCAGCGTTCTCGGCATTGTCGATCCCGAGACCTATTCCGTCACGGGTGAGAGCCATTACGCCAGAATGGTGCGCGAAGCCCGTCAGCAGCGACGGCTGGCCGACGGCGCCCAACTGGACTGGGTAGTGGTGCGCAATCGTGTATCGTCGCTCGAATCCCGCAACATGCAGCGCATTGCACGTGGGCTTGGCGAGCTGGCAACGCGGCTGGGCTTCCGCATTGCCGAACCGCTTCGCGACCGCGTGATCTACCGCGAATTCTTTCCGCGCGGGGTCACCGCGCTCGACACGCCTGACCCGAAGACGCTGGGCGCGCGCCCGGTGCCGTCCCACGCCATGGCGCGGAAGGAGATCATCAGCCTCTTGGAAACGCTCAAGCTGCCGATCGACGAACGCGCGCAACAGCGGGCGGCTGCGCGCGCCGAATGGAACGCCGTGCGCGACAAGCCGCTCGACGTTGGCGATGTGATCAGCGATGAGACGGCTCGATCGCAAACAGCGTAGCGGCCCGCGCGTTCGAAGATGGGCCGAGGTCTCGGACTACGTCCCGCTTTTGGTCGCCTGCCCCGTCGGCACGGTGACGATCTTCGCCGCGGTATGCATGTGGCCGTCCCAGCGCTTGGCGTCGGGCGCGGAGATGCCGAACTGGTCGAGCACGCGCATGACGATGTGATTGACCACGTCGTCGATCGACTGCGGATGATTGTAGAACGCCGGCATCGGCGGCAGCATCGCCACGCCCATGCGCGAGAGCTTCAGCATGTTCTCGAGATGCACCTCGGAGAGCGGCGTCTCGCGGACCACCAGGACGAGCTTGCGGCGCTCCTTGAGCACCACGTCGGCGGCGCGATGCACGAGATGGTCGCCGACGCCCTGCGCGATGCCGCCGAGGGTGCGCACCGAACATGGGATCACCACCATGCCCTCGGTGAGGAACGAGCCGGACGATAGCGTCGCGCCCATGTCGCCGGGTGAGTGCACGACGCTCGCCAGCGCCCTCACCTGCTCGATCGAGTAATTGGTCTCGTGCTCGATGGTGCGCTGCGCCCACTTGCTGATGATGAGATGCGACTCGATGTCGGTCGTCCTTCAGCGCCTCCAGGAAGCGCACGCCGAAGATGGCGCCGGTCGATCCGGTCATGCCGATGATGAGGCGTCGCATCGCAAGTCCTTTCAGAGTCCCGGCCGAGCCGCCTGGGGCTCAGGGTCACGCTACCAAGGAGTGGTTACCATTTTGGTCAATTCTGGAACAAGTGCCCGAATTTGCGCATTGCCAGGCCTTGTCCTCCGGCGATCGGCGCGTTCACCTCGGGGAATTTGTCCTTCCAGTGGAATGGCCGGCAGGCGTCGATCACGGCGCGGCTGTTGGTGTAGTCGCCGACCGCGCGGCGTTCCGGTTCGATGCGCGGATCAAGCGGCGTCGACCAGGCGCCGCGAATGATCTCGATCGAAGTCGCAGGATCGGAGCGCGTGAGCAGCGCCCACATCACCGCGTTGAGATCGGACACGTCGATGTCGTCGTCGACCACGATGGTGTAGCGGCCGCAATAGGCGCCGACATGGCACATCGAGGCGATGTGGCCGGCCTGCCTGGCGTGGCCGGGATAGCGCTGGTTGATCGCGACCGCGAGCAGGAGCCGCGCATTGCCGACTTCATGCGCCCAGGCCGCTGTGACCGCGGGCACGCCCGCCTTCGTCGATGTTCTCGCGCAACAGCGCCGAGCGCACGATCGCGCGGTAGCGGCAAATCTCGTCCGGCGGCCGCTCCGGCACGCAGCCGAGCAGGATCGGCTCGTGCCGATGATAGACCGCCTTGACGTCGAGCACCGGCTCCTGGGCGGCGCCGGTCGCGTAGTAGCCGGTCCATTCGCCGAACGGGCCTTCGACGCGCATCTTGTCGGGCTCGACAAAGCCTTCGATGACGATCTCGGCATTGGCGGGAATCGGCAGGCCGGTGACCGGCCCCTTGATCACCTCGACCGGCGCGCCGCGCATGCCGCCGATCACCTCGTACTCGCTCACGCCGTACGGCACCTCGCTGCAGCCCATCAGGAAGCTCATGGGATCGCCGCCGAGCACCACCGCGATCGGCATCGGTTGCTTGCGCGCCTTGTACTTGTCGCGCATCTGGCGGCCCTGCTTGCCGGGCGAGATGTAGAGACCGCAGGAATTCGCGTCGTGGATCATCACGCGATAGGTGCCGCAGTTGATCCAGCCTTCGTCCGGATCGCGGATGATGGTGTAGCAGCCGGTGCCGAGATAGCGGCCGCCGTCCTTGGCGTGCCACTGCGGCGCCGGAAATTTGGTGATGTCGATCTTGTCGCCGGTAACGACGTTCTGCATCACCGGGCCGGTCTCGACGTATTTCGGCGGGATGCGCTTCATATCGGCGGCGTAGTGGATGCGAAAGCCCTCGCTCAGCTCGACCTTCGACATGTCGGTCGGGAAGCCGAGCGTCATGTTCTTGCGCTTGCCGTCGAAGAAATTGATCAGCACGCGGCTACCGGGCAGCGTACCGGGCACGTCCTCGAACACGAAGCACGGCGCGTTGTCGGTGTGCGCTGCCATCTCGGACACCATGCCGATGTCCTTCTGCCAGGAGAGCCCTTTGACGTGCTTCACCTCGCCGAGCTTCTCGGCTTCCTCGAGCCATTGGCGGAGGTCGTGATAGGCGAGATGCGGCGCCGTGTTGGAGCCGATGCCGGGCGTTGCCCCGTTGCCCACCGCCGCGCCGTTGCCGCCCGCTCCCAGCGGGGTCGACATGCCGTCCGGCTGACCGTCCTGCTTCGCCACGCGGTCCTCCCAAGACCTTGATCGAACGAATAAATTCGAGGAGGCCGAGCGGCCTCGTCACGGCGACATTATACACCACCCCTTGCCCTGTCATCCCGGCCAGGCAAGCGCAGGGAGCGCGAATGAATCCATCGCGCCGCAGGCCGCGCGAAAGCGCCGGATTCCAGCTCCCGCTTGGCACCGCCGGGATGACAGCCGAAATGCAAAATGCTTATAATGCTAAGTAATTCTCCGACGGTTCCAATGCCAACAGACGCCGGCCCCAATGCTGCTGCAACGCTGGATCGCCCGCGCCGCGGCGCGCGATCCGGAGAAGCCGTGGCTCGTGTCGGCAGACGACGGGCGTACCGTCAGCTATGGCGAGCTGCACGACGTCACCCGCCGCATCGCCGCCTTCCTGCACCAGCGCGGCCTCGGCCGCAACGACCGCGTCGCGCTGCTCGCCAATAATTCGATCGAGCATCTCGTCTGCTATCTCGGCGTGATGGCCTACGGCGCAACGATCTGCACCGTCCATGTCGAGATGAATCGCAACCAGCTCGACAACATCTTCGCGCGGCTCATGCCGAAGCTCGTGCTCTATCAGGACGGCCTGCAGCTCGACGATCTCCTCGCCGCAGTGCCAGCGCCCCGCCTGCGGCTCGGGTACTGGGACGCGCCCGCAGCCGGCACGTTCTTCGGCGAAGCTCTGCGCTGCACCCCGTCAGATGCGCATGCCAACGCCGGGCCCGGCGACGACGCGGTGATCCTGTTCACCTCCGGCACCAGCACGAAACCGAAGGGCGTCGTGCTGAACTATCGCGAGCACCTCTCCAATATCGATCCGACCGCCGACGGTTTCGGCATCACCGCTGACGACCGCCTCTACGATTTCCGCTCGTTCAACTGGGCCTCGGCACAGCTTCTCGGCGCGCTCGTGCCCGTCAACCGCGGTGCGACGCTGGTGATGGCGCAAAAATTCTCTGCCAGCCGCTTCTTCTCGCATCTGCGCGAGCACCGCGTTACCGTCGCCGCCGGCAACCCGACCACGATCAACATCCTGCTCAATGGCGATGGCGGCGCGCATCGCGACAATTTGCCGTCTTTGCGCTTCCTCACTTCGAGCTCGGCACCGCTCACGGTCGAGGAATGGCGGCGGTTCGAGCAGCACTTTGGGATTCCGATCGCGCAGGGCTACGGATCGAGCGAGACCGGCTGGATCGCGGCGACCTCCGGCGAGACGCGGCGGCATGGCACGGTCGGGCGGCCGTTCCCCTATCACGACATCGCTATCGTCGATGGCACAGCCGCCGGCTCGCCGCCGGCGCGGTCGGCCAGGTCGAGGTCGGCGGCCGTCCGGATCACGACTACCGCTATCTCGCCGAGGACGGCCGTGTGACCGTGAGCTGCCGCGGCCGCATGCTCACCGGCGACCTCGGCCTGATCGACGACGACGGATACCTCTGCGTCATCGGCCGCGCGAAGGACCTGATCATCCGCGGCGGCGTGAACATCTCGCCGCTCGAGATCGACAGCTTCCTGATGCAGCACCCTGCACTGATCGAGGTGGCGACCGTCGGCGTGCCCGACGCGGTCTATGGGGAGGAAGTCGTGAGCTACGTGGTGGCGCGGCCGAGCGCCGCCATCGACGCGGCCGCGCTGCTGCGCTATTGCGGCGACGGCCTTCCCGCCTTCAAAGCACCGAAGCGGATCGTGCTTACCGCGTCGCTGCCGAAGACCGAGCGCGGCAAGCTCGACCGCCGCGCGCTGGCGCAGCGCTGGAACCGCGACGCGGACGGGTGACTGTGGCGGCCACGAACGTCTTTATCCAGAGGTGTTCTATTGACGTGATGGCCGTCGATACGGCAAGGATTGGCATGCAGCGGCGCAAAAAGGATTCGGCGTGAAACAGCGGCGGCGAGCAGCACCCATGACCAAGGCCGAGCTCCGGGCCCAAAGCGAGCAGGCCATGGCAACAGCGACCAAGCCCATCGTGAAGTTGCCGACCAAGCTCGTGCGGCAGTGCGGCGGCTGCGGAGAGTTCACCTCGGTGATGGTGGAGCCCGGTGAGCCAGCTCCCGCATTCAAGTGCAAGGTTTGCGATCGGCCGTCGCAACGCGGCTAGTTTTCCCCCGGGATCGCCTCGCCGCCTTGCAGCTTTGAACGGCCGGACATGCCCTCGGCTGAAATCAACGTGCGCCGTTGCTTCGAAAGACTTCGCCGCCAACTGGGTCCCGCTTACAGCGGTCAGCTCCATTTCGCCGGCACAATTCGGAAACGCATGTTTCTCGGACGCGGCGCAGCAAGCCGCCCAGCTACTGCCCGACCTTATCGAGGTTCGCGGTCATGCGCATGATGACGCGGCGGAACACCGCGATGTCCGCGGCCGCGATCCCCTCATCCGCTTGCGCGTTGATGCCGCGAGCCAGCTTGAGCAGCCCATCGCGCATGCGCTTGGCCTTGGCGGTGAGGCGGACATGGGTGACGCGGCGGTCGTCCATGCTGCGCACGCGCCGGATCAGGCCGGCCTTCTCCATGCTGCGGAGCGCGATCACCGTGGTGGGCTCCATCATGCCGACGCGTGCCGACAGCTCGCGCTGCGAGAGCCCGTCCTTGGTCCACAGCACGCGCAGGAAATACCATTGTCCGCGTGTGACTCCGTGCGGGGCAATCCGCCGCTCCAGGAGCCGCTGAAACGCGCGATGCGCGTCGCGCACCAGATAGCCGTCGCTTTCGTGATGGGGCAACTCGCCGGTCACGGCCGCCGCGCGGCCCTCCCGGCCGTTCGCGCCACCATTCCCACCACTGTTCCCTTGCCGCCTCGTGAGTGTCCGTTGCATATCGAATGCCGCGATTGACAGCGTTTCGGCCGAGCCGCATAATAATACTTAGATATCTATGTAATGCAAAGCCCCCCAGGATGCGTGTCGTCGAGATCGGCGCGATCCGGGCTTGATCAAAAAAGGCGTCAGCGATGCAACGGCATATCCGCAAGGACAAACAGCTCGCAGCCAAGGCGAAGAAGGCCAGCAAGCCCGCGCCGTCGACCAATCACGCGCACGACCTGCGCACCGCGCTCGCCTGGCTGAAATCGCAAGGCGACCTGATCGAGACCAAGAAGGAGGTCGATCCGGACCTCGAGGTCACCGGCCTGCAGAAGCACATGGACGGCGGCTGCCCGGTGATGTTCCACAACGTCAAAGGCAAGCCGAACCACCGCGTTATCACCAATCTGTTCGGTGACATGAACATCATCAACAAGATGTTCGGCTGGAAGACCGACGCCGACCGCGTGCGCAAGCTCGCCGAGGCGCTGCGTAAGCCGCTCAAGCCGGTGGAGATCTCGCAGGACGAGGCACCGGTGCAGGAGCACGTCGTGCTCAAGCCGAAGGACGTGAACAAATACCTCGTGCCGATCCGGCACACGACCTACGAGCCGGAACTGACCGTCGGCTCCGGCATCCGCTGCGTCACCGGGGCGGAATTCGATGGCGGTTCCGACCTCGGTTACAACCGTATGAATTTTCGCTGGGGCAATGTGGGGACGTTTCAGATCTCGCCCGGCTCGCACATGTGGCAGGTGGTCAATAAATACTACAAGTCGAACGAGCCGGTGCCGATCACTGTGTGCTTTGGCGTGCCGCCGTCCTGCACGCTGATGGCGGGGGCGGGCTTCGATTACGCGGTGCTGCCGATGGGCTGCGACGAGATCGGCATTGCCGGCGCAGTGCAGCGCGCGCCGATCCGGCTGGTCAAGGCGCGCACCGTGAACGCGATGGCGCTTGCCGACGCCGAGCTTGTGCTCGAAGGTTACGTCAATCCGCGCGACCGCCGCTTCGAGACCAAGGAATCAGAAGACGCCGGCATTCAGGGCCGCTTCCACTTCCATCCGGAATGGGCGGGCTACATGGGCAAGGCCTACAAGGCGCCGACCTTCCACGTTACCGCGGTGACGATGCGCAAGCCCGAGACCAAGCCGATCATCTTCGCGCTTGGCGTCCACACGCTCGACGACCACAACATCGACACCACCGTGCGCGAGGCGGCGACCTTCGAATTATGCGAGCGGCTGCAGCCCGGCATCGTGCAGAACGTAGTAATCCCGTACTGCATGACCGATTGGGGCGGCTGCATCATCCAGGTGAAGAAGCGCCACCAGATCGACGAGGGCTGGCAGCGCAATTTTTTGGCCGCCGCGCTGTCGTGCTCACAAGGCATGCGATTGGCGATCGCGGTATCGGAAGATGTCGATCCCTATTCCATGGACGACGTGATGTGGTGCCTCACGACGCGCGTGAACCCGCGCACCGATATCTTGAATCCGATCCCGGGAGGGCGCGGGCAGACCTTCATGCCGGCCGAGCGCATGACGGCAGGCGACAAGCAGTGGACGGCTTCGAACACGCAGTTCGAGGGCGGCATGGGCATCGATGCGACGGTGCCGTTCGGCTACGAGAGCGACTTCCTGCGCCCGGTCTATCCGATCGACAAGGTCAACCCGGAAAAATTCTTCACCAAGGACGACATCGCCAATGCCAAGGCACGCATGCAGGGCTGGGTGCATTCATTGGCGAGGACGGGACGCTAAATCCGCGCCGTCACTCCACCCTGATGTTGGCGGCCTTGACCACTTTGGCGACGCGGTCAATCTCGCCATCGAGCAGCTTGCGGAATTCGCCCGCGCCGCCGCCGATCGGCTCGACGCCGACTTTCGCGAGCTGCTGGATGACCTCCGGCTCCTTCACGATCGCCGTGGCTTCCGCCGAAATCTTCTGGACGACCGCCGCCGGCGTGCCGACGCGCGCGTAGATGCCGACAAACGGCGCGTAGCTGAAACCGGGGATGAACTCGGAGACCGCCGGCAGCTCCGGCGCCTGCGACGAGCGCGTCGCGCCGTTGGTCGCGAGCAGCGTGATTCGCTTGGTGCCGGCGGCGCCGGCGAGCGACGGATAGGCTGAGAACAGCATCTGCACATGCCCGCCAAGCAGCGCCGGCACCGCTTCGCCGGTGCCCTTGTACGGGATGTGGCTGATCTCGAGACCGAGCCCGTTCTTCAGCGCCTCCAGCGAAATATGATGAATGCTGCCGACGCCGGACGATCCGATGTTGTACTTGCCGGGATTCGCTTTCACGTGCGCGACGAATTCCTTCATCGTCGCGACCGGTACCGACGGATGCACCGCGAGGAACAGCGGCGCGGTGGCAAGCACCGCGACCGGCGCGACATCCTGCGGATTGTACGGGAGCTTGGAATAGAGCTGGGGATTGATCGACATGATCGCGCCGTCGGTGACCACGAAGGTGGTGCCGTCGGCGGGCGCGCTGGTCATCGCGTTGACGGCGATGCCGCCATTCGCGCCGGAGCGGTTCTCGACCACGATGGTCTGGTTGAGGCGCTCCTGCATCCGGCGGCCGACGATGCGTGCGACCGTGTCGGGCAATCCGCCGGCCGGATGCGTGATGATGAACTTGATGGTTGGAGCCGTCGATGAGGACTGCGCCTGCGCCCCGAATGGGGTCAGCATGCAGGCGGCAAGCATGGCAAGCGCACTGAGCGCGGCGCGCGATACGAACATCTTGGGCTCCTCTGGCCGTGGCGCGCTTGTGCGGCGTGCCGTTATGGCCGGGAACCTAGGGCACTTTCGGCAGCCCGCCAAGCATGAAGCCCTGCGACAAAGCCTGCCGCATTGGGGCTTTTGGCACTTGGTGACTGCGGCATTGGCGGCGTAACCTCGCCCCGCTCACGGAGAGAGGTCATGAAGCCAAGCCTTCAGCCCGGGCTATCCGCCGTCAAGCGCATCGCCATCGATCGCGAGCGCACCATCGGTTTCATGGGCGAGGACGCGAGGGTCTATGCGACGCCGCGGCTGATCAGCGACATCGAGTATACCTGCCGCGGCCTGATCGCCGAGCACGCCGATCTGGGCGAGGACTCGGTCGGTATGGAAGTCGCGGTGAGGCACCTCGCGCCGACGCTGGCCGGCAGCACGGTGGAGATAGCGGTCTGCATCGCCGCAGTCGAGGGACGCAAGGTCACCTTCGACGTGTCGGCGAAGGACGAGCTCGACACCGTGAGCGCGGGTACCCACACGCGCTTCGTGGTCGAGGTTGCGCGCACCAAGGAGCGGCTCAAGGCCAAAGCCGCAAAGCTTGCGGCTCTGGGAAAGTGATGCGGCCCGCGTTAATCTTCCTCTCGCGTTGTCATCCGCCGGTATCCACCCTATACCGGGCCCATGGCTGAGGAACGGCTGATCCTGGTCGACGAGAAGAACCGCGCCGTCGGCATCGGCGACAAGACCCCCGTGCATCGCACGGGTCAGCTGCACCGCGCGTTCTCGATCTTCATCGTGGACGAGAAGGGCCGCATCCTGCTGCAGCGGCGCAGCCGGCAAAAATACCACTCGGGCGGGCTGCTCGCGAACTCCTGCTGCGGCCATCCGCGTCCGGGCGAGACCACGCAAGCCGCGGCGCGGCGCCGGCTCACCGAGGAACTCGGCATTCACGCACCGCTGACGTTCGGATTTTTCAGCCGCTACCGCGCCGACCTCGACGGCGGCATGCAGGAGAACGAATTCGTCTATGTTTATTTCGGGCCGCTGACTGCGCAGCCGAACCCCGACCCGGCCGAAGTATCCGACGTCGAATTCGCGAGCGCGGACGAGATCGCGCGACGTATTGCGCGCCAGCCGAACGAGTTCGTCTATTGGCTCCGGCATTATTTCGAGAACCACGGACCGGAGGTCGCGCGGCTCGCGAAGCGGGCCTCCTGCACGGCGGCGCCGATTGCGGCGTCCCAGTCGCGCAAGCGCGAGGTGGTTGCCGCACGGCGATGACATCGCGCGGGTTTTCCCGTATCCTGTCGCGACCTGCGCACAAGACAGGAAGGACAGGAAGAAACGTCATGCCCTCCGCGCACCTCTCCACCGCAACCTCCTCTGCCTTCCGCACGCGCCCGCTCTCGCGCGCCCTCGGTGCCGAGATCATCGGTATCGATCTGAGAGAGCCCGTTAGCGACATTCTGTTCCCGCGGATTTTGGATGCATGGCACCAATCCCTGGTCGTCCTCTTCCGCGACCAGCACCTGACCGAAGACGAGCAGGTCCGCTTTGCCGAGCGCTTCGGCCCGATCTCCATGAGCACGCGCGGCCACTATCAGTCGAAGAACCCGGCGATCATGCTGATCTCCAACATCCGCGAGGACGGCAAGCAGATCGGCGCGCTGCCCGACGGCGAGATGCACTTCCATACCGACCAGTGCCACCAGGAACGGCCGGCAATGGCGACGATGCTCTATTCGATCGAAGTGCCGAGCGTCGGCGGCAACACCCTGTTCGCCAATGCCTACGCCGCCTACGAGACGCTTCCCGTCACGATCAAGCAGAAGATCGAGGGCCGCAAGGCGCTCAACGCCTATGACTATGACGTCGCCGCGACCACCCGCGGCACCAAAGTGCGCGATGGCGTGCCGTCATACTGGCATCCGATCGTGCGGACCCATCCGGCGACTGGCCGCAAGGCGTTGTTCGTCAACCGACTGATGACGGTTGCAATCGAGGGATTGTCGGACGAGGAAGGCGGGGACATTCTCAACACGCTGTTCGATCACCAGGAACAGCGGACTTTCGTCTACGAGCACGTCTGGCGTCCGAACGACGTACTGCTGTGGGACAATCGCTGCACGCTGCATGCGCGCACCGATTTCAGCGACAAGGAACGACGCTTGATGCGCCGTGTCGCGATCAAGGGCGAGAAGCCGATGTAGTTCGGTGCTTAGGGCGTAAAGACGCGAAGCCGCTAGAATAAGCTCTTGTCATCGCCAATGAGCAAGTCCCGAATTTCATTGGGAACGGGAAAGCCATAGCCGTTGCCAAGCGCTTGCCACATCAGAATTCCCCGATGCGTGTTCTTCACTCGCATAAATTACCGCTCCTATTAGTCTCAGAGCCGTTTCGATCACGTGCACGGCGTCGACGCCGCCATTGACATCGATAGGCTGCGGTGCCTGCGGCCATCTAATTTCAAATCGGCATGACCAATCGCCGCCTTCTTGCTTTGGAGCAAAGAGATGGACTGGAACGTCGATGCATCCCACCGTGCGACGTAATTTGAGAACGCGTGTTGCGATAATCATGATCATCTCCATAATTGCTGACAAGCCAGATTAAGTGAACGACAGTCGGGGCTGACTTTCGAGTCTATAAGGCCTTCCACCCGGGGTTTGCCCAAAGGCGCAGGTTCAATGCGAACTTTGCGCTGACGGCAGCCGCGTTGCCTGCAACCCCAACGTCTCGATATTTCGTCGTTCCCATTCATCCAACAACGCTGCGAATCGAATCGGATCAAACGCAATCTGCCGTGCCGCTTGCTTCATCGAGTCTTCAAGCGGATCCCCTCCTTTCTTCATTAAATCGCCCATCGGGGACCCGTAAGCCTCGTAAAAACGCTCAATCTCACGGGGCAGCGTCGCCAAGATTGATGTCGCCTGGTCGACATCGCCAATGCGATAGTAAGTCAACGCAAGATCGAAAAGAAACCGGACCGAGTTGTTGCCGATCATCCAATCAACATGCTTGAGGAAGTCGCGTGCGTGGAAGATTTCCTTCAAAACCGGAATGTGTGGAGCGATTATGGCATCAATCACTTCGGCCAATTCCCGATATGCCTTTCGATTGACGTAAATTTTTTCTCCATCTCCGATACGATTACTGTAGTCGAGATACTCACCTCGCCTCGGCTGATACAAGGGCATGATCACGCGCCAAAGATAGACCATATCCTTTTCGGTTGTTGTTTCCAAAATAAACCCTCTCAAAATGTCTCCCGTGGGCACAACCACCAGCCTGTCCTGGCATAGGACTAATTCGGGACGCTTTGCCGCAATCAGCTTGAATATTTTCTTTGAGCGGCTCATCTTTTGCCTCTCCTGGCCTGCAAGATGATGAGCTGAACTTCAGGACTCACTTTAGTGTACCGCCGGATCTTTGCCTCTCTCGAAGGCCGCATCACTGCGTTCCCTGTCTTTACGTCATAGATGGCAATGATAGTGCCTTCTTGGTTTCGCAAGACGACATCGGTTCTGATACTCCCATCTAGTCCATATCGTGCTAACCCTTGTAAGTCGAAGCTTTGCTCCACGCCCTCGATGCCGATGCCTGGGAGGTTCTTCGCTCGCACCGCGTCAGCGAATGCCTTGTGGACTGCGATACCATACAAGCGCGCTGACACGAAATCGCGTCTGCGTGAAACGTTTTGGTTTATCCTCAGTAATATACCGGTCAAAATCTGCGTCGTTTGTTCGATCGCAAATTCATCTGCGTCAGTTAGTTGCCGGAGTTCCGCATAACGACGCGTCTGCTCGCTTCCAGGAATGCTTCGGCCTTCGACGGGTGGGGCAATTCTGTAGCTGGCCTTCTCAGCCTCGCCGAAATTGATGAGGCTATTGAGCAATGCAAAATAGAGCTCTCCATTCGTATCCGATCGGACATTGTCGGGCCTCCTCACAAGGACGAATGCGTGTTGGTCGGCCTGTTTAGAGGCCGGCTGAACCGTTCGCTTATGGACTCCACCTACGCTCGTCCACTGTCCCCCATCAGGACGGCCTGCGGGCACGCGGGGCTGATTGGGATCGTAGCCGCCGCCTCGCGGATTTCCCACACCAAGGTGTGGCAATTCACCGATGCGACCCCCGCGTAGAAGTTCGTCCAGCGAGAACCGATCGAGATGTGCATTGATCAGTCGCGCCCGGAATTGCAATTGCTGGCGAGTGAGCGGGGACAATCTTGGTGTTGAACCGAGCATGCTTTGGAGACCTTTTGAATACTTGGATCGGCCTGGATGAGAAACGACGTTTCCTGTCGAGTCGGCATAGAGCCGCGCGCCGCCGACAACACGGCACGCCAGAGTGCTGCGAGAAGAATGGGCTAAGGCGCAGTTTCTGCACCTAACTTCAGTCTATGATCGGAGGATTGAGTGCCGGCCTCTTCGCTCAGCACACAACGAAGTGTGTCGAGCGCGTGCGTGCTGGCCCGCACATCGTCACGACGTCAACTCAAGAGCAATGCATCGCAGTGGACGGCGATCTACTCAGACTACTGCCGCCGGATCCAGGAGTTGAGCTTCACCAGCGTCTCGCGCGGGACCGCCGCGACTTCGCGCATCATGCCCTGCATCTCCTCACCGCCGATCGGCGAGAGCTCGCGGTTGCTCTTCTGCATCTCGGCGAGATAGACCGGATCCTTCATGGTCGCGGCGAACGCAGCGCGCAGCGTCTGGACCTGCTCCGCCGGCACGCCCGGCGGCATCGCCAGCGGCCGCCCCAGGGCGGCGATCGCGATCATCACATTCCACATCGTGCGGTGCTCGGGCTCCTTCACGTAGTCGAGCAGCAGCGGTACATCGGGCAGATCGACATGCTTCTGGCGATCGACCTGGACGATGAGGTTGACCTTCTTCTCGATTAGCCAGTGCGGCCGGTTCGCCTTCAGCGACGCCCATGAGCCCGACACGCCCTCGACTTCGCCCCGCTCCATCGCGAGCCACGCCGTCACGTTCGACTTGTAGCCGGAGACGATGCGGAATTTCGTTCCGACGGTATTGTTCATCAGGAACGGATAGGTCTCGCTGTCGTTCGGTCCGCTGCCACCAAGCACGGCGGTCTCCTTGAAGACGTCCTCGAACGTCTTAACCTTGGCGGTGTGCCACATTGCGGTGATGCCGGTCTCGGAATTGAAGCTGCCGATCCAGTTGAAGTCGGTCGGCACGAAAATCGCGCTCTTCTCGCCGAGATACGGATGGAACGGAATGCCGCGCTGATGCAGCAGCAGCACGGTCCCGTCCTTGGGCGCGACGTTGAAGGTCCAGTTGGCGGCGGCCATGCCGCCGGCGCCGGGCATGTTCTGTACGATGATGGTCGGCTCGCCCGGGATGTGCTTGCGCAGATGCGACGCGAAGGTGCGGGCATAGGCGTCGTAGCCACCGCCGGTATCGGAACCGACCACCAAGCGGAGCGTCTTGCCGTGGTAGAAGTCGGCAGCCATGGCGACACCGGACGCTGCAACCATTGCCGCCGTGGCAAGGGCAGCGATCACTGCGGCGGTCACTCTTGGCATCATCGGCTCCCCGCATCGCATCCAGTTGACAACTGCCTGCGACGGTACGAAACGAACTATTGCAGCACAAGGTCGTGAGTCCTGCCGCCCCAGGCCGCAAGGTCGCAGGCAACAGACAGAGCATTGGCGCCGCCCATGGAACCAGACGCGCGGGTCATCAAGGATCAGCTGATCGATCCTTTGACGCCGCTCTACAAGATCCCCTCCTTCCGGCTGCTGTTTATCACCCGTGTCGCGTCCACCACCGCTTTCCAGATGGTCGGTGTCATCGTCGGCTGGCACGTTTACGAACTCACCAACAGCGCGCTGCATCTCGGGTTGATCGGGCTCGCCCAGTTCCTTCCGCAGTTCCTCCTGATGCTGCCCGCCGGCCAGATCGCCGACCGGCTCAACCGCCGAACCGTGCTGTGGTGGTGCTATGGCGTGGCGTTCCTGTCCGCGGCCGGGTTGATGTGGGTCGCGTCGCAGGAATATCCCACGCTCGCCCTCATCTATGCGCTGGTCGCGCTCAACATGGCAGCGCGCACCTTCGAGCAGCCGGTGATGCAGGCGCTGCTGCCGGTGATGGCGCCGCGCGCGGTGCTCAACCGGGCGATCGCCGCGCATGTCTCGGCCCGGCAGGCGGCGGTGCTAATCGGACCGCTGCTCGGCGGCGTGCTCTATTACTTCGGGCCGGTGTTCGACTATGGCGTCTGTGCCGCGCTCACGCTTGCGGCGGCGGTTGGGGCCTTCCTGCTGCCCAATCCCGGGAAGCCTGAAAAGCGGATGGAGTTGAGCTGGGAGTCGGTCGCAGTCGGCTTCCGCTTCATCTGGCGGCGCGAGACGATCCTCGGCGCCATGCTGTTCGAGTTCATGGCGTCGCTGTTCGGCAGCGTGCAGGCGCTGCTGCCGCTCTATGCGCGAGACATCCTCGGCGTCGGCGCCTGGGGCGCAGGCCTCCTGCGCAGTGCGACCGCTCTCGGCGGTTTGCTCGCCGTGGCGGTGCTCACTCGCATGCCGATCAAGAGCGCGGGCGGATTCTGGCTGTTCGCCTCGTTTACGCTGCTCGCGGTTTCGACGATCGCGTTCGGCTTCTCGACCAGCCTTGTGCTCTCGATCGTGGCGCTGATGGGGGTCGGCATCGGCGATCTCGTCTCCACCGTGATCCGGCAGACGCTGATTCAGATGCAGACACCCGACGAGATGCGCGGACGCGTGTTCTCGGTGAACTCATTGTTCTATGGGACGTCGTCGCAGATCGGACAGTTCCGCGCCGGCATCACTGCGGAATGGTTCGGCGCGGTCGCCGCGGTCGCCATCGGCGGCGCGGCACTGCTCGGCGCGGTGGCGCTGTGGGCTTGGCTGTTTCCGGCATTGCGCCGGGTGGATAATCCCGCTTTGGTTGGGCAGGTTGACCCGATGGGTGATCAACACCAGCCGCGTGCTGAACGATAGATCGAGGGTCAGCAATGACGTCCCGCTCACGCCTTGCCCCCGCCGTGACCACAGCGATGCTCGCGCTCGCCGCAACGGCCCTGCCCGCTTCCGCGCAGGACGACGTCGCGGCTTTCTACAGGGGTAAAACCATCCAGCTTCGTGTCGGTTCGGCGGCGGGCGGCGGCTATGACGCGATCGCCCGCACGATCGCGCGCCACATGGGCCGGCATATTCCCGGTAATCCGACCATCGCGGTGCAGAATGTGACCGGCGGCGGCGGGCTGAAGCTCCTCAACGACCTCTACACCGTGGCCGCCAAGGACGGTACTGTGATCGGCGCCGGCATCTCCGGCACGCCCACCGGCGCGCTGCTGACGCCCGCCGTCAGCAAATTCGATCCGCGCAATTTCTCCTGGCTTGGCAGCGCCGGAACCGAGACCTTCCTGGTCGTGATCACCGACCGCGCACCGGTTCAGAAGCTCGAGGACCTGTTCAAGCGCGAACTGGTGATTGGTGCATCCGCATCCGGCGGCGCGTCGGTCGATTTCCCGACCGTGACCAACGCCATCATTGGCACCAAGTTCAAGATCGTGAGCGGATACCCGGCCGCCAACGTGGTGGTGAAGATCGCGATGCCGGCCGGCGAAGTCGACGGCTGCTCGGTCTATACGC
The DNA here is from genome assembly GCA_963720385.1 of uncultured Alphaproteobacteria bacterium. Lineage (GTDB taxonomy): Bacteria > Pseudomonadota > Alphaproteobacteria > Rhizobiales > Xanthobacteraceae > VAZQ01. Next base: position 194,414 of record CAVRFL010000013.1, on the reverse strand, counting down.
TGAGCGGCATCCGCACGCAGCATGCGCGCGAATACGCAGAGGGGAAGATCAGGATTCTGGCACAGTGGGGGATGAAGCAGGACCCGCAGATTCCCGAGGTGCCGCTGATGCCGCTCGGCAAAACCAAGGCCGATCATCAGCTGTTCGAGCTGCTCTATGCGCGCAGCAATTACGGGAGGCCCTACATGTTGCCGCCGGGCGTGCCGCCGGAGCGGGTCGCCGCGCTGCGCGCGGCGTTCGCGGCGGTGTTCAAGGATCCGGCGTTCGTGGCGGAGGCGGACAAGCAGAAGCTCGAGGTGGATTACATCAGCGCGGCAGAGATTAGCGACCTCACCGAGCGGGTGATGGCGACGCCGCCGGAGGTGGTCGCGCGCATCCAGGCGCTGCTGCCGGGCGGCGGGCTGCAGTAAGCAGCGGGCACTGCTTGGCGGTACGCTTTTTGATGACTGAAATTCAGACGGGAGGTCGGCTGAGGCGGGGTCCCTCCCCGATAGGGAGAGGGATGGGATGAGGGGCTGTTGACATTCAAGAGCCGTGCGCAGCAAACGGCAAACAAAAAGGCACAACAAAAATGGAATTACGCCATCTCGGAAACTCCGGCCTGCGCGTGTCCGCAATCGGGCTCGGCTGCAACAATTTCGGCCGCAATGTCGATCGCGACGCCGCGCGCGCAGTGATCCACAAGGCGCTCGATCTGGGCGTGACGCTTGTTCGACACCGGCGACACCTACGGCCACCGGGGCGGATCGGAGACGATCATCGGCGAGGTATTCGGCGCCCGCCGCAAGGACATCGTGCTCGTGACCAAGTTCGGCCGGCCGATGGACGCCGAGGGCAAGCTGCAGGGCGGTTCGCGCCGCTACATCATGTTCGCGGTGGAGGCGAGCCTGAAGCGGCTCAAGACCGACTGGATCGATCTTTACCAGTCGCACAAGCCCGATCCGCTGACGCCGATCGAGGAAACGCTGCGCGCGCTCGACGATCTGGTGCAGCAAGGCAAGGTCCGCGCCATCGGGACCAGCCACATGCCGGCCGCAGAGGTGCTCGACGCGGTGAAAGCCGCGCGCGCACACGGGCTGACAGCGCTGGCGAGCTGTGAGGACGAATACAGCCTGCTCGCGCGCGGGATCGAGCGCGACCTCCTGCCCGCGATGCAAACGAACGGGATATCGCTCCTGCCCTATTACCCGCTTGCGAGCGGCCTCCTCACCGGCAAATACAAGCGTGGCGCACCGCTGCCGGACGGATCGCGCTTCGCGGTGGTAAAGGAGCGCAACTATATCGGCCAGTTCCTGACCGAGGACAATTGGCAGAAGCTCGACGTGCTCACCGCGTTTGCGCAGCGGCGCGGCCTGACGATCCTCGACGTCGCCATGGCCTGGATCGCGGCGCGCCCGCAGGTCGCGAGTGTCATCGCCGGCGCGACCAGGCCCGAGCAGGTCGAAGCGAATGTGAAGGCGGCCGCGACGGGGTTGACGGCGGCGGACATGACGGAGCTGGATCGGATAACGGCGTAGGTGGGGCGGCGCATTGCTCCGCTTTTGTGCGGCGGGCTCGAAAAACATGACGAGGTGTCTGCGCGGTACCTCACCGCCCCCTCATTTCCGCACCGTCGCCTGCAGCCATGTCACGAAGTCGGGATTCAAGGACGTGCTGTTCAATGCCATCGACGGCAACGCCCTCTACGAAATCGAGCAGGCGGCGCAGCAGCTCCGCGACGACACTGCGCAACGCGCCTACTACAGGCGCCATAACCCCGTCGCCGCGGAATGACCGACCACCAGCTTACAAGCCGGTAGAAGAACCGACGCCCCGACCGCGGGGGTGTCCGACGGCCGAGGCGCCACCCGCGCCCTTGGGGGGCTGGAGCTTATCCGGGGGACGCGGGCGAAGGTAAAAAGCTACGCCCGCGCCCTTGGTTCCGCTGGTCGCTTTTCGCCACCTAGCGCTGCGCGGGAGGCGGCGCGCGTCACCCGTGCCGGTCAAGGGTCATGACGCTCGACCATCTCCTCTTCCGCACGCCGGATCGCGTAGGTCGCCATCAACGTGAGCAGCAAAATCGCGAGGACCACAAAGTGTAACCACATGCGAAATCCCCTTTTGCATTGCGACGAGAACGCAACGAGCCCCGAACGCCACCGTTCCCGGCGATCGGGTGGATCGTTCGAATGCTGGTTATCGCGGTGTTGAGCAATTGCAGAAGCCGCAATGGCGCAACCGGTCACGAAAAAGCCCCAGCATTGCCGCGGCTAAGTCTCTCGTTTCGATCGGCCCCGGGGAGCGCGGGATAATTGTCCTTGCGCCCCCGCCCCAATGCCGACCGCGCCCCGCGATTGCTGGAGCACGACCTGGTGCGGCCACCCGCCGCGATCGACTGTTTGCCTGGGACAGCCCTTCCGGTGCCCTTATCCGGCCAGCTTGAGCCGTTCGGCCCTCGGCTCGAACCGCGAGCGGAAGATTGCGGCATCGAGCGGATCCGCGAAGCAGTAGCGCACAAACGAGGCGTATTCGTCCTCGACATACATGTCGAACTTGCCGACGTAATTCATCAGGAAATTCATGATCGCCCCGTCATCCGCGAGTTGTCGCCGGGGGAGCACCACCTGGTATGGGCACTCTTCATCGAGCTTCCGCAACCACGCGCTCCGTTGGTCTGGGTCCATATCCCTCTCCTTGACTCAGACGGCTGATTGTTCTCTTTTTGTTCTCATTGTCAACCCCATAAATTCTCATTGTCAACCCCATAAAGGAGGCGCCTGGAGACCGGCCCGAACAATTCACCTCCATTTAGGGGGTCTCTGCGGCCCAGGGTTCGGCGATATCTGCCGGAAGCAACAACGACAACCTGGCGAGAACGAAACAGCTGCGGATCGCGCTGAGGAAATCCGCACGGCCGCGGAAGGGATGCAGAGTGTGTCACGGCGCGGACGACGATGGTTCGCATTGCGGAAACCTATGGAACGGCTGGCCAATCATCTCGATGGCGGGCCCAACTAAAAAAGGAGACGGGATAACAGATCGCCTCAAGCGGCGGCCCGTCACAAAAGCAACGGCAATTCCAGTAGCAGTTTTGGCCTGCAATTTGGTAGCTCGACTCTTTTGAACCGCCTCATTGCCGTGTTCCTTTCTATCACCGACTGACCGTTCGGCGTCGCTGACTGAACGACTGGTAGCCGTTCGCAGATAGCTGCGATGTGCGCAGTCGGGCGCCCAGCAACAATAAGCGGTTAGCGTTTGTGATGAGAGACGCATGCCCAAATGATGCCCGCGGTATGACGGCGGCCACATTTTCTGGTTCCACCATGTCTGTGAGGAACTAAGGCGCACGATAAGACTTGTTTTCGCGGGCGACACCGCCCGCAACCACCACAAGGAGGAACCTAATGAAACGCGCATTGATTGTTGGCGCGGCTGCAGTTGCGATCATGTCGAGCAGCCAGGCATTCGCACAAGCAGTTGCGGTCGAGATTTCACCTGAGCAGCGCACCACCATCCGGCAGTACGTTGTGAAGCAACGGGTGAAACCCGCCACCATCAGCGGTGAAGTCAGGGTCGGATCCACGCTACCGGCCGACGTCGAACTGGTGGCCGTGCCATCGGCCTGGGGACCGGGCCTCGGCCGTTATCGGTACGTTTATTGGAATGATCGCGTGGTGCTGGTCGACCCGGGCGAACGCAGGGTTGTCCACGTCATCGACTGAGCGACACGAACACGACCAATGCAGTAAGCCAGAGGCCGCCCGGTGGGCGGCCTCGTCGTCATGCCTCAACCGGTCACGTTCGATTACGCGCGTTCGCAGGTGGAGGTGAAGGAACTCAAAGCGTGGCTTGCTCGTTGTTGGCGCGGAAGATGCGACAAGTCGAGGTCATCGATGAAAGTTCTCCTGACAGCGATCGTTTTCAGTGGCTTGGTCATTGCACCGGCTGCTGCCGAATCACAGAAGCAGGATGGCGGCGCCAAGCAGTACGCTCCCGGACAGCTGCAAACGAAACCGGGTGGGGCCAAAAAGTTCGCGCCGGGCCAGCGTCAGAAGAAACCCGGGCAAGCCAAGAAATATGCTCCCGGGCAGCAAGCGCATTAGTACGAAGCCGCCACCAGCCGACCCGCGCCGTCAGCGCGAAGAAGTAGATCATCTTCGCGTGGGTTGGATGTGGCTCACGTCATCACAATGGCGCACGGCGCGTAGGCGTCGCTAAATTGCTGGGAGTGATGGTGGGCGCACCAGGGCTCGAACCTGGGACCCGCTGATTAAGAGTTGTCAGCCGGCCTGCTTTCTGCCGATTTCGGCCTGGTACGCAGTAACTCAACATATTGTTGATATATTGGCATTATTTGCCATTCGTTACCTCATTGTGGTACTTTTCACTTCGTCACAGTTCGCTTACCCATGCTTACCCTGCGCTTACCCGGAAAGCGACCCATCCCATGGCAACGCAAAAACTGACAAAGACCAGGGTCGATAAGCTCGCCCCTGGCGCCGAGGATTACGTCATTTGGGATGCCGCCCTCCCCGGCTTTGGCATCCGGGTGAAGCCGTCCAACGTAAAGAGCTACGTTGTCCAATACCGGAACAGGAAGACCGGTGCTTCACGGCGGAAAACCATCGGCCAACATGGGCCGCTGCTCACGTTCCACAAAGCTAAGGAACGCGCCCGCATCATTCTCGCCGACGCATTGAAGGGCAACGATCCGGTCGCAGACGATCGCGCTATTCGAGAAGCAGCGACAATGCGGCACCTTGCGGCCGACTATCTGGAACAGCATGCCGTTCCAAAAAAACGGCCGCGAAGCGTCGAGAACGACCGCTCCATGATCAATCGGATCATCCTGCCGAGGCTTGGCAGCAAGAAGGTCGCCGCTGTTCAGTCCCGCGACATCCATCTCCTGCATGTATCGATGAAGAACACGCCCTATCAGGCCAATCGCGTGCTGGCCCTGTTGTCGAAGATGCTCTCGCTCGCGGTAAAATGGGGGTGGCGGAGTGATAATCCGGTTAAAGGCATTGAACGGTTTCAAGAAAAGCGCCGCGAACGCTGGCTCTCCGACGACGAACTGCGCCGATTGCTCGCAGTTTTGGCCAACCATCAAAATCAACGCGCCGCCAACGCTGTACGGTTTCAACTATTGACCGGTGCTCGCCTCGGTGAGGCGCTGAAAGCGCGTTGGTCCGATATCGATTTGGATCGCGGCGTCTGGACCAAACCATCGCACCATACGAAACAGAAGCGGACCGAGCATATTCCGCTGTCAGGGCCGGCACTCGTGCTGCTCGCTGAAATGCAGAGCAAGGCCAATCCGACTGAGGAAAGTCTATTCCCCGGAAATGTAACTGGACGACCGCTGCAGGACATCAAGAAATTCTGGAAGGCAGTAATAGCGGAGGCGGGGATCAGCGAGTATCGGCTGCACGACAACCGACATACTCATGCATCCCATCTTGTTTCGAGCGGCCTCAGCCTAGAAATCGTTGGTCGCCTCCTTGGACATACAAATCCGACGACGACAAAGCGCTACGCTCATATTGCCGACAGCCCTCTGCGCGCAGCGACGGAACGATTTGGAGCAAAGCTGGATGCCCTCCACAAGGGACGCGAAGCTGAGATCGTCCCGCTCAAATTACAACGATAGCGTAGCTGCGCACGTTCCTATTACTATCCAACCGCTCCCCCGGGGGCACCTTCACCACCCCGGCGTCGCATATCGCACCCCTCGGCTCCGATTGCAGGGCCGATGCACGATCTAGTAATAGGTGGGACCCTCCGGGCGGTGGTTATCGTATCGTCTACTGCCCGTGCCCTGGCAGCAGCGGCAAGCCAAGCTCCTTCAAAAACGCATTGTGCTTCTCTGTTGCTGACCAATCCGCTTTTCGATCTCGATCAACTCCCCGTGCGTGGCCGTCAGATCGATCTCGGTTTCCTGCTTAGCTGTACTGATGTAGCGGGAGATATTAAGGTTGAAGCCTTCGTCGGCGATCCACTCCATGCCGACTCGCTTGGAGTACCGATCCTCTTCCTTGCGAGTCTTGTAAGTGTCGATGATGCAGGAACTCCTGGCCATCGATGTCCGCGAGGAAATAGCCTCCCGTTGCTCCGTTGCACTTTAGGAAATGCTTGTGCGCTTTCTTTCCGAGTTCGTTGCACAGCACATTGAAGAATAGCGGGTGATGGGTGGAAATGACTGTCGGCCCACTCTTGCCCGAGTTCGTGAGCAATTGGGCTAGGTGGGTGGCGACCGCGATCGCGTTGTTTTCATCAAGCGATGAGATCGGATCGTCGACATAGACGTATTCAACCCAATCATATGCTTCCGCGCCGTCGAGGACGAGTTGCACGATGGCGAGAAAGAAGCACCAAATAAAGATGTTCTCTTCGCCTCGCGAAACTTTAATCGGAATCGGGTCGCCATCTTTAGTCCTCTCACGGAAGAAGGTCACGGCGGGCGGGAGTGGACTAACTTCGCCCGCGACATTCTCTTGTCGATCGTAAGCGATGTAGAAGTTCAAATCGGTGTTGTTCGCGAAGTAAAAGGTGCGATCGCGATTGCTGACAATGAAGAGCTGTAGGAAGCAGAGAAGGGTCTTGGTGTAGCCGTTGCCGGGGTCGTTTTTGTAATCGACAATCTGCTCCATCGCTCTCCGGGGGCTAATCGCCGAGCGTCTTAAGCTCGATCTGCACAACAGGCACGCCGTTGATCAGGAGCAGGACATCATAGCGGTGATGGCTGTAGTCGGTGTTGATGCGTAGCTGGTTGACGACCTCGAATGAGTTCTTGCACCAGTCCCTGATGTTGACGAGCGTGTAGTTCAGCGGCGTGCCGTCGTCTCGGGTGAAGCTGTTGCGCTCGCGTAGTCTACTGGCGGCGGTGAATACGTCCGGCGTGACGATATCGTCGAGCAGGCGGGCGAACTCGGAGTTGAGTAATGACGATTTTGTTCAGCTCTTCAAATTTTGCGCGGAAATTCCGCTCCAGCGCGGCGCGGTCGCGAATGTCTGGACGATGTTCATACTTGAGGTCCCCAGTTTCGTGACCAGCGCTTCTTCAAGGTGGCGTTTGGCCGTGATCATCACCATTTTGATGCTTGCCCATCGGCGTTAGACTGCGACCGAATGCTCTGTGTTAGCTTCACCATTTCGTCCCAGCCCGCGGGCTTGACGGCGGGCAGGATGAACTTCGTGCAGAGATCGCGTTCGGTGAAGCTAAGCTTGTCCATTGCGGCTATGCGGATTCCCGTTTTGGCCTGTTCATTCCGCCACCCCCATCGACCCGACCACACAGAGGGCGCGCCGGGCAAAAACCCGATTCGCTTGGTCCAGGCCGCCTAGGCTATTTTGGCCAAGATAGCCCCGGGTACAACCGGCTCGGGCAGCGCCGGGCGGTAACCCAGAAATCGCCCTGACGCTGGCGGATCACCGCGCCTTGTCCTCCCGCGTGGGATTTCCGCCCGGGAGGACCCGCGCAGGCCAGGCCGGGTTGAGTTTAGGCGGTCGGCGGCGGTCAGGCTGCGGCGTTCCGCGCCCAGGACCCCGGCATGGTATCGCCCTTAGCAGGACCCGCGCCCGACCGTTTGCCAAACGGATCAGCTCTCGACGGTGCCCGCCGCAGGTCCTTGAGCCGCAGCAGCATGGCGAGCATTCGTTCGAGCTTGCGGTCGAGATGGACCTCGTAGCGTCCAAGCCGCTCCAGCTTGTTGGGATCGAGCGCCTCGCCGAACGCCTGCTCGCGGATCAACGGCCGGTTGGCCAATTCCTTCTGCCGGTTCTCGAACCATGGCAGCACCTCGCCTTCGAGGAAGCGGCGCAGGCCCTCGACGTCGGCGGTAGCTGGCTCTTCGCCTTCTCCAAGTTCGTCCGGATCGCTGGCGAGCGTATCCGCCCACCAAGCTTGTGTATCCTCGCGCAACGCCGCCAGCGCGGCCTCGTAGGCGTCGTTTCGCTTGGAACCGAGCAGTTCGAGCGCATGGCGGGTCATGGCCTCGTCCGCCTGCCATGTCGGCCATGTCCTCCTCGGTATCCGCCACCGTGGCGCGGATGGCATCGACCACGCGCTCGGACTGGCCAGAGGTATCGAGATGAACCAGCGCCACCTTTACCGTCTCGCGGTAGGATGCCAGCGTTCCCTCCAGCCCGCGCCGGTGCGCGGCAGCCTCAGCTAGGCGAAGCCTGCGCTTGCGCCAGAGGATGCCGGCGATCTCCTCGACGAGGTGCTCCTCGGTCGGGCCCTGCGGACGCATGCTCGGCCACCAGCGCCTCGACGACTGCCCGGTATTCGTCGGTGCTCTCCCAGGGCAGCACCGTGTAGCGCGACAGCACGCCGTGGCGCAGCGCGTTGAAGCGGGTGATGTCGGTGCCGCCGGTCTCGGCCGGCAATGTCTGTGTCGTTTTCGTCATCGTTGCGTTTCCTCGGTTCAATTTCAGGCGCGGCGGGATGTTCGGCGGCCCAGTCGTTCCACAAAGCCCATCAGGCCAATGGTCGATCGCTCTTCGGCTACGTCATGGACGCGACGCCAACGCTCGTAGGTCCGCCAGTGCATGCCCTTTGGCTTGTCGGGAAACTCCTCAAGCATGTTCGGGCTTCCGCCCAGCCGCATTCGGATCTTTTGTGATTTCCCAAGCCCGCGCTGATGGGCCGATTCCTGCTGGCTTGCGTAGGCAAGCCGATAGCAGTGACGGCAGGCGAACAGGCGTCCGGCGCCGTACAGCTTGGTGACCCGGCGACCGCAATACACCCCGTTTGAAGCGACCGAACACACAAACCAAGGCCGCTCGCCACCGAACCGGCACGACGTCCATTCGATGGCGACCCGCTGCTCGACGTCGCTCCAATCCTCGCCATACGAGCGGCTTCGGTATTTCAGCGTCACGGCATGGCGTTGGGTTTCGACGTTGATGGACGCCACCCGCTCGCCATCCCTGGTCCAGGCCCACGAGAACCACCGCGGCGATCGGAGATAGCCACGCCGATGCCATTCCAGCACGTCGATGGACCGGCAACCCTCGACGGTGTTTTTTCCGCCGCCTGCATAGCGCGCCATCTATCACTCCATTTTTCGTCGCCGAATAATCGAAATCGCTTGGCAAATTCTGACATTGCCGTTTGAAGGCAAATGACTTTCTCATGCGATCGCCCTGTCAGCTCTGGTCTCGAATTACCCTCTGAGCGGTAACGTCGGTGGCAAGCCGCACACCGGCGGTCGGTGTTGCAAATACGATCACACCGTGATCGCGCAACACGGCCTCGATCTTTTCGAGCGAGCTCGGCGTCGATGTCGGCGCTTTGTCTTCCTTCAATTCCCAATAGCGCGCGGCGCGTTCGTGAACGCCGACCGCTTTCGCCAATTGTTTCTGGGTGAGGCCCGCGAGGATGCGCGCTGCCCGCAATTGCCTCCCGGTGATGATGTTCGACATGGATCAGCCTCCGTTCATTTGCCGCTGGAAGGCAAATTGGTTTTTCGCGGTGCGCGACTCTCTTGTCACATCGATGGCGGATGCTTGGATCGCTCCTCCCGCTTCATCGGGCGACCGACTGGCGCACTGATCCCCATTGCCGCCAGTGCGGACACGGCCTTGGCTTTCCGGGCCTCGTACCAGGCGGGCCAGCAGCGCGAGTGCAGCCAGACGTGGCCGGTGGGTTCGACGCCGTAGGGCAGCAGCGGATCGTGGGCATGTTCACGATCGCCGCATCCGAGACAGCGCCCGGCCGGCGAGCGTTCAGGATTGCGGTTCAGCCATTCGACGACGCAACAGGCAAAGGCTTGGGCCTCAGCCTCCGCACGCGGCAGTCCGCCATCGAACTCGACGATGCTGGCGCGCTCGTCAAAGAAGACCTGCCAGTCCTCCGCCGACCAGCCGTCCTCGGCCGGCCGAAGCAGCGCCACGATCTCGGCCTTGTGCCGGGAGAGCGCATCGAGCACCGCGGCCGGCGGTGCCGAGGCTGCCTCCAGCACCAGGTCGTCGCCATCGATTCCGAGATGCTACGCCGGCAGCGCGGGCCGCCTTGAGAGCTGCGACCGCACTCATAGCCGCCCCCTCCACCCTGGAGCGCCGTTTTGGCCCGGCGCCGATTTGGCGGGGGCCGGGGAAGGCATAGGGGGCATAGGGGGCATCGGAGCGCCGGAAGCATCCGCGGCCTCCGTGGCGCGGCCGCCATCAGCATCGGGCGCATAGGGGGCATCGGCGAACTCCGGCGGTCGCTCCTCGACCCCATGCCCCCTATGGTCCCTATGCCCTTCCTCCCCGGCGGTCCTCTTGAGCGCATAGGTGGCTGCGCCCCATTTCCCGGCGGGCGCCTGCCGGGTGAAGACGAAACCGGCCATCCGAGTCCCCGCCAGCTTTTCGGCCTGGGATGAGACGTACTGACGACCACGTCCCTGCGGGTCCAAAGCCTGCTTCACATCGTCGTGGAGTTGGCGGACGGCGACCGGGTGGTCGTGGTGCTTGTCCCACCAGATCGCGAACAGGTCGGCGACGGCCTGCCGGCGCCCGTCGCGCTGCTTCGCCTCGCTGACCCGCTCGACGGGGTCCTGACAACCCAAAGCCAGCAGCGGATCGCGCACCCACCGGCACCACTGCGCAAAGCTTCCGAGCGCGATGCCGGGCTTGATGTCCGTCGCAATTCTGCCCCAGCGCCAGATCGTCAGCAGCGCCGCCAGCAACTCCGTGCGCCGCTGCGTGACCTCGATACGGATGTCGGTGGCGAACGGCCGCGCCTCCGGGTCCTCGGTCCGCGCATCAAAATCCACCGCCACAAACCGGCGGGCCAGGTCCTCGGAAACAGTCAACCCATTGCCGGTCAGGATCACGAACGCGGATGCGTTCAACGGCACCATCTGCGACCGGCCGAGCAACCGCACCCGCGCCGGCCGTTCCGTGATCGCGCTCGCCAGCAGGTTGGACTTGAATGCCGTGTTGTTCAGGTTATCGAGGAACAGAGCCGGACTGCCCTCGATCAACTCGGCGGCGATCCGCTTCTCCAACTCTTCCGCACTTGCACCGGCTGTTACGGCGTGCGGCTCACGCCCGAACGCGATGATGCAGATGCAGCGGGCGAGCAGACCCTTGCCGGACCCGGCACCCGACATGGGCGCCGCCCGCAACAACACGCCGGGGGCGAGGTGCAGGCTCGGCCGGCACACTGCCGTCAGCAATGCGACCAGGAACGAGGATTCGTCTCTTCCGGGCGCCTTGGATGTGTCGACTGTGGCCACGCCACCGGCGGCAGGCTCGATGGTCTCGGCATCGGCGAAGCAGAACGTCTTGAAGGTCTCGCGGATCAGCCGGAGCGCCGCAATAGCGTCATCCTTGGTCGGCTTCGCGGAAACCAGCCCGTTGAGATCGGGCACGTTCTCGCACCACATGCCCGTCGTGAGGTCATGCCCCTGCGTGCTGTTGATCGTGCCGTCATCCTGCAGCAGCGGCGCCGACGCGATGCCATTCAGCGGAGGCAGTCGCCATTCACCGCGCCAGTCGAGATACATGACCGCCAGCGAACGCGGCAGACGGGCGTTGACCTCGGCAACCGTGCCGTCCTGCCTTGCTTTCAGGACATATGGCCGGCAGATCGTATGCGCCATCAGCACCAGGGCATCGGGCGTCATCATTTGCGCGACCGTGCCGCGCTGGATCTGGTCGAAGGCAAGGCGGACCGGAACACCGCGGTCGTAAAGACCACCGGCGCCAGCAAGCAAGTCTCGCAGCGCTGCGACCGTTTGATCGGGATTGCAGTTCTCGACCAGCAGCCGAGGCTTTTCACCCCGCTCTTCGGACGTGGCCGGATCGCGGACTTCCTCGGCGCCGTCGATGACCTTGGCGATCAGCTCCTCATTCTCGGTGGTCATGCCACGCCCTCCTCGATGCGGGGCACGCGGCCCACCAACAGATCGTTGAAGTCCATCCCCTGCGGCGGGCGAGCGATGCGCACGTGACGCCCCTGCCGCTTCCATCGCCATGCGCAGTCACGCGCTGCAGCCTCGCCGGCGTCGTCGCCATCGGCGAGTACGATCACGGCACGCACGTCTTCCGGAAGATCGAGGCTCCGAAGTCCCGATGTCGACAGTGCCGCCCACGCTGGATGACCGGTCGCCTGCATGGCGGCGAGGCTGCTCTCGATGCCTTCGCCGACCATCAACACGTCACCGGGAGGGGCAAGGCGCACGGCACCGCCGCGGCATGGACCGAGCATCATCTTCGGCGGCTCGACCGGGGCTTTGCCTGCGCCGTCGCGCGCAAGGAAAGTGCGGTGGATCGCGAGCGGCGTTCCGTCCGCGCCGTTCGTCACCAGCGCCACCATCGCCGGCCAGATGCCGCCCGAGGGGTGCTTCAGACCAGCATGGAAGCGGAGCGTCGAAACCGGTGGGAGATGCAGGCCGCGCGAGGCGAGATAGGACTCGACCACCGTGTTGCCCGCCGGCGTTGTGGCCTGCCAGATGGCGAGCGCGACCTCGGTGCGCTTGGTGTCGCCTTGATCCGGCTTGTGCTGGACACTTGATCGTTGTGTCGGATGCGAGCGCGGACCGTTCGAGGTCCATAGGCCGCGCGACCGCAAGATCGAGATGACGCTGCTCCTGCCCACAGCCCGCATGGCAGCGGACCAAGACCTTGCCGTCGCCGGTGTCGCGGATCGACAGGCTCGGAGTGCGATCGTCATGAGCCGGACAGCGCGCCATCCAGCCGCCGCCAGCCTTGCGTCCGCCAAGTGCCGCAGCGATAGTCTCAGCGTTTGCCATCGGCCGGCTCCGCTTCGGCGTCCAGGTCGATGGGTCCGATCGTGTTGCTGTGGACCCTCTCCGACTCGAACGCTTCGATGTCGGACAGCCGATAGACGACCCGACCGCCGATCTTCAGGTATCGCGGACCGCGCCCCTGCCAGCGCCACTGTTCAAGCGTGCGTGGCGAAATGAGCCAGCGCTCCGCCAGGTGCTTCTGATCGAGATGCTGCATGTCCCAGTTCTCTCCTGCGTAACGCACGCTCGTGAGACACGGCGCGCCTCATCACGCGGGAGAACGTGGGCCTTCTGGTTCGAACAATCTGTGGTCAGCCGAGTAGAAAGGCGTGACCTCTAGAGGTGAAAAACGTGTGATTTTTCAAAGGCCGCCTCGCCGAAGCGTGACCTTTCTCCGCAGAGGCGTGACCTCCCCGGGGGGAGCGTTACCGCGATCTGATGCACCAACTGGACGACATTAATCCGGCGGCAAGAACGCTAGGCCCAACTTAGTTCTGCTTTCGGAGATGGGCATCGTAACGGCCCGACCGGGGTGTCGCCTGCGCCTCTACTATTACGCGATCCGAGCACGATCATTACGCAGAGCCAGTAGATCGCACTCTTGAACAAGATGGGCTGGATCATCGGCGCGCCGTCGAAGCGGCGCATGAAGCGCAGGTTGTCGGTTACCAGGACCGCTTTTCCAACCAGCAACGCCGCCACGGTCGCAGTGAAAAAGCCACTGAACTCGACGCCGTGCTCCTCCAGGATCAGGCGCTTGGTCCATAAGATCAGGTTGAAGCCTACGAAGAAGAAGATCGTCGGCGGCAGCGCATGCTTCACCTGAGCGAGCCACCAGTCGAAGGCACGGCGCAGAAATGGCGCTGGCGCAGAAGCGGTAATGGCGGGCTGGCTCATGCGCTACTCCCCAAAGAAGATGATGCAGAGCCATCGTCTAACAGGTCGTACCGCTCAACGATTGGCCAATGCCCGAGAAAGCGGCATGAGGATGATCAGTCCGACGATGGCGACGACAATCACCATAACGACCACCTTCGGATCGCTGAAGCTTTGACTTGCGACCACCAGGGCGGCTGCGATGTTGCGCTGGGCAGTTCCGAGCGCCAGCACCCGCTTGGTGTTGCTGTCCGGCCCACCGAGCAGCCAGCCGATGCAGAAACCAAGGGCAATGAACAGAAGTCCGGCCAGAATGCCACGAGTGCCGAAGACCTGAAGTACTTTATCGATATTCGCCACGGTGATTAGGCCGATCAAGAGAACCAGGCTGATATTTGACAACCAGTCGAGCCAAGGCTTTATGCGCGCCGCCGTCGCTTCAAAGCGAGCTCTCAAGAGAAGGCCGATGGCGAGCGGGAGCAGCATCAGCAGGACCAGAGATTGCGCGATCTGCATGGGATTCACCGTCACTCCCGGCAGCAGGAGCGGCAACACAATCGGCAGATAGACAACTGTGACGACCATCAAGAGGACCATCGTGCCAACGGCAAATGGCAAATTGCCCTTGGAAAGTTCAGCCAACTTCGGCAGGAACGGCGCGCCTGCCGCGCACCCAAGCACAAGCAGCCCAATGCCGAATGGTTCGTCGAGCTTAAGCAGCGCGGTGAGGGCAAAAGCTGCAAGAGGCATCAAGATGAAGTTGGCAGCAACCGCGAAAAACACCAGGCGGAGATTGCGCAGCGGCTCAACGATCTGGACGAGCAATAGGCCCGCACCCATCGCCAGCATGCTCGAGATGACAAAGCTCAGCATCGCGACATTGGAGGCCTTGTTCAGCAAGTCCATCAACATGGGTAGTCTCCGGGAGTGGGATTGAAACGACAGGTGGCAGCCCTCCTACGATCATTTCATCAGAGCCAGATTGCGCCAAAAATTTTCCAGGCTGTCCGTGCCGCCGAAAAGTGTGGTGAAGTTTGTCGAGTCGACGAGCACGATGTCGCCTGTGCGCTCGCCGTCCGGCGGCATCCAAAGAAGGCAATTGAATTCCTTGTTACCAGTTGCAGTGAAAGGGTGCGGCCGATCGAGATCGATTGGTTGGCGCGCCAAGAGATTGATTGACTTGTCGCTCTTGTCAGTGATTTCGTAGTGTGGCAGATGCGGATGGAAATTGAGCGTCGGGACATTCTTGAGCAATCCCACCTTATCAACATCCTGGAATGCCGTTAGCGGCGCGATATTCTTGGTGCCTTTGACAATCGCAGGGCGCAGTCCATAGGTGTTGCGCACCGGCACGTTAAGCGCTTTCATCAGCGAGCGGGTGTATTGACCGAAGCGCTGCTGGCGCGGCACAAGCGCGTCGCCGTGGTGGAGATACTCCATCTGGCGCTGCTTAAAATCGTCAGTGAAACCAACGTCGTGATGCGGAGCGAGGAGAAGGCAGGTGCCCTCGCGTTTGAGCCACTCGCGAATCGCTGCGACTTCCTCCGGGGCGGCTTCCTGTTCGGAAAGCAAGTGATCGAGCCCGAACACCAGGAGAGTATCGGTGTCTGCCAGAATTCGCTCATCAATGGGCAGTTTGTAGCCTGCCTGGTCGATTCGCTGGAAAACGGCGACGGGATGACCGGTGACCTCGCCGGCGATCTTCTGAAAACTGAGGGTGGAGCGGTGGAACAGCTCTAGGGTGCCGGCGATTCCCTGCAGGAATTGCGCCGCACTCCATTCAGGCGTCTCGTAGGCCGGCCACAGCACCGTGCGCACTTCTGTCATTGTCGAGAAGCGGTTTTCCATCGTCGCTGGATCGCGCTGGGATTCCCAAGGGTAGCTCCACGTCCAGTAGATACTGAGGCGGCGTTTGCCCGACGTGTGTTTGCGGGCGATGTGGTTTTGGTTGTACGTGCGTGCTGATGTTGGTGGGCTCATCGCTGTTCCCTTACTTTTTTGGTCGTGTCCTCAAGATTGAAGCCAAGTGGGGCTTCTGCCTGGTGTGCTTGCCAAATCACTTTCAGATTGAGTTCGCCGTGCTGCGCAATGAGCACGGGCCCTACGCACACTGGTGCCGTATTGACCCACCTGTCGTTCCGCGCGCGGAAGGCGGCGAGTAACCCGCCGGTCCAGCGCGAATGACGATGACGTCTACCATCTTGGGCTATCCCCACAACGCCATGATGACTGACTGCTTCCGGTTGCGAGGATTTACCCGGACCACGGAACCGGTCGCACGAGCAAATCGCTAAGAGATTTGAATAGGTGAAGCCAGACCGCGGCGTGTCGCCTGAGTTCGTTGCACTCACGCCGACCGGGTAAACAACTCGCACCTGTCCCTTGATCTGGCCGATAGTGACCAGCACAACAACATGAATGCCAATTCTGTCGACGAAAATCCGATGGGTCAGTTTGCTGATCACTGCTGTGACTACGTCTCCAGTTCGCTAAGCCAACGTAACGCTCGCAGTCCCGGCATGAAGCAATATTCACCGCCGCGCGTGACTACAAACCGGGGAATGCCTTGCAAACGTTTTCGAACAGGTTTTCGCGGTACGGTAAAATTGATTTCGTGTGATCCAAGTATCGGATCTCTATCTTGGTCGGCGCCAATGAAGATACCATCGTTAATCCATTGTGATTGAATAAACTCGAACTGGCGGCCAATGTGTGCGCCAACAAACGCGAATATGATTCCGCGATCTACTCCGTCATCCACCAACACGCCTTCAGGGAGCGACGGTCCATAAGTCGTACCGCGCCGAATCATTCGGTGTATTCGCGCTACACCGGCGATCGCCGCATCACGCGGGTTGGTGCGCCGACAATGCGAGCCGGTCGGTGTTTTCAAACCGGTCGGATCGTCTGCTTCATAAAGGAAGGCGTTGTTCCTTTTCGGATCGGCGCCCAGTTCCGGGTTATCATGCATCGGACATAGGGCCAACGGTGCGCCGCTCCGCCAGCGCCCCATCATTTTTGCGGCCAGCAATTCTTCAGCTTCGACACCCGTAGAACTCTCTTTTAGATATTTACGAAAATCGGCGACACGCTGGTGCAACTTGCGAAAAGCGACGTAGGTTCCGTTCCGGCCGAGAATATCGGGCTCAGTTCTCTGCACACCACGCATCTCATCGCTATAACCGAGCACGAACTCCCCGGCCTTGAAGGGTTCTTCTTGCGGATTGGTTCCCGCGATGCCGCTGCCTTCGACCGCCGGATGACTGATCCCGTCTCGAAATCCGAATTGTTCTTTTTCGGTCTCCAGTGCATGACAGTTCTGACGCCAGATGGCTTTGACTCCTGGCATGCTGCGATAAGTTTCGCGCGCACGCTCGAGAGCGGCTTCCAGTCGTTGATCATCAGGCGCGACCACCACTAGCACGACATGAAGGTCTGGGCTTCCCAGCGGCGATTCCCAATTCTCAGGTGCACTCTCGCCGAAATCCCCGAGCTCGCTGGCGCGCGCCGCCATTCCCTGGCGAAACTCCCAGGCCATACTGTCGATCGCTTCTTGTGGAACGCCGAGGGCTTCGAGTCCTTTGCAGGTCACCGCAACGCTGACCGAAACGTCAGCCAGCGGACCCTTTGGATTGGCCGCCGACGTCACAACTTTAGACACTCGTTGCATCAACTCTCGACCGGTCTTGCGATCGTCGATGCGGAAACCAATGTAAGTGGCCGCATATGGAGTTGGACGCGGTCGTAATACCCCGCTCTGGATATCGTCGAGTTCGAGTTCAGTAGCCGGTTCCATGTTTAATCCTTGGCCGAGTGCTGACGCCGTTTGGAAAGCTTTTCTGAGCCGGAGTGACAACTCACTGCAACTGATCAAGCATTTCTGTGAACGCACTCTTCATCTGCAACGCCTTCTTGATTTCATCAGCGCTGACGAAAGGATACTCACCGTATTCCAGGAAACTCGGGACCTGGTGTTCGCGGACATATTTGACGAACCCTTCGGGGTTGGTCGCCCAATCCGAAGGGAAACCCTCGAGGTTTTCGAAAACGGTATTCACGCCGCTTGCGCCAAACAGCCCGACTGCATCGTCCGTATACTTGTCAAACTCGGTGTCGAAGATGCCCTGATACATGAAATAGGTTTCGCCATTGATCGGAAACAACAGCCAGCGCAAGTAGTGCAGTTTCAGCGGCGCGAGGAGAGCGGGATTTTTCGCCACTGCTCCCTCAATATTCTTGGCGTGTTGGTGAAAAGCTGCTTCGCGACCGGGAATAATCTTGGCCAGGATCGAGAAGCCATAACAGGCCGGCGTTTTAGGATAAATAGGGCCATATTTCCCTTTTGGCAGATGATCGGTCTCTGCGGGAATTGCCATTCCTTGCGGTATGATTTTCATCTTCGTTGCTCCTTTGTCGGTTACGCCTGTCGTCGATTTGGCTGTTTAACTTGCGGCAAGCGGCGGTTATTGCATTTTGTTGGTATTCAGTTCCTGCTGCACTACGGGAGGATTTCCCGCCTCACCGGATTTATGTTTGGCCCGCTTACCGGGTCCGTCATGTCTGCCACGAGATCATGATTCCCTTCGAATCAGGTCTGCGGCCTTCTCGCCGATGACGATACTCGGGATGTTTGTGTTGGCGTTGACGATGGTGGGCATGATGGATGCATCAGCGACTCGTAAGCCGTCCATGCCATGCACTTGGAGACGGTCGTTGACCACGGCCATGGGTTCCGCCCCCATTTTGCATGTGCCCACCGGGTGATAGAGCGTCTGGACATGACGGCGAATGGCTTCGCGCAACGCGTCCTCGCTCTGCGTCTGCTCGCCGGGCAGATATTCCCGCTCCCGATAACTTGCCAGCGACGGCGCGGCGGCGATCCTGCGCGCGAGTTTTGCGCCCTCCAGTAGGATCGTCATGTCGTCTTCATGCGTCAGCAAGTTGGGCTGGATGGCCGGATAGTCCATTGGACTGCCAGTGCGCAGCTTGATGTAGCCAACACTCTTAGGGCAGCCCAGTGTCGCGCCGATGCTGAAGCCGTGTCCCGGGGGGTTGTCGAAACCGTGGTTCACAAAATAGGACGGGATAAAGTGGAATTGCAAATCGGGTTCTGACGAATCGGGCAGGACCTTGGTGAAGCCGCCCGCTTCGGCCAGGTTCGAGGTCATGGCCAGGGTAATCGGCGCATTGCAGACGAAATTTAGCCAAAACATGAGGTGATCGAACAAATTCTGGCCCACGCCGGGCAAGTGGTGAATGACAGGGATTCCCACCGACCGCAGATGGTCACCATCGCCGATGCCCGAGAGCATCAGGAGTTGCGGCGAGTTGATGGCCCCGCCGCTGACAATCACTTCGCGATTGGCCGTCGCTTCGACCGCGTGTCCGTGCTGCAAATAGGCCACACCGGTGCAACGCTTGCCGTCGAACAACAGGCGCTTGGCGAGAGCATCGGTTTCGACCCGCAGGTTGTCACGGCTCGTAGCCGGCTTGAGGTAAGCAGCGGCGGTGCTGTGTCGTTGACCATCCTTCTGCGTGACGCGATAGAACCCGAACCCTTCCTGGGCGGCGCCGTTGTGATCATCGTTCAACGGCAGTCCCACTTGTTGGCATGCCTGTATGAATGCGCGGGACAGCGGATTGGGATCGCGCAGGTCTGCGACGTTGAGCGGCCCTCCGACACCGTGATACGCGGACGCACCAGGCTCAAAGTTTTCCAATCGCTTGAACAAGGGAAGCAGATCTGCGTAGCTCCAACCTTGGTTGCCCAGCGAGGCCCAGTGGTCGTAATCCTTGGGGTTGCCACGTTGGTAAATCATTGCGTTGATGGAGCTGCAGCCGCCCAGCATCTTGCCGCGAGGATTGAACACCCGGCGTCCGTTCAACGCGGTTTGCGGTTCGGTCTCATACGCCCAGTCCACCTCACTCTTGAAGAGTTGTGGAAACATGGCGGGGACGTGAATTTCTCGTTTCGTGTCCGCAGGGCCCGCTTCCAGCAGAAGCACACTCGCGGTGCCGCCCTCACTTAAGCGAGCCGCAACCGCGCTACCGGCCGACCCCGCGCCAATGACGATGTAATCGACCATCGAACACCTCATGCCGGTTTAGGTGGCGACTGCGGCCGCAATTCGGCAATGAGCCGCAAATCTCCTAGAACATCTGCCGAGGGATGGCGACCTCGGCCATCTGGAAGGCGACGTAGCGGCCGTGGCTGACGACCTTGGCGCCGATCTTGATCAGCTTCTCCTTCAGGCTCGTCAGCGACCATTGACGTGCCATCGACCTGACCATAGTTGCCACGGGTCGGTCCATTGACATCTTTGGTATAGGGGAGGCGTTCTTAGGTGTATGTCACCAAAGCTCCCCAGTTGTGTATGCTCCTGCCTTCTTTCAGGTTGCGGTAAGGCCTCTTAAAAGCCTTGGATCCCCGGGGTAATGCGATGGGCGATTTTCGAAGGACGTTCTCTGTCCCGCGTCTGTGGATCATACTGTCCGTCGGCACAGTGGTCATGTTCGGCGCCCTTCTCGCCCTCGGGTGGGAGATCTATCAGAAAGCTCCTCCCATCCCTGAGGAGGTACGGTCGCAGTCCGGCCAAGTCATCTACACCCGCGAGAACATCACGACGGGCCAGCAGGTCTGGCAGTCGATCGGAGGAATGCAGCAAGGATCGATCTGGGGGCACGGCGGATATCTGGCGCCGGACTGGACCGCAGATTGGCTGCACAGGGAAGCAAACGCTCTTCTTGCGATCATTTCGGCAGACGGGCGCTTTGCGAACGAGACGGCGGAGACGAAGGACGCCTGTGCACCGTGCCGCGCTCAGCACGGAGATGCGCAAGAACACATACGATCCCGCCAGCGGCGTCATCACGGTCAGCGACAACCGCGCGCGCGCGATCGAACAGGTCGAGAAGCATTTCAGCGCTCTCTATGAAGGTCGCGGCGAAGAGGCTCTCAAATTGCGCCGTCAATACGCGTTTCCCAAGGAAGCGTTTCTTACGCGCGACGAGACGCGCAACCTTTCCGCCTTCTATTTCTGGACGGCCTGGGCCGCGACCACCAATCGGCCTGGCGATAGTGTGACGTACACCAGCAATTGGCCACATGAACCGCTGGTGAGCAATCGGCCGACCGCCGGCATCTTCATGTGGACGATTATCTCGATCATTATTCTCTTGGCGGGCATTGGCGCAATCGTCTGGTACTACGCCAAACAATACGACCAGTGGCGCGATGAATTGCTGCCGGAGGAAGGCATTGCGAATGTCGATCTGATGGATCGGTCGATGATCACGCCATCCATGCGCGCCACCGCGAAGTATTTTTGGTTGGTCACGGCGCTCTTTGTTGTGCAGGTGCTATTGGGCATCGTGACCGCCCATTACGCCGTCGAAGGACAAGGTCTCTACGGGTTGCCTCTCGCGGAATATTTCCCCTACACGGTGACGCGGAGCTGGCATACCCAACTTGCCGTTCTATGGATCGCGACAGCGTTTCTGGCGGCGGGGCTTTACGTCGGCCCCCTGTTGTCAAAAAAAGACCCACAATTTCAAGTGTGGGGCGTCAACTTCTTGTTTGGCAGCCTGTTCGTAATTGTCGTTGGCGGTTTCGTTGGACAGTGGGCCGCGGTGAACCGCTTCATCACGAACCTCGACACCAACTACTGGTTTGGTCACCAGGGATGGGAGTATGTCGACCTGGGACGCGTCTGGCAGATCTATCTTGTGATCGGATTGCTGTTGTGGGTCGTCCTCGTTCTCAGGGCGCTTTGGCCGGGCCTGCGCAAGACGAATAGCCGCTCCATCATTTTCCTCGTCATCGTTTCGGTCGTTACAATCGGCCTCCTCTACGCCGCCGGTCTGATGTGGGGCAAGAAAACTCACTTGGTGCTGGCCGAATATTGGCGCTGGTGGCTTGTTCACCTGTGGCTCGAAGGCATCTTCGAGGTGTTCGCCACCGCAATCATTTCGTTGCTGTTCGTTCACATGGGCCTCGTTCGTACATCGACAGCAACGGTGATGGTGCTCTTTGCCACGATCATTTTCCTGTTGGCGGAGTGCTGGGGACTTTCCATCATATGTATTTCACCGGAACACCCATTTCGGTCATCGCGGCGGGCGCGGCACTTTCCGCGCTCGAAGTCGTGCCGCTTATGGTTGTCGGATTCGAAGCCTATAGCCACGCCAAGATCGAAGGACACACGCCGTGGGAAGAAAACTATCGCTGGCCATTCATGTTCCTTGCGCCGGTGTTGTTCTGGAATATGGTTGGTGCAGGCATTTTCGGCTTCCTGATCAACCCGCCGCTTGCTCTCTATTATATGCAAGGCCTGAACACGACGGCTAATCACGGTCACGCCGCGCTGTTCGGTGTCTATGGCATGCTCGCTCTTGCCTTGACGCTCTATTGTGTGCGGGGACTGACCGATGTGCGCTTGTGGAATCAGAAGGCGCTGAAACTCTCCTTCTGGTCCCTGAACATTGGACTAGCCATGATGACGTTCCTGTCATTGTTGCCGCAAGGGATGTTGCAGACTTATGCGAGTGCGGCTCATGGCTATCACTACGCCCGCTCTGCCGAATTCATGCAAAGCCCGATCATGCATGCCCTGGTCTGGATTCGGGTGCCCGGAGACATAGTCTTCAGCGTCGGCGTCGGCGCGTTTGCGTGGTTCATCTACCGCGCCTTTGCTGACAGTTGGGCAGCCGCGCGTTTGGACCGATCGATCCCACTCACGACGCGTGAGGCGACCCCGGCCGAATAGTCAGGTGGATCGCTGATCGCCGAAACTTGAAGGGCCCTCCTTCATCTCTCGTAGAGTTACGCAGCGCCGTGTGGACCGGCGTTACTCGTGACGCAAGAGCCATACGAATGCATGAATGCCTTGTATTCCGTCAGCACAAATTGCAGTGGCACAAGCATTATCGCGCTCCCCAGTACTGGGAAATGGGAACGCAGTAGAAGCACTGATATAGCAAAGAGCCCGGCACCGCCGGGCTCTTTCGTGAAGGTCCGCTGGCTAGTCCACTGGGCTGCAGGTTGACCGGCGCTTTAATCGAGCACGCGTATGAGTAAGCCGCCGAGAACTGGCCTGCAATGGGACGATGCGGACTATTCAGACTTTCGAACAGAGTCGGCCGGCAACTCGGTGGGCGATCTCTGCCCATGCCTCGTCGGTGATGGGTAACATCGAACTGACATTGATCTCGCCAAGCACGTAGGCGCGCGCCTCAAGGACGCAGGCTCGCAAGCAGCGAGTTCTCTCTCATCGGCTTTTGCAAGATCGAGGCCGCCCGGCCCAACGGCAGCGATACATCAGCGTCGCCTGTTACCACTACAACGCGAATACCCTTGTCACACAGCCGATCGATTAAACTGTGGGATTGCTCGCCGCCGCGCAGGGTGATGTCCACGAGGGCCACATTCGGACTTTGTTCCAAGATTATGCGCTCCGCCTCAGCTACGGTTGCTGCTGGTCCGAGGATGTGCGCTCCCCACAACTCCAGCAACATTTTTACTCCTGTAGCGACATCCCGAAAATCGTCGACAATCAGAACACATAGGCCATTGAGATCGAATGCTTTGATTTCAGGCGATCCACGACAACTCGAGGAGGTCATCGGATCAAATGCGCTCATCACGTTTCGTTGGCATGGCGACCGGTTGCAGTAGTGCTCTGTTGTTCCAGCGCTTACGTTGGCTTCACAAAGCATTTGCTTCACTCCCTTGGCGATTGATCGACGAACCGTTTGTCTGCTTGTGGAAAGCGGCGTTAAATCCGCACGCTTGTGATCCCTGCTAGTCCGAGGAGTTGCGCCATTCGATTTCGAGCATAAAACATGCGCGTTTTAACTGTGCTGGCAGGGACTCCGACGAGGTCAACATCCTCTGACACCGAGTTTCCTCGCAAATAATAGAGATCGATAATCTCTCGAACGGGTTCGAGGCGCAAATTCGGCAAGCTTGGGCCGCGAGGATCAAGCAGGAATGGGACAACAACCCTGCTGGCCAGAAGCAGCTCGAAAAAGATGTGGGGCCAGACATCGGCGAATGGTGTGATGCGCTTATCGTCGGCTCGCACTATGGCTACGGCAATGACGTGTTCTGCACGACCGACAAGGGAAAGAATGCCGGATCGCGAAGCCTCTTGCACCTTAGCAAGCGGTCGGCACTTGAAGCGCAGGGCATAAAGCTCATGACGCCCGAAGAGCTCGTTCAACACTACGGGCTCTGACGCGAGCGAGGCCGAGTGCTGCCTGGCTATGGGCGGGGCAGAACGACTAGCCTTACTCGATCAGGATTAAGCCTATAGCCATGCCATTGGCTGTTCTCGATGACGGCATCGATTGGAGGCTTGGCGCCGCCGGCCTGCTCGGCAAGGCCGTTGATTGCATTTCGACAACGAAGCACGCGACGGCGCAGCACCTCATCGGATTTGCAATTCAGTTGGCGTGCGAGCCTGTCGTTGGTCAGATAGGGATATCCTTCGGGCGCCAGTTCACCTTCCCGAGCCTCGCGGAATGGCGCTGCTAGGGCTATCAGCAACTCAGCACCGACACCTTTGATCTCGCCCCATCGTTCGAACGCGACGCGCTTGCCGACCTCATCGATAGACATTCTTATTTCTTGAAGCGGCGCCTTAATAATTGTCGGGGCGGTCGCCGGCACCGGATACGATGTAACCTCGCTGCGTTGTCCCACCACCAATGACAGCAAACAGTCCGGGGGCAGGCTTCCATTCCGAATATCTGCCTTGTTCGCTTCGACCCCAGCGTCGAACACCCGGCAGACGGCGGCAGCATGACGCCGGTGAAGTTCGTAAATGCGCCGAGCCACCGTGCCTGCGGGCTCATTGAAATGGGATACGATGCGACTCGTCTCACCGTAATGCGTGAAAAAGTCGACATCTGTCATTTGATCGATCTTGGAGGCAGACCGGATGTAGGCCAGTGACATCTCGCGGTCCGGCCCAGGGCCGCGGCCATCCAACAGAAGATCGACCTTGTAGGCATCCGCTGGGTCTTCGTTTTCCTGGCCAGCGGCGAGGACCGCAAAGCGGCGGTCGATACACTGGGAGCATTGCCCGCAATGAGGATGCAGCTTGGTCATGGCATGAACGCGCGTGCAGCTTCGCGTGTGCCTGATGAGATCTGCGCGGCCGCCTTGCACGATACGCTCGACGACCTCTGCCTTTGTGATCCAGGCGTAGGGGTTGCTGATATCGAAGGCTTGATCGAGAACTGCGGACAGGATGCGCCGAAATCCAGCTAACGCCTGGGGGTGCGTGGTTCGCGTCGCTCTGGCCCCGATGACTTGGCCCACCGGCGGCAAATTCAGACTCACCACTCCATTTTCGAAGAAGTAGGCGCGCTGATGGTCCAGAAGCTGAGCCGTCACGGCACCAATCGCTGCGAATAGAAATGAGCGCGTCCGATGGGTCGGCTCTTTGCCCAGATCGTTCTTGAGATTCGCGCGAACCGGTACATGAAGGATGCGGTCCGCGCCGAAGCGATGCCGCAACTGGCCGATCAAGTAGTTTTGAGCCTCGGTGATCTTTGAGGCGGAGCGATGGCTGACAAGCGCAACCATCTTGCCGTGCGCGACCAGTTCCTCAACCGTACCTGCCGACAAATCCAAGCCTCCGGAGAATAGAATGATTTCGTCGGGCATAAACGTCGCATCTGCGGCGCCGGAAAACGAAAAGTAAGTGTCCAACGGGGGTGGATTCTCGAGTTTGCAGAACTCGAACTCATAATCGTCATCTGACAGGAAGCTGATGGTTTCGACGAAAGCCGCGGCGACAGGGGCGGATGACCACAATTGTGGCTGACGTACCGGAATCATAAACCGTAATTTTCGGCGCCACATCGCGCCAAGATGCGAGTCGGTTTTGCCGCCGCGCGACACGGCGCTGTCGGCCGCGTAGATGTAGCTTGCTATTTCTAACAAGTCAGCATGGACATCGGAAGGATTGGCCAACAGCCGTCGGCTAATGTCTTCGATTTCAAGCCGGACGTTCGCTGAAGCGCCGTGGAGATTCAGGGTGAGCAGCTTCTCGTCGCCGCGCGGTTTGGCGGTGGCGCCACTGCAAAGCACGAGATGCTCATTCGTCGGCATCTCGGCGCTTCCGGAGTTCGGCGCGAATCTTCTAAAATGCAACCGGCGCGAATTTGCGGATGTCGTCCGGCGTCAGCCCCTCGCCCTGATAGACGTTCTTGCCGTACCACCCGCCGGCGAATGCCTCGACAATCCTTGATGCTTCCCGGCAGTGCTGATGGAGGGCGCCGTCGAACTCCGCGCGTGCCCGGTCATCGCTGAAATCGGGCGCCAAGACCGATATGGTTGTTGAGTTCGCGGCTGAGATAATAGTCGAGGCAGCGTTGGGTCAGGCGGGAGAAGAACTCGCGCGCCAGCGCGCTGAAGCGATCCCCACCTGAGAACCGTCCAAACGCACGCTGCACCTCTGACGGCGTTGGGCCGAACAGAGACGGCAGGGTCGGCCCCACCGTCGCCGTCAGGCTCTCGACGGCCGCCAGTTGAGCCATCTCGCCAAGATCGGTGCGCCCACCACGCTGCCGGACGTATCGGTCCACTGCCCCGGAAAAGGCGGCGGCGACATCCATCAGGCCCGGCTGGTCCGACACTTCAAGCCCAAGGCGCCGCAGGTCTTCCGCGAACGCCGGGCCACGTGCCGCGAGCGGGATTTGGGTCAGCAGCCAAAAGGCGTGCAGGAAGGCCGGGTCGTTAGAGGCGCCCTTAAGGCTTGTCTCGGCCGCTTCCGCGGCAAAGCCTGCCACAGCGGCAACGTCGGCACCAAGGCGCAGCTGTTCGACGACCTGCTGCCACTTCCTGGATTTCGGCAGAACGCCTAGTCGGACGTGCCCCACGCCTCACCACCTCGACGTTGCAGGTTCCGGTCAGAGACTATGACGCGCGAAGATTTACAAATCTAATGCTTACCCGCCGCTTACCCACAAAATGGCGGCAGGCGCCCGGCTCGGTCTTGTCCTTCTAAGTTGTTGATTTCACGAAGATAATGTGGTGGGCGCACAAGGACTCGAACCTTGGACCCGCTGATTAAGAGTCTTATTCGACCTGTCGACGACACCCCTTGCGTTATCTACGTTTTTTGGCGTGTCCGCCTGGAACACATTGATATCACTAAGACATACCTTGACAACTCAGGACAACGCGCGCCATATAGCGGACACGCCGAACCGTTATCGGGACGGACACAGTGCGGACACGGTCAACACGCGGATTTACTGTCAACAGGGGGATTCCCAATGGCCAAGCATCTCACCGACACGATCGTCAAAAGGCTGCCCGCGCCTCCAGATGGCAACCGCATCACCTATGACGACAAGGTGACCGGCCTTGGCGTCCGCGTAACGGCTGCCGGGGGCAGGGCGTTCATCCTCAATTACCGGACCCGCGTCGGCCGCGAACGTCGCTTTACAATTGGCTCCTTCCCGGACTGGAAGGTCAGCGCGGCGAGGACGGAGGCCGCCGACCTGAAGAAGCGCATTGATAGGGGCGAGGACCCGCTGGCGGACATCGAGGCCGGGCGCAAGGCGAAGACCGTCGCCGAGCTGTGCGAGCGCTTCGTTGAGGAACACCTGCCACGTAAGCGGACGTCGACGCAGCGCGACTATAAGGAAATCATCGCCAATGAGATTTTGCCAGCCCTGAAGCACCTCAAGGTCGCGGACGTCACATATTCCGATATTGATGGTCTGCATAGGAAGGTCACGAAGCGCGGGGCGAAGTATCGGGCGAACAGGTGCATTGCCGTCCTGTCCAAAATGTTTAGCCTTGCGGTCCGCTGGAGGATGCGACCCGACAACCCGTGTCGAGGCATCGAACGGAATCAGGAATCCAAGCGCCGCCGCTACCTGTCCGGGCCCGAGCTGGGGCGGCTATCCGAGGCGCTCGCGGACCACGGCGACCAGCAGGCGGCGAACATCATTCGGCTCTTGCTGTTGACCGGCGCACGGCGCGGCGAGGCGCAAGCCATGCGCTGGGCCGATCTGGACCTTGAGACGGGCGTCTGGTCAAAGCCGGGGGCGACCACGAAGCAGCGGACTGACCATCATGTGCCGCTCTCCGCACCAGCGCGGCAACTGCTATCTGATCTCCACGAGGAGGCGGACGGCAACGAATACGTGTTTCCGGGCCGTGGCGGCACCGGCTATCGCGTGGAACTCAAGGACGACTGGGCAGCGGTGTGCAAGGCTGCCAAGATCACTGGCGCGCGTATCCACGATTTGCGGCACACCTATGCATCTATCTTGGCCAGTGCGGGCTTGTCGCTTCCGGTCATTGGCGCGCTCCTTGGGCACACGCAGCCCGCCACGACGGCGCGCTACAGCCACCTGTTCGACGATCCACTCCGGGCCGCGACTGAGCGCGTGGGGGCCATCGTGACGGGCAAGCCTCGCGCCCACGTGGTGCCTATCAAGGGGCGGGGCTGATGGGCAACCCTCCCGGTCCTTCACCTTGGTCAGAAGATGACGAGGAGTACGAAACCCCACTGCCTGATGCGTGGATGGAGGAACTGCGCTGGGCCGAGCTGGGGCAGTATAAGCCCCTGCTCGCGTCGCTTCGTGCTGGCAAAGCGCTGCCCGAGAACGAGGAGTGGGCGACGCGCGAATTCCTCGCCGATTTTCTGGCGGGCAAAGTCAAACCGCCCAAAGGGAAGAAGCCCGACTATGCAAATTCGACGTGGGCTATGATCGCCCCCGGCGAATGGACCATGGTCAAGAAAAATTACAAGGACGTCTGCGACGCCGCGGCGTTCGTGTGGCAATGCGAGCGCGAAGGCAAGACCCGTAAAGAGGCACTGAGCGCGACGTTCAAAGAATACCGCATTCGAACGGAAAAGCGCCAAACCCAACTGGCGGACTTTGTCAAACGTTCCATCAAGGAGCGGAAGCGACTGGCCGAGCCAGCAACAGCGAAGCCCAAGCGCACCTAATACCCGTTTACTCGTGCGGCGACACGGAGCGCCAAACAGTAGTTCTATTGCGGCCAGACCTCGCGTCCCGTTGACAGTCAACGCGCGCGCGAACGGTAAAGGAAAGGCCGCAGCATGTCACTTCTCGACGATTATCTCCCGCGCCGCGAGCTTGCCGCGCAACTCGGCGTCTCCGCGCGCACGCTCTCCAGGTACGAGAGCGCCCCTGACGGCTTACCTTCGACGACGATCGGCGGCGCGAAGTTCTATCGCCTCGAGGCGGTCCGCGAGTGGCTCGCCGCCCGCGAGCGCTGCGCAAACCCGCGTCGACGGGGGCGAGCATGAGCACCGGCAAGATTATCAAGTGGGACCCAGTGCGGCGGGTAGGCGCGATCAGGCGCGCCAATGGTGCGGCCGATCTCGTCTTCCTCAACATCGCGAGCATGAAGGTGGGCACAAGGGTCACGTTCGACGCCGTCGGGCGGTATGCGGTCAATGTCCAGCCAGCAGCTACGCGCCGCTCCGGCAAGGTTAACGTCGTGGTGATCGTATGACCGTGAGGCATACAGGACGTTTGCGCACTTGGTTCCCGGACAGAAGAATTCGGTTACGTCGACCTTGGCGATCACATGTCGGTAGTGATCGCGCGGCTAGGCGACTTCGTGCAGCCCGGTATGGTGCAGCCGAACCTGATCCTTGAATTCGAACTGGAACGCGAGCGATCCGGCAGACTGCTGGCGAGGCGCATGACCGTTGTAGGTGATCCAGAAGAATAGCAACACCCAACCACGGCATCATGCCGAGGTTGTCTCCGACTGGACTGAACAGCGTGGTTCAGTTGATCAAGGTTTCGCGCGGCCTTTGGCGAGAGGGCGGCGCGGATAGCGGGAAGGTGATCGGTCCTGACAGTGCGCTGGTCGCCTTCCCGCACCATCACCACCACCCAAAAGAACGGCCGCACTGCTGGCAAGAGCAAGGCGGCCAAAGCCCCACCAAGGAGGGGGCCAACGATGCAAGACTACCAGAAAAAAGAGACAGTTACAAGTGTAACCAATATTCCGTTCGACTATTACCAGTCGATTGGGGCTTGGTTGTTTCCGATTCCTGCTGGCCAGAAGTCGCCGACCGGACACGTCGGATCGTTCGCGCAAGACTGCAGCCCCGACCCGGCGCAATGGGCCGCGTGGGCAACTCAGCATCCGGACTGCAATTTCGGAATCGTCGCCGGTCCGTCGAATCTGATCATTGTCGACATTGACGTTAAAGAAGTAGGCACGGCCCGTGCATGGGAAATCTGGCGCGAATGGTGCGCAGAGAATGGCATCGACGCCAGCGCGTGCATGCCGCAAGTCCAGAGTGCCAGCGGCGGATGGCACATCATGTTTGAGGTGCCCGCGGAAGTCGACGCGCGTTCGCTGCGCCAGGCCCCGCTGATCGGTCCGCGCGACGGCAGTAAAAAAGCAATTGTCGAATTGCGCGCTGGCAATGGCTACGTCGTCTGCGCTGGCAGCCATTACGCAGGCGACGCGGCGAAGGGCGAGGCTCCCGGCTTCTATGCGTTGCGACCCGGTGTCGCCGCGCGCCATCCCGCGCCGGAGGCTTTGACCAAGCACTGCACGCGCGCGACCGCGAAGCAGAAGAAGGCCGCCGCTGGCAACAGCTCCGGCGCGATCGGCACCTATAACGTCGATGACGTCGCCGAGCTGCTGCGCCACATGATGGCAAAGGAATGCTTCGAGGATCGCGGAGACTGGATTGCCGTTGGCATGGCGCTCCGGCTCGAATTCGACGACGTGACCGCGGAAGAGTTGTGGCGGCTTACGACATGGGATGACGTCGACGACGACACCTTCTACACGGCTTGGAATTCCTTCGACAGCGAGCCGACCGCAGGCAGTATCACCTTAGCCACCATCATGAAGCGGGCGCACGCTGCGGGCTGGACTGGCAAGGTCCGTCAGTCCGCTGCGGCTATGTTCGACGGTGTCGAGCAGACGGCTCCACCACCTCGCACAGAGCTGCCACCGGGCGCGCCGGTGCCGGATAGCACTGGCGCTCCGATCCCGATGGCGCAAGGACAGGCCGCGCTGTCGCGCGTCGCCATGAGCGCGTTGCACGACTTCTTGGACGGCACCGCCGACCAGCCGTCGCGCCCCTCCTACGCCAGCCCGCAAGTGCCGGAGTCGCAATCCAGTCACGGTCTGTACGAGATCATGAACGCCTGTATCGATCGCTTGCTGGCGATGGCAGAGCTGCACAAGGGATGGGAGCCGAAGCGCATCATTCACGTGATGGCGATCTTATCACACATGCACCCGGACACCTACGAGGCGGTCAAGCGCAAGCTGGAGGAGTACGGTGTCGCCATCCCGCTGACTCAGATCAAGCAACGCATCCTCGGCTATGATGAAGACGTGCAGCGCGAGTGCTTCGACACCGACAAGTGGGCCTACGACCCGAAGGGTTATATCGAGCACAACAACTCCGACAACGTCAAAGTATTCTTGGGCATCATTGGCTGCGAGGTGCGCTGGAACGCCTGGACCGAGCGGATGGAGATTCGCGGATGGAAGTGGAAGCAGTGGTCGGAGATCAGCGACGCGATTGTCGCGCAGCTCCGGGCACGCGCTGGCCGCACCAAGATGCAATTCCTGCCTGCCAAGGATTTCTTGTGGGACGTACTGCTCGCGCTTGCGTATGACAATCTGGTCGATCCGGCGCGTGATCTGCTCGACGCGCTGGAAGCGAAGTGGGACGGCACCAAGCGACTGGGGCAGTGGCTCACGAAGACCTGCGGCGTGCCCTTTGATGATTACCACCAAGCTGTCAGCGCATCGATCCTGCTGGCAATGGTCGCGCGCGTCCGCTGCCCGGGCATCAAGTACGACACCATGCCGGTATTCATCGGCGACCAAGGCGCGAGCAAAGTTCGGCTGGCCCGGATCATCGCGCTGGAAGACGAATGGTTTATTGAAAACGTCGCGCTCGGTATTCCAACCAAGGAGCTGATCGGCCTGTTGCGCGGCAAGACCGTGGTCGAAATCTCCGAGATGCAGATGCGCGGCGAAGCGGAAGCGATCAAAGCCATGATCTCCGCGACGCACGACGAGGCGCGGACCGCCTACGACCGCGCGCCCACCAGACGAGCGCGGCGGCACATCTTTATCGGGACCGGCGAACATTCGAATTTTCAGAGGACGCGACCGGCAATAGGCGGTTCCTGCCTATCGTGGTGCAAGGCGAGATCGATCTCGAATGGTTGCTGGACAACATTGACCAGCTGGTAGGCGAAGCCTGCGCGCTGCAGTCGCGCGGGACTGATCACAATATCCCGCGCGCGGTGTGGGCGATCGCTGGCGAGCACCAAGCCGCGATCGCGTCGAAGTCGTCGACCGAGGTACTGCTGGAGTACTGGTTCGGCGACAAGGACAGCGGGGCGCTGCTGGTGCGCAGCGGCGACCCTGCTGCTGTTGCTGCGGCAAGCGACCGGGGGAAACGTCAAGTCTTCGGTCTACGCCCCCATCATGCGGAAGCTCGGCTTTATCAGCAAGACGCGGCGGGCCATCGTGGGCAAGCCGTTCAAGGCGTGGGTACGGGGCGAGCCGGAAGCAGGTACGCAAGGGTACGGGCTGACGCTCAGTCCGGCTGACGGCAGGCCGATGCTGGGCGGGATGGCGCTGGGCCTGCCTCCGCCCCCGTACTGACGGCAGGCTTGACCAAGGGGCTGTAACCCGGGGAGCGGTCACAAAGGGAAACGCGGTTGGGAGCGGTCACAAAAGGGAAACGCGGTTACACGTTAAGTGCTTGTTTTATAAGGATTGTCACCGTGTAACCAGTGTAACTATAGATAACTAAACACCTACTGGAGAAAAGGTCAATGCCCCCTCTGGGTAAGGGGTACCCCCTCTACATACCCCGTATACCCTTTAGCGAAGGAGCGGTTTCGCGGTTTCGCCGGTTTCGCGGTTACAGCGTGGCTCGAAACGATCGGTAGACAAAGCAAAAGAATCAAATGCGAAACCGAACGGTAACTCGAATTCACCGTCATCACTGTCATCACTGTCATGGAAATGGGGGGGGAAAAAAGGTTTTCGATCGATCAACCGCAGCCGATCGGCAGGGTCGCGGCGGCTCCTACCCCCCTTGATAACTTGATAACTGATACACTATCAGCGGCATACCTCGGTCATACCCTTGCTTTCACTAGCTTTTCGTGATAAGTTCCGTTTCGTGTCCGCATGGTGTCCGTACCATAAGGCACAAACGGGATATCGAATGACGATTTTGCGATCGGTTTTTGACCATGGGTAAGGCCTGCACCGTGTGCCAGCACCGGGAGCGGGCGGCGATCGACCTTGCGATCGCTAGGGGCGTCAGCATGAACGCGCTGGCGAAGCGCTCCGGGCTGTCTCCGGCCGCTCTGGCGCGCCACTCCCGGAATAACCATATCCCTGCGCAGCTCCGCGCCAAGCTGGTCGCAGGCCCGTCGCTGGAGGGTGTCGACCTCGATCGGCTCCGCGGAGAGTGAAAGCCAAAGCCTGCTTCTCCATTTGGTCGGCTTGCGTAACCGGCTGTTCTCCGCCTTGGACCTCGCGGAAGAGCACGGCGACGCGTACATGCTCGCGACGATTAGCTCGCAATTGCACCGGAATTTGGAGACAACCGGCAAGCTGCTAGGCGACTTGGGAGTCGGCGCCACCACGATCAACAATATCTTGGTTAGCCCGCAGTACCTCGAATTGCGCCAAGCCTTGTGCGCCGCTCTCCGCCCGCACCCGGCCGCGGCGCAAGCCGTCTCCGCTGCCCTGCGTGCACTAGAGAACAAGGCGGCCGACAGCCATCCGCTCCGACCAGCGCATGCTCGCGACGTTGCCCTCGAAGGCGGACGTGCGGCAAGCGCGCGGCGACGATCGACGCCCTACCCCTCCCCCCGGCCCGGGACCCGGTGAGGCGGCGGACGCGGAAGGGCCCCACCTCGCAAAAAATTTCTAAATCACCGGAGCCGATCTGATGTTGGCCCGTGATCTTCCAACGCCGTCGACCCCATCGCCTTCGCCTTAGACTGCGGTATCACGGTCGACCCGTGGCAAGGTGAATTCCTTACGGGCACGCACAAGCGGGTCTTGCAACTGAGTGCACGCCAGACCGGGAAGAGTCTATCGTGCAGCCTCAAAGCTCTGCACATCGCGACGCATGAACCCGGCTCGCTGATCTTGATCTGCGCTCCGGCCGAGCGTCAATCAAAGGAATTCATCCGCGTCGTGCGCGGTCTGCACCGTAACCTTGGAGACGCTGGCGTTCCGCTGACGACGGAGAGCGTCACCAAATTAGAATTCCAGAACCAATCCCGCATCTGGGCCCTGCCAGGCGGCGAAGATGGAAAAGGAATCCGCGGCATATCTGCGCCGCGAGCCCTGATCGTCTCGACGAGGCAGCGCAGATTCCGAACTCTACGATGCAGGCGACTGCTTTCCGATGGTAGGGACCCGCGCCGATGCGGAGCTGATAGCGATTTCCACGCCCCTGGCACGTGCCGGTTGGTTCTATGAAGCATGGACCAGTGGCGATCCACTCTGGCATCGGGTGAAGATTTCAGCGTCGACATGTGTCCCCGGATTGATCCGGCCTTCCTCGAAGAGGCACGCAAGACCCTAGGCGAGTAGCGCGTTCCGCTGTGAGTACATGCTCGAATGGCACTCCGACACTGCCAGCATGTTCTCTTCCCATATCATCGATGGAATCTTCAGCAAGGAGTTACGCGCGCTATGGACTTAACCGGAATTCCGCCACTGGCATCCGCGAATTGGCGCCAAATCCCGGCGCGAGCGGTCGACATTGGATCGTCTCTGTGACTTAGGACAGGCCGACGACAGCACGGCGATTGCGATCTTTCGGCTATACCTTTCACCCCGCTGGATACTTGGACGCCCAACAAAATCGCGAAACACTGGAAACAAGATCGCGTCACCCGTTTCGCGTTTGCTCCATCTCCAGAGGCTCCCCCTCGGCACAGCTATGTGACGCAAATGGAATGATTGCGGAGACTGCTGCAACGCGAACCACTGGCCAGCGCACAGCCCGACCTAGTGTTTGACGAAACCGGAGTTGGCCGAAGTTGTTGTGACCTTGCCGATGCTATCGGCTAAACCACTACCGTGTCTGCATCACCGGAGGGCTCGACGTGTCGCAGCACGACTGGCGAACATGGCGGGCCCCGAAAGGGTGTGCTCATTTCAAAGTTGGAAAGTCCGTGATGCATGACAAGTCGTTACAGGTCGCCGATGACATCGCGGAGAAAGAACAATTTAAGCGCGGAGCTGGCTGATTTTCAGCGGCATGTTTCTGCGTCCGGCCGTCCGACGTTCAGCGCAAGTCAGCGCGCCGGCGCGCATGATGACATCGTGTTCGCAGTGGCCATAGCCGTTTGGTGGGCCACCGCGCGGCCTTGGGCAACGTCGGAACCTTTGCGGATATGACCGACGTCACCCTCTTGCCTGCCGAACTCGACGCGGAGATCGCCGCGCTCCCGCCGTCATCCTGCTCGCAATTAACGGATCGAGCGGCTGGGCGGCTTTTTTTGGGATTGGATTGGTCGAGCTCAGGCAGCAAAACCATTGGAGTTCGGAAGCTCGGCCGCATCGGCGCGCCCAGTCATCAGCGCGGTGCTGGTTACAAGTGCATGGAGGTATTACAGATCGGCTTTGATGTTTGCCGACTTGATGATTGGCCACCATTTCTCGATTTCAGCTTTGTGGTGGCTCCGGAGCGCTTCAGGTGTTTGCTGCTCGCGTGGCGGAATTTGCTGCCCACGCTCACTGAGGCGCTGCTGCAGAGCCGTATCCGCAAGGCTATTGACGACTGCCTGCTGGAGCTTCGCGATTGCGTGCGCTGGCGTGCCTTTCGAGCTCCAAAGGCCGCGCCAATAGGAGATATGCAGCCCCGGCACGCCCGCCTCGTCGATGGTCGGAATGTCGGGCACTGCTGACCAGCGGCTCTTGGCCGTCACAGCGAAGGCTCTAATCGCTCCGCTACGCAAATGTGGGAGCGTCTGAGAGCCCTCCGCACACATCAGGTCCACATGTCCGGCCACCAAGTCCTGCATTGCGGGCGCGCCACCGCGATAAGGCACGAATTGAAAGCGCGTGCCGGTGACGTTTTGAAAGTAGATTCCGCAGAGATGTGCCGCGCTTCCACTTCCCGCGATAGGAGCTGACGCCTTGTTGGGGTTCGCCTTGAGCCAAGCGATCAGTTCCTTGAGGTTCGTCGCCGAAATCGAGCTCCTCGCAACGATGAGTTGAGGATTGCTTGGAAGCAGTGAGATGGGTTCCAGGTCTCTCAACGCATCGTATGGCACTGGGTAGATGGCGCCGGTCCCGACGTGACTGTTCCAGTCGCCGATGCCGACCGTATACCCGTCGGGCGTGGCCCGCGCAACTTGACCGACACCGATGCTGCCGCCTGCACCGCCGACGTTTTCTATGATCAAAGGCTGGCCCAACGACGTTCTCATCGGCTCAACCAGATTGCGCGCGAGCGTATCGGTGGGGCCGCCTGCGGGGAACGGCACGATGACAGTGACTGGGCGAGACGGAAAATCCTGTGCAGCGGTACCGCCAAGAAACCCGAGAGCGGCGGCGCATCCAACGGCGAAAAAGACGACCCTCATGTTAGCCCTCGGAACCTTTGGGCGGCAGCCCGCGTCCGCGACATCAGGGAATGCGTCAGTGCCCCTGAAGTTTTCCCAGGAACTCAAAAAGCGCACTCGTGAATGCTGCGGGATCGCGACTCGGCGCGTCATGGACAAGATTTGGAAACGTGACCTGTCGGGCTGCTGGTATGCATTTCACGACTCCCTCGTTGATCAGCCGGTAGTAGGCGTGAGTTCGCTCCCCTCTCGTGACTAGCGTGGGCCGGGTGAAGGCCTTCAGCGCTTCACACGTAATCGGGAGGGATCGTAAAGTTCCAAACTGCAGGGGCGCGGTCCGAGCGTTCTCAAGCAGCATCGTCTGGATGGCTTGTGGCAGACGGTCAAAACCGCCTGGGCCAAGTTGATACACTCCTTCGAAGAATAGCCGTACTGTCCGGACCGCGTCTCCGGCCTTGTTTGCGGCCATGGCCTCGGCGGTGTGTTTTACCCGATCTGCACGCGCTGATTTTCCCTCCTCGCTGTCGGCCGACAGCACAGACAAGAGGGCCGGCTCATGCAAAGTGAGGCTGCGGACCAGCGATCGATTGCCTAACGCCATTTGGGTGGCCACCAGCCCGCCGTAGGACCTCGTCACGAGATGGACGGGGCCGGCATTGAGCCCGGTGACGAACTTGGCGAGATCGTCGGCGTGGGTTTCGACATTGAAGTTCTTGCCATCGTCGGGCCATGCGGCAGTGCCGAAATATCGCTGGGTGAAGGCGATGAACCGGTATTTGCTGGCGATCCCCTCTCGGAGCAGCTCCCAGACCCGAAGGTCGGAAAATGCGCCGTGCACAAGAACGATGGGCTCTCCGGAACCCTGTTCGACATAAGGCAGCCGAACGCCGTCGACCTGGGCCTCCTGGATCAGCGGAGCAGATATCGCGGGAGTTGAAGCGAGAAGGCTCATAAATGTGAGCAAACCCGGACACGCCGATAAGAGGACCATTATCTCCTCCCGGTACGGGACTACGCACCGTCCGGAGGATAGTCTGGCCGCTTCAACGACGCTTTGCGGTGATCTAAATTTATTCTTGCCATTTCATTATCATCGCCGGAAACCTCCGGTGTTGAGCGGCTTCGGCTGCTGAGGGTCGCCTTTGATGTTCCGCTTCGGAGACATGGTTCTCGATAGCGAACGGCGTGAGCTGCGGTCGGGGTCGAACTACATTCCCATCGAGCCCCAGGTGTTCGACCTGCTGGAGTTCTTGATCCGAAATCGTGATCGCGTCGTCAGCAAAGATGATCTTGTCGCCACGGTTTGGCACAGGCGCGTTGTTTCGGATGCCGCGATTGCGGCTCGGATCCACGCTGCGCGGCGGGCAATTGGCGATAGTGGAAAACAACAAACCTGGATTCGCACGATAGCCCGCAAAGGTTTCCGCTTTGCTGGCGACGTTCGCGAAGATCCAGTATCGCCGATGCCGTGGACAAGCGATGCCCCTCAGCGAGCTCAAAATGATCCGTTGCGCCATCAGGACATCACGTTTTGCCGAACTGAGGACGGCGTCAGGATTGCGGTGGCCTCGCTTGGCCAAGGTGAACCGGTGGTGAGTATTCCCACCTGGCTTACTTACCTCGACTATGATTGGCAGAACCCGTTTCGAGCACCGCTCTGGCATTTCCTTGCCGATCGCTTCCGGCTCATTCGGTACGACGGTCGCGGCTTCGGCCTTTCGGATCGGGACGTCGCTGACATTTCCGTTGCGACATTCAGGCTCGATCTGGAGGCTGTTGTCGAAAGTTTGGGTCTGCGCTCGTACATACTTTTTGGTGTCTCGCAAGGGGTCGCGACCGCCATTGCCCACGCCGCGCGTCATCCGGAACGCATCTCAAAAATGGTCCTTCACGGTGGCTTTGCGCTCGGGCGAAACAAGCGAAGCTCGGCGAAAGAGACGGAATTGGCAAAGGCGCTCGTTGCGATCCTGCGCGAGGGGTTCGGCGACCAGAACTCAGCCATGCTCAGAACCTTCCACTCTATGTTCTTTCCTGGCGCCTCACCTGAGCAGATCAGATGGTGGGCAAACATGCTGCGATTGTCCACATCTGTCGAAAACATCACGAGGAATCGGAACGCCTCCGACAACACTGATGTTGTCGATCTCTTGCCCAAGGTGCTCGCTCCAACGCTCGTCCTGCATTGTCGTCACGACAATGCAGCCCCCTTTGATGAGGGGCGTCGCATTGCCGCGTCGATTCCAAATTCCCAATTCGTGTCGTTGGAATCGGAGAATCATCTTCCGCTGGCTGGGGAGCCGGCGTGGCAAGAATTTATTGAGTCAATAGGGGCGTTTCTATCCGACAGTCGCGGAAGAACAAGGTAATTAAACCTGTCCTTCGTGTCACGGTCCCCAATTTTTTCGTCAAGAAAGTCCGCCTACGGCTCATTCACGGGTGATGCAATTAGCGCCAGTTCCGCCCGATGTCCGCTATGCCTTTGTGAGTTCAACCGATCGACGCAACACCTTCTAATCTTGCCAGATAGGAGGTGTGCGGATGGAGGGGCATGCGCGGACATGGTTCACGCCGAAGCAGAGGGCCGAGCTCTGGGAGCGCTGGAAGAGCGGTCAATGTGTGGCGGATATCGCTCGAGCGCTTGAGAGGAGGAACAAGAGCGGCGTCTATCGGATCTTGGCTGTCAATGGAGGAATTGCTCCAGCGCCACGCCTGAGAGCTCCGTGTAGCGCTGAGGCTTGAGGAGCGCGAAGAGATCTCGCGTGGCATTGCCGCCGGTCGGTCGATACGGCGGATCGCACAGGACCTCGGACGAGCGCCCTCGACTATAAGTCGAGAGATAAGGCGCAACGGCGGCTGCAGCGCTTACCGCGCAAGCGAGGCTGATACGCGCGCCTGGGAGCGGGCGTTGCGCCCGAAGCCTTGTCGCCTGACGCGCCATGCGGGGCTACGATGGCGCGTGGCGCAGAAACTCTCGCTGCAGTGGTCGCCGGAGCAGATCTCTGGATGGCTAAAGCGGCAATTCCCTGCCGATAAGGCATGCAGGTATCTCACGAAACGATCTATCGAAGTCTCTTTTATTCAGACACGCGGCGTGCTGAAGAAGCAGCTAATGGCACACCTGCGTACCGCGCGGCAGATGCGCCAAGCCAAGGGCGGTACCACGAAGAGCGGACTAGGACAGATCGTCGATACGGTCTCCATCCGCGAGCGGCCGGCTGAGGCCGAGGATCGCGCCGTGCCAGGCCACTGGGAAGGAGACCTTCTCGCCGGAGCGAACAACACGCACATCGCGACGCTCGTCGAGCGCCATACTTGTTTTACGATGCTTCTCAAGATCCCGAGCAAGGACACGGCGACCGTGGTAACCGCGCTCGGTAAACACGTGCGCAAACTGCCGCGGGAGCTGCGCCGCTCCTTGACTTGGGATCGAGGCAAGGAGATGGCTGACCACAAGAGCTTCACCATCGCCACCAACGTGCAGGTCTATTTCTGCGATCCACGCAGTCCTTGGCAGCGTGGCAGCAACGAGAACACCAACGGCTTGCTGCGACAGTATTTCCCGCGAGGAACAGATCTCTCGCATTTTTCTCAGGCGAGGCTTGGCGACCCGGCCTGGTCCACGCCCTTGACCGGCAAACGAGGTGGGCCAGACCGTTACCCTGTTCGGTAGAGCGTGTTGGCCTCCTCGAACAACCTTATAGCCTTCGCTACGTCGTAGCGACCCTCTCGGAGGGTCTCTGGATCCCATTCGCTTCGCTCGATGCCGAAGAAGTCTCCCCCGTAGACGTGGATGGCGCCGGTCAGCCGGGCGATGGGATTGGTCACCGAGTGAATGATGTTGCCGCCAAGGGGTTCGGCGTCTTTCGCGGACAGCGCCTTCGCACCCGCGGCTTCCAGTTTCCCACCCTGGCCGCCGGGTATCCGACGCCAAAAGATGTTGTCCTCGCGACCGGTATAAATGCCGATGACGGCCCACATCTGGTGATTGTGGGGCATGAGCGTCATGTGGGGCGCCCAGATCACGTTGAGGATCGTCAGATCAGGCGCCTGATGGAGCTTCTGCAATACGGCGCGCCGCGGCTCGCCCAGAGTCCTGAGCACCGCCGCCGGATCGGAGACCGCCCGCGCGACGACCTCGCGCACAAGCTTTTGCGACCTCTCGGCCTTAAGTGCCGCGCGGCAATCGGCGATGAATTGGTCGAGGTCGAACATCGTAGCGCTCCCATATCGTGATCTTATCCGCGCGCTCTAACCTGGACTACGGCTCGCTGTCGCCACCGGCCCCGGAGCCGGCCTCCGCCGCGACCAAGTGTCCGGCAACAGAGCCTGCTCATCCCCTCATGCGCAAACCACCTGGCTCGTTTAAGTGGGGCCCTTTAAGGGCCAAATCGATGTCACACCGACAACGGTAAGGAGTGGGCTCCCTTGTGTCCAATGCAATTATCGATCATTCTTCATTGCAAAATTTGCAAGTCTCGGCCATGAACCTTCGCCAGCTTCGCACCTTTATCGCCATCGCCGATGCCGGAGGCTTGGCGCGAGCTGAGGATCGGCTGCAGCTGAGCCAGCCGGCCGCCTCCCGCCAGATTCAGGCGCTCGAAACCGAACTCGGCGTGCCGTTGTTCAATCGGATGGGCCGCCGCATGCAACTGACCTCGGAAGGCGAGGACCTGCTCCGCCGCAGCCGGCGTCTGCTGCAGGATGCCGACTCGATCGGCGAGCGCGCGCGGGCGCTCAAGAGCGGGCAGACTGGAATCCTGCGCGTGGGCGCCACACCCCAGACGATTGAGAGCACGTTGGCGGTCTTTTTGACAGCCTACCGGCGGCGCCACCCGGGCGTTGAAGTGTACCTCGTGGAAGAGGGCACTGTTCGGCTGCCGGACCGGCTCAATCATGGCGATGTTCACTTGGCGATGATCCCACACGATGAACGCTTCCAGTGTCGGACGATCTACCCGGTGTGCGTGGTGGCCGTGCTGTCGGAGAACCACCCACTCAGTCGCCGCCGCACGCTCGATGTTGCAGAGTTGGCGGACGAGCCATTGCTGCTGCTCCACACCAGCTTTGGCTCGCGGGTATGGTTCGATGCCGCCTGTCACGTCGCGCATATTCGCCCGCGCGTGCTGCTGGAAAGCGCGGCCCCCCACACGATCATTGCGTTGGCCCGGGAAGGGCATGGGATCGCCGTGGTCCCTTCCACGGCACTGGTTCCGCGTGAGGACGTCCGTGCCACGCCGCTGGTCCAACGCGGCGCGGCGATCGGGCGATGGCTGACCACCGCCTGGGATCCGCAACGATTCCTCGCCCCATATGCCGAGCAATTCATCAAGGAGCTGGTCGCTCATACTCGGCGCGACTATCCCGGCCACAAGTTAATCCGACGCGCCCCGCCCCCACCGCGGCCGAAGGAGCCGGCTCGGTGATACACCCTCAAGGTCCGCTCCGGGTCCAGGCTGTGTGAAAACTCATACATCGGCGAAATGCGGAAAATACAATTCTCCAACACGGTATCGAGCTGGATGCAGGCAGTATCAGTTAGTTCTCATGATGCGCAATTTCTCAGAGATGTTCTAAGCGCGCGGTGGTCGCTCGAGTTTTCGCACGGGCTGGGTCAGAAGCGGAAAGGCTTAAAGCAAGCACAACGAGTCCGCTTTCCCCCCGAAAGCAGAAGTGAGAGCAGACATCGCTTCATGTCCGCTTGGGGCCGATGCTGTTGAAAAAGGATTTTGAGGGGGGTCGCCGAGCAATTTTGATTTAAGATCATGCACGAATACGCAATCTTGATTTAAAAAACCGTTTGCCCGGATTTGTTTATTTCAAATTCCTATTCCACAGTTTCTTTGCGGAGACTTTTTCAACACTATCGACCAAGACCGAACATCATTGATCTAATTCCTGCTCGGCTTTATGCATGCATCGGCCTGCAACCAAGCTTGCTGCTCTCGTCGTGTCATTCCGATCCTGCGATGCCCGCCCGGTGTACGACTTCGGCCCAGCGGACGATCTCGGCAGTTGATGAAGGCTGCAGCTCCTCGGGCGGAGGGCTGCTGACGGGAATCATCCCCATCTTGACCATCTGCTGCTGAATTTCGGGCAACTCGACGATGCTCTTGAGCTCGGCATGAAGCCTCACCACGATCTCCTTCGGGGTCCTGGCCGGCGCCGCGAGCATGATCCAGGCAGCCGCATCGAAGCCGGGAACACCGACTTCAGCGAGCGGCGGAATTTCCGGCGCAGTTGGCAACCGGGTTTTCGTGGAGAGGCCGAGTGCCCGCAACTTTCCTTCATGGATCAGCGGGAGCGATTGAAACCGGATCGGCGAAGATCACAGGCACGTGCCCGCCGGCGACACCCGCTACCGCCTGTGCGGCGCCCTTGTATGGACGTGCATCATTTCGATGCCCGTCATGCTCTTGAACAATTCGACAAAGAGGTGCTGAGGGGTTCCTGGCCCAGCCGATGCATATGAAAGCTGGCCCGGCTTCTCCTTGGCAAATTTGATCAGCTCCGACACCGAGCGCACCGGCAAAGAGGGATGAACGACGAGGATCATTGGGCACCTCGCTGACCAGCGCCACAGGCGCGAAATCCTTCCTCGGATCGTAGGGAAGCTTCTTGTAGATCGTGACGTTGGCAGCGAGCGCCGAGCTTCCGGGCATCACCAGCGTGTAGCCGTCGGGCGCGGCGCGCGCCCCCGCGGCCGTCCCGGTCACGAAGCCCGCGCCCGGCCGGTTCTCGATGACGACCGGCTTGCCCAGGCGCTCTGCCAGTCGCGCCGCCAAGGATGCGGCAAATCATGTCGTTGGTCCCGCCCGCGGTGGTCGGCGAGATCAGCGTGATCGGCCGTGTTGGATAGGGCTGCGCCTGCGCCGGCGGCGCTTCCTGGAGCACGAGCGAGGACAATGAATGCAGAAGCTTCATGGCGTCCTCCCGTTCCGGTCATTCGAAGCGTTTCATCTTCCTATCGAGCGAGCACCGACAGGCCGCATGGAGAATGAGCGCCCACCAGATCGCGGAAATGACGAGCGGTGCCGATGCCGGCTGGCTCGTTTCATTGTGTTCATCGAGTCCATCTCTCTAGAGGAGATCATCACGATCTCGCATTTCGACAGAAACAAAACCGCAGCAGTGAACGCCGCCGGATCACGCCGCGGCCCGCCATGGTTGGCGTTCTTGAGTACGACCTGCCGAGCGGCCGGGAAGCACCTGCTGATCGCTTCGTTGATCAGCACGTAGTAGGCCTGTGTTT
Source organism: uncultured Alphaproteobacteria bacterium (assembly GCA_963720385.1). Classification (GTDB taxonomy): domain Bacteria; phylum Pseudomonadota; class Alphaproteobacteria; order Rhizobiales; family Xanthobacteraceae; genus VAZQ01. The sequence continues at coordinate 150,968 of CAVRFL010000013.1, read as the reverse complement.
TTCCCCGCCCATGACGAGCGTCGGACGGGCAAACCTCCTTCAGCAGCTCGCCCGTGATGGCCGATGATGGCAGCGCGGCGAACAGCAGCGGCATGGTTCGCGCATTGTCGAACACCCTCGTCTGCATCGCTTGCGGCTCGCGGTCGAAGCCGCCCAGCGGGAGCTGGTTGACCGCCTCGATACATCAGCCGGGCTGCCTTTGTGGCATCACCGGCCCTGAGCGCGGAGATCACCGGACCGATGAATTGCGCGCGATCTTCGCGCGCCGCCTTGCCGTCCTCGCTGTCTTCCGGGAGCACGCAGACGAGCGCCGGCTCATAGAGAACGAGGCTGCGCACCAGGGCAGGGATTTTTGATCGCGGCGATCGCGGCCACGAGGCCGCCGTAGGAAGTCCCGACGAGATCAACCGGCCCCGCATCGAGCGCCACGATGAAGCTTCGGCGAGATCGTCGGCGTGGGTCGCGGCGCCGAATTGCCTCCCATCGTCCGGCCATGCGCCGGTGCCGAAATATCGCTGGGTATAGGCGACGAACCGATAGGCCGTGGCGATCTCGTTCCGCTTGGCAATCTCGGCTCTGACCGGCTCCCAGACGCGCAGGTCGGACAGCGCGCCATGCACGAAGACGATGGGTTGTCCGGACCCTGCTCTACATAGGGCAAGCGAACCCCATTGACCTCGATCTCCATCACCAATGGCGCCGATGTTGCCCTGGTATAGAGGCGACCGAGCGGCAAAGGGGCGAGAGTCGGGGGCCTTGAGATCGTTCGCATGGCGTGCTCCGGAGCGGCTTCGCTCAGCGCTTCGACAGGAACTCGAAAACGGCGGCAGTGAACGCTGCCGGATCGCGAACCGGCCCATTGTGGTTGACATTTTGCAGAACGACCTGCTGAGCGTGTGGCAGGCATTTGCCGACTGCCGCATTGATCATCAGCGTAATATTGTCTGCGTCTTTTCACCCTGCATGATGAGCGTTGGCTGACTGAATTGTTCCAATGTTTCGCACTCTATGGTTGGCTGCCGTATCGCTTCGAGCATCAGCGGTGTGACCCGAGCATTGTCGAGCACTCTGGTCTGTGTCGCTTGCGGCAAACGGTCGAACCCCCCTGGCGGAAGTTGAAACACGCCCTCGATAAACAGCCGGGCTGCCCGGACGAAGTCGCCCGCCCGGACGGCGACGTCAGCCGCGCCGAGCAAATCTTGCGCGGTCTTCGCGCGCCGCCTTTCCGTCCTCACTTTCTGCGGGCAGCAATGAGACGAGCGCCGGCTCATACAGAATGAGGCTGCGGACCAGTGAAGGATTTTCGATTGCTGCGGTCGCAGCTACGGCGCCGCCGTAGGAATAGCCGACGAGATGCACAGGGCCCGGCATTGAGCGCCGTGATGAACTTGGCGAGATCCTCGGGCGTGGGTGGCGATGCTGAAGTGTTTTCCTGTCGTCAGGCCAGGGCCCAGTTCCGATAATATCGCTGGGTCATAGTTGATGTACCGATACTTGTTGGCCACCTCCTGCCTCTTGGTGATCTCCTCTCTAACCGGCTCCAACCCGCGAAGATCTTGCAGTCGCCCCATGGACGAAGACAATCGGTTCGCCGGAGCCCTGCTCCACGTAGTGCAGACGAACGCCGTTGACCTCGACCTCCTTGGCCGACAGGTCAGCTTTGCTGGTGACGGCGTGAGAAGGCACAGCAACAAGGGCAATGCGCGATAGGCGGACCATTGTCTCCTCCCGGATACTGGTTGTGGCGTGGCATCAACAGTGCCCGCTCCGCTCCGGCCGCGCTTTGCGATGACGTTTATTTCTCATTGCGATATTATTGATTTTCACGCAGCAAGCGCTATTCCGCCACTTTGCGGCATGGAGCTACCTCTTGGCGTTCGTTTTCGGCGACATGGTTCTCGATGCGGCGCGGCGCGAGCTGCACGTGGGAATGGCGCTGATCCCGATCGAGCCGCAGGTCTTCGACCTGCTGGAGTTCCTGATCCGCAATCGCGACCGCGTCGTCAGCAAGGACGACCTCGTCGCATCGATTTGGGGCGGACGCGCGGTTTCCGACTCCGCCATTGCGGCGCGGATCAACGCGGCTCGCCGCGCCGTCGGCGACGACGGCGAGCGACAGCGCTGGATCCGCACCGTCGCCCGCAAGGGATTCCGGTTCGTCGGCGATGTCCGGGAAGAAGCAGGACGGGCGAGCTTCAGCGGCCGAAGCCGGCGCTCAGCACCTGCTGCGCCGCGGTCAAGAGATCACGTTTTGCCGGACCAAGGATGGCGTCAACCTGGCAGTCGCGTGCGCCGGCCAGGGCATGCCGCTGGTGAGAACCTCGCACTGGTTCACCCACGTCGAGCATGAATGGCACAACCCGTTTCGGGGACCGCTATACCATTTCCTCGCCGATCGCTTCCGCCTCATTCGCTATGACGGCCGGTGCAACGGTCTTTCCGATTGGGACGTTGCCGATGTCTCCTTCGAGGCGCTCCAGCATGATCTGGACACTGTTGTCGATGCTCTCGGTCTGCGGTCTTACGCGCTTCTCGGCATATCGCAGGGAGCCTCGATGTCGATCGCTCACGCGGTTCGCCATCCCGAACGGGTCACGAAGATCGTCCTGCACGGCGGCTATGCGCTCGGCTGGAACAAGCGAGGCCCGCGGAAGGGATTGGACGTGAAGACCTTCCTGACTTTGATGCGCGAAGGCTGGGGTGACGAGCATTCGGCGTTTCAGAAGATGCTGTGCACGGGGCTCCTTCCCAACGCGTCGGCCGAGCTGATCCGGTGGTTGGCGGAATTGCAGCGGAGGGCCTCGTCGCCTGAAAACACCGTCAGGCTGCGCGGCACCTTCGACGAGATCGACGTCATCGAGCTATTGCCCAAGGTATCGGCACCGACATTGGTGATGCACTGCCGTCACGACAATCTCATACCCTTTGAGGAGGGCCGTCGCATTGCGACGTCGATTCCGAATGCCAAGTTCGTGGCGTTGGAATCAGAGAACCATGTGCCGCAATCGTTCGAGCCGGCGTGGCCGATGTTTCTCGAGGCGATCGAGAATTTTTTGTTGGATGCGTGAGACTCGATTCCGTTCGAACGGAATCCCGACGTCCGTTTCGGGTCACAAGCGGAAATCCTCAGAGTGAGCAAATCGAGTCCGCTTATCACTCAACAGCGGACATTGAGGGATGCCTTCGGCATGTCCGCTTAGGGCCAGAAGCGGACATCATGCAGGTAGTTATCGGGATGTGGGGTTGCCTATCGAGTCAGAGGCCTCGCGGTCTTACGGGCGCTGTCGATAAAGAGTTGCGTGACCGGGCTTAACGTCCGGTTTTTCAAGGTCACGATGCCGACGGGCGATGGGACGGCGGGCAGATTGACCGGCAGGACCTTGAGCGCAAGGCGTTTGCCACCGAACCGCAACAGCGAGCCGGGGAACAGCGAAAGGAAAGGACCGGTTTCGAGCATGGCGGCATGCAGCTGGATCGACGTGCTAGTTACGGCAATCCGCGGCGCCTTTAGATTCATCCGACGAAATGTCTCCACGAAAAGAGCTCCAACAACGGCACTGGGACTTGGAATGGTCCAAGGTTCGTCAATCAGTTCTGAAAGCTCAATCTTGCGGCGGCGGCCCCATCGATTCTGCGGCCCCGCCACGACAAACGTGCGTTCTCCAAACAGAACCTGCCCCTCCAGGTCGTCATCCAAGGGTTGGAGCATTCGACCGAGAATGAGGTCCACGTTCCGTTCCCGCAGTTCGCGGTATTGCTGCGGACTCGTCGACAGTCCCGTCACGTGAAAGTCGATGCGCGGATATTGCCGATAGAGCGGGCCAATGATGGCCGGCAGCAGGCCACTGAGCATGGGCTCCGCACATCCGATCCGCAGCTCGCCGGCGGCGGGATCGGCGAGAAACTCGATCTCCTTGACGCCCTGCCGCAGATCGTCAAAGACGGCAGTACCCCACTTGCGTAGCGCGCTGCCGTAAGGCGTCGGCTCGACGCCCTGAGATGTGCGATCGAAGAGACGCACGCCAAGCGTATGCTCCATGTCGGCGATCGCTCGCGACACACCCGATTGTGTGAGATTAAGCTCGGCGGCTGCTTTGGCCATGCTGCCCCATTGCACCACCGAGAGGAGCAGACGCAGATCGCGCAGCTTGAGACGCTGGCTGACACGCTCGTGCAGGTCCATGATCGCTCCATATGACTAGAGGTCATATGGATAGCACAAATTGGCACTTCCGATCATGTCTCGGTCAACTACGCTCACCTTGGCCTCGCCGCCCTAAACAAACGGGAGCCGCCATGCGCGCTCGCCTTCAACGGACCGGAATTGCGTCGGTTTGCCTGCTCGCAGTGTGCTTTGCGATGGGATTGCCGGCGCAAGCCGATGTCTATCCCGCCAAACCGGTGCGGATCATCAACCCGGCGCCCGCTGGAAATGGGCCTGATGTGATCGGTCGCATCGTTGCTGAGCGTCTGACCCGGGCCTGGGGGCAGCAAGTGTTGGTCATCAACCGTCCCGGCGCTGGCGGATTGCTTGCGGCTCAGGCAGCAGTCAGCGCAGAGCGCGACGGCTACACGCTCTACCAGCCGAACGCGTCGAGCATGGTGGTATTGCCGGTGACGCAAAAACTATCGTTCGATCTAGCGCGCGACCTCACGCCCATCGGTTTGGTGGGCCAGGAGCCATTCGTGATCGCCGTCGCCCCGTCGCTCGGGGTGAATACGCTGCCGGAGCTGATCGCACTGGCCAAGAAACGCCCCGGTGAACTCATGTATTCAGCGACGGTTCGTGGCTCGATGCCGAACCTGACGGGCGAGCGGTTTCGAACCGAAGGGGCAATCGATCTGACTTATGTGCCATATCCCAGCACGTCGCAGGCCCTTGCCGACATCATGGGCGGACGGATTTCGGTGATTGTCGACAGCTTTGCAGGCTTGCGGGGCGCGATCGAGGGCAGCACGGTCAAGATGCTGGCGATAACGTCGGCCGAGCGAGTGCCCAATCTCCCGGATGTGCCGACCGTTGCGGAAGTGATCTCTGGTTTTGCTGCGTCGGGTTGGTACGCATTGATGGCGCCGACCGGCACGCCGGATGAAATCGTGCAGAAGGTCAGCCGCGATTTGCGTGCGGTGCTTGGCCAGCGAGAAGTACAAGAGAAAATCCGGCAGCTTGGCAACTACGAGCGTCCTCTGTCGCCGGCAGAGACAGCAGCATTCATCCGCAGCGAACAGCAATTGTGGGGGCCGGTGGTCAAGCGGCTCCTTGCCGCGCAATGACGTCGCTCCAGGCGTTCCCTTCACGCTGGATCTCCAAATCGGAAGCGGACTGAACATCATGTTGACGGGACAGCCAAGCCGAACGCTGCTGCGCGCTGCGATCAGGAGGGCAGCGCACCAGCTTCTCGATAATCCCCGGATTTTCAATGATCCGATCGTCGTTGGTTTGGTGCCCGAGGCGCTCGACTCGGCGATCGTCGACGCACTCGACGATCCTGGCGCGCCGGAGCCGAAACTGTTCCGTGTTCTGTTTGCGATGAGGAGCAGGTTCGCCGAGGATCGTCTGGCGCAGGCGGCCGCGCGCGGCGTCCGTCAATATGTGATGGTGGGGGCGGGCCTCGACACCTTTCCCTGGCGCCAGCCCGAATTCGCCCGCGACATGCAAGTCTTCGCTGCGGACCATCCAGCGAGTCTGGCCTGGACCCAGGAACGGCTTCGCGAGCGCAGGATGGGGAAGCCTGCCAACCTGACCTTCGTGCCGGTAGACCTCGAAGAGCGGCGGCTGTCGGAGCAATTGGCGGCGTGTGGATTTGAGGCCAGGACGGCGAGCTTCTGCTCGGTGCTCGGGGTGACTCAATATCTTGGTCGCGATACGATCGATGCGCTGCTTGGCTTCGCGTCAGCGCTCGCATCAAGCAGCGAGATCGTGTTCTCGTTTGCTCCGCCCGACGACGAATTGGATGGGGATGGCGTCAACGCGCTCATTCATGCGGCGAAGCGCACCGCGACCCTTGGCGAACCCTGGAAAAGCCGTTTGCGCGCGAGCGATCTGATCGAACAACTTACCCGTTTGGGGTTTAGCGACATATTCCACCTGACGCCCCAACTCGCCCAGCGGCGCTATTTTTCGGAATGGAAGGACATGCCCAGGTCGCCGGGTTGGGAGCAACTCATTGCGGCGATCGTTTAGTACGGCCGCCATTCGGCGGTGCCAGGCCCCTCAGCGTAGAGTCAGAGAAAAGGACAAGCGGGTCGATGTCCGCTAATGGGATGGTCCGGCCGTGCTCCTGCCCCGCCAGCGATCGAAGCTGGCAAGGGGCGCCAAAGACAAGGAGCACGCCATGTCTCAGACACTCAACATCGCAATCGCCGTAGTCGGCATCGATATCGGCAAGAACTCATTCCACGTTGTTGGCCTCGATCAGCGCGGTGCAATTGTGCTGCGTCAGAAGTGGTCGCGTGGCCAGGTGGAAGCACGCTTTGCCAACATGCCACTGTGCCTGGTCGGCATGGAAGCCTGTGTCGGCGCGCATCATCTCAGCCGTCAGCTCAAGTTGCTCGGCCACGATGCCCGGCTGATGCCGGCGAAGTATGTGCGCCCCTACTCGAAGGGACAGAAGAACGACTTTCGTGATGCGGAGGCGATTGCCGAGGCGGTGCAGCGGCCGACGATGAAGTTCGTGGCCACCAAGACCGCCGATCAGCTCGACCTGCAGGCATTGCACCGGGTGCGCGAGCGCCTGGTCAGCCAGCGCACCGGCATCATCAATCAGATCCGCGCCTTCCTGTTGGAGCGCGGGATCGCGGTGCGGCAGGGACAACGCTTCTTGCGCGCCGAGTTGCCGGGCATCCTGGCCACGCCACCCGATGTCCTGTCGCCACGTATGGTGCGGATCATCGAGGGCTTGGCCGGCGACTGGCGACGGCTCGATGAGCGGATCGAGGGCCTATCGAGCGAGATCGATGCTATCGCACGCCAGGATGCTGGCTGCGAGCGGCTGATGAGCGTGCCTGGAATCGGGCCGATCATCTCCAGTGCGATGGTGGCCGCGATCGGCGCCGGAGATGCGTTCTCCAAAGGTCGCGACTTCGCCGCCTGGCTGGGGCTCGTCCCGAGGCAAATCTCGACAGGAGACCGCACGATCCTGGGCAAGATATCGAAGCGCGGCAATCGCTACCTGCGCGTCCTGTTCGTGCAGGCGGCATGGGTCGTGCTGATCAAGCCCAAGAGCTGGGAGCGCCATGGGCTCAAACCCTGGATCGAGGCGGCCAAGAAGCGGCTGCACCACAACGTGCTGGCGATTGCGCTCGCCAACAAGCTGGCTCGCATCGCCTGGAGCGTTCTTGCTCGTGGCCGAGCATTCGAAGTCAGAAAGATCGATGAGGCCGCCGCCCAGCCCGCCTGATCGTCATTCTATGCCAACGACCGCAGAGATCGCGCGAGATGAGGAGCCCGCGATGACCTAGCCTCGATACCCTTACCTGCCGAGGTCTGCGAGAGGATAAGAAGAGATGGAGGATCGGTCTTCCCGGCGCATACGAACACTGGTGACCCAAATGGCCCGTTGAGGCCTGTCCGCTAATGAGATCGCATGCGCGCTGATATCCATGATGGCCAGGAGCCCACAACGCTCCAATCAAAGGCCGGATACATTGATGCAAGACCGCTCACCGCCAACTCGACGAAATATCTCTTGCAACGCACGGCCGGACCATACATGTGGGTCAGAAGCGGAAATCCTCAAAGCGAGCACAGCGAGTCCGCTTTTCCCTCAAGAGCGGACATGGCGAAGGCAAACCTACATGTCCGCTTAGGGCCAGCAGCAGACGTGCGGTGGGCCAGCAGCAGACGTGCGGCTTATTGTTTCCTCGTTGCCAATGGCCTCGCGACCTCGCGGGCGCAGTCGATAAAGCTCTGCACCACCGGGCTCGGCGTGCGGTTCTTCAGCACGATGATCCCGATCGGTGCGCTGACAATCGGTAATTCGACCGGCAATTTCCGGATGAACGGATGCTCGGTCGGAAATCGCAATAGGAACTCCGGGAGAATAGAAAGATAACGGCCGGTTCGCAGGAGATTGATCCTCAAATCGTGGGCAGCGGCAAGCACGGTGGCATGCGGGTAATCGAGTCCAGCGGCACGAAAGGCTTCCAGGACGAACGGACCGAACGAATCGTCGGTCGGCGGCAGCGCCCACAGTTCTCCCATCAAATCCGCAAGCGCGATGCGGCGCCGTTTCACCCACGGATTCCCGGTACCCGCCGCCACCAGATAGGGGCTTTCGAAGAGCTTTTCGAAGCCCAGCTGGGGGTCGGCAAGGTAGGCAAATCTTCGGTAGATCAAAAGATCGACCCGGCGTTCGCTCAGGTTGCGCCGCTGTGCTCGCCCCGAGCCTGTCTCGAGTACGACCTGAATTCACGATGCGCGGATGGCGTCGCGAGAGCCGGTCGATCACCGCAGAAACGAAGCTCGCGGCCAGCGGAGGCGACGTCCCGATCCGCACTTCGCCCGCGGTCGGGTCGGCGAGGAATTCAACGTCCTTGACGCCTTGCCGCAGCTCGTCGAAGGCGGCATGGCTGCGATTGAGGATGGCGCGGCCGGACTCGGTCAGTTCCACGCCGCGCGAGTTTCGCTCCAGGAGCCGCACGCCAAGGGCGTGCTCCAGGTCGCTGATCGAGCGCGAGACCACCGGGTGAGAGACGGCCAGCTCGCTCGCTGCCTTTGCCATGCTCCCGTTTTGCGCGACCGCCAGAAGAATATGCAGGTCGCTCAGCTTGATCCGGCGTCCGATCCGGTCGCTCCAGCGCATGGACCATGCCTTAGCAAAGTTGCTAACCAGATGCAGGAGAATAGAACTTTTCAGCTACGATGCAAAGAGGCACGTTGTAACCGCGGAAATGATCACGCCCTACGTCCTCGACGGTGGAGGCAAACGTGAACGCGAAACGCTTCTTGTTGATGGCAATGGTGGCGGTCGGCAGCGGTGTTGTCGCTGCGAGCGCGATGTCGGCGCCGTCCTATCCCCAGCGGCCGGTCAAGATTGTCGTATCCCTTCTTCCCGGCACCGGGCCGGACCTCATTGCACGCGCTGTCGCCGACAAGCTGTCGGCGCAACTCCGGCAGACCTTTGTCGTGGAGAACCGCCCAGGTGCTGCAGGCAATATCGGGGCCGAAGCCGTCGTCAAATCTGCTGCCGACGCCCACACGCTGCTCGTGTCGTTGAACACGACCTTCACGGTCAATCCGAGCCTCTACAAGAAGCCGCCGTTCGATCCGAACAGCGACTTCAGGTACATTTCGATTCTGGCGAAATCGACGACCATGCTGGTCGTGCATTCGTCCGTGCCGGTCAATTCGGTGGCCGAGTTCGTGGCCTACGCGAAGAAGGAGCCCATCAGCTACGCCCATGGCGGTCCCGGTACGCCCGGCCATCTGTGCATGGAATATTTCCGCCTGCTGGCCGGCTTTCAGACGATGCCGGTGCCTTATCGCGGCAACACGCAGCTGGCGACCGACTTGGCTGCAGGTCAGATCAAGTTCGGTTTTGTCGGGACAACCGGCGTCGCGCAGCACGTCCGCGCAGGTCGACTGAAAGGCCTCGCGATATCGAGCGGCAAGCGCTCGCCGTTCGCGCCGGACGTGCCGACAATCGCCGAATCCGGCTATCCCGATTTCGAATTCGAAAGCTACTCCGTGCTGGCGGCGCCGGCTGGCATACCGGATTCGGTCGCTGTGCTCCTGGAGCGCGAGCTCCAGCAGGCGCTGGCTTCGCCGGAGCTTCAGGAGAGATTCCGCGCGCAGGATATTCTGGTCGACTGGGCGGGGAGTGCCGAAGCCAAAGCGCGTATCAAGGCCGATGCGAAGCTCTGGGCCAAGGTGATTCAGGCGACCGGCATGCGCGTCAATTGAAGGCGCTCATAGCTCGACTCCGCGCCATCGCGAGCCAATCTCGTCAGGAGCTGATGATGCCCGTAATGCAAGACGCGCGCGACCCAAAGAACGCAAACGGTTCGACCCGCGTCGTCATGCTCGGGACTGGCACGCCGCGTCCCGAACCGGACCGGTCCGGCCCGGCGACCGCCATCATCGTCAGCGGCACGCCTTATCTCGTCGACTTCGGTGCCGGCGTCATCCGGCGGGCCGCCGCGGCCTATCAAAAGGGGGTCACGGCCTTCGGGCCGGAGGCCGCCAATATCACAACCGCCTTCCTCACCCATCTGCATTCCGATCACACCATCGGATATCCCGACCTGATGTTCACGCCGTGGCTCAGGGGACGGAAATCGCTCGATGTCTACGGGCCGAAAGGTCTCGCAGCCATGACCGCAAACATCTTCAAAGCCTGGGAGGTTGACCTCCACGTGCGCACGCAGGTTGGACCGTTCCGCCGCGGCGCCTGCGTGGTGCATGCCCACGAGATTGAGCCGGGCGTTGTGTACGAGGATCGCAACGTCACCGTGACGGCGTTCCCGGTACACCACGGCGAGGCGCTGCAGTCATTCGGGTATCGATTTGAAACCCAGGAACGGACCATTGTGATTTCCGGCGATACGACGCCGGTTCAATCGCTCATCGACAACTGCCGCGGCTGCGATGTGCTCATCCACGAAGCCTATTCCATGGAGACCTATCGCCAGGACCCGCCCAGCTTTCAGGAATTCCGCCGCGGACATCACACCTCGTCCGTCGAGCTGGCGCAGATCGCGAACACGGTGAGGCCAGGCTTACTCGTGACCTATCATCACTCGACCGGCGACGCCGGGCCAGCGGGATCGGCAGGCGTGCTGATCGACGAGATCCGGCAGACCTACAAGGGCAATGTCGTCGGCGCGCGCGACCTGGATATCTATTAAGGCCCTACGACTTTGAAATCATGGAGTTCCTGCCGAATCTGTCGGCCAAGGGTCATTAGCCGACATTTGCGGGTTTTCGGAGTATGTCTGCTTTTAAAGCAGACATCGTCGACCATGATCGCAATGTCCGCTAAGGGCCAAAGCTGACTTAGGTGCGCACAGTTGCGCAAAAGAGTGGAGCCCGAGCCGAGGACCGACCCAATCATCAACCTTCTTCTTCTTCACCAAAATCGCACGCCTGCTCCGCTTCGCGGCAAGCTTCGCCCACCCTACAAACTACTCCGCACGTAGCCTTCCTGGGGATAGGTTTCGTCACTCAATCCATTCTACCGCTCGGCGCCTCCATCGCGTTTTTTGTTACCGCCGGACTTCGCGCCCAGCCATTTGTCGGTCCAGGGAGCGGCCACCAGCAGCAACAACGCGATTGCCGTCCCGATCAGCACGACATCCCAGCGGCCGAGCCCGCAGGCGATGCCGAGCGCGGCGGTGACCCAGACCGTGGCGGCTGTGGTAAGGCCTTCGACGGTGCGCGCTTGCGTGTCACGCAGGATCACGCCCGCTCCGATGAAGCTGATGCCGGCCATGACGCCCTGGATGATGCCCTGCACCACGCGGCTCATCGCGTCCGGATTCTCGGCCATGCCGGGGACCTGGATTGTCGCGACCGCGACGGTGGCGGCGCCCAGCGCGACCAGCCCGAGCGTCCGTGTGCCGATGGGCCTGTCGGCAAGGTCGCGATTGATGCCGATCATGCCACCCGCGAGCGCCGCTGCGCCGAGACGAAGGCCGACGTCGATATAGGATAGGTCCATGCGCGCTCCTGCTGCTGCTGCCCGAAGCGATAACGCGCCCGAGCCGGGAATTCGGCAGCTCGCAGGGTGGACGAGCAGGCGGTCTCCGTCCGCTTCGGGTCAGAACCGGAATTCCTCAAAGCGAGCACTGCGAGTCCGCTTTACCCCCGAAAGCAGACGTAAGAGCGGACATCGCTTCATGTCGGCGATGGGCCAACAGCCGACGTTGCCCTTGCATCACTTTTCTTCACCGTACTCATTCGAGGCCCGCTAAGCGAAAGCCTTCGACAAATCTTTGTCGTTGGTCATCACTGACGAATGGTAGTCCGTTGATCCATCTCAGCGAGATGTCAGGTGTGAGACGTTTCAAGCTTTGTAGCGCCATGCTGGCCTCTTCGATCTCGCCCGCAAGCGCGCAGTTCACGACGAGCACCCTATGGGCAGGGGTCAAATTGGGGCTTTCGATTATCGCCTTGCGCGCATAGTCGGTGCCATCGCGGTACCGCCCTGCGATGAAACAGGCAATGGCACGAACGTTGTTGCTTACGCCGGCATTGCCACGAGCCAGCAGGTCGCGCGGGCTGAGACGCTCCGCCTGATCCGCATGTGCCAATGCCTCTTCGCTCCGTCCGAGGTAACACAAGGCACGCGCGAGCATCCAATGGGCGATAGCGAAGTTCGGGTTGAGAGCGATCGCCCTTTCGCATTCCACAATGGCATCGTCCGCCTGCCCGCTCCAAGCCAGAACGTATCCCAATGCGACATGTGCCCAGGGGTCAGCGGAATCCAAGAATAACGCCTGATGAGCCGCGTCCGATGCAAGCGCCAGCGCGCCTTCTCGCGACTCCCAGCCCATGTGGACGCCCAACGTGGTCACGAATGACAAGAGGCTGTAAGCCTGCGCGTAGCCCGGATCGAGCGCTATGGCCTTCCGCAACAGTTCGTGCGCGGCCGCGACGTCCGTCCTTGTCCTGCTATTCATGAGGGCCAGCGCGCGGACGACACATTCCCAGGCATCGAAACTTTCCGGCGGCTTGCGTTTGGCCCGTATGCCCTCAGCTGCATAAAGCTGCGGCTCGATGGCAGCGACCACCTTTTCGGTGATCTCGTCCTGTACGGCGAAGATGTCGGCGAGGTCGCGATCGTACCGCTCGGCCCAGACATGGTGGCCAGAGATGGCATCAAGGAGTTGTGCAGTGACCCGCGCTCTGGCGCCGGCCTTCCGCACGCTGCCTTCCAGCACGTACCGCACGCCAAGCTCGCGTCCCGCCTGTTTGATGTCGATCTTTTCATCCTTGTAGGCGAATGCGGAATTGCGCGACACGACCGAAAACCACCGTACTTTCGAGAGCGCGGTCGTGATGTCTTCTGCCATGCCGTCGGCGAAATAGTCCTGTTCCGGATCGCCGCTCATATTGGTGAACGAAAGGACAGCGATTGATGGCTTGTCCGGGAGAGCGGACACCGGGTTTGATTGCTTCACCGCAAGCTCATCCAGGGCTCGTCGGTCGGAATTTTTCTCTTCACGCGCAGCGCCGACGAAGCGAAAGCCCTTGCGAGGAAAGGTACGGATCAGTCGCTGCTGCTCACCGTCATCATCGAGGGCGTTTCGGGCAGCGTTGATGCAAGTGCTTAGCGCCGATTCCGAGATTATTCGCCCGTTCCAGATGGTCGCGATCAAGTCGTCCTTGCTGACCACACGTTCGCGATTTTGGATCAGATACGCCAGGAGATCGAATGCCTGAGGCTCGATGACAACCGGCATAGTTCCGCGACGCAACTCGCGGCGATCTGTGTCGAGAACATGATTTTCGAACAAATAGAGCAATTTTGCTGACCCGCGACTGGACCAGTCGCTTGACGGCCCATCCTAGCACACCCCCGGCCAGAGGAAAAACAAAGGCAATCCAAAGGACAGGCAAAGGGACTCCTAAGGCGCTGCCGCAAGTCATGTGGTATAGCTTGAGTCAATCGCGATGCCATCCTTTCGGATGGCAGCGGTGATATGAGAGACGACGATGTTCGCGACCATGAGCCTTACGCGTCGTCGAGTTCTGCATCTGGCCGCGGGCGCTGCCGCGCTGCCGGCGATGTCGCGCGTTGCTAGGGCGCAAACCTATCCGACGGGGCCGGTGCGCATTATCGTGCCGACTCCCCCAGGCGGCGTGAACGACATGCTTGCGCGCCTGATGGGTCAATGGCTTTCGGAGCGCCTCGGCCGGCCATTCGTCATCGACAACCGACCGGGCGCCGGCAACAATATAGGAACCGAGGCGGTCGTGCGTGCGCCCGCCGACGGATACACACTCCTTCTGGGCAGTGTGACGAACGCGATCAACGCGTCGATCTACGACAAGCTCAAGTTCGATTTCGTCCGTGACATTGCGCCGGTCGCGGGCATCATGCGCGGGTACACCATGGTGGTATCGAATCCATCGGTTCCGGCCAAGACCATTCCGGAGTTCATCGCCTATGCCAAGGCGAATCCGGGCGAGCTCAACTTTGCGTCGGGTGGCATGGGGCACGCGACGCATGTGTTCGGCGAGCTGTTCAAAATGATGACCGGCCTCGACTTGGTTCACGTGCCCTATCGCGGCAATGCGCCCGCGCTTACCGACCTCCTGGGCGGGCAGATTCAGGTCATGTTCTTTAACGCGCCAAACCTGCAGGATTACATCAGGACCGGCAAGTTGCGCGTGCTCGCGGTATCCAGCGCGACGCGCGTAGAGACGTTGCCGGATGTTCCGACGGTGGCCGAGTTCGTGCCGGGCTACGAGGCGACTGGGTGGTGGGGCATCGGCACACCAAGGAACACGCCCGCCGAGATCGTGGACCAGCTCAATAAGGAACTCAACTCGGGCCTCGCGAACCCCAAGATCAGGGCGCAGCTTGCCAGCCAGGACGGCACGCCGTTTCCCGGCTCGCCCGCCGATTTCGGCAAGCTCATGGTCGACGAGACCGAGAAGTGGGGCAGAGTGGTGAAGTTTGCTGGTATCCAACCCGTGTGATGCGCGCCATCCGGGTGGACTTCCACATCCCGCGTTTGGCGAATGCCGCTTGCGCCATGTCGGCTTGGGGTCAGAAGCTGAAAGGCTCAGGCGGAGCAAATGTTTTCCGCTTTACCCCCGAAAGCAGACGTGCGAGCAGACATCGCTTGATGTCGGCTAAGGGCCAGAAGCAGCCGTGGTAATGCAACAGCCACAAGAGCTGGTCATTGACGAGAACATCTAAATCGATATCAGACCAGCACTAGTGAAGACATGAGTCATTTTTCAATCGCAATACCAATTTCCTTGATGATCGGGCCCCACCTATCCATTTCTGCCTTTAGGTGGGACGCCAACCCATCGGGCGTTGAACCGACAACGAGCACGCCGGCATCGTCCAGCCGCTTCCTCGCCCCTGGTTCAGCAATGGCGGCCGCTGTGTCGGTTTGAATCTTGCGGACAATGGCGTTTGGAGTCTTGGCCGGCACGAAGAGCGCGGCCCATGACGAGACCTCGAATCCCGGCACACCTGATTCAGCAATTGTGGGCAGGTCCGGCAGGGTTGGCACACGCTTCGCCGTAGCCACTGCGAGCGCGCGTAACTGTCCGTCCCTGACCAATGGAAGGCTACTTACCGTCAGGTTGATCATGACATCGACGCGGCCCGGAACAAGATCATTGAATGCGGGGGCGCCTCCCCGATAGGGAACGTGAATCATGTCGATTCCAGCCATTCGCTTGAACAGTTCCCCCGCGAGATGGAGCGACGTTCCGTGTCCGGACGAGGCATAACTGAGCTTCCCTTTCTTTGCTTTTGCGAAAGCGATGAACTCGGCCACGTTCCGAGCCGGCGATGAGATCGGAACGACCATCATGTTCGGGTACAGGCCGATCAGGGTGACTGGCGCGAAGTCGGTGACGGAATCGTAGCTCAACGATGGGTATAAGAACCGATTGGTCGCATGCGAGAATGACGCAATATAAATCGTATAGCCATCGGGAGTGGAGCGGGCGACTTGCTCGGCCGCGACGTTGCCAGCTGCTCCCGGCTTGTTTTCGATCACCACCTGTTGGCCCCACATGTCACTCAAGCGGGCGCCAACAATGCGTGCCGTCGTGTCGATCGCACCGCCCGCCGCGAGCGGCACCACGATGCGTACAGGGCGGCTGGGCCAGGCTTGCGCGCATGCGGTGCCGCCATCGAGCCGCGACGTGACGGCTGACGCGAAACTCAGCTGCAGCAGGCGGCGTCGTGTGAGCATCGTTTTTCTCACGGCGCAATCTTAGCACCGCCGCACGGCCATGCTTTCCGAAGGTCTTCTTTTTTCGTTACGGGAGCATTACTTTGGCGCGACCGCCGCTGCTAATCCAGCCCCCCGGGCTCGCGTGGAGGTGCGCATGGCGTTTGTGTTCGGCCCCATCAGTCTCGACATCGAGCGGCGCGAGTTGCATTCGGGTCCGCGGCTGGTCCCGATCGAGCCCAAGGTCTTTGACCTTCTCCAGTTCCTAATTTGCAATCGCGACCGCGTCGTGAGCCGAGACGATCTCGTCGCGGCGGTCTGGGGCGGACGCAATGTTTCGGATGCAGCGATCGCGGTCCGGATCAATGCCGCCCGTCGTGCTATTGGCGATGATGGGGAGCAGCAGCGCCTGATCCGGACCGTGGCGCGCAAAGGGTTCCGCTTTATTGGCGACGTTCGCGAAGCGAACCCGGCGGCGGATGATCCCTGGGCGATCGCTGCAGACCTGTTCCGCCCGATCAGAAGATTTTGTTTTGTCGGACGAAGGATGGAGTCAATCTCGCACTGGCATGCGTGGGACAAGGCGTACCGATCGTGAGCACGCCCACCTGGGCCACGCACCTTGAGTACGACTGGCAAAGTCCTGCGCGGGCGCGGCTCTGGGGCCAGCTCGCCGAGCGCTTCCAGCTCATTCGCTATGATGCTCGTGGATTTGGGCTCTCGGATCGTGATGTCTCTGAAATCTCGTTCGCAACGTTCAAACGTGATCTGGAAGCCGTGGTCGACAGCCTCAAATTGCAGCGCTACGCGCTACTGGCCATATCGCAAGGAGCCGCCACGGCGATTGCGCACGCCGTTCGCAATCCGGGCCGTGTGTCAAAATTAGTGTTGCACGGCGGCTTTGCCCGCGGCCGCAATAAGCGAGATTCCCCGAAAGATGCGGAAATGGCAAAAGCCTGGATTTCCGTCATGCGCGAAGCATGGGGCAACGATGAGTCGGCCTTGCTTAGGATCTTCAGCTCGGTCTGGCTGCCGGGCGCGTCGGCGGAACAGCTCAAGTGGTATGCGAACGCATTGCGCAGATCCACATCGGTCGACAACGCGATCAAGAGCCGCAGCGCCGCCGATGAGATCGATATCACCGCGCTATTGTCCAGAGTGACGGTTCCGACCCTTGTGTTGCACTGCCGCCACGACAATTCGGTGCCATTCGATGAGGGGCGACGGATGGCGGCGTTGATTCCTAGCGCCACCTTCGTGAGCCTTGAATCGGAGAATCATGTGCCACTTCCTGGCGAGCCCGCGTGGCAATCGTTTGCTCGGGAAATTGAGACCTTTTTGTCGGAACACTGAACGTTCCATACGTCCACTCCGGGTCACAAGCGTAATCCTCAGAGTGAGCACAGCGAGTCCGCTTTGCCCCCAAAAGCAGGAGTAAGAGCAGACATCGCTTCCTGTCGGCCTACCAAAAGCCGACATCCTGACGAAGCACGCGTGCGTCTGCGTTTGACCCAAAAGACATCGGTTTCATTCCAGCCATTGCTGGAAGCCAGTGTTCCCGCATCCAATACCTGGCTGATGACTTCGACCGCTCCGGATGAATAATTCTTGGTCCTAAGACCTTAGTATGGTCCGCGGTCGCGAGATCAGCCGCGCCACTTCTCCTACGGCCACGCTATTTCCAGGCATTTCTGCGTTCCGTGAGGGACGGGTCGGTGAGACGTCTGGATGATTTCCAGCGCGTGCGCTTCCGAACAGGATACAGCCATACAACAGGGTGTGAACCCACTAGAGGAAATAGGATAATGATGACGAAGACCATCATCGCTCTTACCGCCGCCCTCGTCGTCGCCACGTCGTTCGCGTCAGTCGCGGATGCGCAACGCGCCCCCCGCCAGCAGCAATCCGTCCAACCGTTCACCGATGCCGAACGGAATTGGTTCGAAATCCCGGAGGGGCGCGACGGCGGTATGCCCCGCCACTGAACGAGTTTGGCGGCGGCCTCGTACCACGATCGGCCGCCTCCAAGCAGCCAGCCCGTTGCGGCTTGCCGTTTCCTCCCGCTTCGATGAAGAAAGAGCCGAATCATGGTGAGAACCACAGCCACGACCTCGCTCGCCTTCATCTTCTTGGCAGCATCTCCCACGCTTGCGGGCGCGCGTGCCGACTATCCGTATCTGCGACCGACGCCCACCTTTTGCGAGGAGACGCCGCCGCTTGCCCCAGGCCTGGGCGGTACCTGGAGCCGTGACGGCATCATCGGCGGGGAAGGTACCACCGGGCCGACTTTTCCCTCCTTTTGCAAGCAGACGGCAAGGATGAACGCCATCGACGGCGAGTCAGCGGTATTAGTTGGCTAGAATGTCTGCTTATGGCCCTTCCACTAGGTCTTTTTTCAGAGTGATTTTCGTCGTGGCGGTGGGAGCAATACAATTGTTCCCTAACTCAGCTCTGGCGCAGACATATCAGCAAACCCCGTTCGCTGCTCATGCATCGCCACTGCGGGCGCTAGATGGCAACTTTCCTAGTGTCCGTCGTCCCACCCCTTTATCGCACATGGAAGAACTCGCCCTCCGCCCGATGGATCATTTCAAAGAGTGCAAAACTTGTCCGGAGATGGTGGTGGTGCCGGCCGGAAGGTTCGCCATGGGATCGCCCGAGAGTGAAGTGGGCAGCACCGCGGATGAACGGCCGCAGCACAGCGTGACGTTCGCTAAACCATTTGCAGTCGGGCGGTTTGCAGTGACATTCGACGAATGGGAGGCCTGCATAGCGGCGGGTTCCTGCCGTTACCGACCATCCGATCAAGGTTGGGGTCGCGCTTCGCGGCCGGTAATTGACATTATTTGGGACGACGCCAAGGATTATGTTTGGTGGCTCTCAAAAACAACAGGCAAGCCGTATCGGCTTCTGAGCGAAGCCGAGCGCGAGTATATTACCCGTGCTGGTACGACAACGGCGTTCTGGTGGGGTACATCATACGCGCTTGCACAGGCGAACTATAATCGTAACAGCAGTCACCCCAACGCGGCACGAATTATCGACGCTCATCCGACCGTCGTATCAAAAACTGTACCTGTCAATTCATATGCCGCGAATCCTTGGGGGCTTTATCAGGTCCACGGCAATGTCGAGGAGTGGGTCGAGGACTGTTGGCATGATACTTACGCTGGAGCGCCATCGGATGGTACAGCCTGGATAGACGAAAATTGCAGCGGCCATGTGCTTCGTGGGGGATCGTTCGGCGTTAGCCCGCATTCGCTTCGCTCCGCTGCACGCAGTTGGTCTCAGGCCCCCAACCGTCTGGTCTATATGAGCGTGCGTGTAGCCAGAACGCTGAAGTAAACACGCAATAAATCGGAGCTCTTGCTTTGATCGTGGTCGTAAATGTCACCGTCGCTCGTCTCGCATCAGCGACGCATTGTAGTCGTCACCGCACCCATTTCATTATGGGACAGGCCGTGACTTGTGGCGTCGCGCGGATGCTCGATCTTAGGATCGGGAACTTCTTCACAGCGGATGTCGCCCTTGCCGTGCCTCTCCGGGGACGCAGGTACCCTTCAATCCCAACTGAACGCGCGAATGTCTGCTCATAAGGGGCAAACCGGACTTATCGCAGGCGTGACGAAATCCGACTTGAATGACCCAGAGCCGACGTTTGTGCGATGCGACCCTGCATCCCTGTTTAGGCCGTGTGGTGCGGAGAGGTCTCGCCCTCTCTTCCCAGGATTTCAACAATTTCCATCGTGTCGATCGGTAAGTGCTGCACGGACGGTATTGGCCATCGGGCTCCAAGCGAACCACTGCGGGAAGCTGCGAATATCTGCAGGCGCCCCATCCAATTGCACGTCCCTGCGCCGCAAGGCTTCCGACAAGGTCGATCGACCAAGCCAAACTCGATAAAACGCTTTGATGTCGGCTGTCACGAGCAGATCGATATCGCGGCCAGGATGTTTGAGACAAACAGAGACATCGTGCGGCTCGACCAGCAGCCAACAGCGTTGCCGTGCTCTACCGTGAAAGTCGAATTCGATGACGACGCGCGGTCGGGGAATGCGCTCGGCACGGACGCGGCGGCGCATCCACCACAGCAGCACGATCGGATCGAGCTCATTCGGTCGCGGATCGCCGAAGGCCCAACGTGCTGCCCATTCTCCAAAGTCATCGATGATCCGCTGGAGGTCGCGTCCGGCCGTCGTTAGGCGATACTCGACCTGCTTACCGCGGGGAGCGCTGCGCCGCTGTACCACACCGGCTCGCTCAAGTCGCCGTAGTCGCTCCGTGAGAAGCGTGCGGGAGATGTGCGGAAGCCCGCGCTCAAGCTCGTTGAAGTAGCTCACGTCGGCCAGAAGCTCGCGGATGATGAGCACTGTCCAGCGATCAGCAAAGATTTCCGCTGCTCTCGCGACCGGACAGTATTGGCCATAGGGCTGCATGACGCAGCGTACCACGCGACGCGTGCGCCAAGTAGTCCATTTTTAAGACTAGTTCAGCCTTGCAAGTGGGCGATATTCGGACCTGCCTTCTGGATCGGCTGTATGAGCCCGATCCTGAGAAGGGGGTTGCCAATCGAACGGAGGTTGACATGCTGTATCAAAAGACGGGGCTTTGCAGCGCGCTAATAGGGCTCGCCTCGCTCGCAGTTTTGGCCAGCCCGGCTCGTTCTGACGTCATTGCCCACTGGAATGCGAAGGCCGAAACCATGGCGGCTGAGAAGCGCATTCCTGCCGTGCCCAATGCGCATAATACTGCCCTTCTGCAGGTTGCCGTATTCGAGGCGGTGAATGCGATCGAGCGCCGCTATGCGCCGTACAAACTAAATCTCGTCGGCGAGAAGAACGCGTCAAAAGAAGCGGCCGCCGCAGCAGCGGCACATGCAGTTCTCGCTGCCGTCTTTCCGGATCAAAAATCGCTTCTAGACGTCGCACTAGAAACGTCTTTAGCGACAATTCCGGATGGACAGCCGAAAGCAAGCGGGGTCCAGCTCGGCAAGAGGACCGCGGCTGGGCTGATCGCTCTTCGCGCCAACGACGGCGTCAACGCGCCCGAGAGTTACCGGCCCCGCACCGCACCGGGCGTCTACGTTCCTACCGTCATTCCTGTCAGCTCGACCTTTGGCGCGGTAATCCCCTGGGTCATGAAAAGTGGCTCACAGTTCCGGCCGCCTCCACCACCAGCGCTCAACTCGGAGACGTGGACGAGCGACTTGAACGAGATCAGGGAACTGGGAGGCCTCGCCAGCACTAAACGAACAGCGGAGCAGACCAGCATTGGACGCTTTTGGATGGTCACAGGTCCGCAGTCGTGGAACCCCATAGTCAGGCAACTCGTAAGCTTGAAGGAGTTGGACATCGTTGAAAGTGCCCGCTTGTTCGCCCTCGTTGCCATGGCTTGCGATGATGCGTACATCGCGGTCTTTGACGCGAAGTACTTCTACAACTTCTGGCGGCCGGTCACCGCGATCCGCAATGCGGACATTACCGGAAACCCGACGACACCGCGCGACGCGACCTGGCTGCCGCTTGGGGACACGCCGATACATCCGGAGTATCCCTGCGCCCATTGCATTACCTCCTCCGCCGCAGCAGTCATTCTGAAAAGCGTGTTCGGAAGCGACATTCCGGAACTGTCGATAACAAGCCCGACAGCGCCGGGCGTCATCCGCAAATGGACCCGGATCGACGATTACCCCGATGAGGTGGCGCGCGCCCGAATTTATGCCGGTTTCCATTACCGATTCTCGAACAGAATCGGTGCGGATATGGGCCGGAACATCGGGGAGTTGACGCTGAAGACTCAGTTGCGCTTGCCGGCGACGTCGGAATTTCTCGAAAGGTGACGAGGATGAATGAGCTATTTCATTCCTATTTAACCGGCAGCGGGGCCGCGTTCCACTGACTGCCAGGGAGGAAGCCGTAAACGGTCCTCCATGGAAGCTGTTGGCAAACTTTCTCGCATGCGGGTGCGACGATGATTTACGAATCGAAATTGGCAGCACCTGCGGTTCGGCGCGATCGCAGAGGCATCGCATCCTTTACTGCCAGCATTCGCGGCGTAGCGCTTGGGCCCGGAGATTCCGGGTATGATGAGGCTCGGAGGGTCTGGAACGGGATGATCGACCGCCGTCCGGCCCTTATCGTGCGTTGCAGTGGATCGTCGGATGTTATTTCCTGCGTCAACTTCGCCCGTAAGGAGGGATTGGCTCTCGCTATCCGCGGCGGCGGACACAATGTTGCCGGCAGCGCCGTTTGCGACGACGGTCTCGTCATCGATCTCTCGGCCATGAAGGGAATCGTGGTCGACCCCAAAGCCCGAACGGCCCGCTGCCAGCCCGGGGTGCTATGGGGGGAGTTGGATCGTGAGACGCAAACTTTCGGGCTCGCCACCACTGGGGGCATAGTCACTCATACTGGCATTGCGGGGCTTACGCTCGGCGGCGGCATCGGCTGGCTCATGCGCAAACATGGGCTCACCTGTGATAACCTCTTGGCTGCCGACATTATCACAGCTGATGGCCGGTTCCTGCACGCCGACGAGAACGAGAACTCTGATCTTCTTTGGGGCCTCAGAGGGGGTGGTGGCAATTTCGGAATCGTGACGGAATTTGAGTACCGCCTGCATTCGGTTGGACCGCGTGTGTTGGCAGGCGTGATCATGCACCCCGCGGAACGGGCGCCCGAAGTGCTGCGCCTGTATCGCGACTATATCGCAGCCGCTCCAGAGGAGCTAACGACAATCGTCAACCTTCGGTGGGCACCGACGGCGGAATTTCTGCCATCCGAGCTCCACGGCCGCGCGGTCCTCATCATCGCCGCCTGTTACGCAGGTCCTGTGGAAGACGGAGAGCGGGCCATTGCGCCACTGCGGCTGTTTGGTGAGCCGCTGTTCGACTTGCTCCAACCGACTTCGTATATTGACCATCAGAGCATGTTCGATGCGAGCGTGCCCCACGGTCTGCGCTATTATTGGAAATCGCATTACCTCGGACCGCTCGACGATGCTGCCATCGATACGCTCGTGGCGCACGCCTGGAAGGCGCCGTCGCAATCCTCCTACACGATTATGTTCCACTTGGGCGGCGCCATTCGCAGGATTGACGGCGCAGCGACAGCTTTTGAAGATCGTAGCGCTGAGCATGCACTGAACATCAATGCTGTCTGGACCGACGCGCAAACAACGGAGCGCCACATTACGTGGACCCAAGACTTCTGGGAGGCCATGAATCCCACATCAACGGGTAGGGTATACGTGAATTTCCTCGGTGAGGAAGGCCACGAGCGCGTTCGGGCTGCCTACGGCCCCGAGAAGTACCAACGGCTGGCTGCGCTGAAGAGAGAGTACGACCCAACAAACCTGCTTCGACTTAACCAAAACATCAGCCCGGCGCGCGATTGAGGGTGATCGGGCTCAAGCCTATGGGTTGCTGCAGAGCCCGGTGGCATCCCTCAGTATGCCGCCTTTTGGCCCGAAGCGGACTTGTCTCTCGTGCATGAGCAATGTGCGCTAATGGGGTTCCAGCGATCTGATCAATTCCGCCGGTGCCGACCATCGCGGCCGATGCCTTGTCGGGATTGGCCTTGAGCCAGGCAATCAATGCCTTCAGGTCATTCGGCGGCAATGCTTTTTTCGCAACCAGCCAATAGGCGCTGGTCCCGAGCAGAGCGACCGGCTCAAAGTCGTTCAGCGGATGGTATTGGATGTTGGGATAAGTCGCGGGGCTGACGACGTGCGAACCAAGATTGCCGAGGCTCAACGTGTAGCCATCCGGAGCGGCGCGCGTGGCGCGTGCCGTTGCGATGGTGCCTCCTGCGCCAGTCGCGTTTTCGAACACGATGGGCTGGCCAAGCGATGTTTTCATGTGTTCGGCAATCGTGCGGCCCACCGCATCGGTTGCTACACCAGGCGGGAATCCCACGATCACAGTAATCGGCCGCGACGGATAGGTTTGTGCGAGGGCGCTTGCGATGCTTGCCACGAGAAACGGGAGTGCGACTGATAAGAACTTTTTCATGTGCTTCGCCCGATAGGCTCTCGGCCACCGCCAAGGGTACTCACGAATGCACGCATTCGTGGCGGTGCCTTCGAAAGACACTAGATTTCAAAGGACTATACCTGCCGACGGCGTGATCGCTGCCCATTCCCCGCGATGATTTCGGCGTGTCCGGGCTTCAAGGGCAGTCTGATGAAACCCCATTCAATTTCGTCTGCAAGGGAAATGGGGCTAATGTTCACGCGAATGTCTCTTGTGGGTCCAGAAGCGGAAAGGCTCGGACTGAGCAAATCGAGTCCGCTTTTCCCCCGAAAGCAGACGTGCGAGCAGATCGCTTGATGTCGGCTAAGGGCCAGAAGCAGACGTCCATCGGACTAGATCTAAGTTGGCGACTCTGCTTCGGCGCTCTTCCCACGCGCTTCCAGATCGGGCGCATTGCCGGGATCACTCTGCTCTGATGTTCGCCGCCCGGATCACTTTGCCCCACTTTTCAGTTTCTACGGCGATGTACTTTCCGAATTCGGCGGGCGAAAGCGCAAGAGGCATGCTTGCCCAGGCGGCGATCCGCGCTTTGATATTGGGGTCGTTCAAACCCGCGTTTATCTCCCTGTTGAGCTTACTGATAATCTCGGTGGGCGTATTCCTGGGTGCGCCAACGCCCTGCCAACCGCTGGCTTCGAAGCCCGGCACAAACTCACTCATGGTCGGGACGTCCGGCAGCGCTTCCAAACGCGTCGCGGTCGTCACCGCCAGCGGGCGAAGTTTGCCGGCTCGAAGGTACTCCATGGACGTCGTAGCGGTGTCGAACATCACTTGCGCGTGTCCGCCAAGGAGATCGGTGAGCGCTGGTGCGCCGCCACGATAGGGCACATGAATGACGTTGACGCCGGCCCGGATCTTAAACATTTCGAGGTACATATGCTGGATACTGCCGTTGCCGCCTGAAGCAACGTTGACTTTGCCTGGGTTGGCTCTTGCGTAGGCAACGAACTCGGAGACAGTCTTAAACGGAACCGTCGGGTGCACGATCATCACGCCCGGGACACGGATGATGCCAGCGACTGGAACTATGTCGCGGGTTAGGTCGAAACCAGGCCTTTCGTAGAGCGTTGAATTGAAGGCGCTGGAGATGGAGACTTTGACCAGCGTATAGCCATCGGGAGGCGCCTTTACGGCCACCTCCATCGCAATGTTGCTACCGGCGCCCGGCCGGTTCTCGATGATGAATTGCTGGTTCAGCCGCTCAGAGAGCCATTGGGCCATCAGGCGCGCAACAACGTCGGCTGAGCCGCCAGCCGGAAAACCAACGATCCAACGTACCGGCCGTGTCGGATAGTCAAGCGCAGACGCGAGTTGAGGAAAAGCGAACGCGGCAGCCGCGAGCCCAGCGAAATGAAGAAATTGCCGTCGAATGAGTTTCATGACTGTGCCTCACCTTCGCAGGGGATCGAGGGGATTGCGGCGGAAGCGACGTGTTTCACTTAGGGCCTTTCAGCTTTTGACCTTAAGCGGTCATCGGACTGCTAGGATTCACAAATGGAACGTATGGAAAATCGATCGGGCTCTGTAGGAGCTCGCAGTCACCGGTCCGGCGGCGAAGCCGGAGGGCTTCTACTCACAGCGGCAGGACAATCTCGCACGCGAGCCCTTCGGCGCGCCAGTCGAAGCGGATCTCGCCCTTCAGTTGGCCTCTAATCATGCGCTCCATCACCCGCGTGCCGAAGCCCTGACGCGTGGGCGGCTTGACGGGCGGGCCGCCGGTCTCGGTCCAGCGGAGGACGAGACGTCCGTCTGGCGCATGCGACCACTCGACCTGAACATGGCCGTCGGCCACGGACAGAGCCCCGTACTTGGCCGCGTTGGTCGCAAGCTCATGCAAGGCAACCGCAATTGCCTGAGCCATGTCCGGCTGCAGCAGCAGGTTAGGACCGTCAATACGCGCGCGCCCCTCTCCGTCTTGGCAGTAGGCGGCAAGCTCCTCCTTGACCAGACTGTGAAGCTCGGCTCCAGTCCAGCGAGATTCCACGAACAGCCTGTGGACGTTCGCGAGCGCCTGGATGCGTCCCTCGATTGCCTGCTTGAGACCGTCGGGCGTGTCGGCCTGCGAGAGCTGCACGGTCGCCTGCACGGTCGCCAACACGTTCTTGGCCCGGTGCTCGGCTTCGCGAGCGAGAATAACGATTTGCGCCTCGTTACGCTTTCGCTCGGTAATGTCGCGGGCGATTTTCGACGCGCCGATGATTTTGCCTTCCGCATTCTTGACAGGCGAAATGGTCAGCGAAATATCGACCAGGCTTCCATGCTTGCGCTGACGCACGGTTTCATAGTGCTCGACGCGCTCGCCGCGTCGGATGCGTTCGAGAATTGCAGGCTCCTCGTCTTGGCGGTCCGGCGGAATCAGAATCGTGACCGGCTTGCCGATCACCTCCTCGGCCAGTGTAGCCGAAGATTCGCTCCGCGCCCTTGTTCCAGTTGTGATGACGCCATCCAGGTCCTTACTGATGATGGCGTCGTCACTAGAACTCGACGATGGAGGCAATTCGCTGCGCGGCGTTCAGGGACAGCAACGTCTGATAAGCCGCCGCCGCGAAGGTGCCCAGGCTGGTCATCACGCGCAGGTCTTCCGCGTCGAAGCGGCGACTCGTGTCGTGCGCGACGACCCAGATTGTGCCGACGGCCTCACCCTTGATGTAGAAGGGAATCAGCAATCCTTCCTCAAGGACAGGCTTGATGGGTGCCCAATAGGGGAAGTCGAGTTCGGGATGTGAGCATACCATCGCGACGTTTTGGTCAAGAACCGTGCCGCACGGGCCGAAGTTGCGCGGTGTTCCTCCGTTTACGTGAGGAGCCCACTGCCCGGCGATAGCGCGCCAGTGAAAATTGCTCTTCTGGTCACCCTCCTCCAACAGGCTGAGCCCGGCGGAGTGCGCGCGGCACAGGGTAAGGGCGGTATCCGCGAGCTTCTGCAAGATACCTTCAGGCGATGCCGCCATCGACTGCGCCAAGGCGATTAAGGCGTGGTTCTCGGCTTCATGGTCGGGAGGACGCGACGGACGCCGACCGCAACTCGTCCGTGGAGAGCATAGAACGTAAGTCGAGGTGCATCGACCGTTCGGCCTGGAGCCGCGTTGCGTTGCTCCGCCGGTTGCTTGGCTTGCTCGGGCTGTACGTGAGACATAACGCTCTCGGCCCATAGGCGTATTGGCCCATGGGGCACATGATACACTTCCGGCTTTTCGCCAGCCATCCTCCCAAATCCATGCGCGACATCCTGCCGCCTTCCTGGGCCAGGAAGGCGACCTCCGCCGACGGTAGCTAGATAGGCCGATTGTGCGGCTAGTATAAGCCTGGGAAGTTGCATATGCGGCTCAGTGGTGCCAGATCGCGACGGCAGCTTATGGCCCTTCGCGTCGTTTTCGGAATGTCCGCTTTTCCGCCGCTGTGGGGGCTAAGCGGACATTTTATTGCCGACTCGCACCGAAACAGAACATTCCAATCCTTGGCCAATCAGTAGGTATCAGCGCTGCGGCACATGTCCGGCGTCGCAGGCCAGGAGCAATCAGGTTTCGTTATCGTTTCGGACAGCAGCAGCAGGAGCGCGCATGGACCTATCCTATATCGACGTCGGCCTTCGTCTCGGCGCAGCAGCGCTCGCGGGCGGCATGATCGGCATCAATCGCGACCTTGCCGACAGGCCCATCGGCACGCGGACGCTCGGGCTGGTCGCGCTGGGCGCCGCCTCCGTCGCGGTCGCGACAATCCAGGTCCCCGGCATGGCCGAGAATCCGGACGCGATGAGCCGCGTGGTGCAGGGCATCGTCCAGGGCGTCATGGCCGGCATCAGCTTCATCGGCGCGGGCGTGATCCTGCGCGACGCGCAGGCGCGCACCGTCGAAGGCCTCACCACGGCCGCCACGGTCTGGGTCACCGCCGCGCTCGGCATCGCCTGCGGGCTCGGCCGCTGGGATGTCGTGCTGATCGGGACGGCAATCGCGTTGTTGCTGCTGGTGGCCGCTCCCTGGACCGACAAATGGCTGGGCTCGAAGTCCGGCGGCAACAAAAGACGCGATGGAGGCGCCGAGCGGTAGAATGGATTGAGTGACAACGAAACCTATCCCCAGGAAGGCTACGCGCGGAGTAATTTGTAGGGTGGGCGAAGCTTGCCGCGAAGCGGAGCAGGCGTGCGACTTAGTGAAGAAGAGGTTTGATGATTGGGTCCCCGGCTCGGGCTCCACTCTTTTGCGCAACTGTGCGCACTTAAGTCAGCTGCTGGCCCATGCTACAATTCGCTCTGGTGCCTAGAATGGTCGCTATTGGAGGCATGGGGCGGAAATGGCGCTGATTGCATCAGTCGTAAATGACCCAACGCAGGCAACATAATACGACCACGGATGCCGAACGGGAACCATGGAAACCATCGCGGGTGGCTTTTACTCGCCTTGATGTTTGCCTCGCGAATGATGCGGCCGTCATTATATCGTTTGGGAATAGTTCATCGAAATCCGCGCCGCACGCCCCAACTTTTCGATTGCATTCATCGCGTTGCGCGCTCGGAGTCGTCGGCACGCACCAGCCACTCTCGCCAGACTATGAGGAGCGCCGCCATGATGACTGGACCAACGAACAGGCCGATCAGTCCGAACACCTGCAGGCCACCGAAAATTCCAATTAGTGCCACCAGGAACGGCAACCGAGCAGCGTTGCCCACGAGCGTCGGCCACACGAAGTGATCACCCGCAAGCATAACGGCCGCGCCCCATCCGAACACCGCAAGGGCTGGCCAGAGATTGCCACCGCTAATAAGAAGGACTACCGACGCGACCGAGAAAGCCGCCCAGGCTCCGAATGGCACCATGGCGAAGGCGATCGTGAGCAGCGTGAACAGCACCGGGCTCGGGACACCGGCGAGCACGTAGGCAATACCAATCAATAAACCTTCGGCCAAGGCCACCAGCACTGTGCCGTTCACGGTGCCGCGGACCGCGCCGACCATTTTTCTGGCAAGCCGCTCTCCGGGGTCACCCAGGATTCGATCCGCCGTGTCCAACAGGCGATCGGAGATCCACGCGCCATGCCGCAGAAAGCCGAACAAAGCGATCAAGCATAGAAAAAACATGAAGCCGCGGTGCAAGAGCTGACTGCCGAGCGCACCTGTCCATTCGGCCGCTTTCTCGGCATTGATGCTTTTGAACCAGCTTGCCGCAGTCGCCGGATCGCTCAGGTTCTGTTCCCACCATTGCCGCACCGTCTCCGCGGCGATCGGCAACTGTGCGACCCATGCCGGGATTGGGATCCCGCTTTCGCGCGATTGCGCGATCCACGCGAAAGTCGCATCGCCCTGGCGAGCGATCTGATGGGCCGCAAGCGCCAGCGGCACGAACACGATAGCGGCGATCAGCGCCGTGAAAATTAATGGAGCCAATATAGGCGACCGGGTCTTCCCCAGGTAAGGCATGCACCAGACGTAGAGCGGCCACGCCGTGATGGCGATGATGGCGGCCCAGCCCAACGCCGGGAGAAAATCGGCCGCGATCCAGAGCGCCATGACCACGAGCGCAATCGTCAGCCCCGTCCGCGCGACCATCCGAGTTTGGGAATTCGAAGGCAGCGGTTCGTGCCGTCCGGACTTTGCAGGCTCGTCGCGGGGCTTGGATGTGCGGCGATCGGACATCACGCACTCCTGAATCAACCGAGGATCGGCAAGGCTAGCCCTAGGACGGCAGTCATTGACGGGAATCCGCGGCTATTGTGTTGCTCCTGATTGTGATCAGGAGGAACAGTGGGTCGCGATATAAGTTCCATTCGCGGACGCCATCCGGCGATATTCGGTGGCCGGCGTTGAGAAGACTCTAGTGCTGTGCGGGCGTGGGCCAATGGATTGGATTGTTTTCTTGCTTCTCGTTCTTGGCCTTCTCGCTGGTCTCGCAACTATTCTTCCTCTTTGGCGAACGACCCGATGGTGGGTTCGCATCTGGGATTTCCCGCGCTTTCAAATTGCCCTCGTTGCACTATTGGTTCTTGTAGTGACACCTCTGCTCCGGCCCCCCACGAACCTGTTCGACTGGCTCTTTCTTGGATCGTTGCTGGGCGTCGTGATTTGGCAATCCACGTGGTTTGGTCCGTATCTTCCCGGCGCGCCTCGGGCAGTTCAGTCCAGTGCTAGAAAGCGAATCCGACCTCAATCGAATTGCGCTATTGACCACAAATGTTTTGCAGACAAGTCGCGGTGCACACCGTTTCCTCGAGATTATCGGCGACGTCGATGCGGATCTCATACTCGCGGTGGAAGTGGACGAATGGTGGACGGAACGCCTGAAAGATGGTCTGAGATCAAGATACGCTTACAACATTTGCTATCCACTCTCAAACGAGTACGGACTGGCACTTTTCTCGAGACTGGAGTTGGTTGAACCGGAAGTGCGTTTCATTCTCGACGACGCGATTCCTTCCATACGAACCAAGGTGAGGCTCCGGTCAGGCGCCTTAGTCAGCGTCTACGGTGTGCACCCGCGCCCACCTGCAATTCAGCAGGAATTCGACGGAGAGGGATGTCGAGTTGCTACGGGTAGGGCTTGAAATAAAAGCCCGCAAAGAGCCCGCCATCGTGCTCGGCGATCTTAACGACGTGGCTTGGTCGCCAACGACATTGAACTTGATGCACGCTGGCGACCTTTTGGATCCGAGACGGGGCCGGGGTTTCTACAACACCTATCCAGCAGACTGGCCTGGACTTCGGTATCCGTTAGACTACGTGTTTAGCATACGGCATTTCAAGATTTGTGGAATGAGGGTGTTGCCTGACTTTGGCTCCGACCACCTTCCGTTAATTGCAGAGTTAACGCTCGGAGCCCAATAAATAGACGAGCCTTTCCCCAGCCGCTTGGCAGCATGACATGAGACCCTCCGCAACATCCACTTTCCGTCGCTCAAACGACAAAAGCTCGGCAGAGTTCCGGGGGAACCACTTTGCTGCACCAGCGTTTGTGCAGGGCGAAACGGAGGTAAAATGCACAACTGCGCTTTCTGTGGAAATCCCTTGATGCCTTTGTCCGAGTGGAAGGCGAGCGACGGACAATTCTTTTGCAGCGAGTTTTGTGCCGATGCCGGCGAAGTCCGCTAAGTCATTCGGCCGGCCGCGCGATATCCTGAGCGACACCGTTCATAATTCCTCGCGTCGAAAGATCTGAGCACTACCGATCACAAAACCGGCACCCCAGAACACCAGCAGCGCTTGGCAGCGCGGCTGGAGAATATGGCGTGGAAATGGGACGCCGGAGATGATGTCCAGCCTTCTGAGGATGTCGAAGGAACGTTCTCGATCAGTCCGCGTTGTCAATTCAACTCCATTGAAAGGATTTACTGTGACCTACCACGACAACCGAAATCGAGACCGCGAGAATATGACCGGAACGACTCGCAGCCGTGCTACTGATCGCGAAGGCATAAGCGGAGCAACGATGGCCGCTATCGCGATCGCTATCGTTGTGGGCCTCGGAATCTTGTTCTACGCCCTTAGTGACAATCGCACGACTGCTTCAAACCCGAACGCGCCGCAAACTACGACCGGTCAGAAGGCGCCGGCACCTTCACCTAATCCAAGAGCGCAGTAGCCTCGCGCGCTAGGTTCCCAAGAACCGGCCGGAACTGTCTGAGTGCTGAGGCGTTTTAAAAACGCTCGGTACAACTTCCGGCCCCCGTGTTCAGCAGGGGCCTTTTCTTATACCCCGCCCGGCTGTGGTGGGACGTAGCGACCCAAAGAAGCGCGTTCCGCCCTGAGAGCGGTAGGCTCCCCGACATGGAAAGCAACGAAGGTGTGAGTAGAAGCGGGTATTGTGAGCCCGCGCGACGATTTACGATTCAACACTTCCCAAGCGAAGTGGGGCCGCTGAAGCAAAGGAGCGGACCAAGCTGGAAGTACGGGACCTGACTTCGAACTCGTGGGGGCTTGCAGCGACATGTTGGATTGCCTGGTCATAGGCGGCGGCCCGGCCGGACTGCTTGCAGCCGTTTATCTCGGCAGGTATCGCCGAAGCGTTCAGGTTATCGATGCTGGCGAAAGCAGGGCTGCGACGATTCCTGAAAGCCACAACTATCCGGGCTTCTTCGGAATCGGGGGACCCGAACTACTTCGCCGATTGCGCGCTCAAGCCACGCAATATGGAGCCGAACTTGTGAGGGGGAGCGTTACGTCGCTGCGTAAACAAGGTGAGACCTTTCTCGCCACTTGCTCGGACAGGGAAGTCCATGCCCGCTTCATATTATTAGCGACAGGGCTCGTCGATCATTGTCCCCCCATTGAAGGTCAACCGGTCAACTGCTTGTCTGACGTCATCCGATTCTGCCCCATCTGCGATGGCTACGAAGCCATCGATCGTCGCGTGGGCGTGCTGGGCGATATCAACGCTGGCGGCAAGAAAGCTCTCTTCCTGCGCACGTACACAAAAGACGTTTTGCTCTTCTTGACTGATGAAACGACCGCGGATGTGGCCTGGCAAGAGAAACTGACAAAACAAAATGTGCGGATTGTTGGAAAGCTGAAGCAAATCAGGCGGGTGACGGAGGGCGCGGTCACCGTCATGACGCAGCGAGGGGAAAGCCATGAAGTGGACGCTCTCTACCCCGCTCTCGGTTGCATAGTTCGCTCAGATCTTGCCACCGAGCTCGGAGCCTCGTCTACCGAGGATGGTAATCTCAAAGTTGATGACCATCAGCGGACGACAGTC
The DNA here is from genome assembly GCA_963720385.1 of uncultured Alphaproteobacteria bacterium. Lineage (GTDB taxonomy): Bacteria > Pseudomonadota > Alphaproteobacteria > Rhizobiales > Xanthobacteraceae > VAZQ01. The sequence goes on along the minus strand of CAVRFL010000013.1, from coordinate 118,388 downwards.
GAGGGCCTCTACGCGGCAGGGGATGTCGTGACGGATCTGCATCAATTGAGCGTCGCTTTTGGCCACGCCGCGATCGCTACGACGGACATTCACAACAGGCTGCCTCCCAACCCTCGTTAACCTGGTGAGAATCCGATCGATCGACCTGCTCTCTCACGCCACGCACTTGAATATCGCCGTATAGTGGCAAACCGCCGCCAGGAGCACGAACGTGTGCCAGATAAAGTTTTGGAATCGAAGGGTCTCCCACAAATGGAACACAACTCCCGTTGTGTAAAGCCCGGCGCCGATTACGATCAGCCATAAAGTCGAACTCGGCAAGGCAGCAACAGCTGAAGTCGTATACAAACACACCGCTGCATCCCAACAAGAAACAAAGACCAATAGAAACGCGGTCGAAGCGACCCGGCAAAAACAATTTCAAGGCGACACCAAGAGCTGCCAACACCCACACCCCAATGAGGAGTCCGAAAGTTGTACTGTCAAAATTAAGCTGGGCAATGAGCGGCGTGTAAGTCGCCGCGATGAAGATAAAAATGGCGGAATGATCAAAGCGGCGCAGCCACCACTTGCGCGGAGAGACCGGCCACAAGTTATAGGCTGCCGAAAATCCCAACATCGCGACCAGCCCTACCGCGTAGATCACAATCGACGCCGTTCGTAGGTTTGGCGCTAACGGACAGGACAACAAGAAGGGCCGTCGCGCCAACTAGCGCGAATCCCAGCCCCGCGGCATCGACAATCCCATCGGTTATTAGCTCTGTGTGATCGTACTTCCAAATCAAGCCCTGGGGGCAGCCGTCGATTTGCAAGAAGCACCGCCATCTTTTCGGTACGCCGCCATTCGATGGTTGCTGGTGAGCCAGGAACTCTATTCGACGGTTGCTAGTGAAATGCTCTTCAGCCTGGGACAGCGCGTGGCATTTTGCGCGAGAGCCGATCTTCGCCCGTTAATGTGGCCAATTCGTCGATCGCCGACATCACCTGAGCGGTGGCGGTTTGGTGCACCATGTGCCCGGCGCCGGCTATACGCCGAAATGTGCTCTGCTCTATTTCTTGATGAAGTCTGGCTGACTGCTTGTCGATATTGATCAAGCGGTCTTCCTCTCCTGCGATTATTATTAGAGGAACCTTTAGATTCCGATATTCCCCGCGTAGCGCGAAAGCGCTGGGGATCATAAGAGCGGACTCAGCTGCGCTGGCCCGGACTTGAGAAGGACGAACAGCCATCTCTTTCGGAAATCCGTTGAATTTATCCGGGATAGCGGCAGGGCCGAAGATCTTACGCATGAGCAGTGGCCAGATCAGCCTAGCGATGATCGGCGAGAGGGTATGGCTCATCAGGTCGCCGACGACCGGCACAGCAGGCCCTGAGAAAAGTACGACATCAGTCCGCGCTGTGGGATAGTAATATCCTGACACCAAAATCAGTCCCGACACCGCTTCGGGATGTTTCAATGCGAGCGCCAGTGCTACTGAGGCACCCCAGGAATGCCCGAGTACATTTGCACGCGGGATGCCGATCCGACGAAGTGCGCGATGGATCAGAGCAGCCTGGGCCTCGGGAGTCCAGATTGTCTGGCGCGGTCGACTGCTGTGACCAAATCCGGGACGGTCAAAAACGATCAGTCGATAGTTCCGCGATGCGCTTTCTATGAGGCCGCTCGTTTCAAAATCCTGAATTATGCTGCCGTTGCCGTGTAGCAGGACAAGCGGCTCACCTGTGCCGTGATCGAGATAATGCAGACGAACACCATCAACTTCTACGAATTGTCCGACAGGAGGATTGTCGCGCTCGGCCTTTTTCGCAATGTAGCGGTTTGCAATGGCGGAAATGCCGAGTGCTGCGGCGACTAGTCCAAGGCCGACTACGTACGAGCGCGCCTGTCCATGCCGGGCATTCAGAATCGAAACAGCGCTCATTGATGGCCTCGGTGCCGGTGTGTGATGCACCGCAACAAGGGGAACGAGCCCAGCCACATCTCGTTCCATTCGCCGGGCGACTTGTTGCCGGGGAGCCATCGGCGAGCACGAAACGACAATTATTGCGGATTATTAAATCAGCAGTAGACTGCGCTTCTCCGTCAAACGTGTCCAAGCGATAGTCGAAAATGCTCATTCGCTGTGGTGCAGATAGAGTTCCGTTAATTGCCGCCTCCCCGGTAGGGAAACGCCGGACATCACATTGAACCTCGATACCGATCAAGGGACGGTCAGTCTCGCCATAACTGCCGCGGAACTAGACCATTTGGCGACCGCCTAGGAGGGGGTTGACAGTGACTAACCATGCTCGACCCGGCGAGCGGTCGGCCTTCAGGAGAAAGTGCCTGCCACCGGAAGCCTTCCCACACCGAGAGCCAAATTTTGCGTTCTAGGGAACAATGATTTCCGCGAGCGCATTACGCCTTATCCAATAGGAGGTGCGCGCATGGCCCAAAAGTCGAAGTCCAAGCAGCAAGAAAAACAGCTCGACGAGTTGTTCGTCGAAACGCTCAAAGACATCTATTACGCGGAGAAGAAAATCCTGACGGCCCTTCCGAAGATGGCGAAAGCGGCCCAGTCGGAAGAACTCCAAGCCGCTTTCGAGAAGCATGCCGACGAGACTAAGACCCAGGTTGAGCGGCTGGAGGAGATCTTTTCGATGATAGATGAGTCCCCCAAAGGCAAGACGTGCGAGGCCATCAACGGCCTCATTGACGAGGGCAAGGAGATTATGGGCGACTTCAAAAATTCTCCGGCGCATGACGCCGGTCTGCTCGCCTCCGCCCAGGCAGTCGAGCACTACGAGATTTCCCGGTACGGCACTCTCCGCTCATGGGCAGGGAAGCTGGGCATGCGGGACGCGGTCAAGCTCCTCGATGCGACGTTAGCTGAGGAGAAAAAAACTGATGAGGCACTTACTCAACTTGCCACAACGATCGTGAACGATATGGCGGAAGCGGCCTAAAGGAACTTTCGAATAACTCATCTGTTGTCCGCACGAACCTTGAATAAGGAGACGGCAATGGGTTTAGGCAAAGGCGCGTTGTTGTGGCTGATCGGCATTCCGATCCCGATCATCATCTTGCTGATGTTGTTTTTGCGCTAGGACCGGTTTAGTTATCCGCAATGCTGTAGATGGCATAATCCGTCACTGCCTCGATCAAGAGGCGATAACGACCATCTTCCGATAGGGATTCCGCTAGACGGGCAGCCTCTTCCATCGCCCCACATGCTCATTGGCGTAACGAGGAAAGTTCCAAAACTAACCTGCCGTGGTTTTTCCCGCGACGTGATTATGTGTTTGTAGACTGCCTGCGGCAGTTCACGGCTCAGCCCTGCCCGCAATTCCTGACGCGAAGAGGCCGGTCTCACGCCGTGACTTGGTGGCCGCAAGATCTGCTGAAGCAATTTAAGCCCATGGTCATGGGGATAGGGCGCAATCCTGGTCGAGGTCGAGAAAGGGCCTACCCAGCAAACCCAATCTTGACCCCGCTACGTAGTACGCATCGTGAAGCGCCGGTCGGCCGTGTGTGCTCATGTACTGCGCACAAATTCGCTTTATCGAGGAACAAGGTTTCGTTCCGGCGGTTGCCTCATGGAATTGGAGGAATTTTCATGAGTAATCAGGATTTTGGTCGAGACTCCCCGGCAAACAATCGCGACCGTGATAGCCTCGGGCAACGGACTGCGAAGACAGCAAGCGACGCATTGTCCAGCGCTTCCAACATGGCTGGAGAGGCCGCAACTAAGGCCAAGCAGGCGGTCTCAGACACAGCGGCGACTGTGAGTGAACAGGCAAAACAGCTCCTCAATCGCCAGGTTGGTAGCGGCGCCGACATGGTTGGGCATCTTGCGGGTGCCGTAAAGCGCGCCGCCCAGGAGCTCGATCGCGACGCGCCGCAGCTGGCGGGTCTGGTGCGTACAGCCGGCGAGCGAATGAATGGCTATGCGGATGACCTGCGAGATCAATCTGTCGAACAACTGGTGCGGACTGCCTCCGATTTTACGCGACGTCAGCCGGCGTTGGTCTTTGGATTGGCAGCATTGGTGGGGTTCTTTGCCCTGCGGACTGTAAAGAGCACCCCGTCGTCGGTATCGTCTCCGCCCATCCAGCCCACCCATCCGGGCCGACCGAGTGAGTACCATGGCCTTTGAACGCCTGAAGGATGCTGGGCTGCCGCACACGGTCTCGAACGTGGTCGCCGATTTGGCGGACCTCTTCCAAAAAGAGATGCGGCTGGCCCGCGCAGAGCTGTCCGATAAGATCACGACCAAACTCCAAGCCGGCATTTGGATGTCGGCCGCTGGCGTCTTGAGCCTGATGGCAGGCCTGCTCGTGGTGCAGGCCGCCGTCTTCGGGATCGCCAGCTACGGCATAGCTCTGCACTGGTCCTGTCTGATCGTCGCCGGGATTGTCGCGGCTATTGCCGCGCTGGCCTACTTCAAGGGCCGTGCAGGGGCGCAAGAGGAGTTGGCCCCAACTCGAACCATCAATCAGATCAAACGAGACATCTCTACCGCGAAGGAACAAATGACATGAGGCATCAATCCAATACGGCCGGCGTTGGCACGAGCGATTGGCTCGTCGGCGCAGTAAAGAGCAATCCCGAAGGTCTGCTGCTGCTTGCCGCCGGTTGCGCCTTGCTGCTGCGGAGCGGGCGCGCTGCTTATCCTAGCCGACGCTCTGCCAGCGAAGGCGATGGGCGCCGGCAGACGGAGAGCTCTGGCATCTCCGATAGCGTGTCGCAAGCCGCCGGGAGCGCTCGCCAATATGCCTCCGACGTCGGCAAGAGCGTGAGCGAAAAGGCTGGCAACTACGCCTCGGCCATTGGCGACTATGCCGATGATGCGCGGCGGACAATCGTTGATCAGTCCGAGCAATTCGTCGAACAGGCTCGCACCACCGTCCAAGGAACAATCAGCCGCGTTCTACAGGAACAGCCTCTCGCGCTCGCCTTGGTCGGATTGGCCGCCGGTGCGGCGGTGGCCGCAGCGTTGCCCGCCACTGCGGTCGAGCGGCGGACGCTCGGCCCGGCGGGCGAGCGGCTCTCAGAGGCTGCCGTTAGCGTTGGTGAAAACCTCACTCAAGCGGCTTCCAAAGCCGGCGAGAAACTCATGAACGCCGCGGACGAGCGCGGCCTCAATGCCGAAGGCCTCAAGGAAGTGGCCAGTGACGTAGCAGGCGCTTTTGGCAATGCGCTCAGTGGCGAGCAACCCGGCGACCAGTCATCCGCGAGTGGCTTGCCATCAGGTTCGATGTCGCGGCCGGGTGGGAGCAGTGGGTCTGGCACGAGCTCCGGCCAAGGTGGGCAAGCGAGCAGACCCGGTACCAGCAGCACCGGCAAGAACTACGGACAATCGCCATCAGGTGCCACCGCAGCCGGGTGGGACAAGCGGATCAAGTTCGAGTCCCGGCCAGGCGAGCAGCCAATCCGACAGATCCCTGAAACCCGGATCAACGAAGCAGTCGTAACAAGCGCAGAACTACCAGCTGACGGACACACGTGAGGATTCCATGAGCGACCCGAGCCTTCATCAACTTGAGCGTGACGTGGAAGCCGCTCGGGCCAAACTCGCGGGCGACCTCGCAACTCTACGGTCGCCGGCCACGTACTCCGATTTTACGTCCGATCTCAAGGAGGAAGCTTTCGAAATGAAGGACGCCTTGGTCGATAAGGCCAAATCGAGCGTTCAAGCAACAATCGAGAGTGTCGTCGACGAGCTGAAAGCCAGAGCTGCTGCCAATCCAACTGCGGCACTGGCCATTGGCGCTGGAATTGCGTGGCGGCTGATCCAACATCCACCGATTGCCACAGCATTGGTCGGGGCGGGTCTGTATAGCTTATTCCGAACGACCCCTACACAGACCACGCTGCGTACCAACGAAGGGTATCTATCCCAGGCGAAGGATCGACTGGCCGAACAGGCGACCGAGTTCGCAGAAGGTGTGAAAGACCGTGCGGTGGCGGTAGGCGAAGCTGCAGCCGAAAAGACTTCAGAACTGGCGGGAAGCGTCAAGGATCGTGTTTTGGCCATGGGAGAGGCCGCGACGGAAAAGGCAACGGAGCTCGCGGGTGCTGCAACAGAACAGGCGCAGCACTGGAGCGCGCAAGCGCGATCGTCCACCCAGCAAATAGCAGGCGATGCAGCGGCGAAGATTGGCAAGGCTTCTAATAACTTGGAGGAGATACGGCGCTCCGCGGCCGATAACATCGACGAGTGGTCACGACCCGTTCAGGAGACCCTTAGTGAGTCAAGAGTTGCGCGACAACCTTCTCCTGGGAACTGCCGGTGTCGCAGTCGTCGCAGCACTGGGAATTGCGTGCAAGCGGCGATTGAGTGAACCAGCAGAGGTCGAGTAATAAGGCGCGCCGACGTTTCGCGCGATGCAGGAGTTTTTGGAATAACTGAACATCGCTCCGCTCTCCATTTTCTATCAATTACGGTGCGCGGACCAGAATCGGATATTGCGCATCACACGGCAGCGGTTCTCAGTAGGTATCAAAGCTGCGGCATATGTCAGGAGCGCGCGGCGTCGCAGGCCAGGAACAATCAGGTTTGGTCGATAGACATGGTGACCCATGGGGGGCATCAAAATGTTTGAAACATTCAAAAGCTATGACCGTCCGCAACAACCATAAAGCGTAAGAAAAAAGGTTTTGACCTCAAAAGAGCGCCAGACGACCGCGTGCTTCGGTAACGTTGATTATGTCGCCGAGAGCCGCCCGCGAAGCGAAACGCCGATTTTCAAACCCCAAATATGCAAAAATGGCGGCCCTATGCCCACCGGCATGGCCTTTCGGCCGGAAAGGACCCCGCTCTTTTGCTTGAGGCAGCTTGCGGATCTGGCGCAGCAACTCGTTGACCTCGCGCATCTCCGCGATCGCCTCCTTCGTCCTGCCCCCGTGCTTGTAGTTTCCATTCCGCGTGCCCGCAGGCGCACCACCGCGCGCACCATGCATCCGACAGACGGAATAGCCTCGCACCGCTGGCGCGCGACACCGCAGGCCCGTGCGTTTTGATCTGGCAGTGCATCGAGGTGCAGCTTGGGCCTTGTGCATGGGGTTGACGTTCATTCTCTTTTTTTCACCCACCCCCACAAGCTCATCGACCGTCCCATCAATCACCTCCATCGGCTTATCGGTGGCCGCCGTCAGGAGAGAAGGATAACGATTTTGCTCATCCGAGCGCGGCCCTGGTTTCGTGGGTTACAGAAGGGTTACACGCCGGTTTTTAGGGGTTCTATATTCGAGGCACACCTGAAACGGGGCCCCGCCCCCACCCGGCCTGTCCATATACCCCCGGGGGGTGCACCCTCCTCCCCGTAGTCTGAGAAGTGCGGTGGCGCAGGCGCCAATGTGTGACCTGGCTAGGTCGCAGGCGGCGATTGACGTCGCACGTGCTACCGCGGGCGAGAATAGCGGCGATAGGGCGGGCGCTTTGGGCCACGGACGTACTGGCCCTAGTGCCCGCCCCTACTTTTGCGGACACGGTGCGGACACGAAATAGGGTGGCTTGAACATCCGCCTCGCAACCTTGTCTTAAGTATCTGATCTATCCTGATGATTTGGTGGGCGCACCAGGGCTCGAACCTTGGACCCGCTGATTAAGAGTCAGCTGCTCTACCAACTGAGCTATGCGCCCTAACCCCTGTCGTCTGAGAAGGTCAGGCACTTCCACCATTTCGCCGGCGGACCGAGGGTCCGGCCGGACGAGAATGCCGCCAATCAGGCGGCATCTGCCGGTGGATATAACGACCGGGAAGCACAGCGGCAAGGATTACTCCCCGCCTTCCCCACCCAACTACGTCGTGCCGTCGAGTTTCTCGACCTCAAGATGTAGCCGGTCGCCGATGTGGCAGCGATAGCCTTCCCCAGCGGTGAGCAACGCCCTCGCCTCGTCCGCGGTTTCGGCCTCCACGCACCATTCCTCGGTGCGGGTCACGACCATGGTGGCGTGGAACGTCTTGAGCTTGGGCTTGGCGGCGGTTCTGGCCATGTGCTTCCCTCGGCATTTCCTCACGAATCGACAGAATCTGAAATTATAGCGGGCTTCCGCGACGAGAACAAAGCGGAAACAACAAGGCGGGGAGGAACGCGGAAACCGCCCCTTACGTTGACCCCGCGGCCCTCAAAGCATGGAGTTGTCCGTGGCCCCGCGTGCATATTGGAAAGGCTATCTGAAGCTCTCGCTGGTCTCGTGCCCGGTCGCTCTTTACCCGGCGACGTCGGATCGCGAAAAGATCAGCTTTCACCAGATCCACAAACAGACCGGCAACCGCATCCGCTATAAGAAGGTCGATGCCGAGAGCGGGCGCGAGGTCGACAACGAAGATATCGTCAAGGGCTACGAAGTCTCGAAGGGGGAATACATCGAGGTCGAACCGGAAGAGCTTGAAGCGGTCGAGATCGAAAGCAAGCGCGTCATCGACATTGAGCAATTCGTCCCGAAAGACGAGATCGACGAGCTTTACGTCAACAACCCCTATTACATCGTTCCGGACGGGGAGGTTGGGCAGCAGGCATTCGCGGTCGTCCGCGAAGCCATCCGCAAGGAAGGCATGGTCGCGCTCGCAAAAGTCGTCTTCACGTCGCGCGAGCACATCATCGCGCTGGAAGCGCGCGGCAGGGGAATGATGGGGGTCACGCTGCGCTATCCTTACGAAGTCCGCAAGGAAGAGGATTATTTCGACGACATCGAGAACGAGCGGGTGCCGAAGGACATGCTCGATCTGGCGATGCATATCGTCGAGACGAAAAAGGGGAAATTCCAGCCGGAAAAGTTCGAGGACCGCTACGAAGATGCGCTGAAGGACCTGATCAAGAAGAAGCAGAAAGGCGTGAAGATCGAAGCGCCGAGAGAACGTGAGTCGTCTAATGTCGTCAGTCTCATGGATGCGTTGCGGCAGAGCGTAAAGGCGGAGCGCGGCGGCGAGCGGCGCAAGCCGGCGCGGACGCACCGCCGTGCGAAGAAGGCCGGCCGCTCGCAGTCGCGCGCGCGCAAAGCGTCCTAGATGTTCTTCTTTTTCTCCAATAAGGTTGGCTGTCTTGGGTCCATCGTTGTATCGGTCGTCCTTACCGTCATTCTGCTCATAATTTTCGGGGTCTTGTGATGAAGGGCAAGCGAGTCCAGTTCGACGACGAAATGTGGTCCGCGCTCGATCTGATGGCACGCGACCAGATGAAGACGTTTCAGGAACTTGCCGACGAAGCGTTCCGCGACCTGTTGCGAAAACACGGACGGCCGGCGGACCTCAAAGAAGCGTTGCGCCGAAGCGCGGGCGTATCGGCAACGGTGCACCAGCTGCGGCCCGGCAAGCAGCGCAAGAAACGGAGTTCGACGTAACGCGCGCCTCACTATGTGCTTTGGGCAGGGTTATCGCGGAATTCAGAGAGCTGAGGCGTGAGCTCGGCAGTCGTTTCGCCCGCATCGGCGCAAAACTCGTTGCAATACAAGCGGCCGTCGCTGGCCCTCCATTGGTACCATGGCGTCAGGGGATTTTTGCAGAACGGGCAGCATTTGTGCATATTGCAACTCCTCGCGTCTCCAGAACGTACGGCGCAACAAACGGTTCCCACGCTCGAGCGTCCCAAAGGTTCCCCGGAACTTTCAGAGCAGAAGACTATTGGTGAGGGCGATCAATCGCCGTGAATGGATGATGCTGTTTCCCTGGCAAAGCATGATGTTGTTGGCGCTGGAGTCGAATCACGTGATCGCGCTTCGACTCATGCGGATAGCCGGCGGAGGCAATCCAGCGCTGACCGAGGCCAACCTGATGCTGAGTGAAAAGATCGATGCGTGCGTCGAAGCGGGTTCGACCCTCATGTGCGGCGGAACGATCGTGGCCGTCGTCGCCCGCTACCGACAGCATGTCGCCGCGAATACGAGGCGGCTGTCGGATCCCCACTAGACAGATTCGTCATGTCCCAGCCGCTGCTCGTGTCGATACCCCATCGCCTTGGCAAACAGGAGGCCACGCATCGGCTCAAGACCGGTCTCGGCAATGCGCGAGCCAATTACGCCCAGCTGCTCACGATCGAGGAGGAGGTCTGGAGCGGTGATTCCGTCCAATTCCGGGTGCGTGCGCTCGGTCAGTCCGCCGGTGGCAAAATCGACATCTTTGACGACCACGTGCGGCTGGAGGTGACCTTGCCCTGGCTCCTCGCCAAATTCGCCGAGAAGCTGGTTCCTGCCATCCGCAAGCAAGGCGTGTTGATGCTGGAGAAAAAATGAGTGCCGGTTCGCGCTTCGGCCATGCTCGAAAGTGTTCTGCGCAGGTCCTTAAATTAGAGAGCTGGCCTCAGAGCCAGCACTAAAAATGGGAAAACCGCCGGGCGATTAAACCCGGCGGCTCCCATGCGTCGGCGGTCGTGTCGGGGGGCTGGGAGTACGACCGCCGCGCTAGATAAATCGTCAGATGCTCGTCATCGCCTTGCGCCCGAACACGCCCGGCTCGCTGATCGTGATCTTGCGGCCGAAGGTGGCACCTTCCGTTGTCGTCAGCTTGCGGCTGAAGGTGCCGGGTTCGGACGCCGTGAGCTTGCCGCTGAACGCGACCGGCTCCAGCGTCTTGTCATTGAAAAGAGATTTGCCCGTGAACAGCGCCGCTTCACCGATCATCAGATCGCCGCTCACGGTCTTGGTGCCGAACGCGCGGCCGACCAAGACGCCATCAACAGTCTTGCTCACGAACGCCTGGGCGAACACATCGCCATCGACGGTGTTGCGCGCAAAGGTCTGCACGGCATCGGCCGACGTTGTGTCGGTGCGGCGGTGGCCGCGCGGCATTCCCTGCTCGCCACCTTCGCGGCCACGTCGTTGCCAGCCGCGGGGGCCTTGGGTACGGGCGAGGATGGCGAAGCGCCGCTTCTGCGCGTCATCGAGGCTGCGATAGAGCGGCTCGGTCGCTTCGGCGAGCCGCTTGAGCACGGCGCCGCTTTCCGACAGGCGGGTGGCGCGCTCGCGCATGCGCTCAGCCGGATCGGTAAGCTGCGGCTGGCCGTCGCGGCGCGCTTCACGGATTGCGGTTACTCGATTGAGACGGAGCTGCTGGAGTTCCCGCATCGCCTGCTCAAAGGCCGGCCAATGCTTCTCCTGCTCGGGATTGAGCACCAGTCCCGCGCGCAGCGCCGCAAGCCGCGCAGCCTGGAAGGCGCGGATATCCTCGGTGGTCGGCTGCCAACGACGGGCGCCATCGCCGCGCTCGTCGCGTTGCGCATAGGCTAAGGTGGAACCGGCAATGGTGACGGCAGCGGTCGCAACGACGACGGCTTTCAACATTGGACACTCCCACAGACGTCCGCGTTGTTTGTCGGGAATGAATAGTAATCCGCCAGCCCCAAGAGGCAAATTAAAGTTTGGCAAACATTACATCCAAGTAATCTTCAGGTATAAACTGTTGTGGCGGCTCGGTTGCTTTTGCCGGCCGCCGAACGCGACAGCGGCGCGACAGAAGGCCGCGACAAAACCAGCCCCAAGCCGGCAGGCTGAGCCGTTGCGGCGGGGTTATCCAGGCTGGCAGGCGCCGCAAATGTCGGCAATGATGGGCTGAACGGGATGCTGAAATCCCGCCTGAACGGGATGCTGAAATCCCGCATAAAGGGATACGTCAGGAGGAACTGCAATGCATGGCAAGCGAAAACTCGACCTCACCCTGATGGCGACGGCGGCCGCGCTGACCGGCGTGTTCGCGCTTTCCGCCGTCAAGCCCGCGGAAGCGCAACGCAAGTCGATCCGCTGGGCGACATCGAGCGTGGATTCCTACGGCTACAAGGTCGCCGCATCGATGACCAAGATGATCGAGGAAGCGCTCGGCGGTGAATACACCGTCACGGTGAACCCGTATCCGCAGACCACCAGCGCCGGCAAGGCCGCGATGGATGGCAATGCGGAGATCGGCTACACCGCCGACATCGGCATGCGCGAGATCTATGACGGCACCGCCGGCTTCAAGAATTACACGGCCGCCAAGGGCCGGCTGGTGCACACCTGGTACGCCTATCCGATGGAATCCTTCATGGCGACCACGCCTGACCGAGCCGGCAAGATGAAATGCCTGAAGGACTTCAGCGGCCAGCCGGTGTTCTACACGCCCGCCGGATTCATGAATTGGCTGAACTTCCAGCGCATGTTCAAGACGCTCGGCTACGGCTTCAGGCACGTCCAGATCGATCCAAAGACGCAGTCTGATGCGCTGCAGGCCGGCACCATTGTCGGTTCGGTCGCCTATACGGTCGCCGGCTCGTCGCTAGCACCATACTGGAAGGAAACGGAAATCCGCATGGACACGCGCGTCGTCAATCCGTGTCCGGACGAAGTCGCCAAGCTCAAGGGCGCCGGTTTGTCAGTCGTGTCGCTCGATCCGAAGGCAGCCTTCGCCAAGAACGTGGGGGTGGAGCAGATCCTGGGCGTGCCGATTCTGTTCGCCTACAACGTCCGCTCCGACATGCCGGAGGACGTCGTCTACAAGATTCTCAATGCCTTCTACCAGAACCGCGCCAAGCTCGCCTCCCTCGACTTCGGATTCAGCGCGCTGGCAAAGGATTTCATAGGGCTACAGGTCGCTGGCATCAACGCCAACCCGGATGTTCCGGTGCATGCCGGGCTTGCCAAACTCCTAAAAGAGCACAAGGCCTGGGACGACAAGTGGAAGGTTGCCAACAGCGGCAGTTGACCGCCCAAACCGTGAGACCATGATGGGCTGCCATCGCGACGGACCCAAGCCTCTGAAGAAGCATCCATAGTGCCTGGGCTTGGCTAGATTTGACGATGTTGGTGCGCGAGCGGGCTCCGTGCGCATTATTGATCGTCGCTAGGGGGAACGATGTCGAACTTCAAACGAAGTTTGAGTTTGATGGCGTGTGCCGCCGCGACAGCAGCAATCCCATTTCTGTCCATTCAGCCGGCGGACGCGGAGCAACGCAAGTCGCTGCGCTGGATGACATCGCCCATTGGCTCCTACGGCTATGCGTTCGCGTCCTCGGTGACAAAGATCGTCGAGAAGGAGTTCGCGGGAGAATTGGCTGTGACTGTCCATCCCCATCCGTCGACGACCATTGCCATGAGATCGGTGATGGATGGCTACGGTGAGATCGCCTACACGGCCGACATCGGGATGACCCAATTCCAGCATCGCGTCGGCGGGTTCACAAAATATCAGGCCAGGACGCCGGAACTGGCGCACACCTGGTATGCCTATCCCATGGAGTTGATGTTGGCGACATCGGCCAAATTTTCCGACAGGTTCAAGTGCTGGCGCGATTTCAGCGGCCAGCCTGTGTTCTACACCAATGCCGGGTTCATGAATTGGCTGAACTGGCGGCGCATCTTCGACGTGCTTGGCTACAATCTCCGGCATCTGCAGATCGATCTTCAGCTGAATGCCCGCCTGTTGATTGACGGCACCATTGTCGGCTCAGCCACCTACACAACCGGCGGACGTTCGCTTGCCAATTATTGGAAGGACACCGAGAAGCGCTTGGACATCCGGATTGTGAACCCGTGTCCCGACGAGATTGAACAGCTCAGAGCCGCCGGCCTCACCGTTGTCGACATCGATCCGAAGGGCGCCTTCACCAGGGACGTCGGCCCTCGCGTGATCCAGGGGGTGCCGATCCTGTTTGGCTATAATGCACGGCTCGACATCCCTGACGACATCGTCTACCGGATGGTGAACGCGTTCTACAAAAACCGGGACGAGCTCGCCAAGCAATTGCCGGGCTTTGAGCCGCTCGCGAAGGACTTCATCGGGCGCCAGGCGCAGGGCATCAACGCCAACCCGACAATGCCGGTGCATCCCGGCCTTGCCAAGTTCCTCAATGAGCATAACGCGTGGAACGACAAGTGGACCGTTGGCGCCAGCAACAATTGACCTCCGCCTCCCATTCGGCTGGGACGGTACCAGGGAGGGCACGCGCTGGCTTTCGCTGGCGCATTGATTTTGTCGAGGCGCGCCGGATTGCTGTGGGTGATCGTAGCATATCGGAAAACTGCAGTGACGGTGCTGTTGGCGCCAACCACTAAGGACTTGCATGACAAGAGAATCGTTCAAAGCTCAGATCACGCTCGGCAACGTCATCTTCGTCTTTGCAGTGATCCAGACCGTCTGGCTGATATGGTATTTCTGGACCGGCTCCGGCGGCCCGCAGGAGCTTGTCGCGTATGTGATGTCAATCGCGCTGATCCTCCAGATCCTGTTCATGTATCAGGACGGCGATTTCTACAAATTCCTGCCGCCCGCCGCCAACCAGGTCATTGTCGCGATCTATGTCGGCATCTGCGTCTACGCCTTCATCCATTTCTATCGCGAGTTTGAGGAAATAGCGATCTGGCGCCAGGGCTCGTACACAACCCAGGACTACATCGTCGGCCTCCTCATGTTCCTCCTGGTCATGGAGCTGTCGCGGCTCGCGCATCCGGTGCTGTTCTGGACCAACGTCGTCCTCATCTTCTACACGCTGTGGGGCTATCTCAGCCCAATCGATTTCTTCTGGCATCCGGGCACCACGTTCTATCGCGTGGTGACGTCGAGCACGGTCGAGCTCTCGACCGGCATCTACGGCATCTACGGCCAGCTCGCCCTCACCTTGATCGCAGCGTTCCTGCTGATCGCCGGCGTCGCCAACGGCTTTGACGCGCAGCGCGCCATGATCAGCGTGATGCGGATTATCGCCGGCCGCTCGCGGCAGATGGTGCCGCAAACGGCGGTGCTCGGCTCGAGCGCGATCGGCATGATCTCCGGCTCCGGCTCCGCCAACGCCGCGGTGGTCGGCACCATCACGATCCCACTGATGAAGCGCTACGGCGTACCGGCCAGCTTCGCCGCGGCGGTGGAGACCGCTGCGTCCATGGGCGGCCTCATCATGCCGCCGATGATGGGCGTCGGCGCCTTTCTGATGTCGGAATTCCTCGGCGTTCCGTACTGGGACGTGGTGCTGCGCGGATTCGCGCTCGCCTTCGTCTATTACGTCTCGGTCGGGACGGCGGTCTACCTCCTGTGCGTGCGGCTCCTGCCGCGCGATGCGGTGGAAGCGCCGAAGGTGTCGCCCTACGACAAGGTCAAGACCTCGATCTTTTTCTCAACGGTTCTGTTCCTGCTGTACCTGATGGGGTTCGTCGGGATGGGCGAGCTTCGGGCCGCGGTCTACACCGCCGGGCTCATGCTCTCGCTGCTGATCGCTGTCTTCCTCTATTTCAAATACGTGCTGAAGGACGGCGACGTTGCGAAGGAGACGCTCTTCGGCAATCTGCGGCGCTCGATCGAAACCCATGCCGAGATGACCTCCTACCTCACCCTACTCCTCGCGACGCTCGGCATCATGATCGGCCTGTTCACGGTCACTGGCTTCATCAACCGCATGGGCTCGATGCTCCTCGATCTCGGTTCCTGGAACGTGATTGCCATGATCCTCATGGCCTATATCTTCGGCTGGCTTGCCGGCGCCGGGCTGCCGCCGACCGCGACCTACATCATCGGCGCGGTGGTGATCGTGCGTCCGTTGCAGGAACTCGGCATCAACCCCTGGATTGCGCATTTCTTCGTGTTCCTGCTGTCGGTCTGGGGCGAGCTGTCGCCGCCCACGTCGCTGACCGCCGCGGTCTCGGCGCGGATCGCCAACGCATCTTTCCTGCGCACGATGTGGGAGGCGCTGAAGATCTGTCTGCCGATCACTCTGATGACGTTCGCGATCTTCACGCGGCCCAACATGGTGGTGAATCCAGGCTGGTTGCAGATCGCGGATACGATGCTGGTCCTGATCTCGACCTGCGGCATCACCTTCGCGATGTTCGGGCGCTACCTCGAACAGACTGTCGGCGACATTGCGTTGCGCTGCCTGATGGCGGCGGTGTCGCTGTTCTGCATGTTCCACCCGGACATGCTGACGTCGGCGCTCGCCGCCGCGCTGGTAGTCCCGGCATTCGCCGTCGGCGTCTGGCAGCACCGGCAGATCGCCGGGCCGAAGTCGGTCACGCAGCCGGCGGACGGCCCGCCAGCGCCGTCGGCCGACCTGTCGAGGCTGGTGGTCGAGGCACGGCGGGAAATCGGATAGCGCGATCTAAAATGCACGGGCCGCCCTGACGGCGGCCCGTTCAAGATCGCCGAAACCGCCGTTCAAATCGTGTCGGTCGAATGGATGCGGCGGCCGCCGGCCACCGCCAGCGCGCCATGGCGCCGCGCCATCAGCTTGTTGAGCGCGCCGAGATAGGCCTTGGCCGAGGCGACCAGGGTGTCGGGATCGGCGCCCTTCGCGGTCACGGCGCGGCCGTTTTCCGCAAGCCGCACCGAGACCTCCGCCTGCGCGTCGGTGCCGGCCGTGACGGCGTGCACCTGATAGAGCTCCAGCACCGTGTCGTTCGGGATGAGCTTCTTGATGCAGTTGAAGGTCGCGTCCACTGGACCGTTGCCGGACGACTGCACGGTCTGGTGCTGTCCGTCGATGTCGAGCGTGAGCGTCGCCGACTGCGGACCCATGGTGCCCGCGATCACGGTCAGCGAGACGAGCTTGACGCGATCCTGCGCGGTCGCGATCTCCTCGTCGACCAGCGCCTCGATGTCCTCGTCGTAGACGTGCTTCTTGCGGTCGGCGAGCGCCTTGAAGCGCACGAAAGCGTCCTCCAGCTGGTTGCCGGCGAGCTTGTAGCCCAATTCCTCGAGCTTGCGCGAAAACGCGTGGCGGCCGGAGTGCTTACCCATCACCAGCGAGGTCTGCTTCACGCCCACACTCTCGGGCGTCATGATCTCGTAGGTCTGGGTGTGCTTGAGCATGCCGTCCTGATGGATGCCGCTCTCATGCGCGAACGCATTCCGTCCGACGATCGCCTTGTTGTACTGCACCGGGAACGAGGTCACCGCTGACACCAGCTTGGAGGCGCGCGTCAGCATGGTCGCGTCGATATTGGTCCAGAACGGCAGCACGTCGTTGCGCACGTTCATCGCCATCACGACCTCTTCGAGCGCGGCGTTGCCGGCCCGCTCGCCAATGCCGTTGATGGTGCACTCGATCTGCCGGATGCCGGCGCGAACGCCAGCGAGCGAGTTTGCCACCGCCATGCCGAGGTCGTTGTGGCAATGCGCCGAGAACCGTGCCTTGTCGGCGTTTGGCACCCGTTCGCGCAGCATCGCGATGAGGGCGAAATACTCGTCCGGCACGGTGTAGCCGACGGTATCGGGGATGTTGATGGTGGTGGCGCCGGCCTTGATCGCGGCCTCGACGCAGCGGCAGAGGAAGTCGTGCTCGGTACGGGTACTGTCCTCGGCCGACCACTCGACGTCATCGGTGTAGTTGCGCGCGCGCGTCACCGACGAGATCACCATGTCAAGGACCTTGTCGGGCTCCATCTGGAGCTTCCACTTCATATGGACCGGCGAGGTCGAGATAAAGGTGTGGATGCGCCCACGCTTCGCCGGCCTGATCGCCTCGCCGCAGCGGTCGATGTCCTTCTGGCCCGCGCGTGCGAGGCCTGCGATCACTGCATTCTTGGCGCGCTTGGCGATCTCGTTGACGGCCAGGAAATCCCCGTCCGAGGCGATCGGAAAGCCGGCCTCGATGATGTCGACGCCCATCTCGTCGAGCAGGTCGGCGACCTCGAGCTTCTCCTCATGGGTCATGGTGGCGCCGGGGGACTGCTCGCCATCGCGCAAGGTGGTGTCGAAGATGACGACGCGGTCCTGTTCGGACTTTGCTGGCGTGGTCATGGCTCAAGGGTCCTTCTCGTCGTTGGCGCCCTCATCTCGGGGCGCTCATGGGTTCCAATTGCGTCCGGCAAACCCCTGAGTGCCCGGGCGCGAACGCCCTTACGGCCCCCAGGGGACGCTAAGGAGCAGGAGCCCGCCGAGAATGAGGGCAGCGCCGGGCCGGGCCTCTGCGGCCCCCCGGTTGATCGCGCGGCTGTCGCGACAGCTCGGCATCGCTTCCCTCAACGTGACCGGAGACACCCCGTCGCCGGCTCTGGTCGCCAATAGTCGCGGAATACGGTGAAATCCGCGTTAATCTATGTGGGGACCGCCGTCGTTTTAGCGGAAGATTGGCTATGCAGGCAAGGCTACGGTTCAGGGCTTCGTCCGGCCTCGAATTCGGAGGCCACTATCAGGGAAAGGAGGCTCCCTATGCGACACGTCGGATTGATCGCCGCGCTGCTGGTTCTGACCGACGGCGGCGCCGGAGCCGAAACGCTGATGGAGCGCGTCAAGCGCGACGGCATCGTCATCGTCGCGAAGGACGATACCGACATGGCGGCGGCAATGCGAAAGGCGCGCGAGACGCTGCCAGGGTTCCTGAAGCTGGCGCGCGCGCCGCAGCCAACGATGACGAGTTTCGCGGTAAAGGTTGCGGTCCTGGAAGGCGATGATGCCGAATTCTTCTGGATCGCGCCATTCGAGCAACGCAAGAACGAGTTTGCGGGCCGGATCGACAACACACCGCAATTGGTCAAGAAGGTGAAATACGGGCAGACCATCAGGTTCAGGGAAGACGAGATCGTCGACTGGCTCTATCAAGACCGTGGCAGCATGCGCGGTAATTTCACCGCCTGCGCGATGCTCAAGCGCGAGCCGCCGCAGGAGGCCGAGAAATTCATGAAGCAGTTCGGGCTGCGCTGCGATCCCTGACCCCGCGCTTTGCCGGCGAGCCTCTGTTATTTGGTGGCCGGCTTCGATCTCGCCTTTGACGGCGGCGCCGGCTCCTCCGCCGAGAGCGCCATGCGGATCGCCTGCATCTCCCTGAGCCCGGCGGCGTCGACCTTCGGAAATTTGAGATCGAGGCGAGAGAGCGCGTCCACGATCGCCCGCGCCACCACCAGCCGCGCAAACGGCTTGCTGTCGGCCGGCACCACGTACCACGGCGCTTGCGCGCGGCTGGTGGCGCGGATCGCGACCTCATAGGCGGCCATGTACCTATCCCACAGCTTGCGCTCGGCGAAGTCGCCGGCGTTGAACTTCCAGCGCTTGGCAGGTTCATCAAGTCGCGCAAGCAATCGCTTGCGCTGCTCTTCCCGAGAGATGTGCAGGAAGAATTTGAGCACGATCGTTCCATTACGTGGAAGATGACGCTCGAAGGCGCGGATGCTCTTGAAGCGATGCTTCCAGACGTTTTTGCCGGTCAGGCTTGGCGGCAGCTTCTGGCGCGCCAGCAGCTCCGGATGGACCCGCACCACCAACGTTTCCTCATAGTAAGAGCGGTTGAAGATGCCGATGCGCCCACGCTCGGGCAGGCGCAGCGCCGCCCGCCAGAGGAAATCATGCTCGATCTCCTCCGCACTTGGTGCCTTGAACGCATGGACGATGCAGCCCTGCGGATCGACTCCCGCCATGACGTGCTTGATGATGCCGTCCTTGCCGGCGGTATCCATGCCCTGCAGCACGATCAGCACCGCCCATTTGTCCTCGGCGAACAGCCGCTCCTGCAGCTCCCCGAGACGCTCGGCATCACCGGCAACCAATTGCTTGACCTCGTCCTTGTCGAGATCCATACCGGCCGTGTCGGCGGTATTGAAGTCGGACAGGCGAAAACGGTCGGGCTTGTCGATGCGATAACGCTCGATGAATTTTGCGGACGGCATGTCAGCTCCGTGTGTGAAAGCCTGTGTGATCGAGAAACGCCGTAACGAAGCGCGGCATCATCGGGTCGAAGTCATGCTCGGAGCGCACGATCCGCACATCGACGAGCTCGGGCGTTGCTTCGCGCGCAAGATGATCGAAGATGCGCCACCGCAAAACCTCGGCCGGTTCGTGCGCCTGCAGCACTTTCATGAGGGCAATCCGCGGTCCATCGATCACGCAGTGCCAGCCGCTTATTTGTGTGAAGTCACCGGCGCCGAGCCCAGTCTCCTCGGCGACCTCACGGATCGCGCTGCCGGCGAGGTCGACCTCGCCGTCAACGACATCGCCGGGATCGGGCGTGCCGGCGGGGAAATAGATCTTGCCTGCCACTGAGGTATGCGCCGCCATGACACCCATGATCCAGGCGCCGTCGCTCGTCCGCAAGGCGCCCATCGAAAAGCAGTTGGTCACGCCGGCCTCCGGAAAGCCCCAGTCGCGCCACGTCAGGAAGCTGGCGAAATCGGTTTGCAGGAACGCTCCTTCGAGTGCATCCCGATCCAGGCGATGGCGATGCATCACCAGGACCTGGCCGTTCCAGATTTGCGGCCGCTCTCGGCGCGCGCGCTCGAAATGCGCATCGATCTCGGCGCGCCGCTCGGCTGCAAACGACCATGACTGTGGCCGGTATTGCAGCGTCAGCCGATCGATCGAGACGACTTCGGGGGCGCGCATACGACGCCTGCTACCACACTTTACGATCCGGGTCGCGAGGCGCAAACGACGGTCAGCGGTAGAGATCCGCGCGAGTCGGCGGCAGCCCGGAAGGGCCGCGCCGGCGCTTCGATGCCAGGGTCTGAAACAGGCCGAGCCCGTTGCGCTCGAACGCGATCGAGACCAGCCCGAGATAGGCAAGCCACATGCGCAGTCTTGACCTCCCCGATCTCCTTCACGGCCGCATCGTAGTTGGCGAGCAGCCGATCATGCCAGAGCCGGCAGGTCCGCTGATAGTGTTCGCGCCAGTTCTCGACGTCGTGTACCTCGAAGCCATGGCGTTCGAGCATGGTCACCGTATTGCCGATGTAATCGAGCTCGCTACCGGGAAAGATGTACTTGGTGGTCAGCGCAAACTCCGGACGTTTGCGGCGGAAGCTGCGGTCGTCGCGCTTCGCCGGTCGGACGATGGCATGGTGCAGGAACAGGCCGTCGTTCTTGAGGACGCGTTGGATCGTGCCGTAATAGGTCGGGTAATTGCTGATCCCGATGTGCTCCTGGATTCCGATTGCCGCAACCTTGTCGAATTCGCCCTGCACCGTCGAATAGTCCTTCAGTTCGATCGTCACGCGGTCTTGCAGGCCGAGCCGCCTGACCTTCTCCTGCCCATAGGCGACCTGCTGCTCCGACAGGGTCACTGCATAAGCGCTCACACCATAATGCTGCGCGGCATAGCAGGAGAGCGCGCCCCAACCGCAGCCGATGTCGAGCATGCGCTCGCCGGGCTTGAAGTCTCAGCTTGCGGCAAATCATTTCCAGCTTGTCCTGCTGCATTTGATCGATGTCGTTGTTCCAGTCGGTGCAGTAGGCACAGGTGTAGACCATCTCCCGGTCGAGCCAGAGCGCGTAGAACGCGTTCGACACGTCGTAGTGATAGGCGATGTTCTTCTTGTTCTCCTCGGGACTGCCGTCGCTTGGTGCCTCTTCCGGCTGTGTATTGAGCGGCCAGGGGCCGCCGCGCGGCACCAGCAGGAACTTGGCCAGAATGGCGAACAGGCCGCGCTTGTCGAGCGAACGGATAAATTCGCGCGTTCGCACCTTTGGCCGAATGCGAGCGAGATCGAACAGCGTTCCATTCCGGACATCGATGCGTCGCGTGACCCAAAGATTGCCCAGCGTCTCGAGGTTCGGACGCCGGATCAGGGCCGCGACCACGCCCTCGTCGGCGATGGTGAGCGCAAGCGCGTCGGACGGCAGACCGGCCGGCACTGTCGAGCCGTCCCACAGTACGAAGCCGATATCGAGGCCGAGACGCTCGCGCGCTTGATCAAGCAGCCGCCTGAAATTGTCGAGTCGTTGTTCCGGCTTTGTCACAGGGTTCCCCACTGGTCGTCCGCGGATTTCGGCCTCCCCTGACCGATCCGCCACGCGGCGTCAATCCATTGGATCACAAATCCGCGTATGCCGGCTGCGCCGAAGCGAAGGATCAAAGCCCCTTGATCAGCCCGGCATCGATCAGCAGCCGATTGAATCGTCGCGCCTCGGCGCCGTGGCCGCAACCGTAGAACAGGCCGCGGCAGCGCTGCAGGATGCGCTTCTGCTCGGCGAAGGTCGCATCAAGCGGAAGGCCGGCGGCCTCCTGCACCACCAGTGGCAAATAGGGCGCGTCGAGCACGTCGAGCGCGGACGTCAGATTCGACCGGGCGGAAATTGATCGCGTCGATGGCGTAATAGGCGGAATAGTAGCGCGGATCATGGGCCATGATCCGGCGACCAAGCTCGTCGACATCGATATCCGGATCGATGATGCGCTTCGCGAAATCGGGCTGGTGATCTCCGAACCGCACGATCAGGAAGGACTCGCCGGGGAACTCGCGCTTGAGCCGCGCTAAGAAGTCACGGTAGTCGCGCTCCGTCATCGCCTGCCGGCGCAGATACTCGTTGACCTGTGGCATTGCATTGCCGGGGTCGCGCCATGCCATCGGCGTCAGCTCCGACCGGAACGGAAAGTCGTAGGGAAAATGGTTGGCAGTCAGGTAGACGTGCAGGAACATCGGCGCGCGCTCGCGCTCGCGCGCGATCATGCGGGCCGCATAGTCGAAATAGAAGCGGTCGGGCTCGAACACGCCGCCGCGAATGTCCTCGCCGTCGATGAAATTCTCCACGCCAGCGCCCTTGTAGTACGAGCGGCTGCCGAGGAATCCGCCGAACACCGGATAGATCGAGAACGTGCGGTAGCCGCAGCGGCGCAGCGAATGCGGCAGACCGCGCGAGACCCGGCCGGCGGCGATCCGCGTGACAAAGAACTGGAAGCGCCCGAACGAGCGCGATGAGAGACCCGAGAGCACGTTGTACTCGGTGTACCAGCTCGGCCCGCCGGCGCCCTCGACCAGGAGCGTCCGTTGCTTGCCGTCGAATGACTTGAAGTGCGCCCCGTAGCCCGGTGGCACCTTGACGCCGTTCACCGCGCGGATGTCGAAGCTCGATTCATCATGCAGCAGGATGATGTGCGGACGCTTGCCGGCTGGGTGGCAGGTCTCCTCGCCCGTCAGCTTGAGCCGTTCGGTCACCTCGGCGTCGGATTCCAGATAGCCCTGGCTCGCGAGGATGTGCACGGATTCGACGCCCGTGCGCATGAAGACGGAGATGTTGTTGTCGTCCGCGAACACCTCACCGTCGGAGAGCGGGGCCGCGAACGAGACCGCCACGATCGCGGCGAAGCATCCCGCCGCGCTCGCTGCCGCGATCCGCCGCCGCACGCGCCAGGGATCGACGCGCCAGAGCAATACCAACACCGGCAGCGCCACCGCAGCAGTGACGAGTCCGATGATGCGAGCTTGCGGCAATATCGTCCACAGGAACGCCACGGTCTCGGGGTCGATGATCATCAGGTCCATGAAGTTCGCGGTCATCCAGAGGACCTGGTGCTTGAACCGCGAGATCCAGATCACCGCCGCGAACATCGTAAGCGACAGCCCCGCTGCGATTGCAGGGCGGCGCAGTAACGCCAGCCACAGGAAATTCAGCAGGCCCCAGGTCAGCAGGTAAACCAGCATCCGCACCGGGCCGTTCTCGATCACGATCATGCCCACGAGCGCGGCAAGATGGAACGCGGCGAACGGCAGGAGCCGCAGGACCTGCGGCATGGTCATCGATGCGGATGGGCTCAGCCGGTGCGCCAGCGATGCGATCAGCGGCGGCATGACCAGCATCCGGGCCATGATTCAATCTGTCTCGATCGCATCATGGTTGGTATTTTATAGCCCCTTGATCAAGCCAGCGTCGATCAGAAGCCGGTTGAAGCGCCGCGCTTCGGCACCGTTGGCGCAACTATAGAACAGCCCGCGGCAGCGCTCGAATATCCGCTTCTGCTCGGCGAACGAGGGATCGAGCGGCAGGCCCGCGCTCTCCAGCACGACCAGCGGGAGATACGGCGCCTCGATCGAGTCGAGCGCGGACGAAATGTTCAGCGGCCGGTAGTTGATGGCATCGATGGCGTAGTAGGTCGTGTAATACTTCGGATCGTTTGCCATCAGGCGCTGGACGATCGCATCGTCCTTGAGCGAGGGGTCGAGGATTTGGGTCGCGAAATCCGGCTGGTGATCGCCATAGCGCACCAGCATGAACCGCTCGCCCGGGAATTGGCGCCGCAGGCGCTCCAGGAACTGCTGATATTCCTGCATGCCCATGGTCTGTCGCCGCAGATATTCGTCGACCACCGGACGGTTGCCCAAATCTCGCCAGCCCGGCGTCAACTCGGGGCGCCAGCGGTAGTCCCATGGGAAGTGATTGGCCGACAGATAGATGAAGAAGAACGTCGGACCCTTGGAGCGCTCGCGCTCGAGCATCTTGATCGCGGTGTCATAGTAGAAGTTGTCCGGTTCGACCTCGCGCGCGCGCATAGCGGCCATGTCGAAGAAATTCTGCACGCCGGTCGATGCCTGGAACGTCCGCGTGCCCATGAAAGCGCCGTGCGCAGGATAGAGCGAGAAGGTGCGGTAGCCGCAGCGGCGCAGTGAATTCGGCAGACCGCGCTCGACCCGCCCGGCTGCGATCCTGGTCACGAAATAGGAGAACTTGCCGAAGCTGCGCGCCGACAGCCCAGCGAACACGTTGTACTCGGTGTACCAACTCGGCCCCCCAGCGGCCTCGACGATGAAATCGCGATGCTTGCCGTCGAACGAACGAAAATGACGACCGTATCCCTCCGGCACCCGGATGTTCGGTGCATTGCGGATGTCGAAAGCGGATTCGTCATGCACCATGATGATGTGCGGCGGCTTGCCGGCAGGCTCGCAGGCCGCGCCCGGAGTCGCCCTGAGGTGATCCGTCACCATCGCGTCCGATTCCATGTAGCCGCCGCGCGCATAGGCGGTGACTGCATCAACACCGGAACGCGTGAAGTTCGACACGTGACTGTAGGGGTACCAGATGTCCTCCGGCCAGAACGGATGCGTGACCGAGAGCACGCCGAGTCCCAGAAGGCACGCAAGGGCGGCCGCGACCGCTCTCAGCCGCGGCATCCGGAACGGGTCGAGCCGCCAGAGCAGCAGCAGGACGGAGGCCGCTACCCCGATGCCGAGAAGGACGTAGGTGACCAGGCCCGGAAAGATCGCCAGCAGATAGGAGAACGAACTCAAGTCGATGACCATGAGATCGACGAAGTTCACGGTCTGCCAGATCACCTTGTACTTGAGCTCCGAGACCTGGATCAGGATCACGACCATCGCGAGCGACATCACCGCCGACACGCCCGGGCGGCGGAGCACGGCAAGCCAGGCGAAATTCAAAAAGCCCCACGTCAGCAGAAACGAGCCGATCCGCGGCACGTCGTAATATTCGGTCCGGAACAGGATAATCAGCGCCGCGAGGTGGACGATCGCGATCGGGCCCGCGCGCCAAAAGAGGCGCAGGGCCCCGGTGTCGGCAGCCCAACGGCTCGTCAGCGATGAAATGGAGGGCGGCATGGCGACGCGCCCGTGCCCGGCAATGACTAAACGGCTACGCCCGGCACACGGACCATCGCAATAAAAGTGCAATATTTGTGTCTTGGCAAGGTCACAAAAGGTCGCCGGGCGAAATTGAATTGAATATCGTTTCCGCCCGCCCCGTCCTGAGATTACGCTGCCTTAATGTCTGACGCACCCGCGCACCTTTCTTAATGCCCATTCATTCCAGGGCGCCAAACCGATGATCCAGCCGCCCGCCATTGCCTTCGATTCGGTCAGCAAGAGCTACGGCAACGGCAGCCGCGAGGTGCTCGCCGGCGTGTCGCTTGCGGTCGGCGAGCGGGAGTTCCTGACGGTCGTCGGCCCGTCGGGCTCCGGCAAGACCACGCTGCTGCGGCTGGTTAACCGGCTGATCGATCCGACCGGAGGCACGGTCCGGGTGGCCGGCGAGGACGTCCGGACCGTTGACCCGATCGTGCTGCGCCGCCGCATCGGCTACGTCTTCCAGGGCGTGGGACTGTTCCCGCACATGACGGTGGCCGAGAACATCGGCATCACCCCTCGCCTGCTCGGCCAGGACGCCGCCGCCATCGCGCGCCGTGTCGACGAGCTGATCGAACTCGTTCGCCTCGACCGCGTGGCCCATGGCCAAAGATTTCCCCACGAGCTGTCGGGCGGAGAGCGCCAGCGTGTCGGCGTTGCCCGCGCGCTGGCGGCGCACCCCCGCATCGTATTGATGGACGAGCCGTTCGGCGCGCTCGATCCCCTCACCCGCGACGCGCTCGCGCAGGACTACCGGGCCCTGCACGACAAGTTCGGCCTCACCACAGTGCTGATCACCCACGACATGATGGAGGCGCTGCTGCTCGCCGACCGCATCGCCGTGATGCGCGACGGCCGCCTCCTCACCGAAGGCACGCCGGATGCCATGATGGCGCACAACGGCGACGATTTCGTGAGCGAGCTGATGCAGACACCGCGGCGGCAGGCGGATCGCTTGAACGCACTCAGGTCTACCCGATGATCGACGACCCGCGCATCGCCGACGCGCTGGCGCGGCTGCCGGACTATCTCGGCGGGCACGTGCTGGTGAGCATGACCGCGCTGGCGCTCGGGCTTGCCGTCAGCTTCCCGCTTGCGATCCTCGCGATGCGCCGGACGGTGTTGCGCCGGATTTTGCTTGCGGTCGCGAGTGTCGCGCAGACCATTCCGGGGCTCGCTCTGCTCGCGCTGTTCTATCCGCTCCTGCTCGCATTGGCGGCGCTCACGGAACGGCTGTTCGGCGTCGGCTTCTCCGCGCTCGGCTTCCTGCCGTCGGTGCTGGCGCTCGCGCTCTACAGCATGTTGCCGGTGCTGCGGAACACGATCACCGGCCTCGAGGGCATCGATCCGGCGGTGACCGAAGCCGCGCGCGGCGTCGGCATGACGCCGCGTCAGTCGCTGTCCATGGTCGAGCTCCCGCTCGCGTTGCCGGTGATCATGGCGGGCATCCGCACCGCCGCTGTCTGGGTGATCGGCACCGCGACGTTGTCGACACCGATCGGGCAGACGAGCCTCGGCAACTACATCTTCACCGGTCTGCAAACCCAGAACTGGGTATTCGTTCTGTTCGGGTGCGTGGCCGCGGCGTTGCTGGCGCTCGCGGTCGACCAATTGCTGGCGCTGATGGAATCGGGCGTCGCACGGCGAAGCCGCCAGCGCGTCGCGTTCGGCGCCCTCGGCCTCGTGTGCCTGCTCGCCGCGTCGTTCCTGCCCTCGCTGGCGCGACAGGGCGCGGATTACATTATCGGCGCCAAGCCGTTCTCAGAGCAATACGTCCTCGCCGCGCTGATCCAGCAACGGCTGTCGGACAGCGGATTGTCGGCCGGGCGGCGCGACGGGCTCGGCTCCGGCGTCATCTTCGACGCGCTCAAAGGCAACGAGATCGACGTTTACGTGGAATACACCGGCACGATCTGGGCCAACCAGATGCAGCGCAGCGATGTCAAATCGCGCGACCAGGTCCTGCGCGAGGTCGCCGCCTGGCTCAAGGAGCGGCACGGCATCACAGTCGCGGGCGGGCTCGGCTTCGAGAACGCCTATGCGCTGGCGATGTCGGCGCGGCGCGCGAAGGCGCTCGGTGTGCGCACAATCGCGGACCTGGCACGCCAGGCGCCCACGCTAACCATTGCCGGCGACTACGAATTCTTCGGCCGACCGGAATGGGCGGCGATCCGCAGCGCCTACGGCCTCAAGTTCAAGACCGAGCGCACGATGCAGCCGGAGTTCATGTATCCGGCGGCGGAAGCCGGCGAAGTCGAGGTGATCGCCGGCTACACCAGCGATGGCCGCATCGCGCGCCACGGGCTTGTCGTGCTGGAGGACCCGAGGCAGGCAATCCCGCCCTATGACGCGATCATGCTGGTGTCGCCCAAGCGCGCCAGCGACGGCGTTATGCTTGACGCACTGCGGCCGCTTGCCGGCGCCGTCGAGGTCACACTGATGCGCGAAGCGAACCTGCGCGCGACCGGCGCCGAGGCATCGCCTGCCGGTGCCGCGCGCTGGCTGTGGGCCGAGATCGAACGGCGATCCGGGCAGAAGAAATAATCGCGCGCCCGGCGAGCGCAGCTCGACGATGCAACTACAGCCCTGTAATCAAACCGGCATCGATCAGCATCCGGTTGAAGCGACGCGCCTCGGCACCCTTGTTGCAGAGTGAGAACTGGCCGCGGCAGCGTTGCAGAATCTTCTTCTGCTCGGCGAAGGAGGCGTCCAGGGGAACGCCCGCCGCCTCCAGCACCACCAGCGGCAGATAGGGTGCGTCGAGGGGGTCGAGTGCCGATGACAAGTCAACCGGCGTGAAATTGATAGCGTCGACGGCATAATATGCGGTGAAGTAACGCGGATCGAACCGCTGGATACGTTCCACCACCTCTTCGATCTGGAGGGTGGGATTGACGAAATAGCGAGCGAAGCCCGGTTGGTGATCGCCGAAGCGCACAATCAGGAACAATTCATTCGGGAATTGACTGCGTAGTTTAGCGAGAAACTCAGCGTAGTAGCGCGCGCTCATGCTCTGGCGACGAATGAACTCGTCGACATCAAAGCGGTTGCCAGAGCCTTTCCAACCCGGGGTGAGCTCTGGGCGAAACGTGAAATTCCACGGAAAATGATTTGCAACCGTATAGAGGAAATAAAACATGGGACCACTGCCGCGCTCCCACGTGAACGTGCGGATTGCAAAGTCGTAATAGAAATCATCGGTATTGCGTTCTCTCGATCCAATGTCCTTAGCTTGCAGGAACCGCTCGATACCGGCCGACGTCTGGAAGCCGCGCGCATTGAGGAATGCGCCGGGCTGCGGATAGGCACTGAACGTCTGATAACCGCAGCGCCGCAGCGCGTGCGGCAAGCCCCGGTTGACACGTCCGGCCGCGAGCCGGGTGACGCCCTCGGCAAATCGGCCGTACGAACGCGACGACAGCCCGGTCAGCACGTTGTATTCGGTGTACCATGTCGGCCCACCTGCTCCTTCCACGACCAGACGACGCTCCTTGCCGTCGAACGAGCGAAAATGATCTCGATAACCGGCAGGCACCTTGGTCCCCGGCATCATCGTTGCATCAAAGCTCGACTCGTCCAGGATCAAGAAGATATGCGGCCGTTTCGCTTGGGACGGGCATTCGGTCGCGGTCTCGACATCCAGGCTTTCGGCCGCCCTGGCGTCGGATTCAAGGAAACGGCCCGTTGTCAGGTCGACCACCGCCACGGCAGTTGAGCGAGCGAACTTTGAGATGAAATTGCGATCGAAAAATTCGTCTTCGCGATCAAGCGGCAGCAATAGCGACATGCCGGCAAGCGCGGCAAAGCACAGGACAAATCCCACAAGCGCAACACGCCGCTGCATTCGCAACGGGTCGAGCCACCAGATCAACCCAAGTAACGGAAGAAAGACGATCGCGGCGCCCGCAATCTGCAATCCGATCGCGGGAAACACGTCAAATAGAAACTAAGTCGTTTCGGCGTCGACCATAATCACGTCGAGAAACGTGATGGTCCTGCTCAAGAACTGATGCTTGAACATCGACAAGATCGTCAGCGCTATGACGGTCCCCAATGATAGGAGCGCTGCCGCCGCCGGTCGCTGTAGCACGCAAAGCCAAAAGAAATTCAACAATGCCCAAGTCAGCAGGGCCGTGACGATCGGCACGGTGCCGTTCTCGTAGATCAGGAGGAGACCCAGCGCCACAAGGTGAATCATGCCCAGAATCGTGATCCAGGCTGGACGGCTGAGCACCGCGCTTTTTCGGGGCATTTCTGCGAGCGTCATGCTCAGCACAAACCGCGCTGCGGCGGAACCTTCCTTCAGAATAAAGTAGACGCCCGTATTATTCTCAAATCGCTATGATGGCAAGTTGTGCAGGTCGATGTGGCCGCGCAAAGTCGGAGAAGCAGATGTCCAGGGGCGTGCTCTATATCGTGTGGGGTGAAAAGGGCGAACGAGCACTGACACGATCACCGCAATCGGCCCGGGGAGATAAATTCAGAGCTTCCCACGAAAACGTACGCTTGCTCGCTTGGGGCATTCATGGTGCCATGTCTGTCGGGGACATCTTCAAATCAGCGATGACGTAACCATGGTCCGCTTCGCCTTGGCGATTTGTGCGCTGCTCGTGGCATGCGCCATCCTCTACGGGTGGGGTATGGCGGTTCGCCGCTTTGCACGCACTGAGGGCGGTTCGCGCGCAGTCACAGTAGCACTGGGGCTTGCGGTGCTCTTGCCGATCGGCGGCATCCTCAATCTCGTGCGATTGGCGACACCTGCCGCAATGTGGCTCATTGTCGGGATCGGGCTGGCACTGTTCATCCTGCATGCGAAGAGTTTGCGCATGCGCTGGCCGAATCAGGATGCCGCGCAGGTCGAGGTTTTGCTTGCGGTTGGCCTGGTCGCGCTGGTCACCGGCTTTGCGGTTCTCACGCAGCTTCCTCCCAGCGCATTCAACTATCACGACGACTTTCAGAAGTACCTGGCGCATCCCGTACGCATGCTGGCAACCGGGACGCTGTTCGGCAGCCCGTTGAGCGCCATCGGATCGGAAACCCTGGGCGGGCTTGCCTTTCTGCAGGCATTTCCCCTCCTGGTCGCGCCGATCGAATACATCAACGGTGTCGATGCGATCCTCGGCTTCTTGCTGCTGATGATGCTCGGCGCATCGGCTGGCTGGGGCCGTCTCGCGCCATTGCCGGGCGCGGCACTGGCGCCGCTGCTTATTGCTTTCATCAACCCGCAATACGTGAATGTGTCGTCGTTGTTCACCGGCGCCGCGCTCATGGCCGCCGCGCTCATGCTGCTGACGGACGACCGCGAAAAGTTTCCACCCTCTCAAATCGCGCTTGGGCTCATTTATGGAGGCCTCGTCGCGCTGAAGCCGATCTTCGTGCTGTTTCCGTTGGCGCACCTGCGTTGGCAATGCTGAGCGTTGCGCGCATGGAGAAGTCTTGGCGTACGGGGCTGGTCTGGAGCTTGCAGGTCGGTCTTTGCAGCGCCGCGGCCCTGCTGCCGTGGCTCCTGCTGCACGCACCCCACTATTTCAGCATGCAACCGCAGCCGACTGATCCGATCCCGCCGGCGGCCACTCCCGACCTGCTGCACATCTTATCGATCACGCCCCTCGCGTACGGAGCCACACATGCCCACTATGCGTTCCTTTTGATCTTGACGCTGGTCGCGGCCGGACTGGGCATGTCCGCATGGAGGCACCCTTCGTGGCGCAAGCCCGCCCGGGTTCCGCTCGGAATCGCGGCTGCCAGTGTCGCCTTGATTGTGTCCTACGCGGCGCTCCTGGCGTCCGGGCCCTCCCTGGCCGGGTTCAATACCAGCCTGCGCTACGCAGTGCCGTTCATGCTAGGTACCGTTCCATTCGTCGTGGTGCTGGCGACGTCGATTGCCGGGCCTGTCCGCTTCGGCAGGGCCGTTCCGATCATCGGCGTCCTGTTTTGCGTCGCGATTTTCGCCCCGCCATTGCTGGATCGATACCGGCAGGCGGTGCGGACCGGCTCGATTCTGGCGTTCTCGACGTTCGCGCAGCGTCCTGATTACCTCGCCTACAACCGCGACGCGCTGTCGGGCGACTGGGCTGAACGTCTGCGCGGATTTCAGGAGATGATCCCGGAGAGCGAACCCTTCGTTGCCTGGGTCAGCACGCCGTTCCGGCTTGATTTCAAGCGCAATCGCGTGCTCGACGTGGAGTCGGCCGGCCTCACCACGGCCTGGGCCAGGCGTCCTGCGGATGTCCGCTATGTGTTGTGGGAGTACTCCGGTTTTGGAGTCCAATCTCCGCAGGACCACGTCAATCAAACTCGCACGTTCGGCGTCCGTGATCGGACCGCCGGTGTCCGCGCGCTGAGCTTCGGGCAGGATCTCGTCGCGCAGGCGCAGAAAGGCGAGGTCCTGCACGACGACGGACGCATCATCGTCTTCCGCATCAAGGATTAATCGCGATGAGGGTGCGGTAGCCGTTGGGAACCCACGCGCCACAAGTGATTGAGGCAGTCGAAGCAAAGCGCCTCGACGTATTGGCGTGGTGGCAAAGCTTCAAGGCCAGGCAGCAGCGGCGCCTGAAGGAACTGATCGACCGCTCCTTCGTTCGCGCACATGGCGGCGCCTGAGTGATGGCGCCGCTTAACATGCACTACGTCCGGATTGAAAGAATTAAGACGACGAGCGAGATGAAGGCGATTGTCCCGCCCAGGATCAGCAGCGGGATCGGCGGAATAAGACTCGGCATCAATTGATGCTTGCGGCGGCGCTCCATCCAGACTGATGCGCAGATCATGAGGATGCCGATGATCAGCATCACCAGCGTAACGTCACGACCCGAAAAATCCATTGCTGTCCTCTGGTAGATAGGTATAGCGGCTTCGGCCGTCATTGCCGAGCCGGCGGCGAGCGCCGATCAAGTCTCCCCGTTCATTTCCTGGCCGGCGAATGGAACTGGATGACGGCGTCGGGTCTACGATAAGCGGCGTTCAACTGCTTGAGTTGCGGGGGCGGGTCGGAATAGTCGTGCCAGACCTTGATCGGCCCGAAGAACGTCCACTGCCACATCGGCCGGAAATTCCAGTTGAACGGCAGAACGAACGGCGCCCGGTCCCATTCGGACACCGCCTTGGCGAATCCGCCCTGATCGTTGAACGGCATCACGCCCAGCTGACCGTTCGGAAGCACGAAGTCGATCGTGGAATCAACCTCGGTGACCAGTTCGTGCCAGCGCTGGAACAGCGCCGCCGCTGCGCGGTTAAAAAAGAGCACGCCGGTGTTGTATTCGATGCCATCGTCCTTCGGCAGTCCGCGATAGCGTCTGGCCCAGGGGCACTCGCAGATGCAGCACGCAACTCCATAACGGATTGCCTGCGCAAATCCGTAATCGAGCCGGTCCAGGACCACAGTGTCGCAATCGAGATAGAGCGTCTCTTCGAACGGCGACAGCTCCAGCATCCGCGACTTTTCGAGCAGGCCTTTGATTCCGTCGGTGTGCGGCGGGAGGCGGACAACCTCATAGGGCAGTTCCGGATGGATTTCCTTAAGCGAGGCGATGGAACGCGCCATTACCCGCTCGGCCTTCTCGCCCCACACCATGTAGAGAACGCCCCTGGACATCCGATTTTCCGTCAGCGCGGTGCGGTACGTATCGGCAGCTTTGTCCTACCCGGCCGGATCAGTTCCTGCTCCGGTCCACCATGGCCCGTTGCTTGATCCACGGCATCATGGCGCGTAGCTTCGCACCCACCTCCTCGATCGGGTGCGCAGCGTTTTTCGCCCGCATCGACTTGAACGAGGTCTGGTTGACGCGGTTTTCCAACATCCAGTCCTTGACGAATTTTCCGGACTGGATGTCGCCGAGGATCTTTTTCATCTCGGCCTTGGTTTCCGGCGTCACCACGCGCGGGCCCGAAACGTACTGGCCGTATTCTGCGGTGTTCGACACCGAATAATCCATGGTGGCGATGCCGCCCTCATAGATGAGGTCGACGATCAGCTTCACCTCGTGCACACATTCGAAATAGGCCATCTCGGGCGCGTAGCCGGCTTCGACCAGTGTCTCGTAACCGGCCTTCATCAACTCGACGAGCCCGCCGCACAGCACCGACTGCTCGCCGAACAGGTCGGTCTCGCATTCCTCGCGGAAGGTGGTCTCGATGATGCCGGCGCGGCCGCCGCCGATCGCGGAACCGTAACTCAGCGTGAGATCGTGCGCATTGCCCGATACGTCGCGATGCACAGCCATCAGCACCGGCACGCCGGCGCCGCGCTGGTACTCGGCACGCACCGTGTGACCGGGGCCCTTGGGCGCGATCATCATGACGTCGAGGTCTTCGCGCGGCTCGATCAGGTTGAAATGGATATTGAGGCCGTGCGCGAACATCAGCGCCGCGCCCTTCTTCATGTTGGCGTGCATGTGGTTGTTGTAGATGTCCGCCTGCAACTCGTCGGGCGTCAGCATCATCATGACGTCCGCCCATTTGGCGGCTTCGGCGACCTCCATGACGTTGAGCTTCTCGCCTTCGGCCTTTTTGACGCCCTGCGAGCCCTTGCGCAGCGCCACCGCCACGTTCTTGACCCCGGAATCGCGCAGGTTCAACGCATGGGCGTGGCCCTGGCTACCATAGCCGATAATGGCGACTTTCTTGCCCTTGATCAGGTTCAGATCGGCATCGCGATCGTAATAAACACGCATTGGCCCGGGTCCTCTCCGCACGTCCTACGTCACGTCATAGGATGATGGAGGGCAGAAACGGCAATCGGCGGGGAAAATCAAGCGCCGTGTGGCCCGGATGGCTAAAGCCACCATCCCACCAGCCGCAACAGCGAGCGCAGGCTCAAGAGCAGGATCAGGCCGCCGACAAAGAGCATCAGGAGGCGAGTCGAGATGATCTTGACAAGATAACCGGCGAACGGCGCGCTGACCAGGCCGCCAAGAATCAGCGGGATCACCGGCGCGAGGTCGGCGAGTCCCAACGACAGGATGAGAGTCACTGAGGTCGCCACGGTCACGAAGAATTCGGTCAGGTTGACCGATCCGATCACGTAGCGCGGCACGTGACCGGTCCCGACCAGGGTCGAGGTCACGATCGGCCCCCAGCCGCCGCCGCCGATGGCATCGAGCATGCCACCGGCGAAGCCGACCAGCGGCATCCCGCGCTTGCTCGGCTCCACCGTCGCGAATGCGCGTAGCGCGCGCACCAGGATGAGGACCCCCATCAATGCCAGGTAGATGGTCACGAGCGGCGCGATCACCTTCCCGTCCACATTGGCCAGGATGGTCGCCCCCAGAATGCCGCCCACCACACCCGGAACCGCGATGCGCTTCGCGATTGTCCAGTCGATATTGCGATGCCACCAGTGCGACGCGCCAGACGCCGCGGTGGTAAAAATCTCGGCGATATGGACCATTGCGCTCGCCTGCGCGGGCGCAGTCCCGAACGACAGCATGACGGTTGTGGCGGTGACGCCAAAGGCCATGCCAAGTGCGCCGTCAACAAGCTGCGCCAACAGCCCGACGAAGAAGAAGAGCCACCAGGTTTCGTCCAATCGTCGCCCCTGCTATCGCAGCCGAACCAGACAATACCGGACGTTAAATATAGTTGCCCGGGTGATGGCTTGTCATCGCTTCCCGTCCGATTTTTGTTGCGCTGACATCAGGCCAAAAATTCCAGAAATGTCGCTATTCGTAAAAACCGATGGCGCGCGCCTGGCAGGAAACGGAATCGATCAGAATTTTGGCGCTAAAATCCGTCAAGGGATCGCCCCCGACATGCGGTAGGGGCACCCACCACAGCCACCAGTCCGCGCCCCCTTGCCGCAGCATGAGCGGAATGTCAGCGACCCGACATTGCGCGAACCGGATTTCAAAAGTGCTCACCTGTTGCACCCAGCCCGCCTGCCAGCGGAACTTTTCTCCGATGCACCTGTCCCATTGCGTCCGGCCTTCGGCGGAAGTGATCGCGGACTGTTCCTCTTCTTCGCAGGAACCGTGTTGAGGATGAATAAACGAGACCGAGCCAAAACGCGCGCTGCTGCGTCCCTCCGCCAGCGAGGTGCGGGCCGAATTGCGCAGCGTCAATTCCGCGACGAACGCAGGCACGCTATTCGAACCGCGGGAAACATCGAAGACGATCATGGTGATGTTCGCGCGCGACCAGGCGCGCCAATAGCCGTAGCCGAGAACCGCCGCAATGATCAGCGCCAACGCGCCAAGGCGGACCGGCCATCGCATCCCCCGGCCTACATCCCATCCGGCCCGCGCTGGATGGCGACGATGCCGGTGCGCGAGACCTCGACGAGCCCGAGCGGCAGCATCAGCGCGACGAAGCTCTCGATCTTGTCGGAGGCACCGGTGATCTCGAACACGAAGCTTTCGGTACCGGCATCGATGACGCGGGCACGGAACGCATCGGCGAGCCGCAATGCCTCGACGCGGTTGTCGCCCTTGCCGCGCACCTTCACCATCGCCAGCTCGCGCTGGATCGCGGGACCGGACACCGTCATATCGATAACGCGGTGGATCGGCACCAGCCGCTCGAGCTGGTTCTTGATCTGCTCGATCACCATCGGCGTGCCGCGGGTGACGATGGTGATGCGCGAGAGATGCCTCTCGTGCTCGGTCTCCGACACCGTAAGTGAGTCGATGTTGTAGCCGCGCCCGGAGAACAGGCCGATGACGCGCGCGAGCACGCCCGGCTCGTTGTCGACCAGAACACAGAGCGTGTGACTTTCGATGCCTTGCGCCACCGGCGCCGCGGGATAGTGCGAGGTGCTCGTGCCGTTTGCCATTACACCATCACCTTGCCTTCTTCGGTGACTGCGTCGTCGATGCTCTCGGCGGCGTCGCCCAGCAGCATCTCGTTGTGAGCGCGACCGGACGGGATCATCGGGAAGCAGTTTTCGGCTGGATCGACCACGCAATCGAAGATCACCGGCTTCTTGATCTTGATCATCTCCTTGATGGCGGCGTCGAGTTCGCCAGGCTTCTCGCAGCGAATGCCCACGGCCTGATAGGCCTCAGCGAGCTTCACGAAGTCCGGCAGCGCATCCATGTAACTTTCGGCGTAACGCCCGCCGTGCAGCAGCTCCTGCCACTGGCGCACCATGCCCATGTATTTGTTGTTGAGGATGAAGATCTTGATCGGCAGCCGGTACTGCGCCGCCGTGGACATCTCCTGCATTGTCATCAGCACCGACGCCTCGCCGGCGATGTCGATGACCAGCGCGTCCGGGTGCGCAAGCTGCACGCCGACCGCCGAAGGCAGTCCGTAGCCCATGGTGCCGAGCCCGCCCGAAGTCATCCAGCGGTTCGGCTCCTCGAAATGGAAGAACTGCGCCGCCCACATCTGGTGCTGACCGACTTCGGTGGTGATGTAGACGTCGCGGCCCTTGGTCAGCTCATAGAGCCGCTGGATCGCGTATTGCGGCTTGATGACTTCTTTCGAGTTCTTGTACGCGAGCGACTTGCGGGCGCGCCACTTGTCGACCTGTTTCCACCAGTCGGCGAGCGCCTTCTTGTCCGGCGTCACTGCTCCCGCGCGCCACAGCCGCACCATGTCTTCCAGCACATGCGCGCAGTCGCCGACGATCGGCAGATCGACCTTGACGTTCTTGTTGATCGAGGATGGATCGACGTCGACGTGGATCTTCCGCGAATGCGGA
This sequence comes from uncultured Alphaproteobacteria bacterium, assembly GCA_963720385.1. Taxonomy (GTDB): domain Bacteria; phylum Pseudomonadota; class Alphaproteobacteria; order Rhizobiales; family Xanthobacteraceae; genus VAZQ01. Next base: position 81,523 of record CAVRFL010000013.1, on the reverse strand, counting down.
GCGAACGCGTCGAGCCGCCCGGTGATACGGTCATCGAAGCGCGCCCCGATGCAAATCATAAGATCGCAATCGTGCATCGCCCAGTTCGCTTCCCAGGTCCCGTGCATGCCGAGCATGCCGAGCCATTGCGGATCGGACGCCGGGAAGGCGCCGAGCCCCATCAATGTCGATGTGATCGGGAAGCCGGTGAGCTTGACGAGGTCGCGGAGCAGCTGGCTCGCCGCCGGGCCGGAATTGATGATGCCGCCGCCAGTGTAGAACAGCGGCCGCTTGGCGTGGCGCATCATCTCGATCGCAGCCCTGATCCGGTCGGGGTCGCCCTTGAGCTTCGGCTTGTAGCCCTTGTGCGCGATCTCCTTCGGCCTCGAATAGGCGCCCTTGGCGAACTGGATGTCCTTCGGGATGTCGACGACGACCGGACCCGGCCGCCCGCTCTTGGCGATATGAAACGCCTCGTGCAGCACGCCCGGCAGGTCGGCTATGTTCTTCACCAGGTAATTGTACTTGGTGCAGGGCCGCGTGATGCCGACGGTGTCGCATTCCTGGAATGCGTCGTTGCCGATCAGATGGGTCGGCACCTGTCCGGTGATGCAGACGATCGGGATCGAGTCGCAGAGCGCATCGGTGAGCCCGGTCACCGCATTGGTGGCGCCGGGGCCCGAGGTCACCAGCACGCAGCCGACCTTGCCGGTCGACCGGGCATAGCCTTCCGCGGCATGCACCGCACCCTGCTCGTGGCGCACCAGGATGTGCCGCAGACGGTTCGACTGCTGGAACAGCGCGTCATAGATCGGCAGCACCGCGCCGCCGGGATAGCCGAAGAGGTGCTCCACGCCCTGATCGACAAGGGCCTCGATTACCATTTCGGCGCCAGTCATTTCACGGCCTGGTGCGCCCGCGCCGGTTTCATTGGTCGTCATCGTCCGCTCCGTATTCCTCGCACCCTCTTAGCCCCGGAATCAAAAAGGGGCCCCGTGAGACCCCTGCCTGCGCACCGCCACATCGCGGGTGGGCTTAGCCACCCCCGGCGGTGCGCCTGCTCACTACGAGAGTAATTTTATTGCGCATTTCGTGCCACAATCGCCATTTCGTTGCGCGCTCTTATATGCACTGCGGCGGGGCCGGTCAAGCGATATTCGCATGCTAAGCTCCCAAAACGGCCCGAATCCCACCCGTCCTGACGGAAATTGAAGACCTCCCATGAACAATGCCGATCTCATCGTCGCCATTCTCAAAGCGGCCGGCATCGGGCATGGCTTTGGCATTCCGAGCGGCAATGTGCTCCCCCTCATGGAGGCTATGCGCAAGGGCGGGGTCGAGTTCGTGCTGACCGCCCATGAGGGCTCCGCCGGCTTCGCCGCCGATGTCAGCGGCCGCCTCACGGGCGCCCCGGGCCTCGCCATCGCAACCCTCGGCCCCGGCGCCACCAACCTTGCGACCGGCGTCGGCTCGGCTTGGCTCGACCGCTCGCCGATGATCGCCATCACCTGCAATCTCAATACCGACCAACTCGGCCGGCGCATCCAGATGTGGATCGACCACCACGCGCTGTTCAAGCCGATCACCAAGGCGACGCTGCGGCTGGAGCGTGGCCGCATCGCGGACACCGTGAGCGCCGCCATCGCGCTCGCCATGAGTGAGCCGATGGGCCCCGTGCATCTCGACCTGCCGGAGGATGTCGCCCTCGCGCCGGCAACCGAAGCGATCCCGCCCTCCGCCGGCCGCATCGCGCTGGCACCGGCGCCGGATGCCGAGGTCGCGCGCGCAGGCGAGCTCATCGCCGCCGCCAAACGGCCGGTCGCGGTCATTGGGTCGTCGGCCGTGCGCGCCGCCGATCCATCGCTGCTGCGCAAAGTGGTCGAGCGCCACAACCTGCCGTTCGCGACCACGACCATGGCCAAGGGCCTGATCGACGAGGAGCACCGTCTCGCGCTCGGTTGCATCGAGCGGGGATGCCGCCAGTTGCAGCGCAAGTTCCTTCGCTCCGCCGACCTCATCGTGGGCCTCGGCTACGACACTATCGAGGTCGAATACGAGGCCTGGATCGATGATGTACCGCTGCTGCAGATCGACATCGAGCCGCCGGACGTCGCGCCGTCGGTCAGTCTCGTTCATCACGTCGGTGGCGATCTCGGCGCGTCGCTCGCGCGGCTTGCCGCGCTGCCGCCGGCGACCAACCGCTGGGCGGCGCAGGCGCTCACCGACCATCGCCGCGCGTTCCAGCAGGCCCTGCGGCCCGAAACCAATTCGTTCAGCGCGCATGCGGCGATCGATGCGGTGCGGCGCGCGCTGCCGCGCGACGGCGTGCTGTCGTTCGATGTCGGTGCGCACACCCACCAGATCTCAAGCCAGTGGACGGCGCATGCGCCGAAGACCTTCCTGATCACCAATGGCTGGTCATCAATGGGCTTCGGCCTGCCCGGCGCGATCGCGGCGAAAGCTCGCGCGGCCCGACCTGCCCGTGGTCTGCCTGATCGGCGACGGCTGCTTCCAGATGACCTGCGGCGAGGTTGCGACCGCGAAGCGCCTTGGTCTCACGCTTCCGATCGTCGTGCTCGACGACAAGTGGCTCGCGCTCATCAAGGTGAAGCAGATCCGCCGGCAGTTCCCGCTCTACGGTACGGAATTGCAGGAGGAGGACTATCGCGATCCGCCAGCGCATTATTTCGGCGTGCCTGCGGTCGGGGTCCGGAGCGCCGATGCTCTGGAAGCGGTGGTGGCATCAGCGCTGGCGGCGCAAGGTCCGACTGTCATCGAAGCGGTGGTCGATTCCGAGCACTATATGGAGACGGTGTATGATTGAGTGAGGGCATGGTCGCTTAGCCTCAAGACACGGCCGGCCCGCAGGAGTGACAGTCCATGGCCGCGTCGCCGCAACCATCCACCCTGCCCGTTCCGGTCGCACCGCGGCGGTTGACCGCCCGCGCCATCCTGCTTGGCGAACGCATCGATACGGTGGGGCTTGAGCGCAGCGAGATGATCTCGACCAATCCGCTCGCGTTCCGCGTCGGCGGCCATGGCGAGGTCGTGTTGTTCCGCTACGGCGTGGCGGTGTTGTTCGATTTGTCGCCGGTCGAGGAGGACGAAGTCCTGCGCGCGCTGCGCCCGCGCATCTTGGCGCCGCTTGACCGTTACGAGGATGAAACGGCGACGATCGAGGTCGTCTCAGAAGGAGAGGAGCAGATCGCGCCGGGCGGTCCCATTGTCGTACGCGACTTGTCGCCGCCGCGCCTTCTCGTCATCGCCGATGCATTGGCCAAGAACCTTGCGCTGGCCCGCGACGAGCGCGAAGTCAGCCGGGTGTTCGACGTCATCGAACCATTTGTCGTCGAGCTGGCGCGCGATGGCCGCCTTCCCGCCAAGCGGCGGCATGTGGTGCGCACCATTGGACAGGCGCTGCTCACGCAACATCGCGTGGCCGGCCGCATCGAAGTCGAGGAAAAGCCGGACGTCCTCTGGGACCATCCGCAATTCGAACGCCTCTACGCGCGGCTTGCCGACGAGTACGAGCTCAAGGAGCGCGCCGCGGCACTCGCCCGCAAGCTTCGGATCATCAGCGAGACGACCAGCGCATTGACGGATCTCATCGACACCGGACGCTCGCTTCGCCTGGAAGCGACGATCGTGGCGCTGATCGTCGTCGAAGTTTTCATTCTGCTTTACGAGCTGTTTCTGCGTGCCCCACGATGATTGAGTCCAACGCTTTTTCGGGCGCGGTCCATGCGAAATCCGGCAGCTGATTGCGAAACCACGTCGCCTGCCGCTTGGTGTAGCGGCGGGTGTCGCGCTTGCCGCCCTCGGCGGCTTCGTCGAGCGCGATCTCGCCCTTGAGATGGCGGATCAGCCACGGCACGCCATGCGCCTTCATCGCCGGCAGCGTTGCGTCGAGCCCGCGCTGCGCAAGAGAGTTGACCTCATCGAGCGCCCCGGACTCAAGCATCGCGTCAAAGCGCGCGTCGATGCGGCGGCAAAGTTCAGCGCGCTCAACGTCGAGGAAAAGCTTGACCGCACGCGCCGCATCGATCGATGGCGGCATGCCTTCGCTATGCCAGTCAGAGAGCGAACGGCCGGTCGCCAGCACGACCTCCAGTGCGCGGGTGATACGCGAGCGGTCGCCTGGCATCAGCCGCGCCGCCGTGGCGGGATCGCGCTGCGTCAGTTCCGCATAGAGCGGCGCGACACCGTCGGTCGCGAGTTGGGCGCGGATCGCTGTGCGGATGCCGGCCGGGATCGGCGGCACCGCGGCGAGCCCCTGCGTGAGCGCCTTGAAATAGAGCCCGGTGCCGCCCACCAAAATCGGGAGCCGACCGGCTCGCCGCGTGTCCATGATCGCCGCCTGCGCATCGACGCACCAGCGGCCGACCGAATAGTTCTCGGCAGCGTCGACGTGGCCATAGAGGAGATGCGGCACGCGCGCCTCGTCGGCTGGAGTCGGCCGCGCGGTGATGATGCGCAGGTCGCGATAGACCTGCATGGAATTGGCATTGATGACCGTACCGCCGAGCTGCTCGGCGAGCGTAAGCGCAAGCGCCGACTTGCCGCTCGTCGTCGGCCCGGCGAGGAGGATGGCATCGTGGATGGCATCGGGCATGGTCACGGGACTTGAGGTAGACCGCGGCATTGCGCGAAATCAACCTCGAAGCCGGTAATTTGCCCGGCATTGATCCCCCTGCCCGCGCCGACTAAACAAAGCCGAATACATCAGTGGAGTGACCTCTTGCCCCTCATTTCCCCCTTTCGCGCGCTGCGCCCGGCGCCCGGCCGCGCCGCTGAAATCCTCGCGCCGCCCTATGACGTGCTCTCGAGCTCGGAGGCGCGCGAGCGCGCCAAGGGCAAGCCGTGGAGCTTTCTGCATATCTCCAAGGCCGAGATCGACCTCGACCCGTCGATCGATCCCCACGACCAGGCGGTCTACGCCAAGGCCCGGGAAAACCTCGACCGCATGGTGAAGAGCGGCGCGCTTATCCGCGACGCCAAGCCCGCCTATTACGTCTACCGGCTCACCTGGAACGGCCGCGTGCAGACCGGGCTCGCGGCGGTGGCCTCGCTCGCCGACTACGCCACCAACCGGGTCCGCAAGCACGAGTTGACCACGCCGGTGAAGGAGGACGACCGCGTCCATCAGATCGAAGCGGTCAATGCGCAGACCGGGCCGGTGATGATGGGCTATCCGCCCGCGCCGGAGATCGACGCGCTGCTCGCGAAGGCGAGCGCCGGCCCGCCTGACGTCGACGTCACCGCAGATGACGGCGTACGCCATCAGATGTGGGTCGTCGCCGACGACGCGACAATCGCCGCGCTCACGCGCGCATTCGATGCGCTACCGGCGATCTATATCGCCGACGGGCACCACCGCTCGGCGGCGGCGGCGCGCGTCGCGCAGGCGCGCGGCGGCGCCGGCGCGCACAGCGATTTCCTCTCGGTCGTGTTTCCGCATCACCAGATGACGATCCTCGACTACAACCGCGTGATCCGCGACCTCAATGGCCGCAGCCCAGACCAGATGCTGACCGAGTTGAAGGCGCGGTTCACGGTCGAAGTGTCCGATAAGCCGGTGCGGCCTTTGTCGTCGGGCGAGTTCGGGATGTATGTCGGCGGGCGCTGGTATCGTCTGATGCTCAAGCCGGAACTCATTCCCGCGAACGATCCGATCGGCCGGTTGCCGATCACGCTGCTCGCGCGCAACGTGATCGAGCCGATTTTCGGCATCACCGATCCCCGTACCGACAAGCGGATCGATTTCGTCGGCGGCGGGCGCGGCCTGGGCGAACTCGAAAAGCGGGTATCGTCAGGCGAAATGGCGGTCGCCTTCGCGCTTTATCCGACGCAAATGGACGATCTCATGGCGGTGGCCGACGCCGGCAAGATCATGCCGCCGAAATCCACCTGGTTCGAGCCGAAGCTCGCCGACGGCATGGTCAACCACGTGCTGGATTGACTTGTCGCTACTGCAAGCTCAGCGCGACGAAGCGCAGTTCACCGTCGGCGCCGGCGACCAGTAGCAGTGCCGAGGGCCGCCCGTCCTTGCGCAGGCGATCCACCTTGGTCTGGAATTCGTCGGCACTCTGCACCGCCTCCTGCGCGATCTCGACGATCACGTCGCCCGCGTTGAGCCGCTTGTCGGCGGCCGGCGAGTTGGCCTCGATATTGAGGATCACGATGCCTTTGACGGTGTCGCGGATCTTGAACTTCTTGCGCAGATCGTCGCTGAGATTGGCGAGGTCGATGCCGAGCGTGCGCTTCACCACCGGCGCTTGCGTCGGCGGATCGGCCTCGGGCTTGGTCAACGCCGCCTGCTTTTCGCTGTCCTCCAGCCGTCCGAGCTTGACCGTCCGCGTCTCTTCCTTGCCCTTGCGGATGATGACCACGGGACTTCCTTGCCCACCGGCGTATCGGCGACCACGCGCGGCAGGTCACGCATTTCGCGGATGTCCTTGCCGTCGAACCGCACGATCACGTCACCGGGCACGATGCCGGCAGGCCGCGCCGGTCCGCGCTCGTCGACGCCGGCGACCAGCGCGCCGCGCGCCGGCTTGATACCGAGGCTTTCAGCGATCTCGTCGGTCACTGCCTGGATGCGCACGCCGAGCCAGCCGCGCCGGGTTTCGCCGAATTCCTTGAGCTGATCGATGACCGTGAGTGCTGTTTTCGACGGCACCGCGAAGCCAATGCCAATCGAGCCGCCCGACGGCGAGATGATCGCAGTGTTGACGCCGACCACCTCGCCATTGAGGTTGAACAGCGGCCCGCCCGAATTGCCGCGATTGATCGCGGCGTCGGTCTGGATGTAGTTGTCGTAGGGACCTGAGTTGATGTCGCGATTGCGCGCCGACACGATGCCGGCCGTCACCGAGCCGCCGAGGCTGAACGGATTGCCGATCGCAATCACCCATTCGCCCAGCCGCAGCTTGTCGGAATCGCCGAACCGCACCGCCTTCAACGGCTTGTCGGTCTTGATCCGCAATAGCGCGATGTCGGTCTTCTGATCGCGCCCTATCAGCTCCGCTTTGACCTTGGTGCCGTCATTGAGGATGACGGTGATCTCGTCGGCCTCGGCGATGACATGGTTGTTGGTGACCACGATGCCGGTCGCATCGATGATGAAGCCGGAGCCCAGCGAATTGACGCGGCGCGGCGGCGCGCGCTCGCCCTTCGGCTCGCCCTGGCCGCGGCGGTTGAAGAAATCGCGAAACAATTCGTCGAGCTGCGGATCGTTGGGCATTTGCGGCTGCTGGCTGCCGCGGGCGCCGACGTTCTGGGAGGTCGAGATGTTAACCACCGCCTCGATGACCTGTTCGGCGACGTCGGCGATCGCTTCCGGTCCGCGCGCCAGCGACGGGACGACCAGCGCCGGCAGCATGATTGCGACCGTGGCCGTAGCCAATACAGGCTGGCGGGCTTGCCGGGCGAACCGGCCGATGATGCCGAGCATGGACGTGTAAACTCCTCGGGAATATGAAGCCAAGACAGTGCCCCTCTCTCTGCAAGGGTGCAAGGGCTCAAGATTCCAAGCGCGATCCCGACGTCCGACCTAGGCCCCGGATTGGGGCGGAATCGGGACCATCACGCCGCTTGTGAACCGGACGTTAGCCCCGCACAAGCCAAACGATAACAACGCCGATCACCGCCGATACGACACCGGCCAAGCGCAACGAGGCGTCCGGAGTTTCCAGGGCATTCGCGGCCAGCCGCTTTGCAGCCCCGGGAAAAGCGGCAAAGATCAGTCCTTCGATGGCAAGCACCAGACCGATGGCAACGATGAGATCGGGCATGGTGTTTCGGCCGCAAAGTGCCGGCCGGCGTTAGCGTGGGGCGGCACCCGGTTGCGCACCGACGGTGCCGCCTGGCGGTGTTGCAGCCGGCGGTGTCGTGCCCGGCGGTGTTGCGCCCGGCGGTGTTCCGCTCGCCGTTCCACCCGGCCGCACCCGTCCGCTCGGATCGACGAAATAGCGGAAGAAATCCGAATCGGGCTTAAGCAGCAACCTGGTGTCGCCGCGCAGCCCGGCCTCATAAGCCTGCATGGCGCGGTAGAAGCCGAAGAAATCCGGTCGCGATTGAAGGCATCGGCAAAGATCCGATTGCGCTCACCGTCGCCCTCGCCGCGGATCGTGTCGCCTTTCGCCTGCGCTTCCGCGAGCAGGACCGTGACGTCGCGGTCGGCGCGCGCGCGGATTTCCTGTGCGCGCTGGCTGCCCATGGCGCGGAATTCGGCGGCTTCCCGCTGCCGTTCCGTCTGCATGCGCTGGTAGACCGCCTGGCTGTTCTGCTCGGGCAGATCGGCACGGCGGATCCGCACGTCGACGACCTCGATGCCGAAGTCCTTCGCCTCGTGCTCAAGTTGCTCGCGCACCTTCCCCATTAGAGCGGCACGTTCGTCGCGGACGACGTGCGTCAGCGTATTTTCGCCGAGCACGCGGCGCAGCGCCGAGTTGAGCAAGGTCGAGAGCCGCGAATTGGCGCCTTCGACCGAGCTGACCGTCTGATAGAAGCGCAGCGCATCGATGATCTTGTAACGCGCGAACGCGTCGACCACGAGCCGCTTCTGATCGGACGCGATCACTTCCTGCGCCGGATTCTCGAGATCGAGGATGCGCTTGTCGATGTGGATCACGCTGTCGATCAGCGGGTACTTGAAGTGCAGTCCCGGCTCCGTGATGACGTCGACCGGCTGGCCGAGCCGGACGACGATGGCCTGACGCGTCTGATAGACCGTGAAGATCGCCCCGTAGGCGATGATCAGGGCCACGATGACGACTGCGGCGAGGATGCCGCCGGCGAGATTGAGTCTCATCGGGCGGCTCCCGCCTTGGGCTGCGGCTGCGACTTAGGTTGTGGCTGCTGCGGCCGGATGAACTGGTCGAGCGGGAGGAACGGCACGACGCCGCTGCCCGCGCCCCCGGAGTCCAAGATGATCGTTTGATTGGACCCGAGCAGCCGCTCCATGGTTTCCAGATACATGCGCTGGCGGGTGACCTCCGGCGCCTTCTTGTACTCTTCATAGACGCTCAGGAAGCGCGCGGTCTGGCCGCGCGCTTCGGCCACCGTCTGCTCGCGATAGGCTTCGGCGGATTGCGTGATCTGCGCGGCACGGCCGCGTGCCTCGGGCACCACCCGGTTAGCGTAGGTCTGGGCTTCGTTTTGCGCACGCTCGAGGTCGGCGCGTGCCGCCTGTACGTCGCGGAACGAATCGATCACCTGCGAGGGCGGGTCGACCTTCTGCAACTGCACCTGCGTCACCTGGATGCCAGCGCCGTAGTCGTTGAGAATCTTTTGCATCAGTTCCTGCACGCGCGTTTCGATATTCTGCCGTGCACCCGTGAGGATCGGCTGGATGTCGGAGCGGCCGACGATCTCGCGCATCGCGCTTTCCGCCACCGCTTTCACCGTGCCTTCCGGCATCTGGATGTTGAACAAGTATTCGGCGGCGCCGGCGGGCTTGATCACCCAAAACACCGAAAAATCGACGTCGACGATGTTCTCGTCACCGGTGAGCATGAGGCTCTCTTCCGGCACGTCGCGCACCGTGCTGCCACGCCGCAGGTCTTCCACCAGGCGCATGCCGATGTCGATGCGGTTGACGCGTGTGACCTTCGGCAGCAACACCGACTCCACCGGATACGGCAGGTGATAGTTCAAGCCGGGCCTTGCATCGCGCGTGTACTTGCCGAAGCGCATCACGACGCCAAGTTCGTCGGGCTGAACGCGGAAAAATCCGGACAGACCCCAGAACGCGACCGCGGCAATCAGGATCAGGACGAAGCCCCTGCCGCCGAGATTACCGCCCGGAAGCACTCGCCTCAGCTTGTCCTGGCTGCGCCGCAAAAGCTCTTCGAGGTCGGGCGGCGTCGAGCCGCCGCCGGGTTGCTGCGGTCCCTGGCCCCAGGGGCCCCGGCCGCCGCCACCGCCACCTCCGGATCCCCAGGGCCCACCACCCTGATTGCTCCAAGGCATCGATACCTCCTCAATACCTGCCAAAACGGGGCAGGCTGTTTCCGATTTGTCGCGGTTATAGGGGAGGAGTGGGTCCGTTACAACGCGCCTCGCAAGTGTGCGGCTCCTCGGCGCACGGCATTGAAACAACACCCGGCAATGATTTGGGGCAATCTAGGGGGCTGCGACCCGTTCATAGACGTGGATCGAATAGGCCGCCTCGTCGTCCGGTTCGGCCGCATGGTCGGTGCACTCCACCTCACGCCAGAGCTTGGAATCGATTGGCGGGAACGTGGTGTCGCCGGCAGGTTGCAACTTGACGCGCGTGATCACCAGGCGATCGGCGTCCGCGATGGTCTGCGCATAGATATCGGCGCCCCCCACCACGCTGATTTCATCGACGCCGCGGCGCAGCGCATCGCCGCGCGCCGCCTCGAGCGCGAAGGCGACGCTCGTCGTCACCAGCGCACCCGGGATCCTGAGCGTCCGGTCGCGGGTCACCACGATGTTGGTCCGGCCCGGCAGCGGCCTGCGCGCGAACGATTGGTAGGTCTTGCGCCCCACCACCACCGGCTTGCCCCAGGTGACCGCGCGGAAGTGCTGCATCTCGGACTTGAGCCGCCATGGCAACTTGCCGCCCTGCCCGATCACGCCGTTCTCAGCGACGGCGACGACCAGGACGATGCGCGGCCGCTTCGACGTCACAGCAACGGGACCGGTTGTCCCACTCACACCGCCACCTCGGCCTTGATGTGCGGATGCGGGTCGTAGCCTTCGAGCGTGAAATCCTCGTAGCGCAAAGCGAACAGGTCGGTGGCGGCCGGGTTGATCAGCATGCGCGGCAGCCGCCGCGGCACGCGCGACAGCTGGAGCCGCGCCTGTTCGAGATGATTGAGATAGAGGTGCGCATCGCCCAGCGTGTGGATGAATTCGCCGGGCTTGAGGCCAGTCACCTGCGCGACCGCAATCGTCAGCAGCGCATAGGAGGCGATGTTGAACGGCACGCCAATGAAAACGTCGGCCGATCGCTGATAGAGCTGGCAGGAGAGCCTGCCCTGCGCAACGTAGAACTGGAACAGACAATGGCACGGCGGTAGCGCCATCTTGCCGATATCGGCCGGATTCCAGGCGGTGACGATCAGCCGTCTTGAATCCGGATTTCGCCGGATCTGCGTGACCACCTCGGCGATCTGGTCGACCGCGCCGCCGTCGGGCGTCGGCCAGGAACGCCATTGCCGTCCGTAGACGGGCCCGAGCTCGCCGTGCTTGTCGGCCCATTCGTCCCAGATGCTCACGCCGTGGTCGTTAAGGTATTTGACGTTGGTGTCGCCAGCGAGGAACCAGAGCAATTCGTAAACGATCGACTTGAGATGCAGCTTCTTGGTCGTCGTGAGCGGAAAGCCGTCCTCGAGATCGAAGCGCATCTGATGGCCGAAGACCGAGATGGTCCCGGTCCCGGTGCGGTCGCGCTTTTCCACGCCGTCGGCGAGGATGCGCTCCATCAGGTCGTGATACTGGCGCATGATCTTGCTTATATTGGTGCGACTCGCCGCAAGCCTAGCCCCGCCAAGGGGCGCAAAGAAGTCCCATTGCGGGCGCTGCTCCACAGGCTATCCTCCCCGACAATTCGGCATGTTGGACCGAGACGGAGGGGATTCATGCGCATTGTATTGGGTGTCTTGTTCGCGGCGCTGGTCGCCTGTTCGCTGACGTCTGGGGGCGCGCAGGCTCAGTCCCCGGCCGACATCTATCCCAACAAACCGATCCGCATCGTCGTTCCATTCGCGCCGGGCGGCATCGTAGATACCTCCGCGCGCGTCATTGGGCAGGAGCTTTCCAAGCGCTGGGGCCAGCAGGTCGTGGTGGAAAACCGTCCCGGCGGCAACGGTTTTATCGGCGTCATGGCCGCGGTCAAGGCGCCGGCAGACGGCTACACACTGCTGATGGCGCATACCGGCGAGTTCGGGGTCAATCCGGCGATATTCCCGAATGTTCCCTACGATCTCGATCGCGATCTCGCACCGATCACCATGATCAACGACGCACCCATGGTCGTGGTGGTGAACAGCAACCTGCCGATCAAGACCATCCCGGACCTGCTCGCGGCCGCCAAGGCGAAGCCCGGCGCGGTGGGCATGTCCACCCCAGGCACCGGCTCGATCAACCATTTGGTGCTCGAATGGATGAATCTCGCCGCCAACGTGAAATTCCTGCATGTCCCCTACAAGGGCGGCGCACCGGCGATCACCGCCACCGCCGGCGGCGAGGTCCCGGCCGGCAAGGCCGCGCTGGGTTCCGCCATGCCGCACATCAAGTCGGGGCGCGTGCGCGTCCTTGCCGTCACGACCGGCGAGCGCAGCTTTGTCGATACGTCCTGGCCGACGCTGATCGAAAGCGGCGTCCCCGATGTGCGCTCATCGATCTGGGCCGGCCTGTTCGCGCCCAAGGGCGTGCCGCAGCCGATCATCGAAAAGCTCTATGCCGAGATCGTCAAGATCCTGGAGCTGCCCGAGGTGAAGGAGCGCTTCGCAGCCGGCGGCGGCGTGCCGGGCGGGATGCGTCCCGAAGCTTTCGGAGACGCCATTCGGAAGGAAGCTGCAAGCCTGAAAAAGGTCGCGACCACGGCCGGCGTAAAGCCGGAATGATGTTGCCGGCCCGCCGAGAGTCGTGAAGGGGGCGCCTTGTCTCCCCGGGTTTACCCGGGAGCGGCTTGCGTTTACCCATAACCATCGTGGCTGCCGTGTGCGGGCGCGGCGGCCTCGCCTCATCGGGGAACAGGGGCAGCGGGGGACGTGCGAGTACGATCCCAGAAGGACTTCTGGTGCGGGGCGCTGTTCTTCGCGATCGGCATCGCCTTTTTGGTGGTTGCCCGCGACTACCGCGTGGGCACGGCGGCACGCATGGGACCGGGCTTCTTCCCGACCCTGCTCGGAGGCCTGCTGGCGGGGCTTGGGCTGCTACTGGCGGTGCCGGCGATCGTTCGCGAGGGCGACGCGTTCCCGAGATTGCATTGGCGGCCGCTGCTGACCATCCTCGCCAGCATCGTCGTTTTCGCGCTGCTGCTGCAACCCCTGGGTTTCGTGCTGGCGGCCGTGGTTCTCGTCGTCATCGGCGGGTTTGCGGACCCGGAACTGCGGCCGGTTGAATCCATTGGTCTTGCGGTCCTGCTGACCGCTTTCTCAGTCGGAATTTTCGTCTTGCTGCTTGGCCTGCCGCTGAATCTCTGGCCGGACCTTTGAGGTGACGCGGCATGGATATCCTGGCCAACCTCGCCCTCGGATTCGGCGTCGCCGTGACGCTGCAAAATCTCGTCTACTGCTTCATCGGCGTATTCCTCGGCACGCTGATCGGCGTGCTGCCGGGCATCGGTCCCGTCGCAACGGTCGCGATGCTGTTGCCGCTCACGTTCAACCTCCATCCGGCGACGGCCATGATCATGCTGGCCGGCATCTATTACGGCGCGCAATACGGCGGCTCGACCACCGCGATCCTGGTCAACATCCCGGGCGAGTCATCGTCGGTCGTCACCACCATCGACGGTCATCAAATGGCGAAGCAGGGCCGCGCCGGTCCTGCGCTCGGGATTGCGGCGATCGCCTCGTTCATCGCCGGCTGCGTTGCCACGCTGGTGGTCGCGCTGTTCTCGCCGCCTCTTGCGGAAATCGCGCTGAAGTTCGGGCCCGCCGACTACTTTTCGCTGATGGTGTTCGGCCTCGTCGGCGCGGTGGTGCTGGCGCGCGGCTCGCTGCGCAAGGCGATCGCCATGGTGGTGCTCGGGCTCCTGCTCGGACTGATCGGCACCGACGTCAATTCCGGCCAGCAGCGCTTCACCTTTGAGATACCGGCGCTTGCCGAAGGCATCAGCTTCGCCGCCCTCGCCATGGGCATGTTTGGCGTCGCCGAGGTCATCTACAACCTCGAACAGCGCGCCGTCGAGCGCCAGGTCGTCATCACCAAAATCGGCCGCGTCATGCCCACGCTCGCCGACCTGCGGCAATGCCTGTGGTCGATCGCACGCGGGACCGGGCTCGGTTCGCTGCTCGGGATCCTGCCCGGCGGTGGCGCGCTGCTCGCGTCTTTCGCCGCCTACACGGTGGAGAAGAAGGTCGCGAGCGCGCCGAAGAATTTCGGCGGCGGCGATATCCGCGGCGTCGCCGCACCTGAGGCGGCGAACAATGCCGGCGCGCAGACCTCGTTCATCCCGATGCTGACGCTCGGGGTGCCGTCCAACCCGACCATGGCGCTGATGATCGGGGCGTTGATGATCCAGGGGATTCAGCCGGGCCCGCAGGCCATGCTGCAACGTCCGGAACTGTTCTGGGGCATCGTCGCCTCGATGTGGATCGGCAATCTGTTCTTGCTGCTGCTCAATCTGCCGCTGGTAGGGTTGTGGGTGCGGCTGTTGGCGGTTCCCTACCGGCTGTTGTTCCCTGCCATTCTGATGTTCTGTTGCATCGGCGTCTATTCAATCAACAACAACCCGTTCGATCTCTTTCAGCTCGTGGTGTTTTCGGCGCTCGGCTACGTTTTGCTCAAGCTCGGCTGCGAGCCGGCGCCGCTGATCCTCGGCCTCGTGCTCGGGCCGATGATGGAGGAATACCTGCGGCGCGCGCTCTTGATCTCGCTCGGAAATCCGATGGTCCTGATCACGAGCCCGCTCAGCGCCGCGTTTCTGATCGCTGCACTCGTGCTGCTGGTCTCGATCGCGGCGCCGGTCATCCGCGCGCAGCGCGAAGTCGCCATGAAGGAGTGAGCGAAGCGCCGTACCGGCGCGCCTGGTCGCCTCAGTTCGACGGCTTGGTCGCCGCGCGGAGCGTGGCGATCACGTCCGGAGACACGTCCGCAAGTGCGCGGAAGATCGCACGGCCCTGCTCGGCGCCGATATGGCTGTATGGGATGCCTTGCCTCGCCAGCATGTCCTGCTCGAACGCCGCATCGCGCGCGACGCCATCGAAACCCTTGCGTAGTGCAGCGAGCGGCGCTGCTGGCGTGCGCGGGGGAGCGACCGCGATATAGGTCAACTCTCCGATCTGGTTGGTCAGCCAGTTGAACGCGTCCCAGGTGGCTCCTGACGGCATGCGGCCGTGCACCTCCCGATAGAGGTCGGGGAACGCCGGCATTTCGGTGATGAGCTTGTTCCGTTCGTAGCGGCCGCCGTCGACGGGGACGAGATAGGCAAAGCCGACGCCCTCCCCCGACTTGATAAAAGCACCGCTTCTGCCGCGGAAGGTCGCGATGCTGGTCGAATGGATGTTGACCTCACCGCGCTGCATGGCCAGGAACACGCCCGCGCCGCCCCGAAAGCCGACAATCATCCGATGCTTGACCCCAAGCACGTTGAGCGCGAGATGCGGCAGGAGCCCGGACTGATTGGTGTAGTTGAGCGAGCCGAGGATGACGTTATCGGCCCGCATGAGATCGGCAGGTTTTTTGATCCCGCCGGGGATCAAGTCGGAGCGACCGTAGATGACCCGGATGTCGCCAACTCCGCCGACGAACTCGAAATTTTCATAGCGCGCGCGCATTCCTTGATCGCCAAGCACCTGCGCGAGCGGATCCCAGGAATTGAAAAGGATGGTCAGTCCGTCGGGTTGCGCTTTCTCGTAGACAAAATTGGTGGCTCCGACACCCGCGGCGCTGGGCATGTTCTGGATGACGATGGCCGGATTGCCCGGGATGTGTTTGCGCAGATACCCGACGAACAGGCGGGTCAATGTATCCACGGTCCCGCCGGCTTCGACGCCGACGAGAATCTTCAGCGTCTTGCCGGCGTAGAAATCGTCCGTCTGTGCCGCAGCCGGTGCAGCCGAGATAGCCGTTGCGAACGCAACAATCGTCAGGGCCAGACTTGATGGTCGGGTTCGGCTCATTGTTCCCCCGGCGCCGCGGCCTGTGCGCTCATTCTCGCCTGGCTTATGCAGCCGGGCAAGCAAATCTCGCCACGGAGTTGAAATCGCGTGATCCAGGCTACACACCAAAAAAAATTGGCGGCGCCACTTGGGCGCCGCCAAATAATTTCCGATCAATGTGACCGAGGCGGGCTACTCCACCAGGACTTCGCGGCGCTTGCGCAGCATCGGCAGTCCCGACAGGATCAGCATCACGATGGCGGTGCCGAGCAGCGCGGCCGAGATTGGCCGCGTAAAGAACACCGTCACGTCGCCGCGCGCGATGAGCATGGCGCGCCGGAGGTTCTCCTCCATCAGCGGGCCGAGCACGAAGCCGAGCAGCATCGGCGCGGGCTCGAAATCATGCTTGGCGAACCAATAGCCGATCACCCCGAACAGCGCCGCGATCAGCACGTCGCTCGGCGAATTGTTGATCGAGTAGACGCCGATGCAGCAGAATACGACGATCGACGGGAACAGCAGCCGGTAGGGCACGCGCAGGAGCGCGACCCAGAGGCCGACCAGCGGCAGGTTGATGACGACCAGCGCCAGGTTGCCGATCCACATCGAGGCGATCATGCCCCAGAACAGTTCCGGCTGCTTGGTCATGACCTGCGGTCCCGGCACGATGCCGTGGATGGTCATGGCGCCGACCATCAGCGCCATCACCGCATTCGGCGGGATGCCGAGCGTCAGCAGCGGAATGAACGCGGCCTGCGCGGCGGCGTTGTTGGCGGCTTCCGGGCCGGCAACGCCTTCGATCGCGCCGTAGCCGAACCGCGACGGATCCTTGGCGAATTTCTTCTCGACCGAATAGGCGGCAAACGACGCGATCACCGCGCCTGCGCCCGGCAGGATGCCGATGAGGGCCCCGACCGCGGTTCCGCGCGCGATCGGCGCTGCGGAATCGATCAGATCCTTCCGCGTCGGCATCAGGTTGGTGACTTTCTTCATCAGAATATCGCGGCCGCCGGGCGGCAGTTCGAGGTTGCGGACGATTTCCGCAAATCCGAACATGCCGAGCGCAATATTGGCGAAGCCGATGCCGTCGGCGAGTTCCGGAAGGTCGAAGGTCATGCGGCCGGCGCCGGTCTCGAGGTCGGAGCCGACCTGCGACAGCAGCAGGCCGGTGAGGATCATCGCGAGCGCCTTGAGCACCGATCCCTTGGCCAGCACGACCGCGAAGATCAGACCCAGCACCATCAGCGAGAAGTATTCGGCGGGTCCGAACAGCAGCGCGACCGACGTCAGCGGCGCGCCCAGCGCCGCGACCAGCACGGTGGTCACGCAGCCGGCGAAGAACGACCCGATGGCGGCGATGGAAAGGGCCGCGCCAGCGCGGCCCTGCTTTGCCATTTGATGCCCATCGATCGCCGTGACCACCGACGTGGCCTCGCCCGGGATGTTGACCAGGATCGACGTGGTGGAGCCGCCGTATTGGGCGCCGTAGTAGATGCCGGCGAGCATGATCAGCGCGCCCACCGGCGGCAGCCCGAAGGTGATCGGCAGCAGCATCGCGATGGTCGCGACCGAGCCGATGCCGGGAAGCACGCCGATCAGGGTGCCCACCAGCGCCCCGATCATGCAGAACAGCAAGTTCATCGGAGAGAAAGCAACCCCGAAGCCCAGTGCGAGGTTTGCGAGGAGTTCGGACATGACGGCCTATCCCGGATCCAGAGCTATGCGACGCCGATGTACTTCAGGAGCGGCCCGAATATGAGCCAGAAGAACTCGGCGATCTGGTGCACAAGCAGCGTAGGCGCGTTCGGCTGCGGCCAGAGCTGGAACGGAAGATTGAGCAGGTAGACGAAAAGGCCAACGCAGAAGACCGTCATCGCCGCAGCGGCGATGACGCTTTCGAGCCAGCGCATCTCGGTCGAGCCGTAGATCGAGATCATGAATGTCAGGAAGCTCGCAGACGACCAGTCCGAAGGGACGAATGATCGCCGCGAACAGGCAGATGGCGCACAAGACCCACAGCGGACCGCGCAGCTTGTATTTCTCGATCGGCGGACCGGCGGTGGCTATGCCGACAAGGGTGACCACCGCGGAGAGCCCGAAGAGCATGATGGCGAACAGCCGCGGCGCCGTGCCCGGCCCGAAGGCGAAGCCGCGCTGCCCCGGCAGTTCCGCAGACGCGATCAGCGCCAAGGTCGCGAGCATCATCAGCACGAGGCCGCCGTAGTAGTCCTGCGGCGCCCGCACAGGAATGAGTCCGAACGCGGTCACCACCCCGAGCAATCCAATCGCAATCGCGAGGACGCGCGGTACGGTCGGGCTGGAAATGCTGAAGGTCATCAGCAGGAGGAGGAGCGCGCCGATCGCGACCAGAATCCCGCCACGAAAGTTGTGGGTATGCCCAGACGCGCCCGAACTCGGCCCGCCACCCTGGGACGACGTTACGCCCTCAGACATCAAACTCCCCCTCAGCGTCCCGCGCGTGCGCTTGCGCTCCCACGCCACTGCGCACCTACGGAGGTGGTTACCACACATCAAATATCGGCGGAAAGCAACCGCGACGATTTATCCGTCGAATTGCCTATAAGGTGTAGCGGGCGGGGAACACGGGCGGCGGGGCACCGCCGGCCGCCCCGCCACCGCGCCAATCTAGATCGCCCCGGCCAGGCCCAGCAGTGCTGCAACTGCAAAAATCCACAGCGGATTGAGGGGCAGCCTATAGGAGACCACCGCCGCCACCAGGGTCAGGACGACCGAGACCCAGCTTGTGGACGCCGCCCGGGCCACGATCAGGGCGCTGGCGGCAGTCAGGCCGATGGAGATCGGAACCAGGCCGGCCTGAATCGCAATGCGCCAGCGCGCGTTTTTGAAGCGGTCCCACAGCCTGCCCACCAAAAGAGCAAACGCGCAGGCTGGGCCGCACATGCCCAGCGTCGTGACCAGAGCACCGGCGATGCCGGCGACATGATACCCGATCAAGGTCACGATGATGACGTTGGGACCCGGCGTCACCTGCGCCAGAGCAAACATGTCGGCGAACTGCCGGTCGGTCATCCATCCCGTGGTCTCAACCACAAGGCGATGCATTTCGGGGATGGCGCCGTTGGCCCCGCCGATCGCAAACAGCGACATCAGCGCGAAGTATCCCAGGAGCGTGAGGAGGAGTCCCGCCGTCGTGCTTCATCGCTGCGCCCGCCACGCGATCGCGATGCTCAGCGGAATAAGGACGAGTAGCACCCACCAGATCGGCCAGCGCAGCAGACCGATGGTGACGAACACAACCACGACCACTGCATAGACGAGCCAATTCTTCTGCTCGAACAGCGGTTCCGCCATTTTGCCGGTCATGCTGATGACGAGGCCGGCGGCCGCGGCCGCGACGCCGGTGAGCATGCGCTGCAGCGCGTCGATGGTGCCGAAGACCGAATACAGAAACGCAAAGAAGATCACGATCACCAAGCCCGGGCCGATCAGCCCCGCGAGCGCCACCGCGGCCCCGGGCAAACCGCGGATGCTGCGGCCGAACACCACCGAGAGATTGACGATCGTGGGCCCCGGCAGGATCTGGCAGAGCGCGTACGCGTCGTTGAACTCCGCCGGCGTCATCCATTTGCGCTGTTCGACCAGCATGCGCCGCGACCAGTACAGCACGCCGCCAAAGCCGGAGAGCGAGATGATCGAGAAGGCGATGAAGAGTTCGAGGACGGTTGGCGGAGATGCGGGACGTGGCTCGGCGTCGGACGTCGACCGGGACATGATCCGCCACCCTAAGCCGCGGCCGCGCCGGCGGCCAAACGATTTCGGCGGCGGCGCACATGGAGCGCATGCACAGCGGCTCGGCCCGAATTCAGGAGTGGTCGCACGAACCCGGTCTTTTTTTATCAACCTTCCGCGCCTATATTGATGGGTGCCGGGGCAACCCGGCTATGGCGATAAATGGCCGTCGTAATAAACCCATCGGACCCGGGGGCAGTACCCGGCGGCTCCACCAGAACCCAAGCCAGCGGATGGGTTGTGGCGGGGCCGAAATAGGATCGACGAGGGCGTAAAGGGCGTGCTTTTGCTCGGCATGGTTCCGCCGTTATCGGGCCGTTTTCATAGTTGCAAACGACAACTATGCTCCGGTTGCTCAGGCTGCGTAACGCAGTTTGAAAGACCGATCTAAAGCCCTGACGGGTTAAGCTCCGGCAGGCGGGGTTCGGAGGCACCTGGCAACAGAAGCCTCCACTTTCTTTCTTTTCTGCGCCCCCTACTCACCAATGCCGACTCAACACCCGCGGCGGCTTGCATTCGCCGCAACGCCCCGTTGGTGTCCCGATTCTAGGTTACCAGTGCGGCCCATGATGCGCCCGGAGCGTCCATAACGGCACCGATCAACTCACGTATTCTGGGCGGTCTGGCATTGGCGCGGCCCCATGACCACGTTATTGTCGGGTTGATTCAGCGATATCCCAGCCATGACCGTCGATCACATCCGCTACGACATCCTGACCCAGGACGCGCTGCGCAGCGTCGTGCGCACAGTGCTGGAGGATGCCGCGCGGAACGGGCTCCCCGGCGAGCACCATTTCTACGTCGCTTTCGACACGCGCGCCGACGGAGTGAAACTGTCGCAGCGCATGCGGGCGCAATACCCCGAAGAAATGACGGTCGTCCTACAGCACCAGTTCTGGGACCTGGTGGTGACGGACGAACAATTCGAAGTCGGCCTCTCGTTCGGCGGCGTACCGGAGCGGGTGGTCGTCCCGTTCGCGGCGATCAAGAGCTTCGTCGATCCGTCAGTGCAGTTCGGAGTCCAGTTCGAGATGCTGGTCGCCGTCGAAGATGGCGACGCTGAAAAGGCCGCTGACGATGTCGGAACGCCGGCGCGTCCGCCGGCCGAGCACAGTGCCACATCTGGCATTGCCGACGTACCGACGCCTGCCAATCCGCCGCCGGCCAACCCGTCCCCGGCGAAGAAACCGGCGGCCAACAAGGCGTCGACCAAGAAACCAGCGGCGGAGCAGAAGGAAAAGGACAGCGCCAAGGCGCCCGCGGGCGGCGGTCAGGTCGTGAGCCTCGATCGCTTCCGCAAGAAGTGACGCGCACGGCCGGCCGGCGCAGTGCGAACGACGCCCAAAGCGCCGGACCGGACATGAGCAGAAGACCGCGAAAGCCGGCGAGCGCGACCCGTACCGAGACCGATACCTTCGGTCCGATCGAGGTCCCAGCCGAGCGTTTTTGGGGCGCCCAGACCGAACGCTCGCGCCGCAATTTCAAAATCGGCGACGAGCACATGCCGGTTCCGCTGATCCGCGCGCTTGGCGTCGTGAAGCGCGCATCCGCCGACGTGAACAATGCGCTCGGTTCGCTTGATGGCCGGCGCGCGGGCGCGATCGCGCGCGCCGCGCAGGAGGTGGTCGACGGCAAGCTCGACGATCATTTTCCACTGGTGGTCTGGCAGACCGGCTCCGGCACCCAGACCAACATGAATGCGAACGAGGTGGTCGCCGCGCGCGCCAACGAAATGCTTGGCGGCAAACGGGGCGCGAAGTCACCCGTGCATCCCAACGACCACGTCAACATGAGCCAGTCGTCGAACGATAGCTTCCCGACCGCGATGCATATCGCTGCCGCGATCGAGATCGCGCACCGCCTGCTGCCGGCCCTGACCCACCTGCAACGCGCGCTTTCGCGCAAGAGCAAGGAGTTCGCGCGCATCATCAAGATCGGCCGCACCCACACGCAGGATGCGACCCCGTTGACACTTGGGCAGGAATTCTCCGGCTACGCGTCGCAAGTACAGAACGGAATCATCCGTACGCGGCTTGCCCTGAAACAACTCTACCCGCTTGCGCAGGGCGGTACGGCAGTCGGCACCGGGCTCAATGCCAAGCCGCAATTTACACGGCGTGTGGCCAAACGGATCGCGCGGCTTACCCGCTTGCCCTTCGTCAGCGCATCCAACAAGTTTGAAGCGCTGGCGGCGCACGACGCGATCGTGTTCGCGCATGGCGCGCTGACGTCGGTCGCGACCGGGCTGTTCAAGATCGCCAACGACATCCGGCTGCTCGGCTCGGGGCCGCGCTCGGGCCTCGGCGAATTGATCCTGCCCGAGAACGAGCCCGGCTCGTCGATCATGCCGGGCAAGGTCAACCCCACGCAGGCGGAAGCCCTGACCATGGTGTGCTGCCAAGTGTTCGGGAACCACACCACCATTACGACCGCCGCCAGCCAGGGCCACTTCGAGCTCAACGTGTACAAGCCCGTGATCATTGCAGCGATGCTCCAGTCAATCCGGCTGCTTGCCGATGCGGCGCGTTCCTTTGCCGACAACTGTGTCGTCGGCATCCGTGCCGACAAGGCGCGTATCCGCGAGTTGATGGAGCGGTCGCTGATGCTCGTCACGGCGCTGGCGCCGACGATCGGCTATGAACGCGCCGCCGCCATCGCCAAGGCCGCGCACGCCAATGGCACCACATTGCGTCAAGAAGCGCTACGCCTCGGCTATGTCTCGGCTCCCGACTTCGACCGGCTGGTACGGCCGGAGAAGATGATACGCCCCGGATGAGATCGTCGCCGCGGTGGGGCATGAGACGACGCGCTGCCTGAAACTATTGGTTCCCTAGGGGTTTTTAGGGTTCTGCAGCGGTAGTTGACGTACCAAGGACATTGAGGCGGCGCCGACGCACCACGTCCGGGGCAAACCACGATCTGGACGAATGGATTCGGGCCGGCTGCGACGGGTCCATCGAGCCACAATTAAAAATCCCGCGACGAAAAGCGGTACATGGGTGTGCGCCAACAGCTTAATTTTTGCAGACGGCCCAAGCGAAGGATTTTTTGTGGAACCCCTGCGCGACGTTATGGAGCCAAGACGCAAGCGAAGGGCACGCGCCGGGACCTTGGCGACCCAAGGCCTTTATTTATCGTATTTTTCGTAAAATCGACGCCGCGCCGCTCGGCTATTCATCGCTGACCTTATGTGGGCCGAAAGAAGGCCTTGGCCGGGTTCCGCCGTATTGCCCGGAATTTCCTCCAAGGGCGACAGGATTTTGCCGCCCATTGCCACGGTAAGGGCGCATTTAACGCAGATGCACAGAGACAACGCCGGACCCGACTACTTAACAACCCGGCAACGATCGAGGCGGCACGGGATGGGTGACGTCATCAACTTTCGCAAGGCTCGAAAGACAGCCGTGCGGTCGCTGCGCTTGGATCGGGCAGCGGCCAACCGGTTGAGGCACGGCCGCAGCAGGGCCGGGCGTAATCTTGAGGCCGCGCGCGATGCCAAAGCCCGTCACGATCTCGATCAACACCGGGTCGACACGGGAGATGAGCGATGAAGTCGCCGGTTATCAAACGCTCTATCGTTATCGCCGGTCACAAGACCAGCGTTAGCCTTGAAGATGCGTTCTGGAAGGGGTTGAAGGATATCGCGGGCACCCGCGACATGACGTTGTCGGAACTTGTCGCCGCGATCGACTCCGAGCGGCGACACGGCAACTTGTCGTCGGCCATTCGCCTGTTCGTCCTCGATTACTATCGCAATCAGCAAGCTGAGGAGCGAAGCGGACGCGGTCCGACTCGTGAACTGATTGCCTCGCGTCCTACCTCGGCCTCGATGTTACGGGCCGAGTAGGTTCTCAAGCCACGAGCGAGACGCCGGGCGGGGCGGCTGCGGTTGCGGCTGCGCCTGCTTCGGCGGTGTCTGCGGCCGCGTCGCGGACGGCGGCCGGATGTCGGTTGGCGCGGCCTTCGGCCGCCGGAGATCGCTGCGGCGATGCCCGCGGCGGTTGCGGCGCTGCTGGCGTGGTCTTATCCGGCGCGGGCGTAGCCGCCGGTATCGGCGTGGCAGGCGGAACGGGGACCTCACGTCCGGATTGCAGCGCGTCGATGCGCTTGTCCTTTTCCTCGATGGCGCGCAGCGCAAGCCAGCTCGTGAACGCGGCCACATCGAGCGTGCGCTTCGGCGCGTCGAACGGCCCGCGCAATGCCAGCGCGATCTCCGGACGAATCCCGTCCAGGGCGCCGGAGCCCGGCGCTCCCGACAACACAAGCCGCGCATCGATGGCGCTGCCGGATAGGTCGAGGCCGAGAGCGGCGCCAAGCTCGGCACCTCTTGCCTGGATCGCGGTGTTGGCGAGACGCAACTGGCCGGCAGCGACCGCGACCTCCCCCTGCGCCAGCGCGACGTTCAATGCGCCGTTGCCGAGCGCGGCCTCTGTGCGCTCGCGGATTCTCGTCGTATCGATCGGCAGCCCATCGTCGACGCTGCGGATCACCGCCGCAAACACCGACGGATCGACACGCATGATCTGCCCGTCCTGAATCGTGAAGGTCCCGTCGCCCTTGAGCGCCCCGATCAGCGCGATCGGGCTGCGTCCGGTGCCCTGCAGATCGAGTTCGATGGTCGCGCGGCCTGCGAGCGCGCCATCGCCGGGAAGCAGGTCCGCGAGGTTGGCGCCGGCAAATCTGACGTGAGTGTCGAGGCTGAGCCCATCCTCGCCACGCTCGAAGTTTATCGACCCGGCCACACGTCCGCCCGCGATCGAGCCGTCGATCTCTTCCAGCGCGAATGAACCCTGGCCGAACTGCAGGACCGCGCGCATGTTCGCGACGCCAAGCTGCGGCGACAGCGCCACGCGGCCGACCCTCAGCTTGACCGAGCCGTCCAGGCTACCGATCAGGCCACGCTCGAAGGGCTCGGACGGCCAGCTTCCGCCCGTCACTGGCGGCAGCCCGACCACCGCCGCAATCCCCGCCGGCAAGTGCAGGGCGCCGAGCGACAGTTCGCCCTCAACGCTCAGCGGATCCTCGAAGCCGACCGTCAGGCGGCCGGTGATGTCGGTCCCGGCGATAGTTCCGGTGAGGTCGCTCAGACTGACGGCACCTTCGGCAAGCGCCAGGCGCGCCGAGATCGCGGCCGGGATCGATTCTGTTGCGCGCCCGACAGAGCGCGGCGAGCGAATATTCGCGCGCGCAATCTTCACGTCCATGTCCGCGGTCAGGCCGCGGCCGCCGGCGAAACGCAGGCGTCCCTTGGCGAACGCATCGAGGCCCTCGGTGACCAACCGGCCGTCCACCGTCATGTCGCCGTCGAATGCACCACGCACCGTCGCGGTGACGCGTCCGGCGCCCTTGTCGACAGCGACAAAGCGTTCGAGGCCGAGAAATCCGATGAGCGCGGCGCCGTCACGGGTTTCGATGTCGCCGCCGAGATTGAGGCGCGCGGAGCGCAATCGCGACAGGCCGGCGAGGGTCAGGTCTTCGCTATTCGCACTGATGTCGCCCTGCAAGCCGATGCGCAGCGCGCCGGCGTTGCCATCGATCTTGAAACGCCCATTCGACTCGGTAGCCGACGTCCCGGCATTAACCTCGAGCGAGGCGTTGAGCTTCGCGGGCGCGACACGGCCGGCATTGCGGCGTAGTTCCGCCGCGATTTGCGGTGACAGGCGTTCCACAAGGACAGCAACGCCGTCGAGACGGCGCGCATCGAGATCGAGTTTCATCGCGCCGCGCGGCGCCTGCGCGCGCGTATCGATATTGCCGCTGACCGCCAGCGATACGCCGCCGAAGTCGCCGATCGCGAGCCGCTCGATATTGAGGCCGTTCGCATCGAAGCGCATGTTCACGTCGGCGCGCTTCGCCTCGACCCCGGCCAGCGTCGCCCGGTCGATCCGGGCCGACAGCAGGCCCTCGCGCGGCATCTCGAACACGGTGCCGTCGAACATGCCCTGCAGCAGGCCATGGGCACGGTCGAGATCGATATCGGGCGCGCTCACCACCGCTTCGATGCGCGCGGGCCGCGGGCCGTTTCCCCATGAATAGGCGAGCCGTCCTTCTATGGACATGCGATCGAGGCTCGGCCTTAAGGCGATCGACCGCGATCTCGTCGCTGCCCAATCTGAAATCGCCGTCCACGCTCAGGCTGGCGGCGGCCATGACCTGATCTTCCGGACGATCGGTCAGCCATGCGATCAGCGCGCGCGGGTCCTTCGACGCGAGCCGCGTCCGCCCCACAAACGAGACGCCGTCGGCGACGCCGAGGCGTCCCGACATCGCCAGTTGCGACAGCCCGGGCGCGCGCAATTCGAGCTTCTCGATGTTCCAGCCGTTCGCTTCGCTCTCGAAATCGCCGCTGAAGCGCTGCAGCGTCGCGCCGGCAACCGTGAGACTTTCGATGCTGACGCCGAGTGAAACCGGGATCGGCAGGCGCTGCGACCCCGCGAAGTACTCGGCAAAGGTCTTGATGGCAGCGAGCGGCCGGCGGCGCTGCGGCTCCGGCAGCCCCAGGATGCGGTCGAGGTCGATCTGCGGCGACGACAGCACGCCGGTGAAACGGGGCGACGCACCGAAATTGACGAGTGCATCGCCGCGCATCCGGATCGGGCGCTCGTCAGGGCCGTATTGGAATTCGATCTGCTCGACCACGGCGCGCCTGCTGTTGCCGTCGATCTTCCCGGTCAGGCGCCAGGGTTCGAGGATCTCGGCCTGCGATCCAGCCGGCGCGCGGGTGAGCGGGCGCGCGAGCGTCACGCTGCCGACAAAGCGCGGCATGCCATTTTCGATCGAGACCAACCCCTCGGCGTCGGCGGTCAGCGGCCGGTCGATGGGATCGACATTGACCCGCACCCGCACGCGATCATCGCCGACGCGGCTGGCCGCCACGCGGTAGGGATAGTGCTGGCCGTCGGCGTAGAACGACCCCTGCCCTTTGACCGGGCCCGACAGCGTGCGCAATTCGCCTTTGAATTCGAGCTTGTCGAGCACGATGCCGTAGCCACTCGCGGCGTCAGCAAGCAGTGCACGGCTGTCGCGGATATCGAGGCGTTCGATCGAGATTGCCTCCGGATCGAATCCGACCGACGGCGCCGGCCATTCGAGGCGGCCGTTGCGGTCGAGCGCCATGGAGATCTCGGCGCCCTCGAGGATCACGTCGGTGGCCTTGAATTCTCCCCGCGCCAGGGAACCGAGCGAAAACTCGATGCTGAGCCGGCGCGCGCGCAGCGAACCGGCCTCATCGCCGCGCGCGATGTCGATGCGCTGCAGATTGAGGGATGGGGTCGGGAGCAACCGGGCGTCAATCGGGCCGGCGACACGCACCTGCAACCCGGTCATGCGGCTGGCCTGGGTTTCAAACTCGCCGCGATACTTGTTCCAGTCGACAAAATGCGGCCCGACCAGCGCCGTCACCAGCGCCAAGATCAGTGCAATCGCGATGCTGAGCAGCGTTGCCTGCACGCCGTCTCCAAGCCGGTTCCGAACCGGTCGCCCCGGGTTCCCTCGCCCCGGAGGCTCACACTATGGGCCCGGAAAGCACCCCCAGCGCAACCAAATCAGCACGATTCGTGCCACCGGACCATGAACACCGGGCACCACAAGGAGCCTGCCGCCGGCAGGCGCTCCACCCCTCGACCGGGAGCGTCGTCGCCTTATTTCGTTGCGGTTGACGGCAAATCTATGTCGCGCGCCCGTGTTGCGAGCGCAACGTTATCCGAGGCTGACGATCTTGCCCGGGTTCATGATGCCGTCGGGGTCGAGCGCCCGCTTGATCGCGCGCATGGCGTCGAGCGCCGGCCGGCCGTGCTCAGCCTCGAGATAGCCCATCTTCCCCTGCCCTACCCCGTGCTCGCCGGTGCAGGTTCCGTCCATGGCCAGGGCGCGGGCAATCAGCCGTTCGTGCAGCGCCTTGGCGCCGGCGACCTCATCGGCGTCGGCCATGTCGAAGGTCATGGTGAGGTGGAAATTTCCGTCGCCGACATGGCCCATGATCGGCGCGATGAGCCGGTTCTCGGCGATGTCGCGCTGGGTCGCGATGACGCATTCGGCGAGCCGCGAGATCGGCACGCAGACGTCGGTGGCAAAAACCCCGGCGCCGGGACGCAACGCCCGCGCCGACCAATAGGCGTCGTGACGCGCCTGCCAAAGTTTTGTGCGCTCCTCCGTCTTGGTCGCCCAGTCGAACGGCCCGCCGCCGAACTCCGCCGCGATCTCGCCGAAAGTGCGCGACTGTTCCGCGACTCCGGCTTCGCTGCCGTGGAACTCGAGGAACAGCATTGGCGTCTCCGGCAGCGTGAGCTTTGAATAGGCGTTTGACGCCTTTACCTGCAGCTCGTCGAGCAATTCGATGCGGGCGACCGGAATGCCGGATTGGATGGTGATGATGGTGGCATTGCAGGCGGCTTCGACCGACGGGAACGGGCAGACGCCCGACGCAATCGCGTCCGGGATGCCCGCAAGGCGTAGCGTCAGTTCGACGATGACGCCGAGGGTGCCTTCGGAGCCGATCATCAGCCGCGTGAGGTCGTAACCCGAGGACGATTTCTTGGCACGGCGCGCCGTCGTCATCAGTTCGCCGTTCGCCTTGACGACTTTGAGCGACAGCACGTTGTCCTTCATGGTGCCGTAGCGCACGGCATTGGTGCCGGAACAGCGCGTCGCCGCCATCCCGCCGAGTGATGCATCGGCGCCGGGATCGATCGGAAAAAACAGGCCTTCGTCGCGCAGATGCTCGTTGAGGGCCTTGCGCGTAAGGCCGGGCTCGACCACGCAGTCGAGGTCGTCGGCGTGCACCGCAAGCACCCGGTTCATGTCGCGAAAGTCGATCGACACCCCGCCTTGCGGCGCGTTGACCTGGCCTTCGAGCGACGAGCCGGTGCCGAACGGGATCACCGGCACGCCATGCGCAGCGCAGATGTGCACGGTCTTCTGCACGTCGGCGATATCCTGCGGAAACACCACGGCGTCCGGGGGCTGATTGGCGACCCAGGTGAGCGTATTGCCGTGCTGCTCGCGCACCGCCTGCGAGGTGACGAGGCGGTTGCCGAATTCTTGCGTGAGCGCCCGGATCGCGGCTTCGATCGCGCCGGGGTCGCGGCCCGTCAACCCGGGTTCTATGAAGGTCACCATGCGCCGACGTTAGCAGAACGCAAGCGGCGCCGGCAAAGCGCCGGCGCCACAAGTTTGAAGCGAGCGCGATCAGGCCGACTTGCGCCACGGAACCAGCATCGACACCCGCTCGCGGTAATGCCGGTATTGGTCGCCGAACAATTCGACCAGGTCGCGTTCCTCCAGGAATATGCCGACGAAGATGTAGGCGGTGGTGACCGCGGCAAACAACAGATGTCCGAGGGTCATCACCGGCGTCACCCAGAACGCGATGATGAAGCCGAGATAGACCGGGTGGCGCACAACCTTGTAGAGCGCCGGCGTCTTGAACCGCGGCTCCGGCATCGAGCGGCCGGCAAGGTTGATGGCGACCTGATGCAGGCCGAACAGCTCGAAGTGATTGATCAGGAAGGTCGAGGTCAGCACCAGGAGCCAGCCGACGAAAGACAGCCCCGTGATCGCGACGGCGATCTGGGGATCGGCCACCTGCCACACGACATTCGGGATCGGCCGCCACTGCCAGAACAGCAGGACGAGCGCGAGACTGGCGAAGAGCACATAGGTGCTGCGCTCCACCGATTTGGGCACGTATTGCGTCCACCATTGCTTGAACTGCCGGCGCGCCATGACGCTGTGCTGGACGGCAAACAGCGACATCAGCAGCACGTTGACGATGAGCGCCTCGGCGAGCGGCACGACCGCGCCGGTGTCGATGGTCTTCGGCACCACCAGGCCGCTGACGAAGCCGATGGCGTAGAGGAAGGTGACGAAGAAGACGAGATAGGCTGCGAGCCCATACAGAAATGCGATGAACCTGCCCATGAGGGATTCCTCCGTGATAGGATGCGAGATGGTCCCAGGATGCCGGCGGGCAGGCACGAAGACTTTGAGGCCTCCTTGATTTGTCCTTGAGATCGGCTTGATATTTCGAGACGGGCGCCAGTGCCCGAGGTCCGCTGCGGTGCAATTTTTCTTTGAAAATCATGTGCTTGATGTCGACCGGCGGGAGCTTCGGCGAGGTCCCGACCTGATCGCGCTGGAGCCGCAGGTCTTCGACCTGCTGCTCTACCTGGTCCGAAACCGCGACCGCGTGGTGAGCAAGGACGACCTCATCGCGTCGGTCTGGGGCGGCCGCATCGTGTCGGACTCGACGCTGACCAGCCGCATCAACGCCGCGCGCAAGGCGGTGGGCGACAGCGGCGACGAACAAAAATTGATCCGCACCATTGCCCGCAAGGGCATTCGTTTTGTCTGCTCGGTCGACGAGCAGGTTGCCTCGGCCGCGGGAGCCAAAGCCCAGCCGTTGCCGCCAGCGGGCTCCCCGCCGCAAGATATCCATTTCTGCACCGCCGCGGACGGCGTTCGCATTGCCTATGCGCTCGCGGGCCAAGGTCCGCCGCTGGTCAAGTCCGCGAACTGGCTCAACCACCTTGAATACGACTGGCAAAGCCCGGTCTGGAGCCACCTGTTGCACGCGCTCGCGGCTGAGCACCGGCTGATCCGCTACGACGCGCGCGGCAATGGCCTGTCCGATTGGGAGGTGGACGACATTTCGTTCGACGCCTTCGTGCGCGATCTGGAAAGCGTCATCGAGGCGACCGGGTTGCAGCGATTTCCGCTGTTCGGCGTTTCACAGGGCTGCGCGGTGTCGATCGCCTATGCGGTCCGCCATCCCGAGCGGGTCAGCCGCCTGGTTCTCTACGGCGGCTTCGCGCGCGGACGGCGCCGGCGGGGGTCGCATAGCGAGATCGAGCAGTCCGGAGCCTTCCTGACGCTGATGCGACAGGGCTGGGGCCAGCAGAATCCGGCATTCCGGCAACTCTTCACGTCGCTGTTCCTGCCGGGCGGAACGCCCGAGCAAATGCAATGGTTCAACGACCTGCAACGGATCACAACCTCGCCGGAAAATGCCGCTCGCATCCGTCAGGCCGTCGACGACATCGACGTCACCGATCTATTGCCTAAGGTGAACGTCCCGACGCTGGTCGTGCACTGTCGCGACGACGCGATCCAGCCGTTCGACGAGGGGCGCCGGCTCGCCGCCGGCATCAAGGGTTCGCGCTTCGTGGCGCTGGAAGGCCGCAATCATCTCATCCTCGAAAGCGACCCGACCTGGGGGCGGTTCGTGGACGAACTGAGAAATTTCCTGCGGGCATGACGACGCTTACGGCGCCGGTTCCGACCGCTGCCGGATCACGTTCGTCACCATCGCGCTGATGCTCGGCACTTCGTCGTCGCGGAACGGGATCGGGCGACACATGTCCATGACGATCACGCCGAGCCGCGCCATGCGGTAGGAGGCGTAGAACGCATCGGCGGCGGTGGTGGCGAGGCGCTCCGCCAGCGCGCCGCCGAGCTGCTGGGCGAGCGAGGTCGACGCGATGTCGACGACGCCGAGCTTGCCGGCCTCGATGACCAGGCGGCGCAGCAGATGCACGGTCGCGGCGGAAGTCGGGCGGTGGCCGTAGGCTGCCGCAATCCGGCGCACCATGCGCACCCCAACCGCCAGGAAGAACAGCGCGTCACTGAAGGCGGTCGGGCTGATCGCGGTAATGCCAAACGCGCGCAGCACCGCGGCGCGGATATGCTCCTCGGCGCGGGCGTCGAGCGGCTTCATCACCGTGCGCGAGAGGATCTCGACCTGCTGGGCCACATTGTGATGCGGCTGCACCTGGCGCTGAAATCGTTCGATCGCGGCCTGCGTCTCGCGCTCGCGCGGCACCACCGCCAGGATGTCGGCGATGGTCTTCTGAGCATCGCGCGGGCTGACGATGTCCTGCGCGAAGCGCTGCCGGATGGTCTCGACGTTGCGTAGCCGCCACAGGCTCGTCACCTCGCGGGTGATGATCGCGCCGGCGCCCGCAACGCCGGCGACCACGGCGGTGGCGGCGAGCGTCCCGAGCGCGGTCGAGCGTTCGAACGCGGCGGCGACCCACCAATAGGCATCGACGATGAACCAGCCGGTGACGAACACGCCAAGGCCGGCGAGTCCGAACGACACCGCGCGGCTCTTTCGGGGCTCCGGCACGGTCACCGCCCGCGGCGGCGGCTGCACCGGCACGATGCGGTCGCTCCGCTCCGAGAGCACGACCTGCGGCGTGTTGCGCGGCGGCGCGGTGCGCCCCTCGCCTTCGAAGACACGCGGCTTGAGCGGCTCGGTGGTCATCGCAGCCGGTCTCCCACCAGAAACTCCAGCGCCCGGTCGAGATTGATGTGCGCGACGCCGTCGACCGGCGACGGATCGATCACCGGCGGCTCGAACACCGGCACGTTGAGGAACGGCGCGTTCCAGGTGTCCGGCCGCGGCGGCCGGATCGGCACCGTGCCGACAAAGAACTTGGCCTGCTTGTCGCCGCCGACCGGCCGGCCGACCACGACCTGCACGCGCTGGCCGTCGATCTCCTGGGTGTCCTCGGCAGTCGAGATCACGGAGGCGATCGGGATCACGTCGAACCGCGCGCTCGAGCTCTTCGCCTCGATCGCGGGGAACGCCGCCATCGTGCGCAGCAGCTCCGCGAGGTGATCGCGCTGCACGTCGGGCACGTGATCGGCCTTGGTGGCGGCGAACAGGACCTTGTCGATATGCGGGCCCCACAGGAGCTTCGAGAACAGGCTGCCGGAGCCGTAGCGGAAGCTCTGCAGGATCGCCTCGAGCGCCAGCCGCTGGTCCTCGAACGCCTCGCGGCCGGCGAGCAGCGCGCGCAGCACGTCGACCAGCACGATCTGCCGCGAGAACCAGCGGAAGTGATCCTCGTAGAAGCGCCCGACCACCTCGCGCTTGTAGATGTCGTAGCGCTCAGTCCATCAGCGCGCCCAGCGTGTTCGGCGCGATGTGGGCGTTGTCCGGAACATCGAGCGGCGCGAACCAGAGAAACGGCACGTCGGCGAGCTGGCCCGGGCACAGGAAGCGGCCCGGCTGCAGATGGCTCAAGCCATAAACGTCGCGCGCCTTGAGCAGGAACGCGCGGTAGAGGTCGTGCGCCGCTTTCGCGGTCTCGTCGCTCGCGGTCTCGTCGTGGCCGTGCTGCGCGATGAAGGCGAGGAACTCGGCCGCCGCTTCGGCGCGGACGCCGCGCCGGTAGTGCCGCAGGCTCGCGCGCGACCACCCCGCAAAGGATTGCGTGAGCAGCGGCAGGTCGAGCAGCCATTCGCCCGGATAGTCCACGATCCGGATCGTGATGGTGGCCGGGCTGCCGCTGATCTCGCTCAAAAGCTTGCCGGGCGCGGTCGCCGGCTGGAAGCGCACCGTGATGCCGATCTCGCGCAGGTCGTCGGTGCCTGCCGGCCAGACCGGCGCCCCCGCCGCCATCGCTTCGATGTTGTCCTGGTAGCGGAAGCGCGGCAGCCGGTCGGCGCCGGCGGCCTCCAGCCGCGTGCCCATCAGCCGATTGTCGCCGACCACGCCGAGCAAGGGCATGCGGTTGGGATTGTGGACCGCGCTGAGGAGATTATGGATCAGGCTGGTGATGAACACCGTCTTGCCGGAGCGGCTGAGCCCGGTCACCGCCAGGTTGACGGTCGAGCCCTGCGCGAGGTCGGCAAGGTTGACCGCATCGGAGAGCCACCCCGACGCCTTGGCGACGATCGGGGAATACCAGGTGGCGGTGGTCATCGGGTACGGTCTCGCGAGGTCCTGCCGCGCGAATATCGGCGCTCTCCCGCCAAATGGAAGTCTGGTTCCGACAATTCGCCTAAAATCACGGAATTTATGCAGAATCTGCGTGGCTTCGCGGAAAAATCTGGCATGATGACGGCCTGTATCCGAGTGCTGCCATGTTGGATCGCGTCGATTTCGAGCCGCTGTTCTTTGCCCCTTTCGTCTCCTCGGTGATGACCGTCGAGAAGGATTGGATCGACTACAACGGCCATCTCAACATGGCCTATTACAACGTGCTGTTCGACCGGGCGGTCGACGAGGCGTTCGAGCTCATCGGCTGCGGCCTCGACTACGTGAAGAGCCGCCGGCACTCCTGCTTCACCGCCGAGGTCCACGTCCGCTACCTGCGCGAGCTGCACGCCGGCGACCCGGTGCGGGCGACGTTCCAGCTCATGGATTTCGACTCCAAGCGCATGCACTACTTCGAGCAGCTGTTCCATGCCGAGGAAGGCTGGGTGTCCGCGACCTCCGAGAACATGTCGCTGCACGTCGACATGGTGGCGCAGAAGACCGCCGCGTTCCCGCCCGAGGTGGCGCACTGCCTCGCGCGCATGCAGCAGGCCCATGCGAAGCTGCCGGTTCCGGAAGCGGTCGGCCGCAAAATCGCCATGCCGGCAAAGGGTTGACCCCTCCCTTTCGGGGGTTACGAATGCCATCTTAAGAACCGAGATTCGCTGTCGGGCGGAGGGGGTCTCCAACTGGACAAGTGATGGCTGAGCCGGAAAAATTCCCGCGCGATGACAACACGTTGCCGCCGTATCCTCAACCGGGCGGGATCGCCGCGCGCGCGATGGCGCAGCGCGCGCAGCCCGATTACCTCAGCGATCTCAACCCGGAACAGCGCGAAGCGGTGGTGACGCTGGATGGTCCCGTGCTCGTGCTCGCGGGCGCCGGCACCGGCAAGACCCGCGTGCTGACCACCCGCATCGCCCACATCCTGGCGACCGGGCGCGCGCGCCCGAGCGAGATCCTCTCGGTCACCTTCACCAACAAGGCCGCGCGCGAGATGAAGGAGCGCGTCGGCCGCATGGTCGGCCAGATTGTCGAGGGCATGCCGTGGCTCGGCACGTTCCATTCGATCGGCGTGAAAATCCTGCGCCGGCATGCCGAGCTGGTCGGGCTCAAGCCCGACTTCACCATCCTCGACACCGACGACCAGATCCGGCTGATGAAGCAGCTGATCGCGGCCGAGAACCTCGACGAGAAGCGCTGGCCCGGCCGCGTGCTGGCGCAGCTGATCGACAGCTGGAAGAACCGCGGGCTGACGCCCGAGCAGGTCCCCGCCGGCGAGGGCGCGAGCTTCGGCGGCGGCAAGGGCAAGAAGCTCTACACCGCCTATCAGGAACGGCTGAAGACGCTCAACGCCGCCGATTTCGGCGACCTGCTGCTCGAATGCATCCGGCTGTTCCGCACCCACCCGGAGGTGCTGCGGCAGTACCAGCAGCGGTTCAAATACATCCTGGTGGACGAGTATCAGGACACCAACGTGGCGCAGTATCTCTGGCTGCGGCTCTTGGGGCAGTCGCAGAGTGTGCCGCAGCAGACGGGCCTCGTCCTTCGAGACGCCGCGCTGCGCGCGTCTCCTCAGGATGAGGATGAAGAGCAGCGCGCCGCTCCCGACCCTCATCCTGAGGAGACGCGAAGCGTCGTCTCGAAGGATGAGGCCGAGGTCGCGCCAAAACTGCACCAGAAAAACATCTGCTGCGTCGGCGACGACGACCAGTCGATCTACGGCTGGCGCGGGGCCGAGGTGGACAACATCCTGCGCTTCGACCACGACTTTCCCGGCGCGAAGATCATCCGGCTGGAGCGCAACTACCGCTCGACCGCCCACATCCTCGCCGCCGCGTCGCACCTGATCGCGCACAACGAGGGCCGCCTCGGCAAGACGCTGCGCACCGAGGACGAGCCCGGCGAGAAGGTACAGGTCACCTCCTGCTGGGATTCCGAGGAGGAAGCCCGCGCCATCGGCGAGGAGATCGAGCAGCTCCAGCGCGACGACGGCACCGGGGCGCCGCACGACCTCGACGAGATCGCGATCCTGGTGCGCGCGTCGTTCCAGATGCGCGAGTTCGAGGAACGCTTCATCAAAATCGACCTGCCCTATCGCGTGATCGGCGGGCCGCGCTTCTACGAGCGCATGGAGATCCGCGACGCCCTCGCCTATCTCCGCCTGGTCGCGCAGCCCGCGGACGACCTCGCCTTCGAGCGCATCATCAACGTGCCCAAGCGCGGGCTCGGCGATGCCACGCTCAACGTCCTGCACAGCCACGCCCGCAGGCGCCGCATCCCACTGCTGGAGGCGACGCGCGCCATTGTTGAGACCGACGAGATGAAGCCGCGCCCGCGCAACGCGCTGCGCGAGCTGGTCGCCAGTTTCGACCGCTGGCGCGCCATGAAGGACGCCACGCCGCATGGCGAGCTGGCGCAGATCGTCCTCGATGAGTCCGGCTACACC
Organism: uncultured Alphaproteobacteria bacterium; assembly: GCA_963720385.1. Classification (GTDB taxonomy): domain Bacteria; phylum Pseudomonadota; class Alphaproteobacteria; order Rhizobiales; family Xanthobacteraceae; genus VAZQ01. Next base: position 45,762 of record CAVRFL010000013.1, on the reverse strand, counting down.
GAGATGTGGCAGAAGGACCGCTCCGCCGACGCTGCCGGCCGCCTCGAGAACCTGAAGGAGCTGGTGCGCGCCATGGAGCACTACGAGAACCTTGCCGGCTTCCTCGAGCATGTCGCGCTGGTGATGGACGCCGATCAGAGCGAGAGCGGCGAAAAGGTCTCGATCATGACCATGCATTCCGCCAAGGGGCTCGAATTCGACACCGTGTTCCTGCCCGGCTGGGAGGAAGGCCTGTTCCCGAGCCAGCGCACGCTCGACGACCAGGGCCGCACCGGCCTGGAGGAGGAGCGGCGTCTCGCGCACGTGGGACTGACGCGCGCGCGCCGCCGGGCGCGGATCTATTTCGCCGCCAACCGGCGCATGCACGGGCTGTGGTCGTCGAACATCCCGTCGCGCTTCCTCGACGAATTGCCGGAGGCGCATGTCGAGGTGCAGGAGGCGAAGGGCGGCTTCGCCTCCGGCATGAGCGCCTATGGCAACGCCGGCGGCTCGCGCTTCGACGAGATGACGCATTTCGGCTCGGGCTATTCGACGCCGGGCTGGCAGCGGGCGCAGGCGCGCGGCAAGAGCTTCAGCCGGCGCGACGGCGCGTTCGAGGAGGAAGACGCGTCGCAGGATTACGACGCGGATTCATCGCAGGATTTCGACGCGCGTTCACGCCGCAAGGGAGCGAAGACCGGCGCCACAGGGTTCCCTCCCCCCTTGCGGGGGAGGGACAGGGAAGGGGGTGGCCCGGGAACGGGTGGCCCAGGAACGGGTGGCCGCACGCACAGCGCCCGCGACGCCGCCCGCCGCCGCGGCCCGCTCACCATCGAGGGTGAGCTCGTCGCCAAATCCACCGGCACCGTCTCCGCCTTCGCGATCGGCGACCGTGTGTTTCACCAGAAATTCGGCAACGGCAACGTCGTCGGCGTCGACGGCAACAAGCTCACCATCGCCTTCGACAGGGCCGGCGAGAAACGGGTGGTGGATAGTTTTGTGGAGCGGGTGTGACCTTCTTGTACAACTAGACCAATATCGATACAATTATTGCGTGTGGCAAAATAGACCCTCGCGTTTCACCCGGCTTAAATTGACCGTCGTGCGTGAGCCGCAATTGAAGCTTACCTTTGAGGAGGAGCCCTCGTGGGAATGCCGGAAAGCGGCGCTCGCACTGATTGACCGCACTCATTATCAAGGCGCAGGCAAAAGCGGCGGTAAAATTATTGTTGCGTACGCAGAGCTGAGTGCTGTCAAGGAAATACAGCCAACATTTGCTCCAGCATGGTCAGGTAATGGCTTATGTTTAGTCGGTGTCGCAGTACTCAAGTCGGGTTTCACTTTTGGAAATCCCAAAGGACGAAGGGATCTCGCAGAAAAGGATTTTCCGGAACTCAAGTTGAGTCGATTGAGTCGTGGTGAAATCGTTCGCAGCATGGGTCTCGCACTAATTTCGCGAGTAGCTGTTGAGCCCGCGCTTCGTAAACTTGGGATCGGCACGCGAACTCGCTTTTGAGTGCAGGAAGCGCTCTCCACAATTGGTTCCGAATTCTAGGTATGTCGAGGTAATGACTAGCCAGAGGTTGCAAGATGCGAAAAAACTTATCCAAAAAGAAGGACGCAAAAGTGACTTCTTACAATCAGCTGGATTTCGCCTGGTCCCAACCTTCACGAAAATCCAACGAGCTCGACAACGCGATGGGCGCGACCAACTCTTATACTACTGGGCACCTGTCATCTCGGAATCCTGAGAAACGTGACCGTTTATTTGTGCCACTAGCAAGTGAGCCGTTTTATTGGTTTCTTGGCGGCCGCAAACGTTGGGAGCTTCGGCGCCTAGGACGTCAGTACACACCGCGTCACGTCAAGGTTGGTCGCCCCGTTGAATTGCGGCGAGGTTACTCATCTAAGCAGGCATTGTGGGGCAAAATCACGAACGTCGTTCAAGCCGACGACCTTTGCGAGTTTTTTCAGAAGGTTCCTTATCAGCAAGTCATTCCGGTCGCTCAAAGCCTGGATGAAGCTATTGGCATTGCCAACTCAATACTCGATTTAAAGGAAAATACTCGCGTACTCGGCTTTGAAATCGGGATCATCAGTGAAAAAACTGCCCCTCTCACCTAAGTTTATCCCCTGGATCGTAAGCGGCAAGAAGACAAGCACGATCAGACTAGGCACACGCGAATATACACCGGGTGCAGCGACTATCGTTTCTCGCAACGCAGCGATCCCGATTGAAATACTGGAAGTGAAACATAGCCAGGTTGAGTGCCTGAATGAGCAAAATGCGCATGAGGAAGGATACGACAACAAATCAGACCTCATGTCAGCGCTCCGCGAATTTTATCCAAGCATCTCGGATAGTGACGAAGTAACGATCATCAGGTTTCGCCGCAAATGAGCTGGATCAAAATTCGCATTCGCTTTTCGGCGACGAAAGAGGGCAAGAGCCTCACTCCAGATGAAGCTCACCGAATTGTGGATCAGGTTCGCCAGGATGCCCTCTTCGGAACATTTGCTGATCTAGACGAAAGCTATTGGAAGAAGCGGATGGATCGCGCAGCAAGCTCGCTATCCGAGGCCGATTTGATTGAAGGCACCGATAAGGACGAAGAAAAAATCGAGATATACAGCTTTGAACTCCGCCTCGCTTCCGACCTCTTTCCACCAACTATGGGAGGGTTCCAACATTTGTTCGGAATGCTTGCTGGAGACTTAATGCGCTTCACGCTACCGCCCATAGCCATTAAGAAATGGGAGGTACGAGAACTTGAATTTCCAAAAGATTGGGAAGTTGCGCATCTCCTAGAGTTTCGCGAAAAATCAAACTCCATTGCCGACATACGCAAATCGTTTCAGCTCGAGGATGGGATGCCTTTTGCTAGCATTCTCCTTCAAACCGCGTGTCGGATTCAGCCTGGAAAGCTTAGAAGAGATTGCTTTCGACGTGCTATCTAACGGATTTAACATCGTCGAACTTGATACTCGCTACCTTCCTCCTAATCCTACGATCCTCAATAAACTGATCGACATGGCTGTGACCCTTTCCGACAAGGTGAGAGACCACGTCGGTCGTCTTTCAATTAATATGACAATTCCACCGGACATGTTGCTCGAACATGTTCAAAGGCTTTGCAAGGAAATTGCACAACCAGCGGTCTTGAAGATAGACGGCGCGCTTGACAGCTTGTCGGCAATTCAGATGGTTCGACGGTCAAGGATAGCAGACATAGTCGGCAATCCACCGATAGTAACTTGTTATCCGCTACTCCAAAACAACGTTGGCCCCCTATTTGGCTCCAGATCAGTTTATCAGGGCGCTCGCCATGTCTGGGATCGACATACTTTATCCAGGTCGCCGACCCGATATCGGAAAAATGGTTTAGATCAATCGAAGGTGCAGGCGAGCACGGACAGGTTCCGTCCGTGGCGAGATACCGGCGGCTCACAGAAAATGGGTATCCAATGCTTTCGGTCGCTGGGGGGATCTATCCTGGCCAGTTGCAGGCATTTTACGAACTGCTCGGACCCAACGTTTCCTGGTTTCTTGGTGGAGGTGTGGCGCTTCACAAGGACGGACCTCGGGCAGGCGCCGCAATGTGCGTGCAAATTGCAAAGGAATCGAGCGGAAAGAGGCGCAAAGGCAAAAGACGATTGGGCTGATAACCTTAGCAGGAATCTGGTGATAGCCTGCGACGAAATGTTCAAGGGCCGATCCGCCATTCCAGAAGAGCAACTTACGTACGTCTCGCCCGCCAAGCATTTGAGCAAGGTCAATGGACTTCATCCTTACCGACGCTAAGTTTCACCCTCTATTGATTAGTCTCTGGTGCACACTGAACACTTCTTATGGGGGTACGTTTCTGAGCTTTGTTGGCCTTGCGGGGATAGGTTCGGTAGGAGGCAGGCTACTTTTTGGGCTTCCCAATCCAGAAGCTCCAACAGTTGCTCAGGGATATAAGCAAGCTCGCCGGAGACAAAAGACGATCTGGCTTGGTGCAGCAACGTTGTTATTTCTTTGTGCTACCGTAGTCCTGTTTTTTATAAGCGCAGATGGACTTCGCGCCGTCGGGCCAACATGCGACATCACTAAGGCTTCGATTGCTGGCATCAAAGCTCTTCATCTTTTCTATGTGCTAGCCATTGTGTCCACAATATTTTCAATCTGGTTTAACGTTAGGGCACAAGGTCTCTCGAAGCCCGCGACCTAGTTCTCTACCACTGCATCATGCGCTACTTCCTTAGCTGAAACGCCGCGAGCGCCGCAATCATCACGCGCCGCCGAGCGCTGATCACCTCGCCGAGGAACATCCCGGAGCCGATGGTAGCGAGCAGTGGCTCGAGATTCATGAACAGCGCCGTGCGGAAAGGACCGACGCGCGCCGTCGAGACGAACACAGCCACCCTCACACCTTCGGCTTCAGCACCTTCACCCGGCGCTTGCGCTTGTACGAGCGCTGGCGTTCGCCGCACAGCCACTCGTCATCGTGCGCCAGCGACTTGTACGACGCCGCCACGTCGAAGTGGGCGTCGCGCGCGTCGCCGGGCTCCGCCTTGCGGCCGGCGCGCAGCGCGTCCGCGGCCATCTTGCGAAACGTCTTCGATCGGCTGGCCGGCATGGGCGCGCTTTCCAATCTTCAAATGGTGGCGTGATCGAAACACGATGGAACTCACTCACGAATAAGAACAAGTCGTTCACTTGTATTAGCCGACTTCGTGATCAATTGAATGGTCTGCCCCGAAATATTTCCGGGCCGAATACGAAAGATAATCCTATGACCAACGTCAATATTGCAGCGGCCGGGCCGCAACAGAACGAGCCGGGCCAGCCGGGCCAGCAGAACCAGCAGCCGGGTCAGCAGAACCAACAGCCGGGCCAGCAGAACCAGCAGCCGGGCCTGCAGAACCAGCAGCAGGGCGACAACCAGAACCAACAGCAGGGCGGCGCGCCCAGCAAAGACAAGCCGGCGCAGCAGAAGTAAGCGGCACCGAATTCGAAAGGCCCGACTGCTTATTTGCGTGGTCGCATGATCTTGATCCGAGAAAGTCTGCAACTTTTCGGGATCATGCTTGAGCGTCGGGCCTTCGCTTTCATGGGAGCAAGGCCATGCACAACGACCCGACGACGCGGCGACATCCGCAGGCGACCGCCACCGTGACCTCCACCAGGACCGCGATCTACAACCCGCCGGAAGAGGGATTTCCGTTCATGGCGGCGGTGTTCAGTCCGAACGGCAGGGTCCAGGCGTTCCGCGCGTTTCCCTCGCGGCGGGACGCGGAAGCCTTCGTGCAGGCGTTCATGCAGGAGAACGCGGGCGAGCACGGCCTCAACGAATTCAGCCTCGAAGAACCGACGACGGCGCCGCGCGGCTGAGTACGCTTCACGAGAAAATTTTCTGAAGGCGCTTAATCTCGCCACATCATAGGAATATACTCCATACGACGCCTGAGCGATCGAGCCGCATGGGACGTGCAAAACGCGAAATCGTGTAGAGCCGTAAGATTGTAAGATTGGACGCTAAATGATTCAGACACCAACGAATTCCCATCTTACACCGATCTTACACCACCCCTTTCAGGGTGTAAGAAGCTGTAAGATTTGGCACCCCCTCACCTTCGCATCTGAAACGCCACCAGCGCCGCGATCATCACCGCGCCGCCGAGCGCCTGCAAGGGCGTGATCACCTCGCCGAGGAGAATGCCGGAGCCGATGGTCGCAAGCAGCGGCTCGAGGTTCATGAACAGCGCCGTGCGGAACGGGCCGACGCGCGCGGTCGAGACGAACACCGCCAGCACCGCGATCGCCATCGCCACGCTCGACAGGATCAGCGCCCACCAGCCGAGCGCGGTCACCGGCGGCTGCCAGTTCATGGTCGCGAGCGCGGCGGCGGTAAACACCGCGGTCGCCGCGATCAGCGACCACAGGCTGATCAGCCGGGCGTCGGAGCCCTGCAGCCTGGCGCGGGTGAGCAGCAGGATCACCACCCGGCTGCAGGCGGAGATGAGCGCGAAGGCGATGCCGACAAGCGCGACGCCGCCGGGATGCGCGCCGATCATCAGGGCGAGGCCGAGAAACGCCGCCAGCGCCGCCAGCGCGCCGGCGAGGCCGAGCCGCTCGACCCCGGTCGCAGCGGCGGCGAGCCCGGTGAGCAGCGGATAGGTGAAATAGGTGAGGATCGCGAGCGGCACCTCCATCGCCTCGATCGCCTTGAACAGGAAGAAGACGTTGCCGGCGAACAGGAGGCCGATAAACAAAGCCAGGTGTCGCGCCGGCGTGGTCAGCGGTTTTGGCGTCGCGCCGATCGACAGCCACACGAACAGCAGCGGCACGCCGACGATGCCGCGGAACAGCGCCATGGTGAGCACGTCGGCCTCGGCGTGGAGCGTCACCTTGGTGGAGACGTCGGCGAAGGCGAAGGCGGTGGCCGCGACGACGGCGGGCGCGACCGCCGTGAGGCGGCTTGCGGGGACGGGAAGGGTCACCGGCCGCTTGTAGCACGCGCATCAGATGTGAACAGGCGGGCAAGCGTCTTGGAAAAGCCCGCATGCGCCTTGTAGGATTTCCGGCATCGCCGCGCCGCGGCTTATCAGGAGGAGGACCGCATGGCCAAGAGGACCACCCACCGCAGCTCCAAGGGCACCAAGCTTTACGCGGTGCGCGACAAGTCCGGGAAATTCAAGGACATCCAGACCTACAAGCGCGCGCATTCCGCCGACCTGCGCAAGAAGGGCACCAAGAGCGACAAGTGAGCGCGCCTGACACGCGCGGCGTCAAACCGGGTCTATCTCCGTCACCCTGAGGTGGCCGCCATAGGCGGCCCTCGAAGGGCGACGGCATCGATCTCGGGTTTACCTGAGATCGGTAATTAAGGGTGCAAGTCGGCAATAGCCGACTTGCGGTGGCCGTGCATCCTTCGAGGCTCGCTTCGCTCGCACCTCAGGATGACGGATCAAAGTGAGCGTGAGCGGCGCAAAGCCGACCGGCAAACCCGCAAAACCGCTACACAAAAACAAAGCGGCCCGCGCCAGGCGGGCCGCTTGATCCATTCGCCTGAAGCGGTCTGCGCCGGGAGCTATTTCAGGTCGTCGGGCACCGTGCCGCCCGACGCCATCAGCTTTTCCATCACCTTCTTGTGCAGCCAGATGTTCATCTCGGCGGAGCCGTCGAGCGCGCCGGTGTAGCCGAGCTCCTGGGCGAGCTGCTTGCGGGCGGCAAGGCTGGAGTTGAGGTCGAGCAGCTTCATCAGGTCGACGATCGACTGTTTCCAGTTGTAGTTGGTGCGGCCGGTCTCGTCGGCCTTCTTCTGGATCATCGCCTCGACCTGCTCGCGGGTCATCGGCGCGGCCTTGGTGCCGGTGACAGCAGACGTGGCGGCGGATGCGGCGCCTGCGACGGCGCCGGCGGCTGCTTTCGCGGTCCCGAAGATCGCGTTCACGATATTGCCGAAGATGCTCATGGGGACTCCTCATGCTGGACGCACCTGACGCAGTGCGACGGACCTCTGCGAATACTCCGTCGCAAGCATGTCGATTTGCACGCGCGCTGGCAAGGAGCCGCCTACCCTAATCGTTTCAGACGCGATGTCGTTCCCGACGTTGCCGCAAATCTGTCGCAATTGCGGAGCGGCATTATTTCTCAACGGCGGGATGCTGTTTTGCATGCGCCGTGCGTTAGATTTTTGACTTGAGAGTTCTAGCTTTTGACTGTGACTTGGCGGGCGCGCGCCCGCGAACCATCCGGAGGGCGAACGTCATGAGCGGCATCATATGGATCATCATCGTCGGTTTTGTCGCGGGCATGATCGCGCGCTGGCTGTCGCCGGGGCCGAACACGCCGACGGGCTTCATCCTCACCACCGTACTCGGCATCGCCGGCGCCTTCCTCGCCACCTTCATCGGCCAGACGATCGGCTGGTACCGGGCCGACCAGGGCGCGGGCTTCATCGCCGCGACGGTTGGCGCGTTCGCCGTGCTGTTCATCTGGAACCGGCTGGTCGCGAGAGGCGTTATCAGCGACCCGGGCAATCGCGTTTAGCCCCTCTCTCATCAGGCTTAGGAGGCTTCCATGGGACTGCTCGATATCCTCAACGGAATGCAGAACGGCCCGCGCGGGCAACGCCAGCCGACGCCTCCAGGACAAGGCGGCGGTATGTCGCCGATCATGATGGCGCTGCTCGGCCTGCTTGCCTACAAGGCCATGAAGGGCTTTGGCGGCAGTGGCGCTCCTGCCGGCACACCGCAGCCGCAACCCCTGCCCCCCGGCACCCGCACCGCGCAAGGCGGCGGCGGATTGGGTGACATTCTTGGCGGCATGCTCGGCGGACCGCGTGGCGGCGGCACGACAGCGGCCAGCGCCGGCGGGCCTGGTGGCGGCCTCGGCGGCATCCTGGGCGGCCTGCTGGGCGGCGCCGCCGCCGGCAGCGTGCTCAACGGCGGGCTTGGCCAGGTGCTGCAGGATCTGCAGCGCAGCGGCCAGGGCCGCACCGCGCAGTCCTGGGTCAGCCGCGGCGAGAACGAGGAGATCGCGCCCGACGATCTCGCCAATGCACTCGGCGCCGACACCATCAGCGCGCTGCAGCAGCAGACCGGCATGCCGCGCGACGAGCTGCTGCAAGGCCTGAGCCAGAACCTGCCGGATTTCGTCGACCAGCTCACGCCCGACGGCCGCCTGCCCACCGAGGAAGAAGCAACGGACCTGGTGAGGGGGTAGCATTATCGCTCCTCATGCTGAGGAGCGTCGCGAAGCGACGCGTCTCGAAGATCGAGGCCGGGGCCGCCTGCATCCTTCGAGACGCGCACACGCAGCTTCTGTAAATGCCGGTGCGCCTGCGGTGGTGCGCTCCTCAGGATGAGGGCGGAGACAAGGCGCGTGTTGTCCCGGATTGACGATCGCGATGGATCGCCCCCGCGTTCCCGTGTAGTCCCCTCACCATGCCCGCCGCGAAACCCATCATCCTCTACGTCGATGCCGACGCCTGTCCGGTGAAGCAGGAGGTCTATCGCGTGGCCGAGCGCTTCGTGCTGCGCGGCACGGTGCTCAAGGTCGTGGTTGTATCCAACAGCCCGATCGCAATACCGCGAGCCGAGTTCATCGAACGCATCGTGGTGGACGCAGGCATGGACGAGGCCGACGATTTCATCGCCGAACGTGCCAAGCAGGGCGACGTCGTGATCACAGCGGACGTGCCGCTCGCGGCGCGCGCGGTGAAGGCGGGCGCGGAGGTCATCGCGCCGAACGGCAGGCCGTTCACCGAAGATGCGATCGGCATGGCGCTCGCCACCCGCAACCTGATGAGTGACCTGCGCAGCGCGGGCGAGATCACCTCCGGGCCGAAGCCGTTCGCCGCGCAGGACCGCTCGCGTTTCCTCTCCGGCCTCGATGCCGCGCTCACGCGGCTCACGCGCGCGGGCTTCGGCCAGGCCGAGTGAGCGCCCGACCGCAATTCGGCGCCGGGCGGCCAAACTTAATGCCGGGTCGGGCGTTGTTCTCCCATGCCAGGAGGAACCCCATGGCAATCACGCGGCTCATCTACATCACGATCGATCCATCGGAGACCGACCGGGCCATGCAGGTCTGGAAGAAGGAATGCGCGCCGCTGATGATCCAGCAGAAGGGCTGCATTTCGGAGCGGCTGCTGCGCAGCCGTGACGCGCACGAATTCATCTCCTGCTCGGAATGGGAATCCGAGGCCGACATCGAGATGTACGCGCACAGCGACGCGCATGCGGAGATCGTGCGCCACACGCGCGGCCTGAAAGGCGCGAAGGCACAGGTCAAGCTTTACGAGGCGGTGACGTAAGCGCGGCGTCCGATCAAGCCGCCTGCCCTTGGGTGAGGCTCGCCGTCGCCGCGGCGTCGGCATAGGCGGCGTTGATCGCGGCGACACTCTTCTCGACTGCGCGCCAGAGCTTTTCGATCTCGGCGGCGGCGAGCGAGGTCGGTTCGACTTCGCCGGCGCTGGCGCCGGCCGCGAGCGTGAAATTGAACGCGGCGCGGTGGCTGATCTGTCCGGCGAACACCGGCACGCCTTCGCGGTCGAGATAGGCGCGCGACTGCGCCACCGCCGGCGCCTCGCGCTCGTCGCGCTTCACGGGACAGGCGTTGAGCACCACCGCATAGGGCTTGTTGCGCTCGCGCGCGGTTTTCACGGTCTCGCGCACGGCGTCGAGATCGAGGAAGCCCGGCCGTGCCGGGATCAGCACCAGCGTCGCCGCGCGGATCGCTTCCTGCACCACCACCCACATGGTCGGCGAGGTATCGATGAACACCCACTCGATGCCCGCCACCTGCGCCATCGCCAGCGCCCGGTCGATGCCGCGCTCGGCGGTCGAAAATGGCAGCGCCGCTTCCGCGCGCAGGCGGTTGCACAGCGCGAGCGACCCCTGCGGATCGCCGTCGATGACCTGGCACTTGTGTCCCTGCGATTGGGCGAGCGCGGCCAGATGGGCGCACAGCGTGGTCTTGCCCGCGCCGCCTTTGCGCGAAGCCACCGTGATGACGTTCATCGAGGCGCTCCCTGCTTCGGACACAGGATGGACGTAGGGAGCCTTGGGCCCAAATGGTTAACGAAAGGTTAACGCGCCCGGCAATGCGGCGGCATCGCACCTCGGCAGGCCATCCCAGTGACTTGGTCTAGCGGCCGTTACGCCCTCTCGGCGTGCCATCCTGCGACCGTTGGACGCCTGATTGGACGCCTGTTCGGTGCCGATGACGCCGAAATCGGCCGACTTCGAGCCCTGGTCGGCCGTCAAAAATCCCTCTGCCGCCAGCCCGCGCTTGAGCAACTCGCGCACGGCCGAGGCGCGGCTCGGCATCCTGATCTTGAAACGGAAGTCGTCGAGTGCACTGAGTTCGGCCGGTGACAGCATCACTTGCAGGCGTTCGCCGCGGCCATCGCCATTTCCGTCGGTCATCATTGCCTCCCATCAAAGGCAAAAACCAAAGCCGAAGAGATCATATCTCCGGCACAACCTTAGTCAACTACTCAATGAACGCAAGGGACGCCGGATGAGTTCCTTCAGCCGATTGCTCATGAGCTACAAGATTAGACGAAGACCTCAGAGAAGTAATCGGCGCAGAATGCTGGTATTTATTAGATTTGGCCAAATACTTCAATGAGTTGTGGATAAAAATGACTTGCCTCGATGCTTGGAACCGCTTAGTATTACTTTCAGTCAAGGCCGGCGGTAGCACGGGGCCGAGGTTTTAACGTCAGCGAGGTCCCCCGTGAGTAATTTGCATGGCCGTCCACGAACGCAACACTGGAACGGTGCTGTGGCGTCCTCTTCCTCTTCCACAGATTATCGAACCTGCTGAAGGCGCCGTCCTGCCCGCGCTGCGGCGCGCCGATGTGGCTTAGCCGGCTCGAACCGCACCCGGCTCCCGACCGCGACGCCGACAACATGACCTATGAGTGCGCCTGCGGCGAGCAGCTGACCCGGACGGTGGAAACGCGTTAGCGCCCGCCCGTACGCGCCGCCGTCGGCCGCGCAAGGTATCGCCCCTATTATCGCTGAAGGCGGTATAGTCTCGCCGCAATTGTCAAAGGAGCGGGGAGCAAACCGTCATGCCGATCAGCGAGAAAGTCCGCAAACTTATCGATAACGCATGGGTGGACGGCTATTGCTGCCTGCTCGCCACGGCGGGTCCGGACGGTCCGAACATCTCGCCCAAGGGCTCGATGCTGGTCTATGACGACGATCATCTCGCCTATTGGGAGCGCTCGAAGAAGCAGGCGCTCGCCAATCTCGGCCACGACCCCCGCGTGACCGTGATCTACGCCAATATGAAGGCGCAACGCGACAATGTGCTGGAGTCGGGCTTCCTGCGCTTTTACGGCACCGCCGAGCTCTACGAGTCGGGCCCTACGCGCGAAGCGATCTTCAAGCGGCTGACCAAGCGCGAACAAGAGCACGACGGCGCCGACAAAGGCATCGGCGTGCTCATCAAGATCAATCGCGCCGCCGACGTGCGCGGCAAGCCGCTGCCGTAACGATCGGAGGCGCTGCGCTCAGCGCACGAGATCGACGGCCGGAAGCTCCACCGTCACCCGCTTTTCCTTCTCGCCGGGCATCGCAGGAAGCTGCAGCACGGTGGCGTGCTGGCCTTCGACCAGACGCGTCACCAGGACGACGCGGCCATCGGGGAATTCCAGCGCGTCATGGTGAACGTGCGGCGATTCCGTGTCGATCTGGCGGAAACGCGCCACCCGCGACGGAACGGCTTCGCGGCCGCGGCTGAGGATATGATCGAATTCGACGTCATGCTCGAATGCGAGCTCTGTCCCGGGCCGCAGGCAGACCGCCACGCCCGGATTGCTTTCACTGGAAAAGCCACGCGTGATCGAATCCCCGAACCGGGTGGAGATAAGCCGGTCGCCAACCTCCGCCGCGCGCGAGGCAACGTGTTCTAGGCTGTAGTCGCACATTGCAAGTACTCCTTTGGCCGTACCGGCCGGACGCGGGCCCGGCCGCCGGCTGCGGAGACAACAAGCGGAGACAGCGCGCGTTCCACCCGCGCAAAAAAAGCAAAAGGCGCCGGATGGCGCCTTTTGCCTCAGGTCCGCCTAGGTTGGGTTAGGTTCGCCAGATTCGGTTATCGGCACGGCCAACTTGGGAAGCGCTGTCGCCTTCGCGATCACCCGTGCAGGAACCATATTGCGGGTTTGCACGAAATCGCGTGTCTGCGCCGTACCGGTACCGCGGTGCGACGTAATAGCCCGGGGCGGCGCCGTAGGCGTAGCCGGTTCCACATAATAGCCGGGCGCCGCACCATAGGCGTAGTAGCCGTCGTCATAGTAACGGGGCGCCAGCGCGCCCCCGATCGCTACGCCAGCGGCGATACCAGCAGCCGGGCCGATCCAGCGGCCGCTATGCCAGCGGCGATATTGCACCTGCTCGACCGTTCCGACGTCGGCGCTGTTGAGCGCCAGCGATTGCGAGAGCGGCGCCGCCGCGGCGGGGCCGGTATAAAACGGGACCGCTGCCGCCATCAGCGCGGCAGCAAGAGTTTTGGTCGGAAGTCTCATTGTTACCTCCAACGTATAACGAATGAATTTTTTCACGGTGCCACGCAGACGTGGCAGTGGCGGACCGTGAACCGCAACGTCGATTGAGATAAACCAATGCAGGTGCAGTTTCGTTCCCGATTTCGCATCGCCGAAACCTCGCCGGCGCTCACAAATGCGTGTGCATTTTTTCTCAACAAAGAAGTGCTGGACGCGGTTCCTTTGGACCATACCTGCGGCGCTGCCGAATCCGGACATGGTGAAATCCATTACCTGCCCGGCATGGCGCCAGAACGCAGAATTCCAATAAGATTCAAAGATTGCGGAAATCAATTCGGCCGCTGGAATTTCAGCACGAATTCGTCCACCGGACCGGTCGGCCGCGTCGTTGTGAAGTCGCGCGTGTCGCTCGGTTGGCGCAGGAAGTCCGCCTCGCCGACCAGCTTGAATCCCGCCGCCTCGACCTCGCGGCGCAGCGCCGCCTCCTCGATGCGATGCAGACTCTTGCCGACGCTGGTGCCGGCGCCAGCCGCCGCCGAATGATCCGCGATCACCAGCATGCCGCCGGGCTTGAGCACCGAGAACAGCTTCTTGTTCATCGCCACGCGATCGACCTCCATGTAGCTCACGTCGTGATAAAAAAAGAAGAAGGTGATGAGATCGAGGTTGCGGACCTCCGGCGGCGTCGGATCGTCGAACGGCCGGAACAACGGCGTCACGCTTTTCATCGCCGGCGTCTGCATGCGGGCGTCGAAATTCGCCTTCGCCTTCTGGAACAGGTTCGGCATGTTCTGCGCATAAACGGTTCCGTTTGGCGCCACGGCGCGCGCCATCAGCTCAGTCGAATAGCCGCCGCCGGCGCCCATATCGAGAACCTTCATGCCCGGCCGCGCGCCGGTGAATGCCAGGAGCTTCACTGGATCGCGGCGCTTGTCGATGTCGCGGTCAGTGTCCTTGCGATCGGGCGCGGCGATAATGGCGGCATAGTCGGGCACGTTCTGCGCGCTGGCGCCAAAACCAGCGACCACGGCAATGGCGGCGATGGCGAGAACGGCGCGGCGGATAATCATGGATGCCTCCCTGCGTTTCTTGGATCACTTACCACGACATACACCGCCGACGCCCGCTTGTTCCCGGGCGAACCCGAAAACTCCTGTGAGAGGGGCCGACAAATGAATTCCAGCTACGCGGGGCTGGACCTGCCTGCAATGACCGAACGCCGCGTGGCCTGCGCCGTTGCATGACTTGACCGTAAAGGTAACTGACTGGGGACCCGTTGCGCAATCACCACCAGCGGCGGTAGTGGCCACGACCGTAACGGCGGCTGCGGCGCGGCGAATATCCGTAGGTTTCCAATGCCGGCTGGTCCCCTTCAAATTGATCACGTCGGTCGCTGGACGCGTATGTCTGCGAGTCCACCGGATAGCGGCGAAGGTAGGACTGGCCGGTGTGATCGACGAATTCGATCTCGACGAACTGCATTCGGCGTGATCCGGGATAGCGAACGGTCCGGATGAGCCTGATGTTCGCCTCACCCTCCGGCGGCAGGGCTTGCCTCCGTTGCTGCGGCGCCTCGGTGCGACGTCGCGGCTGCGAACCCAAGCTCAGCAATTCAATCATCTCTTCGTAAAATTCCACGCCGGCAACTAAGGAATGCGGCGGCCACGCCATACGGGCGCTCCGCACCCCAATGTCAGCGGATTGCTGGCTGTTGCCTTGCGCCACGATGCCGATGCCGCCAACCAGCAGGCCGGCGCATCCGAGCAGAACCGAAATGGAATTGATGTTCATATCGCCGCCTCGCGTTCCCTACGGGGAACAACGCGCGACTTTTCGGGGCAGTTCCATGACTGGACGGCGCAGCAGCGACCTTTGCCTATGCCGCCACGCGGTGCATCGCGACGCCGGCAAAATGGCCGTGGATCGCCTTCACTGATTTGTCGATCGCGGTCCACAGGCCGGCGATCTCGTTCGCCGCCTCGGATCCGGCCTCGTATTCGGCGGCACCCTCGCCTTCCGCCAGCGCCAGCGAATAATTGTTGCGCGTGGTGATCTGGCCGGACCAGACCGGGACGTTGAGGCTGGTCAGCGCCGCGCGCGCCTCGCGCACGAACGGCGACTCGGTATTATCGCGCCGCGGCGGCACGCCGTTGATGACGACCGCGTAGGGCCTGCGCAATTGCCGGGCGAGATCCATCGTTTCCTTGATCGCGGCGAGGTCGAACAAGGTGAGCCGCGCCGGAATGATGATCAGCGTGGCGGCATGGATGGCGTCGGTGACCACGGCCGACATGGTCGGCGGCGTGTCGATGAACACCCAGTCGTAGCCTTGGCGCTTGGCGGACGAGACGATCGAGCGCACGCCGTCGGTGCCGTCGACCAGTGGCGGCTCATTGGTGCCGCGCAGCTTGTGCCAGAGCGTGAGCGACCCCTGCGGATCGGCGTCGACCAGCAGCACCGACCGCGACGGTTTGTACGCGTACGCGGCCAAGTGAGCGGTCAGCGTGCTCTTGCCCGAGCCGCCTTTCCGCGATGCGAAAACGAGAACGTTCATGGGCAACCCCTCGGTAAACCCGTAGTGATTCGGCGCTGAAAATAGCACGACCCGCGATTCGCCCCTATGGCAGGCACGTAAATTGAGGGTGCCGGTGGCCGCGACCGCCGAAATTCGCCCAAAATGGGCCTGCTGGCCGGGCCCTTATGCTACGGTGCAGCATGGGACCGCGGCCATGATGAAGCGCGAAACCTTCGCAATTGCGGACATCTACGTGCCGGTGAAGCGGCGCGCGACGCTCGTTCCCGGGACCGTCGACGAGATCGCCGCCAGCATCCTGGAGGTCGGCCAGCGGAGCCCGATCCTGGTGCGCCGGGACGGCGCGCGGCTGGTGCTGGTGGAAGGCCTGCATCGGCTCGAAGCATGCAAGGCGCTCGGCGAAACCACGATCGCCGGCTACCTGGTGCAGGCCCGCAAGTTCTAGCGCGGTAAATCGCTCCACACAGTTGTGCCGACGGCGATATTCTGCGAGCGTTGAGTCGCTTCGGACAATGATTTGAAAATCATGGGACCCACTGCCATGTCATCGACAGCGATTTCGCGTGTTCTGGTCGGTCCTTATGGGCTGCACGCGCTGGGAATCGCGGCCTTTGTTCTGTTCTTGACGTTTCTCGGGATCTTTAACTTCACCACGTTCTTCTGAGCAAATCAGTCCAACGCGCGGCCGCCGTTCAGAAATCGGTCTTTTCGAGATCGTACGAGCCCCTGTGCCCGCGCCCGTAAACCTTGATTGCAGCCTTGTAGATCAGCTCACGATTAGAATCGAAAACGCCGAGGAGGCCTGCCTCGTCAAGCTGCATGTCCGGCTGCACGCGCTTTAGGGCATCCTCGGTCACATAAAACGATGCTTCCATCGCGCTGTCGTAACCCCAGAACCGCACGGCGCGACGCGTCGCGTCATAAGAGCGGCTGCGATTGGGAAAGGTCAGAGCCATCGTCCAGCCACTTTCGCGAAACGGCCGCTTCACCATTGCGTTGTCGCATGATCTATCCGAAAAGTCTGCAGCTTTTACTCGCGCGAGAGCCGCTCGAAATCCTGCAGCACGGCTTCGATCAGCTTTTGCCTTCGGGGATCTTGCGCAGCCGGCGTTGTTGCAAACAGTCCCAGGAGATATCGCGCCTTCTCGGCGGCCTCGTGCCAGTCCGCGGAGGGTGCGGCGGCGAGCTGAGATTCCAGTTCGGCCTGCCGCTGGCGCAAAGCCCGTTCATTGGCTTCCACGTCCGAAACGAGACGACGCAACTCCGTCGCCTTCTGTGCCGCCATGCCGCGATGCTGGTCCAGATTGATGGTCCGTTCGGTCATGGCAGCGCCCGTCATCGTTGCGAAGCGGCGCGACGCTTCAACGGATATTGAGCGCTGTCGTAGAGCTTGCGAATGCCCTCGCTGCCAAAGCGCTCCTCCTCGACCTGGAGATAGGCCCCGAGCAGAAGATCGCTCGGAAGCTCCTCGATGGCGAAGCGAACCGCGGCCGCGGCCGTGTCAAATCGCTTGTAGGTCACCGGATTGCGGCGCGGCTTGCGGCTTCGGGTGGGAAATAGCTCAGCCGACCTTTGGTAGTCGAATGCGGATTTCGGTCGACGAAGTTTCGGAACGCGCCGAAGCTTCGGTTGCAGCAGCCGTGTCGGTCATACCGATTTCTCCAGTATTGCTTATGATGCAATCGAATGATCGCTTTCAAATCTGCCTTTGATATGGGATCGAACGACAAGAAAACCAGCGTTTTCTGTGGGAATATTCCAAGAAAACGTCACATTATCGGTCAAATTCTACAGACTCACCGTCTTTGGTGGGCTAGATTGCAGTCAATCGTGTAATTTTGCCTTTCGGACCTGCTCGCCGCGAGACCATCATCGCGAGCGATGTGAGCGTCTGCCAATTGCTGCTGTGAGGTGGAACAGTCCTGTTGGGGCGACGGTTCGCCCTCCAATCAGAAAGATGTCGTCATGCAGATTTCTCCGGACTTGAAGCCCCTGTGTTGGGGCGCTGTTGGCGGAGCAGTCGCTCTAGCGATCATCGGGTTTAGTTATGGTGGCTGGGTTACGGCAGGCACCTCGCAACAGATGGCTCAGCAACGCTCCGACGCGGCGGTGGTGGCGGCTCTGGCGCCCATTTGCGCCGATCGATTTCGCCAGCACGCGGATGCGGGCACAAACCTTATTGAGCTGAAGAAGGTCAGTTCCTGGCAGCAGGGTGCCTTCCTCGAAAAGGGCGGCTGGGCGACGCTGCCCGGAAGCGCGTCGCCGAACGCGGCAGTGGCGCGTGCCTGCGCCGAGATGCTGGCCACCTGACGTTAGGTCCTCCGCAAACCCTTCCTGACGGTGTTCCGTATATCGGGACACCGGCTGGCCGGTCGCGCCCTTTTGCCGTTGGTTAGCTGGACCGACTTCGACTATCTTGACGCGCCATAGCAGCGAGGAACTGCCCCGATGACAAAAACCATCCGCCTGCAAGGCGACAGCAATGCCCACGATCGGCCCTGGCGAGTCGCGGTCGAACAGGGTTTCTTCGAGGCCGAAGGGCTCAACGTCGAGTATCACGAGGACAACCCGAAGGGCGTTGCCGGACGGGTGGAGAACTTCTCCGAGCGCTGGAAGGAATCGCAGCTCCAGGCCGGCGCCCTTGATGTCTACCCGGTCTGCGAATGGGGCGCGATCGAGCGGGTCCAGCAGCTTGGCGGCGGCAAGATCATCGGCCTCGACACCACGGCGCGCACCGGCGCGATCATGGTGCGCAAGGATTCCAAGATCACGAGCCTGTCGCAGCTCCGCAACATCCCGATCGCGGTGACGTGGCATGCCGGCACGTTCTATGCGGCGGTCGAGGCGCTGGAAGAGGCCGGCGTGCCGTTCAACGAGATCAAGCTCGAGCACGCCAACGACCGGCTCGACGCCCTGCTCTCAGGCAAGAACGAGGCGGCGGCGCTGATGGAGCCGCTGGTGAGCCGCGCCTTTTCCGCCGGCTGCCGCAAGCTCTGCGATCTGCGCTGGCGCGGGGGCATCGTCGCCAGTGACGAGATCGACGACGAGACCGCGCAGAAAATCACCCGTGCGCTCAACCGCGCAGTCGAATGGCTGCGCGCGAACGACGAGCGCTCGCGCGAGGAAGTGCTGCGTGACCTCACGCCCGAGCAGCGCAAGACTGGCATGATGCCGGAGCTCCTCGGTGTGCAGGGCTACCAGCCGTCCGAATTCCAGGAGAAGGTCGACTGGATGATGAAGCGCGGCTATCTCGAACGGCCGCCGCAATACCGCGAGGTCGTGCGCGGGAAGTGACGCGCATTACTGACTCTCCGTCATTGCGGACCGAAGGTCCGAACCCGGAATCCATAATCCCAAGTCGTGATATGAATTCCGGGTTCGCGGGCAACGCCGGCGCCCCGAAATGACAAACTCTCTGTCTACTTCCTACTTCTGACGCTCCGCCATGATGCGGCGCACCAGCGGCGCCCAGCGGTCGATTTCGGCCTGTGCGAATGCGTTCAGCTCGCTGGGACTGAGCGGCATCGTCTCGATCGCGTCGCGCTCGATCGTCTTCCTGATTTCCGGCCGGTCCAGCGCCTTCACCACCACCGCGTTGATCTTGTCGACGATGTCGCGCGGCAGCTTCGGCGGACCGGACAGCGAGAACCAGGTGAGCGAAACGAAATCCTTGTGGCCGAGTTCGCGGAATGTCGGAGTGTCGGGCAGATAGGTCAGGCGGTTGGCCGACGTCACCGCCAGCGCATCGAGCGTGCCGGCGCGAACGTGCTGGTCGATGGCGGTCCAGGTCAGCACCGAAGCTTTGACGTGCCCCGCGATCAGATCGACGATCGCCTGCGAGCCGCCTTTGTAGGCGATGTGGTTGAGCCTGACCTTCTCCAATGTCGCGAGATATTCCGCCGCCCAGTTGCCCATGGTGCCGAAACCCGCCGACACATAGTCGGTTCCGCTCGGCTGCTTGCGTGCATGGGCGAGAAACTCCGCATAGGTTTTGATGCCGAGCGATCGGTGTACTGCCAGCATGTTCGGCGTGCCGCCGAAATACGCAATGTGGGTGAGGTCCCGCATCGGATCGTAGCCGACGTTCTTATTCATTGCCGGCCCGACCACGATGATCGGAATGCCGGACACCATGAGCGTGTAGCCGTCGGGCTCGGAGCGGGCGACCGCTTCGGCCACCGGGATGCCGCCGCCGCCCGGCCGGTTCTCGATCACGAATTGCCTGCCGAAGGCTTGGCTTAACGCGTCGCTATAAAGCCGCGCGGCAGTGTCAGCCGCACCGCCGGCGGCGAACGGCACGATGATGCGTACGTTCTTGGTGGGCCACTCCTGCGCGCCAGCGCCGGTCACCAACAGCAAGCTTGCGGCGAGTGCCCGCGCGATCGATCGTTGCATTCATTCTGCTCCGCCCTGGGCCGGTGATTCTATCTATGCGACCAACCGGCGCCCTGCCATGCGACCCCTCCGCAGCGTTACTGCGGGATGAATTCCAGGATGAAGTTGCGCAGCGGCAAGTCGCCGATGTTGTGCACGACATGGATCACCGGCTCGCGCCAGTTCACGATCACCGGCTCGGTCTCGACCATCTTGCCATCGCGCCAGACCTGCTGGCGCAGCATCGGCCCGTGGTTCAGCCGGATTTCGACGCGCTGGGCGTGGCTGTGCCGCGGGCGCGTCTCGCCGACCGGCAGGATCTCCTCGTAGATGAAGAAAGTCTTGCCCTGATGCACCGCGAGATTGGCGGACGCCGCGATCCGCTCGGCGGGCGCGCGGATCGGCGGATGCTTGGGCTTGATCGCGACCTCGAAGAACGGCGAGCCGACCGCGACCTCGTAGGACTGGCCGGCGACAAAGATCGCGATCTCGGCGCGCTTCATGTCGCGCTTCTTGCCGGCGGAGGTAAGCGTGAGCGCGCCCATCGCCAGGATCACGCGGTCTTCGCAAGTGCCTGCAGTGGCGGTGGCGCAGGGCGCGATATTGCGGCTGACCAGCACGTAATCATTCTCGAGTGCGGTCGCAGGCTTTGCGCCGGGTTGTGCGTGGACATGGGTCGCAGCGAGCCCGGCAACCGCAACGGCCAAAAGCCAGCGAAACGCAAGCATCGGTGTCCTCCCGGATTTTTTTGTCGCCGGGAGCTTACCGCGTTTCCGGCCGTTTGTTGATTGCGCGGCCTACGGCCGCGCGAGCCAAGTGGCGTAGCGTGCGATGAGTGCCTGCGTGTGCGACGCGCCGTCGTAATGCACCGGCTCCGCCAGCGGCCGGCCCGCGGCGGCGAGCCGGAGCGCCATATAGCGATAGGGCTCGGGATACTGTGCCACCTGCGCCTCACGCATCATGCGCGCAAAGTCCTCCGACGGCACCACCGGATCGAGCCGATCCTGCTCGTAGACCGCGGCCCGTTCGAGGATTTTCCAGTCGCCGCGGCGGCGTTCCAGCCGGTCGAGAAAGCGCGCCCGCGAGGTCATGTCGACGGCCAGATTTTCGATCGCCTGCCGCACGATGATGACGATCGTGGTCTCGGCGGTCGCGTGGTCGCCGTTGACCTGCACCAAGGGCGGCATGATCAGGTGCTTCGACGGCCCACCGCGCTTGCAATGCTCCACGAACTCCGCGAACGGTCCGCGGAACCAGGACACCGCGATTTCTCCGTCGGGATGAAACGTGGAGAGGAGCTCCGGCCAGCGCCGCTGGTCGCGGTACAGCCCCCAGGACACAATGATATCGGCGCAAGCAGCCTTGGAGTCCGTCGTCATCCCGCCCGGATCCCCGCCGCGGCGATGACGCGGCTCCAAATCTCGATCTCGCGCGCGACCAACGCACGGAATTCCTCCGGCGTCGACGGCGTCGCGACGTTGCCGCCTTCGACGAGCTTGTTCTGCACGTCCGCCAGCGAAAGTGCGCGGCGGATTTCCGCATTCATCCGATCGACGATCGCGCGCGGCGTCTTCGGCGCCATGGCGTAGCCGAGCCATGACATGAAGGTGACGCCGGGCACGAATTCCTCGATGGTCGGAGCCTCGGGCATCAGCGGGTAGCGGCCCTTGGAGGACACCGCGAGCAGGCGAACCTGGCCTGAACGCACGCGCGGAAACGCAGACGTCGCCGGTTCGACCATCACATCGACGCGGCCGCCGAGCACATCGGTGATCGCAGGCGACGCGCCGCGATAGGGAATCGGAGTCATCGGCGCGCCCGCTTCCATCCCGATCCATGCGGTCAGCAGGTGATGGATCGAGCCCTGGGCGTTGATCGTATAGGTCAGCATCTCGGGTTTCGCCTTGGCGCGGTCGAGCAGGTCCCGGAACGACTTGATCGGCGAGTTGGGCGCGACCGAATAGACAAAGGGATAGCCGCAGACACTGGAGATGAACGAGAAGCCGTCGAGCGGATCGAACGCCAGGCCCTGATGCAGCGCCGCGCGGCCGGGATAGCCGGCGGTGAGCATCACCATGGTGTGACCGTCGGGCGCTGACTTGTTGACCGACTGCTCGGCGATGATGCCGGCGCCCTGCGTGTTGTTCTCGATCACGAACGACTGTCCGAGCCGCTCGGAGAATTTTTCGCCCAGTATCCGGCTCACGATGTCGGGGCTGCCGCCCGCCGCGGTGCCGACAATGATCCGCACCGGCCGGGACGGCCATGCCTGAGCTCGCGCCGGAAACATCGGCAGGGCTGCGAGCGCCCCGGCGGACCGCAGCAGCGATCGTCGTGTGACGATCATGACGCTCCCTCCCCTTCGGCCGTTACTGGAGCGGAATGCCGGCCTTCGCCACCAGCTCCCGCACCGCCGGGATTTCCGCCTTGATGCGCGCGGAGAGTTCGTCCGGCGTGCCGGCGACCACTTCGAAACCGGCTTTGCGCGACAGGTCGCGCACGTCGGGCCGCTGGAAGGCGGCGCGGCTCTCCTTCACGAGCAGCGCGAGGATATCCTGCGGAACGCGGGCCGGCGCGAAGAACGCGTTGAAGGTATCGGAGACAAAGTCCTGGTAGCCAGCCTCGATCATGGTCGGCACGTTGGGCAGCGAGAACCAGCGCTTCTCGCTGGTGACCGCAAGTGCGCGCATTTGCCCGCCCTGAATCATGGACTCGGCGGCGGCCAGCGCGACCGAACCGACCAGGACTGTGTTCTCCATCACCGCCTGTGCGGCCGGGCCGGCGCCGCGATATGGCACATGCACCATTTCGATGTCGGCGCGCAGCTTGAGCAGCTCACCGGTCAGGTGCGACTTCGTCCCCGCGCCCGGGCTTGAATAGTTGGACTTGGACGGATTGGCCTTTGCATACGCAATCAAGTCGGCGATGGTCTTGATGTCGGAGTTGGCACGCACCACCAGCACGTTCGGTGCGTTGACCAGTTCGGAGATCGGCGCGAAGTCGTTGAACGGATCATAGGGAAGCTTCTTGAACAGCGCCGGATTGACCGCGATCGCCGTCGATGTGACCATCAGCGTGTAGCCATCGGGGGTCGCGCGCGCGACCTGCCCCATGCCGGTGTTGCCGGCGGCGCCCGCCCGATTGTCGACGACGAATTGCTGACCGAGCTTCTGCGACAGCACGTTGGCGAGCACGCGCGCGATGATGTCGGTCGGACCGGCCGGCGCGAACGGCACGAGGATGGTAACCGGACGGTCGGGATAGGCGGCCGCAGGCTGGACCAGGCAAAGCACCGCCGCCGCACAGGTGGCGGTCAGCGCGACGCAGCGCCACGCGGCATTCCATCCGGTCGGACGCATCGTTTCACTCCCCTTTTTATCGCCTTCGTGTGCACGATACGGGGCATCGCCGGCGAGGCAAGGCCCCAAAACCGCGCAGCGGCCCCGCCCTGCGAACCCGGCAGCGGCAGTTGCAAGCCTGCACCAAAAACTGTCGCCAACCCTGTGGGCAGGCTCGGGATAACCCTGTGGAAGGCGCTATCGATGTCCTGTGGCTCGCCCTGCCCCCCGCTGTGGGCAATGGCCTGTGAATTGTGCAGATAACGGGACATGAACCCGGTCGCGGTGGCTGCAAATCCGGTGTCGGAACCGACGGTGGTGGCGCGGCTTACCGCCGGCGCAGAAGCCGCCCGCGATCTGCTCGACCGGCTGGCGGAAGTCTTCGACGCGTCGGAGGCGGTTGTGTCCGCCTATGATACCGGCGGCGACTGGGCGGTCGCGATCGATTTCACGGACCCGCCGAACCAGACCGCTGTGCGCGCGCTGGTGGGCCTCGCGGCCGGGCCTGAGGCCGCCAACGCCATCGCCTTCGAGACGCTCGCCGCGAAGGATTGGGTGAAGGCGAGCCAGGAAGGCCTCACCCCCGTGGAGGCCGGGCGTTTTGTCGTTCATAGCGAGCACTATCGCGCGAGCGTCCGCGCCAACCGCATCGGCATCGAGATCGGGACGGCGTTTGCCTTCGGCACCGGACATCACGGCACCACGCGGGGATGCCTGCTGGCGGTCGACCATCTCGTGAAGGCGCGCCGCCCGCGCCGCGTGCTCGACATCGGCACCGGCACCGGCGTGCTTGCGATTGCAGCGGCGAGGGTGCTGCGCCGCCCGGTGCTGGCGAGCGACATCGACGCCCGCGCGGCCGCGGTCGCACGCGAGAACGTCAGGCGCAATCGCGCCCGCGCCGTGACGGTCGTTCACGCCGCCGGCCTCGGCATGCGGCGGTTTCGCGGCCAGGCGCCGTTCGACCTCGTGCTTGCGAACATCCTGCTCGGCCCGCTGCAGCGGATGGCGACGCCCATGGCGCGGCTGCTGGCGCCCGGCGCGCGCGTCGTGCTGTCGGGCCTTTTGACGGCACAGGCGAGCGCGGCGCTCGCGGCCTATCGCCAGGAAGGCCTCGCGCTCGAGCGCCGCGTCGTGCTCGACGGGTGGTCGACGCTGGTCTTGCGCGTCCCTTCCCGGCCCACCCCCGCGCGCGGGAGCGGCACAAGAATGTGATAGATTGCGCCATGTTCGAAGCCAAATTCCAGACCTTCGACGACGCCGCCAATCCAGGGGCGAGCGCGCCGCGCGTCGCGGCGCTGCGCACCGAGCTGGCGCGGCGCGGGCTGACCGGATTCGTGGTGCCGCATGCCGACTGCCATCAGAGCGAATATCTGCCGGCGTCGGAGGAGCGGCTGGCGTGGCTCACCGGCTTCACCGGCTCGGCCGGCGCCGCGATCGTGCTCATGGAACGGGCGGCGCTCTTTGTCGATGGCCGCTACACCTTGCAGGCCCGCGAGCAGGCCGACACATCGCTGTTCGAAATCGTGCACCTGATCGAGACGCCGCCCGACCAGTGGATCGAGCGCACGCTGACAAAAGGCGACGTGCTCGGATTCGACCCGTGGCTGCACCCCGTCGAAGGCGCGGAGAAGCTTGCGCGCGCATGCGCCAATGCCGGCGCGACGCTGGTCCCGATCGAGCCCAATCCGATCGACGCATTGTGGAAGGACCGCCCTGCCCCACCGCTCGGCGCAGTGACCCTGCACGACGTCCGCTTTGCCGGCGAAGCCGCGGAAACGAAGCTCTCCACCATCCGTCCCGAGATCGCGAAGCTGAAAGCCGACGCATTGGTGGTGTCCGACCCGCACGCGGTCGCCTGGACCTTCAACATCCGTGGCGCGGATGTCTCGCATACGCCGCTGCCACTTTCTTTCGCCGTCATCCCGCGCGACGGACGGCCGTCGCTGTTCATCGACGGCCGCAAGCTCTCGAATGACGTTCGCCATCGGCTTGAAAAGCTCGCCGATGTCCGCGCCCCCGGCGACTTCGCTGCTGAACTGTCCGCGCTTGGCGCCGCCGGCAAGACCGTCCGCCTCGATCAGGCCACTGCCGCCGACGCGCTGGCCCGGATCGTGACCGGCGCCGGCGGCAAGGTCACCAAAGGGCCCGATCCGATCGCGCTGCTCAAGGCGGTGAAGAATCCGGTCGAGATCGAAGGTGCGCGCGAAGCGCACCGGCGCGACGGCGCGGCAGTGGCCCGCTTCCTGGCATGGTTCGACCGCGAAGCACCGCGCGGCAAGCTGACCGAGATCGGCGCCGTGGAAGCGCTGGAGACCTTCCGTCGCGAGACCAATCTGCTGCAGGATGTGTCGTTCTCGACCATTGCCGGCGCGGGGCCGGACGGCGCGATCGTGCATTATCGCGTCACCCGCAAGACCGATCGCGTGATCGCGCCCGGCGATCTGTTCCTGATCGACTCTGGCGGCCAGTACCGGGACGGCACCACCGACATCACCCGCACCGTCGTTGTCGGCGAGCCGACCGCAGAGATGCGCGACCGTTTTACCCGCGTGCTCAAGGGCCATATCGCCATCGCGACGGCGGTGTTTCCCGACGGCACCTCCGGCGCGCAACTCGATTCCTTCGCGCGCCAGGCGCTCTGGCAGGCCGGCATCGATTTCGACCACGGCACCGGGCACGGCGTCGGCAGCTACCTCTCGGTGCATGAAGGCCCGGCGCGCATCTCCAAGCTCGGCACCGCGCCGCTCAAGCGCGGCATGATCCTCTCCAACGAGCCCGGCTACTACAAAGCCGGCGCCTACGGCATCCGCATCGAGAACCTCGTGCTGGTGATTGAAGGACCGGCGGTCGCAGGCGCCGAGAAGCCGCTCAATGCGTTCGAGACGCTGACGCTGGCGCCGATCGACCGCAGGCTCGTCCAACGTGACCTGCTCACTGCGGCGGAAATTGCGTGGCTCGATAGCTATCACGCGCGCGTGCGCGCGGCGCTCGCGCCGCTGGTCGATGCCCAGACCAAGAACTGGCTCGACACCGCGACCCGGCCGCTAGCCTGACGGCATCTCCGCATTCCACGCGTAGACTTCTTTTTCATACGCGACGCGGAAACCAGCGCGTTCGAGATTGCGCAGCGAGTGCTCGAGCATCGTCAAGGTCTCGACCGCCAGTGCCGTGCAGCCGAGTGCGCGCGCCTTGGCGATCCGCGCGGCAATAAGCGCCGACTGCGCACCGCGCTGGCGATCGCCTTCCGCCGTCGCTGCGGCGGTCAGATAGCCGAGACCTTCAAACACGGCGAGCGCGCCGACCGCCACCGGGCGCGGACCGTCGAACGCCATCACATGGACGAAGCCGTCCTTCCCGAATGATCTTTCATATTCGCCCCACATGGCGTCGCCGAGCGCCGAGCGCGCTGTCGCGATGTCCTCGCGCCGCGCCTCCCGCACGACAAGATCGGTCCGGAACGGCGCCAGCTCCAATGACTCGCGAACCAGCGTCGGATACCGCGTCCATTGCATGCGAGGCTTAAATCCCGCCTGCGCGAGCCAGCCGCGCGCCGTGTCCATGTCCGGGCCCGGGCTGAGCCAGGCGAAGAACTGCGTCACGCCCGCGGTGGTGAACTGTTCGACGAGCTGCTTCAGCCCTTCGGGACGCAGTCCCGGCTCGGTCCCGCAAAGATGGACGCGGTTCCAGTTGGCAGAGGCATATTGCTGCTGGCGGGCCGGATCGATGCTCACATAGCAGTGGCCGAACGGCGTGCCGTCATATTGCTTCTGGACAAAGCCTGCCGGCTGGCACGCGCGGTCGAGCCAGGCCGCGAGCCGTCTCATCGTCAATGCAAGGGCGAGGATATCCATCCAGGCGATTCCGCATTTGTTGCGACAGTGTGCGGGCTTGGGTGACAGCGGCAAGCGTCGTAGCGTGGGGCATGAAACGACGAGACGCACCGCCCGTGACCGTAGATGAAACTACGTAATTTAACCTCCGGACGTGGTATATTCTTTCACGTCCCAGGAAGAGAATAAAAGTAGTGCCGCGTTGCAGGGGGCAGTCCGCCCCACTAGTTTCAAATTTGGAGAGCGCCCATGAGCTGCTGCGACGAAACCACCGCCCGCGTACCCCCCACCGACCTGTCGCGCCGCTCGTTGCTGAAGGGCGCCACCGTCGCCGCCAGCGTCTTGCCGGGCGCAGCGCCGGCCGCAGCGCAAGGACGACGCATCAAGCTCGCCTATTGCAGTCAGCTCCTGTGCGGCGTGCCCTACGAGGTCGCACGCTCCAGCGGCTACTTCAAGAAGCACGGACTCGACGTCGAGTTGATCTATACCCGCGGCGGCAGCGCGGCGATGGCGGCACTTGTCGGTAACGCCGTCGACTATTCAGCCGCCTCGCTTGAGGTCGCCATCACTGCATTCGCCAAGGGCGCCGAGATCAAGCGCTTCGCGGTGACCGGCCGGCTGCCGCTCTTTGCGTTGGCCACTGCGCCAAAGACGGCTGACCAGATCAAAGAAATCGGCGACCTGCAGGGCCGCACCGTCGCCATTTCCGGGCTCGGCAATGTCGACCACGCGCTGACGCTCTATCTCCTGGCGCAGGCCAAGGCCGACGCCAGCAAGGTCAAGTTCGCGGCCATGGGCGTCAACCTGCTGGAAGCGCTGCGACAGGGCCAGATCGACGCCGGGCTGGTGCAGGAGCCGGCGCTGACGCTGCTCCAGCGCGCTGGCTCACGCGTACTCGTCAACTTCATGGACCTCACCGACGCGCGCCGCTATCTCGGCGGCACTTATGAATTCATGGGCGTCGCCGTGCGTACCAAGGAGATGGAACAGCGCAAGGACGAAATGCAGATGCTGATCGGGGCGCTCGCCGACGCGCTCAAGGCACTGCGCACGATGAGTGGCTCCGAATTGATCGCTGCGCTGCCCAAGGAGATGGTGACGGGCCTCGACACCAAGGAATTCGGCGATATCGTCGTGCGCCATCGCGACTCGCTTTACCCGGAGACGGTGAACATCGATCTCGCGGCCGCCGACCGCGTCGCCCAGACGCTTATCGTTGGCGGACTGCTTCCGGCAGGCGCAAATATTTCCGGGCTGCACGACACCTCGATCGTGAAGGGGTAGACGCGCGCATGATCCCGAAAATTGGAAGCCGGTTTTCGGATAAGATCATGCGCCAACAAAAGGCTGGCTCCTGAGTCCATTCCCCGAACAGGACTGTTGTTGTGCGCGTCCGCGATCTCAGTATTTCCTACGGCGAAGAGCCGGTTCTTGAAGGCGCCAGCATCGAAGTCGGCCAGGGCCAGTTCGTGAGCCTGGTCGGCCCGTCCGGCTCGGGCAAATCGAGCCTGCTGCGCGCGGTGATCGGGCTGCAGAAGCCGCTCGCCGGCAGCGTCGACCCCGGCGTCAAGCCATCCGAGATCGGAATGCTGTTCCAGGACGACGCGCTGCTGCCGTGGAAGACGGCGCGCGACAACGTCGCACTGGGCCTGGGCTTCCATGGCGCCACGCAGAACAGCGCGCTGGAGCGGGCCGACTACTGGCTCGGCCGGCTCGGCCTTGCCGGGTTCGAGCACCGTTATCCGCGTCACCTCAGCGGCGGCCAGCGCAAGCGCGTTGCGCTCGCGCAAGTGCTCGCGCTGACGCCCAAGCTTCTGCTGATGGACGAGCCGTTTGCCTCGCTCGACGCCATTGTGCGCGCGCGTATCGTGCAGGATGTTGCGTCGCTGGTCGAGGAGCAAGGCATCAGTGCGCTGCTCGTCACCCACGACCTCGAAGAGGCGATCAGCCTGTCGGATCGTGTCTATCTGCTCTCGCAGGGACCGCGGGCGCGTATCACCCAGGAGTACCAGGTGCCGATCCCGCGGCCGCGCGATCCGGTCAAGGCGCGCGTGCATCCGGCGTTCGCACCGCTGTACGAGAAGCTCTGGAGCGACCTGTCCCACGAAGTTGCGTTCGACCAGCGCCCCGAGGCGGCGGAATGATCTTCACCGACCCGCGTTTTGCGCTGCTGCGCCAACTAACGGCCTTCGGCCTTCTGCTTCTGATCTGGGAGGCGGCCGGCCGCTATGGGCTGCTCAATCCGCTGTTCGTCCCCAGCCCGGGCCGCATCGGGGCATCGCTCTATGAGCTGTTCGCGGACGGCCGCATCTGGCCGCATCTCGACGCCACCTTCACCGCCGCGCTGCTCGGGCTTGCGCTGGGGATCATCGTCGGCATCGTGCTCGGGGTTATCGCGGCACTGATCCGGCCGGTCGCGGAGCTGCTCGAGCCGGTGATGACGCTGCTCAACGCCATCCCCCGCGTGGTGCTGGCGCCGTTATTCGTGATCTGGCTCGGCATCGAGCTTGCCTCCAAGGTGGCGCTCGCCTTCATCCTGGTCGCGGTGGTGATCTTCTTCACGGTGTATGGCGGCATCCGGCAGGTCGACCGCAAGCTGGTCGAGCGCGTCATGACGCTTGGCGGCACCCGCTGGGACCTGGTGCGCCACGTCTATCTGCCTTCGGTCGCGGCCTGGGTGTTGGCCAACCTCAAGGTCGCAGTCGGCTTCGCCTTCACCGGCGCCTGCGTCGGCGAATTCGTCGGCGCAAGCCGCGGGCTCGGCTACCTGCTTTCCTTTGCGCAGAGCACCTACAACTCCGCGCTGATGTTCGCGCTGATCTTTCTCATCATGGTGGTGGTGCTCGTGATCTTCGCCGCCGCCGGACGGCTCGAAAAATACCTGCTGCGCTGGCAATAGGCCCGCCGCGATAACAGCAACTGGTCGGAAGGCCTGCTGCAGTGTGACGCCACGCTGCACTGTCGCCCCCCGAATGACGGAGCGTGGATGCGCAATGGAACTTTGCGTCGCCCAAAACGTTATTCGTCGATACATTTGCAAGCGAGGCGACCATGCTGACGACCATCCTGATCGTGATTCTGATTCTCGCGCTGATCGGCGCCCTGCCCACCTGGGGCTACAGCCGCAACTGGGGATACGGCCCCGGCGGCGGTCTCGGCCTGATCCTGATTATCGTGCTGATCCTGGTCCTGACGGGACGGGTATAACGAACGCACCGACAATGGATCGTGATGCCCGGGCTCGCCCCGGGCATCACGCCTGTTGTCACCGCACCTCACCGATCAGTTTGAACCAGTCATCCTCGGTAAGGATTTCGACGCCGAACTCCTTCGCCTTGCCGAGCTTTGAGCCCGCGCCGGGTCCCGCCACGACATAGTCGGTCTTCTTCGACACCGAGCCGGCGGTCTTGGCGCCGAGCCGTCCGGCCATCGCCTTGGCCTCGTCGCGCGTCATCTTTTCCAGCGATCCCGTGAACACCACGGTCTTGCCGGCGACCGGCGAATCCCTCTTCACCGCCTCCATCGGCTCGACCTCGATCTCGGCCAGCAGCCGATCGAGCGCCTCGTTGTTGCGCGGCTCCTTGAAGAACTCGACCAGCGCGTCGGCGACCACCTCGCCGATGCCTCCGACCGTCGTCAGGTCTTCGTAGGCTTCGGTATCCTTGCCCTTGGCCGCGCCCTTGAGCGCCGCGCGCAGCGCATCGATCGTTCCGAAATGCCGCGCCAACAGCCGCGCATTGGTCTCGCCGATGTGACGGATACCGAGCGCATAGATCAAGCGGTTGAGGGAAATCTTGCGCCGGGCGTCGATGGCGTCGAACAGATTGCGCACCGAGACTTCGCCATAACCCTCGCGGTCGGCGAGCTTCTTTGCGGCGCGGGCGTCGCGCGCCCGCAGTGTGAAGATGTCGGCAGGCTCCATGATCAGACCCTCCCCGAAAAACGCCTGCACCTGCTTCTCGCCCAGCCCCTCGATGTCGAAGGCGGTGCGCGACACGAAGTGGCGCAGCCGCTCGACCTGCTGCGCCGGGCAGATCAGTCCGCCGGTGCATCGGCGTACCGCCTCTCCCTCCTCGCGTACCGCATGGCTGCCGCAGGCCGGGCATTGCGTCGGGAATTGATAGGGCTTCGCAGTCTTCGGGCGCTTGTCGAGGACGACGTCGACGATTTGCGGGATTACGTCGCCGGCGCGCTGCACGATTACGGTGTCACCGATGCGGATGTCGGTGCCGCCGCGGATCGGCGCGCCGTCATTGCCGATGCCCTTGATGTAGTCCTCATTGTGCAGCGAAGCGTTCTGCACCACGACACCGCCGACCGTCACCGGTTCGAGCTTTGCGACCGGGGTGAGCGCACCGGTACGCCCGACCTGGATCTCGATGTCGCGCAGCACCGTGGTCGCCCGCTCAGCCGCGAACTTGTGGGCGATCGCCCAGCGCGGGCTGCGCGACACGAAGCCCAGGCGCTCCTGCCAGTCGAGACGGTCGAGTTTGTACACCACGCCGTCGATGTCGTAGTCGAGCTTGGCGCGCTTGGTTTCGATGTCGCGGTGAAAGGCGAGCATCTCGTCGAGCGAGCGGACGACCTTCCAGAGCGGATTGGTCCTGAACCCGATCTTGTCGAGCCACTCGATCATGCCGGACTGCGTCGGAGCCGCCTTGTCGGCGATCTCGCCCCACGAATACGCGAAGAAGTGCAGCGGCCGCGACGCCGTGATGCTGGGATCCTTCTGCCGCAGCGATCCGGCCGCCGAATTGCGCGGATTGGCGAACACCTGCTCGCCCGCCTCCGCCTGCCGCTTGTTGAGCGCCAGGAAGTCCGCCTTGGTCATATAGATTTCACCGCGGATCTCGCAGAACGGGGGAATTTTCTTGCCCTTGAGCTGATGCGGGACTTCCCTCACCGTCCGGATGTTGGCGGTGACGTCCTCGCCTTCGAAACCGTCGCCGCGGGTGGCGGCTTTGACCAGCGTTCCGTTTTCGTAGCGCAGCGACATCGAGAGCCCGTCGATCTTCGGCTCGGCGGTGAACGCCACCGGCTCGTCCTCTTTCAGGTTAAGGAAGCGGCGAATGCGCGCGACGAAATCGGCGACCTCCTCGGCGTCGAACGCGTTCTGCAACGACAGCATCGGCACCGCGTGGCGCACCTTGGCGAAGCCGCGCGCCGGCGCCGCGCCGACCTTGCGCGAGAGGCTTTCCAGCGTGCGCAGGGTCGGGAATGCTTCCTCGATCGCTTCATAGCGGCGGCGCAGCGCGTCGTATTCCGCGTCCGACACCGTCGGCGCGTCCTTCTGGTAATAGGCTTGGTCGTGTTTCTTGATTTCGGCTTCGAGACGGGCGTGCTCGGCCTTGGCCTGCCTTTCGGTCAGCGTTTCGACGGCGGTCTTGCTGTTGTCGCGGGTTGCCATGCGCGTTTTCTACGTCATGGCGCGCCCTGAGCCAACGCGGCCGGAAAGCGATTTTCATCGCCCAGGCGGAAGGCTAGGATCATATCGTCCGACCAGGCCCGGTCCAACGAGGCACGGCGGCGTATCAGGGAGGCTCCCATGTCGCTCGACGACCAAACCGCGCCTGGGCGCGTTCGGGCAGCCCGGCGTCGCAAGCCGTCCTCATCCTCCACATGAGGATGAGGACGGAACACACCTAACCAGGATTTGGAGGGAGTCATGCGAACGCTTGCAATCGCCACCGCTGCCCTTCTCATGTTCAACGGCAGCGCGTCGGCCCAAGTCACTGCCCTCACCAACGCCATCCTGATCGACGGCACCGGCGCAGCCCCGCAAAGCGGCGCCACCATCCTGATCCAGGGCGGCCGCATCACCGCCATCGGGCAGGGTATAGCGGCCCCCGCCGGTGCCACGGTCGTCGATCTCTCCGGCAAATACGTGGTGCCCGGCATCATCAACGGTCACGGCCATGTCGGGCCGGCGCCGCATGAGCGGCAGGTGCGCCAATACGCGCTCTATGGCGTGACCACGACCACCAGCATGCAGTCCGACCCGGACGCGATCCAGGAATACAAGGCACGCACCCGCGCCGGCGACATCCGCGGCGCGCGCGTGCTGACCGTGATGTACCGCTTTACGACGATGCTCACCCCGGGCCTCGGCTACGATTACCGAACGCCCGAGGCCGCGCGCGGCAAGGTCGACGAGATTGCCGCCAAAGGGGCGGACGTGATCAAAGTCTGGGTCGACCCGCAAGGCGGCAAGGTCCCGCGGCTGCCGCGCGAGATGGTCGCGGCCATCGTCGATCAGGGGCGCAAGCACAACCTCATCGCCGGCGCGCATATCGTGGAGCTGGCCGACGCCAACATGGTGATCGACGAGGGCGTGCGCATCCTCCTGCACAATGTGCGCGATCAGGAAGTCGGGGACGATTTCGTCGCCCGGCTCAAGGACCGCAACATCACGGTGATCTCCACGCTCGCGCGCGAAGAAGGCATGTTCGTCTATGGCAACGAGGGTGCGGGCTTCACCGACAATCCGTTCTTCACCAAATCGGTGCCGCCGGAGCGGATGGCGGTGCTCACCGGCAAGATCCGCGAAACCCAGGCCGCGATGCCGGGCCGCGATCGCGCCATCCGCGCGTTCGAGACCGACAAGAAGAACCTCAAGAAGATGGTCGACGCCGGCGTCCGCTTCGGCTTCGGCACCGATTCCGGCGGCGCCCCGGACCGCTTCTTCGTGCAGGGTTTCTTCGAGCACCGGCAGATGGAGCTGATGGTGCAGGCTGGGCTGACGCCGATGCAAGTGATCCAGGCGTTCTCGCGCAACAACGCCGAGGCCTACGGCATTCAGAACGACTACGGCGCGCTGGCGCTCGGCAAGGCCGCCGATCTCCTCGTGCTCACGAAGAATCCGCTCGACGACATCCTCAACATGCGCGCGCTCGATGCCGTCTATATCGGCGGCCGGAAATTCGAATAGGGAGGCGAGGCCATGAGCATGATCCATCGCGCCGCAGTCGTTGCGGCGATTGCCGTTGTTTTCGGGATCTACCAGCCGGGTGGAACGGCGCAGACCGTGCCCCGCTTCGAGATCGACGCGAAATGGCCGAAGGACCTGCCCGGCGACTGGATCACGGGACGGCTCGGCGGCGTCTGCATGGACGCCAAAGGCAACAACGTCTTTGTCGTCAACCGTGCCGACATCACCGACGAGGAGAAGGAAACCTCGACCTCCGCGCCGTCGATCATCAAGTTCAACCCGGCCGGCGACGTGATCGCCTCCTGGGGCGACCAGAAGACGGTGCCGGGCTCGATCCACGGCTGCTTTGTCGACCTCGCGGGCAATGTCTGGGTGGCGGGCAATGGCGACGCCATGATCCAGAAATACGACCCGGCCGGAAAGCTGCTGATCCAGATCGGCCAGCGCGGCAAGTTCGATTCAGTCGACGGCACGCGCAGGGGCAAGGGCAAGAACGCGGCGCCGGACCAGTTCCACATGCCGGCGGCGGTCGTGGTTGACCCCGACAATGGCGAGATTTTCGTCGCCGACGGCTACGGCAACCGCCGCGTCGTCGTATTCGACAAAGACGGCAAGTTCCTGCGGCAGTGGGGCCGGCAGGCCACCGACGAGGAGACGCAGAAGGCGGTGCCCGGCGTGTTCGCCGAGGTCGTGCATTGCATTCACATGAGCAACACCGGCCTCCTTTACGTGTGCGACCGGCAAGGCAATCGCGTGCAGGTGTTCCAGAAAGACGGCACCTTCGTGCGCAACATTTCGATCCCGAATAAATCCGGCAAGTTGCCGGACAAGCGTGGCACCGCCTGGTGGGCGGCGTTCTCGCCCGACAAGGAACAGCGCTACCTCTACGTCATGAACGGCGGCACCGAGCAGGTGCACATCCTCGATCACGCGAGCGGCGAGATTCTCACGAGCTTCGGCCGGCCCGGACACCAGATCGGCAACTTCACCCACGGCCACACGATCACGGTCGACTCGGAGGGCAGTATCTACGTCGCCGAGACCGACTGGGGCCGGCGCATCCAGAAATTCCGGCTGGTGAAATAGCTTCCGCGCACGAGGCGCCCGTTACCGTCCCCTCTCCCCCTTGTGGGGGAGGGCTACACGGTGGCTCAGCGAAGAAGAATGGGTGAGGGGCTAGTTTCACACGAACAACCCCTCACCCATTCGAGCTAGCTGCACATTTCGAGCAGCCCTCTCCCCACAAGGGGGCGAGGGCACCAGCGCCGGTGCGTGGGGCCCGTCCGCGTCTTCAACCCGCCGCCTTGATCAGCCGCTCGGCGGCGGCGCGCGCCTCGGCGGTGATTTCGGCGCCCGCCAGCATGCGCGCGATCTCCTCGCGGCGGCGCTCGGCGGCAAGCTCCGCGACGCGGGTCGCGACCCGTTTGCCGCGGTCGAGCGTATCCTTCGTGATGAGATAGTGCCGCCCTGCCCGGGCGGCGACCTGCGGCGCATGCGTGACCGCGATCACCTGGGCGCGCTGCGCCAGCCGCACCAGCCGCGCGCCGATGGCGTCGGCGACCGCGCCGCCGACCCCGGTGTCGATCTCGTCGAACACCAGCGACGGCGCCGAGCCGCGGTCGGCCAACACAACCTTGAGCGCGAGCAGGAAACGCGCGAGCTCGCCGCCGGAGGCAACCTTCATCATCGGGCCCGGCCGCGTGCCGGGATTGGTCTGCACCCAGAACTCGACGCGATCGAACCCGTGCGGACCGGATGATGCTTCATCGCTCGCGACATCGGTGGTGAATGTCGCACGCTCGAGCCGCAGCGGCTTGAGCTCGGCATTGACGGCCTTGTCGAGCTTCTCGGCCGCCTTGCGGCGCTTGCCGGAGAGCGCAACCGCCGCCTTGCGATAGCGCTCCGCCGCCTCGGCCGCCGCCTTTTCGAGCGCGGCGAGCTTCTTCGCACCGGCATCGATCAGCGCAAGATCGGCGGCGTGGCGCGCGGCCAATGCATTGAGGCCATCAACCGGGACATTGTATTTGCGCGCCGCCGCGCGCAGCGCGAACAGCCGCTCCTCGATGCGTTCGAGCTCGCGCGGATCGTGGTCGGCAGAGGCCAGCGCCGCTTCCAGCTGCGAGCGCGCCTCGTCGAGTGCGGTGAGCGCGGTGTCGAACGCCTTCACCGCCGGCTCGATCAGCGCCGGCGCGTGCGCGGTGCGGCGCTCGAGCCGACGCACCGCGGCCGCGAGCGTCGGCACCGGCGACTGCGCGCCGGCGACCGCATCGTGCGCCTCGCGCAGGTCACCCGCGACCTTCTCCACCTGCATCATGGCGGTGCGCCGTTCGGCGAGCGCGGTCTCTTCCGCCGGCTCCGGACTGAGCCGCCCCAATTCCTCGACCGCATGGCGTAGCCAGTCGGCCTCGCGCTGCGCGCGCTCGACGTCGGAACGGTGCGCGACAAGCTCCTCCTCACGCGCGCGGCGATCGCTCCAGAGTTGCGCGACCGCCTCCGCCTCGCCATCGAGGTCGCCGAAGGCGTCGAGCAGCCTGCGATGGGTCGCGGCATCGACCAGCGCACGATCGTCATGCTGCCCGTGGATCTCGACCAGCGCCGAGCCGAGCGTCCGCAGCGCCTGCACGCTCACCGGCTGGTCGTTGACGAAGGCGCGGGTGCGCCCGTCGGCAAATTGCGCGCGCCGCAGGATCAGCTCGTCATCCGCCCGGATGCCGTTGTCGGCGGCGAGCGCGCGGACCGGATGGTCGCGCGGCAATTCGAATGCCGCGGTCACCTGCCCCTGCTCCGCGCCGTTGCGCACCAGCGCGACGTCGCCGCGCGCGCCCAGCGCCAAGGCGAAGGCATCGAGCAGGATCGATTTGCCGGCGCCGGTCTCGCCCGTGAGCACGGCAAGCCCCTCAGCAAAATCGATGTCGAGCCGATCGATCAGGACGATGTCGCGGATCGAGAGCCGGGTGAGCATGTTCAGGCGACAGAGGACAAGATTCGAGGTCGGCCGAGAGGATAGTCGCGATTCTGTCCGCTGTCGTCCGGCCTCTCGCCGCTATTCTGCAGCGAACCCCAAACCGACTCTGCGGAACGCCTGGCTGATCCAGGAATCCTTATTCTCCGACGGCTGCAGGCCGCGCTGCTGAACCAGAGCATAGGCGTCCTTGTACCAGCGGCTGTCGGGGAAATTGTGCCCGAGCACGGCGGCCGAGGTCTGCGCCTCGCCGACGATGCCGAGCGACAGGTAGGCCTCGGTCAGGCGCAGCAGCGCCTCCTCGACGTGGCGGGTGGTCTGGTAGCGCGTCACCACGATCTTGAAGCGGTTGATCGCGCCCGAATAGTCGCGGCGCTCCATGTAATAGCGGCCGACCATCATCTCCCGGGCGGCAAGCTGATCGCGCCCCACGTCGATCTTGCGCTTGGCGGTGATTGCGTATTCGGAATTCGGATACTTGCGGATCACCTCATCGAACGCCTGCATCGCGCGTTCGGTGCGGTCCTGGTCGCGGGTGACGTCGCGGATCTGGTCGAAATAGCAGGACCCGATCAGGTATTGCGCATAGGCGGCATCCGGGCTGCCGGGATGGAGCTGGATGTAGCGCCGCGAGGCGGTGATGGATTCCTCATACATCCCGGCCTGATAGTATGTGTAGGCCGACATGATCAGCGACCGGCGCGCCCAGTCGGAATACGGGTGTTGCCGGTCCACCTCTTCGAAGCGCTTGGCCGCCGTCTTCAGGTCGCGCTTGTTGTTCAGGAGATAGAGGCCCTCGTTATAGAGCTTGTCGGCCGGCTCCTCGAATTGCTCGTCCTTGGTGCCCCACAGGCTGGTCAGCGTATCGCAGCCGATCAGGACCGGCGCGAGCAACGTCACCGCGACCGCACGCGCGATCCAACTAACGCGCCGATCGATATTGTTCGACGTGAGCGACATACGCACCTTGAAGCAGTCGAAAAGAAATCCCCGGCCGGTCCCACGGGCTCACGCGTCAAGGAATACCCGATAACCCACGGCTCCACCAAGGGAATATGCGGACAATCCGCCCGCAATGTGGCGAAGGTTACGCGCCCGGTCAAAGCCTCGGTTAGGACGCAATAGCGTCAGGACACGTCGGGCGCATAGGCCGGCACCGCCTGCCCGGCCGCCAGATCGCCATGGCCGCGCGCCGGGCGGAACGGCTCCGCTTCGACCAGCATCCATGCGCTGGTGTCGGCCATCAGCGCCGACAGCGCGGCATGGTTGAGCTTGTGGCCGCCGCGTACCGAGCGATACAGGCCCAGGAGTGGCGCGCCGGCCAACGCGAGGTCGCCGATGGCGTCGAGCACCTTGTGCCGGACGAACTCATCCGGGAACCGCGTGCTTTCAGGATTGAGGATGCGGTTGTCGCTGACGACCAGCGTGTTCTCCAGCGAGGCGCCGAGTGCATAACCTGCGCTCCACAGCTTCGCCACGTCGCGCATGAAACCGAAAGTACGGGCGCGGGCAAAATCTCGGCGAAAGGTCTCCGGCAGGCCGTCATAGGCGATGGCCTGGCGGCCAATCAGCGGATGGTCGAATTCGATCATCGCCTCGATCCGGAAGCCGCGCGAATACGGGCGGAACTCGGCGACCGCGTCGCCGATTGCAATCGATAGCGGCTTGAGCACGCGGATGTAGCGGCGCGGCTCGTCGATCAACTCCAGCCCGACCTGATCGATCGCGCGCACGAACGCCGCGGCGCTACCGTCCATGATCGGCACCTCTGGACCGTCGATCTCGACCACTACGTTGTCCACACCGAGTCCGCGCAAGGCAGCAAGGACGTGTTCAGCCGTGGACACCAGGGGCCCCGACGCATCCCCCAGGACGGTGGCGAATTCAGTTGCCGTGACCGAGCGGGTATCGGCGACGATCTCGCGGTCGCGCGAGCCCGGCAGGCCGGTGCGGACGAAACGGATGCCGGTGTCGGCTTCGGCAGGGTAGAGGGTCAAGGTGACCGGCAACCCGGAGTGAACCCGACGCCGGTCAACGCCGCCTGATCGCGAAGCGTAGTTTGCTTGCCGATCTTCATACCCGCCCCACCTACGCGCCTACCCGACTTCTGGGCCGGCGACCAATCACCGAAGCGACGCACAGACGCCGCTTTCGCTACCGTCAGTTGGAACCGGACTTATTAGAAGTATTTTGTTGCAGCAGATTCCCCGCCGCAGCAGTCCCCCGACGAAATCCCCTTACGTCGAGGCAGCTTATCCGACCGCTGGGCGTCTCAAACTCACGCTTTTTTACCAACTGTTACCTAGGTCCGGGCGTGTTGCGCCGCCGGCGTCGCGAGAGCCGATCCGAAGATGGAGAGCTGCGCCCGGGACCGGACCCGGCGGCTCATAATTTAGGCGCGTCGCCAAACCGGCAGCCTCGATTTTTCCTTCCCGGCAAGTGGTTATCGCTCAGCCGCCAAACGCCTGAAGGCGGTCGGCCGGTCCCCGCCCGTTTCCCCCGGGACCGGCCCCGCCCCCGGAACTGCCTGGCCTACTCGCCTATTTGGCCTGCCGGCGCAGGAAGGCCGGGATGTTGAGCTGGTCCTCTTCGGACGATTATTGTCAGGCGCTTGCCGGCCGAGCGGGAAGACACTGGTCGGAGACCGCCGGGCATATTCCGACACCGGCTCGGCGGGCGCGGTCCCTGGGCGGGCGGGGCGCGGGGCGGGGCTGCATCGGACGCGCAGGAGCCTGCGGAACGGCCCCATGCGGGGCCGCGGTTGCTCAGTTCCGCGGCCGCTTCCTTGTCGCGCCGGCCACCACCGAGGCCGACCGAAGCGAGACGTGTCGCAGGCCCATCCGGCGCTTCTCCGGCGGCTCGGCGGGCGGCGCCTCACCGCGCATGACGCGCAGCTGGTTCTGAGCGGGCATCGGCGGTTCGTCGATCCGCGGCATCCGCTGTCCGCAATTCGCGCGCCGCTCCGGCATCAGCGGGATCAAGGCGCTCGCCGGTGGCGGCTCATGGGCGGCCCTGGGCTCTCCCGAGGGCTCGAGGAACAGCGACGGCTTCGGCTGCATCGGCCGGATTGTCACGTCGTCCAGGGTCATCAGCAGCGCCGCTGCCGCCACCGCGGCCTTCGCTGCGTTCTCGAACGCGTCGTGGGGTGGGGAGCGGCGGGCACGGATGCGGCCGGCTGCGCCGGTGCGCGGTGCTCGCTGCGCTCCGCGCGCTCGATCCGCTCCGCCAGGCGCTGCTGGTCGGCGCGAGCTTTGGGTGAGCTCGGCGAGTTTCGCTTCGGCGCTGACACCGATGGGAGCGGACGCGGTTCGCGGCGCCTTCACCTGGGCGGTATGATCAATTCCGGTCGCCACCACCGACACGCGGATGATGCCCTTGAGGCTTTCGTCGAAGGTCGCGCCGACGATGATGTTGGCCTCTTGGTCGACCTCCTCGCGGATGCGGGGCGCCGCCTCGTCGACTTCATAGAGCGTGGGATCGCGGCCGCCGGTGATCGAGATCAGCAGGCCCTTGGCGCCTTTCATCGAGGCGTCGTCGATCAGCGGGTTGGAGATCGCCGCTTCGGCGGCGGAAAGCGCGCGCTTCTCGCCGGAGGCCTCGCCAGTGCCCATCATCGCCTTGCCCATTTCACGCATAACGGCGCGCACATCGGCGAAGTCGAGATTGATCAGGCCCTCCTTGACCATCAGATCGGTGATGCAGGAAACGCCGGAGCGCAGCACCTCGTCGGCGAGCGCGAAGGCGTCGGCGAACGTGGTCTTCTCGTTTGCCACCCGGAACAGATTCTGGTTGGGAATGATCAGCAGCGTTCGACGACCTTCTGGAGTTCGCTGATGCCGGCCTCCCGACCTTCATCCGGCGGATGCCCTCGAAGTGGAACGGCTTGGTGACCACCCCGACGGTCAGGATGCCCATTTCCTTGGCGCAGCGGGCGACCACCGGCGCGGCGCCGGTGCCGGTGCCGCCGCCCATGCCGGCGGTGACGAACACCATGTGCGCGCCCTGGAGATGGTCGCGGATCTCGTCGATCACCTCTTCGGCTGCGGCGCGACCCACTTCGGGCTGCGAGCCGGCACCGAGCCCCTCGGTGACCTGCACGCCCATCTGGATGATGCGCTCGGCCTTTGACATCGTGAGCGCCTGGGCGTCAGTGTTGGCGACCACGAATTCGCAGCCCTGGAGCCCGCTCATGATCATGTTGTTGACGGCGTTGCCGCCGGCACCGCCGGTCCCGAATACGGTGATCCGCGGCTTGAGCTCACGGATGTCAGGGATCTTCAGATTGATGGTCATGGCTGCCTCTTCATTGCGCGAGCGTCGCAGGTCTTGCGATGCCGCCGGTCGCGCCGGTCCGCCACCGGCTGCATGGGTTCCTCTCATCAGAAGCTCTCTCGAAGCCATTGTCCGACCCGTGCGAATTCCGCCCGTTCCAGGCATCGAATGCCGCGTTGATCGCGGTTCGTTTGGTTCGAGATGCGCGAGTTGCGGGTAGACCAGCAAGCCGGTCGACACCGCGAAACAGGTCCCTTCGCCTCGTCGGGCAGCCCGCCGATGCCGAGCGGCCGTCCGATGCGGACCGGCCGTCCGAGCATTTGCGTCGCGAGCTCGGGAAGGCCGGTGAGTTGGCAGGCGCCGCCGGTCAGCACCACCCGCGCCCGCGGCTCCGCGGCGAACGGGGACGCCGCGAGGCGGTCGCGGACCATTTCGAGAGTTTCCTCGACGCGCGGCTTACGATGCGCACGAGTTGCGCGCGCGATACGTATTGCGGCGCTTCGCGGTCTCGAGGTCGACCGACGGCACCGAGATCATGTCACGCTCGTCCGAGCCGCCGGAGAGCACGCTCCATAGAGCGTCTTGATCCGCTCGGCATCGGCGATGCGGGTGTTGAGCCCGCGCGCGATGTCCATCGTGACGTGAGCCCGCCGAGCGCGAAGCCGTCGCCATGCATGAAACGCCCGCCGGCCGAACACCGCGATCGTCGTGGTGCCCGCGCCCATGTCGATCAGCGCCGCGCCGAGATCGCCTTCATCGTCAGCCAGCGCCGAAAACGCCGCCGCATAGGGGCTCGCCACCATCGACGCGACGTCGATGTGACAGCTTTCGATCGCATACATGAGATTGCGGACGACCGACATTTGAGGTCATCACGTGCATGTCCATGCCGAAGCTGCGCCCCAGCATGCCGCGCGGATCGCGAATGCCCGACACCCGTCGAGCGTGTAGCCGATCGGCAGCGAATGCAGCACGGCGCGGCCGGGGCGCGCGGAATGCCGGCTGCCGGCGGCCATGACGCGCCCGATGTCGTGGTCGGCCACGGTCGAACCCAGGTCGACCATCGCCGAGGCGGAATCAGCTGCTTGCCGGCTCGCCGGCCGATATCGACACCATCACCGATTTAGGTGCAGCTTGGCGGAGCGCTCGGCCACGTCGACGGCCTGGCGCATGGCCTCCTCGGCCGCCTGCAGATCGATCACGGTGCCGCCCTTCATGCCGCGCGCGTAGGTATGACCGAATCCGACGACGTCGATGGTGTGGCTGCGCTGGCGCAGCACGTCCTGCGCCACTGCGGCTCGAGCCGCGCGATCAGGCAGGCGATCTGCTGGTGCCGACGTCGAGCGCGGCCACCAGCGCCGACCGTTTCGGCGACACCGGCTTGGCCTTGGGCGTGAGGCCGAACTGGAGGACGGTCATACGCGCCCTCCCTTCTTGCCCTTCTTCGCCAAATCCTTGAGCTGCTCCTGCCGCGCCTGCGCGGCCTTTTCGGATAGACGCACCGTCACGCGGTCGGACAAGCGCATGTCGACGACCACGATGTCGCGCGTCAGCAGCCTGGCCTCACGATCGAGTGTCGCCGAGATGCTCCAGCGCGCCGGCAACCTCGGTCTCGGGCAGGCGCACGTCGAGCCCGCTTGTCAGCCGCAGGTTCCAGTGGCGTTCTCCGACCAGGACTGCGGCGCGCACCTGGTCGCGGATCGCGGGGAAGCGGTCGAGCAGTGCCAGGAAATCCTTGGCGCGCGTTTCGGCGCCGCGGCCGACCACCAGCGGCAGCGTCAGCAGCTGCGGCGCCACAAAACCTTCGAGCACGGTACCGTCGTCGGCGATGACGGAGACGCGGGCGTGCTCTTCTGCCAGAGCGCGAACGGCTCGCGCTCCTTGATCTCGATCTGCAGCTGGCCGGGAAGGAGCTTCCGCACGGTGGCGTCGGCGATCCAGGAATTGGCCTTGAGCCGCTCGCGGGTGGCGTCGGCGTCGAGGAACAGCAGCGACGACCGTCCCGTGACCCGGGCGGAGGCGAGCACCTCTTCCTTGGTCAACTGGTTTTGGCCGGTGACGGTCAGGTTGGCGATGCCGAAGCCGACCGCTATTGGCGGCCTGGTCGCGCGCATCCTCGAAGAACGCGACGACCGTCGGGCACGTGCTCACCTTTGACCACGCCGTAGCCGAAACTGCCAACGATAAAAGCAATCGCGGCGGCAGTGCCGGCGCCGCGCGGCACCCGGACGCGCAAGAGCCGGATCCAGCAGCGCTGCAACAGCCGCCGGAAGCCGGATCCATGCGAAGCGGTGTTGATAGCGCTGCGGACGCGCGCGCACACGCAGCGCGACGCCGCCAGTCGGCGGGCGGGCGCGCTGCCCCGCGATCCGGATCAGCGATTGAGCGATGCGTCCTCGACCATCCATCGCACAAGCTCGTCAAACGGAATGCCCGCGTGACCTGCGAGCTCGGGCACGAGCGAGGTCTCGGTCATGCCAGGTTGTGTGTTGACCTCGAGACAGACCAGTCCCTCCGTCCCCTCGAGGCGGTCGTCAAAGCGGAAATCCGCCCGACTTACGCCGCGGCAGCCGAGCGCCTGGCGCGCCCCCAACGCTAGTTCCTCGGACCTGTTGGTAAACAAAGGGTGAAATTGGCGCCGGGAGCAAGGCGCCGGGAGCCGCCCGGGTCTGTACTTTGCCTCGTAGTCGTAGAACCGGACCGTCGGCACGATCTCGATCACGCCGAGCGCCTGCTCGCCCATGATGGCGCAGGTCAACTCCTTGCCGGCAATGTATTTTTCGACGATGACCCGATCGCCATAGGTCCAATCCTCGCGGGTCAGCTCCTGCGGCGGATGGGCGTGTTCGGAGGTCACCACAAAGACGCCGACCGAGGACCCCTCGGCGATCGGCTTGATCACATAGGGGGCGGCAGCAGGTGTCCCTTGGCTGCCTCCAACCGCTGGGTGCCCCACACCCTCCGGCACTCGGAGCACCGGCGGCGCTCAAAACGGCCTTGGCCATGTCCTTCTGCATCGCTAGCGGCCCCGGTGCCAAGACCCCGGAGTGGGTGTAAGGGGATCCAGACGATCTCCAAGAGGCCCTGCAACGAGGCGATCCTCGCCCGGCCGCCCGTGCAGCACGTTGAGCGCCACGTCGGGTTTACGGTGCCGAGCACGGCGGCGATGTCGCGGCCCACGTCGATGCGCGTCACCCGATAGCCGAGCCGCGCGAGCGCGTCCGCGCAGGCCTTGCCCGGACCGCAGCGACACCTCCCGCTCGGCCGACCATCCGCCCATCAGAACGGCGACGTGCTTATCCATGCTCCTTGCTTCAGCCGGAACTGATTCGCGTCAGTGCCACTAGAATCGAGATTTGACTCGGCGTCGAGAGTCTTAACGCGTGGAAGGCAATGCAAATCCGTCGTACAGCCAGGCGAGGCAGCGGAAGGTGTCAGCCTCCGTCCGCTCGCCGAGCATTTGCCAGTAGACGTCGCGGGTGACGCCGTCCGCGTGATAGACGTCCCAGATGTAGCGGGATTCGACCGTCACGCGCGCCGTGCGTAG
Organism: uncultured Alphaproteobacteria bacterium; assembly: GCA_963720385.1. GTDB lineage: Bacteria > Pseudomonadota > Alphaproteobacteria > Rhizobiales > Xanthobacteraceae > VAZQ01. The sequence continues at coordinate 992 of CAVRFL010000013.1, read as the reverse complement.
TGAGCGGGCATTCTCGTAGCGGCGGAAGGCGGCCTCGTAGTCGCCACTGGCGGCGGCGATGCAGTCGGCAAGGCAGAGGCCATCTTCGATCGCCATGCAGGCGCCTTGCGCCAGCGATTGCAGCGTCGGATGGGCGGCGTCGCCGAGCAAGACCACGCGGCCCTTGTGCCAATGGCGGATCGGATCGCGATCACCGACCGCCTGGCGCCGGCTGAGGTCAAGCATCGCCAACAGCGCCTTCATCGTCGGATGCGCATTGCGGTAGGCGTGCTCAAGCTCGGCCCGGTAGGCTGCGACATCACCGCGCTCCGAATGCGCCGACCTTCGAAACACCGCGACAATATTGAACAGCGTGCCGTGACGCAGCGGATAGTGCACGATGTGAAAGCCAGGACCGCCCCACAACGCAACAATGTCGCGCTGGACGTCCGCGGTGACGTCGCCCATCGGCACGATGGTGCGAAAACGCCATAAAGCCGTTGGGTCGCGGGTCGCCGTCGGCAAACAATTGGGCGCGGGTGCGCGAGCGGATGCCGTCGGCGCCGACCAGCATCCGCGCCTTCGAACGCTGCGGCCATCCTCGGTTGCCACCGAAACGCGATCGCCGCGATCCTCGATGGCGCGCCACCATGGCGTCTGGCACGAGCATGATCAGGGGATTGCGCCGACAAGAATCGAGCAGCACGTTGTGCAGGTCGATGCGGTGGATGACGATGTAGGGGTGCTTGAAGCGCGCTGCGGAACGAAGCGACCGGTCGGGATCTGCGTGACCTCGTTGCCGCTGAGCGCGTCGAGCATCAGCACGGCGGGCGGGAAATCGGCCTTCTCCAGCACGGCGTCGGCTCACGCCGATGCGGTCGAGCACATGGAAGACATTAGGGCCGAACTGAATGCCGTAACCGATGGCGCCGAACTCGGGCGCGCCTTCGAGCACGCGGCTCGCAAGGCCGTGCTGCGCGAGCGCCAGCGCGGTGGTGAGGCCGCCAAGCCCG
>CAVRFL010000012.1:0-348468 GCA_963720385.1 uncultured Alphaproteobacteria bacterium | reverse complement strand
AGCCCTTGCCGCGCGCCACCACCAAGGGCCCGCCGCCATGGACGATGTAGTCGACGTTGCGTGCGCGAGATAGGCGGCGGCTTCCTTCACCTGTCCGAGCGCGCGGTCGAAATGCTCCTGCGTCCAGTCGTCGATGTTGCAGGTGACGCCGACCAGCCCAACGCCTTGCGGCGCGAAACGGTAGAAGTCGAACGGCACGACCTCCAGCACCGACGGCGAGATGTAGCCGATACGCTTGCGAGACCCGAACATTCCTAGCCTTGTCCGCCGTTGCGCCGCACTTCGCGCACGCCGAAGAGTGTCGCGCAGGGCGGGCACAGCCGGTGCTTGATCACCTCGAAGGTGACCGGATCGACTCGGGCAGGGCGGCGGGCTCGGTCATGTCGCGATCGGATCGGCGTCGAGCCGGACGACGGCGCCTTTCAGCTCCGGCCGCGGCGCGGGATAGCGTTGCATGACCAGCGGATCATGGCCCGGGATGATGTGCGCGGGCGAGGCGGCAAGCTGCCGCAAGGTTTTGTGGCCTTCGAGCATGTCGCCGACGTTGTAGACGATCGGGAAGGCGCGGCCCTGCTCCATATGCGCATAGAGATGCGCGGCGTCGGAGGCGAGCACGACCCATCCGCGCCGCGTCATCACGCGCACGCATTGCAAGTCCATCGGTGTGGCCGCCGATGTGGTGCAGGCTCAGCCCCGGCGCGATCTCGGCCGTGCCGTCGTGGAACGCGACCTTGCCGGCGAACACGCGCCGCACCATGCCGACGACGTCCTCCACCTCGAACGGCGCATTCATCAGCGGATGGCACATGCAGCGGCCGGTGCAGAAATGCATCTCGCGGTCCTGGATGTGGAAGGTGGCGTTCGGGAACAGGTCGAGATTGCCGACATGGTCGTAGTGCATATGCGTCACGATCACGTCGTCGATCTTCGCCGGGTCGATGCCAAGGAGCTTCAGTCCGTCGCCGGGCGAGCGAATGAATTCGCGCTTGCGCTTCTGCGCCTGCTCGGCGGTGAAGCCCAGGTCCACGACCCAGGTCTTGTCCGCCGCCGACCACCGCCCAGACGAAATAGTCGAGCGGCATCGGCACCTCGTGCGGATCGCCGCCCAGGAAATTCTCGCCCGACATCCGGTGATGGTGCGCATAGCGCACCGCGTAGACTTCATACACGGGCGACATGGGACGGCGCCTTGCGGGCGGCGCCGTCGTGCGCGGCGCCGGCGAATTTCGGCATGACCGTGCCGGCGAACAGTTCCAGCGACGCGATCGCCCGGTCGGAGCCGTACCACGGCGGATAGTGCAGCATCAGCGAATTCGCGCCGATCGAGCGCAGCTGCTCGATCTTCTCGATCACATGCGCAGGCGAGCCATGCAGGATCACGTCGCGCTGCAAGCCTTCGTAGTCGCTGCGTCCGGCGGCCACCGTTCCGAGATAGCCGGAGGTGTGGCCGGACGAGAAATGCTTGAGGTGACGCAAGATCACCGGCTCGCTCTCGGTTCGCGCGCGCGCGTCGGTCTCGGCGACATAGACATAGCGCGCCACGTCGACATGGCCGTAGGCCGGGTTCTTGCGCAGCTCCGCCGGCGTATGCGCGAGCTCGGCGCGGTAATGCGCGATCTGCCGGGCGAGGCCGTCGAACGGCGTCCAGGTCGAAAGCAGGAGGCCAAAGCCCATCCGCGCCGCGACCGAGATCGAGCGGTCGGTGGCGCCCGCCATGAAGATCGGCGGGTGCGGCTCTTGCAGCGCATGCGGGAACATTTCGTAGGCGCCGTCGACCGTGAACTGGAAGTGCTTGCCCTTGTGGTCGGCGCGCTTCTTCTTGAACAGGTCGAGCAGCAGCGGGATCGCTTCTTCCTGGATGTCGCGCCGCGCTTCGAAATCGATGCCGAAGCCGTCGAACTCGTATTTGCGGTAGCCGGAGCCCAGGCCCAGCACGAAGCGCCCGCCGCTCAGGATGTCGACAAAGGCCGTGTTCTCGGCCACCCGCACCGGGTTGGCGAGCGGCAGCGTCACCACCGCGGTGCCGATCTTGATCCGCTTGGTCAGTGCCGCGAGATAGCCGGCATAGACGAAGACATCCGGCATGATGCCGTATTCGTCCGAGAAGTGATGCTCGGCGAGCCATGCATAGTCGAAGCCGAGCTGGTCCGCGCGCACGATCTCGCGCGTCACGCGCGCATGCACGTCGCGCCGCGGATAGGGCTCGACGTCCTCGTTGGCGTGGGACGTGAACAGGATTCCGAATTCCATGTGCTTCCTTCCTGGGCTAGCCATCAAGGCCCGCCTGCCTCTACCATCATCACATTCAAACGCGGCGAATGCCAGCACCGGGAGGTCCAAGGTGGCGAAGGAAACAATCGGATTCATCGGCGTCGGCCGCATGGGCCAACCCATGGCATCGCGGCTGATCGCGGCCGGCCACTCCGGTTGTGGCCTATGACATCCAGGGCCAGGCGCTCTCGGCCATCGCCAACAAGGGCGCGGCGACCGCGTCCTCGCCCGCCGAGGTCGCATCGCGGGCGGAGATCGTGATGACCAGCCTGCCCGTGCCGGCGGTGGTCGAAGAGGTCGCGCTGGGCAACGACGGGATTTCGTCGGGCTCGCGGGTGAAGACGTTTGTCGATCTCTCCACCACCGGGCCACGCGTCGCGAAGGCGGTCGCGGCCGGGCTCGCCGCGCGCGGCATCACCGCGATCGACGCGCCGGTGTCGGGCGGCGTTGCCGGCGCGGTCAAGGGAACGCTGGCGGTGATGACCTCGGGCCCGAAGGAGGTTTGCGAGGGTCTGCGGCCCGCGCTCGAAGCGATCGGCAAATTCTTCTACATCGGTCCCGAGCCGGGCATGGGGCAGATGATGAAGCTCCTCAACAATCTCCTCTCCGCCACCGCCACCGCGGCGACGTCGGAGGCCAGTCGTGCTCGGCGTCAAGGCCGGGCTCGATCCGTATGTGATGATCGACGTGATCAATGCCGGCAGCGGGCGCAGCACCGCGAGCGAGGACAAGTTCCCGCGCGCGATCCTGCCGCGCAGCTTCGACTTCGGCTTCGCGATGGCGCTGATGACCAAGGACGTGAAGCTTTGCATCGACGAGGCCGAGGCGCAGGGCGTGCCGATGTGGATCGGCCAGGCGGTGAAGCAGGTCTGGCAATACGGCTTGGCGCAGGGCGGGCCGGAGCAGGACTTCACCGAGATCATTCGCCACATGGAGAAGTGGTCGAACGTCACGGTGGGCGGCAAGAAAAGCTAGCCGCGTTCACTTCCACTTGAGGATCTGTGCGGTCCGGTCGAGCACCGGCTGCGGCGTCTTGATGACCCGGTTGACCAGCGCCTCCACTTCGGCGCCGGTCTGGACGCGGATGTCCATCCTGGTCTTCTCCGTCTCCTTGATGAATTCCGGGTCCTTCATCACCGCCGAATAGGCCGTGCGCAGCGCCGCCAAGCGGTCCTTCGGCACCTCGGGTGCGAGCCAGTGCCCGTATCCGATCGCGGTCGGCAGGCTGATCACCCTGATCACGCCCTTGTTCTCCTCGTCCTTCACGAGATCGAGCAGCAGTGGAACGTTGGGAAGGTCCGGTTCCTTCTCGAACCCGACCTGCACCAGCATGTTGATCTTGTTCTCCTTGATCCAGCTCGCATTGGCGGTCTGCAGGCTCGACCAGCTGTTGCCGCCGCGGCCCATGACCTCGCCGCGCTCCATCGCGAGATGGATTTGCGTCGAGCCGGCATAGCCGGTGATCGGCTTGAACTTCGTTCCGAGCATCTCGTTCATCAGGTTCGGAAAGATCACCGAGTCCGACTGCGCGCCGACCGCGCCCATCGGCACTTCCTTCAGCTTGGCGTCGTCGAGCGTTTTGATGCCGCTCGTGTGCCAGGTGTAGACGGTGCCGTTGGAGTTGGTCATGCTGCCGAGCCATTGCAGGTGCGCCGCCTCGAAGCGCGCGCCGACGCCGCCGAGCAGTTGATACATCGGCGCGTTCTGGTTGACGGCGGCGATCACCGTGCCGTCCTTGGGCGACCCGGCGTAGACGTAATTGGCGGCGCGCACGCTGCCGGCGCCTTCCATGTTCTGCACCACGACGTTCGGATTTCCGGGCACGTACTTGCCGAGGTGGCGGCCGAGCGCGCGTGCATAAAGGTCGTAGCCGCCACCGGCGCCGAATCCGACGACGATCTGGATGGTCTTGCCCTTGTAGAAATCGGCGACACTTTGCGCGGATGCGGGTGAGGTCGTGCAGAGGATGGCGGCCGCGGCCAGCGCCTTGACGAATGCGGGCATCGTTTTCTCCTTACGCCGGAACGCCATGTTCATGCAAAAACTCTATTTCTTATACGGCCCAAGCTGCTTGAGCGCCGCGTCCACGAACGAGTGATCGACCAGCTGTTCCATATTCACCGCGCCGGAGATCAGTCCTGCTCGCGATAGAAGGCGAGATCGTCGGCGAGGCTCTTGATGTTGACGTGACCGTCCGGGTTCATCCCGGTCGGCGTGATCGCCTTGTAGATCGAGGGGTCCTTGATCGCCGTGGACGCGGCAAGGATCTCGATCACCTTGTCGGCGTTCGATCCGGTCATGCGCCCGTTTTGCAGCGCGCCGTTGTAGAAGCGCACGGCGCGGATATAGGCGCGCATGAAGCGATTGGCGGCGTCGGTGCGCTTGGCGAATTTCTCGGAATAGATCAGCACCGCGATCTGATGGTTCGGGATGATCTCGTCGTCGCCCTTGAGCAGCACCGCGAACTTGTTGCGGATGGCGATGGTCGGCGCCGGCTCGACCGAGGCCGCGGCGTCGACCGCCTTGTTGCCAAGCGCCGCCACATGGTCGGGCAGCGGCATGTTGACGGTGGTCACGTCGGAATATTTTAGCCCGGCCGACTTGAGCAGCGCGTTGAGCGTTGCGGTGTTGCTCACCCCCGGCGCATTCATGGCGAAGCGGAAGCCCTTGAGATCGGCGAGCGTCTTGAAGCGTCCGCTGTCCATGTGGTCGGCGCGGATCAGGATTTTGGTGGCGCCGTAGCCGGGCGGCGAGGACGCCTTGTCGGCGACGATCTTGATGCTGATGCCCTGCACGGTCGCATTATAGAGCCCGGCGGAAGCGGAGCCGGCGCCGGCATCGAGCGATCCGGTGCCGAGCACCGGAACCATGTCGGCAGCGGAACGGAAGTTGGTGACCTTCACCGTCAGCCCTTCCTCGCGGAAGTAGCCGAGGCTGTCGGCGATGTAGATCGGCGCGTCGCTGGTGGTGGCGGCGGCGCCGACGGTGATCACGTCCTGCGCCAGCGCGGAGCTGATGCCGAAGCTCGCAGCCACGACCGCCGCGGCGCAGCGGGACAAACGCTTCATCCCTTCCTCCCTTTGTTCACGAGCCCGCTAATGGCCTTCGTCGGCCAGGTAGCGTTCGAGCGTCATCGGATTGGGACGCACGGCCGGCTCGTTCAGGCTGACGTCCGCGAACGGCGTCGCCTCCTGGTACCATTTCCGCTGCGCCGGCAAACCCCACGGATTGACGCGGTATGGATCGGCGGGGTCCCAGCGCACCGGCGGCACTTCGAGATCCATCGCCTGGTAATGGGTGTTGAAGATCTCGACCCGGTGCCCGTCGGGATCACGCAGATAGACATAGAGCGCATGCCCCGGCCCATGCCGCCCCGGTCCGCGCTCGACGCATTTGCCAAAACCGAGCGCGCCGGCGCAGTCGCAGGCGCGCATGATGTGGAAGCTCTCCGGAGCCGTGAATGCGGCGTGGTGCAGGCGCGGCCCTTTCTCCTTGAAGAACACGATGTCGTGCGGATTGCCCTTGCGCGCGAGGAAGATGCCGGTCAGTTCGCCGCTGTTGCCCGGCGAGAGATATTCGGTGAGCCAGAAGCCCGCCGACATGTAGAATTCGCACGCCTTGCCGACGTCCGGCACCAGGATTTGATAGTGATCGAGCCGCAGCGCCGAGCCGCCTTTGTGCAGGTGGAACTGGGTGAGCGGGCGCGGCACCACTGTCATCGAGGCGCAGAACTCCAGCGGCACGCCGGAAATATCCGAAACATGCAGCGTCTTGCCCTGGTGCGGCACATCCGCCCAGGCCGTTTTCAGTCCCTGGCCGTCGAAAAAAGCCTTCAGCGATTCGAGGTCGCGCTCGCGCAGCACGCGCATGCCGATGCGCTCGCAGCGTGGAGCATCCTTGGATCGTTTCAGGACCAGGCTGTGATGGCAGGCCTCCTCGACGCCGCGCAGATAAAGCGTGCCCCCAGTCTCTTCGGTGACCATGAGACCGACCACCTCGGTGTAGAACAGCCGGCTCGCTTCGAGGTCCTTCACGGTGAGAACGACGTGGCTCGACCGGGTGATATTGAACGGCGTGTCGAGGTTCTTCTCGGGCAGGTTCATGGCTGATCTGACGGTTGTTCGGGGGGAAAGCCGTGCTAGATAATCAAGTTTTGACGGAGCGAGCGCAAGCGACATGAGTGCCACATGACGACGGGAATAGGTCAGCCGGTGCGCCGCAAGGAGGATGCGCGGCTCGTGACCGGGGCCGGCTGCTTCAGCGACGACGTCGATTTGCCGCGGCAGGCCAGCGCCTTCGTGCTGCGCGCGGTGCACGCGCATGCCCGCATCAACGGTATCGATACGACGCGCGCCAAGGCCTTGCGCGGGGTGCTGGCGGTGCTGACCGGCGCCGATCTCAAAGCCGACGGCATCAAGCCGATTCCGCCGGATGCCTCCATCACGGTGCCGGTCGAGGCGCAACGCAAGTGGCCGGACGTGGTGCTGGTCAACAAGAACGGACCGTATCAGCCGACACCGTTCAACATCCTGGCGATCGACAAGGTCCGCTATGTCGGCGAAGGCGTGGTGCTGGTGGTCGCGGAAACGCTTGCGATCGCCAAGGACGCCGCCGAGCTGGTCGAGATCGATTATGAGCGGCTGACGGCGGTGACCGACACGTCGCAGGCGGCGGAGCCTGGTGCTGCGCGCGTTTATGATGACGCGCGCTCGAACCTGTTTTGCGAAGCCGAGGTCGGCGATGCCGCCGCGACCGAGCAGGCATTCGCCAAAGCCGCGCACGTCGTGCGGCTCGAAACCTGGGTGCAGCGCGTGACCGGCGTGCCGATGGAAGCGCGCACCGCGGTCGGGCACTTCGACAAGCAGAGCGGCCGCTATTTCCTGCATGCGGGCTCGGGCGGCGTCGTGCGCCAGAAGGGCGAGTGCGCCGCCATCCTCGGCGTGCCGGCCGAGCAGATCCAGGTGGTGGCGCGCGACATCGGCGGGAATTTCGGCACCAAGAATTCTCTGTTCCCGGAATTCCCGCTGGTGCTGTGGGCGTCGAAGCGCGTCGGGCGTCCGGTCAAATGGACCTGCGAGCGCAGCGAGGCGTTCCTCAGCGACTACCAGGGCCGCGATCTGGTCGCCAAGGTCGAGCTTGCGGTTGACGCGAAGGGCAAATTCCTGGCGATGCGTGGCTCGCACCTGAGCAATATCGGCGGGCACGCGGCGTCGATCGTTCCGCTGCGCAAGGGGCTCACGATCTGCACGAATGTCTATCGCATCCCGGTCGCGCACTTCCAGGCGTTTGCCGTACTGAGCAACACCATGTGCACGATACCGTATCGGAGCGCGGGACGCCCGGAGGCGATCTATCTGATGGAGCGGCTGTGCGATCTTGCCGCCGACAAGACCGGCATCGACCGAATCTCGATCCGCCGGCGCAACCTGATCGCGCCGAAAGAACTGCCCTACCGCACCGCGCTCGGCACCAAATACGACAACGGCGAGTACGAACAGGCGATGGACACGGCGATCTCCATCTCCGGCTGGAAGGAGTTTGCCAAGCGCCGCCGTGAATCGCGCAGGCAGGGCAAGCTGCGCGGCATCGGGCTTGCGAACTACGTCGAATGCACCATGGGCTATCCGCGCGAGTGGTCGAAGATCACGGTGAAGCCCGACGGCGAGGTCGAGGTCGCGATCGGCACGCTCTCGAGCGGGCAGGGGCATGAGACCAGCTTCGCGCAGTGCATCAGCGAATGGTTGGCCGTGCCGTTCGAGCGGGTGAAGCTGGTGCAGGGCGACACCGACATCGTGCCGGTCGGCGGCGGCTCGCATTCCGGCCGCTCCATGCGCTTCGCCAGCATCGTCATGGGCACCTGCTCCAACGCGATCATCGCGCGCGGGAAGCGCATCGCGGCGCGCATGCTGGAGGCCGATCCCGACCAGGTCGCGTTCAAGGACGGGCGCTTCCGCAGCGACACATCGCAACGCTCGTTCGACGTGTTCGAGATCGCGCGCGCGGCGCAGACGCTCAACGACTTGGACGACGATCTGCGCGGACCGCTCGCGGCCGAAAGCGACCAGCATTTCACCGACGGCGGCTATCCCTACGGCTGCGCGGTCTGCGAGGTCGAGATCGAGCCCGATACCGGTGCGGTCGAGATCGTGCGCTATTCCGCGGTCGACGACGTCGGGCGCGCGGTCAACCCGATGATCCTGCACGGCCAGACCCACGGCGCCATTGCGCAAGGCGTCGGGCAGGCGTTGTGGGAGCATTGCATTGTCGATCCCCACAGCGGACAGGTGATGACCGGCTCGTTCATGGACTACGCCATGCCGCGCGCCGACGGGCTGCCATCGTTCCGCACCGAATTGATGGAGGTGGCCTCGCCGACCAATCCGCTCGGCGTGCGCGCGGGCGGCGAGGGCGGCACGACGCCGGCGCTCGGCGCGGTCGTCAATGCGGTGGTCGACGCGTTGCGCGATTTTGGCGTCACCCACATGGATATGCCGCTCACGCCGGAGAAAATCTGGCGCGCGATCCGCGACGGGAAGTCAGCGTAACCTGCGCAAGCGATGAAGCCCGTGAAGTTCGATAGTTGCTGTTGCGATTGCACTTGCATCGCCGACCGCCGCCGACGGCATCGCCGATTTCTACAAGGGCAAGACCGTCACCATCATCGTCGGCTATCCCCCCGCGAGCGGCTACACGCTCTACGGCCAGGTGCTGGGGAATACTTTCCGATCACGTTCCGGGCAAGCCGAACGTGATCGTGCAGAGCATGCCGGGCGCCGGCAGCATCAAGGCGGCGAACTACGTCTACACGGTCGCGCCGAAAGACGGCGCTACGCTCGGTATCTTCAGCGTCGGCGCGCTGATCGATGAGCTGTTCGGCCTGTTGACGACGAGCTTCGACTCCACCAATACGGCTGGTTAGGCAATATGGACGAGAGCGTCGGCGTCTGCGTTGTGAAGAGCGCGTCCGGCGTGCGCCAAGTTCGAGGACCTCCTGCAAGAAGGAAACGCTATTCGGCGGCACCGGGCCCGTCCGGCGGCGCGACGCAGGCGGCGATCGCGCTCACGCGGCTCTTTGGCGCGAAGATCAAGCTGATCAAGGGTTACCCTGGCGCGCAGGACGTGGTGCTGGCGATGGATCGCGGCGAGGTGCACGGCGTCTGCGGCCATCACCATCGCCGTGCTAAGAGCCGGCTGGCGCAGCAGATCGCATCGGGAACGCTGCTCCCGATCATCCACGACGCGATCAAACCGCATCCCGAGCTGCCGGCCTTCCGAGCGTCTACGACTTTGCCAGGAGCGACGACGATCGCAGGGTGCTCGATCTCCTGTTCGGCTGGCGCGTGCTCGGCCGCCCGATCGCGGCGCCGCCGGGTATCCCGCCCGAGCGGCTTGCGGCGCTGCGCAAGGCGTTCCTCGACGCCATGAACGACGCGCGCTTTGTTGCGGATGCAGCCAAGGCGCAACTCGACATCGCTCCTGGTCGGGCGAAGAGGTGGCAAGCCTGATCGCACGGCTGTTCAGCCACTCCAAGGACACGATCAAGCGCGCGGCCGACGCGGTGCGGAACTAATTGGGGCGTGTACTCATACACGCGCGACGTCGGCTTTCGGGGCAAAGCGGACTAGAAATGCTTACCGCGAGCCTTTCCGCTTCTGACCCGAAGCGAACACAGAAAGTACGCGCAGCGAACGAATTGATAATCGATTGGGAGAACCCGAAGCGCGATAGACGGTCGAGCGATAGTATCACTCGTCTACGCAGACAAGGCAGGGGCGCAACTGGTCTCTCTCCCCCCAGCACCGGCGCTCAACGACCTCAACCGGTGATGGCCACTTAAGTCATCAAACAGATTGGCCCGAAATCAAAAGTTCCACCGACGTTACCAAAAGGTTCGTTTGACTGGCACGAAGGTATATTCGCGTAACCCTAAGACCGATCCCATCGAGCGCGCAGGCGTGTTCCCACAAACTGCCAACACGGAGAATGAAGATGATACTACCATCCAAGACTCTTGCAGCCGCGATTGTTGCGGCAGCTATCCCGCTGGCCGGTCCGAGCGCTGCGGCTCCGCTTTCACAACCGCTGGCGCTCAACAGCGCTGACGTCGGAACTGTTGAGCAGGTGCAATATCGCCGCTGGCGTAGCGGCCGCTGGATCGGCCCGGCTGCGGGTATCGCCGCTGGCGTAGCGATCGGGAGCGCGCTGGCGCCCCGTTACTATGACGACGGCTACTATGCCTATGGCGCGGCACCCGGCTATGCCGGTCCGCGGTACCGTGAATGGAACGATAATTATGGGAACGGGTCCGCAGCGACCGGGCCCGGATCATCGCCGGTATGTCCGCCGGATCGTGAAGAAAGCAGCGCGTATCCAAGTTGGATGTGCCGTTAATCCAACACTGAGGCACCCCCGGTCCCCCCGACCCCCGACCTCAGTGATGGTAGCGCGCGCCTTCGGGCGCGCGCACTTTTCTTCTCGAAGCCAATGCGGGCACTCTCATGACCCGACACAACGAGATGGATCTCACGTCCGCTTCGGGTCAAAAGCTGAATACTTAATCCGAGTAAACAAGTCTGCTAAGGCCCCTAAAAGCGGACATCGAGCGTTTATGAGTACACGCCCTAGTCACGTGAATCTAAAGTTCGCGGCATAATGTGCGTTGCGCTTTGTGACAGAAGCGCTTCACATAAGCGCTCTCCTTTGAAGGTCCGAGCGCCCGCTATTATGCGACGAACTTGGATTCCACATGACTAGTGCAGCTGATTGCCTGGTTCGAAGGCAATTGATTCGAACCAATCCTCAATCGCCATCTGGATCGCTCGCGCGAGGGCATCAATCTGTTCGGGCGTGTCGATTTCAGTAGGCCCATGAGAGAACGTACCGCAAGATCGACGGTCAGAAACGAGTTTATCGGCTGGCGAGGACACGGCTAACCTTATCACTCTCATTGGTTTTGACCCTTTTGCGGTGGGTGAATATCCCACTGGCACAGCGGCCCGGGCCGCCGAATAAATGACCACGAACGTTGTCCAGAGCAGCAATCTGTAGCTGGCCACACGCAACAAGAGTTGGCGGCGTGGCCTAGCATCAACCCAACCAAATATACTTTCCATCCTTGCCGCCTCGGCGACCTTGCAAGCCTTCCGCAGCTAGATGGTCGGCGGCTTTGGATGTGTCATTGCTCCCGACGCCAAAAACTTGTTTTTTAAAACCTCCCGCGCCGGGAGTGGCTCCGAAGCGTGAATCTGATAAATGGACCGATTCCGATCTCCCAAGCCATTCGAACTTTCGCAGCAACCAATCCGTAAATAGCGAAAGGCAAACAAAGATTACCCCTGGAGAGTTCACCCAGGCGCTGCAAAGTCGCTGTCTGCGCATTGATGTCCTTGGACTCGCGCTAAAACAGGGCCCTTTCGCCGTGTAGATATAAAACCGGCAGGACGCAGAAATCCGGCGCGGTGGCCTCTTAGTCGTGCTTCGTAACGTCGAGGTATCGAACTCGCGCTTCGAGGCTTATCCGGCCAAGACTGGCGGCCGTCAATTCGCTAGTCGTTGGACAGAGGTCAGACCGAGCTTCAATGTCGACGGTCGCGACCAAGTCACGCAGGTCCGATGCAGCCGCCCGTCTCCTTCAACGTTCCGGCGATGATCGCTGCGCGCGCTCGCCGAAGCCGGGGCGGCGAAGGCGGCGCGACGACCAGCTGGGCGTGTACTCATAAATCGCAGACCGGAAGTCCGCTTTCGGGGGTAAAGCGGAAAACGTTTGCTCGCTTCGAGCCTTTCCGCTTCTGACGCGAAGCCAAGCCTGGTTGGAGCTCGGCTTAGTTTCTCACTTCCTCGGCGTAATTTTTCCGGCAAAGGACTGAACGGCAATCTTGCCGTTCCGTACGAGAAAGGTATCAGTGCCTAGCTCGTAAACGTTTTCTACCGTCTCGGCAGACCAGACAATGTGTGCATACTCTCCGTCGATAGATATTTGCTTCATCTCGAATGAAGCGCCGGGCTTGGTAAACTCTACTTCAACATCCTCTGAAAAAGTCGGTTTGATCGCGTCCGGCCCCTTCAGCACTCCCTCCGGCGCGAAGAGAACCGCAGTTGCAGAATAGTCGGACAGGATGCCTTCAAGATTTCTTGAACCAAAACACTTCAAATGATTGTCTATGACATCACGAGTTGATCTCATGGGGTCCTTCTCTTTCAGTTCTATATTGCCTCGGATTGGGATTCTGGCACGTCAGGATGGAGCTGGCGTGTGCAGAAGAGACGACGGATATGCCCGGAAGGCCGTTTCGCTCAATGATCGGGGCACCGCCTTTATTTGCCGATACACCGGAAAAACGCCCGAGGTCCCGTGGATCGAAAACCAAGAACCGTTACATTCTTCAGTTCAAACGAACGAAGGTGACAGTGCTGCTGGGCCGCAACTTAATCGGGTCAGGACACGCTTGTCGCCAACGACCGTGGCGGCGGCGCCACCTGGCATCGTCGATCTTCTGAGCATCAGAGCGGACTGAGGCGAGTCGGATTAATCGCCGCTGACAATAGACCTCCAGTGAGCCGCCTCTGGGCGGCTCGTTCTTTCGCAATGGCTGCCACCAAAGCGGCCTGCTCCCTATCAATGTCCGCTTGTGGCCCAAAGCAGACATTTCGGGCTCACTTCCCCATGTCCGCTTCTGACCCTAAGCGGACATCGGTCGATGCCCGCGCGATTGTTCGCATGTCCCTTGAAAACTCGCTCGTCGATCTGATCGGAGGGACGAGCTGGGTTCCGAGCCGCATCAGGTCAGGTCAGCTTGGCGCCTCACCCCAGTCTTAGAGAAGATGTTGTCGAGGTGCGTGTTTGCAGTCGACGGGGGACGATGTCCAGCGGTCACGGCGGTCTCGGCGAGCGTGCGCCCCGCGTGTTGGCATGTAGCGGCAGGCATACATTCCTTGACTTGGCTCTGATTTGGCGGTCGGCGGTTGATCAATACCCGCCCATCACGTCCCGTCGCCTTGTGCTGCGTCTATGTTGACTCGCAGTCTTGATGGCAGCGCTCGCATCCGAGGTTATCGTTTGGGCGATGGCTTACAGAATCAGTTAGACAAAAACGCTTGCACTCTCTTCGGTCTTGCGGACTTTGCGGTGGAACGCCCCTTCCACCTCCGTAGCAACGCACAATCATCGATCGCGTGCAGCCATCGTAGAATGGCCCACGATCTATTGTACAGCTACTCAGTGTTGCTGACGAATTGGCGGAATTTGTTGTGGATCGATTTGCTACGACCGGCCTATTGCTTTGGCGCAGCAGACGTCTCTCTTGGGCCGCGTCGGACCGCAGCATTAATCGCGGCGATCACCTTCCGCTGCATGATCTCGTTCTTGTCGATTGTGAGATGCCCGACACCCGGGACGTTCCCGACATCGACATTTTCGAGCGCCCCGCGGGATTGCGCCGTTCTCTCGACGCGCGCACCAGCGCCATTGGCGACGTAGAAATTGATATAGCGCCCGACCCGTCCCTCCAACCTCGTTTGAATGATCGAATCCAAGCCGATCACCAAAGCGACGGGAACGCCAAGCTGGTTCAAGCGGTTCACCATGTCCGGCAGCGTCGTGGCGCCGGACGAATGCCCCACTAAAATAATGGTCTGCGCCCCTTTAGCTTTGTTCCGACCTCGGCATCATCTTGCTGTCGAACACCAAAAGGGTTTTGGATACTGTCGAGGGAATTCCCTGCTGCTTCAGCTTCGCTGCGATGTCGTCCAGGCCCAAAGAGAAGATGTTGAGCACGCCGCGGAGAAAATAAACGTGCGCCCCTGAGCCCGAAGACTTTTGCGCGCTCGCCGTCGTTGCGCCGATCGGAACGCTCAGCAGCAGAAGGGTGATTGCGATCCCTTGCAGCAAATACGACACGCGCAGAGATTCCGAGAATCTCATGCCGCCGACGCGTTGCTTCACGGGCTGCTCGACTGCGTCCCCGGCCATTGCAAGGCGCCTCCAACCATTGCAGGTGGGCGGGAGTTTAGTCCTCGGACCCCGTCTATGCAACATCAGTGGTCAGGCAAGCTATTTTATGGACCCACACGTGTCCCTGCTACAACAGGGTCCAAGGCCGCGATGGCGCCAGCTAATCCGGCCGGCATTCTCATTTAGGGCGGGTGCCTATCCTGGTTCGCGGCGAAGTGCGTGGGGGCCATCGGCGTCTCCGGCGTCGCCTCGCATGAGGACGAACAGATCGCACAGGCCGCGTCAGCGCGCTGGCTTAGAACAACGCTGATCTCATTCTCTCCAGAGCGTCTTTCTGACGAGCCACGGGAGTACCTCCCGGCGCGCGCTCACCGCGGTATTGCCGCTCTACTATCGGTCAACAAAGACAAAAACCGCAGCCGCCTTTTGACTCGCAGGTCATCCTCCGCTTAACTGCTACGCTGTCTGCCAGGGGTTGGTGATCAAGTAGCGCCTCGTCGTGATGGCCGTCGTCCTGACGGGTTCCTTCATGCATGAGAGCGGCGGGGGTGCAGACATGAATGCCTATTTTCGGCGCGAGCTTGCGGAATACGTGGAAAATCACCGCATCCGGACCTGCGCGATGCACGTATTCGGCATTGTGTTCCTGTTCCTGGCGCGGTTCTTCCTTTCAGCTTTTGGCGCGTGCCGGTGCTTGGTGCGCACCCCACCCTGGCTGTCATTCTGGCCTTGCCCGTCCTGACCTACTGGCTCCTGCTCGATGCCGCGCTCGGGCTCGCGATCGTCGGCGCTGCGACCCTGTTACTGTCGACGGCAGTGACGATCGTAAATCATACGACTTCTGCCGGCGTGTGGTGGATCACGGCGGTCTTGATTTGCGTTGGCATTGCCTTGCAGATTATCGGTCATCAGGTCTTCGAGCGTCGGCAGCCATCACTCATGGACAATCCGACCCACTTGTTGCTCGGGCCGATGTTCATCATGGCGAAACTGTTCATCGCTCTTGGCTTTCGGCACGATCTTGCCGTTATTATCGAACGCGGCGCGCAAGGCATGCCGGCCAAGTCGCCATCCAGGCCATCGCTTAGCCCTGAGGAAAGCCGGGGCGAACCGCATCTCGGTTCATGAGCGGGATTGGCAACAGCGGCGCCTAGTCCAGCGTCTGGGTGACCCAGATGGTATGGGTTCCTGATCGGGTCCGGTGATGCGGGTTTGGAGCTCGACGCAATCCGGCAGTATGATGTGAAACATGCCTCATGATCTAAGCCAGTTGCTCGCGTTCGTCTGGAGTGGGTGGATCGCCACGTGGCCTACACAATTGCTGGCGCTGATCTGGCTTGCGTGGCTCGTCAGTTGGGTTCTGGGGGCGCTCTGGACCGGCCGGACGCAAAAGCAGGTCGGGACCTCGGCGTCGCAACCCTATCGCATCCCTATCGTCTTGGGTGGTTTGCTTCTGACGCCCTGGCTTGCGCAGGCCTTGGGCATCGAACCGCTCTGGAATCTTGGCAATGGCGGTACGTACGTGCTTGCGGGTGTCACCGTGGCAGGCACCTTGTTTACTTGGTGGGCGCGGCTTCATCTAGGACTTCATGTGGTCCCACGCGATTACGCGTAAGGAAGGCCATCAGGTCGTCGACACCGGCCCGTACGGGCTTGTGCGCCATCCGATCTATACCGGACTTATCGCAGCCATTCTTGCCACCGGGATCGCGGTCGCAACGCCAACCGCAGTGCTCGGTGCATTGCTGATTACCTTGGGACTATTCCAGAAGGCCCGCATCGAAGAACGTTTCCTGGCGGCCGAGCTCGGCGCGGACCTCTACGAACCTTATTGCCGTCGCGTTCCAATGCTCGTTCCGTTCCTGCGGTTGGCAGGCTGAAACGACGGCATCGAGAAGTGGCGTCTCGTTCGGGGCGGGCCGCATGCTCTGCGGCACGATCCCGAAGTTAGCGCTTGAAGTCCCGGGCGCAGCGCAGCACGTAGCCATAAGCGCGTTTACGCGCGTCTTCGGCGCGCCGTGGCGAGCGTCCCTACGCCGAGGGATCGTCCCTACGTGCGTACGTCGCGAGGGCTCTGATTGGCCAATGCCCTCCCAGAGCGCGGCTTTGCAGCCCAGATTGGCAGCGCGTTACTCGCACCGCGATAGAGTGGATGTCCGCTTCGGCGTTGTGAGTTCAACTGATCGACGCAACACCTTCTAATCTTGCCAGATAGGAGGTGTGCGGATGGAGGGGCATGCGCGGACATGGTTCACGCCGAAGCAGAGGGCCGAGCTCTGGGAGCGCTGGAAGAGCGGTCAATGTGTGGCGGATATCGCTCGAGCGCTTGAGAGGAGGAACAAGAGCGGCGTCTATCGGATCTTGGCTGTCAATGGAGGAATTGCTCCAGCGCCACGCCTGAGAGCTCCTGTAGCGCTGAGGCTTGAGGAGCGCGAAGAGATCTCGCGTGGCATTGCCGCCGGTCGGTCGATACGGCGGATCGCACAGGACCTCGGACGAGCGCCCTCGACTATAAGTCGAGAGATAAGACGCAACGGCGGCTGCAGCGCTTACCGCGCAAGCGAGGCTGATACGCGCGCCTGGGAGCGGGCGTTGCGCCCGAAGCCTTGTCGCCTGACGCGCCATGCGGGGCTACGATGGCGCGTGGCCCAGAAACTCTCGCTGCAGTGGTCGCCGGAGCAAATCTCTGGATGGCTAAAGCGGCAATTCCCTGCCGACCAAGGCATGCAGGTATCTCACGAAGCGATCTATCGAAGTCTCTTTATTCAGACACGCGGCGTGCTGACGAAGCAGCTGATGGCACACCTGCGTACCGCGCGGCAGATGCGCCAAGCCAAGGGCGGTACCACGAAGAGCGGACTAGGACAGATCGTCGATACGGTCTCCATCCGCGAGCGGCCGGCTGAGGCCGAGGATCGCGCCGTGCCAGGCCACTGGGAAGGAGACCTTCTCGCCGGAGCGAACAACACGCACATCGCGACGCTCGTCGAGCGCCATACTCGTTTTACGATGCTTCTCAAGATCCCGAGCAAGGACACGGCGACCTCTACCGCGGCGGAAACAATCTGCCGAGCTCCTACTTGACTGGACCGAGCCAAGGCAGTGGCTGAGTACAAGAGCTTCACCATCGCCACCAAAGTGCAGGTCTATTTCTGCGATCCACGCAGTCCTTGGCAGCGTGGCAGCAACGAGAACACCAACGGCTTGCTGCGACAGTATCTCCCGCGAGGAAAAGTTCTCTCGCATTTTTCAGGCGTACTGAACAATTTCGCTCTCCGGCTCAACTAACGACCACGAAAGACTTGGGCTTTGAAACTCCTGCGATAGACTATGAGCAGTGTTGCAGTGACAGGTTGAACCCGCCCCCCATAGGAGACATTCCATCGTCGTGGTAGCGATGTACACACAAACGTTCATCCCGTTCCCAGATCTGTGAAAAGGTGGTCCATGAGCCGACTTGTGATCATGTGCCTGCTCACGGTCCTCTCGATCCTGTTAAATCATTCCAGCGCGTCTGCATAATGCTGTGCCGCAGATGCGTGTTGTCCAGGTCTCGGTTCCGGCGGACCATAATCCACCCGTTTCGCTCGTCAGCGAGCTACCTCCTCTGGGTTGGCGGTCAGGCAAGATTGCTTGTTGATACGGGCGGCGGGGCTTACCAACGCTTCGGCCAGGCGCAAGCGAAGCTTGAAGATTTATCGATGGTCGCCATCAGCCATCTCCATCCCGACCACGTTTCCGACCTGCCCGCTCTCCTTTGGTTGAGCCATCAGGCTCGCAAGGAGCCATTGCCCATCGTTGGCCCTTCCGGCAACCAAGCGGCCCCAAGCTTTTCGACGTTCCTCAGTCGCCTCTTCGATGCGAAAACCGGCGCATTTCAGGTGATGGGCCCCGTGCTGGGTGCCCCGCTGGGCCCCGCGGGTGGAGGCGTTCGTCTCGATGTCGGCGTCGTTGACGTGACGAAAGCAGACCCATCGACAGTGTTCGACCGGCAGGGACTGACCGTGACTGCACTGGGAATACCGCATGGCGATATGCCGACCCTGGCATACCGCGTGCAAACCCAGAATGTATCGATCGTCTTCAGCTCCGATCAGACCGGCACCAATCCGGAATTTGTCAAGTTCGCGAAGGGAGCGAACGTCTTGATCATGCATCTTGCCATTGCGGCAGGCGCAAAAAGTCCCTTGCACGCGCCGCCAGCGACCGTGGGTCGCGTCGCTCAGGAGGCCGGTGTCGGGCGGCTGATTGTCAGTCACATCGGTCTGTTTGATCTCGATGCAGCCATCGCCGAACTGAAGCAGTTCTATTCAGGCCCCCTGACCATTGGCGCCGATATGCAGTGCACGCCGGTGCAGTGACGTGCGGGACAGCGTGTTGCGCTGAACGTCCGGATGTGGCCCAAAGCGGACATGCCCCGATGCCCGCACACATGCTCTGCTTTCAGGTGTAAGGCGGACGTAGCGAACTTATGAGTACACGCCCTGGTCATGCCCTGTCATGCGGCATTGTTAGCGGCGATGGCGGCGGCGGCCCGTGCTAGGCTTGCGGGGCCGAAGGGAGAAAGGCGATGTGGAACATCTGGAGACTGGGCGCGGGGCTTACGCTGGCGAGCGCCATCGTCACCGGCGCCACCGCCCAGCCGAGCGGCCGGCTGATGGTCTACACCTCGCAGCCGAGCGGCCAGATCGCCAAGGTGGTCGAGGCGTTCAACAAGACCCATCCGAAGGTCCAGGTCTCGCTCTACCGCTCCGGCACGACCGAGGTGATGAACCGCCTGCAAGCCGAATTCACCGCCGGCCGCGCGCAGGCCGACGTGGTGCTGGTCGCCGACGCCGTCGCCACAACGCAGCTGAAGGACGACGGCCGCCTGCTCACCTATGCCAAGGCGCCGGCGGACAAGGTGCCGGCCGCGCTGATCGATCCCGACAAGACTTTCTTCGGCACCAAGCTGATCACCACCGGCATCGTCTACAACACCAAGCTCGTCAGCGCCGCGCCGGCATCGTGGCACGACCTCTTGGCGCCGGCGGTGGCGTCGAAGACCATCATGGCGCATCCGCTCTATTCCGGCGCCGCCGTCATCCATGTCGGCACCTTCGCGCAGCAGAAGGATTTCGGCTGGCCCTATTTCGAGCGGCTGGCGCGCGGCGGCGCCATCGCCGCCAAGGGCAACGGCGCGGTCATCGAGGCGGTGGCGCGCGGCGAGAAGGCCTACGGCGTCATCATCGAATACATGGCGTTCAACGCGCAGTGGAAAGGCTCGCCGGTGAGCTTCGTGTTCCCGCAGGAGGGCGTCACCGCGATCACCCAGCCGGTCGCGATCCTCAAGACCGCCAAGAACGTCGAGGCCGCGCGCGCCTTCGTGGACTGGCAATTGTCGGAAGAAGCGCAGCACCAGTCGGTCAGTCAGGGCTACTTCCCGATCTTCGACGGCGTCGCGCCGCCCAAGGGCTATCCGCCGGTGTCGTCGCTGCGGATCATGAGCGGCGATCTGCGGGACATCCTGGCGAAGGACGAGGACAACAAGAAGCGGTTTACCGACCTGTTCGGGGGTTAGAGCATGATCCCGAAAAGTGGGAACGGTTTATGCGCAAGCAAAATGCTAGACCATGATCCAATTCAGTTGAATCGGATCATGGTCTAGAGCGGGTCTACCGGACGCCATCCCGCGAGCGCGAGGCGCCCGGCACCCGCCGCGCCATATGGACAACGTCGCGTCGCTTTAGGATTGTTATTGCGTACGGGGCTCATCCGCGTTCGCGGGTGATGAGGGGGTGGAGTGCAAGTGTCTCGTTCCTCGGCCATCGCCGTGCCGGTGCGTTCGCTGTTCTCCAGCGAATCCGCGCTGCTGGCGGTGCTGACGGGCTACGTCGCCGTCCTTGGGCTGTGGCCGCTCGCCCGCTTGTTCGTGGAATCGCTGTCGCCGGGGTCGAGCGGCGAAATCCTTGGCCTGCTGTTCGGACAATGGCGGAGCGCGGCGACGCAACGCGCGCTGATCAACACGCTCGAATCGAGCCTGCTGGCGACGCTCGCTGTCGGTCGCGATCGGCACGACGGCGGCATTCGTGCTCTCGCTCACCGATGTGCGCGCCAAGGCGGCGCTCACCTTCGTCGCCTTGCTGCCGCTGCTGGTCCCTTCGCAGATCACCGCGCTGGCCTGGATCGAGCTCACCGGCGCGGGCAGCCCGATCCTCGGTCCGCTCGGGCTGGCGCCGGCCCCGGGCGCGACCAATCCGCTCTATTCCAAGTGGGGCATCGTGCTGGTGATGGGCATCGAAAGCTCGACGCTCGTCTTCCTCGCGGTGCGGGCGGGCCTGCGCAACCTGCCGCGCGACCTGATCGAGGCCGCCCGCCTTGGCGGCGCGCATCCGCTGCGCGTCACCCATTCCGTGATCGTGCCGCTCGCGACGCCGGCGATCCTCGCCGGCGCGGCGCTCGCCTTCGTCACCTCGATCGGGAATTTCGGCATCCCGGCGATGCTCGGCATTCCCGGCCGCTACACGGTGCTGACCACGCTGATCTATCAGCGCCTGCAGGGTTTTGGCCCGCGCGTGCTGGGCGAGGTCGCGGCGCTGGCGCTGATCCTCACCGCACTGGCGGTGATCGGGCTCGTGCTGCGCGCCCTGGTCGTGCGCCGCGGCGGCTTCGCGATCGAAGGTTCGGGGGGACCGCTACTGCCGTTTCGGCTTGGGCGCGGGCGCGTGGTGGTGGAGGCGCTCCTCTGGATCGCGCTGACCTGCATCGCGATCCTGCCGCTGCTTGCGTTGCTCGCATCGTCGCTGGCGCCCGCGCTGGGCGTGCCGCTCACCTTCGACACTGTGACGCTCGCGAACTATCGTTTCGCTCTGCTGGAGCAGGAATTGACGCTGCGCGCCTTCGCCAACAGCTTCATGCTTGCGCTTGCCGCCGCCGCCGTCAGCGCGACGGTGGCGGTGCCGCTCGCCTACCTTTCGGCCATGCGCAAGAATCCCGGGGCTCGCGTGCTCGATGTGGTGGCGGACGCGCCCTATGCGGTGCCGGGCACGGTGCTTGCGATCGCCATCATCATCGTATTCCTGCCGCCGGTGCCGTTGGTCGGCGTCAGCCTTTACGGCACCTTGGGCATCATCCTGGTCGCCTATCTCGCGCGCTTTCTCGCGCTCGCACTGCGGCCGACGGTCGCCGGCATGGAGCTGGTCAGCAAGAATCTCGACGAGGCCGCGCAGGTCGCCGGCGCCGGCGTCATCAGGCGGCTCACCGCGGTCATCCTGCCGGCGGTGGCGCCGTCGGCCGCGGCCGGCGCGCTGCTCATCTTCATGACCGCGTTCAACGAGCTGACGGTGTCGGTGCTGCTATGGTCGACCGGGAACGAGACGCTGGGCGTCGCCGTGTTCTTCCTCCATTACGAGGGCAACTCCCCGGCGGCCGCGGCGGTCGCGACCATCTCGATCGCGGTCACGCTCGCGCTGGCGTTCCTGACGAGCCTCTTGGCGCGCAATCTGCCGGAAGGAGTGGTGCCGTGGCGGGCGTGACCTTCGAGGCGGTGTCGAAGCATTTCGGCGAGACCCGCGCGGTCGAACGCGTGAGCCTCGACATCGCCGACGGCGAATTCTTCGCGCTGCTCGGCCCGTCCGGCTGCGGCAAGACCACGCTGCTGCGGCTGGTGGCGGGATTTGAGATTCCGGACGAGGGCACCGTGAGGCTCGGCGACAAGGTGGTCGGCCAGCCCGGCTGGGCGCTGCCGCCGGAGAAGCGGCGCATCGGCATGGTGTTCCAGTCCTATGCGCTGTGGCCGCATATGAGCGTCGCCGAGAACGTCGCCTTTGCGCTGCGGGTGCGGAGAGTTGTGGAGGCGGAGCGCGTGCGCCGAGTGAACGAGGCACTCGAGATGGTCGGGCTCAAGGACATGGCGGAGCGGCGCCCGCACGAGCTCTCCGGCGGCCAGCGCCAGCGGGTCGCGCTGGCGCGCTGCCTCGCCATGCGTCCGGACGTGGTGCTGCTCGATGAGCCGCTCGCCAATCTCGACGTGCATCTGCGCGAAGCGATGCTTGAGGAGTTCGCGCGCTTCCACAAGGAGATCGGCGCGACCTTCATCTACGTCACGCACGACCAGGCCGAGGCCTTGGCGCTGGCCAGCCGCGTCGCCGTCATGGACGCCGGCCGCGTCGAGCAGGTGGCGTCGCCGCGCATGCTCTACGCGGAGCCCGCGAGCGAAATGGTCGCGCGCTTCGTCGGGCGCGGCATCGTGGTGCCGGCGCTGGTGATCGGCCGCACCAGCGCGCGCGTGGTGGTCGATATCTGGGGCACGCGCGTGCCGGCGCGCGGCGCCGGCCGGTCCGGCGAGCGGCGCTCGCTCTGCCTGCGGGCGGAAGACCTTGCGATCACGAACGGCAGCGGCATCCGCGGCCGCGTGACCGGCTTAGCCTATCACGGCGCCGCGACACTGCTCACGGTGGAGCCGGACGCCGCCGATGCACCGGAGCTGAAGGTCGAGCACGCCGGGCCGCCGCCGGAGGCGGGGAGTGCGGTAACGGTCGAGGTGCGCGACGGGTGGATTATTCCGCAGGCGAATAAGTAGGAACGCGCTTTGGCTTGCTGCTTGCCGACCTAATTGGCGTGTCCTCATAAACGCGCGATGTCGGCTTTCGGGAGCAAAGCGGACTTGAAATGCTCACTACGAGCCTTTCCGCTAATGATGCTGTGGACGGCGCCCACTCTGCGGCATCGATGTGCCAAAGGGTAGTTGCGTTAAAGCAACCACTACGAGGGGAGCCGTCCATGGGCGAGGTTAGCACAATTGGTCTCGATATTGCGAAGTCGGTGTATTCCAGGTGCACGGCGTGGATGTTGATGGCGCGGTGGTGATCCGCAAGCGTGTGAGCCGCGCCAAGGTGTTGGAGTTCTTTTCGGCCTTGCCGCCCTGCCTGGTTGGCATTGAAGCATGCCCGAGCGCTCATCATTGGAGCCGCCGGCTTCAGGCGCTCGGCCACACGGTGAGGCTGATGCCGCCGAGCTATGTGAAGGCCTATCTCAAGCGCAGCAAGAACGACGCCAACGATGCTGCCGCCATCTGCGAGGCGGTGACGCGGCCGTCGATGCGTTTCGTGCCCGCAAAATCTGAACAGCAGCAGTCCGGCTTGATGCTGCATCGCAGCCGCCAGCTTCTGGTTCGTCAGCGAACGATGCTGTCGAATGCGATCCGCGGGCATATGGCCGAGCTCGGCATCATCTCGGCGAAGGGCCGAAACGGCACGGCCGAGCTGCTCAAGATCGTTGCTAATGAAGATGACGATCGCCTTCCAGCCGTCGCGCGGTTTAGCCTCGATGTTCTAGCTCGCCAATACGGAACCATCACGGCAGAGATCGGAGCTATCGAGAAGCGCATCCATGCCTGGCACCGCTCGTGTGAACAAAGCCGGCGGCTCGAGGAAATCCCCGGGATTGGTCCAATCGTCGCCACCGCCCTGGTCGCAGAGGTGGGCGATTGGAAAGCGTTCTCGTCCGGACGCAATCTGGCGGCCTGGATCGGATTGGTGCCCAGGCAGCATTCAACGGGCGGCAAAGAACGCCTCGGCGGGATATCAAAGCAGGGCAATCGATATTTGCGATGGCTGCTCGTCACCGGGGCCATGGCTGTCATTCGATATGCGCGGCAGCATGGAACGAAGCGGCTCTGGCTCGCGCGTATCATGGAACGCCGGCCGATCAGGGTCGCTGCCGTTGCTCTCGCTAATAAGATCGCGCGGATGGCCTGGGCCATGATGGTGCGTGGGGAATGCTTCAAGGAGCCGAGATTGCTGCCGGCGGCATAGGCGACAGGAATGGAAGATTCACCGAATTGGCGAGGGCATGACGACGTAATGCAGACATGGTCGTTCCGAGGATCGGGAGAGCCCGTTTGGGTCAGCGCACCTCCGAGTGCGTGCTTTCGATTGGGACCCGATCCGCGCAGAGCATTAGGGCCAGCGGCCACACCTGCCGCATCAACAGGCCGGACACGTGACCGCACCCGACCAATGCTGCAAAAACGTCAGAAAGTTCTTGCCAGGGCGCCGTCCACACGTGACCCAGAGCAGTCATTCAGCGCGGCAATACGTCCGCTAGGATGAGGTCACCGATGGAAACAACGCCGTCTGACAACACCTCGGCCCGTATACCTCCACGATTATGATACGCCTCCGCGAACCCTGTCTTGTCGGCCGCTGCGGACGGGATATGGCATGGGCGGGTAGGAACGGAGCCGCGCAGGCGTACGGCACCAACGAGAAACTCCTGGCCTAGCAGCTCATAGACATCAACGCCTTCGACGACGATATTCCGTCGTGTCTCTTCCGGCTCGAATGGAATCAATCCGCGCCGGATCAATTCTTCGTTTGCCGCCTCCATAGCTTCGCGTGCGATCAGCGACACATGACGCGCCACTGGACGCGGCAATTTCGAATAAGAGCCCTGACCGAGCGCGTATCGATCTCCTTCCAATCCGCGTCCAGCCAAGGCCCGCACTGAGGTGCGAGTCTGCATGGGTTCGCCAATACCGGGGGAGACAAAAAGACTCACGACGCTGGCCATGCGTAACCTCCTGTCGTTCGGTTTGCGAACCACCGCTCGTGATCGGCTATTTGAGAGCAGCTATATGCCGCTATTGGACCCTGGCAGACATGTGCCGGCGGAATTCGCAATTTATGGAATGTCCGCCTGATATTAGCCCAGCTTCGCGCCCGAGAACTTGACGACCCTGCCCCACTTCTCTGTCTCGTCTGCAATGAACTTTCCGAACTCGGTAGGGGTCATTAGCATCGGAACGGTACCCAAGTCGGCGATCCGCGCCCTGATACTGGGATCGGCCAGGCTCGCATTGATTGCGCTGTTCAACGTCTCGATGATTTCTGCCGGTGTATTCCTCGCAGCGCAGACGCCATTCCACCCAGTCGCCACGTAGCCCGGCAGGAAACGGCCCACGGTCGGTATGTCCGGCAAGACCAGCGAGCGTGTCGCGCTGGTTACTGCCAGTGCGCGTAGCCGGCCAGCACTGATATATTCGATCGTCCCGGCCGTGGGAACGACCATCACCTGCACCTGTCCTCCAATTAAGTCGGTCAGCGCGGGCGCCGCCCCGCGATACGGCACGTGCACCAGATTGACACCCGCCATCATCTTCAACAGCTCGCCGGCCATATGTGGTCCGGTGCCTGTGCCCGGAGATGCAATGTTGAGTTTGCCCGGATTCGCCTTGGCATAGGTGATGAACTCGGGGATGGTCGTGGCCGGCAACGATGGATGGACCACGACGACGTAGTGCGAGCTGGCGAAACTCGCGACCGGTACGATGTCGCGGATGAAATCGAAATTAAGCTTGTCGTAGAGCGTCACATTGATGACGTTCGCCGGAACGGTAAGGAGAAGCGTGTAACCGTCTGCCGGCGCACGGACGACCGCCTCCGTGCCCATGTTGCCGCCGCCACCTGGGCGGTTTTCGACGACGAATTGCTGGCCCAACCGCTCCGATAGGCATTGCGCCATCAAACGCGCCATGATGTCGGGAGGGCCTCCGGCCGCAAAGCCAACGAAGATCCGCACCGGCTTCGCCGGGTAGGTTTGCGACCAAGCGAAGCGCGACGCGGCCGGGAAAGCGGCAGCACCCGCAGCGAGATGCAGGAATTTGCGGCGGAGAAGTTTCATTTCATCCTCCTTCGGCAACCGCCCGGAATGGCAGCAAGTCGCGGGATTGTCGGTACTCGCTCTTCAACTTGCTTCGCTACGATTTCGACCCTAGCGCGACGGGGCATATTAAAGTAGTTCTATTGAAAGATGAGGACATAACCTTTTCTCATGAGCGAGCGGCATGGCCCCCCTGGAACAGCGCGTGATGAGGCGTCTCAAGTTGCGCGAGTTGCGCATTCTGACAACCGTGGCGCAGGCGGGCAGCATGGGAAAGGCGGCAACGCAACTCGCACTGTCCCAGCCGGCCATATCGAAGGCGATCGCCGAAATGGAGTACACGCTCGGCGTCGCGCTTCTCGACCGCACGCCGCACGGGGTCGAGCCCACGCTCTATGGCCGCGCCCTGCTCAAATGGTCCGCCGCAGTCTTCGACGACTTGAGCCAGGGGGTACGGGAGATCGAGTTCCTTGGCCGATCCCTCAGCAGGAGAGGTGAGGATCGGGAGCCACGAGGTGATGACCGCGGGGGGGTTGCTCCCCGCAGTGATCGACAGGCTGTCCCGGCAGTATCCGCGCTTGGTGTTCACAGTGAAACAGGCGGCCACGATCCCATCGCTCTACGATGATCTGCGCGAGCGCCGTGTTGACCTCATCTTCGGAGGCACGATAGCGCCCATCGCGCACGAGGATCTGAACGCGGAAGTCTTGTTCAACGATCAGCTCATCATCGTGGCCGGCTCCAGCAGCAAGTGGCTGCGGCGGCGCGTTATCGACCCCGCCGAGTTGGTCGATGAGGCTTGGTGCCTTACGCCCGACGATCTGCCCATCTCACCGCGTGTTGCCCAGGCGTTTCTCTCGTTGGGGCTCAAGCCGCCCCGTGTCACCGTGAGATCGAATTCCCCACATCTATTCTATGCCATGGTTCGCACGGGGCGCTTTCTTGCGGTAGCGCCTGCTTCGACGGTGCAGCTTAGCGGCAGGCGACTGGGATTGAGGCCGTTGCCGATCAAATTTGCGATACAGCCCAGGCCAGTTGGCATTGTCACATTGAAGAATTGTACTATCAGCCCGGTCGCACAGCGTT
This sequence comes from uncultured Alphaproteobacteria bacterium, assembly GCA_963720385.1. Taxonomy (GTDB): domain Bacteria; phylum Pseudomonadota; class Alphaproteobacteria; order Rhizobiales; family Xanthobacteraceae; genus VAZQ01. The sequence goes on along the minus strand of CAVRFL010000012.1, from coordinate 321,521 downwards.
TCATCGATTGCGCCCGAAAATTTGTTAAGCCGCTCACGAAACGAGCATAGATGCGATGATCATAGAGCGGTCGGTTGCAAAGGCGGACGATATCGGCTCCTGGCCCTAAGCGGACATTCCCGCTCGCCCGGCGGATGTCTGCTTGTGGCCCAGAGCAGACATTGGTGCCCGCTCTCGCCATGTCTGCTTATGGCGAATGGATCGCTTAGACATACTCGGGCTGCAGCGGAGGCAGAGACGTGCGCATCGTGGTCGAGGCCAGGCAGGACCATGGGATTGAGATACCCCGGACGTTTCGTCTGAACGTGGACCGGATCGAGGTGGTCGAAGTCCTCGACCAGTGGTACGGTCCCGATTACCGCTATTGCAAAGTCAAGAGCGGCGACGGTGCCCTTTACATCCTCCGCCTCGACGAAAGCCGATCCGAGTGGCACCTCACCATGTTCGCGAGTGCGCGAGCTCAGGCTCTCGGCGCAACCATGCGGACAGGCGCGCAAAGCCAGTGAGTTCGAGTCTAATTGGGAGGCTGTGAATGGCGACAAGAAAGAAAACCAAACGCAAGACCAAGGCAAAGCGCAAGAAAACTACCGTCACCAAGGCGGGCACGCGCAGAAAGACCCGGACGGTCAGAAAAACCAGGACGGTCAGAAAAAAGCGGGCGAAGAAGGTGCCAGTCCGGCGAGCATCACCCAGGAAAGCCAGGCCGCCGACACAGCCCGTAGCAGCCACACCAATGCCGAGCCTGCCCGCGCAACCCGCCCCGCCGGGGGAACGTATCGGCGTTGTGACTCATTATTACAGCCACCTGTCAGTCGCGACCCTGCGGCTCGAGTCCGGTCCGTTGCGCGTTGGCGATGTGATCAACATCCGCGGACAAACCACCGATTTCAGCCAGAGGGTCGAGTCCCTCGAGGTTAATCATGCGCCGGTGACCGAAGTGGGCCCGAACGATGATTTCGGCCTAAAGGTGGTCCAGCACGCGCGCGAGCACGATGTCGTGTACAAGCTGCGGCAGTAGCGTCACTGGCCGGAACCGGGGCTGCCGATCCGGCATGGCCGCTTTGACGCGAATTAGACATTGCAACCGCACGTGTCGTTTCCGGTGCATCAGTCCGTTCCTGGCCCGGAAGAGAAGTGCCATCCAGGCCGAACAATGTCTGCTTCTTGGGGCGGAGCGGAAGAGATTTGCTCACTGTGAGTTCTTCCGCCCCTGACCCGAAGCAGAAGTCACGCGCTCATTGCCGATGCTGTCCTCCGTGGCAGTTCTCACCTTCTTGCCATTGGGACGTTGAATATCACGAGGCCGCCTCGGTGGGCGGCCTCGTGATTGCGAAGTCAGTATTTCGCTAGCGCCGTGCATCGGGCGGGGGCAGGCTATTTTCCTACGGTAGCGCTCACTGAGCCCTGGGCAATGAATGACCGAAATTTGGATCCCTTATCGCGGATTGGGACGATCTCCTTGTAAGCCGCTGAATCACGATAGGCCTGCGCTTGCTCCATGCTGTCGAATTGAATGATGGCGAAACGTCTGGGCACCATCCCGTCGAGGGCGACCAGCTTTTCGCCGCGACTGAGGTAGCGGCCACCCGCGGCCTGAACAATAGGCGTATGGCGATCGAGGAAGGTTTGGTAGACCGCAGGATCGGTCACCTCGATCTCGTTAATGACATAGGCGAGCGGCTTGGTCGTGTTCATGGATGTCGCCCTCTGTTGGTTTTCAGGCTCGCGTTGCAAGCAACACGTACAGAATGCCGGTGCTGATCCACATGCGGCGCGAATGTCTATTCGTTTCAGAAGATGTTTTGCCTGCCGACGGCACCAGTGCTGCCCGTTGCAATGATCGGGATTTCGGCACGTCCCGCTGGCAGATCAGGTAAAGTGATACATCAGCTTCGCGAGCAGGTGGAAGGGCCCGCCGACGTTTTGTTGCAGTGCATAAGTCCGTTCATGGCCCTTAGCTGACGTGCCGAAGCCGTCACCTCGATGTCCGCCTTGGGGGCCTGAGCGGACCTTGTTTACGCCGTCTGGGAGCTATCGCCACACACCGGCAGCCCGTGCACTTCGGCACCGAGTGCACGCATTGGCACAATTGAGCCGCGGAGAAAGGTCGAATAGCTGGAGATCGTATATGTGTAGGACATCGGCGAAGCCGACGCTCTCGCAACTTTGACCACGGCTTCGGTGCGGTTGGTCGCGTTCAGCGCCTTAAGGATGGCGGTCACGTGGTTTTTCACGGTCGGCTCCGCCAGGTTCAAGATCCGGCTGATCGCCTTGTTGCATTTCCCTTGCATCATCACCGCGAGAACATCACGCTGGCGCGGCGTGAGAACTCTTGACCGCACCGAGTGTCGTACCGGTTGCACCGGCAACGAGTGCGGTCACATTTGAAGGCTGCGCCCGTTCGTCCACCGGAGTTGCGCTGCTAGGGAATTCCCGCTGATCGTGTTGAGGACTCATCACATACCTCCCATACTCGCAGGAAGTCTCAGGGGCACACTAGAACGTGGCGAGCCGACAGCATGTGAAATAGTTCACATCGAATTCGAAATTTTGCCGGTCGAGCGGTGAAGAACTGGACCTGAACGCGCCTCGGCGCAGCGCTTCAACCGGATTGATCCCGGTGTTAAGTCCGCGGGCCTTCAAATGCCCGGGCGTCCGGCAGGCACACCGGTATCCGCGTATAGAATGCGCGCTTGACCACGACCTCCGAAATCGAAGTGGTCCAACTTTCACGGAAAAATAACCCGGTTCATTCAGAGAATTCCCCAAGAACCGGAGGAGGGGAACATGTTTAGCGAGTTCGTGCTGCACGACACTCTGGTGGTCACATCATTGGCCCTGCTTGTGCTGATGGGCGTGCTGCCGTTCATCCTATGGGACGACGGACGCGGGGCATAGAATCTCTGCCGGTGCGGAACGGGAGCGCCTAGCGACCACGACGAGGCTGACGGCCTTGTTGAGGCTGACGGCCTTGTTGAGGATGACGGCTTCCAGTCCATGGAAGCGAAACAGGCTGATCAGCAGCGGTAGCCGGAACTCCGCGCCCCCCAGCCCGATCAGCCCCTCAGTGTGCCGATGATAGCGCCGGAGCCAAACGCAGCGGCTTTGCTCCGGCCAACGGGGATATTGTCGTTGTGCATTGTTTCGGGAAATTCGTTGCCCCATTCCTTTGGCTAGGCTGACGCCGGTCTGACCGGAATGATATTGTCCTTTGGGACAATGTCGGCCCCACACGGAGGCCCGCGAAATTCGTTGCGAGGCTGACCATGAGCAATGATCAAAGACGCTTGCAGACGCGAAGGTTGGCCGTTGGCGGCATGACCTGCGTTAACTGTGAAATCCTCGTTGAGCGTCGGTTCAAGGACATTCCAGGCATTGAAGGCGTTCGTGTGGATCGCAGGCAGGGCATTGCCGAGATTGACCATCGCGGCGAACTCGATGTGGCCGCCCTCCAGCGTGCGGTGAGAGAAGACGGCTACCACGTATCACCGTGGCACGAATCCCAAATTGCACAACACAAGCCGCTGCACCACTACGCGGTGATCGCGGGCTTTTTCCTTGTCCTTGTCGGCGCCGTGTTTGCGCTCCAGTGGTTCGGCATCACCCCGCATGGCTTCGCGCTCTCGGAGACAATGAGCCTCGGCCTTGTCTTCTTGATTGGCCTCGTCGCCTCCGTGTCAAGCTGCATGGCCGTGACCGGCGGACTCTTGGTGGCAGCGGCCACCTCCTATAACCAAGGCTCCCCTGCGCTCGGCAATTTCGAGCGCCTGAAGCCGCATCTCTACTTCAATGCGGGTCGTCTCATCTCCTACACACTACTGGGCGGTGCGATAGGCGCGTTGGGTTCGGCACTGACGTTTTCTGCAACGACAAACGGCGTTCTGACCATTGCCGCAAGCACGATCATGATCCTGCTGGGATTCCAGATGTTGGGCGTCCTGCCGGGCCTTGGCCGCTTCTTCCGGCCGAAATCCCTCGCCCAGGCCGTGCATGATCTCGCATCGCGCAAGGTGGCGGGCGGCGCGTTCACATTCGGCGCCCTAACATTCTTTCTGCCCTGCGGCTTCACGCAGGCGCTGCAACTTTATGTTCTCGGAAGGGGAAGTTTCACAACGGGCGCGCTCACCATGCTGGTGTTTGCGCTTGGTACACTGCCCGCGCTCCTTTCGCTGTCGGTGGTATCGAGCTTCGCGAAAGGCGCGTTTCAGACTTATTTTCTGCGTTTCGCGGGCGTCGCGGTCATTGTGCTCGGCGCTCTCAATATCCGGTACGGACTCATCTTGAGCGGCCTCGACTCTGGCACAACGCCTCTCCTGGAGACAGAGACGGCAAACATCAAGCCGGTTGCCGCCACTCAGATGGGAGGCAAGCAGGTCGTTAGCATGCGCGTCGTACATTTCACGTACATGCCCGCCGTCTTCGAAGTGAAGCAAGGCGTCCCGGTCGAATGGCGTATCGATGCCAGCGAAGCAGTCGGTTGTGGTTTGGTCATTCTGGCGCCGCGATTGCGCATTCGCCAATTGCTTTCCTCAATCAGCACGACGGTGATCACATTCACCCCTCGCGAAACCGGGGAATTTCAGTTCAATTGCGGCATGGCAATGATGTCCCCCTGGGAAGCGAGATTCATCGTTGTGCCTCCCGGATAACGCGCCGTCTTGTCGAGGGTGGCGAGCCGCATTTTTGCTCGAACAGCGCAACGCACAAGACAAGCAATAAGGCGCCGGGTGGCGCCTCTTGCTTCAGGTCCGTTTTGCTATTCCTGCTATCGGCACATCCAGCTCTGATAGCCGCTGGACAGGGCACGGTCGCCTCCCGGACATCCCCGCCATGAGCCCGGAGCCGTGGCAGCAGAGCCATTGCCGTAGTTCCAGCGGCGAGGTGCCGCGCCGTAAGCGTACCAGCCGCTACGGTGGTGGCGGCGATGCCAGCGGCGATATTGAACCTGCTCGAGCGATCCAGCGTTGGCATTGCCCAGCGCCAGCGATTGCGAGAGCGGCGCCGCCGCTGCGGGAACGGCGAGTGGGATGACCGCTGCCACAAGGGCTGCGGCCAGTGTCTTTGTCGGCATTCTCATGTTCATCTCCGGAATTCATTCAAGTTTCGTGGCGGCGGACCGCGACTTCACTCGATTCAACTATCGCGGGCGTGCTCCGTTCCACTTTTTGTTCTTTCGGAAAATGCCTTCCGGGCCCGGCCATCGAGAGCCATTCGCCCGTAAGCGAAATGGGCGGCGCCCGCACCCTGTTTTGCCAACCCCGAAAGCCGACATGCGCGTCTAAAGTACATACCCTGGTTGGCCGCTGTGATGATGGTTGGGGCTTGCGGCAATCAGAAGTTCGAGGGGGCCGCTATCAACAACCTGTGCACAGCACAGCTGAAGCTGCGCTTGTGGGGACAAGAGAATTTCAGCGGCTATCAACAGATCTATGCACATTCGACTTTCGTGACTTGCGAAAGACTTGTTCTTGCAGGATATTGGTAGGAATTATTTCACAACGATCGAGAGCGGTCGAAAGATGCCGAACCTCTCAATTGCTTCCAGAGGCCGAAAGTCACGTCCGAAGGCGAACGCTGCCGTCGTCATCACCCCTGATGCTGGTCAGCACAGCGCCAGTGCCGTGCAGACCGTCGCAGCAAGCGAATTGCAGGCGACAGCATTCGCGCCTCTGCGCTATGCGTTGCCGGGACTTCTTCCCGAAGGCGTGACCTTGCTGGTGAGCCGCCCGAAGCTCGGCAAGAGCTGGCTCATGCTTGATATCGCGATCGCCATTGCAACGGGACGTGCCGTCCTTGGGACAATAGGGCCGGAGACGGGAGACGTGCTCTATCTTGCTCTCGACGATAGCGAGCGGCGGTTGCAGGGGCGTATGGCGGCGCTGCTGCAAGGGAAAAAGGCGTGGCCCGCGCGGCTCGCACTGGCGACACGCTGGCGGCGTGCGCACGAAGGTGGTCTCGCGGACATCGCCGAGTGGTGCCAGTCCGTTGCAAAGCCTGTCGCCATTGTCATCGACTCACTCGATCGCTTTCGAAGCCTGCAGGGAGGAGAGAGCGCTCTGGTCTATGATGCCATTGCGAAGCTTCAGCGCATCGCTCTCGAGCATCGCATCGCCGTTGTCGTGGTCCACCACGAACGCCGGCGAGGAAGCGGCGATCCCCTGGACACAATCGGCATCCTGGCCGCCAGCAGCGCCATTGCTGATACGGTTCTGCTCTTGAAACGGCGGGATTACGGCACCGTGCTTTACGCGCGCGGCCGCGATATCGAAGACAGCGAAACCATGCTTGAGTTCAACCGTTCCAGCTGTCGCTGGACCATCATCAAGCCAGCCGGTGTGGCGACAAAATCTGAAGCACGCGCGGCCGTGCTTACTGCACTGGCGTCGTCGGTCAAACCGGTGTCGGCCAGCGAGATTGCGACTGCCACCGGCAGAAGCCGCGGCGCCATCGACACCCTGCTGCACCGCATGGCGGCGGACGGAGAGGTGGACCGCGTGGGGCGTGGCCGTTACTTCCTGCCGGCCGATCCTACGCGTATCGCAATTCACGAAGTCACATGGGCCGATGGGACGGTCATCGCGCGTTTTCGCGGGAAATATGTGTAAAAATGAAAGATCGGATGAGGAAGATGTTGGTGTTTCAACAAAATCCCCCGATTCCGGAATCTTACAGACGTCCGCCGATGCGTAAGATTCTGTAAGATGCAACGGCATCGCCCATCCTGCACATCGCAGACGAGCTCCGTTCACGACGAACGAAGTCTCATTTGGCGCTATGGGCGTTCAACCCGGCTCCTTCCCATTCAACAGCCACCCGAATTTCTCGCGTGCCTTGCGCGCGATTTCCGGGCTCGGCGTATTCGAGGGCGGGAATTCGTCCTTCCAGTGGAACGGCTTGCAGGCATTGATCAGGGCCACCGAGTGCGTGATGTTGCCGGCCTTGCGGCGTTCCGGCGGGATCGCGGGATCGGCGTTGGAGTCCCAGGAGCCCTTGATGAACTGGATCGACTCCGCCGGGTCGGTGCGGGTGATCATCGCCCACAGCATGTGGTCGAGATTGGTGACGTCGACGTCGTCGTCGCACACCACGATGTATTTCGAGGCATAGGCCGACGCGCCGCATTGTGCTGCGATGTGGGCGGCCTGCACCGCATGGCCGGGATAGCGCTGCGTGATCGACACCGCATGCAGCATGCGCGCGCCGCCGACCTCGTGGCACCAGACCTGGTTCACGCCGGGTACGCCGGCGTTGATCATGTTCTGCCGGATGATGGCCGAGCGCATCACCGCGCGGTAGCGCGCCATCTCGTCCGGTCCGCCGCCCATCGGCGGCACGCCGAGCAGGATCGGATCGTTGCGGTGGTAGATCGCCTGGATGTCGATCACCGGCAGGTCGCGCACGCCGCCGGCATAGTGGCCGGTCCATTCGCCGAACGGACCCTCGGGGTGACGCTTGACCGGATCGACGAAGCCTTCCAGCACGACCTCGGCATTGGCCGGGAACGGCAGGCCGGTCACCTTGCCGCGCACCATCTTGACCGGGCGGCCGCGCATGCCGCCGATGATGTCGATCTCGAAGGTGCCGTAGGGCGCTTCCACGCCGCCGTAGAAAAAGGCAAGCGGATCGCCGCCCAGCACCATCGCGATCGGCATCTTCTCGCCGCGCGCAAAATATTTCTCGCGGTGGATCCAGCCGTGATGGCCCTTCGCCGTCACCAGGCCGACCGTTTTCTTGTCGTGCACCTGCGCGCGGTAGGCGCCGGCGTTGAGCCAGTTCTCTTCCGGGTCGCGGGTGACGCTGTAGGTGCCGGTGCCGATGTAGCGGCCGCCGTCCTTCTCATGCCAGACCGGGGAGGGGAATTTCGTCACGTCGATGTCGTCGCCGGTGACGATGTTCTCGAACACCGGACCGTCCTCGACGATCTCGTGCTTGATGATCTTCGGATCCGCCAGATAAGCTTCGCGATAGGCGTCGCTCAGCTCCCATTTGGTGAGATGGTCGGGGAAGCCCAGCGTCATGTTGCGGCGGACGCCGGCGAACATGTTGAGCAGCAGCCGGTAGCCCTTGGGACAGCCCGGCACCTCGTCGAACACCACGCACGGGCCGTTCTCCGCGCGCAGGATCGCCTCCGCGACCAGCCCGATGTCCTCCTGCCAGGTCGCTCCCTTGAGATGCTTCACCTCGCCGAGCTGCTCGGCAGCGCTCAGCCACTCGCGCAGGTCGTCATAGGCAATGTGGGCGGCGACGTTGCTTCCGGCGGTCATTTTTGTTCTCCCGATGCGGAGCCTTTATATCCGGCATGGTGCGGCTTGTCATATATGGCGCCACGCCTGGGATGTTGCTCCGCCCTCACCCTGAGGAGCGAGCCACAAGCGCGTTTACGCGCGTCTTCGACGCGCTATGGCGAGCGTCTCGAAGGGCGAGGGCGGCCACGGGCCGGCCTGCATGGTTCGAGATGCCTCGCTTTCGCGAGGCTCCTCACCATGAGGCCGGAGCACAGTAGGATGTCGGCGCGAGATTTATCGACCTTTCCGCCGTGCCAGCATTCGAAGCTGCTCGAAATCACCGCGGATCAGCGCCTCCTTTTTCGCGCGCGACCAACCCTTGACTTGGCGCTCGGCCACGATCGCATCGGTGATCCGATCAAACCATTGCGAGAAAACCAGAGTGACGGGGCGCCGTTTGGCTGTGTATCCGTCGTAGGTGCCCGCGTTGTGTTCGGCGATGCGTTGCTCAAGACCAGAGCGTGCCGTGCCGGTGTAGTAGCTATCGTCAGCGCACCGCAGGATGTAGAGGAATGCGCCTTCGGTCATGGGGGCCGACCCATCCTTCGAGACACGGCCTTCGGCCGCTCCTCAGGATGAGGTCGGATCGAAGGCCCGCGCAAGGACTCCCTCCGTCCTCACCCTGAGGAGCGAGCCACAAGCGCGTTTACGCGCGTCTTCGACGCGCTATGGCGAGCGTCTCGAAGGGCGAGGGCGGCCAAGGGCCGGCCTGCATGGTTCGAGACGCCTCGCTTTCGCGAGGCTCTTCACCATGAGGCCGGATCATCGCCGTGCTACAGTCCCGGACGTTGATGACGCAGGAAGGCTTGGGACGGATGTACAAGGATTTGCGCGAATTCATCGCCGAGGTCGAAAAGCTCGGCGCCTTGCGCCGCGTGATGGATGCCGATCCGCATATCGAGCTCGGCGGCATCACCGAGGTGGCGGCCGGGCTGCCGGAATGCCCGGCGCTGCTGTTTGACCGCATCAAGGGCTATCCGGCGGGCTTCCGCATCTTCACCAACGCGACCGTCAGTCCGCAGCGCGCGGCGCTGGCGCTCGGGCTCGATCCGGCGCTGCGTCCACTCGACGCACTGAAAGCCTGGATGGCAAAGCGCCAGACGCTCAAGAGCCACAAGCCGGTGACGGTAAAGGCCGCGGCGTTCCTCGAGAACAGCGTCAGCGACGATGCGGTGGACTTGAGCAAGCTGCCGACGCCGGTCTGGCACGCCAAGGACGGCGGCCCCTACATTTCGGGCTCGATCGTGATCATACGCGACCCCGATTCCGGCTGGATCAACGCCTCGATCTACCGGGTGCAGGTGCACGGGAAGAACAAGGTGACCGTGCAGTTCGATCATGCCGGACGCCACGGCGCGATCATCGCGAAAAAGTACTGGGACGCGGGAAAATCCTGCCCGATGGCGGTGGTCAACGGCATGGACCCGGCGCTGTTCATCGCGGGCTTCGAATATCTCGCCGCGGGCCAGTCGGAATACGACTTCGCCGGCGCCATCAAGGATCGCCCGGTCGAGGTGATCACTGGGCCCAAAACCGGCCTGCCGCTGCCGGCGCATGCGGAAGTCATTTTCGAAGGTGAAATCCTGCCGCCGGGCGGAGAAACGCTTTTGGAAGGACCTTTTGGCGAGTTCACCGGCTACTACGCCGCCGCCAAGCGACCGCACCCGGTGACGATGATCACCGCGATCCATCATCGCAACGATCCGATCGTGCTCGGCTCGCCGCCGATGAAACCGCCGCGCTTCCATTTCGGCCTGCCGTTCCGGGCCGCCGGCATCTGGAGCAACCTGGAGATGGCGGGCGTCACCGACGTGGTCGGCGTCTGGCAGCATGTGGCGCAATTGATGACCGTCGTCGCAATCAGGCAGCGCTATGCCGGCCACGCCAAGCGCGCCGGGCTGATCGCCGCCGCCAACAGCTATATGGGCCGCCTGGTCGTGGTGGTGGACGAAGACGTCGATCCCTCCGACATCAACGACGTGATGTGGGCGATCACCACGCGCTGCGAGCCGTCGGAGCAGCTCGACATCGTGCACAACGCCTGGTCGTCGGCGCTCGATCCGCGCATCCCGGAAGAAGACAAGCGCCGCGGCGTGACCTCGCATTCCAAGGCCGTGATCGAGGCATGCAAACCGTTTCCCTGGATCGACAAGTATCCGCCGACCTCGGCGCTCTCGCAGGACGAGGCCCGCGCGATCGCCGACAAGTGGGGCGCGGTGTTGCGGGGTGGCTTGTAGCCCGGATGAAGCGAAGCGTAATCCGGGACCGACCATCCCGCATTCCGCTACGCTCCATGCGGGCTACGGTTTTACAATTCCAGCACCGTCACCGTCGCGCCTGTGGTGCCGCCCACGGAGACGTCCGGGCAGGTGCTCAGTGCTGCCAGAACATCCATCTCCGCGCGCAGCGTCACGTGCGCGCCCGGCGGCTTCGGCCGGATGTGAGAATGCTCGAGCTCGCCGTCGGGATGGATGATCATGTGCTGGAACATATTGAATGGGCTCGGCACGTCCTCGAGCGCGATGCCGTAGGGCGCGAGCGCAGTCGCTGAGATTCTCGGTGCAGCCGCGCGGCGGCATTTCGGACAGCGGACGGCCGTAGGTTTTCTCCCACAGGCCGCGCGCCGCGGCGAGCTCGTGGCGCTTGCGGCTGCACATGCCTTCCTGCAGGTCGTGATGGCCTTCCTTGAAGGTGTCCTCCACGATGGTCATCAGGGTGTTGTTGAGCTTCGACACCAGCACGTCGCCGGTCGAGATGAACACCTTGCGCTGGTTGGCCTTGGTGCGCGCCTGGTCGAAGCGCTCGCGCAAATTGTCGCGGTTGAAGCAGACGAAATCGATGATGGTCTGCGAACGGATGCGGACCGACTGGCCCTTCTTGAGATCGAACACAAAGCCCGTATTGCGGGGGAGGTCCTTCTCCCAGATGACTGTCTCCGCCATTTCCGATGCTCCAGCCCAAGGAATCCGCGGAAAACTAGAGGGGTGTGCCGTTACTGTCCACATCGGCGCGCCGATGCGCTAAGGAATGGACGACACCGGCGGGCGTGCCGCCGTAAGGTTTCAGGAGAGTTCCCATGAATGCACCCTTCCGGCATCTGCCATGGATCGGCGGCGCGGCAAGCGTCGGTTCCGACACCAAGTTCTCACCGCTGGTGTCGCCGATCGACGAGACATCCGCGTCGGAGATCGTCGAATCCGACGCCGCCATTATCGACGCCGCGGTCAAGCACGCCTACGGCGCCTACATGAAACATCTCGATGCGACGGTGGCGAAGCGGCTCGAATGGCTCAATGCCGCGGCCGACGCCATCGACAAGATCGAGGCCGAGCTGGTCCGCTCGCTGATCCGCGACATCGGCAAGCCGCGGCGCGCGGCGACCTTCGAGGCCAAGCGGGCCGGGGCCTTCATCCGCGCCTGCGCCGCCCAGCTTCCGCATCTCAACGGCGAAGTGCTGCCGCTCGACGTGGCGCCGACCGGCGCCGGTCGCTTCGGCTTCACCACGCACATTCCCTATGGCGTGGTCGCCGCGATCACGCCGTTCAACGGGCCGGTGAACCTGTTGGTGCAGAAGGTCGCGCCGGCGCTGGCGGTCGGCAATGCGGTGGTGGTGAAGCCGTCGCCGCCCGGCACCGAGGTGGCGCTGCTGATCGCCGAGGCAGTGAAGAAAGCGGGCGTGCCGGACGGGCTGTTCAACGTGGTGCCGGGCGGACGGCAGACCGCGCAGCTCCTGGTCGCGCACCCGCTGGTCGCCGCGGTCACGGTGACCGGCTCGACCGCCGCCGGCAACGAGCTTGCCCGCGCCGCCGGCGCCAAGAAATTCGTCGGCGAGCTCGGCTCGAACGCCGCGAATATCGTCTGCGCCGACGCCGATCTTGCGGACGCCGCCACGCGCATCGCGGGCGCGGGTTTCGAGGCGAGCGGCCAGCAATGCATCTCGGCGCAGCGCGTGATCGTCGAGCGCGCGGTATACGAGAAATTCCTCGACCTGTTCGTCGCCGCCGCCAACAAGCTCAAGGTCGGCAACCCGGACGACGCTGCGATCGACGTCGGCCCGATGGTGAGCCGCGCCGCCGCCGATCGGGTCGAGGCGATGGTGGCCGACGCCGTCGCCAAGGGCGCGAAGCTTGTGCGCAAGCCGGAGCGCAACGGCTGCATCCTCGGCCCCGCGATCGTCGCGGACGCGCCGGCGGATGCACGGCTGATGGGCGAGGAGGCGTTCGGCCCGGTGGTGGTCGTGCAGCCGGTCGACAACGTCGACGCGGCGATCGCGCTCGCCAATTCGTCGGAGTTCGGCCTGCAAGGCGCCTGCTTCACCAGGAGCCTCGAAACCGCGTTCAAGGTGTCGCGCCAGCTGCGGGTCGGCTCGCTGTGGATCAACGACGCCAGCCGCTTCCGCCTCGACATGTATCCGTTTGGCGGCGTCGGCTCCTCCGGCTTCGGCCGCGAGGGCGTGCGCTACGCCATGGAGGAACTGTCGCAGTGGAAGTTCACCGGAATGCGGGTTACCCCCTAGGCGTTTCGGACGTTGTCACGTTGTGACCACGATTTTTCTGTACTAGCTTGCATGCGCTTCGCCGGCGCGGGCGGGCGTGCGTGCCGTTAAGGAGATATTGACGACCGTCTGCCGTTCTTGGGGGCCGGCCCGGGTGGGAAGGGCGGCCGCGGGGACACGACATGCAATATCGTTCGATTTTACCATTGTCGGGTTTTCTCTTTGCCGCCGCGCTGCTGGTCACGGCCGAACCGTCTTATGCGCAACGTGTCGCGACCGGGGCGCAGTCGGGGGCGAGCTATGAAGCGCGGCTTGCGGCGTACACACGGGCGCGCAACGCCTATGAGGCGGAGGCGAGCGCCTATTGGAATCTGATTGCGGACAAGCGCCGCGTCCGCTTTGCCAAGCGCCGCAACCACGAGCCGGTCGGGCTCGACGATTATGTGCTGACGCAGCCGCCGGTCTATACCGGGCCGCCGCGCCCGGCCGATCTGGACCGCGATCCGACCAAGCCACCCCGCGAGCCGATCCCGGTGGTCGCCGATTTTCTGAAAGCCGCCGCCGATCATTACCGCTTCGTGCCGCAGCGGCCCGGCAGCGACCTCGACTTCAAGCGCGCCTATGCCAGCGCGGCGAAGGCCGCCGGCCTGACCCGGGACCAGGTCGTGCGCATCTATGCGTTCGAGACCGGCGGCAACGGGACCTATGATGTACAGTCGGGCCTCACCCATCCGCGCCCCAACGCGCGCGCGATCTCGACCGCGGTCGGCTACAACCAGCTGCTCACCACCAACAGTGTGAGTCTGTTGGCCGGCTATGGCGATCAGTTCGTGCAGGCACTGCGGCAGCAGGACACCACAGAGAACAAGGTCAATCATCTTCGGCGCATGATCGCGTTCAGCCGGACGGTGCCGAACCAATGGGGCGAGCACGACAAGCTCGCGAAGACGCGCGGCGGCCTGGGCATCCATGCGGCGGTCCTCGACCGCGACTTCGGTCCGCTGCTGCAGGTCCAGAAGCTTCTGACCTCGGTCAGGTTTGCGCAAACCAAAGGGCACACCGCGCGGCTGACCGCGGCCGAGCTCGAAATGATGAACCTGACCGGCGACGGCAACGGGATCGACCTCGTCACCATGCCGCAGGCGTTGCGCGAGCGGGTGCCGACCTCGAACTTCTTCCAGCGCGGCGGTTATGAGCGCAACGGGATCGCGCGCCGCACCGGCACGGTCGCGGGGCTCTACACCGAGATGAACAGCATCATGGACCGGCTGTCGCAGCAGCCGGGCGCCAAGGAGCTGGCCTCGGTGTTTTGAGGGAGTTCGACTTGGATTGGTTTGGGTTCCCGCTCGTCCCGCGTAAGCGGGGACCCAGACTTCAACAACGAAGTCCTGGATTCCCGCGTGCGCGGGAATGAGCGGAGGATAGAGCTCCGCCAAATTCCAACGGCCGTGGCGCTCACATCGTCAGCACGATCTTCCCGAAGTGCTGGTTGGCCTTCATCATCGCCAGCGCGTCGACGACCTTGTCGAGCGGGAAGGTCTTGTCGATCGGCAGCGACAGCGTGCCGGCCTCGACCGCGGGCCAGATGTCGGCGCGCATCAGCCGCGTGACCTCGTTCAACTCATCCTGTGTCCGGGTCCGGTTGGTGACGCCGATATAGTCGAGCCGCTTGAGCGCGTGCAGATCGAAATTGATTTCGCCTTTCTGTCCGCCGAGGCGGCCGACGTTGACGATGCGCCCGAGCAGCGCGGCCGCTTCGAAGCTCTGGTTCACGGTCGTCCCCGAGACCATGTCGACGATCAGGTTGACGCCTTTGTCGCCGGTCGCCTGCTTCACCTGCTCCGGCCATTTTGGATCGGTGGTGTCGATGGCAAGGTCGCAGCCGTATTCTTTGAGCCGTGCGCGCCGGCCGGGATGGGTCGACGTGCCCATCACCAGTGACGCGCCCTTGAGCTTGCCGATCTGCATCCCCATCAGCCCGACGCCGGAGCTGGCGCCCTGGATGAGCAGCGTCTCGCCCGCCTTGAACCGTCCGGCCGTGACGATGGCGTTGTGCATGGTCTGCAGCGCGACCGGAAAGCAGGCGGCCTGCTCGTAGGTCATGTTGTTGGCGGGGATGCGCGTCGCCCGGTGCTCGTCGGCCGCAACGTATTGGGCGTAGCCCCCCGGCGCCGCCGCCATCACGCGGTCGCCTGCCTTGAAGCCTTTCACCGCGCTGCCGACCGCTTCGACCTCGCCGGCGCATTCGAGCCCGAGCCGCGCGCCGACGCCGCCGACACGGCCATGCTGGTGACCCGCGGCGACGGCGAGGTCGGCGCGATTGAGGCTGGTCGCCCGCACGCGGATCAGGACTTCGTTCGGCTTTGGCTCAGGCTTCGGCAGCTCGCGCACTTCGACGCCGTTCTCGCCCAGGACTGCGGCTTTCATGTTGTTTCACTCCGATCAATGAGACTGACGACAGCTGCGAGACATGCAGAAGATGAGAGGCCCGACGAGGTTGTCGCGCGGGACGGATCCTACCGACTTGACCCGGCTGTCCGACGCGTTGTCGCGATTGTCGCCCATCATGAAATAGTGGTCCTCCGGCACGATATAGACTGGCGTGTTGTCGTAGAAGCCTTTCTCAATAAGGTCGATGGTGCGATGCGTCGCGCCGTTCGGCAAAGTCTCGCGCCATTGTTTCACCGATGCGCCTGCGGAGACATAGTCCTCAATCTGCGCGCGTTTCACCGGCTGGCCATTGATGTGAAGGTGGCCGCCGATCATCTGAATGCGATCGCCAGGCATGCCGATGAGACGGTGCACGTAACGGGTGTTTGGATCGGCCGGAGAGGTGTACACCACGATATCGCCGGGCGCGGGGCTAAGGTACCATTGGAGGATCACGAATTTGTCTTTTTCCATGATCGTCGGCGCCATCGAGTTCGAAGCCGCGGTGAACGAGCGGGTCGACACGGCGACCACGACCGCAATCAAGATAAGAAGGATGGGCATGATGGTCCGCTATCCCAGCACCTTCTCGCGCATTCGCCGACAAGACGGCTGATGCTATTGCGCCTTTCGGATCAGTGCCAGCAGCCTTGCGGGCGTCACCGGCAGGTCGGTGATGCGCACGCCGAGCGGCCGCAGCGCATCCTCGATCGCGGAGACGATCGCGGCCGGTGCGCCGATGGTGCCGCTCTCGGCCGCGCCCTTGACGCCAAGCGGATTGAGCGGGGTCGGCGATTCCATGTGGTGGATCTCGATCGGCGGAATGGTGTCGGAGGTCGGCAGCATGTAGTCGGCGAAGGTCACGGTCTGCGGCTGGCCCGACGCATCGTAGCGCATCCATTCATAAAGCGTCGCGCCGACACCGTGCGCCACTGCGCCGTGCACCTGGCCTTCGACCATCATCGGACTGATCATCCGCCCGCAATCATGGACGACGACATAGCGCACGAGCCGCACGTGTCCGGTCTCGGGATCGACCTCGACCTCGCAGACGTGCGTGCCGTTGGTGTAGGTGATGGCCGGGGGCACGAAATCGTTCGACGCCGCCAGTCCCGGTGTCACGCCGGGCGGCAACGAAAAGCCGGCGACGCCGCTCAGTGCATGCGCGATCTCGCCCAGGCTCTTCTTCAGGCCGGGCACGCCGCGCACGCGCACCTCGCCGTCGACCAGCTCGAGGTCGTCGGCCGCGACTTCGAGCATGGCGGACGCCACCGCCTTCGCCTTGTCGGCGACGGTTCTCGACGCGATGTGAAGGGCGCTGCCCGCCGTGACCGCTTGGCGGCTGGCATAGGCGCCATGGCCGAGCGCCGACGCGGCGGTGTCGCCGGCAATCACTTGCACGCGATCGGCGGTCACGCCGAAGGTTTCGGCGGCGAGCTGCGCCAGCATGGTGTGGGTGCCCTGGCCCTGATCGGTGGCGCCGGTCGCAACCACGATCTTGCCGGACGGCCCGATGCGGACGCTCACGCTCTCGAACGGTCCGCGACCAGTGCCTTCGACATAATTCGAAAGCCCGAGCCCGATGAAGTGTCCTTGCTTGCGGGCGGCCTGCTGCCGGGCCCGAAAATCCCTCCAGCCTGCGGCCGCAAGCGCGCGGCGCTGCGATTCCGGATAGTCGCCGCTGTCATAGGTCATCGGCAGTCCGTCGCGGGTCACGACCTCGGTGACGTAGGGCATCTGGTCGGGCCCGATCAGGTTGCGGCGGCGGACTTCGTCGCGGGAGAGCGATAGGTGTTCGGCAATGCGGTCGAGCAAACGCTCCATCACGTAGGTGCCCTGCGGCCGGCCGGCGCCACGGCTCGAAGTCGCCGGCGCAAAATTGGTGAGGCACACCGCAAAGTCGATGTGGACCGCCGGCAGCACATAGGGGCCGATGAAATTGGTGGAGGAATTCTGCGCTGTCGACAAGCCGGACGGCGTCGCCGCGCCGTGGTCGTGATGCACCTTGCCGCGCACCGCCTTGAGCCTTCCGTCGGCGTCGATCGCGGCTTCGAGATCCCAGTCCTGCTCGCGCTCGTGATTGGTAGCGGTAAAACTTTCGCGGCGGTCCTCGATCCATTTGACCGGCGCGCCGAGGAGATAGGCCGCCGCGGGCACCACCAGCTCTTCCGGATAGAACGGGTTCTTCGGCCCGAAGCCGCCGCCGACATGGGGCGCAATCACCCGCACCTGGCTCTCCGTAAAGCCGAGCGTGTCGACGATGACGCGCTTCGCCTTGTGCGGCATCTGGGTGCCATCCCAGACCGTGAGCAACTCCTCGGCGGCGTCGTAGCGGGCGAGCACGGCGCGGGTCTCGATCGAATGCCCGCCGCCCTTGTGGATGCGGAAGCGCTGCGCGATCCGGTGCGCCGCGCCCGCGAAGGCGCGCTCGACGTCGCCGTATTTCAATGCCCACTGCGCGACAAGATTGTCGGCGCAATCGAGCCGCGCTTTCGGCGTGCCGGAGGCAAGCGCTGCCACCGGATCGGTCACCGCTGGCAGCTCTTCGCAATCGAGCACGACCAGATTGGCGGCATCCTCGGCGAGCGCGCGGCTCTCGGCCACGACCACGGCCACCGGCTCGCCGACGAAGCACATCTCCTTCTCCGCCAGCCAGGACGGATCGACGTGTTGCCGGATGGCGGCGACGGGCAGAGCAAGGGGAATGCGATCGCTGCCGATGAGGGGGCGCAGGTCGCGATAGGTGAAGATGGCGCGCACGCCTGGCAGGGCGCGGGCGGCGCTCACATCGATGCCGTTGAGCCTGGCATGCGCCACCGGGCTGCGCACGAAACTCGCATGCAGGAGACCCGGCACTACGATGTCGTCGACAAAGCGTCCGCGCCCACGCAGCAGCGTCGCATCCTCGACGCGCAACGCAGGGCGGGCGAGGGGGGCGTGTGTGGTTTCACCGCTCATCGGCAGATGGCCAAGGTCGTCCCGCGAAGGGTCACTGTCCCTGCACCTTTTGCACCACGGGATTCCACCTGGCGAATTCCTCCCGCAGGTAGCGGTCGCCGCGCTCCGGCCCGTAGCCGAGCATCGGCTCGAAGCCGGACGCGACGAGCTTCTTCTGGAACTCCTTGTCCGCCCATTCCTTCTGGGTCACGGCGTCGATCTGCTCGCGGACCGGCATCGGCGTCTTGATCGGCGTGAACACGCCGAAGAAGATTTGCGAGACGAAATCCTTCAGCCCTTCCTCATGCGAGGTCGGGATGTCGGGCGCGGCCTCCAGCCGTTCCGGCGCATTGACCGAGAGCAGGCGGAGTTTCCCGGCCCGGTGCAGCGTCACCACCGCCGCCGTGATGTTCGGGAAGATCACCTGGATCTGCCCGCCCAGCAGGTCGTTCATCGCCGGTCCGACGCCGCGATACGGCACATGCAGCATTTCCACGCCGCCCACCTGCTGCTTGAACAGTTCCGGCGTGATGTGAGTGATGGCGCCGACGCCGCCGGAGCCATAGCTGACCTTGCCGGGGTTCGCCTTCAGGTAGGCGACGAGTTCCTTCACGGACTTCACCGGCAGCGACGGGTTGACCGCGATCGAGGTCGAGGTGGTGGCGACGATCGAGATCGCCGCGATGTCCTTCAACGCGTCGTAGGCTTTGTTGTTCGATCCTTCGCGCAACACCAGCGTACTGGTGCTGCCGATGAGCAACGTGCGCCCGTCGGCGGGTTGCTGGGCGACGTAGTTGAGCGCGATCGACGAGCCGCCGCCGGCGCGGTTCTCGACCACGATATTGCCGAGTGCCGACTTCACGCGGTCGGCCCAGATGCGGCCAATCACATCGTGCACGCCGCCCGCAGAGGTCGGCACGATGAGGTGGATTTGCTTGCCGGCAGGGGAGCCCTGCGCCCGCGCCGCGTGCGGGATCGCGCTGGCGGCGAGGCCGCCGGCCAGGAAATCGCGCCGTCGCATCAGCATGCTCCACCCATTTGCGTCTGCGAAACTGTAGCGTGTCTCGCCCGGCGCTGTCATCTGCGGTGCATTGTTGCAGGATTTGGTCATACTGGATGCCCGCTTGAGCGGGCATGACAATTCGGGGGCTTGATGATCGACGCAACCCATGACGCCAATCGCCGCAGCTGGGTCGAGAGCGCCAACGGCCATCCCGATTTTCCGATCCAGAACCTGCCATTCGGCATCTACAGCAAGCCCGTGGAGCGGCCACGCGGCGGCGTCGCGATCGGGGACGATATCTTCGACCTCAAGATGGCGGGCGAGGCCGGCCTGTTCTCCGGCGAGGCGAAGCGGGCGGCGGAAGCGGCCGGCGGGTCGCAGCTCAATGCGCTGTTCGCGCTCGGCGCCGGTCCGCGCGCGGCGCTGCGGGCGCGGCTGTCGGACTTGCTCGATGCCGACGGGCGCGAGCGGCGGCAGGTGGAGGGCATGAAGCCGCTGCTTGCTGACGCGCGCGGCCGACTGCGAGATGCATCTGCCGGCGCGGATCGGCAGCTTCACCGATTTCTACGCCGGCATCCATCATGCGACCAATTCCGGCCGGCTGCTGCGGCCGGACAATCCGCTGTTGCCGAACTACAAGCACATGCCGTCGCCTATCACGGCCGCGCGTCGTCGATCCGGGTGTCGGGCACCGCGGTGCGGCGGCCGAGCGGCCAGCGCAAGCCGCAGTCCGCGACCGAGCCCGACTTCGGCCCGTGCCGCTATCTCGACTACGAGCTCGAGCTCGGCGTCTGGATCGGACCGGGCAATGCGCTCGGTGACGCCGATCCCGATCGGCGCGGCGCGCGATCACGTCGCCGGCTTCTGCCTGCTCAACGACTGGTCGGCGCGCGACATCCAGGCCTGGGAGTACCAGCCGCTGGGCCCGTTCCTCGCCAAGAATTTTGCCACGACGGTGTCGCCCTGGGTGGTGACGCCGGAGGCGCTGGCGCCGTTCCGGGCCGCGCAGGCGCCGCGTCCGGACGGCGATCCGCGTCCGCTCGATTACCTGATGGACGACGACGACCAGGCCGCGGGTGCGTTCGACATCGACCTCGAAGCGTCGATCCTCACGGAAGCCATGCGCGCGAGCGGCGCTGCGCCGCATCGTCTCGCGGCAGCAACGCGCGCCACCTCTATTGGACGGTGGCGCAGATGGTCGCGCATCACACCTGCGGCGGCTGCAATCTCGAAGCCGGCGACCTGATCGGCACCGGCACGATCTCGGCGCCGGACGGCGTCGGCAGCATGCTCGAGCTGACGCGCGGCGGCCGCGAGCCGGCGACGCTGCCGTCGGGCGAGACGCGGCGGTTCCTGGACGACGGCGACGAGGTGATCTTCCGCGCCTATGCGAGGCGCGACGGCTTTGTGCAGATCGGGTTCGGCGAGTGCAGGGGGACGGTGGTGGGAAGCTCGTAGCCTGGATTGAGCGGAGCTACCGCAATAGATTGCCGAGCACGTTGCGGGCGTGGTCGATCACCTCGGGCGGGGTATTGACGATCGCGTGCGCGATCGGCTGCGCCTCCTCGCCGGTCATCGGCTGGATATCCATGCCGCCCATCTTGTCGGCCTCGGCCAGGAATTGCGGGTCTTTCACGGTCGCGTCGAAGGCGCGGCGCAGCGCGTTGACGCGGTCGGCCGGCACCTCGGGCGGCGCGACCAGCGCGCGCGCGACCGTGGTCTCCGCCGACAGGAACGCCATGAATTTGCGGTCGAGGTCGTTGTTGACGAGATCGATCAGCGTCGGGATGTCCTTCAGCTCGGGGTCGCGCTTGAGCGCGACCTGCACCAGCACGATCAGTTTCTTGTCGCGTGACCCAGTCCGGCCGTGTCGATTTCCAGGAGGCCCAGGAGTTCGACGCGCGGCCGTGGATCTCGCCGCGCTCCATCGCGAGGTTGACCTCGTTGCCGCCGGGATAGCCGGTGACGACCTTGAACTTGGTGCCGGCGAGCGCGTTCATGACTGCGCCGTAGACCTCGCCGGCGGTTCCGGCCGGCGCGCCGATGATCAGCTCGCGCTCCTTCGCCTGCTCGATCGTTGGTGACGCCCGAGGTGTGCCAGGCGCTGGTCACGTTGGGCGTCGAGGTGGTGTTGCCGATCCAGGAGAACTGGCGCGCGTCGAACTTGATGCCGGGCACGCCGACCGCCTGCTTGTTCATCATGTTCGCCATGATCAGGTGGATCGCGGTGCCGTCGTGCGGCGCGACATTGGCGAGCCAGTTGGCGGCGTTGATGCCGCCGGCGCCCGGCATGTTGCGCGGGACGATCGTCGGCTCGCCGGGGATGAAGCGGCCCATGTGGCGCGCCAGCAGCCGCGCGCGGAAATCGTAGTCGTTGCCCGACGACGTGCCGATGATCAGGCTGATCTGCTTGCCCTTGTAGAAATCGGCGACGGCGTCGGCGCGCGCGGGCAGGCGCGACACCTGCGAATGCGGCGAGCGCCGCGGCGGCGATGGCTGGCAGTTCGTCCGATCATCGTGTTCCTCCGATTTTTCGACCGGTTGTTGCGCCGGTCGTCTGCTGCGAGCGGCGCTGCGATGATCTAGGGGAGAATGCGCTGCATTGGGAACTTGTTTGTAGCGCGGATCGCGTGTCTGGTATGGGTGCGGATCGCCGCACCTGAGTGCGGTCAGCGGAGATTTCAGGCAGGGTCGAAGCCATGGCGGGCATCGATCTCGAAAAATTCCGGCTGCGGCGATTTGTCGAGCATCTGATCGCGATCGGCGAGGTCGACATCCACGATCGCCCGGTCGCGCTCGCGGACATCAGCGCGATCATCGAGGCCTCGCCGAAGGCGACGCTGTTCAAGGACGCCGGCCCCGAGCATTTCGAGATCGTCGGCGCGGTCGGCGGCAGCCGCCGCCGCCATGCCGCGGCGTTCGGCACCAACGACGAGCGCAACCTGGCGCAGGAGTTCGCCCGCCGGATGGCGAACCCGCAGCCGGTGGTCGAGGTGCCGCAGGCCGACGCGCCGGTGCAGCAGGTGGTGATCGCCGGCGACGACGTCGATCTCACCAAGCTGCCGTTCCACATGCAGCACGCCTATGACGGCGCGCCGTATCTCTCCTCGGCGATCGACTACACGGTCGATCCGAAGACCGGCCGGCGCAATGTCGGCTGCCGCCGGCTGATGCTGCGCGGCAAGCAACACCATGCTGTCGAACCTCACGCAGGTGTCCGACCTGAAGCGCATGTTCCTCGAATGCGTCGAGCGCGGCGAGCATCTGCATCTGAACTTCGCGGTCGGCGCGCATCCGCTCGATTTCCTGGCGGCCTGCGTGCGGGCGCCGGTGGAAGACGAGTTCGTCACCGTGGCGTCGGTGCGCGGCGCGCCGCTGCCGATGACGCGCGGCGTCTCCAACGGCCTGCCGGTGCCGGCGGACGCGGAGCTCGTGATCGAGGGCTATTTCGACAAGGCCGGCTACACCGAGATCGAAGGACCCTACGGCGAGTTCCTCGGCTATTACGGGCCGGCGCATGTCGATCCGGTGTTCCACGTCACCGCGATCACCATGCGCAAGGACGTGCTGCACCAGACCGTGCTGCACGGCGCGGTGAAGATCGCGCGCACCGATCATGCGCATCAATGCGCGATCCTCACCGAGGCGCGCATCCGGCAGGTGCTGGGCGCGGCGGGCATCGATCCGGTCGCGGTCTATGCGGTGCCGAGCGCGAGCGGCCTGCTGCATGCGCGCGTTTCGGTGCGGCGCGAACCGCCGGGGCAGGCGCGCGCCGTGATCGCGGCGCTGTTCGCGATCCCGTTCCTCAAGCACGTCTATGTGCTCGACGAGGAGGTCGACGTGTTTTCCGACGAGGAGGTGGAGTGGGCGATGGCCAACCGCTTCCGCGCCGACCGCGACCTCGTCACCGCGACCGGGCAGATGGCGTTCCCGATGGACGTGACCACGGGCGAGGACCGCACCACCACCAAGGCCGGCTTCGACCTGACCGGGCCGCTCGCGCGCACCGGCGTCGAGGCGCTGACCACGCATGCGCCGCGCATCGACGGATCGCCGCGCTACCAGACCGTCGAGCAGGCGCTCGGCGCGCGGCCGATGCATTTCGCCGAGCTGATGGCGTCGCTCGGCAGCAAGGACGGCCGCGAGATCGCGATGGAGCTCGACCGGCTGCGGGAGCAGGGCGCGCTCTCGCGCAGCAAGGACGGCGAGTGGATGTTGAAGTAGGCAGTCTCGTGTCCCTGGGCGGCAGCGCAGCGTGAAGCGAGGCGCGCAGACGCAGGACGTTCGCCAAGCGTCACAGTACCCTGGCACGATCGCACATGGGTCCCGGGTCTACACGCTTCGCTCGCTCCGGGACGAGCGGACGAGTCAAAACCGCGGCGGGTCGCCGTGGAACGCCTGCGTGATCAGGTTCTCGATT
The DNA here is from genome assembly GCA_963720385.1 of uncultured Alphaproteobacteria bacterium. Classification (GTDB taxonomy): domain Bacteria; phylum Pseudomonadota; class Alphaproteobacteria; order Rhizobiales; family Xanthobacteraceae; genus VAZQ01. Next base: position 297,951 of record CAVRFL010000012.1, on the reverse strand, counting down.
CGTCGCGCGACACCGGGCGCGGATTGACGAACTTGCCGGCGGCGACGATCTCCACCGCCTTCGGGATGTCGGCTCTCCTTCATGCCGAGGCCTTTCAAACCGGTCGGCAGGCCGATGCGGACGTTGAGATCGTAGAGACCCTGGCCCGCGTCCTTGGCGCCGAGCGCGCGGGCGATCAGCTCCATCGCGCGCGGCGCGGCCTTGGCGTTGAACGCGATGGCGTAGGGCGTGAAGATCGCATGGCAGTGCGAGTGGTCGAGCCCGAACGCCTGCCGCACGCGTTGCGCCAGCGCATGCTCGACACCGGCCTGCGCGCGGAACGCGGCGGCGAGCCAGGCGCCGTAGAGCGCGTCCGTGCGCGCCGCGATGTCGTCGGGACGGTCGACCACGCGCGGCAGGTTCGCGCCGAGCAGCGCCACCGCTTCGACGCCAGCTCCTTCGACCACCGGGTTGATGTCCGGCCCGTAGAGCGTCTCGACCGCATGCGCCATGGCGTTCATGCCGCTTGCCGCCGAGGTGCGCGGCGGCAGCGAGAGCGTCAGGTCGGGATCGTAGATCGCGGTCAGCGGCAGGCAGTCGTCATCGTCGCCGGCCATGCGGTCCTTGCCGGCGCCGATCGACCAGCTCGACGCCATTTCCGAGCCGGAATAGGTCGTGACCACCGCGATCGAGCGCAGGCCGGCATTGGCGGCGACGGTCTTGGCGAAGCCGATCGGCGAGCCGCCGCCGATCACGACGATGCTGTCGGCGTTCTTCTGCTTGGCATGGTCGACGAGCTTCGCCAGCCGCTCGCGCGCGTCGCCGGATCTTCGGCAGCTGATGGATGTCCGCGATGCGGCCGGGCGCCTGCGATTGCACGCGTTCCGCGGTCGGGCGGCTCGAGGCCGTGCAGAGGATCAGCGCGCGCGAGCGCTTGTGCAGCTCAAGCTCGGCCGGCACGGCTTGCAGCGTGCCGCGGCCGAACAGCACGCGGACGGCCTGCGATTGGAAGACAAAGTTCTCGGTCATGCTCGTTCTTCTGTTGCCCCTCTCGGCCCGGTTGGATAGACCGGAGGCGAAGTCCATTGTAGGTTAGAAGTCGTTGAGTCGGGGGCGTTGATGGCGGTGACGAAGGATCCGGTGAGCGGGCTTGAGTTCTACGAGCTCAGCCACCCGTGGGGCATGTATACGCCGATCTTCCCCGGCTACGAGGAGATCAAGCTCGAGCGCCTGACCTACCACGCCAAGCACGGCGTGATGACCCACAAGATTTCGACCATCTTCCACACCTCCACGCATGTGAACGCGCCGATCCACCTGCTGCCGGGGACGCGAGGCGGTGGGCGACCTTGCGCTCGATCGCTTCTTCGGCACCGGCGTGGTGGTGTCGATCCCGAAGAAGAAATGGGAGCTGATCGAGCCGGCGGACCTGGAAAAGGCCAAGCCCGAAATCCGCGCCGGCGACATCGTGCTGATCAACACCGGCTGGCACCGGCGCTATTCCGACAGCCAGGAGTATTTCGGCCACGCGCCGGGCCTGAGCAAGAAGGCGGCCGCAGTGGCTGGTGAAGAAGAAGGTCAAGCTCGTCGGCGTCGACACCGCCTGCGTCGACCATCCGCTCGCGACCTCGCTCGGGCCGCACCGCAACGGCCCGCAGATCAAGTACCTGCTGCCGGAATACAAGAAGAAGACCGGCCGCGACGCGATCAAGGATTTCCCGGAGTGGAACGCCGCGCACAAGGTGCTGCTCGGCGCCGGCATCCCGACGATCGAGAATGTCGGCGCCGATCTCGACAAGCTTTCCGGCAAGCGCTGCACCTTCCAGGGCTTCCCCTGGAAATGGCACGAAGGCGACGCCTGCGTCATCCGCCTGGTCGCGATCCTCGATCCGAAGGGCACCAACCGGCTTGAAGTCCGGGCGAGGCTGAAGAAGCCCGCGGTGAAGCGCTCGAAGAGCTCGGGCAGGATCAAGCTCTACGATCTCACCCACGACTGGGGCCACGGCATGCCGCAATGGCCGTCGCGCGCCAACCTCAACGTGCGCGTGGTCGAATTCCACGCCAAGGACGGCCTCCTGGTGCAGCAGTTCGAAGGCATCATGCACCGCGGCACCCACATGGATGCGCCGATCCATGTGCAGGAGAACCAGCCGACGCTGACCGGCTATCCGCTCTGGCGTTTCTTCGGCACCGGCGTCGTGGTCTCGATCCCGAAGAAGAAATGGGGCGTCATCACGCCCAAGGATCTCGAGAACGCCGAGCCGAAGATCCAGAAGAACGACATCGTGATGATCAACACCGGCAGCCACAAGAACTACGGCGACAATCCGGACTACTACGCCTATTCGCCCGGGCTCTACAAAGAGGCGGCGGAATGGATCGTCGAGCGCGGCGTGAAGCTCGTCGGCATCGACGTGCAGGCGCTCGACCATCCGCTCGGCACCTTCCTCGGGCCGCACGGGCCGGGGCCGGCGCAGCCGCATCTCGACGACGAGTATTTCGCCGAGACCGGCCGCCACATCATCGACGACTTCCCGCACTGGGAGCCGGCGCACAAGATCATGATGACCAACGGCATCCCCGGCATCGAGAATATCGGCGGCGAGATCGACAAGATCACCGGCAAGCGCTGCACGTTCTTCGCCTTCCCGTGGCGCTGGCCGGACGGCGAGGGCTGCGCGCTGCGCGTGGTGGCGGTGCTCGATCCGACGCAGTCGTTCCGCTTCGAGACGGGAAAATGAGATTGAGGCGTATCCATGAGTGAGATCTCCGAACCGCTGCGCCATCCGCTCTCGCTGTTCGACAACAAAGGCAAGGTCGCGATCGTCACCGGCGCGTCGGGCGCGTTCGGGCGCGGCTGCGCGATCACGCTCGGCGCGCTCGGCGGCAAGCTCGTGCTGGCCTCCGGCAGCAAGGGCGAGCTCGACGAGGTCGCCGCCGAGGTGAAAGACGTCGGCGGCGAGGTCGAGACCATCGTGCGGCGGCCGGACTCGCTCGAAGACGCCAAGGCGATGCTCGACGCTCGCGCTCAAGCGCTTCGGCCGCGTCGACCAGCTCGTGGTCGCGTCGGGCATGAACAAGCCGGGCTTCATCCACGAGCTCGAATACGAGGACTGGCAGGCGGTGATGGATGCCAACGTGCGCGGCATCTGGTTCATGGCCAAGGCCGTCGGCGCGCACTGGATCGCCAACAAGCAGCGCGGCAAGGTGCTGCTGATGTCGTCGGTGCGCGGCCGCCACGGCAATTATTCCGGCTACACCGGCTATTGCACGTCCAAGGGCGCGACCGACTCGCTCACCCGCGTGCTCGCGACCGAATGGGCGAAGCACGGCATCACCGTGAACGCGATCGCGCCGACGGTGTTCCGCTCCAAGCTCACCGCCTGGATGTATGGCGACGATCGAGCTCGGCCAGCAGACCGCGCGCGCGCTCGCTCTCGCGCATCCCGCTCGGGCGTCTGGGTGAAGTCGAGGACCTGATGGGCATGGCGGTCTATCTGCTCACGCCGGCGTCGGACTTCTGCACCGGGCAGATCATGTATGTGGACGGCGGGTACACGGCGGGATGAGCACGATCGGCGTCATCGGCGCGGGCCTGATGGGCCACGGCATCGCCTATCTGCTGGCGGCGGCCGGCCACACCGTGCGCATCTACGATCCGTCGGCGGAGTGGCGCGATTCGCTGCCGCAGCGGCTTGAGGTCGCGCGCGCGCTGCTCGACGGCGATCCGGCGCTGCTCGACCGCATCTCGGCGCACGACCAGATGGCGCCGGCGATGACGGACGCGGCCTTCGTGTTCGAGGCGGCGCCGGAGAAGCTGCCGCTCAAGCAGCAGATTTTCGCCGAGCTCGAAAGCGTCACCGCGCCGACCACGATCCTCGCCAGCAACAGCTCGGCGATTCCCGTCGACCGAGATCGGCGCCAAGCTCAAGCACCGCGACCGCGTGGTCGGCACGCATTTCTGGAATCCGCCGCATCTCGTGCCGCTGGTGGAGGTGATCCAGAACGACGCCACCAGCGACGAGACCGTGCGCAAGACCATCGATCTCCTGCGCGACGCCGGCCGCGAGCCGGTGCACGTCAAGAAGGACATCCCCGGCTTCGTCGGCAACCGGCTGCAGCATGCGCTCAAGCGCGAGGCGATCGCGCTGGTCGCCGCCGGCGTCTGCGACGCCGAGACCATCGATACCGTGGTCAAGAGCGGGCTTCGGCGCGCGCATGGCGGTGCTCGGGCCGATGGAGCAGTCCGATCTGGTCGGCCTCGATCTCACGCTCGACATCCAGAACGTGCTGATCGCCGATCTCGACAACTCGACCGAGCCGACGGCGTTCCTCAAGGACAAGGTCGCGTCCGGCAAGCTCGGCATGCGGACCGGCGAGGGGTTCCGGCGCTGGACCAAGGAGAGCGCCGACGCGGTGCGCGAGCGGCTGCGCCATTATCTCGCCGAGCAGGCCAAGGCGGCGAAGAAGTAGCTGCCCGCGTCGCCGAAGTGTGCGCGCAACCCGGGACCCAGTTTCACAGCTCAGGACGGGTCCCGGATCGCGGCGCACGCGTTCGCGCTCCGGGACACGAATTCACTCCGCCGCCGCCGCGCCTGTCGCGTATAGCCGTGCAGCGGCGCGATGATCTCGTCGCGGATTTCGTGCACCGCGTCCACCGTCGGGCACGAACTTCAGCAGGAACAGCTCGACCCCCATGTCGGTGTATTTCATGAGCTGGTCGCGCACCTTCTGCGGCCGGCCGATGCAGCCCGACTTCATCGCCGGGCCGACCCGCGACATCATCTTGCGCATATCGGCGTCGGGCTCGTCGGGCGTCAGCAGTTTCTTGGCGTGCTCGAGCGCCGCTTCGTCGGTGTCGCCGAAGGCGACGAACGGATTGAACGCGAAACGCACCTTGCGCCCGTATTTCGCGGCGCGCGCGGTTCATGCCGTCCATGGCGCGGCGCAGGCTGTCCTCGACGCCGGCGAGGTCGGTCGCGCTCTTGTCGTAGTCGAGGAACCACCAGTCGGCGTATTTCGCCACCATCTCCAGACCGCGCTCGCTGCGGCTGGCGGTGAAGATCTCCGGCACGGTCGCGGGCTTCAGGAGAAGCTGCGACTCCTTCACCTGGTAGAACTGCCCGTCGAACGAGAACGGCGTCTCGTTCCACATGCCGCGCAGCACGGTGACGAATTCCTCCGCCCGCATGTAGCGGTCGTCCTCGTGCAGCAGGATGTCGCCGCCATACATCCGCGCCTCGACCTCGTTCCAGCCGGTGACGAGGTTGATGGCGCTGCGGCCGGTGGTGAGCCGGTCGAGGCAGGCCGCCATCTTGGCGATCAGCGTCGGATGCCACAGGCCCGGATGCACCGCCGGCATGGCGCGGATGTTCTTGGTCCAGGAGCTGATGGCGGCGGCGAGGATCCAGGCCTCGAAGTCGGCGCCGAGATGCCGCTCGGCATAGAGGCAGAGGTCGAAGCCCGATTCGTCGGCGGCGCAAAGCACATCCTTGGCGAGCGTGAAGGCCGGATCGATCTCGCCCGCCGGCAGGGGGCCGAGCGCGCCCTGCACCGAGCGGGTGATCTCCTTCGATCCCACCGTGACGTGGGGCACGGGCGCGTACATGCCGAACAGCATAGGTTTTGCTCCGTGATTCCAAGCGATATACGTCCTGCCGTTGACGCACGGGCGGCGGGGACTAATGTAGCGCCAAATTCCGCTCGGAGGGAGCGTCCTATGGCCAAGAATCCCACCGTTTCCGAGGAACTCGCCAAGAAATTCGCGACCGAGAAGGACACGCCCTATCTGCGCTGGGTGCGCGGCGGAGGGGCTCGACATCATCGGCGCGCAATATGTCCCGAACCTGCGCACGGTGGACCTCAAGCCGTGGCCGCGCCGGGGCGGCAGCGGCGTCTTCATCAACCACGACGCCTCGCGCACGTCGAACGACTGCTACGTCTGCGCCATCCCGCCCGGCAAGAAGCTCGAGCCGCAGCGCCAGCTCTACGAGGAGATGATCCTGATCCTCGACGGCCGCGGCGCCACCACCGTCTGGAACGACGCCGGCAAGCGCATCACCTTCGAATGGAAGGCGGGCGCGATGTTCGCGATCCCGCTCAACTGCTGGCACCAGCATTTCAACGGCTCGGGGCAGGAGCCGGCGCGCTATGTCGGCGTCACCAATGCGCCGTCGGTGATGAACCTCTATGACGACACCAACTTCATCTTCAACACGCCCTACGACTTCAAGCACCGCTTCAACGGCGAGCCGGACTACTTCACGCCCAAGGCGGAGAAGAAGGGTTTTCTGCTCGCCACCAATTTCGTCGCCGACGCGGTCAATCTGCCGCTGATCAGCGCCAAGGAGCGCGGCGCCGGCGGCGGGCACATCCGCTTCAACATGTCGGGCGGCATGCCGAGCCACATCTCGCAGTTCCCGGTCGGCACCTACAAGAAGGCGCACTGCCACGGGCCGAGCGCGCATGTCATCATCCTCTCCGGCGAGGGCTTCTCGCTGATGTGGCATGAAGGCCAGGAGCCGCAGCGCTTCGACTGGCAGGTCGGCACCCTGATCGTGCCGCCGAACCGGATGTTCCACCAGCATTTCAACACCGGCCCGTCGCCGGCGCGCTATCTCGCCTTCAAGCACGAGGTCGCGTCGCTGCGCAACTCGCAGGGCGTGCCGGTCGCCTGGATCAGCCAGCGCATCGGCGGCGACCAGATTGACTATGCCGACGAAAAGCCGGAAATCCGCAGCGATGTTTGCGGACGCGCTGGCGACGCCACGGCATGACGCCGAAGATGGACGACGCCTATGCGGCGGAACTTGCCGGACCTGCCGCCGAAGCTGCCGCAGAGCGAGGCGGCGGAGTAACCGAGGAGAGAGACTGTCATTGAGCGACGCCACCGACGCCATCGTCCAGAAACCCGACGGGCCGCCCGGCCCCGGCCACAACATCAAGGGCGAGGAGGTGGTGTGGGAGCGCTGGACCAAGAAGCGCGTGTTCGTGCGCGCGCTCGAAGGCACCTACGGCAACCTGGTCAAGGAACTGTTCGGCCAGCCGCGGGTCTACAAGAGCCGCGACATGCAATGGAAGGGCGGGCCGTCCTTCTACGGCAAGAAGGTCATCAACCCGCAGTCGGCCAAGATCGCGCAGTCGATCGAGACCCATATCGAGGTGTTCGCGCCCGGCGGCTACGGCCAGAAGCACGGCCACATGAATTCGGCGGTGTTCTATGTGCTCAAGGGCAAGGGCCACGACGTGCATGACGGCCGCCGCATGGACTGGGAGGCGGGCGACGCGCTGCTGGTCGAGAACGCCTGCGTGCACCAGCATTTCAGCGACGAGCAGGACGACGAGTTCGATCGTGCTGGTGATGAAGGCGAAGCCGCTGTTCCTGTTCATGCACATGATGTTCCAGAAGGTCGCGGAGTTTCCGCCCAAGGAAGCGACCGCGAAGCAACTGGCCTACACGCCGCCGATCGGGTCTGTGAGGAGACTGAAAGAATGAGCGTCATCGATCCGCGCGAGCGCGCGAAAGCCCACGCCGCAGACCCAGCAGGTCGACTTCTACGCCGAGGCGCTGAAGGCGTCCGAGCAGTTCCGCAAGGAATACCAGGGCCGCATGAACGTGGTGAAAGGCTCGGAGATGCCGTTCGAGCGCTCGCCGGACGGCCTCATCAAGCACATCATCAACGAGAAGATGAACACCAAGGAGTGCTGCCTCGACATCTACATGCAGTTCCTGCCGCCCGGGAAGGCGTCGGGCAAGCACCGGCATCTCTCGGAGGAGGTGTTCTACGTGGTCGAGGGCAGGGGCTACGACCTGCACTGGGACGTGAAGTTCGACTGCAAGGACGTGATGGAGTTCGAGTGGGACGAAGAGCCCAAGCGCTTCGAGTGGGAGCAGGGCGATTTCGTCTACATCCCGCCCTATTGCATCCACAAGCACTTCAACGCCGATCCAAACAACGAGGCGCGCATCATCGTGATCAACAGCCGGATCATCAAGCCGATGGGCTTTGACTGGTTCGAGCAGTTGGAGAACGCGGAAGGGTATTGATTTGATGCGTCATTCCGGGGCCCGGGCTTTAGCCCGCGAGCCCGGAATCTCGAGCCGCGAGTCTTCGTAGTTCGGGAGATCGTATACGTCGTTAGTGGCTATGGATTCCGGGCTCGCGCCTTCGGCGCGCCCCGGAATGACAGAAGAGAAAAACCAATGTGCGGCGACCTTGAAGAAGAGGAAGGCGACAGCAAGCTCGAGGAGATGCTGTATGCGCGTTTCATCGCCCATGCCCGCGCGCTGCTGGCAAGCGCGCCGACGCCGCAAGCGACGCCCGCCGACAACACCGGCTACATGGAAAAGCTGTTCACCGACGCGCTCAGCCGCGCGGTAAAGGATTGCGAGCAGGCGGCGGCCGAGCATCGCTACGAGCGCATGATCGCGCAGCCGGTGGTGTTCGCGCGGCTCGCCGGCTTCCTCGCCGCCCATATGTCGTTGGGCGAGGATCCGCTGCGCCGGGTGATGGAGGCGCTGATGCTCGGCTATTCGGAAGCCGAGGCGATGGACCGCGAACGCCGCGATTACGATCACGGCGACGTCCCGGCGCGGGCGTGAGCGGGCAGGATTGATCGACGCGTTGTCAGCGCCTCAACGTGTCAAACCCACGCCTCCGGGGTCACGGACCACTCAACTGATAGATCGCACCCAGCCGGGCCGTTTGTCCCGTTGCCTTCACGGTTGCCGGTACACCGGTCGGCAAAGTGATGTCCACGGTAGTTGACCAATAGCGCTGGTAATCTGCTCTCAATCGCCACCGATCCGACACCGCGGCCTCGATGCCGGTGCCGTATCCGAACGCATGGACGCGCTCGACCGGGACCGTCAATCCGCTGTGGCTGACGTTCTCGATGCCCGCCGTTCCCCAACCCACGCTTCCGTAAGCCAGCACCGCCGGCGTCACGAGATAACCCGCCCGCACCCGGGCCGCGCCGGTCCACTCGATCTTGACGTCGCTGGTCGAGATATTGGGCGCAATCTCGCCTTCGATACCGGCGAGCCATCGGGGCGCGACTTGAATGTTGTATCCGACCACCAGGGACGGAACGACAGCCGACACGCCGATGCCGTTCACGCTCACGCCTTGCGACGGCACGCTGAGTTTTGCGTTGGCCATCAGCGGGCCGATCAGACCACCGGCGTAAAGCCCGGTCCAAACAGGATTCGGCGCCCGATCCGGCCAAGCGGTCGGGGCGGATGGGCCGGCTTTGTAAATCAGCGCCGAGCGGATGACACCAACCCAGGGGCTCAGTGTGAAGGTGCCGGCGAGCTGCGGCGAGGAGAATTCTGCGCGATCGTAGAAGCTGTGAAGGTATTCGGTTCGAATGATCCAGTTTTCGGCGTACATCGTCTCGACGCCGAACCCGACCTGCGGGCCGTTGACCGACTTGGAGGTTGGGAAGATATCTCCAAAGGTGTCCGAAAGCTTGATCTCGCTCCATGACCATCCGGCCGTGCCAAACAACATCGTTGTCGGGGTCATGAGGTAACCAACTCGAACCCGCACCGACGCCGACCAGTCCAGAGATCCCTTGACTTCACCGTCGAAAAACGTCGCGCGGGTCTTGATGTTTTGCCAGCTGCCGTCGACCTCGATGCCGCCGACCCAGCGCGGGGAGAGCATGACGTTGTAGCCGGCGAGGCCGCCGGCAACCCATCCCTTGCTGCCAGCGCCGATGATTCGGTCGTCCAGGTTCAATTCCGGGAGCGAGGCGGCGGTGACTGCATAGCCGTATCCGACATGGGCGCCGATATAGAAGCCCGCCCACGACGTCGTCACCACCGGCGCCAGCGGCGCCTTGACCGGCATGTCGGCGGCTTGCGCCGGAATCGCGAGCAGCGCCGCGACCGCGACGCTGCCAAGAAATACCTGTTTCATGAGGCCCCACCCCTCAATTCCCATGGCATCATAACGACCAATCGCGCCGGAAGGTGTTGCGGATAGGCAACAAATAACAACTATTTTTGCCGGCTTGTCCCCAGCGGGCTGGTTGCTGGTTCGGGCTTTGTCGGTGATTTTGGGGCAAGCAGTCGAAGCGAACCAATGGCCTCAAGACGCAAGCGTCAGAAAAAGCCGCGGACCCCGGAATGGCAGGTGTCCAGCTTCATGATGGACCGCGCGCTTGAGGCGGTGGTACGGCAAATCGGTAGGCTGGACCGCAACCACGACATTCCCTATCTCGCGGGCTACAGCAAGAACGGCAAGACGATCTACATCGATCGTGACATGCCCAAGTCATTCTCGTTTCGGAGACGCCGCATCAAGACCGATCGCTTCTTGATTCTGCACGAGGCGGTGGAAAAGACGCTGATGGATCATCTCGGGCTGCGCTATCTTCATGCGCACCAGATTGCCACCCGGGCGGAGCAGGCGGCCGTGCGTGCCGCCGGCATTTCCTGGGAAGCCTACGACCAGTTCATGCGACGGTACGTCAAAAGTATTGGCGATAAGCGCCTCAGCAGGGTCCCGCGCGATCTTGACCTCAAGCCCTATCGCGATGAACGCGACAACAAGCTCCTGCGCCGGATTGCGGCAGCGCTCGACCAAGGGCCCATGCGGATGGGGTTTCGCGCCTATCGCGTGCGCGATCGTCGCGGCAGCCGCTACGGTCGCCGCCCCATCCGGTAGGGCTTCAGGATCGCGTAGACCGCCTCTTGCGCGGGCGTCGCTATGCCGTACTTGCGGCCGAGCGCGACCACCCGTCCCGCGAGCCAGTCCAGTTCGAGGCGATTGCCGCTTTCAAGGTCGTTCGCCATCGAGGCTTTCATCATCGGTGGGAAGGTCGCCACCAGGGCATCCAGTTCGGCCGGGAAGTCCGACGGAAACGCGGCCCCGGCCGCGCGCCCAACGGCCATCGTCTCGTGCATCAGCTTGTAGAAGAACGCGCGCATGTCCTCGTCGTCGCGGATGACCCCGAGCGGCTGCCGCGTGCTTGCGGTCATGCCGGAGGTGCCCGAGAGCAACACAAATTTCCGCCAGACGTCGAGCAACATCTGATCGGACAAGGTGATGTCGATGTTCGCGTTCTTGATCTGCTCGACGTAGCCGGCCAGCACGGCATCGGGACGCCCATCGAGGCGGCCGCAGCGGACTTTCGCGATTGCGCCGGTGTGGCGGATCACACCAGGCTCTGCGATTTTCGTGACAACATGGGTTGTCCCGCCAATCGTGGCGTCAACTCCAAGGATCGGGGCGAGTCGCTCGACGCTGTCGACGCCGTTCTGCAGCGTAATCACGCGGGTGTGGGACCCGACGAGCGGACGGGTCTGCTCGCCCGCCGTCTCGGTATCCCACAGCTTGACGGCGAACAGCACCACGTCGACCGGTCCGACCTGCCGCGGGTCGTCGGTGACATTGACGTCCTTAAGATGCAGGTCGCCGAGCGTGCTCTCGATCCTGAGACCATTCCGGCGAATGGCGTCGCGATGCGCGCCGCGCGCAATGAACGTCACATCGTGTCCGGCCGCAGCCATCCGTCCGCCGAAATAGCCTCCGACGGCACCCGCTGCCATGACCGCCATCCGCATGTTGCGCCCTCCGGGCAGGGTAGGCCCGTGCCAAGCATATGGGATTGGACCGGGCAGCTCGCGCTCAAATGCGATCCACGCTCCGCCTGAGCAGAGATGACACGGCTAGGGTTCTACAAGTCCCCGGGCGGGGTGTAATTGAGCTGCTTCTCGGTGCCGGTCTTGGGCGGCATTTCCGCGATCTTCTGGAACAGCATGTGCATGAACAAGAACAGCGGCTTTGCCTTCATGACGAGGACGATCGTCTCTGCCTCGTCCTCTTCGGCGAAATGCTGGTGCACGCAGGCGTTCTCGACGATCAGCGCGTCGCCGGCCTCCCAGTCGTAACGCCGGCCGTCGTGCACGTCGTGGCCGCGGCCCTTGAGGCAATAAAACACCGCCGAGTTCATGTGGCCGTGCTTGCTGGTGCGGGCGCCCGGCGTATAGACCTCCATGTGGGTCTCGATCGACTGCGCGATTTTCACCGCCTGCGGATTGACGATCTTCTTGCCGTAGCTCTGCGGCCCGCCTTTCCATTGCAGGTCGCGGGTCTTGTAGACGCGCGGCTGCTCGAACAATTCCTTGACCAGGTTGCCGTAGGTGCCCTCGAGCGCGCGGACGAAAATGCGGTGCTTGGTCTTGCGCTCCCACACCACGTCCGCGAACCGGTTGTGGCCGGGCGCGGCGTCGGCGGTCGAGGCGGCGATGGCGGTTCGGTCTTCGGACAAGGGCGGGCTCTCCAACAATGACGCGGTGTGGCGTTGCGACGGCAACTCGGCGAATTGCGGGAAAGGCTTGGCATATCTGGGGAATTTGTCAACGCGTGGGGCGGACGGGGGCTGCAAGCGGCTTGGGATAAGCGCCTATTCGATATTGATATTTCGCGCAGGCGCGGTCACATCCGGGGGATAGAAGGTCGACAATAAACGCAAACAGCGGATTGTGCACACATGACTGCAGCAGGGTTCCCCGACCGCAAGGTGATGGCCGAGCTGACGGCCAAGATGCTGCTCGAAGTGGAGGCGGTGCGTTTCATGGGCGACCGGCCGTTCATCTTCACTTCGGGGCGGGCGAGCCCGGTCTACACCGACTGCCGGCGGCTGATCTCGTTCCCGCGCGTGCGGCAAACGCTGATCGATTTCGGGGTCGCGACCGTGCAACGCGACGTCGGCTTCGAGCAGTTCGATGCGATCGCGGGCGGGGAGACCGCCGGCATCCCGTTCGCGGCCTGGTTCGCCGACCGCCTGGCGCTGCCGATGCTTTACGTGCGCAAAAAGCCGAAGGGCTTCGGTCGCGGCATCCCAGATCGAGGGCCAGCTCAATGACGGCCAGCGCGTGCTGCTGGTCGAGGACATGACGTCCGATGGCGGCAGCAAGGTGAATTTCTGCCGGGCGTTACGCGAGGCCGGCGCGGTCGTCGACCACACCTTCGTGATCTTCTACTACGACATCTTCCCGGAAAGCCGGAAAATCCTTGGCGATCTCGGTGTCACCATGCATCACCTCGCGACCTGGTGGGACGTGCTGGAGGTCGCCAAGAAGGCCGGTAGCTTCGATGTTGGCAAGCTCGCCGAGGTGGAAAGCTTCATGCGCGACCCGACCGGCTGGTCGAAAGCGCATGGCGGCGTGGCGCAGGCGGTGAACGAGTAATTTGCCCGCCCGTTGTCCAACCCTTACTCTCCCGGAATGACCAGGAAAGTCAGGAGAGTAACGCGTGGAGTTCGACAATTCCTTTGAGGTGCCGCTGCCGCCGGCGGAAGCCTGGACGGTATTGATGGATATCCGGCGCATCGCGCCGTGCATGCCGGGCGCCGAGCTCACCGAAGTCGTCGACGACAGGAACTACAAGGGCAAGGTCGCGGTGCGTCTCGGCCCGGTGGCGCTCGCCTTCGCCGGGCTCGTGACCTTCGAGGAGATCGACAACGCCCGCCGCACCGCGCGCGTGAAGGCGCAGGGCACCGACTCCAAAGGCCGCGGCGGCGCCAATGCGATGGCGTCGTTCCGCGTCGAGGACGCGCCGGGCGGCGGCTCCAAGGTCCTGGTCCATACCGACCTCAGCCTGTCGGGCTCGGTCGCGCAGTACGGCCGCGGCGTCGGCATGATCCAGACCACCGCAGCGCAGATCATGAATCAGTTCGCCAACAATTTGAAAGCGCACATCGCCCGCCCAAGCGCCCTCCCTGCTTCTCCCCCCCATGCGCGGGCGGATGGGGAGGCGGCGCCGCCGCCGGCAGCCAAGCCGATCTCCGGCCTCGCATTGATGGCGAAGGTCCTGTGGGCGTCGATCATGCGCCTGTTCACCGGCCGCCCGTCGTGACGCCGTGACAACCAGCGACGTCCAGATCGGTGTTGCGACGGCGGACGATGTTGCCGGCATCCTCGACTTGCAGGAGCAAAATCTCCGCAAGAACGGCGGCGCGCTGTCGGTGCCGTTGTCGCGGGAGTGGCTTGCTGCCGCGATCGGCGGAATGCCAATCATCATCGGCCGCTCTGGCGGCCGCGTTGTCGGCTACGCCGTGTCATCGACGCTTGCGGACCAGGCCGACGATCCGATCCTCAACGGCATGCTGCAAGCCTATCCGGGCTCGCCGGGCCGCTACATCTATGGTCCGATCTGCGTGGCCGAAAGCGAGCGCGGGAAGGGTGTTGCACGCGCGATGGTCGACGCCCTGCGCGCGCAGCTCCCGGGACGCGAGGGCTTCACCTTCATCCGCGCCGACAACGCGGTGTCCCGGAAGGTGCACGCCAGCATGGGCATGCGTGAAGCGGCCCACTTTACCGTCGACGGCGTTGGGTACGTCGTCGTGGCATACGTCGGGTGACGCCGGGACCGCTACGGCTCCTTCGAGTCGATCAGGATGAAGGCGATGCGGCAGGTCTCTTTGCCGCGGTTGACCCAGGCGTGGTTGGTGCCCTGCTGGATCAGCACGTCGCCCGCCTTCATGTGAATTTCGCTGTCATCGAGCAGCATGTCGATTTCGCCGTCCATGACGATGGCGTAGTCGATGGTGCGGGTGCGGTGCATGTAGGGGTGGCGCGGCGGCAGCCCGCGCGACGGGGCGTGGTCGCCGATCTGATGGTGCAGATGGTCGTTGTCGAGCTTGTCGACCTCGGGACCGACCGGCGGGAATTCCACGATGCGGAAGACCGTGCCGCCGTTGGGCGGCGAGATGCCGATCTTGCCCATGGCGAGCGCGGCGCGGTCGGCGGGGCCGCTGATGTCGGCCGGCGTTTCTCCGGTCACCCACAGCAGCCGCGACGTGGTCGGACGGTCGGGGCGTTTGACGGTGTGCGGATTGTCGCCGTCGAACAGGACGACGGCCTTGCCGCTGTCGTCGACGGTGGTGACGATGCGGCGCACATTGTTGCTCATGGGCATTCCAAGTCCTCCCGAATGTCTGTGATGGCAGGCCGCGACTATACAGGATCGGCGTCGATCAGCACGAACGCGACGGTGCAAGGCTCGTCGGTGCGGTTGCTCCACGCATGGTTGGTGCCGCGCTGGATCAGCACGTCGCCGGTCTTGAGCAGGACCTCGCCTTCATCCATCAGCGCGACAATTTCGCCGGACAGGACGATCGCGTAGTCGACCGAGCTGGTCTTGTGGAAGCCGAGATGGCGCGCGCCGCTCCTGTCGGCCGCCTGCAGCCAGCCGGAGCCGTCGTCCGGGCCGGCGCGTTCCGCGGCGAGCGCGCTGACGCGTTCCTTATCCGGCGGATATTCGATAATCCGGAAGACGCTGCCGTTCTTCGGCGGCGGCAGGCGGAAGCCGCGGGCGATGGGGTCGTCGTTGCCGCGGTTGTCGGCGGGCGTCGCATGCGTCTCCCACATTTCCATGACGATGGCGCTGCCGGCACTGCGCTGGAACACGTGCGGCGTCGCCGCGTCTGTGATGAAGACCGATTTGCCCTCGGCATTGTGACCGGTCACGACCCGGCGGGGGACTCTTGGCATGATGACTCCCGGAAGTCAGTCGAATGAGGTGGGCAGTGGCCCTCTCTCAGCCTCATGCTGAGGAGCGTTGCCGTAGCAGGCGCAGCCTGCGTACACTTGGCTGCGTGCAACGCGTCTCGAAGCAGAGGCCGCCCCATCCTTCGAGACGGCGCTTCGCGCCTCCTCAGGATGAGGGCGGAGGAAGCACCACTATAACAGCTTGACAGAAATCAGAAGGTGGATTTCAACCGCAGGTAATCGAGCCGGTTCATCGACTTGACGTCGACACGTTTGATGCCGCTCTCTTGCAACAGATCGAGCGGCACCGAGGTGCCAGCACCGCCGAGCGACCAGACCTTGCGATAGTAGTCCGCGAGCGAACGCGGCGTCTCGCCGTTGACGGCGACCACAATGTCGCCGCGATGGATGCCGGCCTGCTCGGCGGGGCCTTCGCGCGTCACGCGGCTGACAAACAGCCGGCCGCGCAATTCCTCGACGTTGAGGCCGAGCCACGGCCGGCCCGGCCCGGAGACGCGGCCGCTGGAAAGCAGGTCGGCCATGATCGGCGGCAGGAGGTCGATCGGTACATACATGTTGCCGGGGAGATTCTTGCCCTGGCCGGTGACGTCGCCGACAACCAGCGAGCCGACGCCGACAAGCTTGGCGTCGCGCGATACCAGCGCCGCGCCGCTCCATTCCGAATGCGCGGGCGCGGTGAAGATCGCGCCCGGGATCAGATACTCCCAGGTGGCGGCGAATTCGCGCAACGACATGATGTAGGCTGGCGCGATCCCGGCGCGGCCGCCGAAGCTCGCCGCCAGCACCTGTTCCTGCTCCTTGAGGTCGGCCGATTTGCCCAGCGCCAGCGGCTTGACCTTGAGCGGCTCCACGGCGCGCAGCAGGCCGAAGCCGGTGTCGTGATCGTAGCCGACGACATCGGCGGCGGTCTTGCGGCCGGAATTGGTGACGACCTCGGCGGAGTGGGCTTCGACCATCAGGTAGCCGATGGTGAGGATCAGCCCGTTGTCGTCGATGACAATGCCGGAGCCGCCGCGCTGCTGGCCAAGACCTTTGACCGTCCGTCCGTCGGGATTGATGTAGGTCTTGAGCTGCACCACCGCGGACAAGAGTTCGTCGGCGCCGGCATGCTGCGTCGTGGTCTGTGCAGCGGCCGGCGCGTTGCTCGCGGCGAGCGCGATCACAACGGCCACAGCGATCTGCCGGCCCCAGGACGAGGGGCGATCACCGTCGCAATGGGTATGCCGCATCAGGGGAGCCTTGTGTCAGGGCGAATCCCAGCCAACTCATTTTAACGCCGCAGCCTATCTGCCGCCAGCGGCGTACTGCTGCCGGCGGTCAACTTGTCGGGAGGGCGATCGTTCCGGTAACGGCCGCTACGGTTCGAGCGAGGCGGCGTAGGCGGAGAGCGCGATCATGTCGTCGAGCGTCAGCTTCTCGACCGCGGCGGTCATCGGCGCGATCGCGTCGCCTTTGCGGCGGCCCTGCTGCATGTCGTAGAGCTGCCGGAAGGTGTAGATCGGATCGCGGCCGGCGATGCCGGGCACGTCGCCGTCGCCCTTGAGCGCCGGGCCGTGGCAGACCCCGCAGGCGACGGTCTTGCCGCCGCCCGCGGCGAGCGCCTTGCCGTTCGCTATGCTGCCCACCGGCACGTAGGCGACGAAGTTGGATTTCGGATTGCGGCGCTCCGCACCCTCGGCGGTGTCCGGAATCACGATGATGCGGCTGCCGATCGGCTCGCTGCCGCCCTCGGGCTGCGCGTAGCGCATGCCGCCGCCGCCGACAAAGCTCTTCGGCGCGGTCGCGCTTTCGACCACCTTCTGCCGGAACTGCGGCTTCAGCGCCGCGTAGTATTCGCTCGAGACGCGAATTTCTTCGTCGGTCATCGCCTTGGCGATTTCAATCATGGTGGTGGCGCGCACTCCCGTGCGGTTGCCGTTCCTATATTCCTCCATGGCGCGGATGAGATAGCGCACCGGCAGCCCGGCCATGTTGGCGGATTCCGGATGGCCGCCGCCGGTCGGCAGATGGCAGAGCGCGCAGGCACGGACGCCGGGACTGCGGCCGGTCGCAACCGCAGCCGGCATCGGCGGATGTTCGTCCGGGAACCAGTCCGGCGGGTTGAACCCGTCGCCGATCTGGGCCGCAGTGTATTGCTTCTTGCTGCCCGGCACCGTGAGCAGCTTCTCCTTGTCGGGCGCACCTTTCCCTTTCGGCGTCATCGGGTAGGCCCAGTCCATGCCCTCGACGGCGAGCGCAAACCCGGCGGCGCAGGCGAACACCATCGCTGCGGTGAAAATCCTCCTCATCGCATCCTCCCGTGACTTTTGGCTTCTTGTTCCGATTAAGGATTGTGCGACCCAAGCAAGCCCACAAGCAAGTGGGTCGGGAGGCGATAACTGCCGGTCTTGTTTGCGAGCGGCGACTTGCCTACCATCGGTGCTCATCGCATCCCGATCACAAGCGGAGGAATTGCATGCCCAAGATCCGTCACCTGGCCATCAAGACCAAGGACCCCGAGCGGCTCGCAAAATTCTACGAGGAGGTGTTCGGGATGAAGTGCATCCATGCCGAGAAGAGCGGCGCGCGCTATATGAGCGACGGCTACCTCACGCTTGCGATCCTGCGCAACCGCGGCGAGGCGACGCCGAGCGGCATCAACCACTTCGGCTTCCAGGTCGACGATCTCGCCGACGTCGAGGCCAAGCTCGCAAAGTGGGACGAGCCGATGACCGAGCGGCCTTCAACCCGCCCGTTCGCGGAGCACCGCGCCATGGATCCGGACGGCAACCTGTTCGACATTTCCGTGCATGGGTATGGCGACGTGGAATACGCCGCCGACCGGCAGGCCAAGGCGAAGAAAACGCCCGAAAAGCAGCCCGCCTGATCTTGTGCGCCTTGCCCGCGCCGTCAGCCTGAGCGTCGTTGCGCTGCTCGCGGCGGCGGGCGGCGCATTCGCTCAGGATTTCTATGCCGGCAAGACACTGACCGTCATCGCGGGCTTCCCGCCGGGCGGCGGCGTCGACGGCGAGATGCGGGTGCTGACCAGGCATCTCGCCAAATACATTCCGGGTCATCCCGCGATCGTCGCGCGCAACATGCAGGGCGCCGGCGGCATCGTGCTCGCCAACCATCTCTACAATTCCGCCGCGGCGGACGGCCTCGTCATCGGCATGCCGGGGCGCAGCGGATTCCTCCTTGAGCAACGTGGTGCCGCAGCCGGGGATCAGCTACGACCTCACGCGCTTCTCCTATGTCGGCGGCGCCGGCAGCGCCGCCAACGCGTTGTGGCTGCACCGCCGCACCGGCATGACGTCGCTCGCCGAGCTCAAGCGCGCCAAGAAGGAGATCGTGATCGGCGCGCTCAACGCGCGCTCCGAGAATGCCATCGCGCCGCGGGTGCTCGCGTCCTACGAAGGCTGGCCGCTGAAGGTCGTCACCGGCTATCCCGGCTTCAACGAGGTGCTGATCGCGCTCGAGCGCGGCGAGGTCGACGGGCTGTTCTCGCACGAGGGCAGCGTCGCGAACTCGCGGCCGGACCTGATCGCGAGCGGCGCGGTCAAGGCGATCGTGCAATCGTTCGATGCGTTTCCGGGCGTGCCGGTGCTCGCCGATGTGGTTGCCGACCCGAATGCGCGGGCGCTGCTCGGGCTGGTCACGACGCCGAGCCAGATCGGGCTGCCGCTGCTCGGTCCGCCCGGTATTCCGCCGGAGCGTCTCGAGATCCTGCGCGCATCCTATCTGCGGCTGATGCAGGACAACGACTATCGCGCGGAAGCCGACAAGCGCGGCCTGCCGGTCGGGCGCGCGCTCGCGGGCGCCGAGCTGCACAAGCTGATCGTGCAGAGTCTCTCCCATGTGCCCGATCGCGTGGCCAAGGAATACATGGCCTTCGCCGGCATCAAGGCCGAGTGACGGCTGTGGCTCAGATGCAGCACTGCGACATCGTTGTGATCGGCGGCGGCAGCGCGGCCTTCGAGGCGGCGGTCGCCGCGCGCGAGGCGGGCGCGAACGCGTCGTCATGCTGGAAAAGGCGCCGGAGGCCGAATACGGCGGCAACGCGCGCTACTCCGGCACCGGCTTCCGCTTCGTCCATGGCGGCGCCGACGAAATCCGCCAATTCATCCCGGACGTCGACGACGCGCTGTTCGCGACCATGGAGATTGCCGCCCTATGGCGCAGATGACTTCATGGCCGATCTCGATCGCATGACGCGAAGGGCGCATGAACCGGGCGCTGGCGCAGACGCTGGTTTCGAGAATCCAATGCGGCGGTGCACTGGATGCGCGATGTCGGGATCACATGGGAGCCGCTGCAGGAGCACGCCAAGGTCGGCGGCAAGCGCTATTTCGAGCGCGGCATCGCGATCCATGTCGCCGGCGGCGGCATCGGCCAGCTCGCGCAATGGCGGCGGATCGCAGAGGAGCACGGGATCGAGCTCCGCTTCGATTCGCCGGTCTGCGGCGTTCTGGGCGACCTGCGCCGGGTCGAGGGCGTCGGCGTGAGCGGCCCCGACGGCCGCTACGATCTCGAGGCCAAGGCGGTGATCGCCTGCGCCGGCGGCTTCCAGGCCAATGCCGAAATGCGCGCGCGCTATCTCGACGGCAACACCGACCGGATGAAAGTGCGCGGCAGCCGCCACGACACCGGCGAGGTGCTGCGCATGCTGCTCGACCTCGGCGCGCGTCCGGCGGGCGAGTGGCGCTCCGGCCACATGACCCCGATCGACGCCAATGCGCCCGACGTCGAGACGCCGCAGCACGCGGACGGCCGCGGCAACACCCAGAGCCGCTACGATTATCCTTATGGCATCACCGTCAACGCGCTTGGGCTGCGCTTTTTCGACGAAGGCGAGGCGCAGCACTCCTACACCTACGCCAAGACCGGTCGCGCCGTGCTGGCGCAGCCGGGCGCGCTGGCGCACCAGATCTACGATCAGAAGGGTGTGCGCTGCATCCGCTACCCGCACCACAAGGCGACCTATGTCGAGGCCGAGACGATTGCGGAGCTGGCGACGAAGGCCGGGCTTGCGCCCGCAGTGCTCGTCCACACGGTCGAGGAATTCAACCGCGCGGTCTGCGACGCCAGGCCGTTCTATCCCGGCCGGCTCGACGGCCGGCAGCGAACAGCGGTCTGGCGCTGCCGAAATCGAACTGGGCCATCCGCATCGACGAGCCGCCGTTCCGCGCCTATCCGATCACTGGCGGCATCACCTTCACCTTCGGCGGGGTCGAGATCAACCGCCACGCGCAGGTGATGAGCACCGTGGATCAGCCGATGAAGGGCCTGTTCGCGTCCGGCGACATCGTCGGGCTGTTCTTCCACAACTATCCGTCGTTCACCGGACAGACGCGCAATGCGGTGTTCAGCCGGCTGGCGGGGCGGGCGGCGGTGGTGGAGAACTGAGGCACCCTGGAATTTGATCGGCCTCATGGTGAGGAGCGCCGCAGGCGCGTCTCGAACCATGGCCGCCCCGGGCCGACCCTCATCCTTACACCCGTGCCCGCTCCACCTCATCCTTGAGGTGGCCCCAGATGCCGTAGACGATCTGGCCGTAGCGCGGGTCATTGCGCAGCTCGAGCACGTTGCGCGGGCGGTCGAGATTGACGTCGATGATGGTCTTGGTGCGGCCGGGGCTGGCGGTCATCACCATGATCTTGTCGGCGAGCGTCACCGCCTCGTCGACGCTGTGGGTGATGAACAGCACCGTTTTCTTGTCCACCTCCCAGATGCGCAGCAATTCCTGCTGGAGGATGGTGCGGTTCTGCTCGTCGAGCGCCGAGAACGGCTCGTCCATCAGCAGCACCTCCGGATCGTTGGCGAACGCGCGCGCGATCGAGACGCGCTGGCGCATGCCGCCGGAAAGCTGGTGGGGATAGAGCCTGGCGAACGGCGTCAGACCGGTGCGGTCGAGCCACATCGACACTGACGCCTTGATCTGCTCTGCCGGCGCCTTGCGCATGCGCAGCCCATAGGCGGCGTTGTCCCACACCGTCATCCAGGGAAAGATCGAGTCTCCCTGGAAGATCATCGAATATTGCGGGCGGCCGGGCTTCGGCTGCGCGATCTCGACGTCACCGCTGGTCACGGTTTCAAGTCCGCCCAGGATGCGCAGCATCGTGGTCTTGCCGCAGCCGGACGGCCCGACGATGGCGAAGAAGGTGCCTTCCTCGATGTCGAGCGACACGCCGTCGACGGCGACCAGGCTTTGGAACCGCTTGATCAGGTGATTGACCCGGATCTTGATCATGCAGCCGTTCAATTTTTTCGTTTGAGCATGATCTTATCCGAAAACCGGTTCCCACTTTTCGGGATCATGCTCTATACGTCCTGCTTCCAGCGGATGACCCAGCGCTCGACCTCGCGCAGCAGGAAGGTGACGGCGAAGCCGATCAGCGCGATGGTGAACAAACCGACGTACATCTTGGGGACGGCGAAGATTTCCCACGCGCTCCAGATCATGTAGCCGATGCCGCTCTTGGCGCCCACCATCTCGGTGACCGCGATCAGGATCAGCGCGATGCCGGCGCTCAGCTTCACGCCGGTCATGATGAAAGGAAGGGCGCCGGGCAGCGCGATGGTGCGGAAGGTGTCCCACTTGCTCGCCTTGAAGCTCTTTCCGACGTCGAGATAGATCTGGTTGATCTGCAGGACGCCCGCGGTCGCGTTGATTGCGATCGGGAAGAACACGCCGATTGCGACCATCACCACCTTCGACATTTCGCCGAGCCCGAAGATCAGCAGAATGAACGGCAGCAGCGCGCTTTTCGGGATCGGGAAGGTGGCCGAGATCAGCGGGTCGATCAGCGCGCGCATCGGCCGCCAGATCCCCATGCTGATGCCGATGATGACGGCCGGAATCCCGCCGAGCAGGAATCCGAGCGCGATCCGTTGCAAGCTGATCGCCACATTGTCGATCAATTCGCCGGAGCGGGTCAACTCGATGAGCACGCCGATGATCGTGGTGGGTGCCGGGAAGAACCGCACGTCGATGAGCCCGAAGCGGGCGGCAAGCTCCCAGGCGAGCAGCAGCCCGAGCGGGGAGCCGATGCTCATCAACCGCTCGCGGCGCCGAGCGGCAAGCCTGCAGCGTTTCACCGACGTCGACGCCCTCGGCGGCGCCGGCCGCGGCGGTTTGCTCAGCCGTGGTGCCGATGACGCGGTCCTGCGCGCTCATTTGCGGTCCTCTCTGCCGTCTCGGAGGACTTATACCAATCTGCCGCTCTTCATGGGAGCGATTGACGCACCGCCGGCATCACCGCCCGCACGAACAGGTCGATCGAGCCGAGCCCCTCCGCGAGGCTCATATCGCCGAACACGAACTGTCCGACCAAATAATTGCACCCGGATTCGGCAAGCTGCGTCCGCAACATCCTGATGCAGGTCTCGGGTGTACCGGCGACGCCGCGGCCGCCGTCCATGATCTCGTCGAACTCCCGCGCCCGCTCGCCCTGGGTCGGCACGGCCCCGTGCTTGCGCCAGAGATGATGGAAGCTGTCGTGCCATTTCCGGTAGGCGCGCCGTGCCACCGCCAGCGCCGCCGCGTCGGTGTCGGCGACAACGACGAAACGTCCGAGCCCGAGTTTCGACAACGGCTTGTCGCCCTGCGCGTCCTTCCAGGCGGCGCGGTAGCTGTTGGTCAGTTCGCACGTCTCCGCGCTGGTGCTGAGCGAGACGAAATTGTGGCCGTTGCGCGCCGCGCGTGCCGCGCTCTCGGCGGTGGCGGCACCGATCCAGATCGGCGGATGCGGCTTCTGGAACGGTTCGAGCTCCATCGGCACGTTGTCGAAGCTGAAGAACTTGCCCCGGAAGTTCACCGATTTCTGCGTCAGGCCCTGCATCATCACCTGCCGCGTGTCCTCGTAGCGCGCCAGCCGTTCGGCGGGGTCGACGCCGAAGCCCTTGGTTTCAAGCGGCGAGATTCCGCGCCCGATGCCGACCTGCATGCGGCCGCCGCTCATCTGGTCGAGCATGCAGATTTCTTCGGTGATGCGCAGGGGATGGTAGAGCGGCAGCGTGTAGACCAGTGGCCCGAACCGGAGTTGCCGGGTGCGCTGCGCCACACCGGCGAGATAGACCGCGGGCGACGCGGCGAGGCCGAGCGGCGTCTGGTGATGCTCGGCGACATGGTAGCAGTAGAAGCCGCCGCGATCGTAGGCTTCGACGATCTTGAAGCGATTGTCGTAGAACTCCTGCAACGGCACGCCGCTCGCGTCGACGTGGTCGAAAATCCCGAATTCCATGCTGGCGACCCCCGCTGGTGGCGGACTGTCTCAGGGCGGCACGGGCCGCGTCAACTGCTGACACCTCTCGGCCTCATGGTGAGGAGCGAGCGAAGCGAGCGTCTCGAACCATTGGGGGCCGCCCCATCCTTCGAGACGGCGCTTCGCGCCCCTCAGGATGAGGGCGGAGATAGGCTTGCGCGCGCCGCATCGCATTGGTCGCATCCCGCACTCGGGGGATGGAGGAAGAGCAATGGGTCGTGCGCGAGATGCTCAATCGCCACCGTCACGATATCGCGGGCGCGCGCGAGGCGCGCATGGGCGTGCGCGACGCGGCCTTCGGCCTGGAGGCCGCGCGAGCGCAGCCAATTGTCCGCCAGCGCGAAACGTTCGCAGCAGTGGTCGTTCTCGCCGTAATCGATCCGCAGCCGGCGGCCGTCCTTGAGCACCGTGCAGTGTCTGGGCACGCGATACGGCACACCCGCGAGGATTTCCGCCAGGTGCAATGTCGTGCTGGCGTCCTGGCCGCAGCCGAGCAGCAGCACCTGACCGTCAAAATCGTGCACACGCCCGACCGGGCTTGCGGCGATGTGCGGCGGCAGCGGGAGCGGATCGGCGGTGATCGCCGCCGCCTGCGGCCCGAGCGCGGCGAAGGCGAAGGGATGGTTGCTGCGCGCGACGCCGGGGAGCCGCCAGAACCCATCCGCGACCACGCCAATGTCAGGCGCTGCCGGCGATGCTGCCGGGTCGAACGGCGCGTCGTCATTGTCGGTCATGGACGGCATCACCAGCGTGCCGTCCGGGCCGAGTGCGGCGCGCAGCGCAGCGATCAGGCCGCGCGGACCGCCTTCGACCGGGCGCACCGCCCGGAACGAGGTGTGCACGAGCAGCACCGCCCCGGCCTCGACCCCGACCGCGCGCAGTTGATCCGTAACCGCGGCTTCGCTGAGCTCATTCCGCGCGGCGTGGTTTTCGATCAAGCGATCGCGCCCACCGCTCACGGGGCGCTGATGCGCGCCTTCTGGATCACATTCTTCCACTTCGGGACTTCCTCGACGATCCGCCTGCGGAAGTCGTCGGGCCCGCGGCCGGTCGCGTGGAAGCCGGCCTTGAGCAGCCGCTCGCGCACGTCCGGCCGCCGCACGACCTCGATCGTTGCCCTGGCAATCCGATCAACGATGTCTTTCGGCGTGCCCGCCGGCACCATGAAACCCTGCCAGGTATCGGCCAGCGCTGCGGGAACGCCGGCCTCGCTGATGGTCGGCACATCCGGCAGCTCGGGCCAGCGCTCGGCGCCGCTGACGGCAAGCCCGATGAAATTGCCGGCATCGATCTGCGGCTTTGCAACCGAGATCGAGATCGACGCCACATCCACGGTCTTGCTGAGCAATGCCTGCGCGGCCGGCGCGGCGCCCGCATAGGGGATGTGGACCATCTCGATGCCGGTGTTGAGCTTGAGCAGTTCGGCCGCGAGGTGGGGCAGGGTGCCCGCGCCGGGCGTCGAGTAGTTCAGCCCGCCGGCGCGTTTCTTGGCGTAGGCGATCAACTCCGGCATCGTCTTCACGCCGATGTCCGGGCGAACCGCATAGATGACCGGGAAGGTCGTGACCTCGGCGACCGGGTCGAAGTCCTTGATCGGGTCGTAGTAGACCTTCTCATAGAGGCTCGGGTTCACCGCGTAGCCGGTTGCCGCCATCAGCACGGTGTAGCCGTCCGGCTTCTGGCGCGCCGCGTAGCCGGTGCCGAGGCTGCCGCCGGCGCCGCCGCGATTCTCCACCACGATCGGCTGGCCGAGCGCCTCCGCCAGCGGCTGCTGGATCGCGCGCACCACCACGTCGTTGGCACCGCCCGGTGCGAACGGCACCAGGATGGTCACCGGCCGCTCGGGAAAGGCGGCCAAGGCGGCGTCGATCGACCAGGCGCCGAGACCGATCGTAGCAGCCGACAGCACGAATCGGCGCGTGTGATGTCGAAGCAGGCGTTGTTCTTGTTTCATTGCCGATCTCATATCGGTGACGGTGCATCGGGCGCACCCGGACGGGCGCATTGTAGCGGCGTGGTGCGGTCCTGACCGCCGCTGCGTCAATCCGTCAGGCTGTAGCGGCCTTCGGCCGGATCGCGCGTGAGCCGGCCCCGCCGGCGCAGCGCATCGAGCTCGAGCACGATCTCGCGGCCGTCGCTTGAGCCGAGCGCGCTCATCAGGTCCTCGAAATATTTCGGTCCGTCACGCAGCGCCGCCTCGACCGAGGCGAAGCGCGCGCCCTGGTAATGCGGCGGCTCCGGGATCTCGGCTTCGAGCTTCTTGCTGCTGCCGATCGGCATGGTGAGGTCGTAGCCGGCCTTGGCGCCGAGGCTGCCATGGCTTGCCAGCGACGGATCGAGCGGGATGGTGCGGAACGCGCTCGCCACCACGAAGTCGCGATCCGGCTGGAAGCGTGTCGCCAGTGCCCATTCCATCTGCTCGTCGGAGAAGATGTCGATGTCGGGGTCGACCACGAACACGTTCTTGACGTTGGCGAGCGATCCGAACGCCGCGGCGATGGCGTTGCGCGCCTCGCCCGGCACACGTTGCCGGATCGCGATGCGCACGTTGTAGACACCGCCGGTCGCCGGCGGGGCATAGACCGCAACCGGCTCGCGCACGGCGCTTTCGAGCGCGCGCCAGATCAGCACCTCGGTGCGCAGCGTGCAGAGCTGCGCGGTGTCGGTGCGGCTCATGGTGGGGCCGCCGATGGTCAGGGTCTGGAACAGCGCGTCCTCGCGTCGCGTGATGGCGGTGACGTGGAACACCGGATTGGTCTTCACGCCGCCGTAGTAGCCGAGGAACTCGCCGTAAGGGCCTTCCGGCTCCTGGTAGCCTTCCTCGCCGAGATAGCCTTCGATCACCCATTCGGCGTCGGCCGGCACGTAAAGCTCGTTGGTGACGCTCTTCACCAACGGCATCGGCGCGGCGCGCAGCGAGGCGAGCAGCTCCATCTCGTCGCCCGGCATTCGCATGGTGGCGCCGAAATAGTCGACCGGATGTCCGCCGACCACGACGCTCATCGGCAGCCGTTCGCCGCGCGCGAGCGTCGCAAGGTAGATGTTGCGCAGGTCGCTCGGAGCGACGAGATCGATACCGGTGGTGTCGCGCCCGCGCACCATGAAGCGGCGCAGGCCGACATTGACCAGGCCTGTCGCCGGGTCGCGGGCGAAATCCATGCCGGCGGAGATGTAGGGACCGCCGTCCTTGCCGTGCTGCAGATGCACCGGCAGCTTGGTGAGGTCGATGTCGGCGCCGGTCATGACCATCTGCTGCACCGGCGCCTCGTTGCGGCTCACCTCGACGAATTCCGGCTTGCTGCGCAGCCGCCGCAGGATTTCGGGCAGGAGCTTTTGCGGCGTCACACCGAACGCCTTGGCGAAGCGCGAGCGGCTGGCGAGTGCGTTGCCGACCAGCGCATGGCCGCCGGCGTGCTCGAACAACACCGCCTTGGGATTGCCTTCCAGCGCGGCGGCGACCTCCGACAGCTTGCTCTGGCCGGTGCGCCGTTCGATCTCGGAATGCTCGAGCTCTTCGACGAAACGGCGCAGCCGGTAGCGGTCGTAATCAACCGGCGCCGCCGCCGTCGTTCCCGCTTGCTCCAGGCCCATCGTCAACCCCAATGAATTGAATTCGTGGGACAGTAGCACCGACACAACTCTCGTGTCCCGGCCGAGCGAGCGTGTAACGCGAGCGAAGAGCCGGGGCCCGGGGGCAAACGGCATTGCGTGCGTGTTTGAATTCATACTGCGCTGCGCGAGTCTGGCGCTGGATCCCGGGCCTCGCTTCGCTCGCCCGGGACACGAAATTCGCGTCGCATCACCGCAACGACTTGTCAACCGGCACAAACAGCTCGTCGAGCGGGATCGGCCGCGCGATGAAATTCTGCTCGACCATATACTGCATGAGCGCCTCGAGGCTCGGGCGGTTGGCCTCGATGCCGCAGGGATAGGGATCGCCGCCGAATACCTCGTCCAGCTCATGCACGTCCTGGTGCAGCCACGGCAGCATCAGCGGATGGCCGCGCTTGAGCCGCGACAGCGCAAGGTTCTTGGCGTCGACGAACCCCTTGTAGAGCCGGTCGGCGATCGACTTGTCGCGTTCGTAGACGTCGCGGCGGATCACCACCAGGTGCATCATCGGGAAGATGCGCGTGGTCTTGGCGAACTCGCGCTCGACGGCGCGCGCGTCGGGAAACAGCGGCGCGATGTCGGGATGCGGGATCGGGTGCTGGGTACCCATGATGACGTCGATCTCGCCGTTGGCAAGCTGCTCGCTGAGCGAGCGCCCCTGCCGATCGCGCTCGACCTTGATCGGCTTCAAGAGCGGCGGCGCGCTCGGATCGCCGTGCGAGCCGGCATGGTTGATCGCGCCCTCCACCCAGCGGCAGCCGGAGAGGTCGACGCCGTATTGATGCATGAGATGGCCGCGGATCCAGACCGCGGCGGTCATGGTGTAGACCGGCACGCCGACGCGTTTGCCGGCGATATCCTTCGGCTCGCGGATGCCGGCCCTGCGGTTGATGTAGATGTAGCCATGCCGGAACACGCGCGACGGAAACACCGGGATTGCTACGAAGGCATTATCGCCGCGACCGAACCGGCTGATGAACTCGGAGCTGGAGAATTCCGAGACATCGAACTCCTGCTTGCCGCCCATGCGGTCGAAGATTTCGCGCGGATTCGAGATAGCGATGAAGTCGATATCGATGCCATCGACCTTGACGTCACCGGTGCGCAGCGCGTCGGTGCGGTCGTAGAGGCCGCAAGCAAGGGAGAGCTTGAGGCGGGACACGTCGAAACCTCGCGGAAGGAATGATGGCGGCGAAGGCTTAGCACGGCAATCGCGCCGGAAACCATCGCCGGCGGGCGCCGAATGCAAATCGGCGGCCGCGGGGGCGGCCGCCGACGAAGCCCACGCGCGGGGAGCGGGAAGCTAGGCGAACAGAAAGCGCGCCGAGGCAGCGGCCGCGGCCACCGCGCCGCCCAGGATCGCAAACAGCGACTGCAGGAAGGTTGGGGTCGGCGGTGCCGGCACCGATGTCGCCGCCAGGTCGATGTCATTGACGTCGCCAGCATCGGCGACACTGGTGGCCTCGTCCGAATCGAGCCCGAAGCTCTCGCCGGTCGCGCCCTCGGTGGCGGCATCACTGCCGCGCGCGGCGAGCCAGGCGTCGGCCGCTGCCATCACCTGGTTTTCGGCTTCCGCACTGCCGTAATTGACTTCCTGCAGGCGATGGTTGCGCCACCAGGGCAGCTTCGCGATCAGTGAAATGGAATCGCCGCCGCGCATGACGTTGTCGGCGGGCGCGTGCGTCAAGACCTGCGGCGCCGCCGCCCTGCGCAGGACCGGTCGTGATACGGCGGCACTTGGCGCAGCGACATCCGCGCGCGCGGTCGGCTGGGCGACCGCGGCGCGTGCGCTTGCGCGTTGGTCGCGGTCTCGCCCTGCCGCCGGCTCGCGACGGAATTGGTCGCCTTCTTCGAAGCGGACGGTTGGGCGGCGGCTGCGTTCTGACGCGAGGACTTTTTGGACGCGGTACTCCTCGTCGCCTGGCCGGGCGTCTTCGCGGCTTTCTTGGTGGTGGCGGTGCGCGTCGATGTCGTGGCCTGGTCAGCCTGCGGCACCAGCTGAAGCGGCGCCTTCGGCGATTGCGCTTGCGATGCTGCAGGAACAAATGCCATCAAGGCAATGAGCGCCGCGCCGGCGGACAGTGCCATGCGGATGGTCGCCATGAATTACCCCTCTGCCATGTCGGGAGGCGCGCATTCGCCCTTGAGTTGGTGGCCGCAACTTGACTGAATTGGGGAATTGTTAGGCTTCCGCGGCGGGAAAGCGGCGAGCGCGCGGCAATCCCCAATATTCCAACGGTCGGTGTCCCGAAAGGAAGCAGTTATGAACGAGGACGTGTTCAACACCAGTATCCGGAAGTTCCTCAAGACGCTGGGCGTGACCGGTCAGCGCGAGATCGAAAAGGCGGTCCGGCAGGCGCTGGCGGACGGCAAGCTCAAGGGCAACGAGAAACTCTCGGCGCAGGGCGTGATCACCATCGGAACGCTGCAGTTCCGGCACGAGGTCAGCGAGACGATCGAACTCGCATAGCGCACCCGAAGACTGCATGGCCGGAGCGTGCTCCGGCCATACGCAACGTCTTCCCCGGCGATGCCGCGACGATCAGTCGGCAAAGACGCCGGATGCCCTGATCGGTGGCGCCCACTTTTCGATTTCGCTCTTCACGAACTGAGCCAGGTATTGCGGCGAGGTACGGTCGTCAGAAACGATCTGGGCTCCCAGCGATTGCAGGCGATCCCGCAGTTCGGGGCTCTTGAGCGCTTGGATTGCGGCGGCGTTGAGAGTCTTGACCACCGCAGGAGGCGCATTCTTCGGCAGGAACAGCGCGTTCCAGGTATACGCCTCGAGACCCTTGACCCCTTGTTCCAGCGCAGTCGGCACGTTCGGCAGCGCCGGTGAGCGCGCAGCGTCGAGCAGTGCCGGTGCGCGGACGGTACCGCCGTCAATCTGCGACTTGGCAGCAGTAATGGCCTGGCACAGGAAATCGATGCGTCCGCCAAGGAGGTCTTGCGTGGCGGGTCCGGTGCCGCGATACGGCACGTGGGTGATCTTGGTGTCCATCACGTAGTTGAGCAGCACGCAGCCCAAATGGGATGCCGCGCCGACGCCGGCCGAGCCATATTGCATCTTGGCCTGGTTCGCCTTGGCGTAGGCGATGAACTCATTGAGGTTGTTGGCCGGCAAGTCCTTGCGCGTAATAAGAACGAGAGGAACCTCGGCCAGCAGCGCGACCGGTGTGAAATCGGCGAGGGCGTCGTAGAGCGGTTTCTTGTAGAGGGTCTGGCCTTGAGCATGCGTGCCGACCGTGCCGAGCACGACTGTGTAGCCATCCGGCGGCGCATCGGCGCCGCGCCGCGAGCCCGTCATGCCGCCGGCACCTCCTACGTTCTCGATCACCACCTGCTGGCCGAGGATTTCACCTATCCGCACGCCGATCAGGCGGCCGAGCACGTCGGTCGGGCCACCGGGGGCGAACGGAATCACCATGGTTATCGGCCGGGTGGGATAGTTCTGCGCGGAAGCGCCGGCCGCCAGGGCGAGCAGGGCGCCTAAGGTCGCTACAGAGAGTCTTTTGATCATCGTTTCCTCCCTTGAAGTCGCATGACTTGGGCTGAATGTAGGTCCCCGGTCAAGGCGGCGAGGCACCGCACCATCCGCCGCGTGTCGGCGTTAACAGGCCGCGTATGACCGATTTCGGATCGGGAGGCGTCTAGCTGGTTCCGCGTTCCGATGACTTTACAGTGCCATTCGCACGACGTTCTCGATCGCACGCATCAGGGCGGCACCATACGCGCCGTTGAATCGCGCCTGGTCGATGATGACCAGGAACACCAGCGCGAACAGGATCAGCATCAGACGCATAGGCTCCAGGATCGCGGATGCTGGTTAAGGAACAAAAAATGGCCCGGGGTTCGGCCGCGGCCAGGAGGTTTTTGAAGTCGGCTCGCGGCGCTCAGTCGATAACGACTCCGGACGCCTTGATCGGGACTGCCCACTTCGCGATCTCTCTTTTCACGAACCCGGCCAGATGTTGCGGCGTCATCTCGTTCGGGCTTGCGACTTTGGCGCCGAGGCTGGCCAACCTTCCGCTGACCGCGGTCCCGCTTGTCGGCGCTGACGGGCCCGCGTATGACCGATTTTCCGGATCGGAGGACGCCCATGACGCGCGTTGCCATAGCCGGCCTTGGTGCCATCGGGCGGGTGCTGGCGCGCCGGCTGCACGATGGAATTCCCGGCCTGACGCTCGCCTGCGCGTCGGTTGGCGACCGCGCCAAGGCGCAGGCCTGGCTCGACGACCAGCACATCGCTTGTCCGTTGGTGGAACTCGATGCGATGCCCGCCCATGCCGACCTCGCGGTCGAATGTGCGCCCGCCGCGGCCATCGAGAACATCTGCCGGCCGATGCTCGAAGCCGGCAAGGCGGTCATGGTGCTGAGCGCGGGGGCGCTGTTGGCACGGCCGCACCTGATGGAGCTGGCGCGGGCGAAAGGCGGCCAGATCATCGTCCCGACCGGCGCCTTGCTCGGGCTCGACGCCGTCACCGCGGCGGCGGAGGGCCGGATCGCGTCGGTCCGCATGACCACCCGCAAGCCGCCCCATGGACTCGCCGGCGCGCCCTACCTGACAGCGAACGGCATCTCGGTCGAGGGGCTCAACGCGCCGAAACGGGTGTTCGCGGGCAATGCACGGGAGGCGGCGGCCGGGTTCCCGGCCAATGTCAATGTCGCCGCCGCCCTGTCGCTCGCCGGGATCGGCCCGGACCAGACCACGATCGAGATCTGGGCCGACCCGTCGGTTGATCGGAACTGCCACACCATCGAGGTCGACGCGGATTCCGCCAGATTTTCGTTAACCATCGAAAACGTTCCTTCGGAAAATCCAAAAACCGGAAAGATTACCGCCTTATCGGTGCTGGCAGCCCTGAGGAAGCTTCACGCCCCCCTCCGGGTCGGCACTTGAGGCTTGGGGGGCTGGCGCGAAAGAACCCTCGTAGAGTCATGAATCTACAGGTTTTTTCGCAGCGAGGATTGGGAGAGCGATTTTTGCGCTATCATGCGGCTCTGCCTGGAATGATCGGTCCCGGGTTCCATGCGTGGGGAACCTTTGGGGTCGGGGTTCCCGATAAATCGTTTTCCTTCCAGACCTTTGAACCAGGTCGCGTCCCCCTGCGACTAACCTAGCGAGTCGGCCGTCGGGCAATGCAATCCACTTCGGACGATGTCCTGATCGGACGCATTGCAACCGGCGATCGGCTTGCCATGCAGGTGCTGTTCGCGCGGCACCATGTGCGGGTCTACCGGTTCGTGTTGCGTCTGGTGCGTGACGAGTCGGTTGCGGAAGATCTGATCAGCGAAGTGTTTCTTGACGTGTGGCGTCAGGCTGGTCGGTTCGAGGGGCGGTCGCAGGTATCCACCTGGTTGCTGGCGATCGCACGGTTCAAAGCCCTGTCGGCGCTGCGGCGCCGCCCGGACGAAGAACTGGATGACGAGGCGGCCGAGGCAATCGAGGATCCCTCAGACGATCCCGAAGTTGCCCTGGACAAGAAGGACAAGAGTGCGGCGATCCGGAAGTGTCTTGAGAAGCTTTCGGCGGAACATCGGGAGATCATCGATCTGGTCTACTACCACGAAAAATCGGTGGAAGAGGTCGCCCAGATCGTCGGAATTCCCGAGAACACCGTGAAGACGCGCATGTTCTACGCGCGCAAGCGATTAGCAGAGCTGCTGAAAGCAGCAGGAATTGAAAGAGGATGGCCATGATGAGCTTGAACAGAGAAGCGCCCGAGCGCCAGGACATCGAGGCCCTCCTGCCGTGGCACGCAGCCGGCACGCTGAGCCGCCGTGACTCCGATCGCGTCGAGCAGGCGCTTGCCAGCGACCGCGAGCTCGCTCGTCGTTACGAACTGGTTCGCGAAGAGCTCAACGAGACCATCCATCTCAACGAGACGCTCGGCGCCCCGTCGGCGCGGGCGATGGAAAAGCTGTTTGCCGCGATCGACGCCGAAGCGCCGGTGGCGAAGAAAGCCTCCTTTAATCTTGTTGGTCGCGTTGCTGAGTTCCTGTCGGGCTTCAGCCCGCGCACCCTGGCCTACGCGGCGTCCGCCGCAGTGCTCGCGCTCGTGCTGCAGGCCGCAGTCCTGACCACTGTGGTCGTCCGCGATCAGGGAAACGGTCAGTCTTATGAACTGTCCTCGGCCGATCAGCTCGCGGTTGTGCGCTTCACTCCCAGCACCACCCTGGCCGAAGTGACCCGCTTCCTGGACATCAATCATGCCGTCGTGGTCAACGGTCCGAAGCAGGGCGGCCTTTACGAAATCCGGCTGTCGAGATCGATGCCGGAAGCCGACTTCGCCCGCACGATCCAGCGCATGAAGGCCGAATCCAGGATCATCGAGTTCATCTCTGCGAAGAACTAGTCGCTCAATCCGCGCCGGGAGGAGCCCTGACCCGGGATGCCTTGTGGCCGCAGCGGGGCCGGCTAATCGCGAGCAGAAGTCATGGGTTTGCGCGCCGCTCTCACCTCAGTCCTTCGCGCCATTTCACGGCCTCATCTGATCGTCCCGGCCGCGTTCGTTGCGGTGCTTGCGCTGTTGTCGCCAGCCGCGATCGATGACGCGTCCGCGCAAGGGTTCCGGATGCAAGGCTCCCGCGGGAGTTTCTCCGGCGGCGGCCCGTCGGGCAGCTTCCAGTCGTCGATGTCGCGCGGAATGGCGAATAAGTCGGCCATCCTTTCGAGCACGCCGGGACAGCGGCGCGCGAGCGGCAACATCGCCACCGGCTCCGGCAGCGGAAAAGGCGGCATGGGCATGGGCAGCGGCCGTTATCCGCGCCCGAGCGGCGAAACCGCGGACAACCGGCGCCCGAAGGGCGATCATCGTCCGCCGCGCCGTCCCTATCCCCCGATCTACGTGGGCGGCGGCACCGTCGTCGCCCTGCCGGGCGGTCCTCCGCCTGGCACCGGGTCCAACATCAGCGGCGGCCAGCCACCGTCGCCCGCGCAATCTGCCCAGCCCCCCGGCGCCGGCGTGCCGTCCACCAACTGGGGCCGCTATGTGCCGAACGAGGTTTTGGTCGAGGTCGCGTCCAACGTTTCGCCGCAGACCATGGCGGCGCTGGCGCGCCGGCATCGCCTCACGCAGCTCGAGACCGTGAATCTCCAATTCACCGGCACCTCGATCCGACGTCTGCGGATCAATGACCGCCGCCGTTCGGTTCCGGCCGTCGTTCGTGCGCTGCAGGCCGAGGGTTTGGTGGGGCAGCCAAACCTCATTGCATCGTTGCAAGAAGGCGCCGCACGCGCATCGTCGGCGCCAGAGCTCGAGCAATACGCGCTGGCCCGCATGCGGATGCCGGAGGCGCATACGCTTGCCACTGGCAACCGAGTGCTGATCGCGGTCATCGACGCCGGCGTCGACAGCCAGCACCCGGAACTGGTCGGGATGATCCTCGATACGTTCGACGCCATCGGCAGCGGCGACCGCGTGCACGCGCATGGAACGTCGATCGTCGGCGCCATCGTCGCACACGCGAGGCTGCGGGGAACGGCGCCCGGCGCCCACATCCTGGTCGCGCGGGCGTTCGGGACGCAACGCAGCAGCATGGACGGGACGACGATGAACATCGTCAAATCGATCGAGTGGGCGATGCGGCGCGGCGCCCGCATCATCAATATGAGCTTTGCGGGCGCGCGCGATCCGGCGATCGAGCGTCACCTGGCCTCGGCTCGCCAGCGCGGCATCGTTCTGGTCGCGGCCGCCGGCAACGCCGGACCGAATGCTGCGCCGCTCTATCCAGCCGCCGATCCCGCTGTGATCGCGGTCACCGCGACCGACGCGGACGACCGCCTCTTCCGCTCCGCCAATCGCGGCAATCACATCGCGCTCGCGGCACCGGGCGTGGACCTCTGGCTGCCGACACTCGACGGCGACTACCGGATAACCTCCGGCACCTCCTTTTCTTCAGCCGAAGTCACCGGGGTGATCGCTCTGATGCTGGAGCGCAATCCCGGCCTCGACCCAGACGCGGTCCGCCGCGCCCTCATGACCACGGCGCGCGACCTTGGCCCCCGGGGTATCGATCCCGAATATGGAGCCGGGCTGGTCGACGCCTACCAGGCACTGCTTTCAGTCCCGCCGGTCGCGCCGTCCGCCGAGGCGGCTCCCACGACCGCCGGCGTCGGAGGCCAATAAGACTTTGATATCAAATGGTTAGGAAAAGACCCGGGGCCCGCGAAAAATCTTTAATTTTTCCTTGAACCTTTCGCCGGGTTCCAACGACAAACCAAAGCTAGGCCATGCCCGGCCTACCAAGTTCTACAGCCCCCGATCGGCGCTCCCGCCCCCCGATCCCCTGCGCCGATCAAATGACCCGCCCGGACCACCCCTCCGGGCGGGTTTATTTTTGGGCGCCCTCAGCTCCAAGCTTGCCGCTAGGGATGGGTCCCCATCCAATTGCCGCCCGGGGTAGGCGAATCACAACGGCATGTGGAATAAGTTCACAGGTTCGTAGAGCATAAGGTTCGTAGAGCACAGGTGTCGTAGCGCGATGCGTCCGTCGATGTTGATTGAACCCAGTCGTCATGACCCTGCGCCGCAACGACGCGGCATGCTCCCGCTCCGCCATGATCGATCGGCCGGCATTCCGCGAACTCGGCAAGATTGCCGAGAGATGGCGTGACCTCGCCGGGAAGCGCCGTGATTATTTTTCCGACCTTCATCGCAGCGGACGCTGGCGTCGCTTTTACGACCAGGACCAGGTCCTTGCCCGTATTCGCGAAGTCGCGGACGTTTGCGACCGGTGGGCGAAGATCGTAGAAGATCATCGACGAGCCGTGTCAGGACCTGAAGCCCCAATGATCGATCGCGACGCGGCCTGAACTTCGTTGAGACTTTCATGACCAGCGTATTGTTTTCGCCTATTCGGCTCGCCGATCTCGAGCTCGCCAACCGTATCGTCGTCTCGCCGATGTGCCAGTACAGCGCCAACGACGGGGTGGCGTCCGACTGGCACCTGACGCATCTCGGCATGCTGGCCAATTCCGGAGCCGGGCTTGTCGTCGCCGAAATGACCGACGTCGAGCGCCGCGGCCGTATCAGCCACGGTTGTCTTGGCCTCTACTCCGACGCTTGTGAAGCGGTGCTCACGCGCGTCGTCGATCATTGCCGCCGGATCGGCACCGCAAAGATCGGCGTCCAGCTCGCCCATGCCGGACGCAAAGGCTCCGCACGCATGCCGTGGGAGGGCAGGGGCCAGGGCGGCACAGCGCCCCCCGATCCATGGCAGACCATTGCACCGTCCGCGATTCCGTTCGGCCCGGATTGGGCTGCTCCCCGTGCGATGACCCAGGAGGACATCGAGCACGTGCGCGATGCGTTTGCCGTCGCGGCGCGACGGGCGGTGCGGTGCGGATTCGATGCCATCGAGCTGCACATGGCGCACGGCTATCTGCTGCACAGTTTCGTCTCGCCGTTGTCGAACCGGCGCAACGACGAATACGGCGGCGCGTTGGAAGGGCGCATGCGCTTTCCGCTCGAAGTCGCGCGCGCGGTGCGGGCGGAGGTGCCGAAAGGGACGCCCGTGGGCGCGCGCATCACCGGTACCGACTGGGTTGACGGCGGGCTGACGGGGGACGATGCGGTCGTGTTCGCGCGCGAACTCAAGGCCGCCGGCCTCGATTATGTGGATGTGTCCTCGGGTGCGATCACCGCCGAGGCGCAGCGCGCGCCGACGCCCGGTTTCAACGTGCCGTTTGCCGAAAAGGTGAGACGTGAGGTCGCGATCGCGACGCGCACCGTCGGACTGATCGCGACGCCGAAGCAGGCCGAGGCGGTGGTCGCCGAAGGCAAGGCCGACATGGTGGCGCTCGGACGCGCCTTCCTCGATAACCCGCATTGGGGTTGGCATGCGGCGACGGCGCTGGGCGCTGCGGTCGCCCGCCCGAAACAATACCTGCGTGCCGACCCGAAGATCTGGCCGGGCGCGGGCTATCGCGACTGATGGATTCCTTCGTTTTCGTCGCCGTGCTGTTTGCGGCGCTGTGCCATGCCGGCTGGAACGCCGCGGTCAAACGCGGGCTCGATCCGCTTGCGACCACGATCCTGATTTCCATCGGCGCCGCGCTGGTCGGCCTGGCCGGGGTGCCGCTCACCGGACTGCCGGAGAACGCCGCCTGGCCCTGGGTCATCGCGTCGGTGCTGATCCACATCGTCTATTTCGCGGCGCTGATCGAAAGCTATACCGCCGGCGACATGGGTCTCGTCTATCCGCTGGCGCGCGGCTCGGCGCCGCTGATGACCGCGACCACAGCGGCCGCGCTGCTCGGCGAACAGCTCGGGATTTTGGGCTGGCTCGGCATCGCTATGCTGGCCGCGGGCGTTCTCCTGCTCTCTCTCCGGGGCAGCCGCGACCTGGCGAAGCTCGATCGCCGCGCCATCGGCTTTGCG
The DNA here is from genome assembly GCA_963720385.1 of uncultured Alphaproteobacteria bacterium. Classification (GTDB taxonomy): domain Bacteria; phylum Pseudomonadota; class Alphaproteobacteria; order Rhizobiales; family Xanthobacteraceae; genus VAZQ01. The sequence goes on along the minus strand of CAVRFL010000012.1, from coordinate 260,212 downwards.
CTGATGACCGCGGTGACGATCTGCGCCTACACCCTCGTCGACGGCATCGGTGCGCGGCTTGCCGGCAGCGCGCACGCCTACACCGCCGCGATGTTCGTGGGCATCGGGATTGCGATGGCGGTCTATGCGCTGGCGCGGCGTGGTACCGGTATCTTTGCGCTGATGGCGCAACATTGGAAATTGGGCATCGGCGGCGGCGCGATGCAGGTCACGTCCTACGGCATTGCGATCTGGGCGATGACGGTCGCGCCGATCGCGCTGGTCGGAGCGCTGCGCGAAACCAGCGTCTTGTTCGGGACGGTCCTCGCCGTCGTGTTCCTGAAAGAGCCGCTGCTGATGCCCCGTATCGTGGCTGCCTTGATGATCGTCTGCGGGCTGGTGATGATCCGGCTGAGCTAATTCACAAGCGCGAAAATTCGTCCAGCAGGCCGAGACCGCGCAGGCGCGGCAAATCCTCCGGCACGTCCACGTCCCACAGCGTCGCCGGCTCCTGCCACGTGAGCTTGTGATATCGCATCCGCCGGCGGGTTTCCGCCATCACCTCGGCCGTGCCCCACATCATTCCGGCGAACAGCGCGGGCAAGGGCTTGCGCATGCCGATCAAGACGTAGCCGCCGTCCTCGGCGGGACAGACCACCGCGTCGGCGCCGCCGCGCAGGACGTCGGCTGCCATGCGCAGGTGCGCGGGCATCATGGCCGGGCAATCGGTGCCGATGACGAGGGTCGCCCCGCCCGACGCCTTGAGCGCGGCCAGCATCCGCGCGCCGAGGTCGCCGTTGGGCTGGCGCGCGAGCGCAATGCCGCGGCGCGTTCGCAACGCCTGGAACGCGGCGTGGGTCTCGTCCGGCGTGGTCCACACCGTCACCGGCCCCGCGCCGGCAGCACAAGCGGTGTCGACGGCGCGTTCGATGAGGCGCGCCTGCAATCGCGCGGCGCGGCCGGCGCCCAAAGCCGGAATGAGCCGGGTCTTGGCGAAACCCGCGACCGGCGCCTTGGCCAGAACCGCAATCGCGACCGGCTCAACCGCCGCCATGGCCGTACCGCCTCGCAAGCCGCGCCGGATCGGCGCCGAAGAAATACGCGAGCCGCAGCCACCACATCAGCACCATGGTGCGGAACACGCCACGCGTCTCCCATCGGCGCCCGGACGTGATCGCGCGCTCGCGCAGGCAGAGCGGACGGCTGGTGCGCTTCAGCTTTTTCGAAAGCGCGAGGTCTTCCATGAGCGGGATTTCCGGAAAGCCGCCCGCTTCGCGAAACGCCTCGCACTTGACGAAGATCGCCTGGTCGCCGGTCGCGATGCCGGTGATGCGCGAGCGCAGGTTCATCATGAATGCAATCATTCGGAGCATCGGGTGCCGTCCCGCGATGGTCACGTCGAAACGGCCCCAGTCATGCCTTGACCGGGCGAGCCCGTCGAGCACCAGCCGCTCGGCCTCGCGCGGCAGCCGGGTGTCGGCATGCAGGAACAGCAGCACGTCGCCGGACGCTTTGGCGGCGCCGGCGTTCATTTGCAACGCTCGCCCGCGCGGCGCCGCAATGACATGGTCGGCGCGCAGTCGCGCGCGCTGCACGGTCGCATCCTGGCTGCCGCCGTCGGCGACGATCACCTCGACGCCAAGCCCGCGCAGCTCCGCGAGCGCGTCGAGCGCGCCGGCGATCGCTTCGCCTTCGTCGAGCACGGGCATGATGATGGACAGGCGGGCCATCGTCCCGACCCTAGAGTGTCACTCCGCCGCGGCGAGCGCGCCGCCGCAGCTCGATCCTTGCCCGGCGGTGCAGCCATAGCAATGGCCGGCGACGCGGATCGGATTGTCCGAAAGATCGGCATCGAGCAGGTCGGAGAGGTGGACGCGGGGCCGGCCGCCATGGGCGAGTGGCAGGTCCAGCATCTGGTTGAAATCGCAGTCGTAGATGAAACCCCGCCAGTCGACCGAGATCAGGTTGCGGCACATCACGCGATCGAGATTGGCGTCGGCATGTGCGCCGCGCAGCACGCCGAGGTAACGCTCGAACTCGCCTTTGATCGCCAGCATGGAGCCGAACCGCTTGATCGGCATGTTGGCGAGCGTGAACAGGTGGTTGAACACGATGCCATAGCGTCCGCCGAGCTCCCGCTTATAGTCGGCCTCGAGCGCGTCCTGTGGCGGCGGCAGCGATGCACCCTGCGGATTGTAGACGAGGTTGAGCACGAGGCCGGAGCTGGCGCGGCCGTAGCCGAGCGCGTTGAGCTGTTGCAGCCCGCGGATCGATTTTACGAATGCGCCCTTGCCGCGCTGGCGGTCCACATTGTCCTCGCGATAGCAGGGCATCGACGCGACCACCTCGACCTGCTCGGCGGCCAGGAACGCGGCGAGGTCCTCCTGGCCGGGCTCTTCCAGGATCGTGAGATTGCAGCGGTCCATGACGTGAACGCCGAGAGAGCGCGCGCTGGTCACCAGCCGCCGGAAGTGCGGATGGAGCTCCGGCGCACCGCCGGTAATGTCGAGGGTCGCGATCTTTTGGCGCGCAAGGAACGTCAGCGCGACGTCGACAATATCCGCCGACATTTCCTCGCTGCGGTGCGGGCTCGCATCGACGTGGCAATGCACACAGGTCTGGTTGCAGCGATACCCGACATTGAGCTGCAGCGTGTCGAGCCGTCCGCGCCGGATCGGCGGGAACGGGATCTGTTCGAGCAGCGGCAGGGTCTCGCGCATCAGCGCCAGTCTAGTGAAGTCCGCCGTTGTCGTCCCTGCCGGCGAAGGCGGACAAACAAATGTGAACGAGGCTATCTGGCAATCGCGGGCGCGGCGATGGCGGTTCCGTCGTCGATGCCGATCCGGCCGAAGCCCGGCAGCTTCACGGCGGGACGGCGCAGATCGAGGCCGGCGACCAGCCCGAGCATGTTCAGCTCGATGCCTTCGACCCATCCAACCTTGATGCCGAGGACGCCGAACAGCGACAGCTCGACCCCGGTGCGGCTGTCGCTGAGGCCGGCGTAGAACCCGTCCCGGAAATCCTTGCCGACGGCGTTCGGCGGCAGCGTGGTCGCAAGCTCCGGCACTGCGCGCAGAACCGCGGCGATGAAGGTGTTGCTGTTCGGCCCCGGCCACATGCGGTAGTCGCCCTGGTTGCGATAGCGGTAGTCCTCGATGGCGCTCCGCACTTTCGGGATCATCGCCTCCGCGGCGGCGCCCTTGAGATCGACAAGGACGCGCGGGGCGTCGCCATACCAGCGCCCGTCCGGCGCCCAGCTGTTCATGCGCACCGGGTTGCCCCAGCCCACCACGTCGTAACGGCTCCAGGCGCTCGCGCCTTCGGGCTTGTACACGACCCAGCTATGGACGGAGAAAATGCCCTTCCAGCGGCCGGTGCGGCCGGTGAAGACCAGCAGCCGGGCGTCGCGATCCGCGCTCGCGTCCGCCAGCATCCCGACGCTTCCCCAGTTGGCAGCGCGGAAATTCGCCGGGTGGTCCTCCAGCGAGTGGATGACAGCGTGAGCGGCAAGGGGAAACAGGAAGAGGGCGGTCAGGCCGATAAGCAATCTGCGAAGCGTGATGATGCGCATGGAATTGATGAAGCGTGGCGTTCGGACGGAAATATGGCGCCGGCGCCCCGGTGTCCGCAATGGCCATGGCGTGATGTCGCAGCACCACGCGATCGGCTAGCGAACGCGGCCACCGCTCGCCGGTCGTAAGCTTGCATTCGCGTGCGTCCCGGGAAGGCGCCGCACATCGCGAGCGCCGGTGATCGCCGCCAGCACGATGGCTTCCCCGGCGCGCACGAGCCGGTCGAAGGTTAACGGAGCGGGGCGCGTGCCGCCTGCGCGTCGGACCTTCGGCACATGCACGAAGGCGGCGACCTTCGGCCCATGCGGGCGGCCCGCCGCCTCGGCCGCGCGCCAGCAGAGATAGTTGCAGAGATAGCGTCCGGCGTCGCGCGACAGAGCGGCCTTCACGCCCGTCGAGCGCGCCGCCTTGACCAATCGCTGCGCCGGCGCGCACAGCGCCAGCGATGCTGCGGCTCCGGGTGCGATGGTACCTGCCCGCGGCCGTTGTCCCTTTGCATCGGGAAGAATTCGACTGAACGTGTTACGCGCGCGCGTTTCGACATGCAGGTGGCGTGTACGGGCAGCGAGCCCGAACATCACCATTACATCGGGCTTTGTGCGCGCTAGCAGCGCCGGCAGTTCGTGATCGATCGAGTCATAGCTGGTGCGGAACACGTGCGACGTGCGCCGCACGCCGGCGCGCGCGAGATTGCGGCTGCGGGCCAATTTTTCCACCAGGCGTTCGGTCGGATTGAACGGAGCGCCCGGAAAAGGTCCAAATCCGGTGAGGAGGATGTTCATCGAGGCGATCTAGTGCATTGCATCGGCGATTTCGCAAGCGGATGAATCTAACGCCGGTTGGTACCTGAGCGTGTTGGATCCGGACGCAGGCGGATTTCGGATCGGGGGGCTGCCTGATGTTGCCGCAGGATCCGGAGCGCGAAGCCATCGGCCGCAGCGTCGCCGCCATGTTGATGGCGAAGCAGATCAGCCGCACCGGCGAGGTCCATCACGAAACCCTGCTCACCGAAATCGGCGCGCTCGCCGGATTCGCCGTGCAAATGTCGATCCGCAGATCCGTGATCGAACGGCAACAGCTCGATCCGGGCACGATCCTGGTCGAGGTCGCCACCAAGAACAACGAGATCTACTACTTCAGCGATCTCCTGAACTGGATGCTGTTCGAGAACATGGAGCAGCCGCCTTACTGCGTCTGGGCTTATGTCTCGGCCGCGGTGCCGCCGGAGAGCCACCTGCTGCTGCCGGACATGTCCGAGATCGTCAGCAACGCCGCCCGTTCGATCGGCACCAGGCCCTTCGGCGTACCGCGGCTGCCGCGCGAGCACATGCCGCACAAGCTGCCGCGCTCTGCGCTCGAAGAGCATTGGCGCTTCATCCGGGCGGAACTCCGCACCGCCGGACGCGATCCCTCGCAATGGCCTTACGATGTCGCCGCCGCTGCGCAATGGCAGATGTCGGCCGGCCAGGGCACGATCGACCTGCCGCTCGCCGCTCGCATCGTGATGGAGGCCGCGATCCCGATGTCGAAGGTCGATCCCCGCACGATCCTCGGCGCGTGACGAACCTCAACGCTTTCCAGTCCGCACCAGCACGGCGAGCTTGCCCTGCTCGGTTTCCTTGGCGGCGGTCGCGCGCGCGAACACGAACAACTGCTCCGGCGTCTCGATCCGGCAGGCCGCGTCACGCGTCTTGATGCAGAAGCGGTTGCGCGTCGCTTCGTCGGCGTCGTTGGGATCGATCGCGGTGACCAGGTAAACTCCATCCGCGAGCTTGCGCGCCAGCGCGTAAAAATAAGGACGGAGCGGCAGCTGCGCCCGTGCCTGCACGATCAGGTCGCGGCCTTCATAGGGGTGCACGGTGAAATCGCTGACCTCGGCCGGGCGACCGCGTGCGGCGTAGCGCTGGCCGGTCCACTGGAATTGATAGGTCCGGGGATTGCGAATGCCGTTCTCCTGCGCGTCGTAAAGATGAAGCTGTCCGCCCTCGCCGAGAATCCCCTTGCCGTCGCTTAATATCGGCTCGGTCGAGCTTACACACGCTCCGGTTGCGAGGCCGAGGCAGAGGATCAGCGCCACCAGGGGAGGGCGCCGCCGTCCGCATCGGGATTGAGTGATTTTTTCAAGGAGATTCAGGAGCATGAGTTCGTCCAACCGGATTTTTCGGGCGGCATCATGTCCGGTTTTGAACTTTCCGGATGTGCTGCCCGTCTAATTCTGTATCATTGCCTCCCGGTGGGGGCGGCGGAGGGCTTCATGGGTCGGCATTCGCTGGCGGCGACCATTTCGGTCGCCTCCATCCTCGCTGTCTTCAGTACCATCCCGACACAAGCTCAGGACCTGCAATGGCAGGTCGAGAACCCGTTCCGGTTCTTCAAGAGCACACGTTCATTCGCATTGCACGAGGCGGCTTACAATGCGGCCCGCGGCGACGGCGAAATGCCGCGCGACGTGGTCTGGCGCACCGAGCGCCGGCTCAATGACCCCGATTGCCGGGATTCCTCGACGCCCGATCGTTGCGCCGCGACGGCGGGCAAGCGCTATCAGCAGAGCCGGCTCGGCTGGGCGGCGCAGACGCTGAACGACACCTGCTACGATCGCAATTCGCGGCCGCGTCGCTACAACCCCGCATGCGAACGCGTGTACTCCTGGGGGCGCGCGCGCGAGGACTATGTCCTGCCGGAAGCGCACACCGTCACCATCTGGATAGCCGCCGACAAGCTTGAAGGCGTGACCGGCGAATGCAGCTGGATGTGGCGTCCGCGCCGGACCGAGGGCAAGGTCGAGACCAAGAAGCAGGCCTGCAACAACCGGCTCACTATCGCCCGCGTTCCCTATTCGCGCGATGCCGCGACCTCCGGCGTCTCGGTCGCAGTCACGCTGCCCGACGGCCGCCAGTTCTCCGAACGCGACGTGGTGGTCGAGGACGTCTTCATTGTCGCGCTGGGCAATTCCTTCGCCTCCGGCGAAAGCAACCCCGACCGGCCGGTCCAGTTCAGCCCGTCGCGCGAGATGGTCTACGACCCGACCCTGCTGCAGGACGAGGTCGCGATGGGGCCGCAACGGGAAATCCCGCCGGTGAAAGGTTTCGGGCTGTCCTCGGGCGATGCGCAGATCAATCCAAAAGTTCTGCCGCGCCGGCTCATGGAGGACGAGCTTGCCGAGCGGTTCCTGCGGCTGTCGTCGCCGGAATTCCGCGCAGCCTTCGACCGTGCGCAAGCCCAGTGGCTCAGCAACGACTGTCACCGCTCGCAATATGGCTATCCGGTCCGCGTCGGCCTCCAACTCGCGCTGGAAAACCGTCACCGCTCGGTTACGTTCGCGACCTTCACCTGCTCCGGCGCCGAGGTTGCGAACGGCCTGTTCCTCGAAATGGATCCGCGCCAGGGCTTCAGCGAGCCGAACGGCAAGAAGGTCCGCGCGCAGCTTGATCAGTTGACCGATCTGCTGTGCCGCGGCAATGCGCGGCAGCAGGCAGCCTACGCCCTGCCGCTGTATGCCGCCGGCAGCACATCGATCGCGCCGCAGCGGGTCACCATGAACTGGTGCCCGCCCAGCCAGCGCAAGCGGCCGATCGACATGGTATTGATGTCGATCGGCGGCAATGACGTCGGGTTCGGCGGCCTCGTCGCCTATTCCATGACCGAAAGCGCGGGTGACTTCGCGCCGATTGCGGCCTGGATCGGCTCGTCGATCCGCTTCAGCCCGCAGGTCTCGCGCGTCTATCTCAACGTGCTCGACGAGCGCATGAAGGCGCTCAAGGACGCGTTGCAGCAGGGCTTCGGCATCGAGCCGTCGCGCGTGCTGCAGACCACCTACGAGCCGATCCAGTACGACGAGACCGGCGGGCTCTGTGGCGGCCAGCCGACGCTGGGGCTCGACGTGCATCCGGGCCTGCAGCTGCATCGTGGACGCCTGAAGGAGACCGCCGATTTCCTCGACGAGTTTCTGGCGCGGCTCGAATGCATCGCCGGCAAGGGGCGTAATTGCCCCGGCAATCTGGCGACCGGCGCATCGGGAACCGGCTTCCGGCTGGTCACCGACCACATCCCCGAATTCGCGCGGCGCGGCATGTGTGCGCGCGATCCCAAGCGCGCGCTCGCGGACGGCATCAACATGCGCGTTCCGCGCCGTCCGCCCGGGGCCGACGCGTTCCGGCCGTATTCGCCGGCGGCGACGCTGCCCTATGCGCGCCACTGGCGACTGTTCCGCACGCCCAACGACGCGTTCCTGACCGCGCATACGCATCGCGAAGGCGTGTCGGCGTTCGACATCCTGCAGCCGGCCTATGCGGGCCTGTACAGCGGAGCCATCCACCCGACCGCGGAGGCGCATGCGATCGTCGCCGACTATGTCGTGCGGCATGCGCGCGGCATCGTCGACAAGGCGCAGTCAGCACGAGCCGCGGCGGCGCAGTGACCGCTGTGGCGCTTAGAGTATTCCAATGCATCATGCCCCGCGAAAGCGGGGCATGATCATTCCGGGACCAGCTTGGACGTGGGCTCGCCCGCGGTGAGCGCGGCGAAAAGCTTGGCCGGGTCGGTCACCTTGTCGATCGAGCATTCGAATTTGTCGCGTTGGACGACGCCGTTCGCCGACAGCACGGCCGGATCCTGCTTGTCGCATTGCGGCACATGCAGAAACAGCTCGGTGCCCTTCCTGGTCAGGAACAGATAGCCATAGGCATGCTTGTTGTCGTCCGGCTTGGCTTGGCCGACGATGATGCCGTTGCCGACATCATGAAACGAGATCGGCAACGTCGTCTTCTCGCCGATGAATTGGTATGAGCCGTCGGGCATTTGCTTCACTGTCAGCATCCGCTGCTTGCGGAATTTGCCGCCGCCGACGTGTTCGAACACGACGTAGCGCCCGCCGTTGCCGAACACGGCAACCGCCGAGGTCGCGGGAAATTTCGGCGCTTCCGACGTGAAGCACGCGGACAACAGCAAACTCGACGCTGCGATGACCAGCAGCGGCATGAACCTTGGCATGTAGGAACCGTCCCCGTGATCGCTTGCGCGACTGCAAGCCCGCCGATCAGTTCACGCAATAGTGTCGCTTTCGGGACGCTGGCCATCGGAGTTCGCGGCCCCGGGGAAGCGGGGTATGGTCATTCAAGAACCATTTTCCCTACCGGCTCGCCGATGTTGACGGCGGCGAAGAGAATGTCGGACTGATAGACGTTTGGCCCGAACGCCCCGCGGTCAGCTCGCTTTAAGCCTCGGCCGTGATTAGCGTGGCCGAATTTTAGGCGCGGCGCTCGACACGATCTATCGTCCGTTCGGTCGAATGACCCTCTCTTCGACCAACGTAGAAAAGCTGACAGTTCCGTCACCCGAAACCACGACGTGCGGTGTCGTTCCTCGGATTCCCATCGTGGCCACGGGCGTATCAAGCGTCATGCTGCCCGTTTTTGCAATCTTGCCCGCAACGAACGTAAAGGTCCCTTTGAGCAGGCTGAACAGACTTCGAATTCGACTTGCCGTCCGGATTGTACACAAACTCACTCAATTCCATACGAGCGTTGCTCGAGACGTTGAAAGCCGTGCCATCGGCAAAAACCAGACTGACTTTGCTGTCGGCGCCGGTGAGGACCACGTCGCCCCGGTAGACAAAGTCGCCTTCTTTCACCGGCACCGAGCCGCTCGATGCGCTGGCCTGAACGACAGCGGCACTCGCACGCTCGACAGTGACGGTTCCTGCCGTCGAAACGATCTTTCCGATCGGTGACGCCAGGGCCCGGGCCTCCGGAGCCGCCGACCCAGTCTGCGCCCAGGCCGGACTTGTCAACAAGAAGGCCGCGGCAAGCATGAGGGTGGCGGCAAAAATACGATGCGGTCGCATTGGACCCTCCAGGTTGTCATAAATGGGTACGCCATTAGGGTATTCATAGCGCGCGGGGGTCATGGGCACCTGTGACGTATTTCACAGGTGCGCGCATGTAGGGGCGGATCACCTCAGCCCGGCAAGGTGTCGCGAAGCCATTGCAACCCGCACCCCTTTCTTTCTATCGCCACGATGTCGCTCCTGGCCCAAAGCGGAAATGGCGAGATGTCAGCTATTGACCGCTTTCGTGAATGCTGACTTGATTTATCTCAAGCCGTGCGGGCCGTGAGGGTTCAGAGGCCACCAAGCGATGCAAGGGAAAAACGAGGAAGCCGTTCGGTCGCTTCCCCTGTTGGTCGGCCTTGAAGACGAGGCGATCGATTTCATGGTCGAACGGATGCAGGAAGTGACGGTCCCGATCGGCGGGCACATAGTCAAGCAGGGCGACTTCGCCTATCGCTTCTTTATGATCCTCGAAGGCAGCGCCACCGTCAGCCGGAGCGGCCGTGCGCTCGCAATTCTGGAAGCTGGCGATGTTTTTGGCGAGATGGCGCTCATCGAAGACACGCACCGCACTGCCGACGTTGTGGCAGTGACCCCCCTGCGACTGCTGGCACTGATGTCGTGGGATTTCCGTGATGCGCTGACGCGGTTCCCCAAGTTTCGCGAGAAGATCAAGTCGGTGGCGGCCAAGCGGTCTTGACCACGCCGCTTTCACGGATTTACTTCGCCGCCTGCGCGTGCCCAAGCCGCGTGTTGAGCGATTGCAGCACGCCTTCGGCGGCTTCCGCGATCACCGTGCCGGGCGGAAAGATCGCCTCGACCCCGGCGCGCTTGAGCGCATCGTAGTCCTGCGGCGGCACCACGCCGCCGACCACGATCATGATGTCACCACGGCCGAGCCGCTCGAGCTCGGCCTTCAGCTCCGGAATATGAGTGAGGTGGGAGGCGGCGAGCGTCGAGATGCCGACGATGTGCACGTCGCTCTCGACCGCCTGCTGCGCGGCTTCCTCGGGCGTGGCGAACAGCGGGCCGATCACGACGTCGAAGCCGAGATCCTCGAACGCCGATGCGATCACCTTCTGGCCGCGGTCATGGCCGTCCTGTCCGGTCTTGGCGACCAGGATGCGCGGGCGGCGCCCTGCAGCCTCGGTGAACGCGGCGGTGAGCTTGCGCATGCGTTCGACCGCCGCCGACACGCCGGCCTCGCGGCGATAGACGCCCGAGATCGTCTTGGCCTCGGCCTGATGCCGGCCGTAGACCTGTTCGAGCGCGGCGGAGATTTCGCCGACGGTGGCGCGGGCGCGCGCCGCGTCGATCGCAAGCGCCAGGAGGTTCTCGTTGCCGCCGCCGGCGGTGCGCGTCAGCGCCGCCAGCGTCTGTGCGACCGCCTCGGGATCGCGCTCGTGGTTGAGCTTCGCCAGCTTCTCGATCTGCAACTGCCGCACGGCGGCGTTGTCGACCTTGAGCAGGTCGACCGCCGCCTCGTGCTCGGGGCGGTGGCGGTTGACGCCGACCACCGCCTGCTCGCCGGCGTCGATGCGGGCCTGCGTGCGCGCCGCCGCTTCCTCGATCCGCATCTTCGGCAGCCCGGCTTCGATCGCCTTGGCCATGCCGCCCAAGCCCTCGACCTCCCGGATGTGGCTCCAGGCGCGCTTGGCCAGTTCGCCGGTCAGGCGCTCGACATAGAACGAGCCGCCCCAGGGATCGATGATGCGCGTGGTCCCGGACTCGCGTTGCAACACGATCTGCGTGTTGCGTGCAATGCGCGCGGAAAAATCGCTCGGCAGCGCCAGCGCCTCGTCGAGCGCGTTGGTGTGCAGCGATTGCGTGCCGCCCTGGGTCGCCGCCATCGCCTCGATGCAGGTGCGCACCACGTTGTTGAACACGTCCTGCGAAGCAAGCGACCAGCCCGAGGTCTGGGTGTGCGCGCGCAGCATCAGCGAGCGGTCCGACTTCGGCTCGAACGGTTTGATGAGTTTCGCCCACAGCATGCGCGCGGCGCGCTGCTTCGCCACCTCCATGAAGAAATTCATGCCGGCGTTCCAGAAGAATGACAGCCGCGGCGCAAAGCGGTCAATGTCGAGGCCGGCGGCGAGCCCGGCGCGCACATATTCAACGCCGTCGGCCAGCGTATAGGCGAGTTCGAGGTCGCAGGTCGCGCCCGCCTCCTGCATGTGGTAGCCGGAGATCGAGATCGAGTTGAACTTCGGCATGCGCTCCGCCGTGTAGGCGAAGATGTCGGAGACGATGCGCAACGACGCCTTCGGCGGATAGATGTAGGTGTTGCGCACCATGAATTCCTTGAGGATGTCGTTCTGGATGGTGCCGGTGAGCCTTTCCTGCGGCACGCCCTGTTCCTCGGCCGCGACCACATAACTCGCCAGCACCGGCAGCACCGCGCCGTTCATGGTCATCGACACCGACATTTCGTCGAGCGGGATGCCGTCGAACAGCGTCTTCATGTCGTGGACGGAGTTGATCGCGACGCCGGCCATGCCGACGTCGCCGGCGACGCGCGGATTGTCACTGTCGTAACCGCGGTGGGTCGGCAGGTCGAATGCGACCGAAAGGCCTTTCTGCCCGGCGGCGAGGTTGCGCCGGTAGAAGGCGTTGGAATCCTCCGCCGTGGAGAAGCCGGCATATTGCCGGATGGTCCAGGGCTGGGTGACGTACATCGTGGGATAGGGACCGCGCAGGAACGGCGCGAGGCCGGGATAGGTGTCGAGGAAGTCGAGGCCGGCGAGGTCGTCGGGGCCGTAGGCTGGTTTCACCGCGATGCCTTCGGGCGTGCGCCAGGGCTCGCCGTGCCGGTGGGCGGCCCGTGTTGAGGTCGCCGGCGCGGTGGTGAACGCGATCTTGGCGAAATCCGGAATGCTGCTTGCCATCTGTTCAATCGTTGGTCGCGTCACATTGCCTATTTGTCATCATATCAGAAGTCGCCTCGATTGAGATTGCCCACGCAATGCCGCTTTTGCTGGGCATCGGGTACCTCGTTCCCTAAGGTGTCCATAACCCTAACGTCCTCCTTGCACGAACCGCTTCCCAAACCGCATCAGCAGAGCGCGGCCGCCATCTGGGCGCCGCTCGTCCGGTTCATCGCCGTTGAGCAGCGCATCGGCGACTGGGCCAGCCGCCGCAAGGCAACCACGTTTGCCTACGAGTTCGTGCGCTTCGCGATCAAGCAGGCGTGGGCGTGTTTGTTCGGCGCCGCGATGGTGGCGCTCATCGTCGGCACCCACCTCTGGTATCCGCGCAATGCCGCGCTCAGCCGCTACGATTTCATGTTTCTCGCCGCGGTTGCCATCCAGATCGGGATGCTGACCTTCAAGCTCGAGACATGGGAGGAGGCGAAGGTCATCCTCGCCTATCACATCGTCGGTACGATCATGGAGATATTCAAGACCCACGTCGGCTCCTGGGTCTATCCGGAGGACAGTTTCTTCCGCATCGGCGGCGTGCCGCTGTTCTCCGGTTTCATGTACGCCGCGATCGGGAGCTACATCGCGCGCTGTTGGCGGCTGTTCGACTTCCGGTTCCTGCACCATCCGCCGCTCTGGTCGGTCTATCTGCTCGCCTTTGCGATCTATGTGAACTTCTACACGCACCATTACACATTCGACGTTCGCTATCTCTTGTTCGCGGCGGCGGCAGTGACCTTCGGCCGCACGTGGATCTACTACAAGGTCTGGCACTTGCATCGCCGCATGCCGTTGCTGCTCGGGCTCGGCCTCGTCGCCTCCTTCGTCTGGATCGCCGAGAATCTTGGCACCCTTACGCGGACCTGGCTCTATCCGCACCAGGCGTCGGGATGGTCCGCGGTCTCGCTCGGCAAGCTGGGATCTTGGTTCCTGCTCTTGATCATCAGCTATGCGCTGGTGGCCGCGATCAATCGTCCAGTTGCGGTCCTGGAGGTCGACAGGATCAAGGCGTCCGAGAATTGAACCCGCACAGGCGGAGGCGGTTGATCGGCGATGTAAAACCAGTATCCATGCAGAGTGGAGAGTTGCCGGGGACCCTAAAGGCTGGAATCCCGAAAGACAGGAACACGGAGAATCGAATGACCGCTTTTGACATGAGCCTCGTCCAGCGCGGCGCGCGCTGCCGGCGCACGCCCTTTTATGAGGCGACGCAGCGCTACAGCCCGAAAGGTTTCACCGTCTACAATCACATGTATTTCCCGATCCGGTTCGATAGCTTCGCAGCGGAGTACGAGGCGCTCTTGAACGGGGTGACGCTCTGGGACGTGGCGGTGGAGCGCTGCCTCGAAATCTCGGGTCGCGACGGGCTCAAGTTCGCGCAGCTGCTCACGTGCCGCGACCTGTCGAAATGCGCGGTGGGCCAAGCGAAATATGTGCTGATCTGCGACAACGACGGCGGCATCATCAACGATCCGGTGATGACGCGGATGGAGGAAAACAAGTTCTGGTTCGCGCTGGCCTCGACCGACGCGCTCTTGTTCGCGCGCGGCCTGCGCAACGCCTATCGCAATCTCGACGTAACCATCCGCGAGGCTGACGCGGCGCCGCTGCAGATCCAGGGGCCGAAGTCCAAGGATTTGATGCGCGATCTCGTGGGCGAAAAAATCCTGGACCTCAAATATTACTGGTGGCGCTCGGAGACCATCGCCGGCATCCCGGTGGTGATCACCCGCACCGGCTGGACGTCGGAAGTGGGCTACGAGGTTTACCTGCTCGACACCACCCGCGGCAATGAGCTGTGGGAGTACATCATGGACAAGGGTCGGCGCTACGGGATCAAGCCGACCGGCCCCTCGGACATCCGGCGCATTGAGGGCGGCATCTTCAATTGGGGTGCTGACATGACCTACGAGAACAATCCACTCGAGATGGGTCTGGGGCGGCTGGTGGACTGGAATTTGAGCAACGAGGCCGCGATTTCGATGGCTGCCCTGCGGCGGATCAAGGCGGAGGGGATCAAGCGCAAGATCAACGGGCTCGAACTCGACGGCGATCCGTTCCCCGACCTGAACTATGTGAAGTGGCCGATCGTGGCCGGCGGCCAGCGCATCGGCAAAGTCACTTCGGCGATCTACTCGCCGCGGCTGCGCAAGAATATCGGCTATGGCTGGCTGCCGGTGGAGCTATCCAAGCCGGGCACCAAGGTGACGGTCGACAGCGAGTGGGGTCGCCGGGCAGGCGTGGTCGTGGAGATGCCGTTCGTCGATCCGCAGAAGCGCATCCCTGTCGGCTGAGAGGCGGTGAGTCGAAGACTCATGTTGTCTGTAGCCGCGGGAACAGCCGCAGCGCATTGTCGCGCGTGACCGCGCGCAGGTCGGCCTCGTTCATGCCGAGATCGAGCAGCGCGTTGACCGTGTCCGCCACCTGGATGAACGGATAATCGCTGCCGAGGAGGAGCTGCGTGATCGGCATGAAGGTGCGGGTGGCGCCGAAATTCCAGGGATCCGCCGCCTGCGCGGTGTCGAAATAGAGCTTCCTGATCTCCGCCCACGGGCCGTTGGGCAGCTTCGCGGCGATTTTCTTGCTTTCGTGCGCATGGCGCACGACCCGCCCGACCTGCGGGATCAGCGCACCGCCGGAATGGCAAAAGATGTATTTGATGTCGGGAAAACGCGTCAGCGTGCCGGTGTAGAGCAGGTTGGTGACCGCGCGCGCAGTGTTGAACTGGTATTCGATCGTCGGGCCCGGCACGTCGGGCAGGATGCCGGCGCAACAGGCCGGCATGTTCGGGTGAAAGAACACGGTCGCCTTGCGTCGGTTCAGTTCCTCGAACACCGGATCGAAATGCGGATTGCCGGGATAGCGGTTGCCATAGCTGGTGACGAGGTTGATGCCGTCGGCCTTGAGCGTGTCGAGGGCGTATTCCATCTCGCGCAGGCTGCCGTCGATGTCGGCGAGCGGCAGCGTCGCCATCAGTCCGAAGCGGCCGTTGTGGTCGCGCACCAGGGAGGCGCCGTATTCGTTGGTGTAGCGCAGCATGCTGCGCGTGCCTTCGATGTCGTCGAATTTGAGCCCGGGCTGCGAGATCGAGAGCATCGCGGTCTGGATGCCGTTCCGGTCGAGCTGCTCGAGCGAGCGCGCCGGCGTCCACTGTCCGATGCCGGCCGAGCCCTCGGTGACACCGGCTGCGAGACGCTCGCCGACATATTTTGGCGGCAGCATGTGATGGTGCACGTCGATGCGCTGCGGCTTGGCCTGCGCCGAGGCCTTGCCCGTGCCGAGCGCCGCCGCGCCCATGGCCGCTGCACCGGACAGGAACCTGCGCCGCGAGAGGCCGCATCGGCAGCCTGCGTTGTGCACGGCGTGTGAGGTGCCGGCGTTCACCGGCTCGGCGGCGAATGGATTGTCCTGCATGTTGTCCTCACGCAATCGGCCGGAATGCTATCACACGGACTGCTCGAACGGCGCTGCAAGCCGGACCGGCGCGAGCGGCTCGCACATCGCCGCGGCCGGTAATTCCGCGAGCGTCACGCGCGGCACGTCGAGCACCGGCACGTCCGCAACGCCCGGATAGTCGCTGGCGCCAATCAGTGCCTCTTTCTTGTCGGCGAGCGCGCGCTCACGCGCGACCCGTGCTGCCGACACTTTGTTCTGGATCAACCCGCGTTCGAGCGCCGCGATCACGCCGCCCGCCGCTTCGATCTCCTGGAACAGGGCCCAGGCGGCGCGGCAAAACTTGCCGGTCAGGTCCTCGCTCCAGCCTGCGCCGGCGGCCGGATCGGCGACATGCGCGATGCCGGCCTCCTCGAGCAGAACAAAGTGGGTGTTGCGCGCGACCCGCCGAGCCAAGCGATCGGGCAGGCCGCGCGCAGCCGTGAACGGCAATACCGTGATGGCATCGCCGCCGCCAACGGCGGCCGAGAACACCGCGATGGTGGCGCGCAGGATGTTCACATAGGCGTCGTCGCGGGTCATTGTGCGCCATGCGGTCGACCCGTCGATGAAAGCCGGCACAGGTACAAGCCCGCAGCTTTCCTCGATGCGCTGCCACAGCCGCCGCAATGCACGGAATTTCGCGATGGTCAGGAACTGGTCGGCGTCGGCGGTCAACCGGAACGCGATCATGCGGCGCGCAGCGTCGAGCGTGATCCCGCCTGCTTCGAATCCGCGCAGATAGGCGACGGCAACCGCGAGGGCGAACGCGAGCTCCTGCGCTTCCGTGCCACTCGCATCGTGAATGACGCGCCCGTCGGCGGCGGCGAACGGGCCTTTGAAACCTCGTTTGGACAGGTCCGCGGCGACTGATGCGATGCGCGGCGGACGCTCGCGCCAAGGTGCGGACGAGCGGCCGTGCCGTGCGAACGCGCCAAGCGGATCGAGGCCGAAGCGGATGTCGACCGCAGCCGGCGACAAGCCTTGCTGCTCGACCAGTCTCGCGAGCGCCATCGGCACGCCGGGCGCATGCGGGCTGAATTCGAGCGCAATCGCAATCCCGGCATCGAGATGCACGCCGGCGAGCGCGCGTTCGACGGCATCCGGCCCCGGTGCAAGGCCGTAGCCGTACGCGCCGATCGCGCCGGCCGGGATCAGCACCAGGCCGTTGGCGCCGTTGTCGAGTTCGTGCAGGACTTCCGCGTTGCAGGCATCCGGATCGGGATGGTCGATGCGCTGCATCACCTGCCAGCGCGTGCCCGGCGCCCGCCCGGCCAGCGCCGCCGCGTCACGCGCGCGCGGATAGAGCGGCTCGATGGTGAGGCCGTCGGCGCTCCGGCTCTGCAATCGTTCGAATGCGGCGCCCTTCAGCACGCCATCGACGAGCTTGCGCCACTGCTCGTCGGTCGCAGCCGGAAATTCGGCGGCCAATGGCAGGTGGTCGGGCGCATCGGTCATGGTATGAAAATGGCACGCCCAGGCACGCGGGCCAACTCGCTCATCGTCTGCTCGTCGCCGCGAAATCGGGGACCCAGTGCAAAAAGGAGCCTGGATTCCCGCTTGCGCGGGGGTGAGCGGAGGGATTGGGCGAACCCGTTCCCTAACGAGCCGGCAGCCTTTCGATTCCCGCGGTGTCCAGCTTGGCCAGCGCGTCGCGGACACGCATGCCCGCAATCACGCGATCCGGCACGATTTCAGCAAGCGGCACCAGCACGAAGGCGCGCTCGAACAGCCGCGGGTGCGGCAAGGTCAGATCGGGATCGTTCACTGCCACGTCGTCATAGGCGAGAAGGTCGATATCGAGCGTCCGCGGACCCCAGCGCCGCTCGTTGGTCCGGTCGCGGCCGAATGCGCGCTCGACGGCCTGCGCGCGCGTCAGCAGTTCATGCGGCGTCAGGCCGGTTGCGACGGACGCGCAACAATTGACGAACGGCGGCTGATCCTCGACGCCCCATGGCGGGGTCGAATAATCGGTGGAGCGGGCGGTGAGGCGTACGTCGGCGCCGTCGCAGAGCGTCGCCAGCGCGCGGTCGAACGTCGACCGCACATCGCCGACATTGCCGCCCAGCGCGATCAGCGCCTCAGCCATGGCTTTGCCGCGTGCGGACGATCGTCACGCCGACATCGGCGAAGGTGGCGGCGATCGGGGCGTGCGGCTTGTGAACGGTCACCCGCACCGAGGTGACCGCCGGGAACGCGGTGAGAACGGCATCGGCAATCGCGCCGGCCGCCGCCTCGACCAGCCGGTAGCGCTGGGCGCAGAACGTCCGGCTGGCGACCTCGACGACCTGGTCGTAGCCGACCGTGTCGGCGATCTTGTCCGAACGCGACGCCTGGGCGAGGTCGATGTCCAGCACCAGGTCGATATAGAAGGTCTGCCCGACCGTGGCCTCATGCTCCATCACGCCATGAAACGCATGGAGCGCCAGTCCGGTGACGTAGACGGAATCCGTCATCTCGCCCTCTCGATGGCGGCGGCGACCTTGAGCGCCTGCACGGTCTCGGCGACGTCGTGGACGCGGACGATGGCCGCGCCGCTTGCAACCGCGATCAGATGGCTGGCGATCGATCCGCCGATCCGGCGGTCGGGCGGGGCAGGGGAGACGGAGTCGATAAAGCGCTTGCGCGACGCGCCGACCAGGATCGGAAAGCCGAGCGTTTTCAGCTCCGCCAGCCGGGAGAGGGCGACGATGCTTTGCTCCGGCGTCTTGCCGAACCCGATACCGGGGTCGAGGACGATCTTGTCGCGCGCGATGCCGGCGCGGTCGGCGATCGCGAGCGAACGGGAGAAGAACGCCACGATGTCGGCCATGATGTCGATCGCCGGATCGGCCGCCTCGCGATTGTGCATGATGATCACCGGCACGCCACGCTCCGCGACCACGCGCCCCATGTCGGGGTCGCGCTGCAGGCCCCAGACGTCATTGGCGATGGCGGCACCGGCGTCGAGCGCCCAGGCGGCGACCTTCGCCTTCATGGTGTCGATCGAAACCGGGATGCCGAGCCCGAGGACCGTGGGCAGGATGGGTTCGAGACGCCGCAACTCCTCGTCGGCCGATACGACGACCGCGCCGCCATAGGGGCGGGTCGATTCCGCGCCGATATCGAGAATGTCGGCGCCCTCCGCCACCAGCCGGCGGGCATGGCCGATGGCGGGCTCGGGATCGAAAAAGCGGCCGCCATCGGAAAACGAGTCCGGCGTCACATTGAGGACGCCCATCACGACCGGGCGTCCCAGCGCCAGCAGCCGGGCCAGCGGGTGCAGCGCACTGTCGCCGACGCGCGCGGCTTTGGAACTGGGCGGATGCATCTGGTTCACGCGGTGGCTTTGCGCCGCGGCGGGGACGGGTGTCAAGGCGCGCGCGCGGAGCCGAAGCCACAACCTAAACAATGCCAGCGGCTTATTTCTTGTAGGTGATCTTGAGCGTGAGCTTCTTGGCCTGGTCGACCCAGCGTACGACGAGCTTCGGCGACGGGAGCAGGCGGACCAGCTTCTTCTTCCGGTTGGTCTCGGCCATGGCGCTGACCAGGTTTTCCGGCTTGCGGTAGCGCAATTCCCGCACGGTATCGACGCCGATCTCACGCAGCAGCACCACGTACCCCGGGCCCATGCCCTTGATGCGCAGATGGTCGCAGGCATTGGCGAACATCAGGAGACGTTTCTCGCTGATCGTGGTCTTGCTGGCCAGGAGCTTGCGGCCCTTCGGACTCTTGGCGTCCTCAAGCAGCCGCTCCGTGGTGCGGATGCCGATGGCTTTGAGCGACTTGATCTCGTCCACATCGAGCCCCTCGATGTGGGTGAGCGGGTACGACATCGATTTCTCCTCGACTCCCCTCAACCGTCCGCCTTGGCCCCCCAGGCTTCAGACGAACTGGCCGAGTCCGGGGATCGCGCCGACGATTTCGCCGACTGCGTCTTCCCCGAGCTTCTCTCTTGCGTAGTTGATGGTCTCACGGGTGACGGCCTGGACCTGGCCCATGCTCAGTCCGGCCGCCATCATGCGGGTTCCAGCGGCCATGACGCCGCCGCCGAACATCCCGCCTGAACTGGAATCCTCTGGTGCGCTTTGAATTGCCGCCGCGGCGCCGGGCAATTGGTCGATCAATTGCTGGACTTTGTCCGCCGGACCTTCCTTGGCCAGGAATTGCAGAATAATACCGACGGCAGTTGCCGCGGCCGCTCTATCGACGCCGACATTGGCGACAAGGCGCCCTATCAGTTCGTCCATCTGCCCCTCACCAGCCCCACGCTTGCGGCAGGTTAACCATATACTGTCGTGCAGAGGCTGCTAAAACAAGCGCGGTCCATGTTCGAAGTCGAAATGCGTTGCATCTTTGCATCACCTGCGAACTTCACCGCTAACGGCAACGCTTTAGCGTTGGTGGAGACGACTTGCTTTCGGCGAAATACGAACACGGGCGGTCATACGACACCGGTACCAACGTTGACGCCGAATTCGCGCCTATGCTCCAACAGGTGGGACCCTTTGGATGGTGGTTACGTTGAGCCGCGGCTTGCCGGTTCGGTTCCAGTCTGCACGCGTCATTCTCGTCGCCGGCGAGGACCGTGCGTTGTGCGACGCACTGCGTCGGATGGGCATCGCGGACATTTGCTGCGTCAGCGAGATGGCAGCCGCGCAGGCGCGGTGTGATGCAGGCGGCATCGATGCCTGCCTCGCGGTTCTGCCGCGGGCGGTGCCCGACGACAAACCGGGCTGGGATGCCAACACCGATGCGCCGGGAAGGGGCCGCCTCCCTTCGCTGCTGATCGCCGAGGCGGCGACGCCCTACGTTCGGCGGGCCGCCGCTGGCGCCGGCTATCTTGCGGTGATCCCGCGCGGCGTGTCGCCTCGGATGCTCTATCGCTGCATCGGCGCGCTGCTGCAGGCCGCGCGTCAGCCAACCGCCGCGCCAACTGAACCGGGCCGCAAGCCGCGTGTCCGCACGCGCGGGATCGGCGGCGTCCGCGCCGCTGGCGGCGAAGCCGTCGGCTCCGGCAAGCTCAAGCTCCAGTAGAGGTTTCAGGGTCGCGTCCGCCTGCGGACCGCAGCACGAAGAAATCTTGCCGCTGCCATTGTGTCGTCGCAGGTTTTCCCCAGTGCATGCCGGTGATTGACCGCGTTGCGAGGGCTGCGACAATGGCCCCGCCGCGCCCGGCCGGCCGAAGGGAACCATCCATGGCGAAATCGACTGCGAAAGCGAGCCCGAAATCGGCGCCGAAGCCGGCGGCGCCCCTGACGCCGGTACCCGACGACGGGACCACGATTTTCGTCGGCAAAAGTGAAAAGCCCGAGGTTCTCACCCTTTCGTTCGCCAACCGGCACGGCCTGGTGACCGGCGCGACCGGCACCGGCAAGACCGTCACCTTGCAGGTCCTGGCGGAGGGCTTCTCGCGGGCGGGTGTCCCGGTGTTCGCCGCCGACATCAAGGGTGACCTGTCCGGAATTGCCGAAGTCGGCGAGGCCAAGGAGGCCTTCGTCAAGCGCGCCCAGGATATGGGCATCGCGTATCAGCCGGACGAATTCCCGGTCATTTTCTGGGACCTGTTCGGCGAGCAGGGTCATCCGATCCGGGCCACCGTTGCGGAAATGGGGCCGCTCCTGTTTTCGCGGCTCCTGGATCTGAACGACACCCAGGAGGGGGTCCTCAACATCGCGTTTCGGGTCGCGGACGAGCAAGGGCTTGCACTCTTGGACCTCAAGGACTTGCGCGCTGTTCTCGGATTTGTTTCGGAGAATGCAGCGGAGCTGCAGAAACTCTACGGGAATGTTGCAGCCACCTCGATCGGCGCAATCCAAAGACAGCTGCTGGTGCTGGAAAATCAGGGCGGCGCGAAATTCTTCGGCGAAACGGCGCTCGACATCGCAGACCTGATGCGCAATCGCGACGGCCGCGGCATCATCAGCATCTTGGCCGCCGACAAGCTGATGGAGAGCCCGCGGCTCTACGCAACCTTCCTGCTATGGCTGCTGTCGGAATTGTTCGAGGAATTGCCTGAGGTTGGCGACCCGGACAAGCCGAAGCTCGTGTTCTTCTTCGACGAGGCGCATCTCCTGTTCACCGATGCGCCCAAGGCGCTGCTCGACAAGATCGAGCAGGTGGTGCGGTTGATCCGCTCCAAGGGCGTCGGCGTCTATTTCGTCACCCAGAATCCGCTCGACGTGCCTGACAAGGTGCTGGCGCAGCTCGGCAATCGCGTGCAGCACGCGCTGCGCGCCTTCACCCCGCGCGACCAGAAGGCGGTGCGGGCGGCGGCCGAGACGTTCCGGCCCAATCCGAAGCTCAACACCGCGCAAATCATCACCGAATTGGAGAAGGGCGAAGCGCTCTGCTCGTTCCTTGAGGGCAAGGGCTCGCCCTCGATGGTCGAGCGCACGATGATCGCGCCGCCCACCGCCCGGCTCGGCGTTATCACGCCGCAGGAACGCCAAGCCGTGATCGCGAAAAGTCCGGTCAAGGGCAAATACGACACCGCAGTCGACCGGGAATCGGCCTTCGAGATCCTGCAAAAGCGCACGCAAGACGCCAACGCCCCCGGCGGCACCGCGCAGGGCGAGCCGGTCGGTGGCGGCGGCGTCTTTGGACAGATCGGCGACATGCTCGGCGGGCTGTTCGGCACCAACCGCCCGCGCGGTCAGGTGCTTTCGCCGACCCAACGGGTTGCCCGCGAAGTCACCCGCTCGGTCACCGGTCGCGTGGTCGGCGGGCTGGCCGGCAGCATCGGCAAGTCGGTCGGCGGTTCCATGGGCAACACCATCGCCCGCGCCATCGTGCGCGGAACGCTCGGCGGGATCTTGCGCCGGTAGACCTACTCACCAACCCGATGCGCGGCTATGCCCGCCGTCCTGGCAGGGTCGCGCGCACCTTCAACTTCAACCTGTTTGTAATGGAACCCGATTATGCCGCTGAACGTCATCGCGATCGAAGAGCATTTCTGGACCCCTGAGCTGAAGGGGCTGCGCCCGGCGGCGCTGGTCCGCGACCCCGAGCACGCCAAGCGGCTCGACGATATCGGCGCGTTTCGGATCAGCGAGATGGATGCCCACGGCATCGATATGCAGGTGCTGTCGGAGACCGCGCCGGCGGTGCATGAGCTCGACCCCGACAAGGCAATCCCGCTGGCGCGGCGCTCCAACGATTATCTGCATGAGCAGATCAGCAAAAATCCCACCCGCTTCGCCGGCTTCGCCGCGCTGCCGGTGTCTGACCCCAAGGCTGCGGCCGACGAGCTCGACCGCGTGGTCACCAAACTCGGCTTCAAGGGCGCGATGTTCATGGGCCTGTGCAAAGGCCGCTTCCTCGACGAGAAATTCTTCTGGCCGATCTTCGAGCGCGCCGAGAAGCTCGACGTGCCGGTCTATCTGCACCCTTCGAAGCCGCATCAGGCGGTGATCGACGCCTATTTCAAGGGGCATCCGAGCCTGATCGGCCCGTCGCTCGGGTTCGGCAACGAGGTGCTGACCATGGCGGCGCGGCTGGTGGTCGGCGGCGTGCTTGACGCCTATCCGAACCTCAAGGTGATCATCGGCCATCTCGGCGAGGGGCTGCCGTTCCTGCAATGGCGCATGGACCGCTCGCTCGCGCGCGACGCCAGGCTGCCGCGAAGCTTCACCGACTATGTGAAGCAGCACTTCTGGATCACGACCAGCGGAAATTTCTCCGACGCTGCGCTCATCTGCTCGATTGCCGAGCTCGGCATCGACAAGGTCATCTTCTCGGTCGACTATCCTTACGTCAAGAACGGACCGGGGCGGGCATGGCTCGATGCCTTGCCGGTCACCGAACAGCAGCGGGCGCAGATCGCGTCGGGGAATGTGAAGAAGCTCTTGAAGCTGTGACTTAATGTTCTTGTTCGATTCTGCGTCGTGGCCGGGCTTGTCCCGGCCATCCACGTCTTTAGATTCAGACCGAACACAAGAAAGACGTGGATGCCCGGCACAGGGCCGGGCATGACTCAATCACGAGGATTTTCGATGCCAGCTCCATCCGCCGCGTTGCCTGCCGTCCTCGATCGCATCGACGCCGAACTCGACAACAGCGTGGGCCGGCTGTTCGACTTCTTGAGGATCCAGTCGGTCTCGACCGACCCGGCCTATGCCCGGCAGTGCAAGGCGGCGGCGGAATTCGTGGCGAAGGATCTGGCGGGTCTCGGCTTCGACGCGTCGCTGCGGCCGACCGGCGGGCATCCCGCGGTGGTCGGCAGGGCCGGCAACGGCGCGGGCGACGGCAAAGCGCCGCACGTGCTGTTCTACGGCCATTACGACGTGCAGCCGGTCGATCCGCTGTCGCTGTGGGAGACGCCGCCATTTGAACCACGGATCGCCACAACGCTCGACGGCCGCAAGATCATCGTGGCGCGCGGCGCCTGCGACGACAAAGGCCAGGTGATGACCTTCGTGGAGGCGTTGCGCGCCTTCAAGGCGGTCACCGGCAGCCTGCCGCTGCCGGTCACCATGCTGATCGAGGGCGAGGAAGAGTGCGGCTCCGCGCACCTGTTCGACTTCGTCAAGCAGAACGCCGCCGAGCTGAAACAGGATTTTGCGCTCGTCTGCGACACCAGCATGTGGGACGGCAAGACGCCGGCGATCACCACGTCGCTGCGCGGTCTCGTCTACGAGGAGGTTCGCATCACCTGCGCCGACCGCGACCTGCATTCCGGCATCTTTGGCGGCGCCGCGCAGAATCCGCTGCGCGTGCTCTCGCAAATCCTCGGCGCGATGCACGACAAGAACGGCCGCGTCACCATCCCCGGATTCTACGATGGCGTGAAGGAACTGCCGAAGGACATCAAGGCAGAGTTGAAGAAACTCAAGCTCACGCCCAGGGAATTCCTCGGCAGCGTCGGCCTGAAAATTCCGGCCGGAGAGAAGAACCGCATGCTGCTGGAGCAAATTTCCACGCGTCCGACCGCCGAGATCAACGGCATGATCGGCGGCTACACCGGCGAAGGCGCCAAGACCGTGCTGCCGGCGCAGGCGAGCGCGAAGGTGTCGTTCCGGCTGGTCGGCGACCAGAACCCGAAGAAGATCCAGGATGCCTTTCGCAAGTTCGTGCGCGCGCGGTTGCCCAAGGACGCCAAGGTCGAGTTCTCGAATTTCGGTCTCGCTCCGGCGATCCAGCTTCCGTTCGACAATCCGGCGCTGGTGAAGGCGCGCGCGGCGCTGAAGGCGGAGTGGGGCAAGACCGCGGTGACGGTGGGCGAGGGCGGCTCGATCCCCATCGTCGGCGACTTCAAGCGCGTGCTCGGCATGGATACGATCATGGTCGGCTTCGCGCTCGACGACGACCGCGTGCATTCGCCGAACGAGAAATACGACCTCACGTCGTTCCACAAGGGAACGCGCAGCTGGGCGCGGATTCTGGCCGCGCTGGCGGGGTGAGGATTGGTCGCTGAACTCACGCGCAGTGAGTCGAACCTGCGAGCAAAAACCGAAACTACAACGCCTTGTACCACCGCTGATCGTAAAAGCGCGCCGGTGATCGGCGTCAGCGCATTGCGGAATGCGCGGGTGTGGGCGGCGAGCTCGTGGGCGTCGTTGGAGCGCTGGTCCTTCCAGACCTCGACAACAGTGAAATGGTTGGTGCGGTTCTTCTGGTGGACCACGTCAAAGCGCAGGTTGCCGGAGTCCTTGCGGCTTGGTTCGCTCAGCGCCGTCAACGCGGCGAGCCCCTTGTCGCGCACGGGACCCGGGACGTCGACATGGGTCACGACGTAGACCACGCCCCCGCGCACCGTCTGCGATGGGCCGATCAAGGTCGGGAGCGACAGGCGGTCGTCAACCGGCGCGATCAAATGCGGGCCGATCGCCTCGCGGAATTGCTTGTGGTGTGCGGTGGCGACATGGGCGTCGAAGGCTTGCTGATCCTTCCAGCTTTCCAGGACGACGAACTCCCGCGCGGGCGAGCTGCGTTGCAGGATCTCGAAGCGGATGAGGCCTGCGTCCTTGCGGCTCGCATTCGCCAGTTGTCGCAGCAGCGAGGTGGCCTGGCCACGCGCGGCGGGCGCGACTTCGATATAGGTCACCATGTGGATCGAGGGATCCGCTTGCGCGCCGGCGGCCGTGGCGGCGAGTGGCGCCAGTGCCGCCGCAAGCATGAGCGGAACGAGTTCGCGCATCCTCAGACCTCCCAACCGTGCTTGTTATTGACGGATCGTAGTCCTGTGCCGCACACGCCGTCAAAGGCCGGGAACCACGATTGCCCGCTGCACGTTATCTTCCAAACCAAAGGAGGATTTAGGCAATGGTCGCACCCCATACCATCAAGGAACACATGGAAGTTGTGGGTTCCGACGGCGTGCATGTGGGAACCGTGGACCACATGGAAGGCGCCAATGAAATGCAGCTGACCAGCAGCGATGAGGATGCAGGCGGCGAGCACCACTTCATTCCGCTCGCCTGGGTCGACCACGTCGACGGCAAGGTGCACCTCAAACAGTCGGGCGCGGAGGCCAAAGCGCGCTGGAAAACGCACTGACAGCGCGACGCAACAGCACTCATGCCTTGAATCGCTTCGCCGCCCGGCAACCTCGCCGGGCGGCGGCTTTTACTTTGCCGTCAGGCCGGGTTGCGTGAGCAGCGTGTCGTATGAGCGGCCGCGGATATCGTGGACGCGCGCATAGACGACGCCGTTGCGCACCACGTCAACCAGCAGCGGCGCATCGAATTTCCGGCAATAGAACTCGCCAAGCATCATCGCGAAGTCGGCGCCTTTCGGATCCCAGGTCGTTTCGAAATCGGCCCCGAGTTCGACCTGCGGCGAGCGGTGGGGGCCGCAGACCGCGAGCTTCCAGCGGCGATCCGACGGCTTCCGCAATCCGAGCTCGGCGATCTTCGCCGCAAGACCCTGCGACGCCTGTTTCAGCGAGAGGCCCCAATAGTCGAGCATGTAGCGGTCGCGGGCGCCGCGCACGCCGCCGGCGAGCCGGTTGAACGACGTGTATTCGTAAGGGAGCAGCCGCACCATGTCGACCATCGGCAATGCGATGCCGATGATGAAGACAGCGGCTGCCGCCATGGCCGCAAGGTGACCGCGGCGGCGCAGCGCATCGAACAACCATGCGCCGGCAAGCCCGCCGGCGACCGCGAGCGGCGGGACCACGAACAGGAAATGGCGGATACCGTTGTACATCGCCGGCCGCATCGCCACCGCGACCGCGATCGGCAACGCGGCCGCCAGCGCGACCAGCAAAAGGACCGCACGCCGGTTCGCCGTGTTGCCGTGACGGAAGGCGCCGACCAGTGCGCCTGCGACGCCGCCCGCCGCGAGCGCGCCGAACATCTCCGGCAGCTTCAGCGCGAGCAGCGTCGGCAGATAGCTGCGCGGCATCTCGGTGACCTTGATCAGCGCGCCACCGAACAGCTCGTCCCAGGGCTCCTCGAAGAAGCGCGAGAAATACTGCAAGGCGCGAATTGGATTGAGCGGCTCTGACGCGCCCCAGGGCCATACCAACGCCATGACCGCGTAGCCGAGCACCAAACCCGGCAACAGCCGCAGCACGAACCGCCCGCACGAGGCGCCGGCGGCGCGCAGGCCGTCGCGGCGTGCATCGATTGCGACAATCAACGCCAGCGCGCCCAACGCATAGAGCGCACCGAATGCGCCCAGGATGCGCGTTCCGATCGCCAGGCCGGCGCCGATGCCGACCAGCGCCACGGTCGCCGCGCCCGGGCGCGGATATTCCTCGAATGCGCGCACCAGTCCGAGCAGGAGCAGCGCCATCGCTACGGCGAACGGCGCATCCTTGGCGTTGATGAAGGCATGGCCGACGAACAGCGGGCAGGTCGCGAGCAGCGCCAGCGCGATGAATCCGGCGAGCGGCCCGCCGACGCGCCGTCCCGTCCGCCAGACGATCAGGAGCCCGATCAGTCCGACGATGCCGCCGGTGAGCCGGCGGGTCTCGAACACGCCAAACGGCAAGAGCTTCGCGAGCAGCGCGGCGGCAAGATCGAAGCCGCCGCCGTATTCATAGAGGTTCACCCATGACAGCGCGCGCCGGTCGGCCAGTCCCGAAGCATAGAACGACAGCAGGAGATTGCCGTATTCGGCGTGGGTGTAGTCGTCCCAGCCGAGCCCATAGTCGCGGAAGGTCGTAAGCGCGACGATCGCCGCGATCGCCAGCAGCGCGAGCGCCAGGCGGTCGGCGATGCGCGCGGCCTGTTGATCCTGGGATTCCTGGGACACCATCGGCGGAGTATGCCCGCGGCGGTGGCGAAAACAAAAGCGGGGCTGTTGCCCGCTGAAGCTCACATCTCAGCGATGAGCTTTTAATACCGGGATGCCTTGCAATTTGGTCTTCAGCTCACGGCGGCGTTTGAGCGTCATGAAGACCGGCCAGCCACCGCAGCAAAGACACGCCATGACCAATCGACAGGATCGCGATATCGGCCGGCGGCTGGGGGACCTCTGCCGCCCCGGGCTGGTGGCGATATTTTTGTGAGGCTTCAACCCATTCGCCGAATCCGGCCAGCATTCTTTGCGCCGCTTGCTGCGCTGTCGGGTCGTCTTTGTATGCAAGCTCCACCACGGGCTGCAGGCGACGCGCGATTTCGTCGGCGGTCAATCGTGCATATGGGAACATCAGCCCGAACAGCACTTCGACCGCTGACAAGGTTGCTCGCCACGCCTGCTTGTAGTTCGGAGGATCGGCGCAGAGGTTGGTCGAGCTGAGTTCAATCAACTCGCGGATCTTTTGATAGCGGTCTGACTGCAGCCCGGCGACGGCCGAAACCAGGTTTCTTTGAAACGCTCGATCGACCCTCGGATGTAAGCCGCCGGCATCATCGATTTCGTAGCCCAAATTCTCCTCGTTGAAGATCTGCCGCACGGCGTCCCGCCACCAGTTCGCGGCGCTCTCACTGCGATGCCAGAAGAGATACCGATAGACCACCGTAACCATGTCAAGAAAATCGGAGGTCTGGCACTCTCGAATGAACTGATTCAAGTGGGACGGATAGCGGCCGTTGCCAGGCATCGGAACGCCGAGGTTTCGGCTGAGGTGGGCGGCAAGACCCTCGACATGACCATTGGCGACGGCTTCGCCCAACAACGCGCCAATGCGGTGACGCGCTCGAGCGCTGTCTGGTACAGGGGCTGCGGGCTGCACGTACAGCAGGCTAAATCGCTCCCCCGGCATGCTACGCACTCCTTGCCCCATTGCAGGCGGCGAGCGCAGGGTGACTTCTCTCGAGAGCCCAGTTCGGCTTGTGCGCGGAATTGCAGCCGCCGGGTCATGAGAGACAAATATCAGGGCAGCCGTTTGTTCGAATATATTTAGACCGCGACGCGTGTGGATATGTGGATCGTCGCTTACCGGCTTACCTGCCGGGCGCCATGACGGGTTTACAGGCAGAGGTCGCGGCTGGTGCACTAGATCAGCCTCCAAGGCTTGATGCGGCGGGGTCTTTCCTATCCGGCAGCGGCCAGAGCATCGCTCGGGTGTGGAACTTCGACATTGATCTCAAGCCTCGAAACCGTTTGTCCGCGATCCATGGTGACGTGAACCTGGTCGTGTTCCACGTTAACGTGCTTGGCAACGACCGCCATGATTTCGTCCCGCAGATTGGCAAGCAGATCGGACTGACCGCGAACCGTTCTTTCATGGGACAGCAAAATCTGCAGCCGTTCGCGCGCAATGGGCGCGCTGCCACGACGTCGGAACAGATTTAAAACGCTCATGCCGCTCTCCGTCCGAACAGCTTGTCGAACAAACCCTTACGGTCGGTTGGTATGATCATGGGCACGTCGTGGCCTTTAAGCCTGCGCGCGGCATCGCAATAAGCGCGGGCCGGCGCGCTCATTGGATCATTGAGTGTAATCGGCGAGCCGACGTTGGACGCGCGCAACACGTCCTCGCTCTCCGGAATGATTCCGAGCAGCGGTACCGACAGGATGTCGAGCACATCTTTGATATTGAGCATCTCGCCGCGCGCCGCCCGAGCAGCATCGTAACGCGTGATGAGGATGTGTTTTTCGATGCGCTCGCCCTTTTCAGCCTTTTCGGTCTTGGAATCGAGCAGGCCGATGATGCGATCCGAATCACGGACGGACGATACCTCCGGGTTTGTCACGATGACGGCCGTATCGGCGAAGCGCATGGCAAGGGTGGCGCCACGCTCGATGCCGGCGGGACTGTCGCAGATGACCCAGTCGAATTTCGTACGCAGTTCTCTGATTACGCGCGCCACGCCCTCGTCGGTGAGCGCGTCCTTGTCCCGCGTCTGCGACGCTGGAAGGATTGAAAGCGTGTCGACGCGCTTGTCGCGGATCAACGCTTGCGGAAGCTTTGCAACACCTTGAACGACGTTGATCAGGTCGTACACGACCCGCCGCTCTGCTCCCATCACCAGGTCAAGGTTTCGCAGTCCGACATCGAAATCGACGACGACGACGGTCTGGCCGGCCTGCGCGAGCGCGGCACCGAGGGCGGCGGTAGAAGTGGTCTTGCCAACGCCTCCCTTACCGGATGTAACGACAATGACTTTGCTCATGCTTGTTACCTCCTGCACTTATTCCAAGGGGGCTACCATCACGACACCATCTTCAAGCCAGGACTGGACCGGCTGGCAGCGGACATCCGCATCCAATTCTTCGGCAGTTCGGTAGTAACCATTGATTGCCAACAGCTCGGCCTCGTTTTTCTTGCAAAATATTCGCGCGCGGGCGTCGCCTTGCGATCCCGCCATGGCTCGACCTCGGAGCGTGCCGTAGACATGAATTGATCCCCCGGCGACGATTTCCGATCCCGAAGCGACTGAACCGAGCACCGTGACGTCACCGTTTGGAAAAATCACAGTTTGTCCGGAACGGATCGGGGTCTCGATCAGCAAAGAGGTGGGTTCCTCCTGCGCGGTCGGAGCGGCGCCCGGCTTATTGGCAGCGGCGGCGTCGGGTGTGCCGGGCTTTTCCGCCGGACGTCCTCCGGTCAAGAGTGGCGGCAGTGACGCACCGAGTTGTGAATCGTCGGCGCCTTCAAGGCCGATGATGCGGATATTGCGTTCAGCGAGCTGTTCGAGAAGATGACGGATCCCGGCTTGGCTTAGTTTGACCGCGCTGAGATCGAGCACGACCGGCTTGCCAACAAAAAACCCGGGAGAATTTCGCGTCCAATTGTCGAGCTTGGTAAGCCATTCAATGATCGGCGCCTCGGGGGCCAACACGAAAGCAATGTACGAGCGAATACAAAATCGGATCGAATTGTTCGCTGCGATGACGTCGGTGCTGGTCACGACGGCCTTCGATTTTTTGTTGCTGCCGAGTAAGCGACAGATAAATCGGGATGGTTAATGAGCAGTTAATTTTAACGATTTTGACTGCACTGAAATGGTGATTCACATATTGACGGTAGAATACTGCTGCTGGTGCGCAGGTGGACGGTAGAATAGTGCGGCGGTCTGCGATCGCTGGTCAGCAAGTTGAGTTGGGGAAATACTGTCGTCTGTTGCAATAGAGCGCGGTATTGCAATGTATCGGCTGAACTTTTGCTCTCATTGAATTGAAATTCACTTTGACGGATCGTCTGGATTCAGCCCCGTCAGCGTTCTGCGGGCATCATGCGGACCCGGTGCCACGGCCGACCGATAGATCGCTCGCGCGACCGCCTCGCATTCCTGCAGCGGCGTCTTGCCGCCGTGGTCGATCGCTGGCAGCACGCCGGCCCGGCAAGCTCTCTCGGCGGCGCGCCGGATCATGCGAATACCCTCAACGAGCTCGCAATAATCCTTCAAAAGTTTCGCATTGTCGGCGGCGAAATCGTCACTCAGTGTTCTCGGCCGGTCAAATCCGGTTTCAGCGCGATGCGACTCGCGCGACCTTGCTGTGTCGGATCGGTCTGTTGTCATCGGCTTCCGAGAAACTTCGGTACCTAGACACAGTTTTATCAACTGCGAAATGCTCGTCCTTGACGCGGCGAGCTGCTGCTGCGTTATTCGAGTGCGTTTTTTTGGCGAAACCACTGCGCCCCCGCTCACTCCGCCACCTGCAGCAAACTGAGCAGGTGTTCTTGGCGCATTGAAGGCGATTTACAAATTTTTCGCGCGCGCTTCGCGCTCAATCGTACGATTGGTAATTTAAGACCATCGACGGTGACTCCACGAAGTGCGGTGTTACCGTTGCGCGCCATGTTCTGCGACGCATGCGCGTCGCAGCCAAATCGGAATACGCGATCCATGTCCTGAAACGGTGAGAGCGGCGACGCTCGTTAGCGCGACCGGCGCCTGACCCGTTACTTCATCGCCGCATCGTACATTTTGGCGACGTATTCCCAATTGACCAGGTGGTCGAGAAACGCCTTGAGGTAGTCCGGCCGGCGGTTGCGGTAATCGATGTAATAGGAATGCTCCCAGACGTCGCAGCCGAGGATCGGCTTGCCGCCGTGCACCAGCGGACTCTCGCCGTTGGGCGTCTTGGCCACCTTGATGGCGCCGTCGACGACGGCAAGCCAGCACCAGCCGGAGCCGAACTGGCTGACGCCGGCCTCGACGAAGTCTTCCTTCATCTTCGCCAGCGAGCCGAGGTCGGCAGTGATCTTCTTCTCCAGATTGGCGGGCAGTTTGTCGCCGCCGCCGTTCGGCTTCATCCATTGCCAGAAATGCAGGTGGTTGTAGTGCTGCCCGGCATTGTTGAAGAGGCCCTCCTTCTTGCCGAACGATCCCTTGACGATGTCCTCAAGCGATTTGCCGTCCCACTCGCTGCCCTTGAGCAGCTTGTTGCCGTTGTTGACGTAGGCGAGGTGGTGCTTGTCGTGGTGGTACTCGAGCGTCTCGCGCGACATGTAGGGGGCAAGCGCATCGTAGGAATAGGGCAAGTCAGGCAGCTTGAATGACATCAGTGTCTCCTCAGTGATTGCAAGTCCGCGTCAACTCCGTATCTAGTATGCGCGCCCGCCGGTGGCGACCGCGGCCGCCGTCAGTCCTGGCATGCCGCGAATTCTTGCCGCGCATCCGTTGAGCGGGCGCACGCCTGTGCTATCGTACCCGTGGCTTCGAACTGGACTGGTGCGAAAAACTGGGGGGCTTCCATGGTTGCATTCTTCCAATCGCTACACAAAACGCTCGCCGCAGGCGTCGGCCTGCTCATCGTCATCATCATCCTCGTCGGCTTGATCAGCGGACAGTTCATCAAGCTGGATTCGGCGTGGTGGCTGTTCTTCTGGCGCTGGCTGCACATCATGGCCGGCATCATGTGGATGGGCCTGCTCTGGTATCTCAACTTCGTCCAGACGCCGACCGTTCCCAAGATTGAGCCCGCCGAGCACCGCGCCGCGATCACCAAGTACATCGCGCCAAACGTGCTGTTCTGGTTCCGCTACTCCGCGCTCGCGACGGTGGTGCTTGGCCTCATCCTGGCGCTGCACCGCGGATATCTGATCCAGGCGCTGACTTTCCAGCGGCCGTACTACACGATCGGCATCGGCATGTGGCTCGCTTTGATCATGGCGTTCAATGTCTGGTTCATCATCTGGCCGAACCAGAAGAAGGTGCTGGGACTGGTCGAGGCGTCCGCGGACGAGAAAGCGGCAGCCGCGCGCCTTGCCGGCATGACCTCGCGCATCAACACCATGCTGTCGATCCCGATGCTCTATTGCATGGTGGCGCAGAACAACGCCGGCCTTTGATCGCGCGCCGTAGGCTCGTGCGGTCATGCTGGACGGCTCCCGTCGGGCTGGCTTCGCCCGTGAACGCCGGGACTGGGAGTTAATGAACCGCCGGCATGGTTGGTTCCATGGCCGGCGGTTCGCTTGCGGCGGGTTGCCGGGCGGTTTTTGCGCCGCCCCGGCCGTTAATCAAGATTAAGAGTTGTGGCTTCGGCTGTCACAAATAGCATTGCGCGTGCTCAAGAACAGGATCAAAATTATTTGCTAACCATAGCAGCGGGGCTGCGGGTCATGGGGGCGTGGGGCGGGGCGTTGGTGGTATGTCTGTGATCGTGCTGGTGCTGGGTATTCTGCTCGCCGCGGCGGGTGGGGCGTTGATCGGGTTTGGCATCCCGATCAAGGAGTTAAGCCTGGGCACGACACTGATTTTGGCGGGCGCTTTTGCCGGGGTCGGCGGGCTGCTGATGGTCGGCCTGGCGGCGGTGGTGACCGAACTGGCGCGGGTCACGGCCGCGCTGAAATCCTCCCAAGCCCGGGCCCCAGCTCTGGCCGAAATCGCTGCTGCGCCGCCGGCGCGCGCGGCCGAGGCCTCGCCAGCCGAGGCGGTTGCCCGCGAACCCGTCAAGGAAGCCGTCAAGACCGTCGAGCCGCCGGCGCCCCCCGCCGCTCCAAGCCCCACCGTCGAGGCGTCGGCGACGGCCATCGAACGGCTGCGCTCCAGCATCCCCCGTTCGGACAAGGTCGTGCCGGAGCCCGCGGACATCGTTCCGCTGTCGCCCAACGGCCAGCAGGCCGCCCATCATGTCGAGCCGCCGCAGGTCGAGCCGGTGCCACGATCGGCGGGCGCGGCCGCGGTCGAAACGCGCGAGCCGCGGCTCGATTTCCTGTTTCGCCCGCGCCAGGCGCGCCAGACATCGCAGCAGCAGGAAGCGTTCGATTCGCTCTGGCCGAAGCGTCCGGCGCGCGACGAACAGTCCGACCCTCGGCTCGAAGTGGCACGCGCACCCGCTCCGACCAGCGCACCGCATCCGGCCGCCGAAACCGAGGCGGCACCGCTTCCGTCGCCGGCTCCGCAGGAGCGGACGGTGGCGATCCTCAAGTCCGGCGTGGTCGACGGCATGGCCTACACGCTCTACGCCGATGGCTCGATCGAAGCACAGCTCCCGCAAGGAACGGTGCGTTTCGGATCGATCGCCGAACTGCGCGCGCATATCGAGGGCAACGCGTAGCGCTTCGTTTTCACTCAATCTCGGATGCGCTTCGCTCGAACGTGAACGCGCTGCCGTTCACGCGCGAGCGCGCGTGGCCTTGTGCCGTCGGGGACCGGCACGCGACCCAGTATTGCTAGGGTCATTATTGGCGGTCCGCACTCCAAATACATAATTCACGACTGCTCAAGGGCCGTGACCATTGCTTTTTGCAGAGATCGCGTGCGGCGGAGCCCTGCGGGCCGCGGCGCCCGGAGAATTTGACCTGTAACGTTGAGAACAACGCAACAATACCCAAGGCTTATTTTGCCGAAGCGCACATTATGATCTTGCGCTGAATAAAGAAGTCGCTAAAAATGCCAAGCATATCTGGCCCCCGATTCTTGCCGTTGAAGACGTTGAGAGGCCTTTATCGACCCGCATTGGTCGAAATACCTTATAAGCGGGAGGGCGATCGGCAGGCATGACAGATCAATCGGGCAACAGGATTAGTATTCAATGAACGACAACACCTCAGGCGGATCATATATCGGGCTGACGGCGACGATCGTCTCGGCCTATGTCAGCAACAATTCGGTGCCAGCTCAGGAGTTGTCGAACCTGATCAATCAGGTCCATTCGGCCTTGACGCGGGTGTCGAGCGGTCAGGGCGATTTGCCGAGCGAGCCGCTGCGGCCGGCGGTCTCGGTCAAGAAATCGATCACGCCGGAGCACATCGTCTGCCTGGAAGACGGCAAGAAGTTCAAGTCGCTCAAGCGCCACTTGCGCACCCAGTACAGCATGACGCCGGAGCAATACCGCGAGAAATGGGGCCTGCCGGCGGACTATCCGATGGTCGCCCCCAATTATGCGCAGGCGCGCTCGCAACTCGCCAAGCAGATGGGCCTCGGCCAGCAGCGCCGCCGGCGCAAATAGGCGCCGCGCATCCCCTTTTAGTTCTTGTTGGGCGCCAACGGAATGCGCGCTACTGCGCCAGCGCCGTGCGCGCGTCGCTCTTGATGCGCTCGACCATCGAGCGGAATCCGTTCGACCGCTGCGGGGTCAGATGCTCGCGCAATCCCAGCCGGTTGAACAGCACAACCGCGTCGGTGGCGAGGATCTCCCTGGCAGGGCGGCCGGAATAGGTCGCGAGCAGGATGGCGATCAGGCCCTTCACGATGTGGGCGTCGCTGTCGCCGACGAAAGACAACACCGGCCCCTCCGCGCCGTCCGGTCGGACGTTGGTGGCGAGCCAGACCTGGCTGGCGCAGCCCTGAACCTTGTTGCGCTCGTTGCGGTCGCGCTCGTCGAGCGGCGCCAGCTTGCGGCCGAGCTCGATCACATAGCGGTATCGGTCGTCCCAGTCGTCGAGCAACGAAAAGTCGTCGACAATGGCGTCGATATGGGTGGCGGTGTTGGCCGCATGCGTTTCGGTCATACGGATTATATAGGCGAGAAGCGCCGCCGGGACCACCTGCGGCGGCGGTCAAATCCGGGCCTCGTGGGGCGGTTCATTGCGGCGTGTGCTCATTAAACGCGCAGATCGGAGGCCCGCTTCCTATTACGTGAGTGCCCTCGCATTGGCTGGACGCGCAGCGGACGCACGTCTTGCCCTTGCTCAGTTCCAAAAAGCGCGACCTTCAGCGACCGTTAGCAGCTTGCGGGCGTCGGCCCGATCGACGAACCCTGACTTTTTGGCGCAGCGTGAACGGCTGTACGATGCGCTTCGCATCGCAGGATTGCCGGAACAAAGAATCGATTGAGACCGAAGCGCTGGAGTTGTTGCGCTGTCGAATCGCGTCTGGCGATCAATTCAGTGGGACGCGAAATTTGGCTTGGCTTCGGCAGGCTTTCGAACCCGCGAAGGCGATCAACAATCGGGCGATCTCACCATGCAGCAGGCCGACATTTTTCCTGCACACCGCCCGAACGCATGGTCCCCCGAAAAAGACCTCCGAACGCTCCTTGAGAAAAGTCGCTTGCGGCAAGCCCGTTGTCTTGGCGCCGCGCGGCGGGATCGGTGTCGGCCTGCTTCCGGTCAGGCGTCACGCCTTATAGTTTGGCGATCACGAGCTGGTAGGCACGGTGGAGTTCGCGGTACTGGCCCTTGAAGGCCACGAGAAAGGCGTCGATCCCCAATCTGGGCCGCTGGCGGTCGTCGCTCATCAGGTCCCATTCGTAATCGTCGAATATGACAAGGCCTCCCGGCTCTATCATCGGCCACGTCAGGACCGCGTCGCTATAGACGTCGGCAGCCATGTGACTGCCATCGACGTAGGCGAGATCGAATCGACGTCCGGAAATGCCAAGCGTCGGCAGTACTGTTGTCGAGCTCCCTTTGATTTTCTCGACGCGGTCCGCAAAAGCGGCAAGGTTGAAATCGAATTGCGCCTCGGCTTTGGGAACGAGTTGCTGGAAATGTTTGTCGAGGTGGTGCTCCACATTTCCACCGAAAGTATCGATGCAGACGATGCCGCTGAACGGAAGGTAGTTCAGAAAGAACAGGGCCGAGCGACCTTCCCACGAACCGATTTCGAGAATCCGGACTGGTTTCTCTCGCAGCGGGTGCAGCAATTCCGCCCAAAGGAAAAAATGGTTCCCGGCCCAGTCGGTTGAGAAAGTCTTGTCCGTTTCCCATTCCGTGATCCTGGCCTTTGATAAGAAGGCGGTGTCCGGCTGCGACAGATAGGTTTGGTCCTCGTCCGGATTGGTACTCACCTGCTGGCTCTCACTCGCGTGATCGACCGCTCCCCGTCGGCGGCGACGTCTTGGCGGCTCCGATTGCACATTTTATGATCCAAGCGCTTTGGTTGGGCCCCAGCGATCATGGCCGACCCGGTGTTGAGCCAGCCACGCAAGCATGACAGTGAATCAATAAGCGAAATTCGTGCTCAACGCCACTTGTCGCATCCCGAACAGGATCTGCTGACACGAATTTTCAAAAATGCGCGGCCTGCGCATTCAAAATTGCCGTTAGTCTGCAGAATTGGGGCGCCGTCCGACCGCCGTAATTGGCCCAAAGATGGGGTAATCGGCCGGCAGCTTGTGGATAGCTGAAGATTTTGGGTGCTGCGCTTCAGGCTGATGGTGAAACGAGGTCCGTGGTTACGGCCTCAAGCATCAGAAGGAGAAGCGCAGCATGGACCATTTTGCTGGACTGGACGTTTCGGTCAAGGAGACGAGCGTCTGCATTGTGGATGACACGGGCAAGATCGTGCGGGAAGTGAAGGTGGCGAGCGAACCCGAGGCACTGCTGTCGGTGCTGTCGAACCCGGCCTACCACTTCAAGCGGATTGGATTGGAAGCCGGGCCGCTGTCGCAATGGCTGTTCAGCGCTCTTGCCGAAGCCGAGTTACCGGTGGTCTGTGTTGAAACGCGGCACATGCAGGCGGTGCTGAAGGCGCAGATCAACAAGACGGACCGCAACGATGCGCGCGGCATCGCGCAGATGATGCGGGTGGGGCTTTACCGTCCGGTGCATGTGAAGACGTTACGCAGTCAGAAACTGCGGATGCTGCTGACCCATCGCAAGCTTCTGCAGTCGAAGGCGATCGCCATCGAGAATGATCTGCGCGGTACTTTACGCAACTTCGGCCTCAAGGTCGGAATAGTCGGGAAGGTGAAGTTCGAGGCACGCATCAAAGAGCTGGTCGAGAACCTCCCTGACCTGGCGGCACTGGTCGAACCGCTGCTCATTGTCCGGCGAGTGCTACGCGAACAGATCATCATCCTGCATCGCCGCTTGCTGGCCATCGTCCGGGATGATGAGGTGTGCCGGCGCTTGATGACGACCCCTGGTGTCGGCCCCGTGGTGGCGCTGACCTATCGCGCCACGGTCGACGTGCCCGCTCGCTTCCGCAAATCCAAGGCAGTCGGGGCGGTGTTTGGGCTGACGTGCTCCAAGTATCAATCGGGCGAGATCGATCGCAACGGCAGAATATCACGCTGCGGAGACGAGATGATGCGGGTGATGCTCTACGAGGCAGCTCAGAGCATGCTGCATTCGAAGAAATGGTCGTGGCTCAAGGCCTGGGCGATGCAGATCGCCAGGCGCCGCGGGATGAAAAAGGCGATCGTGGCGCTGGCCCGTCGGCTGGCCGTGATCCTGCACCGCATA
Source organism: uncultured Alphaproteobacteria bacterium (assembly GCA_963720385.1). Taxonomy (GTDB): domain Bacteria; phylum Pseudomonadota; class Alphaproteobacteria; order Rhizobiales; family Xanthobacteraceae; genus VAZQ01. Next base: position 221,587 of record CAVRFL010000012.1, on the reverse strand, counting down.
TGGGTTGATGGCACCGAGTTCCGCTGGACCCGGGAGCAAGCCGCAGCAGCAGCATGAAAACCGCGCAGGATCAGATCCAATAGGAGGAAACTCGAGCTCCACCGAGCCGGTGGAATGATGTCCCTCGCGGGACGATGGATGAGGTGAGTTCGCATGTCCGCTTGGACCTGTCGTTACACTGACGACAAGGCCGACCCAAAGATTGTTCCACCTCGTCTTCGAATCCCATGATGGAAGGGCCTTGGTGCCGATTCCGAAGAGAAGCACGAGCCCGTGAGCGACATCAACACTGTAGCGGTGGATAGTCTGAAAGCGCTTGACCCTGAACGGCCGATTAGAGAAGCGGACGTGCAGGTCCTTCGTCGCCATGTCTGCTTTGAAAGATGGGGTAATCGGCCGGCAGCTTGTGGATAGCTGAAGATTTTGGGTGCTGCGCTTCAGGCTGATGGTGAAACGAGGTCCGTGGTTACGGCCTCAAGCATCAGAAGGAGAAGCGCAGCATGGACCATTTTGCTGGACTGGACGTTTCGGTCAAGGAGACCAGCGTCTGCATTGTGGATGACACGGGCAAGATCGTGCGGGAAGTGAAGGTGGCGAGCGAACCCGAGGCACTGCTGTCGGTGCTGTCGAACCCGGCCTACCACTTCAAGCGGATTGGATTGGAAGCCGGGCCGCTGTCGCAATGGCTGTTCAGCGCGCTCGCCGAAGCCGAGTTACCGGTGGTCTGTGTTGAAACGCGGCACATGCAGGCGGTGCTGAAGGCGCAGATCAACAAGACGGACCGCAACGATGCGCGCGGCATCGCGCAGATGATGCGGGTGGGGCTTTACCGTCCGGTGCATGTGAAGACGTTACGCAGTCAGAAACTGCGGATGCTGCTGACCCATCGCAAGCTTCTGCAGTCGAAGGCGATCGCCATCGAGAATGATCTGCGCGGTACTTTACGCAACTTCGGCCTCAAGGTCGGAATAGTCGGGAAGGTGAAGTTCGAGGCACGCATCAAAGAGCTGGTCGAGAACCTCCCTGACCTGGCGGCACTGGTCGAACCGCTGCTCATTGTCCGGCGAGTGCTACGCGAACAGATCATCATCCTGCATCGCCGCTTGCTGGCCATCGTCCGGGATGATGAGGTGTGCCGGCGCTTGATGACGACCCCTGGTGTCGGCCCGGTGGTGGCGCTGACCTATCGCGCCACGGTCGACGTGCCCGCTCGCTTCCGCAAATCCAAGGCAGTCGGGGCGGTGTTTGGGCTGACGTGCTCCAAGTATCAATCGGGCGAGATCGATCGCAACGGCAGAATATCACGCTGCGGAGACGAGATGATGCGGGTGATGCTCTACGAAGCAGCTCAGAGCATGCTGCATTCGAAGAAATGGTCGTGGCTCAAGGCCTGGGCGATGCAGATCGCCAGGCGCCGCGGGATGAAAAAGGCGATCGTGGCGCTGGCCCGTCGGCTGGCCGTGATCCTGCACCGCATATGGGTTGATGGCACCGAGTTCCGCTGGACCCGGGAGCAAGCCGCAGCAGCAGCATGAAAACCGCGCAGGATCAAATCCGATAGGAGGAAACTCGAGCTCCACCGAGCGGTGGAATGATGTCCCTCGCGGGACGATGGATGAGGTGAGTTCGCATGTCCGCTTGGACCTGCCGTCACACTGACGGCAAGGCCGACCGAAAGATTGTTCCACCTCGTCTTCGAATCCCATGATGGAAGGGCCTTGGTGCCGATTCCGAAGAGAAGCACGAGCCCGTGAGCGACATCGACACTGTAGTGGTGGATAGTCTGAAAGCGCTTGACCCCGAACGGCCGATTAGAGAAGCGGACATCAACCAGCGATCGCCGAGCAATCGCGATTTATGAGTAACGACCTGGGTTCGCGTCAGGTTGGCCGAGAGATGCGGACGCTATCCCGCGGTTGCGGGCCGCGCCACGGCGGCGAAAGGTCGGTCGGACGCAGCGTGTGCTGCGACGGCCTTGCCGACGGCAGCGGAACCGAGCCGGTGGACTGCACGGTCGTGGACCCGTCGTTGCCGAACTGCTCCTGGAGGAATTCGTAGAGTATTTTTGCGCCGACCTGTGCGCGCTGCCCGAGCGTCACCGCCGTTTGCGAGCCGACCTCGCAAACATTGGGCTGCCGCTCGCAGAATTGCTGCATGTCGGAAACGGCGGCCTTCGCCGCCGAAAATGCCTCGCCGGCGCTGACCTGTGATTTCGGCACAGGCTGCGAACCGCCGGTCGGCAGCAAGACCAGGACGACGGTCAGCCAGAACGCCACCCGCAATAGGAACCACATGACTTGAGCCTGCTCCCCGCGGCCTTGGCCTTGGTGCCGCCTTGGACCAGACGCTAGCAGGGAGGCTTGAAAGCGCAGTTGGCCGTCGGCAGCGATTTTTACCCACATTTGACGCGAATGAGGGTCAAATTTTCAGACAATTTGAGCGATCCGGGCTCGATGGCATTTAAATCAATGCGCAACGGTTGCGCCGCAGCGGCAGAGCCGCGATCCCGCCCTTGAAAGTCGCCGCCATCGGCGCACGGACGATGCCCGGATGGAAACCGATCATTCACCATGCGGGCAAAATCGGTGCGCTATCCCGGATGAACGACCATGCTGCATGGACAGGCCAAGCTGCCCGCCCCGAGTCTTAGCGTTCGCTTAAGCGGGTTCTGACACGATCCGCGTTCCAACCAGGGGAGCGCGTCTGTAACGCCGGACGTGCCAGGGCACGTGGGTTCTTTCGCACCGGTTCGCGAGTATATCGATTCACTGATCCATCCTTCGGCCCGGCAGGACGCCCTGACGGCATCGCGCCACCGCGCATTCATCGGTCCGCGGCTTCTGGGCAGCCTGGTGGCGCTGGCCGCGTTCCCGGTCTATGTCAGCCTGCGCGGCGTGCCGAGCTTGCTGGAAGTGATCGTGTTCGCGTGGCTCATCGCACCGATCCTGATCGCCCATTTCCTCTCCCGCACCGGTCAGTACGAGAGCGCGCATGTGCTCTCCTCGCTCGCGCTCGCCGGACTGGTGACCGCGGTCGCGGTCGAGACCGGCGGCATCGGCTCGTTCGCCGCCATCTGGCTCGTCATCGTTCCGCTCGAAGCGGCGCTGTCGTCCTCGCGTCGGGTGGTCGCGCTGGCGTCGACATTTGCAATCTGCGCGGCGGGCTTCCTGCTGCTCATGGGATATCTCGGCCAACTGCCTTCCGCCGTGCCGGTCGAGCACGAGCGGGCCGCCCTGGCGGCGCTCGGTATCGTCTCCGCCTCGCTTTATGCAACCGGGTTGGCGCTTGGCGCCGAATCGCTCGCGCGCACGAGCTTCTGGCTGCTCTACGCCGAGGAGGATCGCTATCGCCTTCTCGCCCGCAACATGACCGACGTCATCACGCGCCACGCCAGGAGTGGCGCCGTGCAGTTCGCATCGCCGGCGGCCGAGGCGCTGTTCGGCGCCACGGTGAAGGATCTGCTTGGACACGGCCTGTTCGAGCGCGTGCATGTCGTGGATCGTCCGGCCTATCTCACCGCACTGTCCGATTCTGCCGCGCTTGGCGAAAGCCGTTCGGTCGAGTTCCGCGTACGTCGCTCAACACCCGAAGGTCCCGCGACCTTTGTCTGGGTTGAGATGCGCTGCCGCGCGCTCGATCAGGCCGCCTTCGAGGGAACAGCTGAACGTGAGGTGGTGGCGGTGATGCGCGACATCACCCGGCGCAAAGAACGCGAGGCCGCATTGGAAGAGGTCCGCGCCGAGGCCGAGCGCGCCAACGCCGCCAAGAGCCGATTCCTTGCGACCATGAGCCACGAGTTGCGTACGCCGCTCAATGCCATCATCGGTTTCTCGGAGATGCTGACCAAGGAAGGATCGATGATGATCGACGCCAAACGGCGTCACGACTATGCGCATCTGATCAACGATTCCGGCCATCATCTCCTGGCGGTGGTGAACGGCATCCTCGACATGTCGAAGATCGAGTCCGGCAATTTTGAGATCACGCCGGAGCCATTCGCGCCTCGGCAGGTGATCGACGAATGCTGTGCACTGCTCGGCCACAAGGCGCGCCAGATGGGAATCGATCTGGTCGTTGAGCGTTCCGAAACGCTGCCGGAGATGGTCGCTGACAAGCGTTCGTTGCACCAGATCATGCTCAACCTAGTTTCCAACGCGATCAAGTTCACCAAGCGCGGCGGAAAAGTCACCGTAAGCGCGCGCTCCGATGCGGCAAACGTCACGGTCGTCGTTGAAGATACCGGCGTCGGCATCGGGACCGAGGATTTGCCGCGCGTCGGCGATCCGTTCTTCCAGGCCCGCTCTTCCTACGACCGGCACCACGACGGCACCGGCCTCGGTCTGTCGATCGTGAAGGGCCTGCTGGGGTTGCACGGTGGCCGGATGGAGATCGTGAGCAAGCTGGGCGAGGGCACCCGTGTCGCGATTCATCTGCCGTTGGATTGCGAGGCGGCCCGCAAGCGTGGCGAGACCGCGTCCATCCGGCAGCCGAACCAGGCCCCGGACACCAGATCAGACAAACGCGTGAGGATCCGTGCGTAGCAAAGGCCGCATGGAGCGCGATGCCGCAGCCGTCGTCGATGCCCGATGGGCGGCCACGCTGCAGGCACTCGGCTGGAATAGCCGTGATGTTGTGGGGTTCGTCGTCGCGGTATCCGCCGCCGTCCTGATCCTGATCAACACACTGTTTCTGCAGCCAGGCCCGCACCCGGCGCCGATGGTCAAGAGCAGCGTCGCCGCGATCACGGCGCCAAGGCCCGTGCAAAGCGCCGCGCTCGCGACAACGGGCACCAGCCTGCCGCGCGCGCGACCGGAACCAGCGGCGTCGCAGAAGGGCGAGCAGGCCAAGACGGCGCCGGCACCGGCGACGCTGGCTGCTGCACCGGCCGCGCCCGCCCGCCCGAATACTGCAGTCGTTGCCGACATCCAGCGCGAGCTGTCCCGCCGCGGCTTCTACGACGGCGTTGTCGACGGGCGCTATGGCCCGAAGACCGACGCCTCGATCCGCGACTTCGAGCAGACGGCGGGCCTGCGGCCGAGTACCGAGCCCAACGAGGCGCTGCTGCGATCGATCCAGCGTTCGCTGCTCCGGTCGCGGCCAGCCGCGCAGCGTCCGCCGGCGCCGGTTCCTCAGGCGAGGCCGGATCCGATCGGCGAGCTGATCGCGCCGTCGAAGCAGGTGATCGCAGTGCAGCGGGCACTGTCCGAATTCGGTTATGGCCAGATCAAGCCGACAGGGATCGTCGATCCGGAGACGCAATCGGCGATCCAGAAGTTCGAACGCGAGCGCAAGCTTCCGGTCACCGGCCAGTTGTCCAACCGCGTCGTGCGCGAGCTTGCCTCCATCACCGGCCGGCCCCTGGAATAGAGCAACAAAAGCCAGGCCGCGACCCGGCAGGTCATGGTCTAGACACCGCCGAACCTGTATCCCTCATCGGGCGCGAATGGAGCGACCGATGCGCCTGAAATCCGCGATCTGGGTGGCGGCTTACATCCGCCGTTGCAATGGCGAAGGAGCCTTTGCGGTGGTGCGGCGGCGCGGCGCCGAGGACGCCGGCGCGATCTTCATCAAGCTCAACCGCCTCGACGGCACCGCCGACTTGTTCAGCCCCGCGCCGCAGACCGCCTTCGACGACGCGCGCCCCGCCGACCGGGCATTCAGCCGATCCTTCGGCAAGGAACCGGTGCCGGAGCAGAAGGTCGAGGACAAGCTCGCGAAGGAGACCCGCTTCGATCCCGATGTCTGGATCGTGGAAGTGGAGGACCGCTCCGGCCGCCACTTCATCGACAACGTCGTCGCATAGCCGAACGCTCCGACGCTGATTGGCTCTACCCTCCGCTCATTCCCCCGAAAGCGGGAATCCAGATCTTCCTTCTAGCTGCTGGGTCCCCGCTTGCGCCGGGACGAGCGAAACGTCACGCCGCGCCGCGTAGCGGCTCCGGACGTTGGGTCGCGATCATGCTGGCGCGCGCGTTCATGCGCGCGAGCCAAGCCTTGAGGCCGGTGCCCTCGAGTAAAGCCTTTCCTTCCGGTGTGGCCGCGAAGAAGTCGATCTGGGGCGCGAGCATGAGATCCGCGATCGACATCTGGTCGCCGGCAAGGAAGCGCTGCGAACCAAGCAGGCGGTCGAGTTCGGTGACGCAGGTTCGCGCTATCGGCACGGCCGCGGTAACCTCGGCTTCATCGGTCGCGGTTCCGAGCAGCGCTGGACCGATGACGCGCTGGAACACGATGACCGCCGATGCCTTGGGGAAGAAGTACCAATCGTTGATGCCGATGATCTGGTTCATCCGCGCGGCGGCGCGGGGATCGGCCGGCACGAACGGCGGCTCGGGAAACACGTCGTCGAGATAGCGCAGGATCGCCTGCGTCTCGTAGAGCTTCAAGTCGCCGTGCTCGAACGCCGGAACCCGGCCGAAGGGATGGCGCTTGAGATACGCTTCGCTCTTCATCTCCTGCGGGCCAATGACTTGCAGCCGATAGGCGACACGCTTTTCCTCAAGTCCCATCTGGACCGCGCGCACGAACGGGCTGCCGGGCACTCCGTAAACAACGATGTCACTCATGATGAATTCCCCTACGGTTGAGTTGCGGATTGGGCGAACAGTTGCAGCAGACCGCTCCAGCCCTCGGGCGAATCGATCTGCTGGCGCATCGCGTCGGCGCGGTCTCCCATCCGCTCCAGATTGCGGTGCTCCAGCTCGACGCGCGTGGCGTTGGGGCTCTCGGCGATGAACTGCACTTCGACTTCGGTGATCAGGTTGGGGTCGTATTTCCACTCGGGAGTGAGTTGCCAGGCGAGCACGAGGCGCGCGGGCGGATCCCACACCAGGACTTTGCCGACCTCGCACTCGCTGCCGTCGACACCTCGCTCGAACCAGCGCCCACCCTGCCGCGGCTCGATGACCAGCGCGTCGAGATCAGCGGCCCCGATGTGATGGGTCTTCGGCCACCAGCGTCCGATCCCGGCGGTGAACACCTCGAACGCCCGGTCGCGTGGCGCACCGACGTGGATGCTCTTGCGCACCGGTGCGGGCATGATGGTTCGCTGCATCATCGTTCTCCCTCCGAGCGCGCGACCTCCGCAGCATAGGCCTGCAACGCCACGTCCCAGAATTGGTCGAGCCAGGCTCGCATGGCAGCCAACCCCTTCGGATCGATGTGGTAGACCCGTCGTGCGCCATCGGCGCGATCGGCGACCAGCCCGGCATCCTTCAAAACCTTCAGGTGCTGTGATACCGCCGGCCGGCTGACCGGCAAATCGCGGGCGATCTCGCCAACTGCCAAGCCACCGCCTTGCAAACGTTGAAAAACCTGACGGCGGGTCGGATCGGACAGTGCTGCAAATGCGGAAAATGCGTTAGCCATAACTTACCGTAAGCTACTACTTACGGATTGTCAACAAGCTCCCGGGGACTAACGACGCTCCGCTTTCGCCCTCGAAGCGGTCGGCAGGGTGTCCCACTTCAGCGCGGGAGCCTGCGCGCCCGCGTCCAATGCGCGCCGCGCGGTCTCGGCGGCCGCGTATCGGGCGCGCGTGTCGGTGCGCTTGTCGGCGGCCGCTTCGGCACACCGCAGGATCGCAATCAGGCGCCGCGCGGCCTCGACGCTGATCTCGCGATAGAGCGCTGACAGTTCGTAGACCCGGTCGACAGATTGGCCGACTCGCGGATTCATGAACAGCACCATGCGTTGCAAGACGTCGGCCGGCAGGTTCATCGCCTTGGCGGCGACGACGATCGGCTCGCCCTGCTCATCGTCCACGATGCGGCGCGACTGTCGATCGGAGATGCCGAGCGCGCGCTCGAGCTCGCGCGTTACGGTGGCGGTGTGGTGCTGCAGCGCCGCCGTCTCCAACCGCCAGATGTCGGCGCGCTGCAGCGGGGCAGGCGGCGCTCCCGCCGGCCAATCCGCATAATCGAGGTTGAGCAGGATGAGCCTGCGTTCGGAACTGCCGGCCGCGAAGAACAGCTCGCAGAGTTCGCGCGCGTCGGCGTCGTCACCGGTCTGCGTACCGCTGTCGTCACGTCCGCCGTCCTCGATGGTCGCCGCCGGCGGCTTGCCGCGCCGGGCGAGAATGGCGGCATAGGAATTGCCGCGCTCCCGAACGATCGCCTCGCAATCGGCCGGCGTCAGGCACGGTGAATGCAGCAGCACCGGCTCCGCGACCGCGAGTACATCGCGCGCGAGCTGCAGCATGATCGGCCGCGGCGCGCAGGCATGCGGGGCGAGCCGCACCGAAACCGCCGCCCGCGTGGCGATGTCGGTCTCGTCGAGCAGCCGCATCGCGAGCTCGGTGTAGTGGCGTTCTTCGTCCGGCGAGTGCACCGGAGTGCGCAGGTATTGGTCGGTGAGCACCCGCAGCAGCGTCGGCCTGATATCGACGCCTTTGCGGTCGAGATCGAAGAGGCCCTCGAGTCCCGGTGGTGTCGAGAAATTTACCATCGCGCGACGCCCGGCATTGCCGCTCCGTATTTTCTCCGAAACTAGGACGGTCGCGTTAGCGGACCGTTAACCTTGCGGGTTTCTATTTCGGAGTGTCGGACTGGGCGGGCCAGGAGGGCCCGGTAGGGGATGTTGCAATGGGGACTGTGATTGGATTTCCCGAGCTGGGGCGCAGTACGCGCGACGGCAGGGTGATCGGGATGCGCAGCGAGTCGGCGACCGTCATCATTCTCCCGGTCATCCGCGTTGAACGTTTGGAGGACGAACCGGCCGAAGGCAGCGCGAGCCGCAGCCAGCGCCGCCGCCGTCGCCGCCGGGCCTCCCGTAGCAAGGTGAGCGCCTGAAGGCTGATCCCATGACCCGCCGCCCGCGCTCGCTTCACGTGTTGCGCGGCCATGGGCGGGCAATTCCATTCGTCTTGCTCCTGGCCGCAGCCGCGCTGTTCGGCGGCTGCGTGCTGAACAGCGATTTCGGACGCATCCGGCCCGAGCTTGTCTCCGACAACATGCACGATTGGGTGGGCCGCGACGCCGTCGCCGCGGTCGGCGGCCCGATCTCCGAATTCCGCACCACCGATCAGGAGCGCGAGCTACGCGACCGCGCCTATGCGCTGATCGAGCCGCCCTACAATCGCGGCCGCTGGGACAGCGTGTTGCGCGAATACGGTTTCGCGAACGATCCCGAGCGGCCGCGGCCGTTCAACCGCACCGACTATCTCGCCAAGCTGCACAAGGTCTATCGCCGCTCCGAGGCGTCGGCCTATGCGCAGATCGTCACTGATGCCCGCAACGATGTCGAGCAGCTGCAACCGTTCTTCGCCGTCGCCGCTCGCGTCACCGACATGGACCGGCGGCGCAAGGAGAGCCTCGTGCACGTGTCGGACGTCAGGCCGCGCGAAGGTGCGAATGCCGTCATTCGCACCAAGGAGAACGCCGCGATCATCGCCTGGGTGTGCGTTGCGCTCAAGGAACGGGTTGCGTCCTATCGTTTTGCGCTCGAGCGCCTGGTGATCGCGGTGCCGTCGCCGGGCGCGGCCGAGACCGACCGCGCGATCGGTTACCTGGCGACGCAGATCGGACAGTATTGCGGCGGGATCCGCGGCGGCATCGTCGCGTCACGCGGGTGAGGGCGACTGCACGCATTTCGCCGCGGTGAGGGCGGTCCTGGCGCCGGCCATCAGCCCCGGCTCCGGCGCCAGCGCCTTGATCACGATCAGGCCCATCAGCGTCGGCGATTCCACGATCAGCCGGTCGGCGGCGGTGACTTCCTCGTCGCCCGGCAGGTCGGCGCGCTGCTCGGTGGTCATCAGTTCGAGCTCGATCACGCGGCGGCCGGCGGCGCGGTCGTTGATGGCGTAATAGGCGACGTCGTTGCGCGTGTAGAACGACACCGACGTGTAGGCCGGGCTGACCGGCACGGAGAACTTCAAGGGCCCGTTCGACAGGTCGTAGCGGCAGACCGCCATCGCGAACGCCGGATCCAGGAACGGCACCACCGAATTCTCCGGTGTCGGCGCCGGCACGGCGCTGACCGCATTGACCGGTGCCACCGGCCACAGGCGGGAGTAGGCGTCCTGGGTGGCGAGCTCGGGCAGCCACAACACCGTGGTGAGATGCACGATCCCGCCGAGCAGCACGCCGCCGAGCATCCAGAGCGCGAGCCGGATCACGGGCAGTCCCTCCGCGTGACCGTCGGCATCGTCACCTCGCGGCCGCGCGTGGCGACGCCGATCGGCGTGTCGTAGAGCCGCAGCACGAGCGCATAGCGCTCGACGCCGCCGGTCGGCAGCCAGTTGCCCGGCCGCGAGCGGGGGCCGACCGTGATCTCGAACGAGCCGTTGGCCCGGCGCACGATCTCGTGGCTGGTGAAGCCGTGCCGTTGCACGGAATTGCGGACCAGGCCGCCGTTCGGATCGTAGAGCGTGATGGTCCAGTAGCGGGCCTGCGGCGTCATCCCTGCGAGCACCACGTCGCAGCGCCCGTCGAGCGGCGCGCCGCGGTCGTCGGTGCGGGCCTGGAAGGCGATGCCGTCGCCGGAGCCGACCGGAAGCTCGCCGCTGCGGGCGACCATGGCACGCGCATAGGGATCGATGCCGGCGGTGCCGTGGCGCGGCCACGCCGTCCAGGCGCCGACGCCCAGGCCGCCAAAGGCCTGCCCTTGCGTCAACGCGAGCCAAGTCGTGCCGAGGCCGACCAGCGCGGCGACAGCGAGCGCAAACAATGTTCCGAGCAGCAATCTCACGGTTCGAGGCGACGGTTGTTATTGCGCCCTCGCCCCGCCAAAGCGGGGAGAGGGCAAGACGCTGATTCAGCGCGTGATGATCGGGTGAGCGGCATCTCGATTCGAATCGTACTCTGCGAAGAAGCCCCTCACCCGATTCTCATTCCCTGCGAGATCGTCTCGCCCTCTCCCCGCAAGCGGGGCGAGGGCACAGTAACAGCCGCTCGCGCTTGCGGCTACGTCTGCCAGAGCCCCGTCAGTTGCGGATCGCGCCGACCGGCTGCCGGTCGGAGGCCGAGGCGAACGCCGGCGGCAGGCCGTCGGCGTCGGCGCGGTTCGCCGGCGTGTCGCTTCTGGCGAGCGCGCGGGTGACGTCATCCATGATCTGCTCCAGCCGCACCAGGATCTCGGCGCCCTTGCGGGTCAGCACGTATTGGCGACCGGCCGCCGGATCGGCGGGAGCGCGGCGCGCGTCGGCGACCGCCGGCCGGGCGGCACCGGGCTTCTGGTTCAGGCCGGGCAGCGGACGCAGCTCGATGCCCTCGTGCGCATTGACCATGATCTGCTGCCAGGTCATCGCCGGCAGCGAGCCGCCGGTCATGCGGTTGGTCACCTGGTAGTCGTCGTTGCCGATCCAGACGCCGGCGAGATAATTGCCGGTGAAGCCGACGAACCAGGCGTCGCGATAGGCGTTGGTGGTGCCGGTCTTGCCGGCGATCGGGATGCCGGGAAGCATGGCGCGGCGGCCGGTGCCCTGTTCCGCCGCCGAGTTCAGCATCATGACCATGTCGAGCGCGACCTGCGGATCGATCACCTGCACCGGCTTCTTGCCGTCGCGGTCGAAGCGCCAGACCAGGTCGCCGTTGCCGGTGCGCACTTCCAGGATCGCGTGCGGCGTGATCGACTTGCCGCCGTTGACGAACATGCCGAAACCGCCGGTGTGGTCGAGCACCGTCACCTCGTTGGCGCCGATCGGCATCGACGGCGTGTCGATGAGCGGCGTGCGCAGCCCGGCCTTGCGGGCGATCTCGCGGATCTTGGCGCGGCCGGCCTTGGGGTTGCCCTTGCCGAGCGCGATCGACAGCTTGACCGGGATCACGTTGATCGAGCGCGTCAGCGCCATGATCAGCGTCATCGAGCCGGAATAGCCGCCGGAATAGTTCTTCGGGCACCAGTTGCCGATGCAGACCGGCGAGTTGACGACCAGGGAGGTCGGCTTGAAACCGCCGCTCTGCAGCGCGGCGGCGTAGACGTAAGGCTTGAACGAGGAGCCGGGCTGGCGCAGCGCGTCGGTGGCGCGGTTGAACTGGCTTTCGCCGTAGTCGCGCCCGCCGACCATGGCGCGCACCGCGCCGTCGTGCTCCATCAGCACCGCGGCGGCCTGCTTGGCTTTGTACTCGCGGCCGTGCTGGCGCAGCGAGTTCTCCACCGCCAGTTCGGCCTGCCGCTGCAGCCCCAGGTCGACTGCGAGCCGCGCCACGAACACGCGCTCCTGCACGGTGCGCGGCAGCGTGGCGGCGAGCTTCTTCATCTCGTCGAACGCCCAGTCGAGATAGTAGTTGGGCGCGCGCTCGTCGCGGCGGTCGACCACGGTGGAAGGATTGCGCCGCGCGCCGAACACCTGGCCCTCGGTCATGAACCCGGCCTCGACCAGGTTGTCGAGCACCACGTTGGCGCGGGCGCGGGCGGCCGGCAGGTTGATGTGCGGGGCGAATTTCGACGGCGCCTTGAACAGGCCGGCGAGCATCGCCGACTCGGCGAGGTTCACGTCGCGCGCCGATTTGTTGAAGTAGAACTGGGCCGCGGCGTCGACGCCGAAGGTGCCGCCGCCGAGATAGGCGCGGTCAAGATAGAGCTTGAGGATGTCGTTCTTCGACAGCCGCACCTCCAGCCACACCGCCAGGAAGGCTTCCTTCACCTTGCGCTCGATGGTGCGCTCGTTGTTGAGGAACAGGTTCTTGGCGAGCTGCTGCGTGATCGAGGAGCCGCCCTGCACCACGCCGCCGGCGCGCGCATTGGCGAGCATCGCGCGCATGGTGCCCGGCATGTCGACGCCGAAGTGCTCGAAGAAGCGCCGGTCTTCGGTGGCGAGCACCGCCTTGACCAGGTGATCGGGGAATTCCTCAAGCGGGATCGCGTCGTTGTGGCGGATGCCGCGCGAGCCGATCTCGTTGCCGTAGCGGTCGAGGAAGGTGACCGCGAGCTGCGAGGCCTTGAGCCAGTCCTCCTCGGTGGTCTCGCGGAACGCCGGGATCGCGAGCGCGAGCATCAGCACCAGTCCGCCGGCGCCGAGCGTGAGCCCTTCCGACACCGGCTCGACCAGGTACCAGCGCCGCCAGCCGGCGACGTGGAAGCGGTCCATGAAGACCGTGAAGCGCTCGTAGAGTTCGCGGCCCCAGCGGCGCGCGTGGTAGAGCCCGGAATTGATACGTGAATCGAGGTCGAGGAAGAAGCGATGGAGCTTCGTCCTCCACTCGATCGGCTGCGGATCGTCGGTGAACAGGTCGGGCAAGGCGCGAGTTCCGAATAGGCTCCAGGGCGTGAACTTTACTCCGCGCACGGGAGTTCCGTGAACGGGTATTCATTTATGCGTGACGTTACCGGCGCAATTACGGCCGCCCCGGCTGATTTCGCCACGGTTGGTGGCAAATTCTTAACCGATATGGGGCCCCGGCACTATTGCACCAGGGATACACGGGTGAAGGAAACGGTACCGCCCTGTGGATGGAGGGGCTGCCGGATGGGGGTGGGGTGGGGGGCGGTCGGGCCTCTCGGCGGTCATTCCGGGGCGCCGCGAAAGCGGCGAGCCCGGAATCCAAAACCTTGGCTGCGGCATATGGATTCCGGGCTCCTCGCTGCGCTCGGCCCCGGAATGACGGCAAGCCCTGTAGCCTGGGATGGAGCGCAGCGAAATCCGGGGCGGGTCGCGCGCCATTTTTGGCCCCGCATTTCGCTTCGCTCCATGCGGGCTACGCACCATGCCTCATCGTTCTCGCGAGGCAAATCGTCCTCCGAGGCTTGCTAGGTCCCTCTCGCACAATGCGAGGGGGCAGAGCGCCGACAGGCGCTCGGGTGCAGCGGCACCCGTTGAAGCGGGCCAGTGACGTAGGCCCGCAGGGCGCGATCGCGCGCCCTCACGTCCCATGACGCGGGACGTCCGCCTCTCGGCGCTCCACCGCGGCTGCTTAGCCTCGGACTGTTTTCCGCTTGTGGATGGGCATCATTCGCGAGCCCTGCTTGCGAGGCTTTCCCTCGCTCGCCCTACCGCGTCTAGCCTTTCGGCCGCCTCTCCTAGTGGAGGCGGACAGTGACCCGAGGCCCCCGGGACTTGGTTACGAGCCAAGTGCGCAGGCACCGCATCCCGCTCCGCCTCAAGCTCGTCTCCGGAGACGCCCTCGGTGAGTGGGACGAAGGGACCATAATCATAGAAAAATAGTCCTGTCAACGCAGTGGTCAGTTTGATTGTGGCGTAGGAGTTTTATCCATCCACAGCACAACAATAGGTTGTCGCGGCGTTTCGGGCATTGGGCTAACTTAGGAGCATCACTGGCAGCGACCCTTAGTCAGGCGCCAGTGGCTGAGAGACAGGTCGCACTCCCGCCTGTAACAGAGGGAGGTGCACCGATGACGGCCATCATCCCGTTTCTCAAGTACGACTGCGTATTCCAACAGCACGACATTACATCCATGTCGATGGCACTGGATGATGTCTGCAAGGAACTCAAAATCGCGGACTCGGCTGCGCGCGAGATAATCGCTATTCGCATTATCGAGATTGCGCGACGCGGGGAGCGAAGCCCGACAAAACTACGAGATCGCGTGCTGGGAGAGGCAAGCGCAGGGACCGGCTGCTAGTCCTGTCACGCGCCTTCGGGCGTCCGATATTTTGACAGCATCCCTGTCTTTTCAGGTCCCAACCGACTCGGTAATCGAGGCACCCCGGATCTTGGGAGGAGACAGATGCGCTCGCTTACGCTCGTTTCGGCCGCAATCATTGCGTTGACGCTTTCGTGGCAATCCGCCGTTGCCGCTCCATCGAAGCAGCAGCAGGCGCGCAGCCTTGGCCAATGCGTGCAGATGGCCAATGCGCGGGGCTGGTACCGCGCAGGGGAAAAAGGTCGTTGGCCCTTCATCAAAAGGTGCATGCAAGGCGGGGTTGGCTAGGTGCTAATTCCCCCAGCACCTTCACCATATCGCCAACCTCCTACAGTCGATCCATGACCTTTGAAGATTGGAAACGCGAAGTCGACTTGAGGATGCGGGCCACGTATGCGATCGACACCGGCGACGCAGGCTTCGATGAGGATGAACTTCGAGGCTACAACCTTAGCAGGCCATCGCCCGAAGATTTTGTGAGCTGGATTGCGGAGAAATATGACCTCACTCCGATTGGATTATCGGGGCGCGTCTTAAGCCCTAGCTCTTGAAAACCTGCTCTCTGTGGAACTTCAGGTAGTGGGGGTGGGGATGCAGATTGCGATCGTTAGGCAAAACGAGATTTCCGTTTTGATTGAAGAGATTTCGTAGCTGTTCAGGAACGCCGTTCTTCGCTGTCATAATGCGGTAGTGCTCATCAACCGACACAAGCCCGCGGTCAAACATCCAATGGATAGTTCCTGATAGCGCCAGTCCGTTTCGAATTGAGTCCGGACCTTTGCGGGCGACCGGCATAATATGAGCCGCTTGAACTTCAGGTCTGCCTCCGCCGTTAATCAGTTGCAACGCGGTGAACGCACATTTGTTGTCATACGCCGTGCGAACGACGCGCTTGAATGCTTGATCACGAAATGGTCTTGAAATTGTCAGTTCGACAATGGGTCTTTCGTATTCATGGATCGGCTCGTCAAGCTCTGCCGGCAAATTGCTGCCAGCCGACGGGATCAGCTCTGCTGCAAAGCCGGCCTTGAGAATCTGATCGAACTCAACATCAGGGATTGACCGCACCGCGCGCCCGAAAGCGCCTCGATTGGTCGTGCCATCGGACTTGCGTAGCGCGCTTTCGTAGTAAAATCCCGTTTCAGCAAAAGGCACCGGACTGTCGAAATCCAGAAAATCTGAAATGAGTGCGTAATGGTGCCCCGGACGATTGATGTCCTCAATCACATCATCAATGCGGGCGGTTGCGAAGTATGCTTGGCGGCCTCCACGACTTGAATCGTCCGTACTCGACCGTCTTGGCTCGTAATAAATGATATGGTCGCCAACCGCAGCACGAACTTGATTCAGATAAGTGCTGGGGAAATGGTAGTACTCCTCCGGGCGATCATCGTAGCTAGGAGAAACCTTTGTTGTAAGGATCGCCTTTGCCATCTGTGCTTGCCCCGCAAGCGATCTCCTAAACGATTAGAATAATGCTGATCGCCGCTTATAGCACAAGCTGACTTCGGCGAGCACTGCAAGTGCGAGAGGGCGAGACGGGAGGACGAGGAAGTCGAACGAACGCCGCGTCCCCGGTTCGTGGGGAGCCGCCGGCAGGCGCGACAAGCCGGACCTTGACGCTTATATAAGCCGCCGGCGCAGATGGCCAATTCCTGAGAGGCCCGACTTCGCGATGCTCGACGACGACGTCCCCTTCTGGAAGCGCAAATCCCTCTCCGAGATGACCGACCGGGAATGGGAATCGCTGTGCGACGGCTGCGGCAAGTGCTGCCTGGTCAAGCTAGAGGACGCCGACAACTCGTCGAAAACCTATTTCACCGACGTCGGCTGCAAGCTGCTCGACAGCGAGAGCTGCCGCTGCACCGACTACGCGCACCGCACCGACAAGGTGAAGGACTGCGTGCGGCTCACGCCGCGCAACATCCGCCGCATCGTCTGGCTGCCGCCGTCCTGCGGCTACCGGCTGGTCGCCGACGGCAAGGACCTCTACTGGTGGCATCCCCTGGTCTCGGGCGATCCGGAGACCGTGCATCTCGCCGGCGTCTCGGTGCGCGGGCGCGTCGGCGCCTCGGAGGAGGCGGTGCGCGACGCCGAGCTCGAGGACCGCATCGTCGACTGGCCGCTGCGGCTGTCGCGCGTGGCGCGGGCGAAGACGAAAGTGGGGTAGGGGGGTTGGTTGACTCAAGCGGTGCAGCGAACTCCGTCACCCTCCCCTGGAGGGGGAGGGTCGCCGCCGAAGGCGGCGGGGTGGGGTGAACGTGCCATGAAACAGCGCCGGACCATTGCAAGCTTTCGCCGCGATATCGCGCGGCGTCTGCGTACGAACGCAACTGGAGCTGAAACGCGGCTGTGGCGACACCTTAGGCGCTCCCCGTTGCTTGGCACCCACGTTCGTCGTCAGGTTCCGATCGGCCCGTATGTTGCTGACTTCGCCTGCATGGCTGCGCGTCTGGTCATTGAGGCAGACGGGTCACAGCATGGACTCGACGCAGGAATGTCCAGAGATGCAAAGCGTACACGGTGGCTCGAGCAAGAGGGCTACCGGGTCATGCGCTTCTGGAACAACGATATAACGGGCAACATCAAGGGCGTAATGGAGGCGATCCACGTTGCGCCTTATGGATCGCTTGATTCGAATGCTCTTGAATTCAAGCACGAACGCAAACGCAGGATGGTCGATCACCCCACCCCGGCTCGCTCCGCTCGCCGACCCTCCCCCTCCAGGGGAGGGTGACGGAGCCCGCGGCGCGGGCGACGCGAAACGCATCGTCATTGCCGAGCTTGACCCGGCAATCCATCCTTCTTCGCAAAACGATGGATGCGCGGATCAAGTCCGCGCATGACGGAGGTGATGTGTCGGAACCCGGCTACGCCAGCCGGTGGCCGAGCACGAGTTCGGCCGGGCCGAGCGGCGGGCGCAACACCACCACGGTGAACAGCGCGAACGGATCGCCTTCGGCGGCGAGGATGTGGATCCACTTGACGCGGACCTGGAGCTGGTCCGTGCGCCCGGCGGGGCGGTAGAGGCCGGTGTCCCTGGGGCAGCCGAGCTCGCCCCAGGTGATCTGTGCCGTCGCGACCGGCGCGGCCGCGGCCGGTGCGGTGACGACCGGCGGCGCCCCCCGCTGCCGGGCCGCCTCCCGCTGCGCCGTCACCACCCGCCGCGCCGTCATCCGCCGATCCCCCGAGCCGTGCGCGAACGCTACGGCGATTCCCGGCCGGCGCGATGGGCGGAAATGCCGGCGACGCCAGTTGTGCACAATTTCAACAGGGGATTCGGTGCATTGCCATCACGCTCCGCCTGCGTAAGGTGCGGCCGGCATGAGCCCCGCCGCGCCGCCGCCGCCATCCCACCCGCCGCTCCAACCGCCGCCGCCGCTCGACCACGCCGCCGTCCGCCCGATCATCGCCGGGCTGATGCTGGCGATGTTCCTGTCGGCGCTGGAGCAGACCATCGTCGCGCCGGCGCTCGCCGCCATCGGCAGGAGCCTGAACGACATCGAGAATCTGTCGTGGGTGGTGACCGCCTATCTGTTGTCGGCGACGGTGGCGACGCCCTTGTTCGGAAAACTCTCCGACATCTACGGCCGGCGCGCGATGATGCTGATCGCGGTCGCGATCTTCCTTCTGGGCTCGCTCGCCTGCGCGCTGGCGCCGACCATGGGCGCGCTGATCGCCGCCCGCGCGCTGCAGGGCTTTGGCGGCGGCGGCATCCTGCCGTTGGCGCAGACCGTGATCGCCGACATCCTCACCCCGCGGGAACGGCCGATCTTCCAGAGCTATTCGTCGGTGATGTTCATGAGCGCGTGCATTCTCGGCCCGCTCGCCGGCGGCTTCCTCACCGACTATCTCCACTGGTCGTTCATCTTCTGGATCAACCTGCCGCTCGGCGCGGTGGCGCTGGCGATGACCGACCGCGCGCTCAAGCGCATCCCGCGCAACGACCGCCCGCACAAGCTCGACGGCGTCGGCGCGGCGCTGATGGTGGCGGCGGCGCTGGCGCTGCTGCTCGCGCTCAACTGGGGCGGCGTGCGCTATCCCTGGGGCTCGGCCACGATCGTGGCGCTGCTCGCGAGCTCGGCCGCGCTGTGGCTCGGCTTCGGCTGGTGGCTCACGCGCGCGGTCGAGCCGTTTATCCCGCTGGCGCTGATCCGCGAGCCGCTGATCGCCTTGATGGTGGCGGCCGGCTTCTTCTCGATCGGCACCATCATCGGGCTCTCGATCGTGGTGCCGCTCTATCTCGAGCTGGTGCTCGGCTTCCCGGCGACCGGCGGCGGCGTCGCGCTGATCGCCTATGTGGTCGGCACCTCGTTCGGTTCGCTGGCGTGCGGGCGGCTGCTCGCGCGCCTTCCGCATTACAAGCGCGTGCCGCTCGCGGCGCTGCCGCTCTCGATCGCGACGTTCCTCTTGCTGGCGTGGCAGCCGGCGGGCTGGTCGCTGCTTGGAATTTGCGCTGTGCTCATGATCAACGGCTTTGGCGGCGGCACCATGTATCCGCTCACCACGGTGGTGATCCAGAACGCGGTCGCGCCGCACCAGTTCGGCGTCGCCACCGGCACGCTCAACTTCTTCCGCCAGCTCGGCGGCGCCATCATCGTCGCGGTGTTCGTGGCGATCGTGCTGGGCGGATTCGACGGCGGCGAGGGCGCCCGCCTGCTCGAAACGCTGAGCGCGCACGGCATCCGCGGCGGCGAGCGCGCGGCGCCCGCGGCGCACTTTGCGCCGCTGTTCCGCTGGGTGTTCGTGTGTGCGGCGCTGTTCCTCGCCTTGGCGATGCTGGCCGTGCTGCTGGTCGAGGAGCGGCCGCTGCGCGGCCCGGCCACGCGGGTGAAGCCGGCGGAGTAGGCATCTCGTGTCCCGGGCGCACTGCAGCACGCAGTGCTGCTGTGCAGACCCGGGACCCAGCTTGCGTTTTTAACCTGGGTCCCGGATCAGCGGTGCACCGTTCCGCTGCGCTCCACGCTGCACCGCGTCCGGGACACGAGGTCCTAACTCTCCTCCGGCGGCTTGACGTGCCGGAATGAATACAGGAGCGCGAGGTCGTAGACGATCTTGAGCACGCCGCACATCACCAGCGGCAGGCCGGAAAACGGCGTGGCCAAGAGCACGCCGGCGAGCGCCGGGCTGAGCGAGGAGGCGAGGCTGCGCGGCACCGCGGTCACGCTCGCGGCGGCGGTGCGCTCCGCCGGCGTCACCACCGCCATCACGTAGGATGAGCGCGCCGGCACATCCATCTGCGACAGCGCCGAGCGGATCAGCAGCAAGCTGAGCGTCACGATCAAATCCGACGAGAACGCCGCCACGATCAGAAACAGGCTGGACGGGATGTGGGTGAACACCATGGTGTTGATGAGGCCGATGCGCCGCGAGAGCCACGCCGCCACCGGATAGGAAAAGGCGCTGAACACGCCGGTCCAGAAAAAGAACAGGCTGGCGGCCGACAGCGACAGGTCGAACCGTTCGAACAGCCACAGCGCCAGCAGCGACTGCACGATCAGCCCGCCGGCGAACGAATCCAGGCTGAACAGGGCCGCGAGCTTGTAGACCGTCCAGCGCGACGGCCCGAGCGGCGTGCTGGTGCCGCGGTCTTCGGCCTGCGCGCGCGGCAGCCGCCGATAGAGCGCGGCGCCGACCAGGCCGAGCACGGCATAGAAGTAGAACATCGCCTGGAACGAGGCGATGCGCCCGAACTCCCGCCGCCACCAGCAGGTCGGGCGTGGCGGCGGCGAGCGAGCCGGCGGCGGTCGCCAGCGCGCCGGTCAGGCTGTAGCGGGCGAAGGCGCGGGTGCGGTCGGCGTCGGCGACGCCGCGCGCCAGCATGGCATGCTCCAGCGGCACCAGCACGCCGGCATCGCCGGACTGCGGATTGATGGTGCCGATGAACGCGACCAGAAGAATGAGCGCGATGTGCGCGACATTGGGGAAGACGATCCCGGTCGCCACCATCAGGGCGGCGCCGGCGAGCAGCATGTTGCGCAGATCATGCCGCGGCGCGACGAACCCGACCGCGAGCGTCAGCAGCGACGAGCCGAGCAGCGCCGCGGTCGCGACAATCCCGATGTCGACCGGCGTGAACCCGAGCGCCGACAGATAGGCCGGCAGGATGATGACGGCAAAGCCGTCGCCGAAGCCGCGCACCCCGCGCGCGGCGTAGAGCAGCAGCAGGTCGGAGCGAAACGACGCCGCCGGGTCGAGGCTCGGTGTAGTGGTGACCATGGCGCCGCTACGGTAGCGCATTGATCGCGATACTGTCGAACCGCGTCACGCTGTCGGCCTTGGTCCACAGCGCGACAGCGCCGGCGGCGTCGAAGGTCCGGTCGGTCGCAGTGTACAATTGCTTGCCGTTGTGGGTGACGGTGAAGCGGTCGCCGTCGGCCTTGAGCGCGAGCGTGTGCCATTCGTTGGCCGGGACCTTGAGGTCGGCGCCTTCGATCTGCCGGCGCTCGCCCTTGACCACACGATAGAAGCGGACGTTGTCCTCCAATGCGTTGGCGCGTACGACGTAGTAGTTGTTGGGATCGGTCACGCGCACCGCGATCCCGCCGGCGCGGTCGACGCTGCCGGCGATCGCCTTGAACCGAAGCGACACCTCGACGTTCCGCGCCGAGACGGCGCGATAGATCGCCAGCGGGAAGCGATAGTCGGTCCGGTCGGTGCTCGATTGCTCGATCGCGCGGCCGCCGCTGGCGCCCGGGTCGGCAACCACGACCCAGCGGGGCGGTCCGCCCTGGCCGGTGCGCGCGAAATCAAAACCCGCCGGCGGTTTGCCAATGTCCATCGTGTCAAGTCCGATCATGATCGTCCCCTGTTGCGCGAGCGCGTGTTGAGCGAGGACTTGCGACACGGCGCATGCCAACGCGCACGCCGCCATCGCGGTGGCGACGATTGGTCTGCGATGCGGGAACGGGAGTGGCCGGTTTCCGTCCATGCGCAATCTCCTCGGATTCGAGTGTTGCGCAGAGCTTGGACGGTATGGCCGCCTGACGGGGAGCCTGCATGTCCCCGTGCGCAAGATGTTAACGGACCCGGTTGCGTCGCGCAATCCGCACCGTTTCCGACGTCGCCGTACGACGGACCGGATTTATTCGTTGTCGAACGGATATTTCCGGTACGCGGCGCGTCGCATCGCCGACGCTTCCTGGAACGCATCGATGATTATGACGATCATCGCGACGAACGCACGCCAGCGCGCGCCAACGCGCCTTGGCGCCGGCGTGACGACAAACGAACGGGACGCATGGTTGGTGCAAGACATATCTCATCTCCATCGAGAGTGAGACAACGCTTGACTGCATGGGCAGCTCACCGGGCGGCTGTCGAAAGCCCGGCCGTTGGCGGCTCGCCCGGCTAGCGCCGGGTGGTCACGCCGACCAATGTTGCGAACGGAAAAAGTCCAAGACCAATGCCATCCATGGCTCGCTCCCAGGTTCGAGGCGAGCAGCGCTTGGATGGCGTGTCCATCTGGAGGGGAGGCCGCGATGTCCCCTGGTCTGCGATTTGGCTCTGCGATTGCGCAGCCCGACATGCTCACGCTTCGTGATCGGCGCAGCGGCCGGGGGCCGCCGTTTCCATCAGATACCGAGCGCGTCAGGGTGTGCGGTTAACGTGCAGCAAACATCAATCTCCTCCGCAGTCGAAGGAGACGGTGCTTGGGCTCGCGAGCCTTGGAAGAACGGGGCGACCGCCGAGGGCCCCGTCAACTCATTAGTAACGCAAATTGCCGGGTCATGCAAATGGAAAGCCTTGCTGCGGCGGAGAAATCGATCAATCCGATTGACGGTTGCGTAACTACATCCAGCGAGCGGCACCGCAAATACGGGGGTGCCCGCGCGTTATGCGTCCACAATTAACGCGGCAAAGATAACCTCTGATGCGCGCCTCAGGCCCGGAGCGGGCTCGTGGAAGGCTCAGATCCTATGCGTGGCACCGATCACTTGCAGCGTCTCATCCGCAACCGGATGGCCCGGCTCGCGCTGGCATTCGCGCTGATTGCGTTGAGCGCGTGGGCGTTTCTGCCGTACCTGAGCTACCGGATCGCGAGCTCGGCGTTCGTCAATTCAGAGCTCGTGCGGGTGGCGGCGCCGATTGCGGGGCAGCTCACCCGCGACCTGCAGCGCAAAGGGACGTATATCGGGCAAGCCGCCGCGGTGCCGCTGATCGAAACGCTGTCGCGCGACAACCGGCACCTGCTCCAGCTGACCAGGCAATATGCCGTCGCCAGGGAGCGGGCGGAGCTTGCACGCGATCAATTGGCGCAGATCGCGGCGGCGGACAAAGAATTCGCGGCGCGCGCGCAAATCTACCGTGACGGCGTAATCGCACGGCTCGGCTATGAACGCGACGAAGCCAAGGCCGAAGAGTCCGGCTGCCTGGCGGAAGTTCATCAGCGCCGGGAGGTGGGCTCGCGGATGGAGCAGCTCGTCAAGTCCGGCACAGCTTCGCAAATCCGCAGCGCCGAGGCGCTCGCCTCGCTCGAAGCCACCTCGACGCGCTGCGCGATGGCGAGCGAACGGTTGCTGCGCCTGCAGACGGAATTGGGGGCGGCGCAAAAGGGTGTGTCGCTGCGCGACGGCGCCAACGACGCGCCCTATTCGCAGCAGCAGCAGGATCGCCTGTTCCTGCGGCGGCAGGAGCTCGAGACCAAAATGCTGGAGGAGACCCTGCAGGCCTCGCAAATCGCCGCGGAAATGACGGAAGAGCGCGAGCGCATCGATCGGCTCAGCCACTTCGAGGTCGCGCTGCCGGCCAACCACGTGGTGTGGTCGGTGGCGGCCAGTCCCGGCTCGACGGTTTCCGAAGGCCAGACCGTGTTCGATCTGGCGTCCTGCAGCCGTCGGTTCGTGGCGGTCGAATTGCCGGAGCGGGAATTCGAACGGATCACGGTCGGTGCGCCGGCTTTCGTGCGGCTGCTCGGAAGCTCCGAATGGGCGGAAGGTCGCGTGCGCCAGGTTCGCGGCTCGGCGGCGCGCGCCGACGATCGGCTGCTGGCGGCCCAGGTTCCCAGGCTGCTGCCGAGCAGCATCACGGTCGAGGTCGCCTTGCCGGATGACAGCCCGCAGGCCGACCTCAGCAATTACTGCAACATCGGACGGCTCGCCGAAGTGAGATTCAAACGCGCCACCTTTGCCTTCTTCGATGGCATCGGCAGGCAACTGCGACAGCTTGCAGATTGGTTCATGCCCCGGTCGGCGACTGATCGCGTGGCGAGCAACTGAGTTGCACGCCGATTCGCTGACATGGCTGCAATTGTTCGCGCCGACGATCTTCGTGCTCGGTGCGATCTACCTTTTTGGCTCGTTGTTGCCGATGGCGCGCCCCTGGGCGCGGCTTCTGGTGTTCGTCGCAGTCTGGCCGGTCGCGGCCTGGTACCTCCATTGGCGTTTGTTCAGCTCGGTGCTTCCGGCCGAAGGGTCGATGCTTGAGATCACGTGGATATGGCTGTGCTTCGCGGTCGAGTTGTTCGCGTTCGTCGACCAGTTCATACTCTATCTGTGCTTTTTGCGCCGCACCGATCACCGCGCCGAGGCCGACCGTCATGAGGCGCGCCTTCGCGCCATGCGCGTCGACGAGCTGCCGTCGGTCGACGTCTACATTCCGACCTACAACGAACCGATCGAGGTGCTGGAAAAGACGATCACCGGCGCGCTTTGCCTCGACTATCCCAACGTCAGCGTCTGGGTGCTCGACGACGGTCGCCGCCCATGGCTCAAGGCGTTCTGCGAGTCGAAGGGCGCCGGCTACCTCAACCGGCCGGACAAAGCGCACGCCAAGGCCGGCAACATCAATCACGCGCTGACGCAGACGAACGCGGAGTTCGTGGCCATCTTCGACGCGGATTTTGTGCCGCAGCGCAATTTCCTGATCCGCACGATCGGCTTCTTTTTTGACCCGAAAGTGGGGATCGTGCAGGTGCCGCACGCCTTCTACAACCACGATCCGCTGCAGGTGAGTCTGGCGGCGCAGAAATCGCTGCCCGATGAGCAGCGGTTGTTCTTCGACGCCATCATGCCGAGCCGCGACGGCTGGGACGCCGCGTTCTGTTGCGGGTCCAATTCCGTGACGCGCCGCGCCGCCTTGCGAACGATCGGCGACGCCCTACCGACCGAGTCGATCACCGAAGACATCCTTCTGACCATGACCTTGCTGCGCAAAGGGTATGTTACGCGCTACCTGTGCGAACGCCTGGCGTTCGGTCTCGCTCCCGAGACCGTCGATGCATTCTTCGTGCAGAGGCAGCGCTGGGCTCGCGGCGCGATGCAACTTCTCTACCTCCCGAACGGACCGTTCGGTCGTGGACTGACGATCATGCAGCGATTGCTGTTCCTGCCGACGCACTGGCTCTCGCTCAGCCTGCGATCGTCGTTCGCCCTTATGGTTCCGATCGTGTTCCTGCTGACCGGCTTGTCGCCGGTCTACGACGTGACGCCGGCGGACCTGATTTATTACTTCATTCCGATGCTGCTCGCGCTGGCGGGCGGCGTCCGGCTGTTTGCGCCCAAACAGTATTTCCCATTGGCATCGCAGGTGTACGGGAGCTTCCTCAGCTTCAAGGTCCTGCCGACCGTTCTGCAAACCCTCGTCAAGCCATTCGGGCATCCGTTCAAGGTGACGCCCAAAGGCGGCGGGCAGCAGGCGGCGACCTATGCGCGGGGCATTTTCTGGACGTCCGCCAGCCTGATGGCCCTGACGATTTTCGGTCTGATCATCAACACGATTCCGGAGTGGCGCGTGGTCGATACGGTCGAGGTCCTGCCGATCGTTGCCGCATGGTCCGCGGTCAACGTGTTCACGCTGTTCATGGTCTGCATGACATCGCTGCAGGGGCCGGTTCGCCGTGGCGAAGAGCGGTTCGAGCTCGATTTGCCGATCTGGATCCTGACGCGCGGGCGTCCGATCACGCGTGCTCAAATCAGCGACATTTCGCTGTCGGGCGTTAGCGTGGAGCAAGACGAAGGCGCCGCGCCCTACGATGCCGGCGATGTGGTTTCGGTGTTCCTCACCGAGGTCGGCTTCATCGCCGGAAGCGTCGTTCGGCAAGACGGACCGAGGCTGGCCGTGAAGTTCGATCTTCCGCCATCGGTCGAGCGCGACCTGCTGATCCGCAAACTGCTGACCGCCGGGCACGACACCAAGAATGTGAGCACCTCGGCCCTGTCGGCAAGCCGGGCGATGATCAAAAGCATCTGGAGCATGCGGACCGACATGCAGCCGCAGAGTGCGAACACGCCGGTCGCCTCCAGTGCGACGCCCGCTGACAAGCTTCCGGCGCAAAGCCTGATGATATTCAGCCGCGCCCGCAAGCGCAGTCGCTCTCGGAGCTCAGCGAAAGCCGGCGCGCGCTCGCAGCCTGACGGGAAGGGCGGTCGTCCCGATAGATCGCTGAGCATCTTGGCAAACCTCGGACGCTGCATAGCAGTGTCCCGCAATGCAGCATTGTGTTTGCGCCCGCCCGGGCGCACATCTGACGCATGCTCCGATTCACCCGTCCGTCTGCCGCGCCGGCAGCCGCCGGCCGTTGAGGCGCCGGATGAGTTCCCTGCAGAAGCGCGCCGAAGCTGCCGCCGATCCCGGATCGATGGCGGCGGAGCCGCCGCGCCTGACCCATCCCGAGATCCGCCGCGTCTTCTACGGGCTGATGCTCGGCGGCTTCCTGCAGGCGCTGAACCAGACCATCGTGGCGAGCGCGCTACCGACCATCGGGCGCGACCTCAACGACTTCCACAATCTCTCCTGGGTCGTCATCGCCTATCTGCTCGCCTCCACCATCGTCTCGCCGCTCTACGGCAAGCTCGCCGACATCCATGGCCGCCGCGGCATGATGCTGGCGGCGCTTGGCTTGTTCGTTGCCGGCTCCGTGCTGTGCGCGGTGGCGCCCGACATGGCGACGCTGATCGCCGGGCGCACGCTGCAGGGCATCGGTGGCGGCGGCATCGTGCCGATGGTGCAGATCACGGTGGCGGACATGGTGACGCCGCGCGAGCGCGGCCGCTATCAGGCCTATATGGGCACCGCCTGGATCACTGCCGGCACCGTCGGTCCCGCGCTCGGCGGCATCATCGCGCAGAACTGGCACTGGTCGCTGATCTTCTGGCTCAACGTGCCGCTCGGCCTCATCACAGCGGCGCTGCTCAACCAGTCGATGAAGCGGCTGCCGGCGGCGGGCCGCAGACACAAGCTCGATTTCCTCGGCGCGGCGTTGGTGATGGCGGCGGCGACGCTGTTCCTGCTGGCGGTCACCACCGGCGGCACGCGGGTGCCGTGGTTCTCGCCGACGATCTTTGCGCTGATCGGCGCTTCGATCCTGCTCGTCGTCGTGGTCGGCTGGTGGCTCAAGCGCGCGCCGGAGCCGTTCCTGCCGCTGCATGTGCTCGCCAATCCGGTGATGAAGCTCGGCACCGCGGCGACCAGTTTCTCCATGGGCGTGATGACCGGCTTCATGATCTACATGCCGCTCTATTTCCAGACCGTGCACAAGCTCACGCCGACGCAGGCCGGCCTCGCGCTCATTCCGGTGATCGTGATGACGACGCCGGGCTCGATGGCGTCCGGCCGCGCGATGATGCATCTCAGCCGCTACAAGCTCTCACCCTATGTCGGCATGACGCTGGCGACACTGGCGGTCGCAACGCTGGTCGTGTGGCCGGACATGCCGGTGATCTGGGCGGTGCTCGCGACCGGCGTCGTCGGCTATGGCGTCGGCACCGTGTTCCCGATCGCCACCGTCTGCGTGCAGAACGCGGTGTGGCGGCACGAGGTCGGCGTGGCGACCGGCGCGATGAACTTCTTCCGCGCGCTCACGTCGGCGCTCGCGGTCGCGATCATGGGCGCGATCCTGCTCGCGGGGCTCGGCTTCGCGCCGGAGCGGGGCGGCGTCGGCGTCGAGGTGCTGGCGGCCAATGCCGGCGCCTCGGGTGTCGACGTCGCGAGCGTGTTCCAGCGGGTCTTCGTCGCCGCGCTCGTCTTCTCGGTGATCGCGCTGGTCGCGGTCATCCTGATGGAGGAGCGGCCACTGCATGGGGCGAAGGAGATGCCGCCGTCCGAGCCGGCGGAGTGAAAAGCGGGCGGCAGGTAAACTTTCCTGAACTCGCATTCGAATCGCGGGCGCGGCCGTTCCGGCAGCGGAGCTTTTTCGCGACGCAGACGTTACCTCCCTGAAAGCCGGCACGAGCCGACGGAAGGAGGTGAAGTTCCATGTCCTATCGAGTTTACAGCGGTCCGCGCGGCGCGGATGCCATCTCTCCGCTGGAGAAGGATCGCATGCTGTTCAAAGAATTTGCGTCGCTCGACCAGGCCTTGAGCTGGGCGCGGCACGTCAACGATAGCGGCCGGACCACACTCCTGATCGAAGGCGATGACGGCACGCATCTCACACGGCCCGAGATTGCCGCCGCCCTGACGCATGGCGAACGTCCGCCCCTGCATGCGGGTTCGTAAGTCGCCACGGTGGTCGAAAGGCCCGGCCATGCGCCGGGCCTTTTCGTTTGCGTGAACGCGCCGCTCACCCTCCGGCCCGCGGCCGAGCTCGGCGAGCGCGTCGCCGCGATGTCCGTGCGCGTCCGCATGATCGGGGTCGGCGACGATCGCCGCATTGCCAAAGCGGCGGTGACAATCGGGCACTATTGGTCTGGCGGCCCCGCATTTCGCTTCGCTCCATGCGGGCTACGAACCGAGTTGACGCTCTATTTGCGGAGCCCTTGCCCGATCGTCGTCGTGTCGGGGAGCTTGCGCGCGTCGCGCTTCATTTCGAGGCAGGTCAGCAATTCGGTATAGGTGCCGGGTGTGCCGGTCGTCGTCAGCCGGTGGCAGCTGCCGCGGTCGGCGGCCAGGTAGCCGTTCCATTCCTTGACCAGGATGTCGCGCGCGGCCTCCTCGCTCTTCCGGCAACTGTCGAAATCTTGCTGCATCCCGACGCTGCCTTTGGCGGCGGCCTGGCAGGTTGGGGTGATGTTGATGGTGGGGACGCCCTGGGCGGCTGCGATACCGGCTGAAGCCAGAAGGAGAAGCGCGAGGATGGATTTCATGGCGTGCTCCCGGGTCGTTCAACGTGGGCACATCTATCACAGCCATAACGCGTATGCAGACCGCAGAGTTGCAGTCCGGTTGCCAGGGTAAACCAATTGTTCACCGATCTCTCACCCATCCTGGGTGTCGAGCAACGTCAAACCGGGGTGAAACGTGAGCCAGCGGTGGCGGCGCGAGGCCCAATAAAGCCGCAGCGGCGGCGCAAAATCGGGATCGGCGAAGCAGCCGACCGAGATACCGGTCAGCCCCGGCATGCCCTCGGAGTGGAAGCCGACGGCGATGCCGCAGGTCGGGCAGAAGATATTCTCGATCCAGCGGCCGGAATCGCCATTGTAGCGCCAGGTCTTGCGCTCGCCGGCAATCGCCACGGCGGCGCTGGGGAACATCGCGGCATAGGTAAAAGCGCTGCCGCTCTTGCGCTGGCAGGCCACGCAACTGCAGCCGTAGACGGTGACGGGCTCGCCGCTGACGGTCGCGGTCAGGCCGCCGCAGCCGCATTGCGCGATACGTGTGCCGCCTGTCGCGGTCATTCCTTGTCCCCAATGCCGGCTATTTCTTGAGTCGGTAGCCGGTCTTGAAGATCCACCACACGGTCACGAGACACAACGTCAGGAACGCGAATGTCATTGCCAGGCTGACGCCGACGCTCACGTCGGCGATGCCGTAGAAGCTCCAGCGGAAGCCGGAGACGAGATACACGATCGGATTGAACAGCGCGATGGTCTGCCAGAGCGGCGGCAGCACATCGATCGAATAGAACGTTCCGCCAAGGAAGGTCAGCGGGGTGATGACCAAGAGCGGGATCAGCTGCAGCTGCTCGAAGCCCTCCGCCCAGATGCCGATGATGAAGCCGAGCAGGCTGAAGGTGACGGCGGTGAGTACGAGGAAGACGAGCATGAACACCGGATGGTCGATCCGCAGCGGCACGAACATCCCCGCGGTCGCCAGGATGATCAGCCCGAGGACGATCGACTTGGTGGCGGCGGCGCCGACATAGCCGATCACGATCTCGATGAACGAGACCGGCGCGGAGAGGAGCTCGAAAATCGTGCCGGTGAACTTCGGAAAATAGATGCCGAACGACGCGTTGGCGGTGCTCTGGGTGAGGATCATCAGCATGATCAGCCCCGGCACGATGAACGCGCCGTAGCTCACGCCCTCGATCTCCTGGATGCGCGTGCCGATGGCGGCGCCGAACACGATGAAATAGAGCGACGTCGAGACGACCGGCGACACGATGCTCTGGAACAGCGTGCGGCCGGTGCGCGCCATTTCGAACACATAGATCGAGCGGATGGCGCGGACGTTCATGGCCGTTCCCCGTGCCTGGGCGTTGTGTGGCAATCCCGCGCCACAAGTTCGGTCGGCTCTCTCCCCCGTTTACGGGGGAGGGGTGGGGAGAGGGTGAGCTTGCTCGTGCAGTGCCTGCATGCCCCCTCCCTATCCCTCCCCCGCAAGCGGGGGAGGGGACGCTGTGGCGCTGTCCGTCGCAAACAATTCCCAGCATTCATTGCGGCTTCCTCACCAGGCCGACGAAGATGTCCTCGAGCGAGCTTTGCGTCGTCTGCAGGTCGCGGAACCGGATATTGGCGCGGGCGAGGTCGTCGAGCAGCGCGGTGATGCCGGTGCGCTCGCCCTGGGTGTCGTAGGTGTAGATCAATTCCTTGCCGTCGGACGCGAGCGTGAGGTTATGGCGGACGAGGTCGGCCGGGATCGCGTCGAGTCCCTTGTGCAATTGCAGCGTGAGCTCTTTCTTGCCGAGCTTGCGCATCAGCTCGGCCTTGCGCTCGACCAGGATGATCTCGCCATGGTCGATGACGCCGATGCGGTCGGCCATCTCCTCAGCTTCCTCGATGTAGTGCGTGGTCAGGATGATGGTGACGCCGGAAGCGCGCAGCGCGCGTACGACGTTCCACATGTCCTTGCGCAGCTCGACGTCGACGCCGGCGGTCGGCTCGTCGAGGAACAAGACCTGCGGCTCGTGCGAGAGCGCCTTGGCGATCAGCACCCGCCGCTTCATGCCGCCGGACAGCGTGATGATCTTGGAGTCCTTGCGGTCCCACAGCGAGAGCGACCGCAGCACCTTTTCGACGTGGCCGGGATCGGCCGGCAGGCCGAACAGGCCGCGGCTGAAGGTGACGGTCGCCCAGACCGACTCGAACGCGTCGGTGTGAAGCTCCTGCGGCACCAGCCCGATCAGCGAGCGTGCCGCGCGATAATCGGTGAGGATGTCATGGCCGCCGACCGTGACCGTGCCGGTCGACGGCGTCACGATCCCGCAGACGATGCTGATCAGCGTGGTCTTGCCGGCGCCGTTCGGCCCGAGCAGCGCGAAGATCTCGCCCTGGTCGATGTCGAGATTGATGCGCTTGAGCGCCTGGAACCCGGAGGCATAGGTCTTGGTCAGGTTCGAGATTGAAATGATTGGGGACATCGGATTTGCGTATGCGGAAAGGATTCGCGCGTGACGAAGGCGGAGCGGGCGAGCTCGTCATAGATATGAGCCCCATGCCCGGTGTCCAGTCGCTCCCGGCGGGAACATTGGGAGGAGCTGTGGTGCTCCCATATGGGCGCACGCCGTGGATCGTGCTGGCGATTGAAATACAATCGGCGCGCGACGGCGATACCGGCGCGCGAGTTGGATGACGCGACCTAGCTTTGGGCGGCGCGCTTGGGCTCGGTCAGCTTCACGGCGCCGAACCACGCGAGCCCCAGCACCACGAAGAACATGAAGAGGTAGAGCGGCAGGCTCGCGACCGGCCACACCTGCTCAACGACGAGTCCGATGAAGTAGATGATGGCGTTGCCGAGCAGCGCCAGCGCCAAATAGGTGAGCAATAGCCACATAAGTCGCCCCTCTCGTGGAAGTCATGCGGTACTTCTACGGAGACTAGCAGCGCCGCCCCGGGGCGACAACGGCGCGTCGGTCAAAGAATTCGTAGGCGTCCAGGTGGCCGGCCCGGGCAGGGGTAACGGCATGGTCCGCCCAGGCGGTTTGATGTTCAGCGTAAGCTCGTTCCCAACAACCGCAGCGCGTTCTTGTCGGCCTCGGCCGCGAGCGAGAGCGACGTCATGGCGAGACCGCGGCGCGTCGTCAGCGCCAGCAGCATCACGCTCTCGTAGTTTAGATCGGCGGCGAGGAGATCCTCGGCGCCGGTCGTCAGCAGGCTGGACATCGATTTGGTGAAATCGTCGCGCACCGAAACCACCGCCAGCGCCGCGCCGTAGCTCGACGCCATCTGCTGGAGCGAGGCGGATGCTGTGTCGAGATCGGCGATGGAGGCCTCGATGGCGCCGTCGAACTGGAAGTTGCCGCCAACGCCGCTCGCGGCGCCGATGCCGAGGCTCGCGGCGGTGATGAGCGAACCGGAGGCGGTCGCGACCGCGCTGCCGGTCTCGTTCAACGTGATCGAGACGGCGCTGCCGGCGAGCAGGTTCTGCCCGTTGAATCCGGCGTCGCCCGCGAGCTCACCGATCTGGCTACGGATCGAATCGAATTGCTGCGCCAGCGACTGGCGCAGGCTGTTGGTCGAGCTCGTCGTCGTGCCTGCGGCAAGTCCGATCGCGCTCAGTTCGCCGGCGGAGGCCGAGCCGCCGATCGTGACGCTGTTGACGCCGGTGGCTTCGAGCTGAATGCGGCCGTCGGAGGTGAGGCGGGCCTCGACCTTGAGATTCGGCGTGTTGTTCACCGCGTCAAGGACATCTTGCACATCCTGGCCGCCGGCATGCGTGTAGGTGGCGGTCGTGGTGCCGTCGCTCACCGTGATGGTGTCGCCGTCGTCCATGGAGATCGCGGTCGCGCCGGTCAGTCCGTTCACGCCGCCGGTGACTTCGGCCAGCGTGCTGGCGGAATTGAGCGCCTCGTAAGCGAGGCTGCGCGCGTTCTTGATCAGTGACTGGATACCCACGATGCCGGCATCGGCAGCCTCGAACACTTTCTTGCCCGTGCCGATGCCGTCGAGCAGGGCGTTGAGCGCGGCGGCGCGGGCGTTGAGCGCCGACGCGGTGAAATAGGCGGCCGGACCCTCGGACGGGCGGTTGATCCGTTTGCCGGTCGCAAGCCGGGTCTGCACGCGACCGATTTCGCTGGCGAGCTGCTGCAGCACGATCAGGTTCGTGCGCACGGCGGCCGACAGGCCGACACTCATGGACGCCTCCGCGGGCAATGCCTTTGGGCTTTGCGATATCGCGGAATCTTCGATTTTTCGCTGTGGAATTGGGTCGAATTCTATGGATCGCCGGGGCTTTGCTTCACGCGCAAAACCCCGACAGCGGGGTTCGCCTGGTCGAAACGCCGGCGCTGTGATGGGGAGAGAATTAACGCGGTGCTGCCTGCGCGATCAGCGCAGGCAGCGAGTGTCCCGAACGCTTGTGCAGGGCGTCCGTATCAATCCACAAGGCCGAATTCGCAGCCCGGCGCGGCGTAGTTGTAACGCGGCATGCCATATTGATCCTGCCGGACCTGTGGGCGGCAGCGCGCGACCCAGCGGCGGTCACGCGCCTCGGCCGCGGCGATATCGTCCGCCGATTGCAGCGCGGGCACATTGATCACATGCGGGTGGAAGACGCCGCGGCGGAAGCTGGCGACGCAGGACCTCTGGCCAAAGTAGCGGCCGTAGCAGTTGAAGGTGTGGACACCCTCTACTGGCTCCACTGGCCCGGCCCACGCGGGCGCGCTCATCGTGCTTAACGCCAGCAGGGCGAGTGCGGCGAGCCAGGCGGACTGTGAAAATCGGCGTGACATCGGTTTCCTCAACGGTTGCAAAAACGACGCGCAGCCGCCGTCGGCGGCGCTTGCGCGAACCGTTGCAATCCCGGGACCAAGCCGATGTGTGCCGCGTCGGCACGCACCTGTACCGATCGGGGATGGAATCGTTAATGCACGAACGAAAGCGTCTCGCCGTGCGGCGAGGGCGCGGAACGAGGCCGAGGCGCGTTATGGTTACGGAGCCAGTGGCGATCCCATCCGCTTCGCCTGCTCGACGATCCAGGCGCGATAGCGCGTCAAAGGCGTGACGCCGGTTAACCCGCCGCAGCCCTCCGAATTCTGCGGGCCGGTCGACCAGCTCACCACGCCGATCACGGCGAGCGCGCCATCGGAATTGGTGAACACCGGCGCGCCGGAATTGCCGACGCAGGCGCCGAGCCCGGCGCGCTCGTTTCGGCTGGCGGGATCCATCAGGCGGATTTGCAGCGTACCGGGCTGGCCGGTCGCGACCAGCGTCGCGGTGCGCACCGTCCCGCCGCTCTTTCCATCGCCGGGCGTCGCGAGGCCGTAGCCCGCGACCAGGAACGGATCGCCGGCGGCAACCTTGATGCCGGCCGGACCGAGCGGGACCGGCGCGCTCGAGACGGTTTCCGCAAACTTGAGCAGGGCGACATCGGCGGTGGCGCGATGCCGACGCGCCGCCTCGGCCTCGAATTGCGGGTGACGCGCGCTGGTCGCGATCGGCTTGAGCGACGGCTGGCCGTTCGTCTCAAACACGACGAGCTTGTAGTCGGCGCCGGGCAGAACGCAATGCGCGGCGGTGAGCACGAGATCGCGCGCAATCGCGACGCCGCTGCAAAAGCCGCGTTGGCCCGCCAGCATCACCACCGCATGCGCGAATTTTGGCGCGGTCTGCGCCCCACCCACCATTGCGGCGGCCGGGGCGCACAAGGACAACCAGATGAAGGGAGCAATCGCGCGCGCCATCGCGGCGTGATGAGCCTGCTTTGCGTCAGGCTGTCAACATCCCAATTCAATCGAACGGCGCGGACCGCAGCGTCTCGTGAGCGATGTGCGCGAGCCTGCGATGGTGTAACGTCGAGTGGCGTTCTGCCGACCACCACCGTCGCGGAGGTCAAAATCATGCTTGCAAGACTGATTGCCGTTGCGCTGGCGCTGCTCCTGTCGTGCAAATTCACATCGCCGCTGCGCGCCGAGATCCTTTTTCCGCATCCGGTGCCTCCGGTCGTGGTCAAGGTGCGTCCGGGCGTGACGGTCAAGTATCTTGCATTGGCGAAACCCATGACCACGCCGACCAAGGCCGTCATGCTGTTCGCCGGCGGCAATGGCTTGTTGAATCTTCAACCCGACGGCTCGATCGGCAGCAAGCTGGCCGGCAACTTCCTGGTCCGCTCGCGCGACAAGTTCGTTCAGAAAAACCTGTTCGTCGCCGTCGTCGATACGCCCAACCAGGTGGCGATCGACGGCAATGTCCGGCTCTCGTCCCAATATGCCCAGGACATGGCCCACGTGATCGCCGACGTCCGTGGCCGTATCGACAAGGGTGGCAAGGTCTGGCTCGTCGGCACCAGCTCGGGAACGATGTCGGCGGTGAGTATCGCCGCCCGCCTGCCGCGCATCATGCCGCCGAGCCGGGACAATCTCCGCCGGCCGGACGGCATCGTGCTCACCGCGACGCAAACGACCGTGGTTCCGGGCTACTGCGGCCGGACGGTTTTTTTCGCTCAACTTTCGGCGGTCAATGTTCCCGTGCTGGTCGCCTCGCATCTGGCGGACGCTTGCCGGTGCAGTCCGCCCAAGACGGCCAGCAAGGTGATCGCCGCCCTTACCGGCGCGCCCGTCAAGTCGAGCATCCCGTTTACCGGGGGCGATCCGCCCATCTCCAAGGATCCGTGCCAGGCGCTGACGCCGCACGGCTTCCTCGGTGTTGAGGACGCCGTGGTCGACGCCATTGCCGGGTTCGTCACAAACAATTGAGCCGGAAAGCAATCGCGAACTATGCCCGATCGCGCAGTTCTTTCACCCCTTCGTTCTCGGCGCAGTGGACGCAGCAATAGATCGCTTCGTCCTTCTCGACGCCGTGCCCGACCACGCGGCAGCCGCAGTGGTCGCAGATCGGCGCCAGCGCATGGATCGCGCATTCGAAGCTGTCGAACGTGTGCATGCTTCCGTTCATCTTCACCTGGAACGCCTTGTCGTAGTCGTTGCCGCAGGTTTCGCATTGGGCCATGACGGACCTCGCTTGGCTGTTGCGGATGGTCAACCCGCAGCAGCGGCGCCAGTTCCTGGGCCGCGAGCGCGCCCGGATTGGTGCAAAAAGCGGCTTAAGGCCGCGGCGGCTGGTCCGCAGAGCGCCGTTCGCCACAACCCCCAATTGCGGCCGTTCATGCGCGGTTCAGCGCCCGCGGGCTACCGTTCCGCCCCCATGGTGGTTCTGAAACTCGCGCTGGTCGCGCTCGCGCTCATGACCCTCGGGCCGCTGTCGGTCGTTCCGGCCGAGGCCGAGCCGCGCATGCGCTGCCTCACGCGCGACCAGCAGCGCACCGCGATCACGGAGCGCCGCGCGGTCCCCCTGGCGGCGGTGCGACGCTCGGTGCGCGCCCGGGCGCCCGGAGAACTGGTGCGGGCGCGGCTCTGCCAGGAGGCTGAACGCCTGATCTACCTGCTGACAGTGCTGCCGCGCGATGGCAAAGTACGCCAGGTGACTGATCGACGCGAAAAACGGCGCCGTGGTGAGCGTCCGCTAGCCGAGACGTCCGTCAGCGGAGAAGACTGTGCGGCTCCTCGTCATCGAGGACGATCCCGATCTCAACCGGCAACTGGCGACGGCGCTGACCGACGCCGGCTACGTGGTCGACCGCGCCTTCGACGGCGAGGAGGGGCACTATCTCGGCGAGAGCGAGCCCTATGACGCGGTGATCCTCGACATCGGCCTGCCCAAGATGGACGGCATCTCGGTGCTGGAAGCGTGGCGGCGCGCGCGGCCGCGCCATGCCGGTGCTGATCCTCACCGCGCGCGACCGCTGGAGCGACAAGGTGCAGGGTTTTGACGCCGGCGCCGACGACTACGTCGCCAAGCCATTCCATCTCGAGGAGGTGCTGGCGCGCATCCGCGCGCTGCTGCGCCGCTCCGCCGGCCACGCCAAGAGCGAGCTCAATTGCGGGCCGGTGCGGCTCGACACCCGGACCGGCCGCGTGACGGTGGAAGGCAATCGCGGTCAAGCTCACGTCGCACGAATACCGGCTGTTGTCCTACCTGATGCACCATACCGGCCGGGTGGTGTCGCGCACCGAACTGGTCGAGCACCTCTACGACCAGGACTTCGACCGCGATTCCAACACCATCGAAGTGTTCGTCGGCCGCATCCGCAAGAAGCTCGGCATCGACGTGATCCAGACCGTGCGCGGCCTCGGCTACCTGCTTTCCCCGCCCGATGCGCGCTAATTCGCTCGCGCTCCGCCTGTTCTTCTCGGCGACGACCTGGATCGTGGTGATCCTCGTCCTCGCCGGCATCGTCCTGTCCGGCGTCTACCGCTCCGCCGTCGAGCGCGCCTTCGACCGCCGGCTGCAAGTCTATTTGCGCACGCTGGTCGCCGACGTCGCGACGCCCGACGAATCCGCCGAGCGCTTCCCGCAATCGCTCGGCGAGCCGCTGTTCGAGTTGCCGCTGTCGGGCTGGTACTGGCAGGTGACGCGGCTCGACACCGCGCGGCCGGAGATGCGCTCCTCGCGCTCGCTGTGGGATTCCGCGCTCGCCCATCTCGACGATCGCGTCGCCACGACCTCGCCGGGCGGCGCCCGCCAGGGCTATGTCGACGGTCCCGAGGATCAGCGCCTGCGCGTGGTCGAGCGCACCATCGATCTCGGCGACGAGGGCCGCTTCGTGGTGACGGTCGCCGGCGACGCCGCCGAGATCGACGAGGAGATGCGCGACCTTCGACCGCGCGCTGGTCGCCACCTTCGCGGTGCTCGCGATCGTGCTGCTTTTGACCACGACCTTCCAGGTCCGCTACGGGCTCGCGCCGCTCAAGCGCATTTCGGAAGGCCTTGCCGCGATCCGCTCGGGCGCGTCCGAGCGGCTCGAAGGCGGCTTCCCGATCGAGGTGGCGCCGCTGGTGCGCGAGACCAACGCGCTGATCGACGCCAACCGCGAGATCGTCAATCGCGCGCGCACCCATGTCGGCAATCTGGCGCATGCGCTGAAGACGCCGATCTCGGTCATGATGAACGAGGTTGCCTCGCATGGCGCCGGACCCGCTCGCCGAGAAGGTGCGCGAGCAGACCGAGATCATGCGCGACCAGGTCGCGCGCCATCTCGAGCGCGCACGGCTGGCGGCGCGCGTCGCGACCATCGGGACTGTTGTCGAGGTCCGGCCGGTGGTCACAGCGCTCGCGCGCACCATGGAGAAAATCCATCATGGCCGCGGCGTCGCGATCGAGATCGATGCGCCGGAGGAGGCGCGATTCCGCGGCGAGCAGCAGGATCTTGAAGAAATGGTCGGCAACCTCGTCGACAATGCCTGCAAGTGGGCGCAGTCGCGGGTTTCGATCGAGGCGTTTCCCGAGCAGCCCGACGCCAGCGGCGAGCGCCGGTTCGTACGCATCGTGGTCGATGACGACGGACCGGGACTGTCGCCCTCGCAGCGCGAGCAGGTGGCGCGGCGTGGCCGGCGGCTCGACGAGACCAAGCCCGGCTCCGGGCTGGGGCTTTCGATCGTGATGGAGCTTGCGACGCTCTACGGCGGGCGGCTCACGCTCGGCACCGCCCCGATCGGCGGGCTTGCGCGCCGAACTGGTGCTGCCGGGGGCGTAAGTGTGCTAGCAATAGGTGTAGTCGCCGCCAGGCGCAGGAGGTCCAATGCCGCATGAACGAATTGAGATCAATCCTGAAGTAATGGGCGGGAAACCTGTTGTCCGAGGTACGCGTATTCCGGTCGAGATCATATTGCGCAAGCTGGGAGCGGGTGATTCTCCAGAGCAGATCGTTGCAGATCATCCGCGTTTGACCTTGGACGATATTCGTGCGGCCCAAACCTTCGCTGCGGACTACTTGGCCGACGAAGCGCTGGTTTATGGCTAATCCGCGTGCGTTGGCTTGTCGACGAGTGCGTCGATGCGCAGCTTGTTCATCAATTGCGCCTAGAACGACATGACGTCGTGTACATGTCCGAAGTGGCGCCACGTGCCAGCGATGAGCATGTCTTGGCACGTGCAGACAGTGACCAACGTCTATTGCCGACTGAAGACAAAGATTTCGGGGATTTGATATTCCGCCAGGCAAGACGGGTGCCCGGCATCGTGCTTCTTCGGATAGATTCGAGGCAACGCGTTCTGAAAGGGCAGCGACTGCAAGCAGCGATCGAAAGATTCGGCACCGAAATGTTCGGCCGCTATACGGTCGTCGAAGAGGTTCGTTTCCGCAGCCGTTTGTTGCGCGCATCTCCGCGGTAGTGGCTGCCATCTCCTGTCCAATTTTTCAGTGTCACGATAGAGGTTTGAAGGATCCGATCAAATCCATTGAAACTGGCGATTCCCCTATTGGCCGGGCTATCATCCGCAAACCACACAAGTCGGGAGGCCCCATGCGCTCGTCAATCCGACGTCTGCGAGGTTGCATCTTCGCCGCCGGCCTTTCCGCTGGGGTGCTGGCAATTGCCGATCCCACCCGCGCCGATCCGATCCCGTCGGGCTGGGAAGCCAACAACCTGGCGCCGATCGGCTACAGCGCGCTCGAGAATCGGCGCGGCGCCTTCAAGATGACGCTGAAGAAGGCGGAGAACGGCCGCTGGTACATGTATCTCGGTCACCTCTGGCATCGCGGCTGGACCATCGTCGATGTCACCGATCCAAAAAATCCGACGTTCGTGAAACACATCCCGGGGCCTCCCAACACCTGGACCATCCAGGTGACGTCGCACGGCAATCTCCTGGTGACGGCGTTGCAGAAGGCCGCGATCGGCTGGGGGCTCGACGAGAAAAGTCCCTATGACGAGGGCGTGCTGATCTGGGACATCAGCGATCCGGTCAATCCGAAGGTGATCTCGCACTGGAAATCCGGCTCGGAAGGGACGCACCGCAATTCCTATCCGGGCGGCCGCTATGCGTATCTCTCGGCGTCGGCCAAAGGTTACGACGGCCGCATCCTGGTGATCCTCGACCTCGCCGATCCGGCGCAGCCGAAGGAAGCGGGCCGCTGGTGGATGCCGGGCCAGCGCGAGGGCGAGCCGCGGCCGGACCGGGCGCCGCGCGCGTTTCACGGTCCCGCCAATATCGGCCCGGACGGCAAGCTGGCGACGCTTGCCTACGCGCCGTCGCTGGTCAATCTCGACATCAGCAATCCGGCGTCGCCCAAGCTCGTCGGCGCGCTGCAATTCACGCCGCCGTTCTTCGGCGGCGGCGGCCAGGCGCTGCACACGGCGTTTCCGCTGTGGGATCGCAACCTCGTGCACGTGAACTCGGAGCCGCAGCAGGAGCGCTGCAACGAACCGCTGCATTTCGCCGGCCTGGTCGACAATCGCAACCCGGCGCAGCCGCGGCTGATCTCGCTCTATCCGGTGCCGGTGCCGCCCAAGGGCGCGACCTACAAGAATTTCTGCGAGAAGGGCGGCCGCTTCGGCCCGCACAACGTCAACCAGGAAATCCATCTGCCCGAGGTCGAGAAGCCCGGCAACCTGATCTACCTCACTTACTTCAATGCCGGGCTGCGGGTGTTCAACATCCGCGACCCCTATCTTCCGGTGGAAAGCGGCTGGTTCATTCCGGCGAACCCGGCGAGCAACGCCGGCGTGCGCCCCCGCGACTCGGTGGTCAACCAGACCGAAGACGTGCTGGTCGATACCCGCGGGAATATCTTCGTGACCGACAAGAACTGGGGCCTCTGGGTGTTGCGCTACTCCGGACCCGACCAGCCGGCCCCAACCGACCGCTAAGCATGAGTCCTAAATCCCATTCGGGAACAGAGTTTTGCCCCATTTTCCCCATCTAGGTTCACCGCTTTTGCCGATCCGATCCGGGGGGTTCTTCATGCGTCGATTCAGGCCGGTTGCCGTCGTGCTCGCGGTCGCCACCGTTGCGGCCTGTGCCAGCGATCCCTATTCGCCGACGCCCAAGCAGGATTCCGGCGCCATGACCGGCGCGCTCCTGGGCGGGATTTTCGGCGCGGCCGTCGGCGGCCGCGGCGCCGGCAATCGCATCGCGGGCGCGGCGGTCGGTGCCATCGCCGGCGGCCTGGTTGGCAGCGCCATCGGCGCATCGCTCGACGAAGAGGATCGGCAGATGGCCTACGCGGCGGAGATGCAGGCGCTCGAACACGGCGCGCCCGGGGTCGCGGTCGGCTGGCGCAGCCAGCGCACGGCCTATTACGGCAATATCGTTCCGGGTCCTTACTATGAGAACTCCGGGCGTCGCTGCCGCGGCTACACCCATACGATCTTTATCAATGGCCGGCCGGAATCGGCACGCGGGACCGCATGCCGGGCTCCCGACGGCCGCTGGGTTGCAGTAAGCTGACCGTCGCTCCGTCACGCCGACGGATCAGGGAGGACGTGATGACAGCACTGACCCGAAATCTTGCACGCGGCGCTGTTTGCGCTGTCGCGCTGATGGCGGTATCCGCCGAAACCGCCAATGCTCAGCCGACGCGAGTTGCCACGAATACCAACCTGCGCCAGGGACCGGGCACCAATTTCGGCGTCATCGCGACCGTGCCGGCCGGCAGCGTCGTGGAGGTGATCCGGTGCGGCGGCGAGTGGTGCAACGTGACGGCGGGAGGACGTCCCGGCTACATGATCGCCCGCAACCTCGGGATGGGCGGCGCGTCGGTCGGGGTGGTGCGCGGCGCGCCGGCGCCGGTGGTCGTGGTTGAGCCGGCACCGGTCTATTACGGCTGACGGACCCTAAAAGCCCTGCGTCCAGCAAAGGCAGCGTAGCTGGCACTTCCACGCCAAGCTGGCGGCCCGTTCGGATCGATTCGCTCTCGAATTCGTTTAAGGTCCATAAGCCCCCACGCCACAGCGC
Organism: uncultured Alphaproteobacteria bacterium; assembly: GCA_963720385.1. Classification (GTDB taxonomy): domain Bacteria; phylum Pseudomonadota; class Alphaproteobacteria; order Rhizobiales; family Xanthobacteraceae; genus VAZQ01. Next base: position 180,275 of record CAVRFL010000012.1, on the reverse strand, counting down.
GTAGCCTGGATGAGCGTAGCGACATCCGGGATGCGACCGTCAATGTGTCCCTGCATTTCGCTCACGCTCATGCGGGCTTCATGCTGTCTTGCATCGATTTACTTTTTCCCTCGAAGGCGATCGGCGAAGGCTCGTCCGCGTTCGCGCGCGGCTCGCTCAACACGCGCCCTGGTAAACCGCTCTCGATCAGACGAAAACGCATTGCCTAGCACATCCAAGTTTGTACGCAGTCGTTCCAACACGAGTCCAAGGTCTTCTGGCACGCGTTTAGCCAGAACTTGATCGATCGTTTTCCAGCCCATAGCAATCTCAATGTCATCGTACTGGTGAAACTCAGTGGGGGCCGCACTTGAGGCAATATCCACAAAAGCCTGTCTGCGATCCCGCACGAAACGAAGCAACAGCCCATCGAGCCGGAATACTGCCTCTCCATCTCCAAACGACTGGGCACTTGGCGACGAACTTACAAGGGTCGCACCGGCCAGCCCTACGTCAGCCAATCGGGACGCAATGTTATCGGCGAAGCTTGCCATCGCTCCAGCGTATCTGTTCCATGGTACCGGTGGAAGCAAGCGCACGCCGACCTAGGGTGAAGGTCGTGTTGACTGTGCTGCCGCTGACTTAGGACCCGGTTGCGGCGGTGCGGCGGCCATGATGTAACACCCGCGGCAACGACCTGCGGTAGCGGAACGCCGCCTCCGGATTGCCCCATTCGGCCCGATGAAATGACGCCATGACGCTCTGGTTCGTGCTCGCGTTGATGACGGCGGCGGCGATTTTCGCCGTGCTCTGGCCGCTCTCGCGGCGCGCGACGGCGCTGCGTTCGGGCAGCGATGTCGCCGTCTATCGCGACCAGTTGGAAGAAATCCGGCGCGACCAGGCCGCCGGCCTGATCGGCGACAGCGAAGCCGCGGCGGCGCAAGTCGAAGTGTCGCGCCGGCTGATCGCGGCGGCCGACGCCGAGGCGGCGGTCCCGCAAGCGGCGCCCGCCGCGGCGCTCACGCGGCGGCGCCGGGCCGTCGCCGTTGTCGCGCTCAGCCTGCTGCCGGCCGGCGCCATCGCGCTTTATCTCGCGGTCGGCTCGCCGTCGCTGCCCGGCCAGCCGTTGGCGTCGCGGGCACCGGCGGAGGGGCAAACGATCGCGCAGATGGTGGCTCAGGTCGAAGCGCATCTGGCAAAGAATCCGAACGAGGGCCGCGGCTGGGAGGTGGTCGCGCCGATCTATCTGCGCATGGGCCGCTTCGACGATGCGGTGAAGGCGCGCCGCCAGGCACTCGAGCTCAACGGCGCGAGCGCCGAGCGTCACGCCGGTCTCGGCGAGGCGCTGACGGCGGCCGCGAACGGCATCGTGACCGCGGAGGCGCTGGCGGAGTTCAAGACCGCGATCGCGCTCGACCCCGAACACGTCAAGGCGCGCTTCTTCCTCGGTCTGGCGGCCGAGCAGGACGGACGCGTGAACGACGCCGTTGCGACCTGGCGCGCATTGCTCGACGGCGCGCCGGCGGATGCACCATGGGCGGAATTCATCCGCGCCGAGTTGATGCGCGTCGCCGGCGGCCCGAACGCGGACCAGGTCGCCGCCGCCTCCGACCTGCCGCCGGAGCAGCGGATCGCCATGATCAAGGGCATGGTCGAGCGGCTGGTCGAGCGTCTCGGCCAGGACGGTTCCGACATCGAAGGATGGCTCCGGCTGGTGCGCTCCTATATGGTGCTGGGCGAGCGCGAGCAGGCGCTCGCGGCCGCCGGCGCGGCGCGCCGTGCGCTCGCCGCCGAGCCTGACAAGCTTCGGCGGATCGACGAATTGGTCAAAGGCCTCGGCCTCGACGGCTGATCGCGACCCGGAAGGAATGCGCGGCCAACAAACGCGACAACAAAACGCGACGGCAGAATGCAATGACCCGCAAGCAACGACGCCTCGTCCTGATCGGCTCGGCCCTCGCCGTGCTGGTGCTTGCGGTCGGCCTGGTGCTCACGGCGCTCAAGGATTCGATCGTCTTCTTCAATTCGCCGACCGACGTGGTCGAGAAGCAGATCGCGCCCGGCGCGCGCATCCGCCTCGGCGGCCTGGTGAAAGAAGGCAGCGTTGCCCGCGGCGACGGTCTGCAGGTCCGTTTTGCGGTGACCGACGGCCGGCACACGATCCCGGTCGCGTATCAGGGCCTGCTGCCCGATCTGTTCCGGGAAGGCCAGGGCGTGGTGACCGAAGGTGCGTTCGACCAGGCCGGCACCTTCAAGGCCGACAGCGTGCTCGCCAAGCACGACGAGAATTATATGCCGCGCGAGGTCGCCGAGCGTCTCAAGCAGCAGGGACACTGGAAGGACGACGCCGGCAAGAAGGCAGGCACGGCGGGGAAGGGGGCGACGCAGTGACTCCGGAAAATAGATGCTATGGCGCTGCGGCGCGTTCGGTCCACCCGCTACGCGCGCCACCCTCTCCCGCAAGGGGAGAGGGTAAGCGCGGCACGGTCCTGCCATGACTCCGGAACTCGGCCATTACGCGCTGGTGCTCGCGTTCGCGCTCGGCCTCGTGCAAGGCTGCGTGCCGTTCTACGGCGCGCAGCGCAACGATCCGGTGCTGATGGGCACTGCCGTGCCGACCGCGGTGGCGCAGTTCGTCTTCATTGGAATTTCCTTCACGGCGCTCGCTGCCTGTTACGTCGGCTCGGATTTCTCCGTCGTCAACGTGTTCGAGAACTCCCATTCGCTGAAGCCGCTGATTTACAAGATCAGCGGCGTGTGGGGGAACCACGAAGGCTCGATGCTTTTGTGGGTGCTGATCCTGGCGCTGTTCGGCGCCCTGGTCGCGCTGTTCGGCGGCAACCTGCCGATCACGCTCAAGGCCAATGTGCTGGCGGTGCAGTCGTGGATCGCGGTCGCCTTCATCCTGTTCATCCTCACCACCTCGAACCCGTTCCTGCGGCTGGTGCCGGCGCCCGCGGAAGGTCGCGACCTCAATCCGCTGCTGCAGGATCCCGGCCTCGCGATCCATCCGCCGCTGCTTTACGTGGGCTATGTCGGGCTCTCGATCTCGTTCTCGTTCGCGATCGCCGCGCTGATCGAAGGCCGCATCGACGCCGCCTGGGCGCGCTGGGTGCGGCCGTGGACGCTGCTGGCGTGGATCTTCCTCACGCTCGGCATTTCGATGGGCTCGTATTGGGCCTACTACACGCTGGGCTGGGGCGGCTGGTGGTTCTGGGACCCGGTCGAGAACGCCTCCTTCATGCCGTGGCTGATCGCGACCGCGCTCCTGCATTCCGCGGTGGTGATGGAGAAGCGCAACGCGCTGAAGATCTGGACCATCCTGCTCGCCATCCTGGCGTTTTCGCTGTCGCTGATCGGCACCTTCCTGGTGCGCTCCGGCGTGCTCACCTCGGTGCATGCGTTCGCGACCGATCCGACGCGGGGAATTTTCATCCTCGCCTTGCTGGTGCTGTTCATCGGCGGCGCGCTCGCGCTGTTCGCCTGGCGCGCGCCGCTGCTCAAGCAGGGCGGGCTGTTCGCGCCGGTGTCGCGCGAAGGCGCGCTGGTGCTCAACAACCTGTTCCTGGTCACCGCCTGCATGACGGTGTTCGTCGGCACGCTTTATCCGCTCGCGCTGGAAGCGCTGACCGGCGAGAAGATCTCGGTCGGCGCGCCGTTCTTCAACGCGACCTTCGGCCCGCTCTTTCTCATGCTGCTGCTCGCGGTGCCGTTCGGGCCGCTCTTGGCCTGGAAGCGCGGCGACCTTCCGGGCGTGGCGCAACGGCTGATGGCGGCCGCCGGCACCGCGCTGGTCGTGATGGCGGGCACGTTTGCGATCCTGCGCGGCGGCCCGGTGCTGGCGCCGTTGGCGATCGGCATTGCAGTCTTCGTGATTGCCGGCGCGCTCACCGATTTCGCGGAGCGCACGGCCGTGGTCAAACTACCGCTCAAGACGGCGTTCTGGCGCGCCATCGGCCTGCCGCGTTCGGCCTGGGGCACGATGCTCGCGCATCTCGGACTCGGCATCACGCTGCTCGGCGTGGTCGGCGAGACCCAGTTCGGCGGCGAACGGATCGCCGAGATGAAACCGGGACAGACGGTCTCGATCAGCGGCTATGACCTCCATTTCGACGGCATGACCACGCAGCAGGGTCCGAACTACCGCGACCAGGTCGCGCGCTTCACGGTTCGTTACGGCGCCGACACCGTCGGCGTGATGGAGCCCTCGAGGCGGACCTTCCCCGCGCGCGCAACCACCCGCACCGAAGCGGCGTTAATGGCGCGCGGCTTCAGTCAGCTCTACGTATCGCTCGGCGATCTGTCGCTGGGGGGGACCCTTGCGGTGCGCGTCTATCACAAGCCACTGGTGCTGCTGATCTGGCTCGGCACCATTGTCATGGTGATCGGCGGAACGCTGTCGCTGTCCGACCGGCGGCTACGCGTCGGCGCGCCGAAGCCGGCGCGAGGCAAGCCTGCGATGCAGCCGGCGGAGTAGGGCTAATGGGCTGGCTGCGGCTGTTCGCCATCCTCCTGCTTTTCATTCCCGTATCGCACGCCATGGCGGTGCAGCCGGACGAAGTCCTTGCCGATCCGGCGCAGGAGGTGCGTGCCCGCCAGCTGTCGAAGCAGTTGCGCTGCATGGTGTGCCAGAACCAGTCGATCGACGATTTCGATGCCCCGCTCGCGCGCGATCTTCGCATTCTGGTCCGTGAGCGCCTGCAGGCCGGCGACAGCAACCAGCAGGTGCTCGACTTCCTGGTCCAGCGCTACGGCGAGTTCGTGTTGCTGCGCCCGCGATTGCACTGGCGCACCGCGCTGCTCTGGCTCGCGCCGCCGGGGCTGCTGATCGGCGGCGGCCTCGTGCTGTTTTTGATGGCCCGGCGCCGCCGGACCGGCGCCGCCGATCCGGCGCGGCCCCAGGGCGGCGCGCTCACGGCGGACGAGGAGCGGCGGCTGGCGGCGCTGATCAAGCCAGAGGATCGCTGAAACCCTGAATAATTCGCTCTAAGTTGTTGATGTACCGCGACAACCAAGAAAGTCGCGACCTTACCAAGTTTTAATCTCACCGACAGGACCTTGTAAGGCTCAGACCCCCATCTTCGCGTTCGGAACGACACAACAGTGCGCTCGACCCGGGCGGGACGAGCATCCGAACAAGATGGAGACTGCGTTTATGACCGACAACGGCAGCCCGAATTCAAAACCCCGTGGTGTGCTTTCCGCCCGCCGCCTGGCCCTTCTCGCAACCGCTGTCGCCGGGCTTGGCGCGACCGCGGTTTTCTTTGCGCCCGATCTCTCGGTGCGCTCGAATTTCCCCCCGACTGCCCAGGCACAGAATCTGTCGCAGCAGGCCCAGACCGCGCAGCGCCCGGTCGGCTTCGCCGACATCGTGGAGCGCGTGAAGCCCGCGGTGATTTCGGTTCGGGTGCGGGTCGATGCCGGTCCGCGCGTGAGCATGCAGAGTTCGCCGTTCCAGCAGGGCTCGCCGATGGATCGTTTCTTCCGCCGCTGGGGCGTGCCTGAGGGCGACGAGTTCGGGCAGGACAGCCAGCGCGCCGTTCCCACTCCTCCCGGCGGCCGGGCCGTTCCCACGCCCCCCGGCGGGCGCAATGTCACCGGTCAGGGTTCCGGCTTCTTCATCTCCGCCGACGGCTATGCCGTGACCAACAACCATGTCGTCGACCGGGCGAACAACGTCCAGGTCACCGCCGACGACGGCAGGACCTACACCGCGCGCGTGATCGGCACCGATCCGCGCACCGACCTCGCGCTCATCAAGGTCGATGACCGCAGCGATTTCCCGTTCGTCACGCTCGCCGAAACGGCGCCGCGCATCGGCGACTGGGTGCTGGCGGTCGGCAATCCGTTCGGCCTCGGCGGCACGGTGACGGCCGGCATCGTCTCGGCGAACGGCCGCGACATCGGTGCTGGTCCCTACGACGACTTCATCCAGATCGACGCGCCGGTCAACCGCGGCAATTCCGGTGGTCCGACCTTCGACGTCAACGGCCAGGTCATCGGCGTGAACACCGCAATCTTCTCGCCGTCCGGCGGCAATGTCGGCATCGCCTTCGCCATTCCGGCGAATACGGTCCGCTCCGTCGTCGCCCAGCTGCGCGACCGCGGCACGGTGACGCGCGGATGGATCGGCGTGCAGATCCAGCCGGTCACCGCCGAGATCGCCGAAAGCCTGAACTTGAAGTCCACGCAGGGTGCGCTGGTCGCCGAGCCGCAAGCCGGCAGCCCGGCGGTGACAGCAGGCATTCGTGCCGGCGACATCATCACGCAAGTCAACGGCAATCCGGTTCGCGATGCCCGCGAGCTTGCCCGCACCATCGGCTCCATGCCGCCGAACACCAGCGTGAAGCTGACGGTACTGCGCAACGGCACGGAGCAGGCCATCACGCTCACGCTCGGCGAGCTGCCGAACCAGCGTGAAGCCCGCGCCACGCCCGAGAAGTCGGAGCCCAGCCGGGGGACCGAAGTCCCGCGTCTCGGCCTGACGCTGGCGCCCGCGGCGGATGTCGCTGGTAGCGGTAAAGAAGGTGTCGTCATTACCAATGTCGAGCAGGGCAGCGTCGCGGCCGAGCACGGTTTCCGGACCGGCGACGTGATCCTGACGATTGCCAACAAGCCGGTCACCTCGCCGGCGGAAGTCCGCGACATGTTCGCCGATGCGCAGAAAGGCGGCGCGCGTAACGTTTTGGTGCGGGTGAAGAGCGGCGACAACATCAGGTACGTCGCCGTGCGTCTCGGCCGCGCCTAAATCGAATGGGGCGTTCCGCCGGCATCCGTCGCCCCCGCCGGTGGCGCGAACCAGGGGGACGGGCGCGTACTTTGCCCGTCCCCAGCTCTTGCCAAGTCCGGTCAGGTTTCCGTCGCCCCCACCGGGCCGGAATTGGTCGAGGGGCGGCGGGTTCGTCCCGCCGCCCCTCGCGCATGCCATGCGGCCACATGCATTGGTCGGATGCAGGAACTTGCAACGGGGCGCTTTTTGGATACGGTCGCCATGACAGTTGCAACGCAAACCGTTCCCTCGCCGAGGGCGCACCAGAAGGACCACGATAGCGACGTCGCCATGCGCCTCCTGATCATCGAAGACGACCGCGACGCGGCCGATTACCTGGTCAAGGCCTTCCGCGAGGTCGGCCATGTCGCCGAGCTTGCGACTGACGGCGAGGAGGGCCTCGCGCATGCCCTCGACGGGCAATACGACGTCCTCATCGTCGACCGCATGCTGCCGAAACTCGACGGCTTGACCGTCATCGGCACGCTGCGCAGCAAGGGCAACGACACGCCGGCACTGATCCTCTCGGCGCTCGCGCAGGTCGACGACCGGGTCAAGGGCCTGCGCGCCGGCGGCGACGATTACCTGCCCAAGCCGTATTCGTTTTCCGAACTGCTCGCGCGCATCGAGGTGCTGGCGCGCCGCCGCGGCGGCCGCGAGGAGATGGTCTACCGCGTGGCGGACCTCGAGCTCGACCGCCTGTCGCATCAGGTCAAGCGCGCGAGTGAAGAGATCGTCCTGCAGCCGCGTGAATTCCGCCTGCTCGAATACCTGATGAAACACGCCGGCCAGGTGGTGACGCGCACCATGCTGCTCGAGAACGTGTGGGACTACCACTTCGACCCGCAGACCAACGTCATCGACGTGCATATCTCGCGGCTGCGCTCGAAGATCGACAAGGGTTTCTCGCAGCAATTGCTGCACACGGTGCGCGGCGCGGGCTATATGATGCGGGACGGCAGGTGACCTAGTGCCGCCGATTTGAAGTTCCTATGGCAGTTGCTGCAAATTCGACTAGGAACTTCAAATCGAAAGCGGCACAAGAATAGTAAACTTGCCAGTGCCCTTTGCTTCCGAAGTTCGTGTCAGGGGGTGCCGCGATGTATCACGAACTTCGGAAGCGGGCACTGGCCCCGGACGCACGCGCAAATTTCTGGCATGTTGTCGCCGTGGCGCAGGGTGACGCATGACGGCGCTCGGTAAGCTCTTCCGAACGACCACCTTCAAGTTGACGCTGGTCTACTTGACGGTGTTCGCGCTGTTTGCGGCCTTCCTGCTGGCCTATTTCGCCTGGAACACGCGCCGTCTGGTGACCCAGCAGATCGTCGCGACGGTCGATGCCGAGATCTCAGGCCTGTCCGATCTCTACCAGCAGGGCGGCATCCGGCGGCTGATCTTTGCGATCGACGACCGCGGCAGCCGGCCGGGATCGAGCCTCTATCTCCTCACCACCGCGGCGGGCGAGGGCGTGACCGGCAATATCGGCTCGCTGACCACCGGCATCCTCGACAAGTCGGGCTGGACCGAGACCGCCTATCGCCGCATCGACGACCATGACGGCGCGGCGGAGCACCAGGCGCTGGTGCGCGTGCTGCAGCTCCCGGGCGGATTCCGCCTGCTGGTCGGTCGTGACCTCGAGGAGCGCGAGCGGCTGCACGACATCATCATCAGCGCCGGCCGCTGGTCGATCGCGATCGTGGTCGTGCTCGGCATCGCCGGCGGATTCTTCGTCACGCGCCGCGTGCTCAAGCGCGTCGATGCGATGACGGGCACCACGCAACGAATCATGAGCGGCGACCTTTCGGGGCGGCTGCCGATCGCGGGCAGCAATGACGAGCTCGATCGGCTGGCCGGCAATCTCAACGTCATGCTCGAGCGGATCGAGGCGCTCATGCACGGCCTCAAGGAGGTTACCGACAACATCGCGCACGACCTCAAGACGCCGCTCACGCGGCTGCGCAATCGCGCCGAGGAGGCGCTGCGCACGGCGGAGGACGAGTTGCAGTACCGGGCCGCGCTGGAACGGACGATCGAGGAGTCCGATGCGCTGATCCGCACCTTCAACGCGCTCTTGATGATCGCGCGCGCGGAGTCCGGCCAGGGGCGTGACGGCATGACCGAATTCGATGCCGCCGAGATCGCGCATGGGATCGGCGAGCTCTACGAGCCGCTCGCCGACCACAAGGGTCTCACGCTGCGGGTCGAAGCGCCCGATGCGGCGCCGATGCGCGGCAACCGCGAATTGGTCAGCCAGGCGCTCGCCAATCTGGTCGACAACGCCATTAAATATGCGGCGCCGGAGAACACGACCCTGGCGCCCGACCAGTCGCCGCTGGCCAACGGCGTGCAGCCCGAGATCGTGGTCAAGGCAGCGGGCGAGGGCGACCGCATCCTGCTGAGCGTGGCCGATACCGGGCCGGGCATTCCCGAGGGCGAGCGCACGCGCGCGGTCGAGCGCTTCGTGCGGCTGGAACGGAGCCGTTCCCAGCCGGGCTCGGGACTGGGCCTGAGCCTCGCCAATGCGGTCGCCCACCTGCACGGCGGCGAATTGCGGCTGGAGGACAATCAACCGGGTCTGCGGTCTGTCCTTGTGCTGCCACGCGGCGCCTCCGTCTCTGCCGCCGGTCCGCCGGTGTCGCGCGAGCCGGTTCCGGCACCACCAGCATGAACCTCGGGATGATATCTCGTTACCGATTTGGCAGAGCCATTGCCTACGTTTGTCCCACCGCTTCAAGGATCACGTTCGTGATCATGTCGGGCTGAGATATCAGCGAAAGATGGCTCGCCTTTACCTCGATCGTCTTTGCGCCCATGCGCTTAGCCATAAATCGCTCGATATCCGGATTGATGGTGCGGTCGTCCGCCGACACGACATACCAGCTCGGCTTCGATCGCCACGCGGCGTGGGTTGTTTTGTCGGCGAGCAACGCACGTTTGAAGGGCGCCTGGACCGCGTAGAGGACACGGGCCTTGTCTGCGGGTAAGTCGCCGGCGAAGTCGCGCAGGAAGGCTTCCTCGCCCAGCCGCCCTTCATCGCCGGACCAGACGATGCCGGCAGAGGCGGGCGGTGTCGGAAACTGCTTGGCGAGCGCAGTGTAATCCTCGCCCGCATCGGGCGCACGCGCTGCGACGTAGACGAGGGCCGAAACCTTCGGGTCCACCCCGGCTTCGGTGACGATCATGCCGCCGAAGGAGTGCGCGACAAGCACAATCGGACCGTCCTGCATGGCAAGGACGCGTTGCGTCGCTTCGACGGCGTCTTTTAGCGAAGTCAGCGGGTTCTGCACGGCGGTGACGTTAATCCCCTTTGGCTGGAGCCGCGCGATGACCTCGGACCAGCACGACCCGTCGGCAAACAGTCCATGCACGAGCACGACATTTCGGACCCTTGGTGCGGGCTGCGCAGCGGCGGCACGCGCGAGAAGCGGACTTGCCGCACCGGCAGCCGCCATGCCCACGAACGCGCGGCGATTTATCAGATGGCGGCGCCGACGTTCATCCTGGTTGTTCATCGGAGTTCTCCTATGCATGGAATGCAGGATGGAAGCGACGTACCATCCGTTTGCATCGTGAACCAACGTTTGGCTTATCAGGAAGGGGTTGTCTTGTGGTGCCTTGCCTAGAAGGCCTCGAAATTGCGACATGTCGGGTTCGAGATGCCATGTGCCTTCGTAGTATTCCTTGAAAAGAGCGGCGACCGGCTCGGGCTCTCTCGTTTCCACGCCTCGCGCAAACAAAAGCATGCTGGGCGAATCTCGCAATGTCGCCTATTGGCCCTACCCGGACCTACGGCCATGTCCGCTTGCTCGCCGCTATCGGAGGAACAGCGCAAGTTGAGCGTGCTTGATCAAGCAAGCCGGTCTATGAGTACACGACCTAGACCATGATCCGATTGGACCGGATCATGGTCTCGTTTGGGTTTGACCATGATCTTTCCGAAAACCGGTCTCCACTTTTCGGGATCATGCTCTAAGTCGTAAGACGGTCGACAGGGATTCCGCGCGTGTGCGCCGCGGAACGCGGACTTCGGATGGCGGCATTTGCAACGACAGCGGACGAGACCAGCGAGCGCATGCTCGCGCGCCGTATTGCGACGGCGCCGCAGCTTTCCGCGCCCGAGGCCGCACAGAGACGCCTCGACGGCTGGCTCGGCGAGCTTGAGGGTCATCCGGCGGGCGTGACGTTGCGGCGTCTGTTCGCCGCGCATCCACAGGCACGCGCGCTCGTTCTCGGACTCGCCGACGGTTCGCCGCATCTCCGGGACCTGACGTTCGCCGATCCGTCGCGGCTCGCCGGGCTGCTCGGCTCCGATCCCGATGCGCGCCTCGATGCCATCCTCGCCGACGCGGTGGCGGCAATCGCGGCAACGCGCGACGAAACCGAGGTGATGCGGCTGCTGCGCCGCATGAAGGCGGAGGCCTCGTTCCTGATCGCGCTCGCCGATGTCGGCGGTGTCTGGCCGGTGATGCGTGTCACCGCGGCACTCACCGAGCTCGCCGACGCCGCCGTCCGGGCCGCGGTGCGGCACCTCCTCGATCAGGCGGTGCGGGAAGGCAAGCTTCGCCCAAGGCGGGCCTCGGAGCCGGAGGCGGGAAGCGGCTACATCGTGCTGGCGATGGGTAAGATGGGAGCGGGCGAGCTCAACTATTCCAGCGATATCGATCTCATCGTCTTCTACGATGCCAATGCACCGGCGTTCGTCGTCGGCACCGAGCCGGCACCATTCTATGTGCGGATCACGCGCGGTCTGGTGAAGCTGCTGCAGCAACGCACTGCCGACGGCTACGTGTTCCGCACCGACCTGCGGCTGCGCCCGGACCCGGGCTCGACGCAGATCGCGGTGTCAACCGCGGCGGCGCTCGACTACTACGAAAGCATCGGGCGCAACTGGGAGCGCGCCGCCATGATCAAGGCGCGCGCCTGCGCCGGGGACATCGCGGCCGGCGAAAAGCTCCTGCAAGGTCTGTCGCCGTTCATCTGGCGCAAATATCTCGACTTCGCCGCCGTCGGCGACATCCACAACATGAAACGCCAGATCCACGCCTATCGCGGCCATGGCGAGATCGCGGTGGAGGGCCACAACGTCAAGCTCGGGCGCGGCGGCATCCGCGAGATCGAGTTCTTCGTGCAGACCCAGCAGCTTATTGCCGGCGGCCGCCATCCGGAGCTGCGCGGCCGCGAGACGCTGGCGATGCTTGACGTGCTCGCCGAGCGCGAATGGATCAGCGGCGCGGCACGTGACCAGCTTGGCGCCGCCTACCGGTTCCTGCGGATGCTGGAGCACCGGCTGCAAATGGTCGCGGACGAGCAGACGCATACGCTGCCGGGGGATCGCGAGGCGCTCGAACGCTTCGCCCGCTTCTTCGGATTTGCCGATCGCGACAGCTTTGCCGACGCGCTGCTCGGCCACCTGCGCAACGTGCAGCGGCAGTATGCGACCCTGTTCGAGAGCGCGCCGGCAGCCGAGGCGCGCGCCCGCGCCCTGTCGTTCCCGCGCGACGCCGACGATCGCGAAACCCTCGACAACCTCACCGCCATGGGCTTCAAGCACCCGCTCGAAGTCTCGACGCGGGTCCGGCAATGGCTCTCGGGCGGCTACCGGCCGTTACGCGGCGAGCATGCCCGCACACAGCTCGCCGAGCTGGTGCCGCTGCTGCTGACCCATTTCGCCCGGTCCGCGAGTCCCGACGCAGCGCTGCTCGCCTTCGACCGGTTCCTTGCGGGGCTGCATGGCGCCGGCCGTTTGTTTTCGCTGCTGCGGCAGAATCCCGACCTGATCGCACTGATTGCGATGGTGCTCGGCACCGCCCCGCGGCTGGCCGACAGCCTCGCGCAATTTCCGGACATCATGGATGCGGTGATCGACCCGAGCTTCTTCGGCGCGCTGCCGGAGGAGGACGAGCTCGCGCCCGTGCTCGATCGTTCGTTGCGGCAAGCAGGCAGTTACGAGGATTTCCTCGACCGCATCCGCATCTTCGCGCAGGAGCAGATGTTCCTGATCGGCACGCGGATTCTCTCCGGCACTGTGTCGGCGGAGCAGGCCGGCGAGGCGTTTGCGCGGCTTGCCGACATGATGATCCGCTCGCTGCATCGCGCGATCGAAGACGAGTTCACCAAGCTGCACGGACGCATAGTGGGCCAGGAGATCGCGATCCTGGCGCTGGGCAAGCTCGGCGGCCGCGAGATGACGGCTACCTCCGATCTCGACCTGATCGTGATCTATGATTTCGATTCCGAGCACCCGGAATCGGACGGCACGCGTCCTCTGTATGGCGCACAGTATTTCACCCGTCTGGTGCAACGGCTGATCAGCGCGCTCACCGCGCAGACCAATTACGGTGTCCTCTATCAGGTCGACATGCGGTTGCGGCCGTCCGGCCGCTCCGGCCCGCTCGCCACGCGGATCGACAGCTTTGCGAGCTACCAGGAGACCGAAGCCTGGACCTGGGAGCACATGGCGCTGACGCGCGCCCGGGTGGTGTCTGCGTCACCCGCCTTCCGCGCCCGGATCGAAGCGGCGATCCGCTCCGTGCTGGGCACCCCGCGCAATGCCGAGCTGATCGCCGGCGACGTCGCCGAGATGCGCCAGGCGATCGCCCGCGAGAAGGGCGAGCAGGATCGCTGGAATCTCAAATATGTTGCCGGCGGGCTGATCGACATCGAGTTCATCGCGCAGTATTTGCAGCTCGTCCACGGCGCGACCACGCCGGAAATCCTCGACACCTCGACCGTCCGCGTGCTGGACAAGGCCTGGCGGCTCGGCCTGCTCGCCACCGAGCACGCCGAGGTGCTGCGCCCGGCGGCGCGGCTCTATCACAACCTCACCCAGATCCTGCGGCTGTGCCTGCCGGGCGATTTCGACCCCAAGACCGCGGCGCCGGGGATTTGCGGGCTCTTGGCGCGCGCGGCCGACGTCCCCGACTTCGCCACGCTCGACGCCTTTATCGCGGAGACCGAAGCCAAGGTGCGCAAGAGTTTTGAGCGCATTCTTGACGAGTTCGGCTCAAATTCAATCGAAGGAATGACCATGCCGCTTGTCCGCCGCCAGTTCCTGCAAGCCGCTGCCGGGGCAGCCCTGTCCACGCGGTTCGCCGGCGCGGCGAGGGCGCAGGCCTATCCCAGCCGCTCCGTGCGTGTGGTGGTTCCGGTCGGGGCCGGCGGCGCCAACGACACCTCGACGCGACTGATCGCGCAGAAACTGTCGGAAAGCCTCAAGCAGCAATTCTATGTCGAGAACATCGTCGGCGCCGGCGGCAATATTGGCATGGCACAGGCCATGCGGGCAGCGCCCGACGGCTACACCGTCCTCTCGGTGGCGCCGAGCTTCGTGATCAACCCGACGCTCAATCCGAAGACGCCGTTCGATCCGGTCAAGGACTTCGCGCCGGTGACGCTGATGTGCGCCACGCCGACGGTGGTGGTTGCGCATGCTTCGCTGGGGGCCGGCACTGCCAAGGAGCTGATTGCGCTGCTCAAGGCCAATCCGGGCAAGTTCAGCTACTCGTCCGCCGGCACCGGGACGCCGGCCCATCTCGCCGGCGAATTGTTCAAGGCCGCCTACGGCGTCGACATCATCCACGTGCCGTTCACCGGCGGCGGACCGGCGATGAATTCCACGATCGGCGGACACACGCCGATCAGCTTCCCGGCGCTGTCCACCGCCGCGCCGAGCATCCTGGGCGGCAAGGTGCGCGGGCTGGCGGTGATGAGCCCTAAACGCTCGTCCACGCTGCCCGACGTGCCGACGATGGTGGAGTCCGGACTGGACGATCAACAGGCCGATGTCTTCGTCGGGATTCTCTTGCCTGCCGGCGCGCCGCGGCCGGCGGTCGAACTGCTCCACCGCGAGATCGTGCAGGCGCTGGCGCTCGCGGACGTCAAGGAGAAACTCGCGACCCTCGGTTTCGACCCGATCGGGAATTCCCCGGACCAATTCGGCGCCTGGATCAAAGCCGAAGTCGCCAAGTGGGCCAAGGTCATGCGCGACGCCAATATCACGCTGCCGTAGCCGGTTGCTGGGGGCAATGTGAAAATCAATCTGAGCCGTGCGGATTCGCGGAACGGATTCTTATGAAACCTCTGCCTGATGTCCGCTTCGCCCCAAAAGAGCGGCCGAAAAGCAGACATCCTAGATTGGCAGCTTTGGGCCACAAGCGGACAATGGGACGAAGCGCGGTCGTGCCCGCTTCTGACCCGAAGCTGCCATCGTATGTTTCGCTTTGGTATGTTCGGTGCTGGGGCGCTGGGTCTGCGTGTTCAGGACATCGATTTTGCCCGCAGCAAGATTTCGTCTACAATAGCCGAACGGTCCAGAAGCTCTTGGGCCAGTGCTGTGAAGACGACCATGATCTACATCCATGTCCTCAATCGCGGTCCGTTCGGCGTACGCCGTCCGGTCGACGGATTATCACGGTATTCATGGAGGAGTCTAAATGTCCGCAGCAACCGGAGAGTCAAAGGTGTTCAAACGAGGCGAGGTTGTCGTAGCAATCATCGGTCTCGTCGGCGTTCTGACAACTGGCATTCTTTCAAATTTGGACAAGGCTCTTTCCCAAGCAGAACGTAGTACAGGCCACATACTCAGGATATCGCCCAACTGGAAATTTCGAAACCGAATTGAGATACTACTTTGATGTGTCCGGGACTGCGAAAAGCTCTTTATCGACACAGCAACCATACTTCGAACTTGATTTCCCAAGCCATAACCGCGAATCCGTCCGATTCTGCAGAAATCACCAAGATATGGTCCATCAAGTTCGATAAAGAGGCAATAAAGCTGGATGATGTTATCCTTGAGATGCTTTCCGTCCTTCGAAAGCATTCTCTCTTGCGGAGATGCAGGAGCTTAACAAGTTCTACTCGACCGAGAAGTGCTTTTGATAGGACGGCAGTATCTCACGGATAACATCATCCAGCAAATCCTGAGCAAGTAGCGGTAGCTTCTTGATCATACCTTGCATCAGTGGCACCAATTCAAACGCAGATGCTTCAAGACTACATGGAACGATTGCAAGCCCGCATTCGTGAGGAAATCAAATCAAAGTAGCTGCGGGGCCGAAATACAGTCGCACAGCAGATGACCAACACGCCAATCAACCGGACCTACCTATGGCAGGCCTGTTATCGGCAACGTTAGCGCGCGCCTTTCATCCGCCTCTGCCACCAGGGTATACTTATCACGATATCGACCAAAGGGCCGATTGGTCTCGCGATTTATCGATGAGAGTTCGAATGAAGCGCCTGCCATACGTCGTGTCAGTCGCCTCTCTGTTGCTCTTATCGCCGTTTGGCAATGCCCGGGCGGGTCCATATGACGGCCAGTGGAATGGTGTAGCGACGGTCACGAGCGGTCGTTGCAAGCCGGCCGTCATCACGCTGACCGTCGGTGACACGGGAGTAGTAGGTCAAGCAAGGTTTGAGCGCGATACACGAAACATTCACGGAACGGTAACCGCAGACGGTACGTTTGGCGCCACTGTAGGCTTCGATCACCTCACGGGAAATTTCATCGAGGATATATTTGATGGGGCGTTCAAGAGTTTTAACTGCACTTATAGAATGATGCTCAAGCGCACGAGGTAGGTAGGCGACTCAGTACGAAAAAACCGAGCTTCGCTGTTCATTTTGCCACAAGCCCGCGCATGAGAGAACCGCGCCAGCGGTGACTCTGTTCGTCGGCTATGCCCGCGAAGTGGTGAGGCCGTTAACGAACAAACCGCAACCGCGCAAGCCGTAGCCTCGAGGCTTTCAATTTGCCATAGACACCCAAACGGATATCCGCTTTGGGTCATAATCTGAAAGGCTCGGACTGAGCATATTGAGTCCGGTTTGCCCCCGAAAGCGGACCTCCGATCTGCGAAAATTAGTGAAGACACGCCCTAGTTCAAATGCTGCATCAGTCGTCCAAGCCGAGGCATCGGCTGCAACGGCGAGAGTTTGTTCTGAAGCTTTTTCACGCAACCCCAGAGGACGGCCTGGTTGCTGTTGACGACCGGCTTGCCGAGCAGGCGCTCGATATCCGCGATCGCTTCGATCTGGGTGGTATTGGTGCAACTGAGGAAGGTCCCGTCGCTGTCGGGGCCATCGTGCTTCTTCGCAAGCTCGGTCCATTGCTGCGGCGTCACCCGGCCGAAATTCCTGGCTGCGAGATCCATCGCTATATCGCGCACGACACCGATGCCGGATGCGTTGAGATAGTCGATGATGTTCGTGTTGCTCTTGTAGGGTGTGAGCAAGACGACATTCTTCATTCCGACGCACCGCAGCGCTTTCAGCACGAGTTGGCTGGTGGCCATCGCTTCGATGCCGGCCGCGTCCCGCACGATGTCGAGAATCTTGCCCTCGCCTTTCGGCCCTTGTGTCATCGACGTATCGGTGCAGTGAAACACGATGACATTGGGGTGGCAGTCGGACAGAAGCCTGGCGGAGGTCGCGATCTCAGCCGCCATTTCGGGCAGCGGCCGTTTCCATTCGCCGGCGACGCGCGCCCGCGCCACATGGATGCCGAGGCCTGCCGGCGCGAAGTGATTGAATTGCGGCTCGGTGAACGTGTTGACCGAGGGGATGATGAGGCCGACGTGCGCGCGAGGCTGGCCTATCGCATCCATCTGCTTGTCGCTTGCCGTGACGATATTCATGTTTCTGCTCGTGGCGAGGCGACCAAATACTGCCGCAGCAAACGGACCTGCGTATGCGCCTTCAGTCGAGGCGCATATTAGCCCTCGCGGCGACTTCGCCAAAGCCGCCCGAAAGGGGCGTTCGTCGTTATTTGGTCCGCTGGGCCACGAAGGCCGCGGCGATCTTTTCAACGAGCGTGGCGGGAAGCTTCTCCATCTCGGCAACGAGCACCTGGACGTCTTCGCCGCTCATGGGGCCCACGCTGAAATTGATTTTCGCTGCATCCGCGAGGAAGGCGGGGTCCTTCATTGTCGCGTCGAATGCGCGGCGGAGGGCGACGAGGCGGTCCGGCGGCACGCCGGGCGTCGTAAAGAAGGCGGTGCCGATTTCGCTGGCGCTCATAATGGCCCGCAGGACTTGTCGTTCCTCGTCGTTGCGAGCAAGCTCGATCGCCGTGGGCACGTTGCCAAGCTCCGGATGCCGGTTGAGCGCAAATTGGACGAGCATGGTAACGCCGTTGGTCCGAATCCAGTCCGGCTTGGCGGTCTTGACGGTGTTCCAGGCGGTCGAGTGGCCATCCGCCTCGCCGCGCTCCATCGCGAGCATGGCGTCGTTGGAACCTCGATAACCTAGAACAATCTTGAATTTGGTGCCGACGACATTGTTCAGCACGGTGGGATAGTTCGACGAAGCGGATCCGGCCCCTGTCGACGAAAGGGTGGACTCCATCTTTTGAGCGTCGCTAATCGTCTTGACCGGTGACTTGGCGGCCATGAACAGGACGTCGATCTGGCTATCGATACGGCCGACCCAGTTCAGGCCGGCGCTCTTGAACCGCACGCCCTGACTGCCGATTCGCTCGTCGAGCGCCATCGTGGGGGCGCCGAGCGCGATGGTGGTGCCGTCCTTCGGGGCCACGTTGTAGATATTGTTGACCGCAAGGAAGCTGCCCGCGCCCGGCATGTTCTTCGCGACGGCGTTCGGCCTGCCTGGAATGTGCCTGCCGATGTGATTGGCAAGCAGCCGGCCATAAGCGTCGTTGCCGCCGCCGGCGCCAAATCCGATCACAACATCAATCGTTTTGCCCTGGTAGAACTGTTCCGGCGTTTGCGCCGCGGCGGCGGTAGCGAACAGGGTTCCGGCAAGGAAAGACGAAAGAACGCGCATGGGTGTATCCTCAATGTCGCTGGATTGAACGGCCGTTATCGAGACAAGGCGCCGGCTAATTACCGGATGACTTCCCAGGTATGGCGTCGGGGCTGAGAGAACGTCTCGACCCGGAGTCCGTTTGGCTCGCTTCCGCTGCTCGCGCCGGGGCAACAGGAAACGGCGCAGACGAGATCGATTTCGGCGTAGAGTTCGACATGGTCGCCGGTGCAGGCTTCTGGGTCGACGTAGAACAGCCGGTGCTGGTCATCGCAGCCTGTGGTCATGAAGATATTGAAAGCATCATGGACGAATTCATTTGAAAACGCGATCTCCTTGAGCGCTTGCCTGAGATTATCGTTGCAGTTCGGTTGGTGGCGCCTGCCGGTTCGCAGTTCGACGCGGCGCTCACTGCAGCGCGAATAGAGAAGATCGTGCGATGTCGCATTGTGGGGATGCGGCAACTTCTTGACGGTATCCGTGATGAAAGTGAGCATCGGCCGCATCTTTGGCTCCGTGCCCCAGAGCCGCTGGCCCACCTTCAGATGCGAACCGTATAAGGTTCGCGTACGGCCGGACCAGAAATATTCGGAGGCGTCGTCGTCGGCAAATGCGTTGAAGTCGCAGACTTGGGGCCCGTCGCAACATGTAATGCGGACGACTGCATGTTTTGCGAGGCGAAAGGCCTTTCCGGTCCGCTTTGGCACATAGACATTCTCGATGAGCGAGCGGTCGGCAATGTTGCTGCTGACGCTGGAATAATACTCAAGCTGCGCTTCGCTTAGATCTTGGGGCCGTTGCTGCATTCAGAGCCTGCTGTATTCGCATCGTTCAAAACGCCTTCCATTGATAGGGCATGACCCCGCAGTTGACTAGACCAAGCGTGCGCGCGGGGTCGGCTCCAAAGCGGAGCCTGCAAAAAATAAGATTTCTGGATTTCCCGTTTGGGGGGAATGAGCGGCGAAGCGGATCAATCGAAGTCGGTTCAATCGCTGCGCAGGCGGAACGACTTGCCCTTCGCCGCATGCGGGGAGAGGTCGCTGTCGCCGCGCTGCGGCCGCGGGACGCGGCTCATCGCCCCACGTCGCAGCGCGAGCTGGTAGCGTCCCTCATTTTGCGCGCCGCCTCGCGACCGGGGCGAGGGGGATCGCGTTGGCTTCCTGGACATCGAGAGCGACCTCCGCGGTTGCATCCCTGAAGTATTGACCCTCGGCCGGCAGCCGCAGCACCACCAGCGTGCCCCTGCCGGGCGTCGAGCGGATGCGCAGCGTGCCGCCGTGCAGTTCGGTCAGCGACCGCGCGATGGCAAGACCGAGTCCCGAGCCCTGGTGGCTCTTGGTCAGCTGGCTTTCGACCTGCTCGAACGGCCGTCCGAGCTTGGCGAGCGCAGCGCGCGGAATTCCGATGCCGGTATCGGCGATGGCGATGCGCACCCAGTTCGCGCAGGAGCGCGCACGGACGGTGATACGGCCGCCTTCGGGCGTGAACTTGACCGCGTTGGAGAGAAGATTGAGCACGATCTGCTTGAGCAGGCGCTGATCCGCGCGCACACGGATGCCCTTGCCGATGTCGGCGGCCAGTTCGATCCCCTTGTCGTCGGCGCGCGCGGACAGGACGCGCATGGTGTCGTTGAGGAAGCGGCCGAGCCGGACCTGCACGAAATCGAGGCGGATGCGGCCGGCCTCGATCTTCGACATGTCAAGAATGTCATTGATGACGTCGAGCAGGTATTGGCCGCTCTGGTGGATGTCCTTGCAGTAATCGCGATACTTGTCGCCGCCGAGCGGGCCGAACATTTCCGATTTCATGATCTCGGAAAACCCGATGATGGCATTGAGCGGCGTGCGCAGCTCATGACTCATATTGGCGAGGAAGCTCGATTTCGCCTGGTTGGCCTCTTCGGCGCGGGTCTTTTCCTCGGAGTATTTTTCCGCGAGGTCGGCAAGCTCTTCGGCCTGGTGCTCGAGCGTGCGCTGCGAGGCGCGCAGATCGGAGACCGTCTTCATCAGCCGCTGCTCCGAGTCCATCAGCTTTTCTTCGTGCCGCTTGATGGTGGTGATGTCGGTGCCGACCGAGACATAGCCGCCGTCCTTGGTGCGGCGTTCGCTGATGTGCAGCCAGCGGCCGTCCTCGAGCTGGGCCTCGAAGGTGCGCGCGCCGGGTATTTGGCCTTCGCTGATCACCCGGGTGCGCACGACCGGCTTGCGCCCGGCGGCGACGACGGTGTCATAGGGCGTGCCGGCCCGGACCGCCTCGTCGGGCAGGTTGTGCAGCGCCAGGAAATTGGAGTTGCACAGCACCATGCGATTGTTCGCATCCCACAGCACGAATGCTTCCGGGATGGTCTCGATGGCGTCGCGCAGGCGCAGATCGGCCTCGACGGTCCGCTCGACCAACGTCTTCTGCTCGGTGATGTCGACGGCGATGCCGATCAGGTGTGAGGAGCCTTCGCCCGGCTGCTGCACCAGCTCGCAGCGCGCCCGCAGCCACACCCAGTTGCCGTTGGCGTGGCGCATGCGGAAGGCATGGTCGATGGATGAGGTCCTGGCGTCGGCCAGTTGCGCGGCAAGCTGATAGAGATGCAGGTCCTCCGGGTGGACCAGCGCATTGACCTCGCCGAAGCTCAGTAATTCGTCCTTCGGCTTGAGGCCGAGGATCGCGAACATCGAATGCGACCAGAAGATGCGGCCGCGGGCGAGCTCCCAGTCCCAGAGCCCGCAGCGCCCGCGATTGAGCGCGGTGTCGATGCGCGTGCGCACGGTCTCGTAGATGAGGTCGGCCTCGCGCGCGCGCGTCGCCTGCCAGTGGAAGGCAAATCCGAGGATCAGCACCACGAAGCCGGTGGTGGCCGACAGCGTGACGGTCAGCGCCGTGTCGGACCGCCAGACCGCCAGCGCGTCGGCGCGCCGGTGCACGACGGTGACCTGGCCTTGCCCCGAACTCAACCAATGCACCGTCGCGTAGGCCGGCGTGCTGTCGGCGAGGGCGATCTCCAGCACGCCGGCCACTGCCCCCAGAGTATCCAGTGGTTGCGAGAGTCCGAGAATGTCGGTGAGGCGGCGGCCAATCGCGGCCCGGTCCGGTTGCGGGACCGCGCTCGTCATGCCGTCCCCGGTGAGCACGCCGACCCGCACCGCCGCGACGATCAAGCCGTCCGCGTTGGTCAGAAGAATTTGCCGGCCCGGCACCAGCGTCCAGGCCGGGATGATCTGCTCCAGCTCGGTTTGCTTGCGGCGGTCGTCCGATGCGGAGGAGCGGGCGAACCGGTCTGCGAGGAATTCCGCGCTTCCGGTCATGCCGCGCGCGACCTCAGCGATCGTCTGGCGCCGATGGTCGTAGACCTGCACGAACGCGCCGATGCAGATCGTGAGCAGGAATGCGATGATGAGCGCCGGTACTGCACGCCGCAGCGCCGGCTCCGCCGTCAGCAGACGGCGGTAGGCGGGCTTGGCGATCGATTGCGCCAGACCTTTGATGGAATCAGTACGGACAGACGCGCTCGCCGTCTCGACGCGCGCCATGGGTGGCCCCCGTTCGGATCATCCAGACCAGACTTCGATCGGAAGGATGTGCCGCATCTCCCCAAATCACTTGCATTGGAGTCGAGAAGTGAGAATTTGTCGAGAGTCATTAATGAATTTTTAAGAACCCACGCTTTTTTCGCAAGCGGCTGAGACTCAAAAAGTAATTGGCGAATCGCGGTCCGGGCCCATCGCGGCCCTGGTATCAGTCCTGGGAAAACGGTCAGTTTTCGGCCAGCGCGCGCGAAACGATGTCACCGACGTCGCGCGACAGCGATGGCTGCGCGGCGACCTTGCGCAACGCCGCTTCCGCGTGCGCCCGCCGACCGGTTTCGAGCACGCGCCAGCTCTTGAGCGCGGTGAGAAGACGCGCGGCGACCTGCGGATTCTTCGGATCGAGCGCGAGCACGGTGTCGACCAGGAGATCGTAGCCGGCGCCGTCGGAACGATTAAGCTGCGTCTGGTTGGACATGGCGAAGGAAACGAACAGTGCGCGCACGCGATTGGGATTGCTCATCGAGAACGCCGGATGCGACGTAAGCGCCTTGACGCGCGCCAGTGTCGCAGGCTCGGGGATCGACGCCTGCAGCGACAGCCATTTGTCGATCACCAGCGCGTTGTCCTGGTAGCGCTCGTAGAAATCGTCGAGCGCAGCGGCACGCTCCGGGACATCGCACAGCGACAGCGACCCGAGCGCGGCCATGCGATCGGTCATGTTGTCGGCGTCGCGGTATTGCCGCGCGGCGAGCGCGATCGCGTCGGGCGCGCGCGCCGCGACCATCAGGTCGAGACAGGTGTTGCGCAGTGCGCGGCGTCCGGCGCCGGCGGCGTCCGGCCGGTAAGGGCTCGTGCCGGTGAGCGTCCGGTAGCGATCCTCAATCGCAGCGGCGAGATGCTGTCCGGCCGCCGCGCGCAACGCCGAGCGCGCCGTGAAGATCGCGTCGGGATCGACATCACGGGCGATCTCACGCGCGATGTCGGCCTCGCTCGGCAGCGTCAAGACGAGCGACACGAACGCGGGGTCAAGCGAGGCGTCGTCCAGGATCGCGGCGAGTGCGTCGAGCAGCCCGCCGTCACGGCGGATGGCGCCGCCGGACCGGATCGCGGCCACGTTGTCGATCAGCAGGCGCGTGGCCAGCGATTGCACCGCCTGCCAGCGATTGAACGGATCGGAATCGCGCGCCGCCAGGAAGCGCAGATCGTCGCCGGACAGGTTGGCGACCACGCGAACTGGAGCCGAGAAGTTGCGGTTGAGCGACATCACCGGCGGCTCGGCGATGCCTTCGAAAACGAAAGATTCGGATGACTTGCGCAGCGCCAGGACGCCGCGCTCCGCCGCTCCGCCGCCGGCGAGCTTGAGCGGAAGTTCGCTCCCATCGCGCCCAAGCAGGCCGACGGCGAGCGGAATCAGCATCGGCTCCTTCGCGGATTGGCCGGGCGTGGGCGGCACCGTCTGCGCGATCTCCATCGAAAAGGTCTTGGTGCGCGCATCGTGGCTTCCGGACACCACGACTTCGGGTGTGCCGGCCTGCGAATACCAGAGCATGACCTGCGTCAGGTCGACGGCGCTTGCGTCGGCGAAGCACTGCACGAACTGCTCGACCGTCGCCGCGTCGCCGTCGTGGCGCGCAAAATAGAGGTCCATGCCCTGGCGGAAAGCCTGCACGCCGAGGAGGGTCTGCAGCATGCGCACGACCTCGGCGCCCTTTTCGTAGACCGTCGCCGTGTAGAAGTTGTTGATCTCGCGATAGACGTTCGGCCGCACCGGATGGGCGAGGGGGCCGGCGTCCTCGACGAACTGCATCGCGCGCAGCCCGCGGACATTGCGGATGCGCTCGACCGCGCGCGAATTCTGGTCGGCACGGAATTCCTGGTCGCGGAAAACGGTGAGCCCTTCCTTGAGGCAAAGCTGGAACCAATCGCGGCAGGTGATGCGGTTGCCGGTCCAGTTGTGGAAGTACTCGTGCGCGATCACTGCCTCGATGCCCATGTAGTCGGAATCGGTCGCGGTATCGGTGCTGGCCAGCACGTATTTGTCGTTGAAGACGTTGAGTCCCTTGTTCTCCATTGCGCCCATGTTGAAGGTCGAGACCGCGACGATCATGAAGATGTCGAGGTCGTATTCGCGGCCAAATCTCTCTTCGTCCGAGCGCATGGAGCGCTTGAGCGCGTCCATGGCATAGGCGGTCCGCTCCTCGTTACCGGGCTCGACAAAGATCCGAAGCACAATGTCGCGCCCCGACACGGTGCGGAAGCTATCCTCGATGCAGGCGAGATCGCCGCCGACCAGCGCGAACAGGTAGCACGGCTTCGGGAACGGATCGTGCCAGACCGCGAAATGCCGTCCGCTGCCCGGCACGTCGCCCGACGCCACCGGATTTCCGTTGGCGAGCAACACCGGACACTCGGACTTGTTCGCCTCGATGCGGGCGGTGAAGACCGCCATCACATCGGGACGGTCCGGGTAGTAGGTGATCCGGCGGAAGCCGTCGGCCTCGCACTGGGTGCAATAGGTGGTGCCGGACCGGTAGAGGCCCATGAGCTGGGTGTTGGCAGACGGATCGATGACGGTCTCGATCGCGAGCGTGAAGGATCGCTGCGGCGGCTGCGCGATGGTGAGGCGGTCGGCGTCGGCGACAAAGCGGTCGGCCGCGAGCGCTTCGCCGTCCAGCGTCAGCGACACGAGCTTAAGACCGTCGCCATCGAGGATCAGCGGAGCCGGGGCGGCGGCCTTCGGATTGGGCGTCAGCCGCAGCGCCGCGCGCACCCGCGTCGCGGTCGGGTCGAGCGACACGTCGAGATCGACCGTCTCCACCAGCCAGTCGGGCGGGCGGTAATCCTCAAGACGGATCGGCACGGACTGCTCGGTGCGCATTGACAGGTCTCGGTTGGGGGCTGAAACGGCGCGGGGCGATGTACCCTCTTAGCACATTCGGCGCGGAACGAGCGCGGGCCGCCGCGTCCGATGCAGAAGACGCGTCGCGGGGCCGAATAGCCGCGAATCGCCACTGACAGTGCGGCATTTCGTGTGTTCCCTCGCGTGACGTCATGCTCTAGTCTCCCGGCGGTTTCAGTAGTACCGGAGGACAACATGATCAGAACCCGCGCAATCGGACTTGGCATTGCGGCCCTGTTGGCCGCGAGCGGCGGCGCGTTCGCGCAGAGCTATCCGAGCCAGACGGTCCGGATCGTGGTTCCGTTCTCCGCCGGCAGCATCACCGACGGGCTGGCGCGCATCCTGGCCGACAAGCTGGGGACCATGTGGAAGCAGCAGGTCATCGTGGAGAATCGTCCCGGCCTGCCGGGAACCGCGAGCGCTGCCACCGCGGCGAAAGACGGCTACACGCTGATGCTGACCTCCAACGGTCACACCATCGCGCGAGCGATCAACAAGACCGTGCCGTTCGATCCGGTGAAGGATTTTGCCGGCGTCAGCGTCGTAGCGTCCGCACCGGTTGCGGCGCTGGTGCCGGCCGATTCTCCCGCCAGCACGCTGAAGGAATTCATCGAACTTGCCCGGAAGAACCCCGGCAAGCTCAACTTCGGCTCGGCCGGTGTTGCCAGCACGACCTTCCTCGCCACCGAGGTCATGCGGCAGGAAGCAAAGCTCGACATGGTGCACGTCCCGTTCAAGGGCGCGCCCGAGGCAGTGACCGCGGTGCTGCGCGGCGACGTGCAGCTCTATTTTGCGCCAGTTCCGTCGGCTATGTCGCTGGGCACGGCCGGCAAGGTGAAGGTGCTCGCGGTGAGTTCCGCCAAGCGCGTTCCGCAGCTTCGGGACGTTCCGACCGTCGCCGAGGCGGCGCTGCCGAATTACAAATATGAGTCCTGGTTTGGGGTCATGGCGCCGGCCGGCACGCCAGCGGCGGTCCTCACCAAGGTCAGCCAGGACATCGCGGCGGTGTTGAAGATGCAGGACGTGATCGACCAGATGCTGAAAGTCGGCAACATCCCCGCGCCGACCACGCCCGCACAATTCGACACCATCATCAGGGACGATACCGTTCGCTACACCAAGGTGATGGCGGACGCCGGCATCGCGCCGCAATAACGCTCGTCGCATTCATGCGCGCACGACCGGCCGCGACGAGGCCGGCCTGCGCGGCATCATGGTCAGAAATCGGGAGGCCGCGTCATGAAATTTCGTGTCATGTGTGCCGCCGCTGCGCTGGCGGCGCTGATGCAGCCGTCGGCTGCGCAGCAATTTCCGAACCAGATGGTGCGCATCGTCGTTCCCTTTTCCGCCGGCAGCAACACCGATGCGCAGGCGCGGATCATCGCCGACAAGCTTGCGCAGATGTGGAAACAGCAGGTGATTGTCGAGAACCGGCCCGGCATCGCGGGGACCGCGAGCGTCGCCAAGTCGGCCGCCGACGGCTACACCCTGATGCTCACGTCCAGCGGACACCCGGTCGCCAATGTGATCAGCCCCACGGCGCCGTTCGATCCGGTCAAGGACTTCGCCGGGGTAACACAGGTGTCGGTGGTATCGGCATCGTTTGTGGTGCCGCCCGAGCTGCCCGCGGACAATCTCAAGGAGTTCATCGCGCTGGCGCAGAAGTCGCCAGGCAAGCTCAACTTCGCGTCGGCGGGCACCGCCAGCACGTCGTATCTTGCGGGAGAGATCTTCAAGCAGGTCGCCAAAGTCAACCTCGTGCACGTCCCCTACAAGGGAGCGCCCGAGGCGTTGAACAGCATCTTGCGCAACGATACGCAGGTCTACTTTGCCAGCACTACCTACTCGCCCGATCTGATTACGTCCAAGAAGATCAAGGTGCTCGCGGTCAGCGGCGCGAAGCGGGCGCCGCAGCTTCCCGACATTCCGACCGCCGGCGAGTTCCGGGCTGCCCGGCTACGTTTATGATTCCTGGTTCGGGGTGATGGCGCCGGCGGGCGTGCCGGCGGCGATCCTCAACAAGGTCAGCGCCGATATCGCGAGCGCACTGCGCATGCCAGATGTCGCGAAGGCGATCGACAACCAGGGGCTGGTGGTGACGACACAATCGCCGGCCGAGTTTGACAAGTTGATCCAGTCGGAGGCCAGCCGGTACGGCAAGATCCTGCGCGACGCCGGTGTCGGCGCCAAATAGATTCCGGTTGTACGCCTACTCAAGTCTCGGTATTTGCGTCCTTGCGGCGGTCGCATCAGAGCCGTGTGGGGACTCGTATGAATGCTTCCGAGGCCCGGGTTCTTGAGATCGGCGATCTCAGTTACATTAAGGAAGCCTTTCCCGACCGCACGACACTCTTGTGGACCGGCCGCAAGCCGCCGGTTCACTGGGTCGAACGCCCGCCCGTGCCGCTGGCTCGGTCGGACTATTCCGATTGTACCCCTGCAAGTTTCGCGCGTGGAATCCGCGACGCTGCGGCCGGCCGCTACGACGTCATCATCACCTATCTTCCGCTCTATTCGGTTTGGCATCCGCGCAATGGCCTGCGTTCCCTGCTTGGCGACCCGCTGCATCCGTGGCGAGCGCTGACGCGGGTCCTCGGCGTGTCCTGGTTGCGGCTGACAAAACTTCCCGTCCCACTCGTTGTCGTGGATCTCAACGACCACTTCGGCATCCGGCGTCCGAGCCTCTTCCTGCTCGACAAGGCCGACGTCGTTTTCAAACGCGAGCTTCCGGCGGATCGCTGGCAGGTGCTCGCCGGTTCGGCCCACCCCGCGTTGCCGACGCTGCGCATAAGATCGAACCGGCGCTGGCAGGAGCGGCTCGAAAAGATCCGCCCGATCTCGTTGCCAGTTCCGCGGGTCGATACCGCGGCGCTGTGGGAGGGGGACTTTCCGGACAAAACCGCGGACATCTTCTTCAGCGGGAATACGGTCTTGAATTCGTGGGTGCGGCGGACCGGAATCGCGGCGATGAAAGAACTCGCGGCGCGCGGCATCAAGGTCGACATTCCCGAGAAGCGTTTGCCGCGCGACCAATTCTACCGCCGAATGTCGCGGGCGTGGCTGGCATGGTCGCCGTCAGGCTTCGGCTGGGACTGTTATCGCACCGGCGAGGCGGCGCAGTGCCTGACCGTGCCGGTGGTGAACAATCCGACCGTCGAGCGCCATCGCCCCTTGCTGCAGGGGCAGCACCTGATCCAGTACGACATCGAAGGCGACGGGCTGGTGCGCGCCGTCGAAAATGCGTTGGCCGACAAAGATCGGCTCAAGCAGATGGCATTCGCGGCGCGCGAGCACGTCAAAACGCATCTCACGCTCCGCCCTTTCGCCAGCCACATCATCGAGACCGGGCTGTCGTTCAGGCCATCAGGCGCCTGATTGCCGCGGCTCGGCGTGGCCGATGACGCGCTTGATGGTTGGGGATCGCGCACGCAAGGCGCGCTCCAGCTCGTCGACCTTTTCATGGACGTCGGCGACGCTCAGTGCGGGATCGACATAGCAGTGGAAATTGACGATCTCGCCGTCCGGTGTTTCGCGCACCCGTACGTCATGGACGTCGCGCACGGAGCCGGCGTTGGCGGCGAGCTCGGCGAGCACGGCCTGGACCTGCGCGACCCGCTCGGCCGGCGCGTCGCGTCCGGCCAGTCCCCGCGTCTGCAGCGGCTCGATATGGGTCTCGACCTCGACTTTGGGCCCGAGCTCCTCGCGCAATGCCGCTTCCAGCTTGTCGGCAATTTCGTGCGCGCGGGCGATCGACAGGCTGCCGTCGACCTCGAGATCGAGCGATACCGACAGCTGGCCGCCGATGGCATGCACGGTGACGTGATGGACGGCGAGCGCACGGTTGCGCGCGATCACCATCACGCGCTCGAGTACGGTCTCGTCGTTGAGCGCGCGCGGCAGGATGTTGACGGTGGTCTCGGCCTTGGCGAATTCCTTGCGTACGGCGGCTTCGACACGCTCCTTGATGGTGGCGACGCGGTCGAGCGGAAGGGTGCGGCTCACGGCAAGGTCGAGATCGACGAACAGCACGTCGCCGGCCGGTCGCACCCGCACGCGATCGACAGCGACCACGCCCGGAATGCGCGTGGCGATCGCACGGACTTTCTCGGCTGCGCCGGACGGCGCGGTATCGGTCAGCGTCTCGATGGTGCGGCGGCCGAGCCGCCAGCCGGCAATGCAGATGAAGACCGCGACGATGACGGCGGCGGCGGAATCCGCCCAGGGGTAGCCGAGCGCGACCGCGCCGAGGCCGATCAGCACCGCGATCGACGACCACATGTCGGAGCCGAAATGCAACGCATCGGCTTCCAGCGCCTCGCTCGATGTCTCGGTGGCGACGCGGTAGAGCAGGCGGGCGCGGAAGAAATCGACCATGATCGAGACCACGATCACGCCGAACGCCCAGATCGTCGCCTCGACCGCGTGATGCGCCCCGCCCAACAGGCGATGTCCGGCCTCCCAGAGCACGATGCCGGACAGGAGGAACAAAAGCGCCGTCTCTGCCAATGCGGTGACGCTCTCGACCTTGCCGTGGCCGTAGTGATGCTCCTCGTCGGCCGGCTTGCCCGACACGCGCACCGCGAAATAGGTCATCACGGTGGCGGCGAGATCGATCAGCGAATGCGCGGCCTCCGAGAGCACCGCGAGCGATCCGGTGGCGAACCCGACTATGCCTTTGGCGATCGTCAGTCCGGCGGACGCCAGGATCGAGGTGAGGGCGACGCGCTGCTTGGTGTCCTGCTTCTGCTCGATCGACTGTTGCATGGGCGGCCTCTCGCGGGGCAGCGGTAGCGCCGAGGGCGACAGGCGTCAATGCGGTCGGTCTTATTCGGAACGAAACGCATGTGCGCGGCGGCGAAAAGCAAGGCTCGGAACTAAGCCGCGGCCTACAATTCAATCGGAAACGGAGTCCGCTCCCAAAGCTTGTCGAGTTTCAGCTTACCGACCGTGTAGCCTTCCCATTCGTGGAGCAGCCGCGCCAGTTCCGCGCGGTCGTCCGCGCCGAGATCGCGGCCACGTTCAATGAGTCGGTTTGTCAGTCCGGGTTTGTACTTATCGAGACCACGATATTTGGCAGCGTCCAAGTTGCTCTTGAAAACATCGCGAGCTGCGTCGAGGTCGCCCATAGCGATGCTGAAAGAAATCTGCATTCCCCAATGATATTTCAACATGAGCGGGCTCGTCGGCAGCGCAAATTTTAGGTAGTCCTGCAAAGTTTGAATAGCCCGCAACTTCGGCAGCGCAACGCGTTCAACGATCTCCACAAACTCGTCCGGTGCGGTCGGATCGGACCACAGCCACCATGGCGTGTGCTTTCCCCTCCGATCCCGGAGCATCGTGTCACCAAGACCGAGCGGAACGTCGTCAAGCTCGTGGAATAAATCCGTCAAAGACCACTTTGGGCTATAGACATCCGAATCGCCGGTACGATCAATAAAGACGAAACGAAGCAAGTGATGGACGGGCTTCAACACGACCATTCGACCACATAGCGCAAGGTCGCCGTGTCTTGTGAGCAGGGGAGCCGTTAGCTCTCGAATTTGTCGGAGGGTCGTCACTGTCGCGGCCTCATCTCCGTGACGACGGGAGCGGTAGCGCCCGCGGCAACGGGCGTCAATGCAGTACTACCGGTTCCGCTTGTTCGGAGCCATATTCTGGGCCATGAGAATGCCAATGAGTAGCAACCCATCGCCCGTTGCGGCCGCGCGCGGTTTCTCCGTCGCGCCGATGATGGACTGGACCGACCGCCACTGCCGGTTCTTGCACCGGCTGCTGACGCGGCGCGCGCTGATCTATACCGAGATGATCACCACCGGCGCGATCATCCACGGCGATCGCGCGCGGTTGCTCGGCTACGACCCGGCGGAACATCCGGTCGCGCTCCAGCTCGG
Organism: uncultured Alphaproteobacteria bacterium; assembly: GCA_963720385.1. Classification (GTDB taxonomy): domain Bacteria; phylum Pseudomonadota; class Alphaproteobacteria; order Rhizobiales; family Xanthobacteraceae; genus VAZQ01. The sequence continues at coordinate 149,456 of CAVRFL010000012.1, read as the reverse complement.
CGGCTGCGAGCCGCGCGCGCTGGCCGAGTGCGCGCGCATCGGCGCGGAGCTCGGCTATGACGAGATCAATCTCAATGTCGGCTGCCCCTCGGATCGGGTGCAGGAGGGACGCTTCGGCGCCTGCCTGATGGCGGAGCCGGCGCTGGTCGGCGATTGCGTCGCGGCGATGAAAGCGGCGGTCGCGATTCCGGTCACGGTGAAATGCCGCATCGGCATCGACCAGCAGGATCCCGAACAATCGCTCGACGCATTTGCCAGCGCCGTCGGAGAGGCCAGGGTCGACGCGCTGATCGTGCATGCGCGCAAGGCCTGGCTGAAGGGACTATCGCCGCGCGAGAACCGCGATGTGCCGCCGCTCGACTACGATCGCGTGTTCCGTCTGAAGGCCGCGCATCCGAAGCTGCCGGTCGTGCTCAACGGCGGCGTCGAAAGCGTTGAGCAGGCGGTGTCGTTCCTTGGTCGTGTTGACGGCGTGATGATGGGGCGCGCCGCCTATCAGGAACCGTGGCGGCTCATGGCGGTCGATCCGCTCGTGTTCGGCGAAGCGGCGCCGTTCGCGGACGCCAAAGCGGCGGCGCAGGCACTCATGCCCTATATCGAGCGGGAGCTCGCGCGCGGCACGCGGCTCGCGAGCATTACCCGTCACATGCTCGGGCTGTTCCGCGGCGTGCCGGGGGCGCGCGCGTTCCGCCGGATGCTCGCGACCGAGGCGGTGAAGCCCGGCGCCGGCGTGGCGGTGCTCGCGGACGCGCTGGCGCAGGTGGTGGACTCGGGAGCCGATGTGGCGCACATCGCGGCGTAACGCCTGCGTTCCCCGGGCGCCATAAGCGCGTTTACGCGCGTCTTCAACGCGCTATGGCAGCACGTAGTGATGCGATGCAGACCCGGGGTCCCGATTTCTTTTGGACGAAACAACCGGGGTCCCGGATCTGCGATGCACCACTCCGTGCTGCACCGCGTCCGGGACACGAGATTCGAGGCACTCAGTGATCGGCGGCATTCCCGTTGGCGAGCTCGCATTCCTCGCCGCGGTGATCATCGCGGGCGGCATCGTCACCGGCGTTCTTGCGGGCCTGTTCGGCATCGGCGGCGGCGCCATCATCGTGCCGGTGCTCTACGAGGTATTCCGTGTACTCGACGTGCCGGAAGAGGTGCGCATGCAGCTTTGCGTCGGCACCTCGATGGCGATCATCGTGCCGACCAACGTGCGGTCCTACCTCGTGCATCGAGCACATGGCGCGGTGCTGATGGATGTGGTGCGCGCCTGGGCGATTCCGTCGGTGGTGGGTGTCGGCGTCGGGGCGCTGATCGCGGGCCTCGCGCCAGGCGCGGTGCTCAAGATCGCGTTCGTCATCATCACCGGCACCATTGGATTGAAGCTACTGATCGGCCGCGAGGGCTGGCGGATTGCGAACGAGTTGCCAGGCCGCATTGCGATGACGGTTTACGGATTCATCCTGGGGCTCGCCGCATCGTTGATCGGCGTCTCCGGCGGCTCGATCTCCGCCATGATACTCACGTTGTACGGCCGTCCGATCCACAAGGTGGTCGCGCACCGCCGCTGCGCTCGGGGTGCCGGTCACGATCGCCGGTGTCGTCGGCTACGTGCTCGCGGGCCTGCCGCAGCAGGCGCTGATGCCGCCGTTGTCGGTCGGTTTTGTCTCGCTGATCGGCTTTGCCGTGATGGCGCCGGTCGCGAGTTTGACGGCGCCGTTCGGCGCACGGCTGGCGCATGCGCTGGCCCAAGCGCAGGCTCGAAGTGGCCTTCGGTATCTTTCTACTGCTGGTTTCGCTGCGCTTCTTCCTGAGCCTTGTCTGGTAAGCTCCCGGCGGAACTGAAGAAAACTCATGCTTGGCATTTCCGTCGGAGAACTTGCGCTGCTCGCCGCTGCCATCGCAGCGGGCGGCGTGGTTGCCGGCCTGCTCGCCGGATTGTTCGGGGTCGGCGGCGGGGTGATCGCCGTGCCGGTGCTCTACGAGGTATTCCGCATCCTGGGCGTGCCGGACGCGGTGCACATGCAGCTCTGCATCGGCACCTCGCTCGCGATCATGGCGCCGACCAATATCCGCTCCTATCTCACCCATCGCGCCACCGGCGCGGTGCTCACCGACGTGGTGCGGCAATGGACGCCGGCGGTCATCCTCGGCATCGCCATTGGATCGCTGATCGCCACCGTCGCGCCGAGCCCGGTGTTCAAGATCGCCTTCATCGTCATCGCGGGGACCATCGCCGGCAAGCTGCTGTTCGCGCAGGAGCGCTGGCGGCTCGGCGACGATCTGCCGAAGCATCCGCTCGCCCGGCTCTACGGACTGGCGGTGGGACTGATGGCCTCGCTCACCGGCGTGAGCGGCGGCTCGCTCTGCACCATGGTGCTGACGCTTTACGGCAAGCCGATCCACCAGGCGGTGGCGACCTCGGCCGGCATCGTCGTGCCGATCACGCTCGCCGGCACGCTCGGCTACGTCCTTGCCGGGCTGCCGCATCAGGCGTCGACTGCCGCCGCTGTCGATCGGCTTCGTGTCGCTGATCGGCTTTGCGCTGATGGCGCCGGTGTCGAGCCTCGCCGCGCCGTACGGCGCAAAGCTCGCCCATGCGATGTCGAAGCGTGCGCTCGAAATCGCCTTCGGGCTGTTCCTGCTGGCCGCGTCGCTCCGGTTTCTCGCCAGCCTGGTGTGGTGATGCAAGGATACGCCCGCATGCACCAGCCGGTCGCCGCGGACCTCCCAGCCCTCGAGACGATTGAGGAAGCTCATCCCGAGCAGGCTCTGGCGCAATTGGCCCGGCTGCGCGATCAGCGCCGCCACGTCGCGCTCCACGATGCCGCCGACGCCGATGGTTTGCAGCGTCACCGGCGCGGCGCGGGTGCGCCCGTTGGCGGTCTCGACGGTCACCGAATAGGACAGCACTTCGAGCGGCAGTCCCGCCGCCTTGGCCGCCTCGTGGGTCAGCACCACCGAGCTTGCGCCGGTGTCGAAGATCATCGTCGATGCGCGCGCCGTTGACCTGCGTCACCACCATGAAATTGCCGCCCTGGCCGCGCGCGACCTCGACGGTGCGGCCGCGCGTCGCCGCATGGCCCGGCACGAATTCTGCCATCACGCGGTCGGCGACTTCGCGCAGTTCGAAGCGGTAGGTGTAGCCCACCGCAAGCGCGAGCGCGATCGCGACCCAGATCAGGATCGACTTGATTGCCTGCGAAAAGCGCTCGCGAAACAAGCCGACCACGACCACGCTCGAGCAGCGGCAAGCGATGATGAGCTGGACGGCTCACCGACGACATGTCGAGGCCGCCCAGACCGGCGACCGTGATGCTGTTTTGCTCGAGATAGATGAACAGCAGCGCGATCAGTCCGATCGCCAGCAGGAACCAGATGAGACTGCGCACGGCGTTGTCCCTCAGGCCTGCGTAGCGGGATTGGCGTTGGGTTGGCGCAACGAAGCGAGGCGCCGCGGCAGCTCAGCCATGATCCGGGAGCGCTCGTCGTCGCTATACCCGATCCAGTTCGTGATCTCCGCGAGGCTGCGCCCGCATCCGATGCACAGACCCGAAACAGGTTCGACCGTGCAGATCTTGTTGCACGGGCTTGTCGATGGCCGGGGGTTGGCGACGACGGTCATGGATTGTGGGTGTCTGGCGACAAGTCGCAAAGATAAGCATCGCAGCCGGGAACGCAATCGCATCGCTGGTCAGGGCGCAATCCCGTCAGACCCGGAAGAACGGCAGTCTTGCGCATCGCCGACGGCGGCGCCGGCTGCGGATGTGTGCGCCCGATCCGGCACGACGGTTGCGGCTGGATCGGCGGCGCCGGCTCCGCCAGCGGGGCGAGCGCCGCCATCACCCGCTCCGGCGGGAAGGTGACGATCACCTCGGTGCCGATGCGCAGCTTCGATTTCAGCGCAGAACGTGCCGCCATGGAGGTCGACCAGGCTCTTGGCGATCGGCAGGCCGAGGCCCGCGCCCTGTTCGGCGGACTTGATCGAGTTCGAGCCCTGGCCGAACGACGCGAGCACGATCGGGATTTCCTCCTCCGGGATGCCCGGGCCGGTATCCTTGACGCTGAGATACTGGCCGCCGGACGCCGTCCAGCCGGCCTTGATCCAGATTTCGCCGCCCTGCGGCGTGAACTTGATCGCGTTCGACAGGAAGTTCAGGCAGATCTGGCGGATCGCGCGCTCGTCGGCCCACAGCTTCGGCATGTCGGCCTCGAACACCTCGTGCAACGTGAGGCCGCGGTTGCGCGCGCGCATCTGCAGCAGGTGGCAGCACTCGCCGACCACGCCGACCAGCGAGACCGCTTCCTCGTTGAGCTCGTAGCGTCCCGCCTCGATGCGGGAGAGGTCGAGGATCTCGTTGATCAGGCCGAGCAGGTGGACGCCGGAATTGTGGATGTCGCCGGCGTAGTCCTTGTAAGCCGGCACGCTGTGGGGGCCGAAGATCTCGGTCTTCATCACCTCGGAGAATCCGAGGATGGCGTTGAGCGGCGTGCGCAGCTCGTGGCTCATCTGGGCGAGGAAGCGCGACTTGGCGATGTTGGCGGCTTCCGCGCGGCGGCGCGCCTCGTCGGAGATCGCCTTCGCGGTTTCGAGCTCGCCGATCAGCGCGTCCTTCTCGGCGCGCGCTTCGAGCGTGGCGAGCTGAGTCGTGTAGAGCCGGTGGGTCAGCAGCGTGAAATAGCATTGCGCCGTGACCGCGAGCATCGCCAGGATGTAGTCCTGGATCGTGCCGCGGATCGCGAAGTCGAGCGCCACCGCGGCGGTGACCGGCGTGGTCGCGGCGATCATCGCCATCGGCACGCTCGCCGACAGCGTGCTCGACAGCGCCACCACCAGCAGCATGATGAACAGCATGAAGGTGCCGGTGTTGTCCTCGACCCCGACCGGATGGATCAGGATGAACATCCAGGCCAGCCCGAAGAACAGATCGAGCATGATGAAGCGCATCCGCCAGGCGCGGCTGTTCACCGCGTTCGCCGGCTCGGCCAGGAACTGCCGGCACTTGGTGATGATGATGGCGTGGATGACCAGGACGGCGCTGGTCCAGGTGCCGGCGGTGATGGCGCCGACCCAGAGGCTCGACAGGAATCCGACCGCGCCGACCAGCAGCAGGATCACCAGCGACGCCGACAGCCGGTTCTGCGCGAACAGCCGCAACAGCTCGTTGTCGAAGGCCGGACGCGTGCCGGTGGTCGAGGTCAGGCGGTCGCGCGCCTCGCGCACATGCTGCGCGGCCGCGCGCCGGCGCTTGGCCGACGACCCATCCGGGGACGCCGGAACGTCACGTTGGTCGGTACTCACACTCATGACTTGTTGCTGATACGCGGCCCCACAACCCGTGCAAAAGTCTCGCAAAATCCTTAAGAGCACGCTTAAGGGCAGGCTAAGGATGCTGGTTAACAAGAGGTTTCGGTTGACGGCGGCGCTTGCTCGTCCAAGCCTGCTAGTGTGGCGGTTCAGGAGTTCGCCATACCTTGTAGGGGAAGGCCGATGAAGCTCTATGACGGCGGCCGGGCGCCGAACCCCCGCCGGGTGCGGGTGTTTCTGGCGGAAAAGGGCATCTCGGTGCCGCTGGAACAGGTCGACCTCGGGGCGCTCGCGCAAAAGTCGCGAAGCCTTCACCGCGATCAACCCGCTCCAGCGGGTGCCGGTGCTGGTGCTGGACGACGGTACCGTGATCACCGAATCGATCGCGATCTGCCGGTATTTCGAGGCGCTCCACCCGGAACCGCCGCTGTTCGGGCGCGGCGCGCTGGAAATAGCACAGGTCGAGATGTGGAACCGGCGGCTCGAGCTGCACCTGCTGTTTCCGATCTCCCACGTATTCCGCAACAGCCATCCGGCCATGGCGAAGATGGAAATCCCGCAGGTCCCGGCCTGGGCGGAGGCCAACAAGCCGCGCATCGAGGACTTTCTCGGAATTTTCGATCGCGAGCTCGCGAGACCGCCCGTTCGCCGCCGGCGACCGCTACAGTGTCGCCGATATCACCGGCATGATCGCCATCGACTTCATGAAGCCGGCGAAGCTTGCGGTGCCGGAGGCGTGCGCCAATGTGCGCCGCTGGCACGCCGAGGTGTCGGCACGGCCGAGCGCGGGCGCATGAGCATGCGTCTGACCATCGTCGGCTCCGGCGACGCCTTCGGCTCCGGCGGGCGCTTCAACACCTGCTTCTGGCTCGAGACCGCGAAGGCGACGCTTGCTGGTCGATTGCGGAGCGTCCTCGCTGGTGGCGCTCAAGGCGCGCGGGCTCGACCACGGCAATGTCGACGGCATCATCCTCTCGCACCTGCATGGCGACCATTTCGGCGCGCTGCCGTTCCTGCTCATCGACGCGCAACTGGTCATGCGGCGCGAGCGTCCGCTCACCATCGCCGGGCCGCCCGGCTCGCGGGCGCGGATCGAGGCCGCGATCGAGAACTTCTTTCCGCGTGCGCTGACCAACAAGTGGCGGTTTCCGTTCGAGATCGTGGAGATCGAGCCGGGACTGCCGGCGGAGATTCTCGGCCACGCGCTGCCGACGGCCGAGGTGGTGCACCAGTCGGGCGCGCCGTCGACCGCGCTGCGGATTTCCGACGGCGCAGAGGCTGTTCGCCTATTCCGGCGACACCGAATGGACCGATGCGCTCATCGGCGTCGCCGACGGCGCCGATCTTTTCATTGTGGAATGCTACGGTTACGCCGGGGTGCTCAAAGGCCACCTGAGCTGGGAACTGCTCAAGCCGAAATTGCCGGAGCCTGCGCGCCAAGCGGATCATGCTCACGCACATGAACCCCTCGATGCTGGCGAAGGTCGAGGAGGCGAGGGCGGCGGGCTTGCTGATCGCCGAGGACGGGATGACGGTAGAGTTCTGAATGTCTCCCGTGTCCCGGTCAAGCGAGCGCAAGGCGCGAGCGCCGAGCCGGGACCCAGGAGACGCGAACACCCTCGGCGATGTCGCCCTGTGCGATTCTTCGGCTGGGTCCCGGTTCTCGTTCCGCTTCGCTTCACTCGCCCGGGACACGAGAGGTCACCGCTCCAGCCGCGCAATCAGGCTCGACGTGTCCCATCGCCGGCCGCCCATCTTCTGCACCTCGGCGTAGAACTGATCGACCAGCGCGGTCACCGGCAGGTTGGCGCCGTTCTTGCGCGCCTCGCCGAGGCAGATCGACATGTCCTTGCGCATCCAGTCGACCGCGAAGCCGAAGTCGAACTTGCCCTCGTTCATGGTCTTGTAGCGGTTCTCCATCTGCCAGGACTGCGCTGCGCCCTTGGAGATCGTCTGGATCACCGCCTCGACGTCGAGGCCCGCTTTCTTCGCGAAGTGAATTCCTTCCGCCAGTCCCTGCACCAGCCCGGCGATGCAAATCTGGTTCACCATCTTGGTGAGCTGGCCGGCGCCGGCGGGACCGAGCAGTTTGCACATCCGCGCGTAGGCGGCGATCACCGGCTCGGCGCGCGCCATAGGGCTCGGCATCTCCGCCGCACATCACCGTCAGCATGCCGTTCTCGGCGCCGGCCTGGCCGCCCGAGACCGGCGCGTCGATTGCATCGAAGCCGCGCTTCTTGGCTTGCGCATAAAGCTCGCGCGCGATCTCGGCCGATGCCGTGGTGTGGTCGACGAACACGGCGCCCTTCGCCATGCCGGCAAACGCGCCGTTTTCGCCCAGCGTCACCTCGCGCAGATCGTTGTCGTTGCCGACGCAGGTCATGACGAAATCCTGGCCTTGCGCCGCCTCCTTGGGCGTCGCGGCGCGCCTGCCGCCGAATTTCGCCACCCATGAGTCGGCCTTGGCGGCGGTGCGGTTGTAGACCGTGAGCTCGTGGCCGCCCTTGGTCTTGAGATGCCCGGCCATGGGATAGCCCATCACGCCTAGCCCGATAAACGCCACCTTCGCCATCGTTTCCTCCTGCCAATCGGCCTGTTGCTTCCTATCTGTACCGTGATTGCGACGGCATGCAGCGTCCGTCAACTGGGCGTTGACCCGATCCGCGCCGCCCGTATGGTGGCGCAGCACCAGCAAGCGGCGGAGCGCCATGGCGCCGACCAAGCAACAAGTCCTCGACAGCCTCGCCAAGGTTCCGGCTCCGGACGGGACGCCGCTCATCCATGCCGATGCGCTGTCCGATGTGGTGGTGACCGACGGCAAGGTGTTCTTCTCGATTGCCGTCGATGCCGCTGTGGTCAAGGCCTGGGAGCCGGTGCGCGAGCGCGCCGAAAAAGCGGTGCGCGCCGTGCCGGGCGTCACCTCGGCGCTGGTCGCATTGACCGCCGAGCGCAAGGCAGGCGCCGCGCCCGCACGTCCGGCAGCAGGCGTTGCGCGCGCCGCGCGCGGCCCACGGCGGCGGCGGAACGCAGGCCGGCGTGCCCGGCGTCGGGGCGATCATTGCGGTCGCCTCCGGCAAGGGCGGAGTCGGCAAGTCGACCACCGCGGTCAATCTCGCGCTCGGACTTGCCTCGCATGGATTGAAGGTCGGCATCCTCGACGCCGACATCTACGGACCCTCGCTGCCGAAGCTGCTCGCGATCAAGGAGCGGCCGCAGACGCTCGGCGGCACGCGGCTCAAGCCGATCTCGCGCTACGGCCTCACCGTCATGTCGATCGGCTTCCTGATCGACGAGGAAACGCCGATGATCTGGCGCGGGCCGATGGTGATCTCCGCGCTCACCCAGATGCTGCGCGAGGTCGAATGGGGCGAACTCGACGTGATGGTGGTCGACATGCCGCCCGGCACCGGCGATGCGCAGCTCACCATGGCGCAGCAGGTGCCGCTCAAGGGCGCGGTCATCGTCTCGACGCCGCAGGATCTTGCACTGATCGACGCCCGGCGCGGCATCGCCATGTTTCGCCGCGTCAACGTGCCGGTGCTCGGCATCGTCGAGAACATGAGCTACTTCCTGTGCCCGAAATGCGGGGAGCGCTCCGAGATCTTCGGCCACGGCGGCGCGCGGGTGGAAGCCGAGCGGCTCGGCGTGCCGTTCCTCGGCGAGGTGCCGCTGCATGCGACCATCCGCGAGAAGTCCGATGCCGGGCTGCCGGTGGTGGCGACCGAGCCCGACGGGCCGCATGCGGCGATCTATCGCGACATCGCCGCGCGCGTGCGCGATCAGCTCACGGATCACCCGGCACGCGCAGCACCAAAGATTGTCATCGAGGGGTGAGGCGAGAGCAGCCCAAAATTCCTTAACCGATTGACCGGTTTTGTTGCCTCAATTCGTGCACATAATACCGCGTGATTGCAGCCTTCCGACCAGGAGCCGATATGAAACGCCGCCAGTTTCTCCAGGGCGCCAGCCTCGCGGCCGCCAGCACCACCGTGGCTGCGCCCGCGATTGCGCAATCGATGCCGGAGCTCAGATGGCGCCTGACCTCGAGCTTCCCCAGGAACCTCGACACCATCTACGGCGCGGCGGTGGAATTCGCCAAGGCCGTCTCCGAAATGACCGACAAGCGTTTCGATATCCAGGTCTTTGCTGCCGGCGAGATCGGGTCACCGCTGGCGGCGGCAGACGCCGTGCAGAAGGGCACCGTCGAGATGGCGCAGACCGCGTCCTACTATTATTTCGGCAAGGATCCGACCTTCGCCTTCGGCACCGCGGTGCCATTCGGGCTCAACGCGCGCATGCAGAACGCCTGGATGTATCAAGGCGGCGGCATGGAGCTGATGAACGAGTTCTACAAGAAGTTCAACATCTACGGTCTGCCGTGCGGCAACACCGGTTGCCAGATGGGCGGCTGGTTCCGCCGCGAAGTCAAGGCGCCGGCTGACCTGCGCGGCCTCAAGATGCGCATCGGCGGCTTTGCCGGCACCGTGATGCAGAAACTCGGCGTGGTGCCGCAGCAGATTCCCGGCGGTGAGGTGTATTCGGCGCTGGAGCGGGGCACCATCGACGCCGCCGAATGGGTCGGCCCCTACGACGACGAGAAACTCGGCTTCGCGAAGATCGCGCCGTACTACTATTACCCCGGCTGGTGGGAGGGTGGCGCGATGCTCCACCACTTCTTCAACCTCGACAAATGGAACGCACTGCCGGCGAACTACAAGGCGATCCTGACCAGTGCGTCGGCATGGTCGAACCATTGGATGCTCGCGAAATACGACGCGCTCAATCCGGTCGCGCTCAAGACACTGCTGGGCGCCGGGCAGGCGAAGCTGCAGGCGTTTTCACCGTCGATCATGGATGCAAGCCTGAAGGCGTCGCTTGAGGTCTACAACGAAGTATCGGCCAAGAACGCAGACTTCAAAAAGATCTGGGAGGCGATGCTGGCGTTCCGCAACGACCAGTATCTGTGGTGGCGCGTCGCCGAATACACGTTTGACGACTTCATGATCCGCAATCGCACCAGGACGTGATGGGCGGCCCGCGCCGGCGTCACTGGAGCTTGATACCGGCCGATTTCACCAACGCAATGTTGCCGTCGACTTCGTTCCTGACGAGCGCGTCGAATGCCGAGGGTGCGATCGGCATGGGGTCGATGCCGTGCTGTGCGAGCCGCTGTTGTATGCCGGGCGCGCTCAGGGTCTTCTCCACCTCCTGATTCATTCTGTCGATGATCTCACGCGGCGTCTTCGCCGGCGCGAACATGCCCATCCAGAACGTGTAGTCGGAGTTGGCGTAACCGGCCTCCAACGAGGTCGGCACGTCCGGCAGTGCCGAGCTTCGTTTCGGAGTGGTGACCGCGAGTGCGATCAGCTTGCCGTCGCGAATAAGGGGCATGGCGGGGGCGATGCTGGAGCAGGAGAAATCCACGCGCCCGGTGAGCACTTCGGTCAGCGCTTCGGGCATGCCTTTGAACGGAATGTGGATTGCCTCGAAGCCGGCACTGGCGCGGAAGCGCTCCGTGCTCAGGTGGGTCGCCGAGCCGACGCCCGCAGTCGCAAACGTCAGGCCGCCCGGCTTGGCTTTGGCGGCGGCAACAAGCTGTTGCAGTGTCTTGATCCCTTTTTCCGGCGCAACCACCGTGACATTGGGCGAACTGCCGAGTGACGCCACCGCCGCGAAATCACGGGCCGTGTCATACGGAACGTTCGGGAAAATGGCCGGTATCGCCGAGTGCGCCGAGGAATTGACCAGGAACGTGTGGCCATCGGGATCGGCGCGCGCGACGACGGTTGCGCCGGTCATCCCGCCTGCGCCGACCCGGTTTTCCAGGACCAGGGTCTGCCCAAGCTGCTGCGACAGCGGCTCGAGCAGGAGACGCGCGACGACGTCGATCGTGCTGCCCGCGGAAAACGGAGCGATCACGCGGATCGTCCTGGCCGGCCAGGCTTGCGCATAGACGACATTTGGTGCGAACGGCACGACGGCGGCGGCGCCCGCGAGTCGCAGAAAATGGCGGCGTCGAAGCTTCATGGTGTGCGGCTCCAATTGCATGCGGCCCCGGTTTGTCTCAGCGTTGTGTCGACGATACCGGATATGCGCATGCGCGAGAATGGCCCTTGCCAAGTAACCTTAGCGCACCGGATCGAGCTCGATTGGCGGCGGCGGAAGGTCCGGCATCGGCAATTCGATGTTGATTTTCGACGGATCGAACCTGGGTCCGCGGTCGATCCAGTAGGTGACCGACTGCGGCCAGACGATCAGGATCGCCACCAGGATCACCTGCAGCACCACCCAGGGCACGGCGCCCCAATAGATGTCGACGGTTCGCACCGTGGGCGGCGCCACCCCGCGCAGATAGAACAGCGCGAAGCCGAACGGCGGATGCATGAAGCTCGTCTGGATGTTGGCGCAGATCATCAGGCCGAACCAGACCAGATCGATCCCGAGCTTGGCTGCGACCGGCGCCAGCAACGGAACGACGATGAACGCGATCTCGAAGAAATCGAGGAAGAACGCGAGCACGAAGATGAAGATGTTGACGAAGACCAGGAAGCCGATCACGCCGCCGGGCAGCGAGGTCAGCCAGTCCTCGATCCATATCTTTCCGCCGACGCCCTGGAACACCAGGCTGAACACGCGCGCGCCGATCAGGATGAAGACGACCATCGCCGTGATGCGCATGGTCGTCGCCATCGCCTGATAGGTCAGCGGCCAGGTCAGCCGGCGGTTGACCGCCGCCAGCAGCAGCGATCCGACTGCACCCATCGCGCCGGCTTCGGTCGGCGTCGCGAGGCCGAAATAGATGGTGCCCAGCACCAGGAACATCAGCCCGAGCGACGGAACGATCCCGCGCAGGCATTTTGCCCACAGCGCCCAGCCACGCAGCGTGCGCGCCTCGCGCGGCAGCGCCGGAACTTGCTTGGGCCAAATCAAGCTCACGATCAGGACCCAGGCGCAGAACAGCCCGATCTGGATCAGGCTCGGTCCGATCGCGCCGGCATACATGGCGCCCACCGACTGACCGAGCGGGCCGGCCAGCACGATCAGCACCAGCGAAGGCGGAATGAGCTGGGTGATGGTTCCGGATGCGGCAATGACGCCGGTGGCGTGGCGCGCGGAATAGCCGTAGCGCAGCATCAGTGGCAGCGCGATCACCGCCATGGCGATCACCGAGGCCGCGACCGTGCCGGTGATCGCGCCGAGGATGGCGCCGACGAAGATCACCGCGTAGGACAGCCCGCCGCGCACCGGCCCGAACATTTGTCCGATCGAATCCAGGAGGTCCTCGGCGAGCCCGCTGCGTTCGAGAATCGCGCCCATGAAGGTGAAGAACGGGATCGCGAGCAGCAGCGCGCCTTGCTCGTCCGAGACGATGGCAAAGACCTGGTAGACCAGGTTGCCGAGGAAGTTCGGCTCGATCAGGCCAAGCTCCACGCCGAGAAAGCCGAACAGGAGCCCGACGGCCGCGACGGAGAAGGCGGCCGGATAGCCAAACAACAGGACGACGATCAGCCCCGCGAACATCAGGGGCGCCATGTTGCCGCGCACGAATTCGATCATTGCTGCGGCGTCTCGTAGCGGTATTCAAGCCGGTAGCTGTCGGTGAGCGCGGCGACGCGCTTGATGAGCTCGGATATGCCTTGCAAGGCAAGCAGCGCGAAACCGAGCGGCAGCATCAACTTGACCGGCCAGCGGATGAGGCCGCCGGCATTCGAGGACAGTTCACCGATGCGCCACGATTCCACCAACCACGGCCAGGTGAAATAGAGCAGCACCGCGCAGAACGGCAGCAGGAACAAGATGCCGCCGATGATGTCGATCCAGATCCGCGCGCGCTCCGGCAGCGCCGAATAGAGCACGTCGACCCGCACGTGCTCGTTGAGCTTGAGCGTGTGTGGCGCGCCAAGGAACACGATCGCCGCGAACATGTACCACTGTACTTCGAGCCATGCGTTCGAGCTGGTATTGAAGGCATAGCGGCCGATGGCGTTGCCGGTCGAGATCACGCAGGCAAACAGCACGAGCCAGGTGGCGAGCGTCCCGAACCGGTCGTTGACCGCATCGATGACGCGGCTCGCTCTCAAAAGCCCGCCCACGACCTTGTCCCCTTGGCCTGCCGGCGCGGCCGGCATCGCTCCCCCCGCGACTCTTATCGCCGAATCGCCTGCGCCGGCCAAGCGATTGAGTCGGCGGCCGATCGCCGCCGCGATTGACCGGAGCCGTTAGGTCACCCGCCGGTCACGCTCATGTGGCGTGCGACCGCGGGGCGCTGGTGGCGGCGGTCGATGATGAAATCGTGGCCCTTGGGCTTGCGCGCGATCGCTTCTTCGATGGCGGCGTCGAGCAGGCCGTTGGCTTCCGAGGCGCGCAGCGGCGTGCGCAGATCGGCGGCATCCTCCTGACCGAGGCACATGTAGAGCGTGCCGGTGCAGGTGACCCGCACGCGGTTACAGGATTCGCAGAAATTATGGGTGAGGGGAGTGATGAAGCCGAGCGTGCCGCCGGTTTCCGCGACGCGGACATAGCGTGCCGGTCCGCCGGTGCGATAGGCGATGTCTTCGAGCGTGTAACGGTCGGCGAGACGCGCGCGCACGATCGACAACGGCAGGTACTGGTCGAGGCGGCCTTCGCCGACGTCGCCGAGCGGCATCACCTCGATCAAGGTGAGCTCCATGCCGCGGCCATGCGCCCATTCGACGAGAGCCGGGATCTCGTCCTCGTTGACACCCTTGAGCGCGACCGCGTTGATCTTGACGCGGAGCCCCGCGGCCTGTGCGGCATCGATGCCGGCAAGCACCTTGTCGAGCTCGCCCCAGCGCGTGATGGCGCGGAATTTCTCCGGGTCGAGCGTGTCGAGTGAGACATTGATCCGCCGCACGCCATGATCGGCGAGTTCGCGCGCATATTTCGGGAGTTGCGAGCCGTTGGTGGTCAGCGTCAGCTCGTCCAGATCGCCCGACGTCAGGTGGCGTGACAGCGAGGCAACGAGCGTCATGATGCTGCGCCGTACCAGCGGCTCGCCGCCGGTCAATCTCAGCTTCCGCACGCCGCGCGCAACGAATGCGCTGCAAAGCCGGTCGAGTTCCTCAAGCGTGAGCAGGTCCGCCTTCGGCAGGAAGTTCATGTTCTCGGACATGCAATAGACGCAGCGGAAGTCGCACCGGTCCGTCACCGACACGCGCAAATAGGTGATCGCGCGCGCAAACGGATCGATTAGCGGCCGCCGAACCTGGAACTCTGAGACTGCCTGCGTCATTCCAACCTTTTCGCCGGTCATGCCGGGGGTATTTCTCGAGCCCGTGTTGCAGGGCCCGCCGCAGCTGTGCGGGCCGTCATTGCCTGCATCATGTGGGGACTCTGACGGATATCGGCCAGAGCGTCCATAGCGGCCGCATCGCGCCGTGCTGTCCGCGCCGGTACCGGTTTCGACGTCGGGTCGCGTTATTGCGCCGGCGGGGGCGGCGGCCAAGGGTAGTTCGGCGGATAGGCGCTCGCCGGGTCCTGCGTCGCGGAAGGCGGAGGGCCCACCCCCCCAGGCTCGCCATCGGGGCCGGCTCTCTTCGCAACGATTTTTTTCTTCGTCGCCGGCGCCTTCTTCTTTTGGCGCGACGGGCCAGAAGGCGTCAGCTCCGCATAGACCGGGTTCGGTTGCATGCGGGTCGCCGGCGCCGCTTCGGCATAGCTTGCGGCCGGAGGCGCTTCGGCACGAACATTGATGGTCTGGGGATTGTAGCCCTGCAGGGCAAACGAAATCGCGACTTCACCCGTCGACGGCACGGTCAGCTCACACGGTGTCCGACAGGATTGCCCCTCGGCCGTCCGCGCATCCGCGCCCGGCGGCTCGGATTCAATCCGCAGAACTTCCGTGGGCGGCCCCGACCGAAAGAAATCGAGACTCGGCATCGACATCGAACACGCGGCGAGGAGAAGGCCACATGCCGCAATGGCAATTACTCGGCTCATGGTCGTACCCACCATTGAGACGGCCTAGAGCCGTCTTGTCCCCTGGTAACCATACGGGTGGGACCGCGGGCGCGCAACAGCAGCGCCGGCGCTGCCAGTCCATGACTGCCGTCAATATCTCCCCCTAAGTATGGCGTCGGTAAGGTAAATTTCTGGGTTAACTGTTCGCGGTAAATTCACTGCCGGGGCCGCCAATAAGGGCAAAAACCGCCTCCGGCAGGTCGGCGTAGCGGCTGATGATCCGATCCGGCGCCAGCACTGCGATGGGGGTATCACTATACCCAAAATCCACGGCGATGACTGGAATTTCCGCCGCCCGGGCGGTGGCGATGTCCGTGAACGAGTCTCCGACCATCACCGCGCCGCCGCCCGTTGCGCCGGCGCGAGCGATGGTGCGGCGCAGAATTTCGGGATCGGGTTTGATCACGCCAAACGTGTCCGCTCCGCAGATTGCGGAAAACCGCTTCGACAGGCCAAGTTCATCGAGCAGGCGGACCGAAAGCTTTTCCAGCTTGTTGGTGCAGACCGCGAGCCGGTAGCCGCGCTGCAACAGCGTGTCGAGCGCCAGCTCGATGCCCGGGAACGGTTCGGAACTGTCGGCAAGATGCTCCGCATAGTGGTCGATGAAATCGCGCGTCAGGCGGTCGATCGCGGCGGTCGGCAGGGTTCGACCGGTGGCCCTCAGTCCGCGCTCGAGCATCATCCGAGCTCCGCCGCCGACCATGTCGCGCGCCGCGTCGTAATCCAAGGGCGGGAGGCCTTCGCGTGCGAGGATGGCATTGAGGGTCGCGACCAGGTCGGGCGCTGTGTCTACCAGTGTCCCGTCGAGATCGAATACGACAATGGGGGAAGCCATGACCGGCGATGGCTACCGGGCGGCGCCTGCGATGGCAAGCGCTCCGCGCATAACAGGTGCAAATGGACTATGCGTGACGGCGGATCGACGCTAGATAGAATTCGATGCCAGACATAGAGCCGGCCGACGTTTGCAATGGATCCTGACGCGCAGAAACGTGCCGCGGCCGCTCGTGCGATTGAATTCGTCCGTCCCGGCATGCGTCTGGGTCTAGGTACCGGCTCGACGGCAAAGCATTTCGTTGAGCTGCTTGGAGAGCGCGTGCGCAACGGCCTCAATGTCCTGGGCGTTCCAACCTCCGACGCAACGCGGCGCGATGCCGAGCGGGTCGGTGTGCCGCTGTCGACATTGGACGAAACGCCCCAGCTCGACCTGACGGTGGACGGCGCCGACGAAATCGCGCCCGATCTCAGCCTGATCAAAGGCGGCGGCGGCGCGCTGCTGCACGAGAAAATCGTGGCGGCCGCATCGGCGCGCATGATCGTCATTGCCGATGAATCGAAATGGGTGCCCACGCTCGGTCGCTTCCCGCTGCCGGTCGAAGTCGAACCGTTCGGGCTGGAATCGACGCGTCGCGCGGTCGAGGCGGCCTACGTCGACACCGGCTCGCCCGCCGCCGCGACGCTGCGGCGGACCAAGGATGGCCACGCTTTCGTCACGGATGGCGGGCACTGGATTCTGGACGGCGCGCTGCAGCGGATCGCCGATCCGAAGGCACTGGCGGCTCGGCTGTCCGCCATCCCGGGTGTGATCGAGCACGGATTGTTCATTGGCCTCGCGACCGCAGCCATTCTCGCAGGAAGCGGGGGCGTGCGCGTGATCGAGCGGTCCTGAAAAGCAACGACCGCTTCATCGACTGGAGAGGAGTATCGTCATGTTTGCCAAAGTCAACGTTGCCGGCGTCCTGGCCGGAGCGGTGCGCGCCGCGATTCTGGCGCTTGCATTGATCGCCATGGCGGGAACGGCGCGTGCCGAGCAAAAGACGCAGGGTCCGGCAGAGCCATCGGCGAATGCGTTGAAAATCGCCAGGGAAATCCTCGACCTGAAGAGTACGAAATTGATGATCGATCCGATGGTCCCGGGGGTTATCGAGCGGGTCAAGAGCATGCTCCTGCAGACCAGCCCGAATCTTCGCAAGGACCTCGACGACGTCGCGCTGAATTTGCGCAAGGTGTTTGCACAGCAAACCGCCGATCTGATGGACGATTTCGCCTGGCTGTACGCGTCGCGCTTCACGGAAGCGGAGCTCAAGGAAATCGTCACCTTTTACCGGACGGCGACCGGCAAGAAGGTCATCTCCCAGGAGCCGCAGGTTTTCGATGACGCCATGGCGGGACTGAAGGGCTGGCAGGAGAATTTCGCGGAAGAGGTGATTTCCCGGTTTCGCGCCGAAATGAAGAAGCGAGGGCATGACCTGTAAGTCGTCGTTGGACAACATGAAGACCGGTCGCCGGCATGGCTGATCACGACGTCGACCTGTTCGTCATCGGCGGCGGTTCCGGGGGCGTGCGCGCGGCACGGATTGCGTCCGGCCACGGCGCCCGCGTGATGGTGGCCGAGGAATATCGCGTCGGCGGCACCTGCGTGATCCGCGGCTGCGTGCCGAAGAAGCTTCTGGTCTACGCATCCCGCTTCGCCGACGAATTCGAGGATGCCGCCGGCTACGGCTGGACCGTTGGTGAGCCCACGTTCGACTGGGAGACGCTGATCGCCAACAAGGACCGCGAGATCGCGCGGCTCGAAGCGGCCTATACGACCAACCTGGAACGCGCGAATGTCGCGATCGTGAAAAGCCGTGCGGTCATCGAGGACCCACGCACCGTGCGTCTGGTCGCGACCGGCAAAACGGTGCGCGCCGAGACGATCCTGGTCGCCACCGGCGCCGCGCCGCATCTCGGCGCGGAGATCGCCGGCCTCGAGCACGTCATCTCTTCGAACGAAGCATTCCATCTGAAAAAACTCCCCAAGCGCATCGTGATCCAGGGTGGCGGCTATATTGCCGTCGAGTTCGCCAACATCTTCCACGGCCTCGGTTCCGAGGTGACGCTGGTCTACCGCGGCGAGCAGATCCTGCGCGGCTTCGACAACGATGTGCGCGACCACCTCGCGACCGAAATGACCAAGCGCGGCATCAAGATCGTCTGCCGCCAGACGGTCGACGCCATCGAGAAGGTCGATCACGGTCTCGACGTCGAACTGTCCGACCGCGAATCCCTTGTCGTCGATTGCGTCATGTTTGCCACCGGCCGCAAGCCGAACGTGCAGGGTCTGGGGCTCGAGAAGGCCGGCGTGACGCTGGCGAAAGGCGCGATCGCGGTCGATGGATTCTCGTGCACCTCGGTGCCGAACATCTACGCGATCGGCGATGTGACCGACCGGGTCAATCTCACGCCGGTGGCGATCCGCGAGGGCCACGCCTTCGCCGACACCGTGTTCGGCGGCAAGCCGACCAGGGTCGATCACACCGATGTTCCGACGGCGGTGTTCTCCGAGCCGGAAGTGGGCGTGATCGGGCTGACCGAGACCCAGGCCGGTGAGCGGTATCCGCGGGTCGACGTCTATAAGACCTCGTTCCGGCCGATGAAGGCGACCCTCGGCGGCCGCGATACGCGATCATTCTTCAAGCTGATCGTCGATGCGGTCTCGGACCGGGTGCTGGGCTGCCACATCGTCGGCCCGGACGCCGGCGAGATGATCCAACTGGTTGGCATTGCGGTGAAGATGCAGGCCACCAAGGCCGATTTCGACACCGTCATGGCAGTGCATCCGACCGCTGCCGAAGAGCTCGTCACGCTGCGCACCAAGGCCTACACGGTCGAGCGGCAGGCGGCGGAATAGGGCCGCTCCGGGATTATTCTGGCCTTGCCCGCCCGGCCTCGTATATAAGCCGCTCAAAATCGATGCCCGCGCCGCGGGTTAGTATCACTGGAGCCGCGTGATGGCCGAGCGTTGGACGCCAGAGAGCTGGCGCAAGAAGCCCGCCTTGCAGATGCCCGACTACCCCGACAAGCCGGCGCTTGCCGAGGTCGAGCGGCAGCTTGCGACCTTCCCGCCGCTGGTTTTTGCAGGTGAGGCGCGCAACCTGATGAAGGCGCTCGGCCGCGTCGCCAAGGGCGAGGCGTTCCTGCTGCAGGGCGGCGACTGTGCCGAGAGCTTCGCCGAGCATGGCGCCAACAACATCCGCGATTTCTTCCGCGTCTTCCTCCAGATGGCGGTGGTGCTGACCTATGCCGCCGCCTCGCCGGTGGTGAAGGTCGGCCGCATCGCCGGCCAGTTCGCGAAGCCGCGCACCTCGCCGACGGAGAAGAAGAACGGCGTCGAACTGCCGATCTATCGCGGCGACATCGTCAACGGCACCGAGTTCACGCCGCAGTCGCGCACTCCCGATCCACGACGGCAGCTGGAGGCCTATCGGCAGTCGGCGGCGACGTTGAATCTCCTGCGGGCGTTCGCGCAGGGCGGCTACGCCAATCTCGCCAGCGTCCAGCAATGGATGCTGAGCGCGATCAAAGACAGTCCACAGGCGCGGCGCTACCAGGAGCTCGCGGAGCGCATCAACGAGGCGCTCAATTTCATGCAGGCCTGCGGGCTCGACCTCGAGAGCCATCCCGAGCTGCGCACGACCGACTTCTACACCAGCCACGAGGCGCTGCTGCTCGGCTACGAGCAGGCGATGACGCGTGAGGATTCAACCCGGCCCGGGAACTACTACGCGACCTCCGGCCATATGGTCTGGATCGGCGACCGCACTCGCCAGGCGGATCATGCCCATGTCGAGTTCTGCCGCGGCATCAAAAATCCGCTCGGCCTCAAGACCGGCCCGTCGCAGAAACCTGATGAGCTGTTGCGCCTGATCGACATCCTCAATCCGGAGAACGAGCCCGGCCGCCTCACCCTGATCTGCCGCGTCGGCGCCGACAAGGCGGCAGATCTGCTGCCGCCGCTGATTCGCGCGGTGAAGAAGGAAGGCCGCATCGTGGTCTGGTCGAGCGATCCCATGCACGGCAACACCATCACCTCGACCACCGGCTACAAGACGCGGCCGTTCGACCTGATCCTGAAAGAGACCCGCACCTTCTTCCAGGTCTGCGCGGCCGAAGGCGTCTATGCCGGCGGCATTCATCTGGAAATGACCGGGCAGAACGTGACCGAATGCACCGGCGGCGTGCGCGATATTTCGGACGAGGACCTCAACGACCGCTACCACACGGTCTGCGACCCGCGGCTCAATGCCGAACAGGCGATCGACCTCGCCTTCCTGCTCGCGGACCTGCTCAAGACGGAGCGCCCCGCGAAAATGCAGCCGCTACCGGCGGCGGCGGCTTTGTGAGCGTGGCGTGCCGATGGCTTTGCCCGCTCTCTACATCTCGCACGGCTCGCCGCGGTTGATCGTCGAGGATTCCGCGGCGCGCGATTTCCTGCAAGGCTTCGCCAAGAGCCTGCCGAAGCCGCGCGCCATCGTCATCGCGACCGCGCACTTCGGTACCAGCCTCCCGGCGGTGGTCGGCGATGCCCAGCCCGGCATGATCTACGACTTCGGCGGCATGCCGGAATTGCGCAAGCTCGTCTATCCCGCGCCCGGCGATCCGCAGGTGGCGATCAAGGTCGCCGGACTGTGGCAGGCCGCGGGTTTCGCGCCCGCGATCGTCACCGGCTACGGATACGACCACGGAACCTGGGTGCCGCTGATGCTGCTTTATCCCGACGCCGACGTTCCGGTGGTGCAGATCTCAGTGCAACCGCAGCTCGGCCCGGCGCACCATGTCGCGCTCGGCAAGGCACTGACTTCTTTGCGGGAAGAAAATTTCCTGGTGATCGGTTCGGGCTCCATGACCCACAATCTGCACGAGTTCTATTCCAGCGACCTGCCGCCGGACGCGCCTGCGCTGCAATGGGTTGCCGAATTCACCGACTGGGTGCGCGACCGGATCGAGGCCGGCGCCAACGACGACCTCGTGAACTATCGCAAGCTGGCGCCGCATGCGGTCGACAATCATCCGACCGACGAGCATCTCATGCCGCTGTTCATTGCGATCGGCGCCGGCGAGGCCAAGGGCCGGCGCATCCACGCCTCGACCCGCAGCGGCGTGATCTCGATGGACACCTACGCATTCGGCTGAATCGTGTGCGGGGCGGCGTGATCTTCACGGTCCGTGAAGGTAAATGATTTCGCGCTCAGCGGGCATTAACACTACAAACGGTTCGCTGACGCGATCCCTACAATTGTAAGGATTGCAAAACCGGATGCGCGAAGAATGCCCCCCGAAACCGAGTGTGGCGGTTCAGAAGTCCGCAACATTGTCGCGTCGAGTCCGAATTGCGGACTTCTGAACCTAAGCCACACTCGAATCGATGAGTCTCTAGTGTCCTTCGATGCCGAAGTTCGTATTGGAGGTCGCTGCGAAGTCGTACGAACTTCGGATCGGGACACTAGCCGGGGGGCCTGTGGTGACGACAGCACAAGCAATCACGGTTGCGTTGGCGCGCGCCGCAGCCGCGCTCGCGCTCAGCCTGTCGACGGCGGCGCCGGTCGCAGCCGCCGACTGGAGCCGCGCCGTGATATCGGTGCCGGCAACTTATGTCGGCGAGTTCGGGATGCGATTCTGGTTCGGCCAGGCGCAAACCAAGAAGGATCTGTTTGATACCAGCGGGGCGATGCCGGTGTCGCGCCTCGACTATCACGACCTCAGCATTTTCACGGGCGAGGCGTTCTCGCGGCTCGACTTCAACAACGGCTGGTTCATCAAGGGTTACGTCGGCGGCGGCGGCCTGTTCGGCGGCGAGCTCAAGGACGAGGATTTTCCGCCGGTCGTCGTGCCCTATTCCGCGACGCTCAGCGACAACAAGAGCGGCTCGGTGATCTACGGCAACGTCGATGTCGGCATCAAGTTCGTCCGCGGACCGGATTTTCACGTCGGTGGGTTTGTCGGCTACCATTTCCTGCGCGATTACGTCGATGCCTTGGGTTGCACCCAGATCGCTTCGAATACAGACATCTGCTTCCCCAGCATCCCGGATTCCGTCCGCGGCGTCTCGCAGACCAACACCTGGCATTCGCTGCGCCTCGGATTTGAAGCGGCGGTGGAATTCGACCAGCGCTGGAAGGTCACCCTCGACGCCGCCTGGCTGCCCTACGCCGCGCTCTCCGGCGCCGACACGCACCTGCTGCGGATCGGCGCCAATCCTGGTGACTTCACCGGTCCGGTCCCCGACGACGGCAAGGGCTGGGGCTACCAGTTCGACGCCATCGTCTCCTATCGCTTCAGCGACTGGGTGAGCGTGGGTGTCGGCGGCCGCTATTGGCACGTCGAGGCCAAGGGTCACAGCCACTTCGAGGGGCACGTCGTCGACATCAACGCCCAGTCGCAGGTCGTGCACTGGCGTGCCGATCATTTCGGCGCCTTCATCCAGGCCAACATCAAGTTTGGTCCCTACCGGGTGAGCAGCAACTAGCGGCGCCGGCGAATCCCACTTGCGCGCCCATGACAGACGGGTGATGAAAATACGACCGCATCGGGATCACGGCATGGACCGGCTTTATCGCGCGACCATCAACACCTGGAACGGGCTCAAGTCCGCGATCCGGACGGAGGCCGCGTTCCGGCAGGAGATCGCCGTGCTCCTGCTGGCGATCCCGCTCGCCTTCGTGATCGGGCAGACCGCCTGGATGCGCCTTGCGCTGGTCGGCGTCGTCGTCTTTGTGATGGTGGTCGAATTGCTCAACACCGCGATCGAGAAACTCGCCGACCGGGTGTCGCGCGAGATCGACGTTCAGATCGGCACCGCCAAGGACATCGGGTCGGCTGCCGTCGGACTGTCGCTGCTGCTCGCCGGCGCGATGTGGCTGCTCGCGCTCGCGGAGCGGCTGGGGCTTTTGTAACACCGTTGGGTCTCGTACCCGCATTCCCATCGCCCGGCGTCCGCGCTAAACCTCAGCCCATGAACACCCGTCCCACCGACAGCCTCGCGATCGCGGTCGCGCAGCTCAACCCGACCGTCGGCGACATCGACGGAAACGCCGGCCGGGCGCGCGGGGCGCGCGCGCAGGCCGCCCGCGACGGCGCCGACCTGGTCGCCTTCTCCGAGCTGTTTATTTGCGGTTATCCGCCCGAAGACCTCGTGCTCAAGCCGGCTTTACAGGCTGCCTGCCGCGCCAAGATTGAGGAACTGGCGCGCGAGACCGCCGATGGCGGCCCGGCCATGCTGATCGGCACGCCCTGGTTCGAGGACGGACAACTCTACAATGCCTATTGCCTGCTCGACGGCGGCGTCATCGCCGCGGTGCGGCGCAAGGTCGATCTGCCGAACTACGGCGTGTTCGACGAGAAGCGCGTGTTCGCCCCCGGGCCGATGCCAGGGCCGGTGAATTTCCGCGACGTGCGCCTCGGCGTGCCGATCTGCGAGGATATCTGGGGCATCGAGGTGGTCGAGACGCTGGCGGAGACCGGCGCCGAGCTGATGATCGTGCCGAACGGGTCGCCCTACCATCGCGACAAGGACGACGTCCGGCTCAACATCGCGGTCGCGCGCGTCACCGAGAGCGATCTGCCGATGGTTTACGTGAACCAGGTCGGCGCCCAGGACGAACTGGTGTTCGACGGCGCGTCGTTCGGCTTGCACGCGGACCGCTCGCTGGCGTTCCAGCTTCCGGCCTTCACCGAGCAGGTGACCACCGTGCGCTGGCAGCGCAGCGGCAATACCTGGCTCTGCGCCGGCGGCCCGGTGGCAAAGCTCATGGGCGATGGCGACCGCGAGGACTACATCGCCTGCGTCCTCGGCTTGCGCGACTACGTCGCCAAGAACGGCTTCAAGGGGGTGGTGCTCGGCCTCTCCGGCGGCATCGATTCCGCGCTGGTGGCGGCGATGTCGGTCGACGCGCTGGGCGCCGAGCGGGTGCGCTGCGTGATGCTGCCCTATCGCTTCACGTCGCAGGCCTCGCTCGACGACGCGGCGTCGGTCGCGCGCGCGCTTCGCGTCAAATACGAGGTGGTGCCGATCGAGGCGGCGGTGCAGGGCCTCGAACAAACGCTGTCACCGCTGTTCAAGGACCTGCCGCGCGACGTGACCGAGGAGAATTTGCAGGCGCGCGCGCGCGGCACCGTCCTGATGGCGGTCTCCAACAAGTTCGGCCTGATGGTGGTGACGACCGGCAACAAGTCGGAGATGTCGGTCGGCTACGCCACGCTCTACGGCGACATGAACGGCGGTTTCAATCCGGTGAAGGACCTCTACAAGACCGAGGTCTATCGGCTGGCGCGGCTGCGCAACCAATGGAAGCCAGACGGGGCGCTGGGGCCGGACGGCCGCGTGATTCCCGACAACATCATCACCCGCGCGCCGACTGCGGAATTGCGCGAGAACCAGACCGACCAGGATTCACTGCCGCCCTACGATGCGCTCGACGCGATCCTCGAACGGCTGGTCGAGCGCGAACTGCCGATTGCGGCGATCGTCGAGGCGGGTTTCGACAAGGAGACGGTGGCGCGAGTTGCGCGCATGCTCGATCTCGCCGAATACAAGCGCCGCCAGTCGGCGCCGGGCGTGAAGGTGACGCTGAAGAATTTCGGCCGCGACCGGCGCTATCCGATCGTCAACCGTTTCCGCGACTCCGGTGCGACACTGCCGGAGCCCGACCGCGCGCTGCTCAAGGATAAGAGTGTAAGCGGGAAAGGCGAGGCGTTCGATTTTTAGTCGCGCCGCTACGAATGTCCCGTCGCGCCGCAGAATATTTCGATGCGGGACCAAGGTATCCGTAAATTGTCCAGACTTGTCCGTTCGCTGCGGTTCTTTTTAGCCATCAAGGCAGGACGTCTGGCTGATTTACGCAGCGGGTTCATTCCGACAGGGTGCGCGCGCGCCGGCAAAGATCCGAGCACCACGCGGGAGACGCGACGATGTTTGTTGCCCGAGCAGCGCGCGGGCTGTCACATGCGGCCGATGTGCATCCGGCGCGGTTTCTCGATGGCGCCCGCGACGCAAGCCATTGGCTCGAGCGCTATCTCGAAGGCTGGGCCGAGGTAAACCCGGGCAAGATTTTTGCCGCAACCGCACATGACTACTGCTTCAATGACCCGCTCGTCGGGCAGTTCTCGCGGTGGTCAGTCCGCGCCTATTTCGAACGCCTGCGGTCGCGATTGGCCTGCGGCGCTGCGACGACCGTCCGGGATCTTGCCGTTTTCATCCACGGTCCGATGGACGGATCATTGCGGGACGGCCCGCTGACGTTCTTTCGCGAAGCGCCGAGGCTTGGCCTCACCGGCGTCACGATCATCACCATCGGCGAGCGCGGCGTGATCGCGGAAACGGTGGCCTACGACCTCAATCTTGCATCGGACCGATTGCGCGATCCGGCGTGAGCAAGGCTCGCTTCGGTGAGCTGAGCGAGGCTCAATCGAGTTCGACCGTGCACTGCGGAAATTGCGTCAGTTCGCCGGCAGGAAGGGCGGTCCGACCGTGCGCACCTGGCGCTTGCCGCCTTCGCCGTTTTGTTGCTTTGCCGGCGTCGACGTTGGCGTCTGCGCGTCTTTCGGCAGCGGCCCCTTCGGTCGTGAGACCGGACCCTTGGCGCGCGTGTCGGCGGGCTGGGAGAGCAGCTTTGCCTGCTCTTCGGTCACGACGATGTCGCCGCGTTCGACGGTGTTGTCTTCGAGATGCTTGAGCGCATCGGCCCAGCTCTGGCCCGGCGCGCGGCAACTGCACGACGAGTTGAAAGCCTTGCGGAACGCGAATGCGTTGGGCAGTTCGGAATAGGTGCGTCCGCCGGTCGAGATCGCCTGCGAGATGTCCTCGCCCGGATTGCGGTAGCTGTAGAGCCCCACCTCCGCCGCCGGGCACATGCGCTGGCACACCTGTTCGTCCTGCGGGAAACTGGCCGGCGTCGTCGAATAGGAGATCGGGAAATAGAAGCCGTCGCAAGTGCGCACGCAGACCGTGCGATAGGTGTCGCCACTGGTGCTTGGCGGTAGCTCCGGCGTGGTGATGGTGCCGCCGCCGAACAGGCTTTCGAAGAAACCGCCGCCGCCGCGATTGGCGAACTGGCGGTATTGCGGGCCGCAATCATTCTGCCCGAGCGAAGCGAGAATCGCGCGCCGCTCGCCCTCGCGGTCGGCGGTATTGCCTTGCAGACGCTGGAGATCGGCCAGGACGCGGTCGAGGTTCGCGCGCATCTGCTGGATCCGATTGTTGATCGGGCCGCATTGCTGCGGCTGGCCGCCGAACAGCGAAAAGAAGCCGCGGCCTTCGCATCCCATCCGCCGCGCTTGCGCCGAGAGGCGGTCGAGCTCGACCTGCTGGTTCTGGGCGGTCTCTTCGTAACGCTTGATCTGCTCGGCCCGCTGCGGATCGGCCTGGCCCGCGATCAACCATCGTGAGCTGGCTCTCAAGCCGCACGCAGACCGGATTGCGCTGCGAAGCCGCGCCGGGCGGAAGCGGTGGTTGGGCGTTCGCGATGGTCGAACAGACAGCAGCGGCAAGCGCGGCCGGGATCAACCTGCGCAATAGTGTCCGCATCACTGTCTCATTCATGGAGCAGAGCCGCACCCGACGCATGACCGTGGAAGGCCTGAAGAAGCACCGGAATGGTGTCCAAAGTGTGAAGGCATACTAGGGCTTAGCGTCTATCGGAGCCAGCGCTGGGGGTAGGCGATACATCAACAACGGCAACCGGACGACGGGTTTCGCTGCGCAAGTTCCACAGGATTCCGCTGATGATCAACCCGGCGCCGGCGAACACGAACATGTCGAGCGGTTCCGAATAAAGCCACCAGCCGACCACGGCGATGAGCGGGATGCGCAGGAAATCGAGCGGCACCACGACGCTCGCGTCGCCGGCCCGGAACGCGTTGGTCATGCAGAAATGCGCGAACAATCCGGCGGTGCCGAGGGCGATGATCACGGGCATCAGGTCCCACCCGATCTTGCCGACGAACGTCACGCCCGCGCCCGCCACGCCCAGCACGAGCTGGATCACGTTCATCCAGAACACGATCGCGAAAGTGCTGTCGGTGACGGTGAGCTTCTTGGTCGCGATGATCTGCACCGCATAGCCGAACGCCGCTGCCAGCACCATCAACGCGGCGGGCTGGAACGTGTCCAGCCCTGGCCGCACGATCACCAGCACGCCGGCGACGCCCAGCACGACCGCGCCGATGCGGCTCGGCGTCATCCGCTCGCCAAGGAAGAACGGCGCCAGCACGATCGTCCAGGCCGGCATCGTGAATTCGAGCGCGAACACCGTCGCGAGCGGCAGCAGCAGCAGGCTCCAGGCCCACAGATATTGCGAGCCGAAATGGATGCTGTTGCGCAGCACGTGCAGGCCGAGGCGGTTGCGGTTGATGCCGTGCCGCAGCTCCGGCCGCACCGCCATGACCGCAACGACGATCAGAAGTCCGACGGCGGCGCGGACCGCGAGGATCTCAACGATGCTCAACGATCCCGACAGGCGCGCGGATCGCGATCGCCATGACCGAAAACGACAGGAGCGTGCCGGTCATCCACAGCACGACGATCAGGAGCTGGCGGGGTGACGTCACGGCGGAGGGCGCTTCACTCCGCATCGGGCTGGTTCTCGGGCCGCGCCTTTTCGAACGCCGGCAGCTTTGCGCAGGCGGCATCGACGGCGACGATCTTGGGATATTTGTCGAGCGGCACTTTCAGCCGCCGCGCATTGGCGACCTGCGGGACCAGGCAGACGTCGGCGAGCGTCACCTCGTTGCCATAGGCATAGGGCCCGGGTCCGAGCATGGCTTCCAGCGCATCGAAGCCGACGATCACCCAATGGTGGTACCAGGCGTCGATCTTGGCCTGGTCGTGGCCCAGCTCGTTCTTGAGGTAGCGCAGCGGCGCCGTGTTGTTGAGCGGATGGATATCGCAGGCGACGAGCTGGGCGAGCGCCCGCACTTTGGCGCGGCCGATGGCATCGCCCGGCAGCAGCGGCGGCTGCGGATGCAGTCTCGTCGAGATATTCGATGATTGCGAGCGATTGCGTGAGGAGTTCGCCCGAATTGAGCTTGAGCGCAGGCACCCGCATCTGCGGATTGATCGCACGGTAGTCAGGCTTGAGATTCTGCCCGCCGTCCTTTTGCAGATGGATCGCAACGGTCTCGAAGGCGAGGTCCTTGAGGTTGAACGCAATGCGCACGCGGTAAGCCGCGGACGAGCGGAAATAGGAATAGAGCTTCACGGCGTCCCCCTTCAATTCGAGGACAGTTCGTGGCAGGCCCGCAGCCGATGTTCAAGCCTCGTGTGGTGGATTTGACGTTCCGACGTTCGTATCGATAGATGCCGCGAGGGCATACGAACGTCGGAATCGGACACTAGCGTTCGCCTTGGCGACGAGTTCGGCGGAGCGTTTTGTCAGCAGTGCGACGGCGCGGTCGAAGGCGGCGCGGTCGGAGGCGGTTACCACTTCGGACAGTTTTTCGGTGAAGTCGCGGGCGCGCGGCGCCAGTTCCTCGTAGACCGAGCGGCCGGCCGGGGTGAGCGACAGGAACGCCTCCCGGAGGTCGGCGCGATTAGCCTTGCGGGTGACGAATTTGCGCGCCTCGAGCTGGGCGACCGCGCGCGAGACCTTGGTCTTGTGCATGTGGGTGCGGGCGCCGATCGCCTTGCCGGTCATCACCCCGAACTGGCCCAGACTGACCAGGACCCGCCATTCGGGTATTCCGATACCGTACTTGGAATAGACTTGGGTCAGCGCCTGGGACACCAGGCTCGACAGCACATTGAGGCGGTGGGGCAGGAAGCCTTCGAGCTGGAGCAGCGGCCTTTCGGCCGGTTCGGCACCCTCGATCTTGGCGTCTTGGACCGGACTGGAATTCGTCATCGTCTGCCGCCCCGGGCGCGGTGCCGGCCCGGATGCGTTGGCGGCCGCTGCGCGCGGAGCGGGAAGATGGCGGAAGACAGGGCGATGCGCAACGGCGGTGAAAGCCGCGCCGTTCCGGGAGCGGTTAGCGCGAGCACTCGATCGCGACGAATTCGTTGCAGGCGCCGCCGTTGCAGGCGGTGCTGCCTGACGGCGCCGCGCCGGTGATCTCGTTGCGGTCGACGCGCCGGTAGGCGGCAGCCTGGGTGAAATCGCGGGAGCGGCAATAGGCGGTGGCGGCGGCCGCGCCGCAGGCGGCGCCGGTCGCGAGGCAGCGGTCGATGCCGTAATCGTCGGCATTGTTGGCGATGATGAAGATGCGCTTCTCGGCCTGCGCCGAGACATTGAACTGGAGCGCGGCGGCAAAGGTGAGGGCGGCAAGCACGTAGCGCATCGGTTTACTCGCTGGCGCACTGGTCCGGAAGCGACGGGAAGAATGCGCGCGACCTGTTAAGTCAGCGTTAACCGGCGTTTTCCGGACGCCGCGCACGATCCGGTGCTGTTAGCGGACTGCGGTGCAGACCGGCTATGACGCAAACGCAACACCTGCAAAAAACCGGCAATTGCCCACAGGCCCAAACTCACAAAGGTTGGTCACCACGCTGCCAAGTCGCCCCTTGACGGCGGCGAGGCCGTTCCCCATTGTCCAGCCGAAATGAACGGCCTTAACCATATCTGCGGCATTTGCCGGGAGATTATCCGCTAGCGAATCTCGCTGGCTGCGGCCGTCTTTTCTCCAATCGAGACATAGGGACGCCGGCCAGCGGGTCGGGACCGTCCTATGGAACTCAAGCTCTACGATACGCTCACCCGCGAGAAGCGGCCGTTCACGCCGCTCGATCCCTCGCGCGTGCGCATGTATGTCTGCGGGCCGACGGTCTACGACTTCGCGCACATCGGCAATGCGCGGCCAGTGATTGTGTTCGACGTGCTGTTCCGGCTGCTGCGGCATCTCTACGGCGCCGAGCACGTCACCTATGTGCGCAACATCACCGACGTCGACGATAAGATCAATGCGCGCGCCGCCGAGGAATATCCGAACCTTCCGCTGAACCAGGCGATCCGTATCGTCACCGAGAAGACCGAGCAGCAGTTCCACGAGGACGTGGACGCGCTCGGATGCCTGCGGCCGACGGTCGAGCCACGCGCGACCGAGCACATCGCCGAAATGAAAATGCTCATTGAGCGCTTAGTTGCCGGTGGTCACGCCTACGTCGCGCAAGATCACGTGTTGTTTTCGGTGCCGTCGATGCCGGACTATGGAAGGCTTTCGAAGCGATCGCTCGATGAAATGGAAGCAGGCGCGCGCGTCGAGGTCGCGCCCTACAAGCGCGACCCGATGGACTTCGTCTTGTGGAAGCCGTCGAAGCCCGGCGAGCCGGCGTGGCCGTCGCCGTCCGGCATCGCAGCGCCGGGACGGCCGGGCTGGCACATCGAATGCTCGGCGATGTCGTGGAAGCATCTCGGCGAAACCTTCGACATCCACGGCGGCGGTATCGATCTCGTGTTTCCGCACCACGAGAACGAGATCGCGCAGTCGCGCTGCAGCTTCCATACGCCGGTGATGGCGAATTTTTGGATGCACAACGGCTTCCTGCAGGTCGAAGGCGAGAAGATGTCGAAGAGCCTCGGCAACTTCTTCACGATCCGGGAATTGCTGGCGGACTGGCCAGGAGAGGTCTTGCGATTCAACATGCTCAGGACGCACTATCGGCAGCCGATCGATTGGACGCTGAAGGGCGTTGCCGAGAGCTTCAACACGCTTGAATCACTGACCAGCGATCCGACATTTGTCTCCGGCAACGATGCGTCGATGGCGCAGCCCGTCCTCGATGCGCTGTCCGACGATCTGAACACGCCGAAGGCGATTGCCGAGCTGCATGCGCTTCATGGCAAGGGCGATGTCTTGGCCGTCGGATCGACATTGCGGGCGCTTGGATTTTCAAAGCGGCCGCAAAGTCTGCGTCGGGTCGACGAGCAAAAGGTTGTTGCGCTCATTGACGCCCGTAACGCGGCCCGCAAGGCCAGGAACTTCAAGGAGGCGGACCGCATCCGTGACGAGTTACATGCCATGGGCATCGAGCTCGAGGACAAGAAGGATGGCACCACCGCCTGGAAGGTGAAGCGATGACGGCGCCGCGCACAGCGCAACCCCGGGACTTGGTCATTCCGGGGCGCCGCGAAACGGCGATCCCGGAATCCATACGCCGGAGTCGTGGTTATGGATTCCGGGCTCGCGCCTTTGGCGCGCCCCGGAATAACGCCGAAGGGGAGTGCGGATCATGACCGCCACCGCCCATCCGACCATCGCGCTGCGGCCGTTGCTGCCGGCCGATGTCCCGCTGCTGGCGGAAATCTTCCGCGCCAGCATCGAGGAGCTGGCGGCTGACGACTACAGCGAAACCCAGCGCGAGGCGTGGGCGTCGGCGGCGGACGACGAGGCGGCGTTCGGCGAGCGGCTGGCGAAGCAACTGACGCTGGTCGGAACGATGGAAGGCTCGCCCGTCGGCTTCGCGTCGCTCAAGGCGCCGGATGTCATCGACATGCTTTATGTCCACCCGGCCGCCGGCGAGAACGGCGTCGCGACCATGCTGGTCGGCGCGCTGGAAAAGCTTGCAGCGGCGCGCGGCGCCGGCAAGCTGACGGCGGATGTCAGCGACAGCGCGGTCGATTTCTTCCGCAAACGCGGATTCGTGCCGCAGACTCGGAATTCGAGGCCGGTTGGCGGTGAATGGCTCGCCAACACCACGATGGAAAAGAAGCTCGCTGCGAAGGAGAAGGCCTAAATGACCAAGCCCGACACGCCGTTTCCGAAACACTGGCTCTACTACATCATCCTCAAATACGGCGTCATCGCCGCAGCCGTGCTGATCACCCTCTACACGGTCTATCGGCTGATCTAGGGGCCAAGGGCACATCATGTCGAAGCCAGCGTTTCCGAGCCGGACCCATAAGATCGCAATCGCCGTGATTGCGGTGGTGATGGCCGTTGCGCTGATGTCGAACTACTATCTCTGGTGACACGATATGGCTCGCGAACGCCTCTACCTTTTCGACACCACGCTGCGCGACGGCGCGCAGACCAGCGGCGTTGATTTCACGCTGCACGACAAGCTTTCGCTGGCCGGCATGCTTGCTTTCCTCGGCATCGACTATGTCGAGGGCGGCTATCCAGGCGCCAATCCGCTCGACACTGAGCTGTTCTCTGCCGACCGCGATTTCAACACCACCTTCACTGCCTTTGGCATGACACGGCGGCCCGGCCGTTCGACCTCGAACGATCCGGGTCTTGCGTCGCTACTCGACGCCAAGGCGGACGCCATCTGCTTTGTCGCAAAGTCCTGGGACTACCACGTGCGCGTGGCGCTGGAGACCACCGAGGAGGAAAACCTCGCCTCGATCCGCGACAGCGTAAAAGCCGCCAAGGCGAAGGGCAGGGAGGTTCTGCTCGATTGCGAGCACTTCTTCGACGGCTACAAGGCCAACCCGAAATACGCGCTCGCCTGCGCCAAGGCCGCCTACGACGCCGGCGCGCGCTGGGTGGTGCTGTGCGACACCAATGGCGGCGCGCTGCCGCACGAGGTCGAGAAGATCGTCGGCGAGGTGGTCAAGCACATTCCCGGCAGCCATGTCGGCATCCACGCCCATAACGACACCGAACAGGCGGTGGCGAACTCGCTGGCGGCTGTGCGCGCCGGCGCGCGCCAGATCCAGGGCACGCTCAACGGGCTGGGCGAGCGCTGCGGCAACGCCAACCTCGTCTCGATCATCCCGACGCTGAAGCTCAAGCCCGAGTTCGCGGAGAAATTCGAAATCGGCGTGTCGGAGGATCAGCTCAAGTGCCTCGTTTCAGCGTCGCGCGCCCTTGATGAGATCCTCAACCGGGCGCCAAATCGCTACGCGCCCTATGTCGGCGAGAACGCGTTCGCGACCAAGGCGGGCATCCATGCTTCAGCGATCCTGAAGGACCCGGCGACCTATGAGCACATCGCGCCCGATGCGGTCGGCAACAAGCGCAAGGTGATGGTCTCCGACCAGGCCGGGCGGGCCAACGTGCTGGCCCAACTTGACGCCATTGGCCTCGAGGTCAAGCGCGACGATCCGCGGATCGCGACGCTGCTCGACGAGGTGAAGCGGCGCGAGGCCGCAGGCTATGCCTACGAGTCGGCGGACGCCTCGTTCGATCTGCTGGCGCGGCGCATGCTCGGCAAGGTGCCGCACTTCTTCGAGGTGCTGCAGTTTGACGTCAATATCGAGCAGCGCAACAACGCGGTCGGCCAGCGCGTGTCGGTTTCGCTGGCGGTGGTGAAGGTCAAGGTCGGCGACCAGACCATGATCTCGGCCGCCGAAGGCAACGGACCGGTCAATGCGCTCGATGTGGCGCTGCGCAAGGACCTCGGCAAGTACCAGAAATATATCGAGGGCCTGAAGCTCACCGACTACCGCGTGCGTATCCTCAATGCCGGCACCGAGGCGGTGACGCGCGTGCTGATCGAGAGCGAGGACGAGACCGGCGAGCGCTGGTCGACCATCGGCGTGTCGCCCAACATCATCGACGCCTCGTTCCAGGCGCTGATGGATTCGATCGTGTACAAGCTGGTGCGTTCCGGCGCGCCGGCGTAGCGCATCCGCAGCAATCGCGGGCCGTCGGGGCGGCAAGCGATTTTTTTTGCGATCATGATCATGAGCGGTGTCATTGTGCCGTAAAATGCAGCCCTGCTGTCCCGGATTGAAACACGCGCGGCGCCGCGCGCGGTTGCGCTTGGCGAAGGGATGCGCAAGACTTTGTTTGGGGGCTGGTGGGCCTACAGGGAGGTTCACAAATGGTCACAACGATGTGTCGATCCATCGCGTTGGCAATTGCGGCGCTGTGGTCATTGCCGGCATCGGCCGGCGACTTGCCGCCGGCATCCGTCTACGTTGCGCCAGGCGGAGTTCATATCGGATCGGCACGCGTGTTTGTGGGGCCGGGTATCGGCAACGGCGAACAACCCTATGCGGTGCCGGGTCGGGCTACGTGCCCGGCTATGGGCTGCCGGCTCCGGCCTATGCGCCCGAATACGGCGTGCCCGGCTCGGCTTATGCGGCCTATGCACCGGCTCCCGCGTACCGAACGCCACCGCTCTCGGCCTATGGTGCAAGACCAACCGTGGGAGCCGAGTCTACGGGTCTCCTTATGCAGCGAATTCGCACCGCGGCCGCCCGTGGCCGTGCCCTACAGCAGTGGCAATAATTGTGTGATCGCCTACGGCCGGGTGTTCTGCGATTGAAGCTACGCAACGGCGACTTCAGTCACTCCCCGCTGGCGCGCTCCAGTGCGCCAGCGCATTTTTCCCCCACAACGAGATTTTCGGTCTCTTAAATTGAGCCCCAGGAAGCGCGTGACGGCGGCGTGAACAGTTGCCGGTATAGCTCACAACTTCTCCGGCTCGACGGTCTTGATCTCCTTCTCATCCTTGGCGACGTGGCGAATGGCGTCGCGCAGCGCCGGCAGGATGTCCTCCACTCGTATTGGCGACCAGTGGCGCGACGGTGAGGCCGGCACGGATGAACTGCAGAGCGCGCATGTGGTCGAACAGCGTGCAGAGCGGATCCCAGAACCGCTCGATGTTGGCGAGCAGGATCGGCTTCTTGTGGCGGCCAAGCTGCGCCCAGGTCAGCTGCTCGACCAGTTCTTCCAAGGTCCCCACGCCGCCGGGAAGCGCGACGAAGGCGTCGGCGCGTTCGAACATCAGGCGTTTGCGCTCGTGCAGGTCGCGCGTGACGACGATCTCCTGGGCGCGCCGGAACATCAGTTCACGGTCCTTGAGGAATTCCGGGATGATGCCGGTCACTTGGCCGCCATGATCGATGACCGAGTTGGCAAGCGCGCCCATCAGGCCGATCGAGCCTCCGCCGTAGACCAGACGGAGGTTGTTCTCGGCCAGTATCCGGCCGAGGGTGCGGGCGGATTCGACGAATTTGGGATTGGTACCGGGGCCGGAGCCGCAATAAACGCAGACAGCTTTGAGTGTGCTCATGGGTTGCATGTGGCCCGGGCGCCGGGGAGCGTCAAGGCGTTGTCGGCGGCGTCCGCCACGCCGCGTGGCATATACAGCTGCAAACGCCGCGGCTGTGCGAAACGTTCGTCCAAGGGCTGGTTGCAATCTGGAAAAATTCTATATGAATAGGGTCTGACGGTGCTCGTTCCGTGGCCCGTCTTTGTCCGGGCCCCCATGAGCGATGGCACGTTCCGATCCGTCCGCGCCTTGAAGCGCGAGATTTCCAGCGACAGGAGTGGCTCGCTGATCAAGACGATTATCGGTCTCTGGCCCTATATCTGGCCGTCCGAACGCCGCGACCTGAAGATTCGCGTGCTGATCGCGATGGTTCTTCTGCTGCTCGCGAAACTCGCCACCATCGCAGTTCCCTTCACCTTCAAATGGGCGGTCGACGCCTTGACCGGGCAGGGTACCGCTCCGGTCGCGCCCTCGTCGTGGTTCCTCTGGGCGCTGGCGGCGCCGATCCTGATGACTGTGGCCTATGGCGGTTCGCGCATCCTGATGGCGGTGCTGACGCAGATGCGCGACGGCGTCTTTGCCAAGGTGTCGATGCACGCGGTGCGCCGGCTCGCTTATCTTGTGTTCGAGCACATGCACCAGCTGTCCTTGCGCTTCCACCTGGAGCGCAAGACCGGCGGTCTCACCCGCGTGCTCGAGCGCGGCCGCAACGCGATCGAAACCATCGTGCGCATGGTGATCATGCAGGCGGTGCCGACCGTCATCGAGCTCGGCTTGATCGTCGGCGTGCTGCTCTACCAGTTCGACTGGCGCTACGTCGCCGTGATCGTTCTCACCGTGATCTGCTACACGGTCTTCACCTATGTCGCGACCGAGTGGCGCATCGGCATCCGCCGGCGCATGAACGACAGCGATACCGAGGCCAATGTGAAGGCGATCAACTCGCTGCTCAACTACGAGACGGTGAAATATTTCAGCGCCGAGGAGCGCGAGGCGCGTCGCTATGACCATTCCATGGAGCGCTACGAGGAGGCGAGCGTCGAGGCCTATGTCTCGCTCGCCGTGCTCAATGCCGGGCAGGCGACGATCTTCACCATCGGGCTCGCGATCTGCATGGTGATGTGCGCCTACGGAATCCAGGACGGCCGCAACACCGTCGGCGATTTCGTGATGATCAATGCGATGATGATCCAGCTCTATCAGCCGCTGAATTTCATGGGCATGGTCTATCGCGAGATCAAGCAGGCGGTGATCGACATCGAGACCATGTTCTCGATCCTGGCGCGCAAGCCCGAGATCGAGGACAAGCCGGACGCGCAACCGCTGAAGGTGTCGGATGGTGCAATCCGCTTCGACGACGTCCATTTCGCTTACGAGCCCGACCGGCCGATCCTCAAGGGTCTGAGCTTCAGCGTGCCGGCCGGCAAGACGGTCGCCATCGTCGGTACCTCGGGCGCCGGCAAGTCCACGGTCTCGCGGCTGCTCTATCGATTCTACGAAGTCAGCAGCGGCCGCATCGAAATCGACGGCCAGAACATCGGCGACGTCACGCAAAAGTCGCTGCGCGCCGTCATCGGCATGGTCCCGCAGGACACCGTGCTGTTCAACGACACCATCCGCTACAACATTCGTTACGGCCGCTGGGACGCGACCGACGATGAGGTCGAGGAGGCTGCCCGGCTGGCGCAGATCGACGGCTTCATCCGGCTGTCGCCGAAGGGTTACGAGACCGAAGTGGGCGAGCGCGGGCTGAAGCTGTCCGGCGGCGAGAAGCAGCGGGTGGCGATCGCGCGCACGATTCTGAAAGGGCCGCCGATCCTGCTGCTCGACGAGGCCACCTCCGCGCTCGACAGCCACACCGAAAAGGAGATTCAGGACGCGCTCGAGCGGGTGTCGAAGAACCGCACCACGCTGGTGATCGCGCACCGGCTCTCCACCATTGTCGGCGCCGACGAGATCATTGTCCTCGACAAGGGTGCGATCGCGGAACGCGGCACCCATTATGAGCTGCTCGCCAAGGGTGGGCTCTACGCCAGCATGTGGAACCGGCAACGCGAGGCCGAAGCCGCGCGCGAGAAGCTTGCACTGATCGACGACGAGCCGGTAGCGCCGAACCGCAATCCGCCGCCGGTCGAAGAGTCCGTTGTCGACCTTCCCGCCGAACCGGCGCCCGAGTCTCCGGTGGTGCGGTCGGACGCCGCAGAATAAACTCCGTCATACGCCGGTGTGACCCAGGAAGCGCAATGTCCGTACTCGCCTCGATCCGCTCCCAGCTTGCGCCGATCAATCGCGAAGGTTTCCCCTTCGTGGGCGCGTTTGCGCTCGCGAGCCTAATCCTGTTCTGGCTCTGGACGCCGCTTGGCTGGATCGGAACGGTGCTGACGGTCTGGTGCGCCTATTTCTTCCGCGATCCGGTGCGGGTCACGCCGGTGCGCGACGGGCTGGTGGTCGCGCCCGCGGACGGCCGCATCAGCAGGATCATCAACGCGGTGCCGCCGGCCGAGCTACAGCTTGGCGATCGCCCGCTGCCGCGGGTGTCGATCTTCATGAGCGTGTTCGATTGCCACGTCAATCGCAGCCCCGTGAGCGGCCGCATCGACAAGATCGTCTACAAGAAGGGCGCCTTCATCAGCGCCGATCTCGATAAGGCGAGCGAGGACAACGAGCGCAACTCCTTCGTCATCACATCGGGAACGGGCCGCGTCGGCGTGGTCCAGATCGCCGGGCTGGTGGCGCGGCGCATCGTCTGCTTCACGCGGCCGGGGGCGAGCGTCGTGGCCGGCGAACGCATCGGCATGATCCGGTTCGGATCGCGCGTGGATGTCTACCTGCCCGAGGGAACCCGGCCGCTGGTGGCGGAAGGGCAGACCGCGATCGCCGGCGAGACCATGGTCGCCGACCTTCGCTCCGGCCCTCGGGAACTCACGTTCCGCGTGGGCTGAGGCGATTCTAAAAGGTTAACGACGGCGGCGGATCGCCGTGGCAGCGTCACCCGCGAACGGCTATATTAGAAAAATGAGATCTTCGCCCTTCGAACCCGATGGTTCAGGCGAGCGGCGCCGACGCTTCCGGGGAATCCCGGTCCGCACGCTGCTGCCGAACCTGATCACGCTGCTCGCGCTCTGCGCCGGCCTGACCGGTGTTCGTCTCGCCATCGAGGGCAAGCTCGAATGGGCGGTTGCGGCGATCGTATTCGCCGCCATGCTTGACGGCATCGACGGCCGGGTCGCGCGCATGCTCAAGGGCACATCGCGCTTTGGCGCCGAGCTCGACAGCCTCGCCGACTTCTTCAATTTCGGCGTTGCGCCGGCCCTGATCCTCTACTTCTGGGGGCTGCACGAGCTTGGCAATGCCGGCTGGATCGCCGCCATGGTGTTCGCGATCTGCGCCGGCCTGCGGCTCGCCCGCTTCAATGTGATGATCGACGACCCGAACCGGCCGCCCTGGGCGGCGAATTTCTTTGTCGGGATGCCGGCGCCCGGCGGCGCAATCGCTGTCCTGCTGCCGATCTATCTCACGTTCCTCGGGCTGCCGCGCTTCGGCCTGCTGGCGCCGCTCGTCTTCCTCTACACGCTCGCCATCGCGCTCCTGATGGTGTCGCGATTGCCGGTGTTCTCGGGCAAGCGGGTCGGCAAGAGGGTGGCGCCAGAGATGGTGCCGCCGGTGTTGGTGCTGGTATTGGCGTTCTTCGCGCTGCTGATCGCCTATCCGTGGTTCGTGCTGACGACCGGTACGCTGGTCTATTTGGCGAGCCTGCCGTTCGGGGTGATCGCCTATCGCAAGTATCAGCTTGGCGACGCCGCGAAATCGGCGCAGACGGCCGCGGTGCCGCAGCCCCCCGCGGCCGCCGAGACCACGTCGACCCCTCCGGCCGCTCCGCCGGACGCGACCGAGCGCCCGGCGCGGCTCAACTAGTCGCGCCCAAACCGCGCATCCCAGTGTGTGCCCGCGCGGGCGCCGCACTTCCGTCATAGTGTCAGGGGCGTACTAACGCTTGCGGTGGGGGCCAGCTTGCGGGGAGATCGTCATGTCTCGATCAGCCTTTGGCCAGCCCGAGCGGAAGCCGTTCGCATTCTTGGCCGTTGCGGCGCTCTTATTGTGGACATCGCTACCGGCTTGGGCGCAAACGCAATCGCAAACGCCCGATGCAATCACGCCGGTTGAGGAATTCTCCCGGCAGCTCGAGCAGTTCAAGAACAGCATTCCCCAGCTCAACAAGCGGATCGAGGACAGCACCAGCGCTGTCGACCGCTGGACCAATGTCGAGCGCGCGCGCAAGGAGATCGAGGAGCTGCGTGCGCTCGTCGGCACGGCGCTTGGCGCGGTGTCGGACAACGGCACGGTCTCGCAGCTCGGAGCGCGCGCTCTCGCGCATGCCCGCGAGAAAATGCGGATGCTTGAACAGGACACCCGGTTTCGTCCGGAGGAGCGGCAGTTCCTCACCGACCAGTGGCGCCGGCTGCGCACCGAGACCGAGCGTGCCACCGAGGAGCTGTCGGCGGCGCGCAAGGAATTCGCCGAGCTCTTGCGCACGCTGCAGGCGAACGAGGATTTCATCGACGAACTGGTCCAGATCCGGCAGGCGCAAAAGGCGCTGGAAGTGATCCAGCGGTTGACCCAGGACATTCGCGAAGCCAACGACCAGCTCAAGCGTCTGATCGGCGCGATCAAGCCGCCGGGCGCGTAAGTATGCGGGCCGCCGGGATTGCTGCGGGCGTCGTCGCGGCGGGTCTGGCGCTCGCCGGATGCAATGTCCCCGGCGACACCGGCTATGTGGAGATCAGGACGGTTCCGGCGTCGCCGCCGCGGTCGCCTTCGCTGTATCTCGACGCTACCAAACTCGACCCCGTGCAGAAGGGCGTCGCGGTGCTCAAGCAGCGCCCCGGCACCGCAAAGCTCTCGGCCGAAAGCGTCGGCGGCCAGGTGGCCCTGTGCGACATCGTCGTGCGGAAGAACCGCATCACCACGGTGACGGTATCGGTGCTCGAACGGCCGCCGCGCTGCCAGTGCCGCAACAGCGCCGCCAAAGGCGCCTGCGTGAGCTAGGAAGCGGACGCGCGCGGCTCGTCATGCTGAGATCATCGGGTCTCGCCGCTTCGCGACGGCCCGATGATGACAGCTTCGCTGTCACTTCATCGTCGGGATGACGAACTCGGCACCGCCCTTGGCGCCGGACGGCCAGCGCGCGGTCACGGTCTTGGTCCGGGTGTAGAAGCGGATCGAGTCCGGGCCGTGCTGGTTGAGGTCGCCGAAGCCCGAGCGCTTCCAGCCGCCAAACGTGTAGTAGGCGAGCGGTACCGGGATCGCGAAATTCACGCCCACCATGCCGACATTCACGCGGCTGGTGAAATCGCGCGCCGCGTCGCCGTCGCGGGTGAAGATGGCGACGCCGTTGCCGTATTCGTGCTCGGAGGGAAGCCGCACCGCCTCTTCGTAGTCTTTGGCGCGCACGACCGACAGAACGGGCCCGAAAATCTCCTCCTTGTAGATGCGCATGTCGGGCGTCACCTCGTCGAACAAGCAGCCACCCATGAAGAAGCCGTTCTCGTAGCCCTGCAGCTTGAAATTGCGCCCGTCGACCCTGAGCTTCGCGCCTTCCTTGATGCCGAGTTCGACATAGCTTCTCACCTTGTCGAGGTGTGCGCGCGTGACCATCGGACCATAGTCGGCGGCGGTGTCGGTCGAAGGACCGATCTTGAGGCTCTCGACGCGCGGGATGAGCTTCTCGAACAATGCGTCGGCGGTCTTGTTGCCCACTGGCACCGCGACCGAGACCGCCATGCAGCGCTCGCCGGCCGAGCCGTAGCCGGCGCCGATCAGCGCATCGACCGCCTGATCCATGTCGGCATCCGGCATCACAATCATATGATTCTTGGCGCCGCCGAAGCATTGCACCCGCTTGCCGTGCGCGGAGCCGGTCGCAAAGATGTATTCCGCGATCGCCGACGAGCCGACGAAGCCGATCGCCTTCACGCGCGGATCGGTCAGCAGCGCATCGACCGCCACCTTGTCGCCGTTCACGACGTTGAGCACGCCGGCCGGCAGTCCGGCCTCGACCAGAAGCTCGGCGAGCCGCATCGGTACCGAAGGGTCGCGCTCGGACGGCTTGAGGATGAAGGCATTGCCGCAGGCGAGAGCGGGGGCGAATTTCCACATCGGGATCATCGCCGGAAAATTGAACGGCGTGATGCCGGCCACCACGCCAAGCGGTTGCCGCATCGAGTAGAGATCGATCCCGGGCCCGGCGCCCTCGGTGTACTCGCCCTTCATCAGGTGCGGAATGCCGCAGGCGAACTCCACCACCTCGACGCCGCGCTGGATGTCGCCTTTGGAGTTGGCGAACGTCTTGCCGTGTTCGGAGGAGAGGAGCTTGGCGAGGTTCTCGACGTCCTTCTGGATGAGCTCCAGGAATTTGAACATGACCCGAGCGCGCCGCTGCGGGTTGGTCGCCGCCCACGCCGGCTGTGCCGCCTCTGCGTTCGCGATCGCCTGTTCCACCTCGGCCTTGGCCGCAAGGGCCACCTTGGCCTGGACCTCGCCGGTATTGGGGTTGAACACGTCGCCGGACCGTCCGGACGCGCCCTTCACCTGCTTGCCGCCGACGAAATGGCCGATCTCACGCATGGCGGTCTCCCCTGGTCGTTGGGGGCATTTTGGAGCACGGCCGGCGCGCCATGGCAAATTCCGTGATCCGCGCCCGAATCACCCTTTCGGCGGGCCGGGCGGGGGCCGCCGGGCGGCGGTTTCCGTAACGTTAGTATTCAGTAACCGTCCCTTAATTGCATCGGCGCTAGCTTGTTTCCAGCGCTTCCGGAGACGGCGGGCGCGCGTCTGCGTGTGGGTGGGTCGGTCCATGGACATTTCAACCAGTCTCGGCCTTATGGCCGGAATGATGGTGATGGCCGCCTTGATTTTCATGGGCGGCGATCTGCGGATGTTCGTCGACTATCACGCCGCCATTGTGATCTTCGGCGGCTCGTTCGCTGCGACGCTCATCCGTTTTCCGCTTTCATCGATCTTTCACGGGCTGCCGCTTGGCGCAAAATATGCATTTACGCTACGGCGGATGTCACAGCGTGAACTGGTTGAAGAGCTTGCGGGCCTTGCCGAGATTGCGCGCAAGCAGGGCCCGGTCGGACTCGAGAAGGTCGAGGTCGAGGATGCGTTTCTCGCCAAGGGCATCCGTTTCATCGCGGACGGTTACGACAACTCCTTTATTCGCGACAATCTCGAACGCGACCGCGACAATTTCCTCACACACCTTGACGAGGGCCAGAAGATTTATCGCGCGATCGGCGACTGTGCGCCGGCTTTCGGAATGATCGGGACGCTCATCGGCATGGTGCAGATGTTCGCCAACATGACCGACCCGTCCAAGCTCGGTCCGTTCATGGCGGTTGCTCTGCTCGCGACGTTCTACGGCGCGGCGGTCGCAAACCTCATTTGCCTGCCGCTTGCTGACAAGCTGCATCTCAAGCTCGTCGATGAGGAAATCAACCGCACGCTCATCATCGACGGCATCATGATGATCCGCGAGGCGAAGAGCCCGACGCTCGTGCGCGAAATGCTGCTCGCCTATCTCCCTGAAAAGCATCGCCATGAGGATGAGCCGGAGGCCGTACCGGCCTAGCGCCGCTCCGGCGCCGGCAACGGACATCGCAATGGCACGGCGCAAGGACAAGGCCCACGGCGGACACGGGTGGTTCGTTACCTTCGCCGACTTGATGGCGTTGCTGGTTAGCTTCTTTGTCATGCTGGTGGCGTTTTCGACCCAGGATTCCGTGAAGCTGCAGGTCGTCGCGGGCTCCATGCGCGAAGCGTTTGGCGTTCAGGATCGCGTCCGCTATTCCGGCGTCATCGAAATGCCCGGCCTTCCCACGCGACCCAAGCTCAAGAACGCGGCACCGATCCCGCCCGAGGAGGCGTCCGCCAATCCGACGGAAGACCAGCGCGGCAATCAGCAAAACCAGGGCGGCAAATTCGACAATGACCGCAACTTCGCGCTGGCGGCAGCGTCGTTGCGGCAAGCGCTGCAGGACATGCCCGAGATCAGCGAGGTCTCCAAGAACATCATCATCGAGGAGACCAAGCAGGGCCTCAATATCGAGATCGTCGACCAGAACGGGCGTTCAATGTTCCCGGAGGGTTCGAAGGAACCCTATGAACGCACCCGCCAGCTCATCCGCCGCCTCGCCGGCTCGCTGCGGTCCATGCCGTTCCGGATTTCGATTGCAGGCCACACGTCGGCATCCAAGCTGCCGCCCCCGGCTAACTATGGACCGTGGGAACTGTCGGCGGACCGCGCCAATGCAATTCGCAAGCAGCTCGAGACCGAAGGCGTTCCGAGCGCGAACTTTTTCATGGTGGCCGGCCGCGCCGACACGCAGCCATTGTTTCCGGACGACCCGTACATCGCCGCCAATCGCCGTGTGACCATCACGCTGATGCGTGAAGAGCCGCCGATTCCGCAAAATATGCAGCCCTAAGGTGAATTGTCGCTGCAACGGCAGCTGGCCGTCCGTCAAGACCGGCGGAACCAAGCGACTTCGATTTGTATTGCTTCTCCTGTAGCCGTGATGTAATGCGCCGTCTCTGCGTTTGGCGGAACAGCCTCAAGGCTCATGGACAGTACAGCCCACGGTACGGCCGCCGCGTCGGGAGCCCAGACGCCTGCCGAAGCGGCATCGCGCGACGGCGCGAGCTTCTGGGCGCTGACGCTGGGCAGCGTCGGGGTGGTCTACGGCGATATCGGGACGAGCCCCCTCTATGCCTTCCGTGAAGCCGTGGTGGCCGCGCAGGGGAGTGGGCCCGTCACGCGCGAGGTTGTGCTCGGTGTCCTTTCGCTTATCGTCTGGTCGCTGATCGTCGTCGTCACGCTGAAATACATCGTGCTTCTGCTGCGCATGGACAACAACGGCGAAGGCGGGACGCTCTCGCTGACAGCCTTGGCTTTCCGTGCGGTCGGGCGGCGGTCCACGATGGTGCTGATGCTCGGCATCATCGGCGCCGCCATGTTCTACGGCTCCTCGCTGATTACGCCGGCGTTGTCGGTGTTGTCGGCGGTCGAGGGCCTGAAGGTCGTGACCCCGGCGTTCGAGCCCTACGTGCTGCCGATCACCATCGCGCTGCTGGTGGCATTGTTCGCCGTGCAGTCGCGCGGAACCGGAAAAGTCTCGGTCCTCTTCGGTCCGATTACGACCATCTGGTTCATTGCGATCGCGCTCACCGGCGCCATGCACATTGCCGACGATCCGGGCGTGCTAGCGGCGATAAATCCGTACTACGCGATCGCCTTCGTCGCCGGCAATGGTTTGATTGGCTTGATCACGCTCGGGGCGGTCTTTCTGGTCGTCACCGGCAGCGAAGCGCTCTACGCGGACCTCGGTCATTTTGGACGTAAGCCGGTGCAGACCGCCTGGTTCTACCTGGTCCTTCCGGCATTGCTGATCAATTATTTCGGCCAGGGCGCACTGGTGCTTTCGAATCCGGAAGCGATCGAAAATCCGTTCTATCGTCTCGTTCCCGACGTGCTGCTGTTGCCGATGGTCGTCCTGGCGACCATTGCCACCGTCATTGCGAGCCAGGCTGTCATCACCGGCGCCTATTCCATCACGCATCAAGCGATCCAGCTCGGGCTGTTGCCGCGGTTTGAGATCCGTCATACCTCGGCGGCGCTCTATGGGCAGATTTACATGCCGCGCG
The DNA here is from genome assembly GCA_963720385.1 of uncultured Alphaproteobacteria bacterium. Lineage (GTDB taxonomy): Bacteria > Pseudomonadota > Alphaproteobacteria > Rhizobiales > Xanthobacteraceae > VAZQ01. The sequence goes on along the minus strand of CAVRFL010000012.1, from coordinate 104,775 downwards.
TGAACATCCTGCTGCTGGTCGGCGTGCTGCTGCTGGTGGGATTGTTCCGGACTTCGAGCGATCTTGCCGGCGCCTACGTACTTGCCGTTGCCGCGACCAGTCTGATGGCCACGCTGATTGCTTTGGTGGTGGTCTGGAAGATGTGGCGATGGCAACCCTGGTCGGCGGCTTTGCTGATCAGCCCGTTTGCGGTCACCGACGGCACGTTTCTGGTGGCGGCGCTGACGAAGCTTGGCGAGGGCGCCTGGCTGCCCGTGGCGTTCGGCGCGCTTGTCGTGCTGGTGATGGTGACCTGGCGCCGCGGCACCGGCATCCTGATGCAGAAGACTTGCCGGACCGAAGTTCCGCTCGAATCCCTGGTGCACAGTCTGGAAAAAAAGCCCCCGCACATCGTGCCCGGCACTGCGGTCTTCCTGACCAGCGACCCGGACTTCGCACCGACGGCGTTGCTGCACAACCTCAAGCACAACAAAGTTCTGCACGAGCACAATGTCATTCTCACCATCATCTTTGCCGATACGCCGCGCGTTCCGCAGACCGAGCGTGTGACGATCAAACCGGTGTCCCATCTCTTCAGCCGTGTGTCGCTCAAATACGGGTTCATGGATGAGCCCAACGTGCCAAAGGCGCTCGCGATCGCGCGCAAGCACGGCTGGACCTTCGACATCATGTCGACGTCGTTCTTCCTGTCGCGGCGCGCGATCAAGGCTGCCGCCCATTCGGGAATGCCGAAATGGCAGGACCAGATGTTCATCGGCTTGGCCAAGTCGGCGACCGATGCGACCGACTTCTTCCAAATTCCGACCGGCCGGGTGATGGAGGTCGGAACGCAGGTCACGGTGTAGTCGGCCGGAACACGAGGCTTGCAAACTAACTGCTTGTTTATGCGATCGAATCTTTGGAAAACTGCAGACACCGCCACGCCGTCCGGCATGGCTGGCCGGGCGTCCTCGCATGGCCGGTTCAGAACAATCCCCGACGAAACGGGATTATATGCGGCGCCCGCACATTGCGGTGCAGCAAAGGAGCGGGCGGCAGCCCGACCCGAAATCCATGACAAACATTGCGACTGCTCCCCTCGGGAGCGAGGCGCCGCTCGCCGGCAACGGTGAATTGCGCGCAAAGACCAGCTTCTGGGCGCTCGTGCTCGGCAGCATCGGCGTGGTCTACGGCGATATCGGCACCAGCCCACTCTACGCGCTTCGCGAATCCGTGCAGGCCGCCGTTGGCGCCGGAAATGCGGCGACTGAGCCGGCCGTATTTGGAATCCTCTCGTTGATCATTTGGGCGCTGATCGTGGTCGTCACGATCAAATACGTCGTCATCCTTTTGCGAGCCGATAACAAAGGCGAGGGCGGCACACTGGCACTGATGGCGCTCGCTCATCGCGCGGTCTCGCGGGGCGGCGCCGCCATCGTCCTTCTCGGCATCATCAGCGGCGCATTGTTCTATGGCGACGCGATAATCACGCCGGCGTTGTCGGTACTGTCCGCCATCGAGGGTTTGAAGATCGTGACACCGGCCTTCGAACCCTACGTCGTGCCGCTCACCGTGGCGATCCTGATTGCGCTGTTTGCGGTGCAGTCGCGCGGCACCGCCAGCGTTGCCGCATTCTTCGGCCCTGTTTGTCTCATCTGGTTCATCGCGATCGCGGTCGCCGGACTGTGGCATGTCGGCAAGAATCCAAGCGTGCTGTGGGCGTTCAATCCGGCCTACGGCGTCGAGTTCCTGGTTGGCCATGGCCTGATCGGACTCGCGACGTTGGGCGCGGTGTTCCTCGTGGTGACCGGCGCCGAAGCGCTCTACGCGGACCTCGGGCATTTCGGTCGCGGCCCGATCCGGATGGCGTGGTTGACCGTCGTGCTGCCGGCACTGACGATCAACTATCTCGGCCAGGGCGCGCTCGTGCTGGCCGATCCGAAGGCGATCGAGAACCCGTTCTTCCTGCTCTATCCGGAATGGGCGCTGCTGCCCATGGTGTTTCTTGCCACCGCCGCGACCGTGATCGCGAGCCAGGCGGTGATCACCGGCGCCTATTCGCTGACGCAACAGGCGATCCAGCTCGGGCTCTTGCCGCGGCTGGAGATTCGTCACACCTCGGCAGCGCTTTATGGGCAGATCTACATGCCGCGGGTGAACACGCTTCTGCTCACTGGCGTAATTCTGCTGGTCGTTCTCTTCCGTTCGTCGAGTGCGCTTGCCTCCGCTTATGGCATTGCCGTCACCGGTACCATGGTCGTCACCGCCATGATGGCCTTCATCGTGATCTGGAAGGTGTGGCGATGGCCGCTCGTCCTGGCGGCCGCGATCATGGCGCCGCTGGTCTTCATCGACCTCACGTTCCTGAGCGCCAACCTGCTCAAGGTGGTGGAAGGCGGCTGGGTGCCGCTCGGGCTTGGCGGGCTCGTCATGGCGGTGATGTACACGTGGCGGCGCGGCAGCCGTCTGCTGTTCGCCAAGACCCGGCGCCAGGAGACGCCGCTCGACACGCTGGTCGCGATGCTTGAAAGGAAGCCGCCGCAGCGCGTGCCGGGCACTGCGGTCTTCCTGACCAGCGATCCTGCCAGCGCGCCGACCGCGCTCCTGCACAGCCTCAAGCACTACAAGGTGCTGCACGAGAAGAACGTGATCCTGACCGTGGAGACAGCGCCGACGCCGCGTGTCGACCTGGCCGAGCGTGTGCGCATCGAACCGGTCGGCGAGACATTCTCCCGCATCGCCCTGCGCTTCGGATTCATGGAGACGCCGAACGTGCCCAAGGCGCTGGCAATCGCGCGCAAGCTCGGCTGGACCTTCGACATCATGTCGACGTCGTTCTTCCTGTCACGCCGCTCGCTGCGGCCGGCGACGGATTCCGACATGCCGCGATGGCAGGACAGGCTGTTCATCTCGCTGGCACGCTCCGCCAATGATGCCACCGACTATTTCCAGATCCCGACCGGGCGGGTGGTGGAGGTGGGCACGCAGGTGACGATTTAGCGTCACGATGTTGCGCCTTCGGCGCCGGTTTGGCGTAAGATGCCGCCGCGACTGAATCGGGCGGTATTCGTAATGTCCGAACGGACCTATCGTGAGCGGCTCGAGGCCGATCTGTCGCGGTGGCAAACCGAAGGCCTGCTGCCGCCGGCATCCGCGGACGCCATTCGGGCAACACTGCGCCCGGTGCCGGAAGGCATTACCATCGCAACCGTCGTTGGCATCATCGGCGGACTGTTGATCGCCGCGGCCTTCCTTGCCTTCATCGCGGCAAACTGGACGGCGATCGCGCGGCCCCTGCGTTTCGCGATCTTGCTGGCCGGCATCGTCGGCGCTTACGGGGCGGCTGCGGTGTTCGATCGCGCGGAGCGCAACCATCTCGCCGATCTGTCGGCTGGCGTAGGCTCGATCATCTTTGGGGCGGCGATCGCCCTGGTCGGGCAGATGTATCACCTCGGCGACGATTTCGCGGGCGGCCTGCTGCTGTGGGGGTCGGGCGCGCTCGCTGCCGCGGCGCTGACCGGATCCCATAGCGCGCTCGCGGTCGCACTCGCCGCCGGATGCGTCTGGAGCGGCATGCGGGTCGACGAAATATCCGATGTGCATCCGCAATTCGCCATTTTCTGGCTGATCGCCGCTACGCTGGCGCTGGCCTGGCACACGACGGCGGCGCGCCATCTGGTGGCGGTGGCGGCGGTCGTGGGATGCGTGCTCGCAGGCTTCGGCGTGGCGCAGGCGCGTATTGCGAGCCCGAACTTCGCCTTCATTGCACTCGTGTCGCTGATGATGGGTGCCGGTCTCTTCCTGACGACCCGCGTCGGCGACTCTGTGCGCGCGTTCGGGCTCACGCTCTCGACCTACGGCGCGTTCGGCCTTGCCATCGGATTGGCTGGTGTCATCGCCGAGATCTTGCGGTCGCGGGCCGGAAGCCTGCCGTATCCAATGCTCGCGACGGGTGCTGCGGCTATCGCATTGCCCTTCTATGCGGCGATCGCCGCGCAGCGCGCTGGCCCTGCACTCGCGGGCATTGCGATTACGCTCGCCTTGGTCGTCGCGTCGGGCTTGATCCCGACTGCCGCCGGCGAGGAACCCTGGTTGTCTTATGCTCTGGCTTTGACCGCGATGCTTTGCCTGGTGGTGTCGGGCATGCTCGATGACGTGCGTCCACGGATTGCCGCCGGCTGGCTCGGGCTTGCCGCCACGATCGCCGCCGTCACCTGGGCGGTGAAGGGCTCGTTGCTGCGCCGGGCGGTATTCCTGGCGGTGTCCGGCCTTGTTGCGGTGGCGCTGGCGAGCCTGCTCGGACGTCTGATCGGGAGGGAGCGCCATCGATGAACATCCTCGCGACACTAACCGGGTCGATACCGCGGCTCCTCCTGTTCGCACTCGCGGCCCTGATCCAGATCGTGCTGATCGGCCTGATAGTGTACGACCGCGTCCGCGTGCTGCGCGAGGGGACCGAGGTGACGCTGCAGACGCGCCCGGTCGATCCGCGCGATTTCCTGCGTGGCGACTATGTCGTGCTCAACTACGAGATCACGAACCTGTCCGCCGGCGCGCTCAAAGACTCGCCGAGCCAGGGCCGCGGCACGCCGGTTTTCGTCAAGCTCGCGCGCAAAGGCGATGGCCTCCATGAGGCGGTGTCGGTACACGTCGAGCCGGTCCCGGTTACCGACGGTGAGATATTGATCCGGGGACGGGCGGTCGGCGGGGCGATCTGCGGTTCAACCCAGCGGGTATTCTGCGAGCGGCTGCAAATCAACTACGGCATCGAGCGCTATTTCGTGCCGCAGGACGAGGGCAAGGAGATCGAGCGCTCCCGCAACGAGGGCAAGGTCTCGGTGGTGGCGGCGGTGACGCCGACGGGGCGTGCCGCCATCAAACGGCTGTTGCTCGGCGGCAAGCCGGTCTACGATGAGCCGATGTTTTGAAGAGGCGCGGGCGGCGTTCGCCGCGCCGTTGTGTAGGAGTTTGACATGGCCGATCCGTCGGCAGGCGATCCTCGGGTCGCCAATCTGACCGTGGAGGAGGTGGCGCGCGGTCTCACCGAAGGGCGCATGCTGCTCGTCGATGTCCGTGAGCCGAACGAGGTCGCGGTCGAGCGCTATCCGGACGCGGTGGTGGTGCCGCTGTCGAGTTTCGACCCGGCCGCGATCCCCGACCCGCAAGGAAAGCAGGTGGTGTTTGCCTGCCGATCCGGCCGCCGGTCGGTGACCGCATCGCTGGCGGCGCAGGAGCAGGGTTATCCCTATACGTCGCATCTGGCTGGCGGCATTTTGGCCTGGAAGGCCGCCGGCCTGCCGACCGACAGCTAAAGGCTTCCCATGCGACGAGTGCTTTCTATCTTCGCCTTGCTGGTCGTTGCGGGCGCGGTCGCCGCCGGCCCATCCGCTGCGCAGCAGAAGGCTCAGCGGGTGCTCAACGTCTACAACTGGTCCGACTACGTCGATCCGGCGGTGCTCGAAGAATTCACCAAACGCTCCGGCATCAAGGTCCGCTACGACACCTTCGACACCAACGACATGCTCGAGGCCAAGCTGCTCGCCGGGCGTTCCGGCTACGATGTCGTGGCGCCGACGGGATATTTCCTCGAGCGTCAGATCAAAGCGAAGATTTTCCAGCGCCTCGACAAGTCGAAGCTGCCAAACCTGGTGCATCTGTGGCCGGAGGTTTCGCAGCGCCTTGCCAAATATGATCCCGGCAATCTCCATGCCGTGAACTACATGTGGGGCACGACCGGCATCGGATACAACGTCGCCAAGGCGCGCGAAGTGCTTGGCGCCAACGCCAGGATCGACAGCTGGGACATCGTCTTCAAGCCGGAGAATCTCGCGCGTTCAAGGATTGCGGCATCCATATGCTGGATTCCGCCGACGACATCCTGCCGGCGGCGTTGCGCTATCTCGGCCTCGACCCCAACACGACCCGGGAGGCCGAACTGCAGAAGGCCGCTGACGTGGTGATCGCGATCAGGCCGCTGGTGCGCAAGTTTCACGCGTCCGAATACCTCAACGCGCTCGCCACCGGCGAGATCTGCTTCGCGGTCGGATTCTCAGGCGACGTCAAGCAGGCCCAAAAGCGCGCTGCCGAGGCGAAAAACGGAATCCAGATCGCCTATTCCATTCCGAATGAAGGCGCGCAGCTCTGGTTTGACAATCTCGCGATCCCGCGCGATGCGAAAAACGTGGCGGAAGCCCACGAGTTCATCAATTTCCTGCAGACGCCGGAGATCGCCGGCCGCAACTCGAATTTCATCTCTTATGCCAACGGCAATCTCGCGAGCCAGAAATTCATCGACAAGGAAATTCTCGAGGACCGCACCATCTATCCGGATGCGGCCATGATGAGCCGGCTTTATACCGTCAACGCCCACGACGCGGCGACGGTGCGGCTCCTCAACCGCCTGTGGACCCGGATCAAGACCGGCAGGTAGTAGCCGTCATCACCGCCAGCGTCGGTGCTGCCACAGCCACTGGTCCGGATGTTCACGCACCCAGGATTCGACGACATTGGCGATGGCCTGGGTGGTGCCGATGACGTGATCTTGCCGTCGGCGTCGCGCACCGGCTCGATCGGATCGGTGATCTTCGCCCCAGAACTTGTTGCGGTCGGCCAGGCGGACGATCGCGCACGCCGTGGATGGGGCAATCGAGATGGCGGGCGAGTTGCGCCAGCAGCGGCGACGCCTTGCAGACGCGGCCGAAAAAGGTCACGTCCACGCCGCGCAGATCGTACTGGTCGACCAGCATGCCGGCCTTGCCGCCGCGCTCGAGCGCCCGCGCCATGCGGATCGGGGCGTCGAATCCGGAAGGCACCAGCGTGCCCATGCAGCCCGCCCGCAATTCGACGATGGCATCGGCGATCGGCGGATGTTGGGCGGACGAAAGAGCACCGTGGTGTCGACATCGTAGTAGCGGGCAAATCGCGCCGGCAGTTCCCAGTTTCCGAGATGCGTGCCGAAGACCAGCCGCGCGCCGGGCTCTCGGATCACGTGCGCATTCGCTCCATCGAGATCCGGTCGTAGATGACGTCGACGTCGCCCGGCTTGTCCATGTCCAGGATCGTGATCCGGTCGAGATGCAGGAATTCCGCCGTCGACGCGGCCGAGATTGTCCCAGGCGCCGGACAGGATCGTTTCGATCTCCTGCGGCGATTTCTCGGGAAAGGCAGCGATGAGATTGGCGCGTGCGACGCGGTGCTCCCGCAACCACGGACCGATCCTGCGCATGATCGCGGCGAGGACATTCGCTGTGCGCTTGCGGTCGGTGCGGCGCATCAGCCGCATCAAGACGACCGCGACCTGGCCGACGCCGGCATAGAAGATCATGCGCAGGCGCCAGAGCACGCCGAGTGCGCGCTGCTTGAGCGTGCGCCTCGCTGGACGGCCTGAGCTGCTCAAAGCGTAACCACGATTTTTCCGAACACCTGCCGGCTTTCAAGGCGCGCCAGGCCGTGCTCGAAGTTTTCGATCGTCACCTCGGTATCGATGACCGGAAGCATGCCGGCGGCCATCTTGTCGAGGCTTTCGCGGATATTGCGCATGGAAGCGCCGAACGAGCCGATGATCCGGTATTGCTGCTGAAACAGCTGCATCAGATTGAAGGTCGTCGACGCGCCCGATGTCGCGCCGCAGGTCACCAGCCTGCCGCCGCGCTTGAGGCACAAGCAGCGAGCCGTTGAAGGTATCCGCGCCGACATGCTCGAACACGACGTCGACGCCCTTCTTGGCGGTGAGCTTGCGGACGGCGCCTTCGAAGCGATCGGTGCGATAGTTGATGACGTGATCGGCGCCGAGCGCGCGCGCCTTCTCCGCCTTGGCGTCGTCGCCGACCGTCGTGATCACGGTGCATCCGATCGCCTTGGCCATCTTGATGGCGACGGTGCCGATGCCGGAGCCGCCGGCGTGCACGAGCACGGTCTCGCCCGGCTCCAGCCGGGCATTGTCGAACAGCATGTGCTGCACCGTCGAGAACGCGATCGGCGCGCAGGCGGCGTCGCGGAAGGCGACGCCGGCGGGCACTGGAATTACCAGACGCTGCCGGCATGGTGACGAGGTCGCGGGCGAAGCCGTCGATGTGGAAGCCCATGATGCCGGCGACGTTCTCGCAGAGATTGTCCCGGCCTTCGCGGCACGCCTTGCAATGTCCGCAGGTGATCGCGCCATACATCACCACCGGATCGCCGGGCTTGAACGAGTGCGACACCCGGGCCCGACCGCTGCGATTTCTCCGGCCGCTTCCGCGCCGACCACAAGCGGCAGCTGCCGCTTGGCGAAGGCCATGCCGCGCCAGCCCCAGACATCGATATGGTTGAGCGCGACCGCCTTGACCCGGACCTGCACCTCGCCCGCTCCCGGGCGGCGGGGGAGGCCGGGCATCTCGCAGTTCGAGCTTGCGGTCGGCAACGAGGGTGAGGGCGCGCATCAAGACTGGTCAAGCGGGCTCGCGGGCCATGACCAGCGAGACGTTCTGGCCGCCGAACCCGAACGAGTTCGAGATCGCGTGACGCACTTTCGCGTCCCGCGCCGTGTTCGGAACGACATCGAGCGGAATTGCCGGGTCCGGCACGTGATAGTTGATCGTCGGCGGAATGCGCTGATGCTCGAGCGTCATCAGCGTGAACACCGCCTCGACCGCGCCTGCCGCCGAGAGCGTATGTCCGATCATCGATTTGTTGGATGAGATCGGAATGCTGTTGGCGCGCTCGCCGAACACGGCCGTCACGCCGAGGGATTCCATCTTGTCGTTTTCCGGCGTGCCGGTGCCGTGCGGATTGATGTAGTCGATATCGTCGGGGACCAAGCCGGCGTCGGCGATGGCGTTGCGGATGCAGCCGATGATCGGCTTGCCGTCGGGGCTCGAGCGGGTGCGGTGGAATGAATCCGCCATCTCGCCGCAGCCCTCGATGACGCCGAGGATCTTGGCGCCGCGTGCCTTCGCGTGTTGCAGGCTTTCGAGCACGAGCGCGCCGGCGCCTTCCGCCATCACGAAGCCGTCGCGGTTTTTCGAGAACGGCTTGGCGGCGCGCTCGGGGGATCGTTGGCCGTCGACAGCGCCGAGAGCAGCGAGAACCGGATCAGCGCCTCGGGATTGATCGAGCCGTCGGTTGCGACGCAAAGCGCGGCGTCGGTTTCGCCGCGCCGGATCGCCTCGACGCCCAGTTGAATGGCGCTTGCGCCGGACGCGCAGGCGGTCGACAGCGAGATCGGCGAGCCCTTGGTGCCGAAGCGCTCCGCCAGATGATCGGTGACCGAGAGCATCAGGCAGCGCTCGTGAATGCCGCGAAATCGGCCGCCGGCCGCCGCGCGCAGCAGATCGTCGTAGGTCACGGCATCGTTGGCGCCCGACGCCGCGGCGACCATTTCGCGATGCGGCCACTCGATCTCCACCGGCGCGACGGCAAGGAACAGCGGTCCGGGAAAATCCCCCTTGGAGCCAATCCCGGACTCGGCGATCGCTTCCTCGGCGACGATGTCGGCCATGCGCTCGCCGAGATCGGTCGAGCAAAACGGCTCGACCGGAATGAAGTCCACCGTTCCGGCGATCGTGGTCTTGAGCCCGTCGGTCGGAAAGCGGCGGATGGCGTGGATGCCGGATTGCCCGGCGGTCAGCTTGCTCCAATTGTCAGCCTTGCCGATGCCCAGCGAGGTGAGGACGCCGATCCCGGTCACGGCGACCGGTGTGCGGGACGCAGATGCCATGTGCCTTCTCCTTCACCGCGCCGCTTCGACCAGCGCCATGCCTTCCCCGCGCCAATGCCCGACGCCGGTCACGACCACCTGGGCCAGGGGCTTGTCCATGGCCGCCTCGGAACCGGAGCCCGGAACGAACAACTTTTCATGTCCCAGCGCCACCGTTGCAAGCGCAATATTCATGACGAATTGCGGCTCGACGCCATGCCCGAGATAGGTCCCGGTGGCGCGCACCGGCACCTCGGGGATGGTCGAAAGCCATGCGCGCTCCTCAGCCGTCGCAGGCTCGGCCCCGGACGCGCCGGAGATCACCGCCACTCGTCCGGGGGCGACCCGCGCGGCAACAGTCTTCCACATCCGGGCAAGCGAGGCCGCCACCGCGCCGGGCTGCCGTCTGACGCGGTCGGATTGCACGCTTGCAAGGCGCGCAAGCGGCTTCGCGTTGCGGGCGGTCGCGTGGTCGCGCGATTCCAGGACCAGGAACGCTCCGAGCGATCCAACGCGCCATGCCGCCACCGCGCGCTGCGCGCTCCCAGACCGGCGCAAATGGTTCCTTCAAGGCATAACCGCCGGCCTCGAAGAGCAGCAGGATGTCCTTGCGTTCGGCATTGAAGGAGCCGCCGACGAGGCTGATGTCGCTCTGTCCGGCCTGGATGCGCGACAACGCGATGCGGACCGCATCGATCCCGGCGGATTCCTCGCCCATGAAGGTCCGCGACATGCCGGTGACGCCGTGCACGATCGAAATGTTGCCGGCCAGGAGATTCGACAGTTGCGCCAGGAACAACGTCGGACGCAGGTCGCTCATCAGCCGTTCATTGAGGAAGGCATCGCGTGTCCGCTGCCTTGCCGAGGCCGGTGAGGATCGCCGCGTCGACCGCCTCGTCGCGCTCGCCGCCGCCGGCGGCGACGATCATGTCCATGCGTCCGAGAAGTTCGGCGTTGCCCTTGGCGCCGGCGCTGTCGAGCGCAAGGCCCGCCGCATAGGTTCCGATCCGCTGCCACGGCTCCATCTGGCGCTGATCGCCCTTTTTGGGGATTTGCTTGTCCAGTTCGATCGGCGCCAGCCGGTGGACGAGATAGGGCGCAAAAGCTTCCGCGTCGGGGACGGGCGGCGGCTGGTTGAGCCGCTGCCAATGCACATCCGCTCCTTCGCCGAGGCAGGAGACGATGCCGATGCCGGTAATCCATGTCTCGCGGTCCCGCGTCAGCCATTGGCGGCCAGCTCCATCGGGAACGAGATGGCGGCTGCGACCTTTTCCATGCTGTCGCGGAAATGCGGGCTCGGGAACGGAACCAGACGGAAGGTGATCTCCGCGTTGCAGAGCAGCTTGTCCTGGCTGCGGATCTCCGCGCGGGTGACGGCGTAGCCCGACCCTTCGTGCTCGAGCGCCGCGTTGACGGTGAGCGCCATGCCCGGCGTCACGAACGAGCGGAATTTTGCTTCCTTGACCGCGGCAAAAAACGGCATGCAGGTGAACTTGGTGACGCCGATGACGAGCCAGCCGGACGCCTGCGCCATCGTCTCGAGCAGCAACACGCCGGGCATCAGCGGATGACCGGGAAAATGCCCTTCGAAGATCGTGGACTCAGTCGGGACGTTGGCTTCGGCCTGGATTGTTCGTGCCGCAAGATCGAGTGCGATGATCCGGTCGATGAGCCTGAAATACTCGATCTGCATGCAGGCCCGGGGCTCATGCCTTCCTGGCAGCGACGAGCTCGTCGATGCGGGTGCTCAAATTCTGCAGCACGAAATACTGCTCGGTCGTCGCGCGACCCTCGTTGACCTCCTGGGTCCACTGTTCGAGCGGCATCTTGATTCCGAACGTCTTGTCGATCGCGAAGGCGATGTCCAGAAAGTCGAGACTGTCGATTCCGAGGTCATTGATCGCGTGACTCTCTGGCTTGATCTTGTCGCGCGGGATGTCACACGTTTCAGAAATGATATTGGCGACCGTTTCAAACGTCTCTGACATCTATAAGCCCATGATTCCTAAGGCGTTTTCGGTGTCGCCAGACAGGTCAACGTGCAGAACGGGCCGCCCGGCGCCCGTTCTCCCCAGCGGTCGATCCGTATAGCGAACGGGGGCTGTGAGTTCAATGCCGCCGCGATGCGGAGGGGCCGCAAGCCCGCGCGCCATCTTGGTCAAGCGCCGCCGCGTGCCGGCGGCGCGTCGGAGCGGCCAACCTTCGACCGGCCGCGATCACCGGCCGCGGCTGCTGGGCAATAATTCCCGGCGGTACTATCATGCGAACGCGAAAACGCCATGCGACCGGCAAGTGTCGCTATTTGGGGAGGACTGACCATGTGGATTCGGCCAGGCTTTTGCGCCGTGCTTGTCACGGCGTGTGTGTTTTCCAACGATGCGGGCGCGCAGGTCCTGATGCAGCGCGACGTGTCGCTTGGCATGGCTCTGACCATTGCGATGACGGCATCATCGGAGTGCGGCGCTGTCACCTCGATCGCTGTCGTCGACCGTGCCGGCCGGATCAAGGTGCTGCTGCAGGGCGACGGCGGCTCGCCGCACAATCTGGAACTGGCGCGTCGCAAGGCCTATACGGCGCGGACGTTCCGCTCGACGTCCGCGGCCTGGGCGAAGCGCACCGAGACGACCAATCAAGGTCAGCGGCTGCTGACCGACGTCATTCCGCTCAGCGGCGGCGTACCGATCATGGTCGGCAGCGAAACGATCGGCGGCATCGGGTTGAGTGGCGCGCCCGGCGGCGGGGACAAGGAGGAAGCCTGCGCCAACGCTGGCATCGCGAAAGTCGCGGATCAGCTCAAGTAATTAGCGCAGGATAAGGTGCCGCGTCAGATGATGCGGCTCCGGATCCAGGCGGTCGCGATCTCGGTGACGATCACGACCGCAAAGATGACGACCAGCACCAGCCCGACCTGGTCCCAGTAGAGATTGTTGAGCGCGGTATCGAGTGCCATGCCGAGACCGCCGCCGCCCACGAGTCCGAGCACGGCGGACTCGCGCACATTGATGTCCCACCGGAACGTCGCGATGGCGAGAAAGGCGGGCTTCACCTGCGGCCAATAGCCCTTGATCAGGACGGCGAGCGGGGAGGCGCCGGTGGCGACCAGCGCCTCGATCGGGCCCGGTTTGGCCTCCTCGATCGCCTCGGCCAGGAACTTGCCGGTGAAGCCGATCGAATGCACGGCGATCGCAAGCATGCCTGCGAGCGCGCCGGGCCCGAACAGCGCCACGAAGAACAGCGCCCACACCATGGCATGCACCGAGCGGGTGGCGACGAGAATGAAACGGCCGATGGTGTTGAGGATGATCGATCGCGTGATGTTGCGCGCCACCATAAGCGCGACCAGGCTCGCCACGGCGACGGCGAGAATGGTCCCCAGCGTCGCCGTATGCAGGGTTTCCATGAGCGCCGCGTGCACGACCTTCGGATACCAGCTCCAGTCGATCGGCCACATCCGCACGAACAGGTCGACGGTCTGCTGCGGGGCGTCGTACAGGAACTCCGGAATGATCTCGATGGTGCGCAGCGACCAGATCACTGCGATGACGACCAGCAGGTAGAATGCGGAGCGCATGATGCGCTCCGGCAGCGAGAAGCGCTGCCATTGCCGCGGCCGTCCGGCAGACATGTCGGCGGTCGTCATTGGAACATCCTGCGCATCCACCCCGACACGATTTCGCCGACCATGACGATGGCGATGATCGCCAGCACGATGGAGAGCACAAAGTCGTAGTCGAAGCGCTGGAAGGCGGTTAGCAGCGTCGCGCCGATGCCACCGCCGCCGACGATTCCGACCAGTGCCGAATTGCGCAGGTTGGAATCGAGCTGATAGGCGGCAAATCCGATGAAGCGCGGGATCACCTGAGGCAGCACGCCCATGTCACGACCGACAGGAACGGCGAGCCGGTGGCACGAACCGCCTCCACCGGCTTCATCGACATTTCCTCGACCAATTCCGCGACAAGCTTTGACAGAAAGCCGAGCGAGGCGACGATGAGGGCGAGGATGCCGGCGAGCGCTCCAAAGCCGACCGATTTGACGAACAGGATCGCCACGATGACCGGATGCAGGCTGCGGAACAGGGCGATCAGCGCGCGCGCCGACCAGGCCAGCGGTCGCGGCGAGAGGTTGCGCGCCGCCGCGAGCCCGAGCGGCAGCGACAGCAGGACGCCAATCACCGTGGCGATGATCGCGATCTGCAGGCTTTCGGTCATGCCGATAATGAGGAGCGACAGCTTGTCGGCCGCGAAATCGGGCGGAAACATCCGCGCGATAAATTTCGCGCCTTGATCGAGCCCGATGACGAAACGATCCCAGGTGATGTCGAGGATGGTGCTGGCATAGACCACGTAGAGCGCCAGCACGATCCAGCCGATGCGCACCGGCCAGTTGGGCGGGAAGGCGACGCGCGGTCGCGCAACCGGCACGGTCGCGTCGCTCATTCCAGCCACCCTTCGCCGCCGTAGATTTCGAGCAGGTGGCTATCCTTCAGCGCCTGCGGCGGTCCATCGAACACGATCGCGCCTTTCGACATGCCGACGATGCGGTCGGCGAAGCGGCGGGCGAGGTCTACATTGTGCATATTGACGATCGTCGGAATGTTGCGCTCCGCCGCGCGGCTTGCGATCAGCTCCATGATCTCGACCGACGTCTTGGGATCGAGCGAGGAGGTCGGCTCGTCGGCAAGCACGAGATCGGGCTCCTGCATCAGCGCCCGCGCGATTCCGACTCGCTGGCGCTGACCGCCGGACAGCTGGTCGGCGCGCTGATTTGCGAAATTGGCGAGCCCGACGGCATCGAGCAGCCGGAAGGCGCGCTCGATGTCGGCGGCCGGAAACTTGCGCAGCCACGCACGCCACACCGGCACATAGCCGAGCCGGCCGCACAGCACGTTCTCGATCACGGTGAGGCGCTCGACCAGGTTGTACTCCTGGAAGATCATGCCAATGTGGCGCCGGGTGGCGCGCAGTTCGGGACCGGTGAGCTGTACGATGTCGTGACCGCGGAACAGGATTTCGCCCGAGGTCGGTTCGACCAGCCGGTTGATGCAGCGGATCAGCGTCGATTTGCCGGTGCCCGACGGTCCGATGATCGCAGTCAGTCCGCGACTTTCGATTTCAAGCGAGACATCGCGCAACACTGGCTGCCCGGCGCGATACTCCTTTCGGAGTTTGTTGATGATGAGCGACCGCTCCCGCTTGCGGGCGTCAGGCGCCTGCGTGGCCGTTGCCAATACGCTCATGGGTCACGCGCTGGCGAACTATTGCTTGGGCGGTTGCTTGGCTTTGGCGCGGGCCTCGGCCTCACGCCTGGTTTCCGCATCAAAGGCCGCCTTGTTGAAGGGCGTGCCGGTCTTTTCCGCGATGTCCCGCACCACCTTCCAGTGCTCCAGATAGTTGATGGGGAAGAAGCGGTCGTTGCCGTCGAACTCCTTGACCATCTCGGGCGGGAAACGGAAATTGAAGAAGCATTCCCTGATCTTGGCGGCAAGCTCGGGCTTGAGGTCATGCGCATAGGTGAATGACGAGGTCGGGAACAGCGGGCTCCGGTAGATGATGCGCATGTCCGAGCCCTTGATCGTGCCGCGTGTGACCATCCGGGTGTAGACGTCGGATGCGACCGGAGCCATGTCGTAGTCGCCGGAGGCCACGCCGAGCGCGGACTTGTCGTGACCGCCCGACATCAGCGGGCGATAGTCCGTGTCCGGCGCCAGTCCTTCCGGGGGAAACAGCACGCGCGGCGCGAGATTGCCGGAATTCGACGAAGGCGATGTGTGCGCGACGCGCTTGCCTTTAAGATCGGAGAGTTTCTGGAACGGGCTCGACGCGCGCACAACTGCGATCAGGTTGTAGCCTTGTAGCTCCTTCTCGGTGCCCTTGATCGCGAATGGGACGGCGCCTGCGAGATTGACGGCGAACCCGGTCGGGCCGGTTGAAAACCCTGCGATGTGCAGGCGGCCGGACCGCATCGCCTCGATCTGCGCCGAGTTCGACTGCACCGGATAGTAGACCACGCGCTTGGCGGTGCACTTCGCCAGGTGCTCGGTGAAAGGCCGGAATACGTTCAGATAGACCGCCGGATCCTCGACCGGCGTATATGCAAACACAAGGGTCGACGGGTCTTTCCATTTGCGCGGATCGGTCGGGACGTCGGCGACGAGATCGTTGTTGTCGTCGCAATAGAGCGTGTCGAGCTGGCCGCGATTCTTGCAGTCCTGCGCATTGGTGGGCGAGGAGGAATCCGCAAGTCCCATCGATGCGACGACGCTCGCGCACAGAAGCCAGCGAATCCCAAATTGCATGTGTCCCTCCAGCGCTTCCGCGTGCCCCGCGAAATATCGGCGTGGACGATACGCGTTGGTGCGATAGTGGGCAACCCGCGTTGAAAGCATCTGTCTCACCTGTCCCAAAACGCTGTCCCAAGTCAGGAACCAGATCGATTCTGGATGCTTTTTGTTCGCGGCCGATCGTCGGGGATTAACACTCATGAGTTCCGCTCCACCACATTAACCCAGAATGACAGCATTGCTGCCCCATTGAGGTCGCATTGCGCTAGCAAAGGGCGCGCACGGCCTAACGGCCGCAATAGCGAAAATCCAATCATGAAAAACACGGAGACGCGTAGTGAAGTACAACTTACTCCTTGCCGTCACATTCGCGACGGCACTTGTTATCGGTACGACCACTCACTTTAAAGATGCAGAAGCGCGGACCCAATCCGGGATTGCGTCAGTCTATTCCACCAAACACGGAGTCAAAACTGCGAGCGGGAAGCGGCTCAACGACGGAGCCCTGACTGCGGCTCATCGTTCGCTGCCGTTCGGCACGAAGGTGCGCGTTACCAACAAACGGAATGGTCGGTCGGTTGTCGTCACGATTACCGATCGGGGGCCATTCGTTCGGGGACGGGTCATCGATCTCACACCGGCCGGCGCCAGTGCCATCGGCATGGGTTTTGGGCTTGCGCCGGTCACGGTCGACGCTATCTAGCAATACCAAACACGTTGAATTACCGCAGACGGGTCAACGTTCCGTCTGCGGTATCGCAAGCTGGTTGCAGTTACGTCCGCCTTGCAGATAGCAGTCTTGTTTTTTGCGCAGGTCTGCGATGTTGACGGCAAGCCAGATGCCGATGACCACCAGAATGGTCGTGGCCACCAGGGCGAGGGCGTTCATCGTCATGCGATGGCGATAGTCGTCCTCGCCCTTCGTGCTTTCGTATTTTGTGAGGTCTGCAACCGGTGTCTCGCCCGGTCGCGGTCGTTGCAATGGCCAGCGCCAGCCGCTGGGTGAAGCCCCGCGCGGCCGGAAGCGGATGACGCGCCCGCCATCCTTCGAGGGCACTGATGGATCTGGCATCGGACGATCCGGGCGGAAACAGTCGGGTCTGCCTTGGCACGACTTGGCGGCGACCCTACCACGATTGCGAACAGGCCAGAATCTGCAACTGTGGATTGTTATTGCCTGCGCTGGGATTGTAGATGCGCCGCCAAACTGGAACTAACCAAGACCGATCAGATTTACGTACAACATTCTTGTTCGGCGAAGTGGAATAGGTCACAATCCGTTATGAGTTATTTACTGGGGAACTGGAGCGCCGTTCAGGTTCCCTGGTCGCACTGCTGAACGGTCCAAGGCCGCCTTCGGGCGGAAACAAGTCAGCCGCAAAGGCTGCCAAGGTGCCGGTGCATTGTCGCCGGTGCGGGGAAACGTCGAACCGAGGTTGGCGCGTGAGCCACCGTCTACTCGAGTTATTCTACGTCTTATTCTACGTCGCCGACATCGATTACTCGTGGTTGGCGAAGTTTTTGTCATTGCTGGTGCTGCCTGCGGCGCACGAGGATCTCGCGATTGTCCTCGGCGGATACCTGGTCGTGAACCAGTTGATGCCGGTCGGCATCGTAGTGGGGACGATCTATTTCGGCATGGTGGCGAGCGACCTGGCCTTGTACGGCATCGGCGCCGGCGCCCGCCGGGTTCCCTGGCTGAGCCGCCTCGCCGTCAACGAGCGGGTCCAAAATTTCGGCGGGACCCTGCAGCGCAACCTGTTCGGGCTCGCGGCGCTCGGCCGCGTGGTCCCGGGCGCGGTGTTCGTGATCATGATCGCGTGCGGTTGGACGCGCGTGCCGTGGACCAGGGTGACGCTGGCCAGCCTGTTCTCGTCGGCGCTCTATCTGCCGCTGATGCTCTATCTGGTGATTGTCTTCGGCGATGCGCTCGATGACCGGGTCGGCCTGTGGACCTGGCCGTTCCTGCTCGGCCTGATGGTGGCGCTGGCGTTCATGCGCTATCGCGTCTTCACCTTCCGCGAACCTTCGAAGGTGGCGGCGGAGCCGAGCGAGCCGCACCCGCGCTGGCGGAGCCGGCCGGTCGCCGCCCGCTATCGCACGCGGACCGTGCTGGTGCCCGAGTTCATCCGGATGAACGCGTTGCCGCGCACGCGGCGGCCCCGGCTGCAATAAGCGGGTCGGGCTGGACCCTCGCATTCCCACTCCCTAGATGACCGCTATGAGATCCATGGCTGTGGTCCTGCGCGCCGGGTTTGCCGGCGCGGCGCTTCTCCTGCTTGGCGGCATCGCGGCGGCTGAAACCTATTTCGCGGGCGGTCTGCAGATCGGCGATCCCTGGGCGCGGGCGACGCCGAAGGGCGTGACAGTGGGCGCCGGCTACCTGACCATCACCAACAAGGGCGCGGAATCCGATCGCTTGATCGGCGGCTCCGCCGCGCCGGCCTCGCGCTTCGAGGTCCACACCACGGTCATCGAAAACGGCGTGGCCAGGATGCGGCCGACCAGCGGCCTCGAGATCAAGCCGGGCGAGACCGTCGAGCTTACGCCCGGCGGCACGCACGTCATGTTCGTGGGCCTCAAGCAGCCGCTGCAACAGGGACAGACGGTGAAGGGCACACTAGTGTTCGAGAAGGCCGGCACGGTCGCGATCGAATTCACCGTCCAGGCCATCGGCGCGCCCGCGGGCGGAGACAAGCACCACTAGGCACGGGTGAATTACCTGACCGCCGGTTCCTTGAACGGCAGCGGCGTTCCCTCCGGGACCGGCATGCGGAACACGTTAAGCGTCATCGCCACCATGGCGTAGTAGCCGACCAAGCCCACGAGCTCCACCATGCCGGCGTCGCCCAGCGTGGCGTGGGCGGCTTTATAGGCGCGGTCGCTCACGCGGCGCGCCGAATAGAGCTCCTTGATGAAGGCGTAGATCGCTCGCTCGTCCTTGGGCGCCGATGCCGGCTCGCGGCCGGCGCGCAGCGCCTGGACGGTCGCGGGCTTCACGCCGGCGCGCAGCGCCTGCGGCTCATGGGCCGCCCATTCGTATTGCGCTTTCCACAAGTGCGCGGTGGTGAGGATCGCGAATTCGGTCAAGCGTGGCGCAATCGAGGTGCCGAAGCGGCAATAGGCGCCGAGCTTTTGCGCCAGCTCTCCGAAGGCCGGCGAGTGCAGATAACAGAAGAACGGCCCGCCCATCTTGAACGTGCCACGCGGGCCGGAGGCGATGGCGCTCATGAGCGAGCGCTGCTCGGCCGTCAGCTTGTCGTCGGCAATAGCGGGCAGGCGGATCGGCCCGATTTTTGCGGCGGATTTCTTTGTGGGCATTTTCCTGGCGGACTTTTTCTTTGCAGGCATTGGAATCCTCTGGCGGCTTGTCTTGTCGAATGCGGAACCCATACACTCTCGCATTCGCCGCGGCGGTGGCCAAGCCTGCGACTGTGGAAATGCCGGGCGGCGGATTGGATCGCGATGACGCGCGCTGAGACCGGCGGAAACCACATGCGTTCAAGAAAAATACTGGTGCGCGGCGGCGAGGTTTACGATCACGACAGCGACGTCCACAAGCCGAAGGTCCTCGACATTCTCATGGAGGGAGGCGACATCGTCGCAGTCGGCGCAGGGCTGACGGCCGACGATGCAGAGGTCATCGACGCGCGCGGCAAGCTCATCATCCCCGGTCTCATCAATGCGCACTACCATTCCCACGACACCCTCTGCCGCGGCCTGTTCGAGGAGCTGCCGCTGGAAATGCGGTTGCTCTACACCTTGCCGCTGGGCGCCAACCGCAGCCGCGACGAGGTGAGGGCACGCACGCTCGTCGGCGCGCTGGAATCGATCCGCTGCGGCATCACCTGCGTCCAGGATATGCTGGGGCTGATTCCCCTCGACGATGCCAATACCGACGTCGTCGTCGAGGCCTACCGGGAGATCGGGCTGCGGGGTGGTGTTCTCGCCCATGGTCTGGGACGTGCCGCCGATTGCAATGGTGCGCCATAAGGACGACCTGCCGGCCGACGTCCAGGAGATGCTCGGCACCACCGGCCGCCCGATCCGCGACCAGCTCGACTACCTCGAACACCAGTTCAGACGACACCCGGCCGGCGGTGCGCTGCACTGGGCGCTGGCGCCGTTTGCGCCGCAACGCTGCACGCCCGCGATGCTGCAGGGTTGCGCCGAGCTTGCCGCGAAACATGATCTGCCAGTCTACACCCACGTCTACGAGACCCGCGGCCAGGTGCTGATCGCGCGGGAGCAGTTCGCCGATCACGGCAGTTCCTTGATCTCCTATATGGAAAACAACGGTCTGCTTGGACCGCGTCTCAACATCGTGCACAGCGTCTGGATCTCGCGCGCCGAGATGGACCGCATGGCGGCCGCCGACGCCGGCATCGTGCTCAATCACCTCTCCAACATGAAGCTCAAGAGCGGCATTGCGCCCGTCTGCGACCTGCGCGAAGCGGGGGTGCGGCTCGGCCTTGGCTGCGACAATTGCAGCGGCTCGGACGTACAGAGCGTATTCCAGGCGATGAAGATGTTTTGTCTCTTGTCGGCGGTCAGCGAACCGGACCCGGGACCTCCGCTCGCGCAGGAGGCGCTCCGACATGCGACGCTCGGCAATGCGCGGACGGCCGGGCTTGCGGGTAAGCTCGGCGCCATCAAGCCCGGCCATAAGGGTGACCTAGTGCTGATCGACCTCAACGACACCGCGTATTTGCCCTACAACAGCGCCGTGCGCCAACTCGTGTACACCGAGGCCGGGCGCGGCGTTGCGAGCGTGATCGTCGACGGCCGCGTGGTGATGAAGGACCGCAAGGTCACGACCATCGACGAGGACGCACTGCGCCGCGAGGTTGCAAGCCTCATGCGGCATTTCATCGCCGACTACGATGCGATTGTGAAATCGCGCCAACGCGCGCTGCCCTTCATGCTGGATGCGCATCGCAAGGTCTGGGCAGGCGATATCGGCATGAATCGCTTCATCGGGCGGACCCGGCAATAGATGCATCTGCTGGAAACTTAAGCTAGGGTCGCAAGGTATCCGTTCGACCAAGGGGCACCCAGGACATGTCGCGATTGTTCGCCGCCGTACTTGCCGGCACGTTCCTCGCCGTGGCATCAGCTTCCGCGCAGGACTGGCCGACGCGGCCCGTCCGCATCATCGTGCCGTTCGGGGCGGGCGGCACCGGTGACGCGCTTGCGCGCATCGTCGCCGATCACCTGTCGGCATCGCTCAGGCAGCAGTTCGTCGTGGAGAACCGCACCGGCGCCGGCGGCATGATCGGGGTGCAGGCGCTGGCGTCGTCCGCGCCCGACGGCTACACCGTCGGCATCACCAATGTCTCGACGCTCTCGCTCATCCCGGTCATCAATCCCAAGAATTCCTACCATCCGCTTAGCGATTTCACGCATGTCGCTTTCGTCGCCGGCGCGCCGGTGTCGTTGGCGGTGTTTCCCAAGCTCGGCGTCAAGACGCTCCCGGAATTCATCGCCTACGCCAACAAGAGCGCGAAGCCTCTGACATTTGCGTCGTCCGGCCTGGGTTCGGACGGCCACCTGATTGGCGAGGCGATCGCCGCCAGCACAAAAATCAAGGTCGAGCATGTTCCCTACAAGAGCACGGGACAGGCGCTGACCGACGTGGTCGGCGGCCATGTCGTGTTTTCGACCTTTACGCTGTCGTCGTCGTCATCGTTCATCCGCGCCGGTACGCTGACCGGCGTCGCGGTCACGTCGGCCGAGCGGATGCCGGACTATCCCGAACTGCCGACGTTCAAGGAACTCGGCTACCCCGATCTCGTCTCATCGACATGGTTCTCGATCTCGGGGCCGGCCAAGCTGCCGAACGGCATTGTTGAAACGCTCAACCGCGAAATCGTGGCGGTGATGGCGAAGCCGGAGGTGCAGGCGCGGATGCGCCGCGATGGCCTCCTGACCGAGGCCATGAGTGCGGACGCATTCACGAGCTTCGTGGCGTCAGAAAGCGTGCGCTGGACCCCGTTGATCCAGCGCACGGGCCTGGCAGGGAAGGGGTTGTAGCGACGTATCGGCCCGCTGGGGCGGGCGCACGATGGTTCGAGGGAACGACGCCCGGCCATGACAATGCGCGCCAATGTGCGCGGCCGGGCTCGAGGAGGGAATGGCGATGAATTCGCTCGCGCGGTCGAGCCTGTTGGCGCCTGTTCTCGCCGCATTATGGGTTTCCGGCGCGGCGGCGCAGATATCGGACTATCCGACCAAGCCGATTACCCTCGTGGTGCCGCTTGCCCCGGGCGGCTCCAACGACATTCTTGCGCGGCTTGTGGGCCAGAAGCTCGAACGCAAATTCGGCAAGCCCGTCATCATCGAAAATCGCCCTGGCGCCGGTGGCATCACCGCCGCCCTTGGCGTGGTGCGGGGGCCCGCCGACGGCTACACGATGATTACAGCGTCGAGCACCATGATGTCGCTGAACGTCACGATCCGAAAGCAGATGCCATATGACCCGCGCAAGGACCTCATCCCGATCGCCATGACCGTGCGCACGCCGTTTGTGCTCGTCGTCAATCCTGCGCTCCCGGTTCACTCGGTCGCCGATCTCGTCAAGTTGGCGCAGGAGAAGAAGGGCCAATTATCTTACGGTACGCCCGGCCCCGCGACCTTTCACCGGCTGAGCGCCGAGATTTTGAAGAACATGTTTGGGCTGGAGTTCATCCACGTCCCCTACAAAGGAACCGTCCCGGCGCTGAACGACGTCGTCGGCGGCCACATCGCTTTCATGTTCGCCGACATCCCGCCGGCCTTGGCGCTGATCCGCGCCGGCAAGCTGCGCGCACTCGGCGTCACCACCGGGCAGCGGGTGGAGGCCCTGAACGAGGTGCCGCCGCTGAACGAGGTGGGCATGGCGGGATTCGACGCCTCGTCGTGGCACACGATTGCCATCCACTCCGGCGTGCCGCGGGCGATCATCGAGAAGCTGGCCACGGCGATCCGCGAGGGCATGGCCGACCCGGCGGTGGCTGACGTCCTTGCCCGCGACGGCGCCATCCCGGTGGTATCGCCGCCGATCGATGAGCTGCGCCGCTTTGTCGATAGCGAAACCGTGCGCTGGGGCAAGGTGATCGAGCAGGCGGGTCTTGCGGGATCGGAATAGCTCGCGGCCGGGCTACCTGAACAGCAGCGATTTGATGATGACCGGCACGGCGTTGGTCAGTTCGATCACGCGGCCGATGTCCACGTAATCGAATTGCTTGAGCTGCACGCCGTCGAGCGCGATGACATGCGCTCCCGGCGCAACCTCGTTGCAGATGATGCGGCCAAGGCTCTTGCCGACGTCGCCGTCGATCAGCAGCACCACCGGCATTCCAGCGGCGATGGTATTCGGCAGCGCGGCGGCGATGCCGGTGGCGACCGCATGCAACCGTACGTGCGACGGATCGCCGTGCCAGGGGAAGGCGAGGGCGAGCGGGGCCGCCCCTTCCGCAATGTCCGAGCGGCCGAGCCCTTTGCGCACGGCGTCAGCGACGGCCGCGGAATCGATCGTCGGCGACAGATCGAGCGTGCAGGCGACCACCGGCAAATTCTGGATCGGCAGGTCGTCGGGCTTGGTGATCTGGATGGTGTTGCCCGAGACCTGCACCGAGAACTGCGCGGCGCCGATCACGGTCGCGCGAATGCCCTGGCCCGGGTCCCAGACCGGCGGCAGGTCCTTGCGCCGGGCGAGCATGTGCCGCAGCCCCTCCGACAGGTCGGAGCCGAGATCGCCGAATGTCCGGTTCTCGCGCTTGTAGAGATATTCGGCGACGCCGCCGGAAAAGGTGACCGCATCGAGAGTCTTGTTGGCGAACTCGACCGGCCACGGATCGGTGACCAGCAGGCGTTGCGACAGCTCGTCCGGCGGCCGGCGGTCGATCATGCGCATGATCTGGCGGACCATGCGCTCGACGATGCGCTGGCGATCTTGGGGCGCAAGCGCTTGTCCCAGCGCGAGGTCGATGCCGAGACCGCGCGTCAGTTCCAGCGCCGGCTCTTCGATCCGGGTCATTCCCTTGGCTTTGTCTTCGACAATGAGGCGCCCGCCGACGGCGATCGCGATGGTGGCGAGAATCTCGCCCTTGTCGATCAGCGCGAGCTTGGTGGTGCCGCCGCCGATATCGACATTGAGCACCGTGTTGCCGTTGCCACGCGACATCGCGACGGCGCCGGAGCCGTGCGCCGCCATCTGGGATTCCATGTGATGGCCGGCGGATGCGCAGACGAATGTTCCGGATACCTCCGAAAACAGCTCGGCGATGGCGCGCGCGTTGTGCCGCTTGATCGCCTCGCCGGTCAGGATGACGGCGCCGGAGTCAACGTCATCGGGATCGACCTGCGCCAGGTGGTAACAGCCGCCGAAGAACTCGGCGAGGTCGTCGGTGTCGATGGTGTAGTCGGGCAGGTAGGGCGTCAGCTTGATCGGCGATTGCCACATGATCTGCCGCTTGATCACGACAAAGCGGCTCGACAGTGCGGTTCCGAGTCGCTGCAGATGCACCAGCGAGAACATCAGGTGCGACGTCGAGGAGCCGATGTCGATGCCGACGGTTCTCAGCTCGACATTGTCGGTTGCCCACGCGACCTCGTTGACCTCGTCATCCGGAACGTAGTGCAGGTGATCGAATTCGAGGTCGTGCATCGCGCTCCTTCGGCGGTCAGGCCGGAGATTTGGTGTAGGCCGTTTCGTCGATGAACTTGCTCATCTTCGACTGCGCGCCGGTCTTGGCCAGTTCCTTGAGGAAGATGTCGTGGATACGCCGATCCTGATCCTCGTATTCGATCTGGCAGCCGCCGTCCTGCACGTTCACGTCCATCCCGGTGAAGACATGCTTCTTGGAAGCCGTGAACGGATAGCGCAGCCCTCCGAACGCCACCGCGAGGTAGCGCGCCGGATCGGGCGAGGTATTGAAATGCTGGTGGAACATCTGGTCGGGCGGCGCGAACACGACGCCGTGCTGCCAGTCGACCCGGACCAACTCCTTCGCAATGTCGTACCAGAGCAGCGAATAGCCTTGCCCGGTGACGGCGAAGACATGGAAGTCGGGCCCGTGGCGGTGGCCTTTCTTGTAGGTCCCGACCGGCATCTGCGAGATGTGCGCATGCATGGTCCCGTCGGCCAGCACGAACATCATGTTGGAGCCGCCGGCGCCGCGCGCCTTCCACTCCTTCAGCTCGAACGCGGCGAGGTCGGGAACGAAATTCGTCTCCCACATGTTGCGGCCCGGCCGCACCGGGATGAAGTCGCCTTCGCCGCTGAACGCCTTCTGCGAGCCCTGGCGTTCGGGGAATTCATACGGATTGTCGAAGACGAACGCGTCGTTGTGGAAGAGATTGAGCATCATGCAGAAGTTGTTGGTGGACGCGAGCCGCGCGCGCTCCTGGCCGCTGGCGTTGAAGTGCTGGTAGCGCGCATTGAGCGGCAGCGCGAACAGGCTCTTCGGCCCCCATTCGAACGAGTGCTTGCGGCCGTCGCTCGACTCCACCGTGGTGCTGCCGTGGCCGGCGAGCACATAGACCACTTCCTCGAAAAGATGTTTCTGCGGCGAGGTTTGCGCGCTGGGCTTGAGATCGAGCACGAAGATCGAGACGAAGTCGCCGCGGCCCTTGAGATTGACAATGCCGCCCTCGACCCCGAAGCGCGGCCACTGCGCGGTCGGGCACTTGAGGAGATCGACCCCGAAGTCCTCGGTGACCAGCACGCCCTCGGTCTCGGTCCAGGTCACATAGGGATCGAGCAGGAGCTTCGGGTGGTCTGACAGCGGCTTATTCATCGTTGGCCTCGGCTCTCGGTTTGCTCAGGCATAGATACTTAGTTCTCTAAGCAAGAATCAACTGCGGGCGCGGCGGCCGGCGGCTTCGCGGCAGGCCGCATTCGCCGCGGCTAGCGCGGCAATCACATCGGCAACGCTTCGGCTGCGATCGAGTGCCATCACGCTCTCGACAACCCGGTCGCGTACGGCCTGCGGCAGGCGGCTCGCGGTGATGGCATGGAATTTCCCCGTCACCGCATCGGCGTCGAGCCCGTGCCGCGAGAAGCCGGGCGGATCGAGCACCTCCGCCCTGTAGTCCGTTCCGTCCGCGCCCCTGGCGCGAATCGCGCAGGGGAAGCCGCCCGGCGACCGGGCGTTCAGCGTCTGGTCGCAGACGATCTCCAGCCGCCCCATGACGCCGCGCACGGCCGCATCGTTCCAGCGCTCGTTGTCGAACTGGGCGAGGCCGAATCGCGCCGTCGACAATTGCCACCGCGGCGAGAAAATTGAAGCTGTGGTCGGCGGCCTCGCGCGAGTTCGGGTCGATGCGGCCGGGGTCGTCCTTCTGACGGCGCAGCGACGGCGTGTCAGCGATCGCCACCGTGACCTGGCGCAGCCGACCGATGTCGCGTCCGACCTGCCGGTGGATGTCCAATCCCGCATGCACGATCGACTGGCCGGTCGCGAGGCAGGGATAGGCTTTGACGTGGCAGCCCATCAAATAGCAGTCGGTCGCAAGCGGCGCCGTCAGTGATCCGTCGAGGGTGGGGAACAGCGACCCCAGTCCATGCGGGTTCTCGAACAGGTCGAGCGGGCCGGTCATGCCGTGCTTGGCGAGGATTGCCGCCTGCATGCCGTTCTGCGCCACCAGCGCATTGGCGACTGATTTCGCCGCCGAGATGGCGCCATGGCGGACGGCCAGCGGCGTCGGCGCGCGGGCGCCGCTGAGCGCCAGTGCGTTCGCGAGCGCAAGGCGGTCGAGCCCCATCAGGCGCGCGGCCATTGCCGGCGCCGCGAAGCCGGACACCATGATGCCGTCCCAGTCGTTGGCGTCTTGCATCGCCTCCTTGAGCCGGCCGTAGATTTCGTAGCCGACGACGATCGCCGCCAGCACGTCACGTCCGGATGCGCCGGCGAGTTCGCCCGCGGCGAGCGCGACCGGGATGTTGTCGCTCGGATGGCCGCCGATCTGGCCGCTCTTGGTATTGGCGTAATCGTTGAGGTCGAGGATGCGAATGAGCGCGCCATTGAGCAGAACGGCGCCGGGCGCGCTGGTCCTGGTCGGGCCGCCGATGACCGTGCATTGCGGCGCGCCGCCGGTCTCCGCCATGGTCGCGATCACGGCGCGCGAGGTGACTTCGTCGAGTGCAGCGTAGCCGCAGCCGATGGTGTCGAGTAGCAGGAGCTTCGCCTGATGCAGGGTCGCCTGCGGGATTTCTTCGGTGCGAACCGCCAACGACCAGTCGGCCAGTTTCTCGACCGTTCCCGGTTCCTGCGATACGTAAGTTTTGGCCATGTGTTCTGTCTTGCTCGCTGGTCACGCCGGCTTGACGAAGTCGTCGTAGCTCAGCTTCGCCCGCGGATAGGTCAGGTTGCTCTGGGTCATGCCGAAGGCGACGCACATTTCCGCAAAGCGGATGCCGATCGCCTTGGTGTTGAGCACCTGCACGCCGGTCGCCTTGGCCAGTTCGTTGGGATCGACTACATAGGGGATCAGCGCGCCGCCGAGCGGCAGGATGATTTCCGCGCGGGTCTCGTCGATGAGGCCGCGGATCAGCCTTTCGGTGATCCCGAAGATCTCGTCTTTGCGCTGGTCCACGTCCTTGCCATAGACGCCAATCGGACGGATGTCGCTGACGAAGCGGTCGAGGCCGTAGGTGCGAAGGATCCGCCAGGTGTAGGGGACATGCGGCGCCAGCGGCACGGTGATGCCGACCCGGTCGGCCAGCATGCAGGCCGCGTGCATCGAGGTGCGCAACAGCCCGATCACGGGGATTTCCACCGCCAGCCGTCCGCCATCGACGCCGGGATCGAAGGTGTTGGAGGAGATCACGGCGTCGTAGCCGTTCTGCGCCGCCCAGAAGATCTTCCGCACCAGGGCGGGCGTTTCCATCATGTGGTGCAGGCCGTTGAGATGGGCCTGCGCGCCGATCAACTCGAACAGCTGCGCGCCTTCGTAGTCGTCGGGGAAGCCGATCTCGACCTTGGTGCCGGGCGAGGCATAGGAGTTGAGCTGCGCCTCGATCGCCGTGGGATCGTAATGCGCGGATTTCCTCGGCGCCTGGTTGAGAAACAGGATGCGCATGGATTGACGCTGCTCCTTGGCGTTGTGGGCGGATTTTAGCGGAAGATGTCCTGGAAGATCGTGGCCCAACGCTTTGCGTTGGCATCGACTTCCTCGGGGCTGTAGACGACCGCCTTGTAGCCGCCGGTCTCCGGCTTGAGCTCCGGATTCTTGGCGGAAACCTCCGGATGCACCGGAATGTAATCGCGGTCGCGGAACACCTCCTGTCCGGCGCGCGAGATCATGAAATCGAGGAACAGCCGCGCCGCGTTCGGGTGCGGCGCCTTGGCGGTGATGCCGGCGGCCTGCAGGGTCATGCTCACCGGATCGAGCGGCACCCAGGCGACCGGCGCGCCCATGGCGGCGCTGATGTGAGCATGGGTGCCGTTCATCTCGAGCCCCATGGCATATTCGCCACCGATCACGCGATCGAGCACGGCGCGGATCGCCATCGGCACCGGCGTGACCTGCTGTTTCGCGAGCTCGCGCAGATAGGCCACGCCTTTTTCCTCGCCCATGTGCTTGAGCACGGTGCCGATGAAGCCATAGGCGCCGGAGACGGAATTCGGATTCCAGGCGAACTTGCCCTTGAATCGAGGATCGATGAGGTCGGCATAATCGCGCGGCGCCTGCGCGGGCGGGATCAGCGTCGTGTTGTAGGCGAGCGATCGCACCGCGAAGTTGGTGGCAACCCAGCGCCGGCTGGGATCGGCATAGATCGCCGGCAGTCCCTTGGCGCTTGGCAGCTCGAGCGGCGCCGCGATGCCGGCCTCGATCAGCGGGCCGACCCCGTCAACCAGGTGCCAGATATCGGCCTGGGTCCGGTTGGCACGCGCCTCGTTGGTGAGCCGCACCACCAGCGCAGTGCTGTCGGCGCGCACGAACTTCACGTCGATGCCCGGCGCCTGGGATTGGAACGCCTTGATCAGCGGCCGCACGATCTGGTCGACGATCAGGGTCGTATAGATGAGGACCTGGCCCTCTTTCTTCGCGGCCGCCACCAGCGCCGGATCGGGACGGTAGGGCTCGGCGGCACCGCCGCGGGCACGGCGAGACCGCCCAGAACGAGCACAGGCACCAGCCATCGCATCGGGCGCCAGCAGGCTACCATCCCTTGAGTCCTCTCCGGCTGCACCTTTTGAAAAGCCGGCTGCCGTGCTTCCATATAGCGGGTCGCACCGTGTTCGGGATAGCCGGATGCCATGAATCCGCAAACGCTTGATAGCCATGTGTCGGGTCGCTGGACGCGCGGGGAGGGCGTCGAGACCTCGCTAGTCGATCCCGTGAGCGGCGAGATGATTGCCACCGCGTCGGCGAAGGGTGTCGATCTCAAGCGCGCGCTCGCGTTTGCACGCAAGCAAGGGCAGGCCGCCCTGCACGCGCTGAGCTATGCCGAACGTGCAAAACTGCTCGGCGCCGTTGCCGACACGCTCACCGCCAACCGCGCGAAGTATGAAGGCATCGCGATCGCGAATTCCGGCAACACCAAGATCGACGCCGCGATCGACATCGACGGCGGCATCGGAACGCTGAAATATTACGCGCGGCTGGGCGCGAGCCTCGGCGATGCGCGCATGCTGCTTGACGAGAAGCCGGTGCGCCTTGCCAAGGCGGAAAACTATCAGGCGATCCACCTGATGGTGCCGCGCCGTGGCGTCGCCGTTCACATCAACGCATTCAACTTCCCGAGCTGGGGCCTGTGGGAGAAGGCGGCGGTGTCGCTGCTTGCGGGCGTGCCGGTCTTTGCCAAGCCTGCCTCGGCCACCGCGCTGCTCGCCCATGAGATGGTGCGCGACGTGGTTGCGGCGAAGACCTTGCCTGAAGGCGCGCTCAGCCTGCTCGTCGGCAGCGCGGGCGATCTGCTCGATCATGTCACATCCGACGACGTGGTCGCCTTCACCGGCTCCGCCGACACCGCGGCGCGCGTGCGCGGGCATCGGAACGTGGTTGCGCGCAGCGTGCCGGTGAACATAGAGGCCGACAGCATCAATGCGGCGTTGCTGGCGCCCGATGCAGCGGGCGGCGGGGCGGCCTTCGACGCCTTCGTGCGCGAGGTGGTGCGCGAGATGACGGTCAAGGCCGGGCAGAAATGCACGGCAATCCGCCGCATTTTCGTCCCGGAAGACAAGGCCGGCGATGTCGCGGAGGCGCTCTTCGCCAAATTGAAGAATACGAAGGTTGGCGACCCGCGCAACGAGGAGACGCGCATGGGCCCCTTGGTGACGCGTGCGCAGCAGGCGGCTGCGTTCGACGGCATCCGCAAGCTTGCGAGCGAGGCCGATTTCGTCATCGGCGGGCCGGAACCACCCACGCTTGAGGGCATCGACGCGAGCAAGGCCGCCTTCGTCGCGCCCACCCTGCTGCGGGTCACGGATTCAAGGGACGCCGACGCGGTGCACGAGGTCGAGGTGTTCGGGCCGGCGGCGACCATCGTGCCCTACAAGGACGAAAAAGACGCCTGCACACAGGTCGCGCGCGGCGGCGGCTCGCTGGTGGCGTCGATCTACGGCGCGGACCAAGGATTCCTGGCGCGGATGGTGAGCGGCGTCGGCGCAAGCCATGGCCGGCTCCTGGTCATCGATCCCGCGATCGCGAGTGCGCATACCGGCCATGGCATCGTCATGCCGCAATGCAATCACGGCGGCCCCGGTCGCGCTGGCGCGGGCGAGGAACTCGGCGGTCTTTACGGCCTGCGTTTCTATCACCAGCGCCTGGCGGTGCAGGGTTCGACCGACCTGTTGGCGAACCTGCAGGCGCAGGCAGCGGCGCTGCATTGATTGGCGGCCTTATTGCAGATGGCGAAATATGTCGCATTGCTGCGCGCGGTGAATGTCGGCGGAACCGGCAAGCTTCCGATGCCCGAGTTGAAGGACATGTGCGCGGACGCCGGGTTCGCGCATGTGCAGACCTATATCGCCAGCGGCAATGTTGTCTTTGAAAGCAAAGCCTCTCCGGCGAAAGTGAAATCTGCGCTCGAAAAGCGCCTGCATGCCTATGCCGGCAAGCCCATCGGCGTGGTCGTGCGCACGGCCGCTGAAATGGCCAAAGTGCTGAAGGCCAACCCGTTTCCGAAGGCAGCGCCGAACCAGGCGGTCGCGATCTTCCTCGACAAGCCGCCGCCGGCCGACGCGCTGGAGCACGCGATCGGCGTCAAGGACGAGAAGATGCGTCTCGGCGCCCGCGAGATCTTCGTCCATTACGGCAGCGGTATCGGGACCTCGAAACTGCGGATCCCGGCCGCCAAGCCCGGCACGATGCGCAACATGAACACGGTCGCGAAGCTGGCGGAGATGGCCGCCAAGATTGGCCAGTCCGCCGGCGCGAAAAAGAAGCGATAGCCGCGGCCTAGCTCGCCTTCTTCACCGCCTTGTATTTCTCCGCCGCGTCCTCGACCGCCTTGTGCGCGCGCTGCACGGCGCGACGGGAGTCGATCGCGGTGAACCAGCGCTTCACGTTCCGATAGTCGTCGAGATTCTGGCCCTGGTTCTTCGGATTGCGCAGCCAGACATAGGTCGCCATGTCGGCGATCGTGTAGTCGTTGCCAGCAAGATAGGGGACGTCGCCAAGACGCCCATCCATCACCTTCCACAGCCGCGTCGCCTCGTCGGTGTAGCGCTTGACCCCATAGGCGTTGTCAGGCGCCTTCGAACGGAAGTGATGGGTCTGGCCGAGCAAGGGGCCGATGTTGGCCATCTGGAACATCAGCCATTCGATGGTGTGGTAGCGGCCGGCAGGGTCCTTCGGGATGAACTGCCCGACCTTGTCGGCGAGATAGATCAGGATCGCGCCCGACTCGAACAGCGTGATCGGCTTTCCGCCGGGGCCATCCTGGTCAGTGATCGCCGGGATCTTGCGGTTGGGATTGATCTTGATGAATTCCGGCTTGTGCTGTTCGCCGTTGTGAATGTCGACCATATGCAGACGGTAGGGCGTACCGGTTTCCTCCAGGAAGATCGGAACTTTGCGGCCGTTGCCGGTGGTCCAGGTGTAAACGTCGATCACGGGGCGCTCTCCTTGCTTCAGTGATGGTTGCCAGCGCACGTCCTGCTAGCGCTGGTTCGTGTCGAACGGTGGTTGGTTCGTGTCGAACGGTGGTTGGTTCGCGTCGAACGGTGGAACGACCTGCCGGTGGGCATCAATTCGGTCGACCACTTGAGCCACCTGTGGGTTCAGTTTCTTCCAGGAGGCGAACGCTTGTTTGAATGCAGCTTCTCCCGAGAGATCCTTGTCAATGGTCAGCAACGCCCGTCGGCCGTTGGCAAACACCATCGCGATTTCGAGCCATCGTCGCCCATAGAGAAGTTCAACGTTCTTCTCTACATCTCCTCCCGAGAGGGCAATGATGAAGACATTGGAATGCTGCCTGACGGCGGCACCGCGTAGCAGCGTGCCGACAACAGTCTCGGTCTGCTTCATCATTAGCCCGCGTACGGTGGATACGCCGCCATGCTGAAAGTCCGACGGGACATCAAGCGTGACTTCGACAAGGTGGCTGGCCGGCAACGACTGGTCGAGATTCTGGGCGGATCGTCAGAGAACCTGCAAGCTTGCGTTCGGGAATCACAATCTCGGCGCGGAGGCGATAATCCGATTCTGATTTTCGATTCAGCATCAGGTTTGTCGATACGCCATCTCGCGCTGCCTGCGAATAGATTGCCATAGCGATTGACGGGATCGTCTTCAAGAAGGTTAGCGCGTACGTCGTCGTGATAAGGATCGCGATCGATCGTCGTCTGTGCCTGCGCATCAAGGATGCTTGTCGCAAGCAGCACAGACGTTGTCGCAACGATCAAAATGGAGAGGGCTACCCACTTCATCCAGACTTCGCACCAAACGCAGGGAGTTGCGACGACAAAATGCCAGAAACGGCAGGTCGTGGGAAGGTAAGCAACCGTAACACCTATACCTCGCTACCGATTATCATTGGGCGGTCTGCCGGAACCCGCATTCATATCGTCATCACAGCAACGCGCCGCCAAGACCTTCGTCGCCGGCGCTGTTTCCCCTATCGGTAGCGGTCGTTGAGCCACTTCGCAATGTAGTCGAAGAGGTTCTTGACCGAGTTGGAATACTGCCCGGGCGTCGTCTCGCAGCGCGTGCACGGTGTGAAACCATGAACCGCGCCTTCGATGGTGATGAAGTCCTTGTCCTTGCTCGCGGCGAGCTCGAACATGCGCTCGTTGTCGCGGATGAAGTAGTGCGCGCCCATCGCGGCGAACAGCACCGGAACGCGTGATCGACTGCACCGCACAGACCGTCGAATTGTTGGTCGAGCAGAAGTCGATGTCGTCGATGGCGTGTTTGGCGCGGATCGCGTTGGCGCTCAGGAACGAGCGCAGGGTGTAGATTTTCGTGCCCGTGCTGAACCGCAGATTGTCGCGCGAGAGTTTTGGATCGGCGACGTAGACGCTCTTGATCACTTGCTCGGTGATACTGCCGTCATTGCGCAGCAGCCGCGCCGGCTGCGAGGTGCTGTTGACGGCCGCGATACTCGGCTGCGCGATGAACAGCGCCGCTGATGCGCCCGGACCCGATCCCGGATTGCCGCCGCGCGGTATCACGATGACGTCGTCGTCGGGATAGGGATAAGCGTTGCGCTTCATGCGATCGAGCTTGTCGCGGGCAACGTCGATCAGCCGGTTCATACGGTCGGCCTGCGCCCGGAAATAGCGGGACTGGAATTCCACGGAATAATTCGAGGGGCCGTTGGGATTGAAACCGTTCGCAGGATTGAACGGGTCGAGCTCCGCGACTGGCGGCGCGTCGGGCGGGTTGTTTTCGTTCGCCACCGACGGATTGATGCCCCGCAGCAAGTTGATCGCGTTGCCCGGATGCGCATCGGTGAACACGATGCCGTCGATCGGCGGAAGCCCGGCAAGATCGTCGACGCATTGCGTGAGCTTGTTCTCGCCCTTGCAATAGGCGGTGCCCTTTTCGGCCACCGCCTGATAGAGCGCCATGATCGGCCCGCCGCCGCTGTGCGCGAACAGCACGACCTTGGTGATGCCGGGCTGCTTGCGCAGGAACGCGACGCCTTGCTTCACGTCGAGCGGCAACTTCTCGAAGTCGACCGCCGGCTCGTTGTTCTCGAAGCGTGAATTCATGCACAGCATGAGGAACCCGCGCCGCGAGAGCTCGGTGCAGGCGCGGTGGGTGAGGTAGTTCGACGTCCGATGCATCACGATGATGCCGACATGCGGGCGCCGGCCCGCCTTCCGGCCGGTAGAGCGCCATCTTGATGCGGCCCGGTACCGGAATCAGCTCGGGCCGGCTCTGGGCAACGGCAGTCTCAGGCGCAAGTACGAGCGCAGCGGCTGCGGCCAGTACGACGATGTTTCGAAAGCCTCCCCATCATCTTCTCCTTGTTGGACGTGAATCTTGGCCGTGCCGGCGGCGCCGCGCAAGGGATCACGCCCCGGTTTGCCGAGGCCTGGCTATGCGGTGGCCCCGGTTACAGAGATGGAATAATCTCCGCCGTGGAGGATTTCATGTCGTCATCGCAGGAACGGTCCGCCGCCAAGACCTTCGTCGAGCGCCACGGGTTGTGGAGCGAGGAGCAGTTCGAGGCGGCCGCGCGGGCCGAGCGGCTGATCGAGGAGCAAGAACCTCGAGGTCGTGCGCCTGTCGTTCCCGGACCAGCACGGCATCCTGCGCGGCAAGACCATCGTGGCCGGCGATGCCGCCAAGATGATGCGCAACGGCTGCTCGATGACGACCACGCTGCTCGCCAAGGACACCTCGCACAAGACCGTGTTCCCGGTGTTCACCGCTGGCGGCGGCTTCGGCATGCCGGAGATGGAAGGCGGCGGCGACTTCCTGATGATCGCCGACCCGACCACGTTCCGCGTGCTGCCGTGGGCGCCGCAGACCGGCTGGGTGCTCTGCGACATCTACTTCCAGAACGGCAAGCCGGTGCCGTTCTCCACGCGCCATCTTTACCGACAGGTGCTGAACCGGCTTGGCGATGCCGGCTTCGATTATGTCGCCGGTCTCGAAGTCGAATTCCATATATTCAAGATCGAGAATCCGCGGCTCGATCCGGCCGACGCGGGCTGGCCGAGCGAACCGCCCGAGGTGAGCGTGCTCTCCTCCGGCTATCAGTATCTCACCGAGACACGTTTTGATCAGTTGGAACCCATCCTGGAGACGATCCGCCGTGACGTGGTGGCGCTCGGCCTGCCGCTGCGCTCGGTCGAGATTGAACTGGGACCGAGCCAGTGCGAGTTCACCTTCCAGACCGAGACCGGGCTCGCGCCCGCCGACACCATGATGCTGTTCCGCAGCGCGGTGAAGCAGATCTGCCGCCGGCAGGGCTACCACGCGACCTTCATGTGCCGCCCGAAGCTCCCCAACGTGATGTCGAGCGGCTGGCACCTGCATCAGTCGCTGCGCAACAGGCGCACCGGCGCCAACGCCTTCATTCCCGACGGCGACGCGCTGCTGTCTGCGCTTGGGCGCCATTATCTTGCGGGCCTGCTTGGCGCACGCGCGCGGCGCCGCGGCATTCACCACGCCGACGATCAACGGCTACAAGCGCTACCGGCAGTACACGCTCGCGCCCGACCGGGTGATCTGGGGCCGCGACAACCGCGGCGTCATGCTGCGCGTGATCGGCGGTGCGGGCGACAGCGCGACGCGGATCGAGAACCGGGTCGGGGAGCCGTCCGCCAATCCTTATCTCTACATGGCGTCGCAGATCGTCTGCGGGCTTGATGGCATCGAGCACAGGCTCGAGCCGGGGCCGTCGGCCGACCGGCCCTATGAGACGGAGGCGCCGTTTTTGCCCAAGAGCCTTGAGGAGGCTTTAGTGTCGCTGCGCGAGGACGCCTGCCTCGCCGTCGGACTGGGCCAGGGCTTCATCGACTATTTCCTCCGCATCAAGCAGGGCGAGCTTGCCCGCTACCAGACCGAAGTCACAGACTGGGAGCACCGCGAATATTTCGAGCTGTATTAGCTCATCAGGCAACGACAGGGGGAATGATGAATTTGGTTTGGATGCTGGCCAGATTTGCAATTGTCGTCACGTTGCTGGGGGATGCGTCGGCTGGCGTGATGGATACAGCGCGGGGAGTAGAAATCGCTTTGGCTTCTCCTGCGGCGCCATTTTCACAGCGCAGCAAAGAAGACTTGCAAAGGGTTGTTGAGAAACTCCCTGGGACGATACCAAACGAAGTCGATTTTGGTTCGAACGCTGTTGGGAACTCAAGCGATTCCCTTGGATCGTCAATTAGCCCTGAGCTCGTCACGCCGGGCAATTCAAAGTTTCATGGCGTAAGGCCACACGTGAAAACATTTCCCGGGCGACACGTGGATAAAGACGGCCCTCTGGTTGCGTGGCTATTGCGTTTCTAGCACTCCGACCCTACCTTGCCCGCACATGAGGTAACAATCGCCTACAGCCGATTTCCGTTACCTTGTTGTTACCTCTGGGGTTGGGATGCCTCGAAAGAAAATCACCGCCGCCGCTGTCGAGCGGTTGAGGGCGCCGGCCAGCGGGCAGGTGGATTACTTCGACATGGCTTATCCGGCGCTTGGCGCTGCGTGTGACCGCCAACGGCGTTCGATCCTGGGTGTATTTCGGCCGGGTGCATGGAAAGCTGAAACGCGCCACGCTCGGCCGCTGGCCCGTCATGTCGCTCAAGG
This sequence comes from uncultured Alphaproteobacteria bacterium, assembly GCA_963720385.1. Classification (GTDB taxonomy): domain Bacteria; phylum Pseudomonadota; class Alphaproteobacteria; order Rhizobiales; family Xanthobacteraceae; genus VAZQ01. The sequence continues at coordinate 68,152 of CAVRFL010000012.1, read as the reverse complement.
CCGCCCGTCTGAAGGCTGGCGAGGTCGCCGACACAATGCGGGCGGGGATTGATCCTGCCGCCGCCAAGCGTGCCGCCAGATTGGCGATCCCCGATAGTTTCGCGGCGGTCGCCGACGAGTGGCTCAAGCGCGACCAAGCGGACAATCGCTCGCACAAAAAGGTCAAGGCGATGATCGAGCGGCGCGTTAAGCCGGTGTGGGGCGCGCGGCCCATCACGTCAATAACCCGGCACGACGCGATGGCGCTGATCGACAATATCGCAGACCGTGGCACGGTCACGCTCGCTCGCCGCGTTCATGCTCACGTGCACCGCCTGTTTCCGCTGGTCGGCCGGTCGCGGCATCATCGCAGTTAATCCAATGGCGGATTTGCCGAAGCCGGGCACCGCCGTAGAGCGCGATAGGGTGTTGAGCGATGCCGAGCTTGCCGCCGTGTGGAAGGCCGCCGCCGAGATTGGTTGGCCATACGGTCCTGCCCTCCAGCTGCTTGCCTTGACGGGCGCCCGCCGTGAGGAAATCGGCGCGCTGAGGTGGTCGGAAATCCACGGCGACAAGATCGAGCTGCTGGGCTCGCGGACAAAGAACGGTCAGCCACACACCATCGCACTATCGACCACGGCCGCGGCCATCATCGCCAAGCTGCCGCGGATCGCGCGGAGCGCCCTTGTCTTTACCACGACCGGCAAGACGCCCGTGGACCGCTGGTCCCACGCAAAGATATCGCTGAACGAGGCCGCGGCCCGGATGAACAACGGCCACGCGTTGCCGGACTGGCGGATACATGACCTGCGCAGGACGGTCGCCACCGGATTGCAGCGGCTCGGTATCGGCCTGCAGGTGGTCGAGTCGGTGCTGGGGCATATATCCGGCTCACGCTCCGGCATCGTCGGCATTTATCAGCGGCACACCTACGACGCAGAGAAAAAGGCGGCGCTCGAAGCGTGGGCGCGGCACGTTGATGCGATTGTGAGCGGCAAGACGGTTGCGAGGGCGTAGGGCCTCGTGATGGCCGAGGCCGACATCGTCGCTCGAAGACATACGCAAGAGATGCCACTCAAGCGGTATTTGATGCCGGATGTTCTTGGCGGAGTTGGACTTGCGCGGCGTGCGTCGGGAATGAACTGTCTGGGCAATGAGACGATTATTCGAAGACGAGGGACGACGAGCGGTTGCGTGGCGGATTCGTTTGGGACGAAAGTATAGTCAACCGAGCTATCAGTGATGCCGGCAGGGTTGATTCGCGACGGCGCACCAGGCCGTTTGTGAGATAATTGCCGAGCACCTTAAAGATCGAAAGGCCGCTACAGCCCTTTTTGCGTAACGTTCGCTGCTGGAATTGCTGAGCGGCGCAAACGCCCAACACCCGCTCAAGCGGCAAGGACGGGGGCCCAATCCGCTACGGCGCGGGACGAGTGCATTCGACTTGTCGTGATGAATTGACTCATCGGGCGGCCTCAACCGCACGCGCGACCCAAAAGGACAATGTAAACCCTCGGCCTGCTCAATCGTCGTCGAAGTTCTCGCCGAGCTTGGCGTTCACCGTAATTTCAGAAAAGGCCATCGAGGAAATTACACGCACAAGGCGCCTATGCGCGACTTTGAGTTCTATTAGCAATCTCAACGCCTTTAAGTTTCTAATTCAATCTCAGCGGCATTTGAGTTTGCCGTCAAATCTTTTGCGTCAGGGCGCGTCATCGCCCATGTGTGCCCTGTTGAAAACAGGAGCGCACCAAATGCAATACAACCAAAGACGGTTACTGCCGGACACTCTTGTGCGGCAACGCTACCACCGTTCCGCAATGACGTTGAAGCGATGGGACCAGAACCCCGCCCTTAAATTCCCCAAGCCGATAGTAATCAACGGCCGAAAATACCGCGACGAGGCCGAACTCGATTCGTGGGAACGCGAGCAGGCGGCTGCGTCCGAGGCGCCCAAGGCGGGGGTCGTGTAATGATCGAAGCGACGTGATAGGCACCGGCCCCGTTTCCATAAACTATCGCTACGAACATGGGACGAAGCGCGGTGTTCCGTTCCCAACCCTTCAACGACGGAGATGTTTTGAATACATCGAGGAAAACGAGTACGAGGCCGGCTATGCCGTCGCCACCGCTGAGCCGGCCCCGGAAGATGATCGGCTAAGCGGCGCGATCAATTCCACCGATACAATAGCAACGAACGGCGCGCAAGCGGGCGACCGGCATATGTGCCGCAATCCCACGCTGTCGCCTCGAAGCTCCCGGCGCCGGTCGAGAACGTCCCAAGGCCGCATTCTGCAAGCGCGGCTGCTTTGAGCAATATCACCGTCGCCGCTGCGTCGTGTGCGAGCGGGAGTATGAACGCAAGATGCGGAGCAATCAGCGGGCTTGCAAGCGGGCGACATGCAAGCGGGAGCTGAAGCAGTGGCGGCCGACATTACCTGCCGTTTGACGCACGCAATTGGGTCAGATGACCGGAATGCTCCACGCACCCCCTCAGAACATCAATAAAGCCGGGCACTGGTTTTTGGCGCGACTAGAGAGCGGTCTAGTGTGGCGTTGGGAGCGTCGTCCCGGGAGATGATGACGACTGGCAACTGTTCAACCGCGACGGCCAGCATGGTCGCCCGTATCCGGCAGGAGGGTGACGGCTACTGGGTAGCGCGCCCCCGTGCGATCCCCGAGCCCCCGATTAGTTATTCGATGACGCCAAGCGTCGCGCTGTGCATCTGGTGCTTGCTGGCCTGGCGCTCGACCCGCAGACCGCCGCCCGGGTTGCCCGGATTAACCGGGGCTACCTCGAAGCGTACAGGGCGCAGTTACCGGCAACTCCGCCGTCGATATTCAAGCGCAGCACGCCGCCCGTCAACGTGCTCGGCGGCTACCGCTTCCCCGGGGCGCCCGTGGTCGATGTTGGCGGCATCATTCCGCTCGACGTGGACTTTCTCCTGCAATGGAGTCTGCCGGCAATCCCAACGCGGGTCGCGCCCGACATCGCGGACCCGTGGGCGATTTCGAATTTCCTGCGCCGCGCTGCGCCGCCCATTGACGACCGCTGGTCAGACTTCCCGCCCGACGATGGGGGGCGTAATGCGGGGAAAAGGAAAAGGCGTCGCTACACATCCGGCTTCAACACTGGATGCTGCACAGCCCGGCGTGGCGAAGTCTCAGCACGGAAGCGCGAGCCCTCTACGTTCAGTTGGCGATGCGGTACATCGGCGTGAACAACGGCCGCTTATCCTATTCGGTGCGAGAGGGCGCGGAGGAGTGCCGCATTGGCAAGAGCACGGCCGAACGCGCGCTGAACGATCTTGTTGACCGGGGCTTCATAGTCGCGACCAAGCGCGGCGCGTTCTCTCTCAAGCACAAGCACGCGAGCGAATGGCGGCTAACGGAATTCAACTGCGACGTGCCGCTGCAAGCGGCGACCAAAGATTTTATGAAATGGGCGCCCAAAATTCAGAACACGGTACCTGTAGCGGGTCTGTCGGTACCTGTAGCGGGACCGGTCGGTACCTGTAGCGGGACCGGTGTGGCAAAAATAGCACGTAACAGTACCGCTACAGGTACCGTGAACGGCCAAAAATCCGATCCACGGTACCTGTGGCGGGACACTAGTAGTATACCAGGTCGTAGTTAGCCTCCTAAATCTGCATCTGCATCTGCATCTGCATCGCATCTGCATCCCTCACCGCCTCATCATCATCATCATCATTGGTCGCGTCGGTCCGGCGCCGTCATGCCGCCCACGGTCGGCGCCGTCTCAAAAAAATTGGGCGCGGACGATGAGCCCCAAAAATTTTGGCAACGGAAGGAAAGCGAAAATGCGAGCACGAAAGCAGACCAAGCGGAGGGCCACCAAGCGAACCAAACGCGGCCCATGGTTCTCCCTGGCTGGGCTCACGGTCTATGACGGCCGCGACCCCGGTGGGCCGGTGGCTCTTTGTTCGATGGCACGGAGCATCCCCGAGGCGGTGAGCTTGTTCAGAAGCCTGCTGACAGATCACCCCGAAGTTTTGGTCGTGGAGGTCGAGCGGTTCAAAACCATGAGCACGACTGGCGCGGATATAGATGCGGCAATCGGCCGTGCGCGATGAAGACCGTAACGCTACCGTAACGGCCCACCCGTAACGCTAGCCGCTAGCACACCGCTAGCAAAGCTCTAGCAATGCTAGCGCAACAGGACCGCAAAATATTTTGGCGGGTGCGTCCGTGAAATGTCGCACGTTTGCCTATCTTTAAAATGTGAGGTGCAGCGGCCTATCCGCTGCGATGGCCCGCCGCATTGCGGCAACTGAGGGGCCGATTTTGAGGTGCAACATTTGCAACAAGTAATTTGCCCCGGCGGCGCTGCCGCCACTGACGGGGTTAATTGTTACATTCGGGATGACGGCGCGGTCATGGTTTCGACCGGGCCTCACGAATTCATCAATCAGCAGTGTGTCGGTGTTAGGCGGAAGTCGCCACCTCGACGGCCCGGCCCGCCCCCGCCCGTGAAGGGATACGGCGGCGTGCGGATGTTTTACCGCGGCCGCCAGATCGCCTTGGCCGACTGGAACAGCAGCGACGGCTTCAGCGCCCGTGCCGGTTTCTTTGACGGCGCCGGGCCTCGCTACGGGACAGGCAAGCTCGACTGGCCGATATTGCCGCTGTGGGTGTTCCGCTGCCGCAAGCCGAAGCTCACGGCCCGGCAGGAGGCGGAATATATCCGCCGGTTCAAGGCCGGCGACCAATCTGCCGGCAATGTGCTTGCGCGGCGCTTCCAACGGCTGCTGCTAAAGCTCTGCCGCACGCACAGGTGCCTGCGGCTCGGCGCCGATGGGCTGAGCGTCGCGCTGCTCGGCTTCGCCCATGCGCTCAACAAGTTCAATCCGAGCCGTCACCTGAAGGCTGGCAACATTGCTGCTACCCAACGAAAGGCCCGGCGGGCGGCCTAACTATGTTGTTTCGCCGTCGCTTGACGCGCGCTTCAAGGAACGCCTCTGGCCACTGAGCGGCGCCCGACCTAAAGGCAAGTCATGGGGGCGCGAATTAATCCCCGTGGCTTACGACGAGGCGGCGGCTGAAGGCGGCTATGATGACGATGCCGAAGTCGAAGAACGCCAAGCCCGCGCCGTGGTCGAAGATGCCGCCGTCGGTGACTTGCTCGTGGCCACCCGCAGCAAGCAACGCGGCAGAGGGGGCGGCTGGCAAAACGCGCCGTTCAAGATCGCGCGGGATCATCTGCGGAAACTACAGCGAGTAATTCTCCATGCGTATCGCGTAAACCACCTGGAGAGCTGCACGGTCCCGCTCGGATCGAGGCACGGCATCGGTATCCCGACGAGCTCTACGACGACCTTGACCCGTGTAGCCTGCGTGGCTGGCTCGGCAAGGTTTACGCCCGCAAGGTCGGCGACCGATGGAGAGTTAACCGGGGCGCATTGCAAGTCACGGACAAGAACCGGGCCGAGCTTAGGGCGCAGCACGTTCCCTACGTCTGGCGGTGGGCGGAAACCGACGCGGACTTTTTCGCCCGCATCTGGGCGGCGCGGAAGTTGTGGCGGGCGTCGCACACGACGTGTGCAGTACGGCTCTACACCGCAGGCCCCGACGTGATTTTGGGCTGGCGAGAACAGGGCGATGCAGCCCAAACGCACACGCTACCCATGGAAGATCAGCGAACTGCGAGCCAAGCGGAACGCGAAGATAAAGCCGAAGCGGCCGCCAAGATTAAGGGTTTGGCGGAAGGCCGCGTAACTGCAACACCCCCGCCGCGCTGCGGCACCAAACGGGAAAGGATATGCGATGGCCAACCATTCGAGACGTTAAGCGGAGCCGGTTCGCCGGCTGACTATCTTTTTATCCCCGCCCCGGACACCGGGGCTTCATAAGGAACGATTAAAACTATGACTAAACCTGTTTCGATTTACCAAGACACGCCGGCTCGCGATTGCGACAGCTATGGGCCCGCTTCAAGATGCGGGGCAAAGGTTCGCCGGGTAACGCGCTTGCCATTGCCGAACAATCTGGCACCGCCAGCCCCCGAGTTCTCGAACGGCTCCAGAAGGAATCCACTGACCCCGGCCTGACTAGCGAAGGGAACTGGGCTGCAGGCCTGGCCGACCCGCTCAACAGGGCGTGGGTCGATGCTCAATTTTGGAGTGTTCGACGGCAGGTTGTCGTCGATGGTGCGAACCCCTTTGCTTTGCTCTGCCAGCGTGATCACGCTCATCGCGAGTGGTGAGAGCGTTGCCAAGGTTTGCACAAGCCGGTTGGCTCCCTCGACGTTGGTAGCAGTGGCCAACTGATCCCACGCAAGGCCAGCTCAATCATCGTCATGAGCCCGGAGCTTGTGCGCAGCAACGCAGCGGATTCCCAGGCGCTCGTCAGGCGTTCGATGCAGCTGGAATGAACTAGGGCGACCGATGAGGAATTCTTATCGGTCGTCAGCGATGGCTCCGTGGCTGCCGGCTCGTCATCCGGCAGCGATGTGGGCGTCTGTGCTCGCCGGACTTGAAGGCGCTCTCTTCTGCGGTGCAGGTCGGGCAAGCTCGAAGCTGTTCTTCGTCATGAGTTCCGAAAACGCCAAGGCGATCTCGTTCATGGGCTCGGACAACGGCTTCGCATTCAAGGATGTCATCGGCACGGCGGGACAATTCAGGGCGTGCCGCCTGTTGGTGTCCGACGCGATTGCACCGGACGAAATCATGCTCATTGACGGATCGGGCATCGCGGCAAGTGCTGGCACGGTGGTCTTCTCCAGTTCGAGCCACGGCACCTTGCGCATGAACACCGACCCGGAAAACAACAGCGCATTAACGTCGATGTGGCAACGCAATCTCCAGGGGCTCCTCTGCGAGCGGTGGTTTGGCTGCGCCATGATTTGGGACACCGCTGCGGCTGTGGTCGATGGCGTCGATTACGAACAGCGTGACGGTCTAATCATGAGCGAGCACAACATCGAACAGGAGGGGGCGCACAGCGCGCTCCCTCCACCCTCACCGGGAAAGTCGCGGCTCACCAAGGCGAAATATCCGCATTGATGAAGGGTGTCGCTGAAGGCTTGGCGCCTACGTCAAACGCATTGCGGAATTGGAGACGCGCCTCGCAGCCTTGGAGCAGCGGCCCGAACCAAAATACCTGGGCGTCTGGTCTTCGGAAAAGTCGTACCCGCCGTCGAGCTTCGTCACAGATCAGGGTTCGGTCTGGTTCAACGACAAGCGCACGACAGAGCGGCCGGGGACATCCGACGCGTGGGTGCTTGCGGTAAAACGCGGCCGTGACGGAGGGACGCACGATGAGCATCGAGCAAGCAAACGCTCGCGTGTTTGCGGAGCAGCTAAGGCGGGAGCTGGCGGGCAAGTCTACGCTCATCCGGCAAATCGACTTCGAGCGCGAGGGCGGTGAAACCGTCGCGTGGTGTTACCTCGACTTAGCGGACGAAGATGATTGCTTTTGCGTTAGCTTCACGCCGCGGCTGCCAATCCCGGAAGGTGAAATCCGGCGATTGCTGACTCGCGATCCGATGATGGTGCGCTAATGCATATCGAAGAACTATCGGGGGTGAAGCTCACCCCCGAGCAGCTTGAGACCGTAAAAGTAGCAGCCCTGTTTATGCCCTTGAGATTGCGTGCCGAGTTTGTAAGGCTGCATGCGCTCTTCGGGACATCAAGAGCATAGACGTGAACCACAACATCGCTGCTTGCCTCAACCGCTACGCCCCCAAGTGCGGAACGTACCGAGGCAAGAGCCAGCGGTGTGGATGGGTTAGGTTTGGCGGTCGGTAACGCGCTTGTGGCCTTATGCGACCGCCCGATACGATAGCGCGACGTGGCGCAGCTTCCGGAGCGCGATCAAGATGCCTGTGAGGGGGAGCGCGTGCATGAGCGAACAGGAGTGAGGAGGGCTTAGAGATGACAATAACGGTATTGCTGATGACGATAATGACCGGACAAAATCATACCGTTGTCGCTGAGTATGACACCCCAGAGGCTTGTGAAGTCGCAGCACAAGCACACCGGAAAGTCCTTTTGGACTACAACATCACCATGGTCTATAGCTGTTCTCCTAAAGTGGGTTCGCGCTAGCGAACTGCGCGCGCCTGGGACCTGCGGTGCAGAGTCTGGTTACGGCCCCAGGCGGACCTACCGAGATGTTTGCTATTTGACCGCTTGCGGGGGCAAAGCGAACTCAGCCAGCGATTGCCCGACCATTTATTAGTACACGCTCCAAGACATGTGACCCACGCACCGGGGGGTATCAAAATGTTTTTGCTGCCCCTTCCGCTATGACCGCCGCCTCGGCTTTCCTTTGCTTCAATTGCGCAAAACATTAGAGGGTTATCACATGACCAAAGAATCCAAACCTCACGCCCGCTCAAACCTAAGCCACCGCGCAAGCTCGGCCCACATGGCGCCGCCCTGTGGGCGCTTCGATCCACAGTCAGTCATTGCATCGAGGATGCCGGAGGCGTTGTGACGCTGGCGCTAATCGCCGCAAGAGCAAGACCGCGCCGAAAGCTGCCGTGAGCTAGATCGACAAGGACGGCGAAGTCATCGAACAAAACGGAATAATGAAAGAGCCTCCGCTGTTGAAACGCGAGCTTGCGGCGCGGGCCTTTGTCGTGCGGGGCCTGCAACGCTTGGCCTGGACGTGGAGGCGATGAAGCCGGTCGGTCGCCCTGGCATCACCGGATACACGGGGTAGGACACATGGCAACAGAAGCGAACGCCGATCAACCGAGCAGTGCGCCGCCAGATTACGCCGGCTGCTGTCGAAGCATTCCAGCGGATGGAGAAGTTGCGGACGCAATGCACATGCCCTCCAAGAGATTGGGAAGGCGAGTATTGGAAGACACGAACAATGCGCCGCCTGTGATGAGTGGTTCTCGCACCGACTCGGTGTTGCATGACGAGGTCGGCGCGGAATTGTGGGAGTGGCCGTGCGAGTATATACCATCCCGACGCACGCAATCCCTATCCGGTGAATTCGCCCGCCGCGAGGTCGTGGGACAAGGATCGCGCCGGAGCGGACGGACGCCTTCGAGCTGTACGAGGCGTTAAGCGAGGCGGCTGCATCGGCGGGGCCGAAATCCCGCAAGTCTATGCGCTGAGGGCCACCGGGCGGCGCACGGCGCAGCTAAACTCGAAAAACGAGCCGGCAGCCGATGACAAGCCACCGCCGGTGGGCCGAGCCTTTCGGGCCTGGGCTGTGTCCGCTAGTTCCTGCGAGCGGCAACCTGCGCAAGCGCCGATCTGCAAGTGTCGCCGACATTGGCTAGGGCGGGCCTCAGGCAACGTATGACCTCAATACGTCGGCGCGCGTTGGCGCAGTGTTGCTTAACATCAGCAGCACACGCTTTCGCGCCCGCAGCGGCTGTTGCCAGTTGGTCCTGACAGGGTTGGGAGAGTTTGCTGAAGTTCTCTTTGATGCAGGAAGCAATGCGACCTTGGCCAGGCTTCACGCCCTCGCAAAGCGTTTTAATGTCAGCGGCGCACGCTCTCGGAGCCGCACCTCCCTGCGCCGGAGCCGCAGCTCCCCATCGCGCCTGATCCAACAACAACAACGCAGCACTAATGGCCATCGCGCTTCTAAGCATATTTTCCTCCAATATGGGTCTCCCACTGATGAGGGCCACCGGACGGCGCACGGCCAGTGAACTCGCCCGGTGGTTTCCTCCCTCAAGGTACACATACAATCTTCTTAACCGAGGCCCCGCGATCGTGGTATGGCGCCTCACGGGGCCGCCCCTGGAGTTCGGCGCTGGAAGTGAGGCGGCGCCCGCAATATGTAAACGATTACGGTCCGTCGCCAGTTCCAGCGCCCCCTCGCAAAGGTGGTAAGGGTTGGAAGGCCGCCCTATATTCGGCCCATGCGTAAGAAGTTGAGTAATTGGCGTGTGATCCGCATTCGCGGCAACAAGGCTGAGCTGGTCGGCACCGTGCCGGCATGAAAAGTCGGCCATAAGACCGCGATCAAAGAATACAAGATCGCCTTGCACACCCGCCGTCGCCTCACGGACGGGGCAACTGTGCTATCTAGTGCGGCGAGGACCAACACATCTAGGGAATTCCGTTATGGCATTAACCGATCAAGATCAAACAAGGTTGGCGCTCGCCGGCCTGTTCGTTGCGCTTGCGCGGACGCTTGGCGAAAAGGATGAATCTTTTCCAATGCTGTTCAACGCAAACATTCAGCGAGTCTATCGCGAGATGGAGGGTTATGCGACGCGCCCTAGGGGCGCTAGAAGCCCTCCGGGCGGCCCATGCGCTTCTTCGGCCTCGCACTATATGAATTTTAGCGGAAACTATCCGTCCTCATGGTTGGCGAATTCGCCGTAGGAACTCATCTACGAATCTCGATTGACCGACTCGAACAAGGGTCTTTAGGGGGCTGGATCGCGTCGCCTACACCTTTTAGCGAAAGGGCCGCCGTTGCCAGCAACCCCCTCGCCAGTACCCCTCCCTTCCGACACTCCCCACGTATCAAAACCTGATTTTGGTATTGGGCGTTCTCAGGGCAAAACTACGGCAGCGAACTTAAGGCTGTGCGCCGCCCGGCGGCTATGTCCAAGTAAGCCTTGCACAATTGAACTGACTTCGGGTTTCGGAAAAATTTCAGTACGAAACTGTACAATTTTGGAAGTGTGGAAAGGCATGACGCGCTTGGACCAGTGCGTTGCGCTCAAGTGGCGGTCGGGCCGGGCGTGCAACACCCGGCCGCTGCGCACATTCAACGCCCCTTCCGGCCGCGATCAACTCGCGAGTAAATCATCCGAAGGTCTGGGGGCACTCAAACGGCAACTGAAAACGGACGCCGCGCCCGGTCGCACCATGGCCAGGCGGTAGTATTTTAGTTCGAATGTGCAATGCGTCCCCGGCGAGAGACGGACCAATCCTACGTTTTCACAGTGGTGCTGAGCGCCAATGTTACATACGCCATGATTGCGATCCAGAAACCAATATCCAAGTTATCGGGTGTCATTGCGAAAAAGTAGATCAGACCGAGCACAGCGAGCGCCAGCGAGACGACGAGCGCCAGCGTACTTGGTGCATGAATGCCGACTTCCATGTTCGCTCCCCCTCATCAAATCATTGCAAGATTAAAGTGACTATCGCATGGGGCTAATAACCGACCGCGTTAGCTGCCAGATAACGAACAGCCAAGCAATTGCCCAGGCAACCGCACCGATCCATCCGAAGGTGGCCGCGGTCACAATGAACAAGCCGACAATAAGCGACCACATCAGCAATGCGCCCATGGCTTCCCCCCGCATTAAGTTCGGTGGCAGGCTACCATATGGTTTTGGGCACCGGCGAGGGCGTGAATTGTCCCGATGGATTGTGCTAAGGAATTGGCGGGGCATCTCGCGCTCTGCTCAGTGCGGTTGCTCAAGTGGCGGTCGGGGGGTGCAAGCCCCGGCCGCTGCGCCTTTTATGGGCTTATTCGCGGCTGTTGGCAAGTTACCTTGGCGGTTACCTTGTAGACTGCCGAAACGATCTGCCTTACGCTGGCCAAGACGGCGCTGGACAACGATTTGCCAATTGATTTTTTTACCCGGCTGATCTGGCAGGAGAATCATTTCAGGTCAAACGCAATCAGTTACGCGGGCGCGCAAGGGATCGCGCAGTTCATGCCGGCAACCGCCGTTGGCAGGGGGTTAGCGGATCCATTCGATCCGCTCATGGCGCTGCAGGCGGCAGGAAGGTTTTTGAAGCAGTTGCGAATCCAGTTCGGAAATCTGGGACTTGCGGCAGCTGCATACAATGCTGGTCCGGGTCGGGTCGAAGCGTGGCTCCGACGTCGTGCGCAGTTGCCTCGCGAGACTTGCATCTACGTGTGGGCCATCACGAAAATCCCCGCCGAACAATGGATTGGACTCCAAGATCTACCCGAGCATCGCATGGGCAGTACGATCTCGTGCGACGCCATCGCAAAACTCTTGTTGCCGAGAGCTCGCAAACGTCAGGAACGGCCGGTGCAATCGCAAGGACGGTAGATCACGCCGAAGCCGTTCACCGAGTCAAAAACGGCACCGCCAACTTGTGGAAGAGGTCCGCCGCGTCCCACGGGACCAGGTGCTTGCAACCCTCCGCTATATGAAGATTGAGCGCCGGGTAGCGTTGCCTGAGGAGCTCCACGCGCTCGGCGGCGCGGCCGCGATCCTCGCGTCCGTAGATCAGCAGGAGCGGCATCTTGAGCTCGTCGTAGCGCTGCCAGAGCGGCACCGACTGCTTGCCGCCGCCACCCTCGTTTGATGCTGCATGCCGTCGCGCAAACTCGACAAAGCAGGGGCCGATGCTGTTCTGGTGCCGGAGCTGCAATTCGTCTTCGGTGATCAGCTCGCGGTGAAAGAGGTTGGCTTCGAGCAGCGCACGGGTGTCGTCGAGCGACGGCTCCTGCTTCACCATGCGCTCTTCCAGCCGCGCCTGCGCGGCGCCCTCGCGGCCGCCGACCTTGCCGCCGCCGGTTTCCAGCGGCGGCAGCAGGCTGCCGGTGCCCAAGATCATCAGATGCGAGATCCGATCGGGTTGTTGCAGCGCGATGCCGACCGCCGCGTTGCCGGACGCCGAATGGGCGATCAGCGCAGCCTTATCGAGCTTGAGCGCATCCATGAATTTGAGAATGATCGTCTTGCGGTAGCCTGCGCTCATGTCGTCGGTGGCGTCGCTCTTGCCGAAGCCAGGCAGGTCGAAAGCGATAGCGCGGATGCCACTTGCACCCAGCGCCCGCAGGTTGCGACGGAAGACATCGGCCGAGGAGCCGAGCGAGGCGCCGTGCAGCAGAATCGCGGGCACGCCGCTGCCTTCTTCGAGATAGCGGAGGTTCAGTCCGTCGACCGTGACAAACCGGTCGTTGCTCCGCACCGCGACGTTCAACATGGCACGCTCCTCTCGAAAATGGTTGATCAGCTGCCGGCGATCTTCTGCCAGGGCATGAGCTTCAGCCGGCGCACGCCGTTCGCGATATAGGGCTCGCTGTTGGCGATCTTCTCGGCTTCGGCGCGGGTCGCACAGCGGAAGATGATCATGCCGGTGCCGAAACGGGCTCCACTGTCGTCGAGGAAGGGGCCGGCGCCGACCAGCATGCCCTTCTCCTCGAGATCGTGAATGAAGGCGTGATGCTTCTCGACGAGTTCCTCCTGCGGCGGCGCGCTGGCCGGTCGCGGCTCGACGACCTCATTGTTGATGACCCAGCATTGCTCGCGCTGGCGCTCGCTCATGACGATCTGCTCCTGGCGACCTCTCTCTAACCTTCCCCGCAGCGGGGAAGGGCAGGGTGCGGGTCAGGATAGAGCGATGCGGACGCGCTTGGAAGGTCAGCGCGCCGCGGCTGGCGCCGGCGCAGTCATCGGCTTGGTCGCGGCGCAGATGTACCAGGAGCCGAACATGAACTGTTCCATCTGGATGGAGCCGGCCAATCGCGCGACGTCCTCCCAAGGCCTGATCAGCGGATTGCCGAGCATCGTTCGCTTCATCAGCCACAGGCTGAACGGCAGGATCATCCGGCCGCCGAGGCCGGGCGGAAGTTTTGCGTCCATGACCACCAGCCGGCCGCCGGGACGCAGCAGAGTCCAAGCGTGATGCAGCACGGCCAGGTGATGCGGGATGGTGTTGTAGGACAGGCCGAACATCACGCCGTCGAGCGGCCCAGTCGCGACGAATTCCGCGGCGTCCTGCTGGAGCAGATTGACGTTGGACCATCCGCGCTGCGCGCACAGCTCGCGGGCCCGTTCCAGCATGCCAGTCGAAATATCGACGCCGTAAACACGTCCGGTCGGTCCCACCGCAGCACGCAACGACGGCAGATTCCGCCCGGTGCCACATCCGATCTCAAGGACCCGGTCGCCCGGCTGCAACTGCAACCGTTCGGCAGCCTTCTGCCGGAATCCCGGCGGCATGAAAAAGAGCCAATCGAACAGCGGGATGATCTGCGCGAACCGGTCGTACCTACGGGTGATGGCGCCGCGATCGAGATCCACCCATTCGGGTGACGAGGCGTTGCTGTCCCTGCTCCAGAGCCGGCTACGGCTCGGAGTTCCTGAAGGCGTCAAAGTCACCGGCGTTTCCCCTGGCGGCGTTTATGTATGTTTTATTCTAGTATCGATCGTGGAACTCCCCAAGCAGTTTGTAATGTCAGAGGTCAATTCGACGCATCAATGCAAGAATTCCGAGCAGAGATGAGGCTTTTAAAGGCATTTTCGAACCGCCGATCCGGGCATTCAACAAAGGTTGTGACGAATTTCAGGGCAACGGGACGATCGGCGCCTGAGACAAAGCTCGACAGGTGTTTACGGGTTTCTCGGCCGATGAGTGGAACATCGGCGTAACTTATTCTATGTCCAATTATTACCAGAAAGCTCTTTCAGGTTCGGGGATTAAGCTTAGCGCCCGAAACCGGGCGCAAGAAAATCAGAAACTGGAGGCCGTCATGCGCCTAGCAATCGTCACCCTCTTTACCGCCGCTATCACAAGCGGAGCCGCGCTGGCCGCAGAACCCACCGGCGACTGGCAGGTCGAGGATGGCAGCGCCGTCATCCGCGTCGAGAGTTGCCGTGGGGCGTTATGGGGCGTCGTCGCGTGGGAAAGGGTTCCAGGACGCGACGAACGCAGTGGCCGCCCGACCCTTGGAAGCGCGGTGCTGATCAATATGCGGGCGTCCTCGCAGACACGATGGGACGGCCAGATCTACAATGCGCAGAACGGCCAGACCTATAACGCCAACGTTCGGATGGTCGGCGACAACACCCTGCGCGTCGAGGGCTGCGTCATGGGCGGCGTGTTCTGCGGCGGTCAGCGGTGGACGCGGGTCGGCAATGCCTCCGGAGGGACGGCGCAGAAGAATGCTTCTGGAGGCAGCGCGCGGAACGACGTCTGTTCACGAGTGTCCGAACTCTCAGGGCGCGCGCGCTAGTCTCCGACCTCTCGGGGCGGACCCATGAGCACCGGCTGAAACAGCACGGCAGCAGCGAGTGTCGTCACCAGCGACAGCGCCAAGAGCTTGCCCATGCTCGACGTGCCGGGATGGCTCGACAACCAGAGGCTGCCGAAGGCCGTCGCGGTGGCGAGTGCGCTGTACATGACGGCGCGGGTGAGGGGCGATTGCAGCAGTTGCGTCTGTCCGGCCCGCCACGCCGTGATGTAATAGATCTTGAACGCGACACCGACGCCGAGCAGCAGCGGCAGCGCGATGATGTTGGCGAAGTTGAGCTCCAGTCCGATCAGCACGCAGATTTCGAGCGTCACCACGCCCGCGAGCGCCAGCGGGATCAAGGTCAAGCACACATCGGTGAAGCGGCGCAGCACGATCCAGAGCAGGATCGCGATCGACAGGAAGGCCCAGAGGCCGGCCTCGATGAATGCGCGCACGACCGTGTGCCCTGACTCGAGGATCGAGATCGGTCCGCCGCTGGCACGCGGCTCCGCTGCGAGGACTGCGCGTGCGAACTGGCGCAGCACCTCGTTGTCGTTGGCGTCGCCTTTCGGGTGGGCTTCGATCCGGGCGCGACCGTCCGACGTGACCCAGTTTGCCCTGAGATCCTGCGGGAGGTTCTCGGCGGTGATGGGCTGCGCCTGCAGCGATAGGCGCAGCCCATTGATCGCGGTTTTGAGCGGCGGCACCAGGGCGGCCGCCGCCCGTTCGCGCAGTGCCTGATCGCCGCTGGCAATCGTCGACAGGACCGCCGCGAGGCGCGTGGCGGCCTCGGCGCCAGGGCCGCTCTGGCCTGCGGCCGCCTTCTTCAACGCATCCACGCCGCGATTGAGCGCGGCGACATTGTCCTCGTCCGACGGGGCCGGGCGCGCCGGAGCCTTGAATGCCGGTTCAAGCGCCTTCGCGAGCGCGCGGATATAGGTCAGCTTTTGCTCCTGATCGCCCGGGATAAAGGTATCGAGCGTCCTGATATCGTTGACTTCAGGAACTTTCCGCAATCGCTCGGCGGTCTGGCGGGCATCCTTGAGATTGGGCGTGAACACGTCGATCGCGTTCGCTCCCGCGTTCGGATCGCTCCTGAGCTCCAGGAAGGTCGCAACCGATTCGACCTTCGGGCTCCGGAGATTCATCGGATTGAAGTCGAACTGCAGATAGTAGAGCAGCGGCAGCCCGCCCAGCGAAATCACCGCCGTACCGACGATGATCGGAATGCGATGCCGCTCCATAAATGAATCAACTGGCGCCAGCGAGGCGTAGCCGAGCGGCTCCTTTTCACCGGGCGGGTTGAACAGCCTCAGCAGCGCGGGCAACAGCGTAATGCTGACAATGTAAGCGATGATCATACCAAGGCCGGCGATCAGGCCGAGCTCCGAAAGACCTTTGTAGTGGGTCGGTAGGAACGACATGAACCCTGCGGCGGTCGCGGCGGCCGCCAGCGTGAGGGGAACGCCGACGTGGCGCGCAGCGTTCGACAGCGCCAGGCGCAGATCGTTTTCCTCGTACCGTTCCGCGCGGTAACGCACGCCGAACTGGATGCCGAAATCGATGCCGATGCCGACGAATAGCACGGCGAACGCCACCGAGATCGGATTGAGCGACCCGACGAGAAAGAGACCGACGGCGGCCGTCATCGCCAGGCCGCAGAAGATGCTGATCAGAACCGCCACGATGATTCGCGGCGACCCGAGCGCGAGCCAAAGGATGCCGATCAGGAATCCGAGCGAAATCATGACATTGAGCTCCCAATGCTCGCTGAGCGTGCGGAACTCCTCGTCCTGGATCGGTATCGGTCCGGTGAGCCGCACACGCGCGCGGTCTTCGGATTCGAGCTTGAGATCGGATGCGGCCTGGCGGATGGCGCGCGTCGCGACGCTTCCCGGCTCAAGCTGGGTAAAATCGAGCACCGGCTTGATCAGAATGAATCGCCGCAAGTCGCTGGGGGTTGGGGGTTTGCGGTTCACCAACTCGCGCCACGAGAAGCTCGCCGGTCGTCCGGCAACCACGTCTTCCAGCGTCGCAGCGAACATAGAATGCACGGGCGTCATGTCGTCGAGCGTGTACATTTTGCGCTGCAGCCCGGCCAGACCGAACGTCAGCCCTTGCACCAGGCCACGCAAAGTCGGATCGGTGTTCAACACCTGAAACAGCGCTTGCGCCTGCGCGAATTGGGTTGCGAAGTTTTTCACCTCCTCGGTCGATGCAAACAGGAGTGCATTGCGCTGGAAAAATTCGCTCTCGTTCAGTGACTGCACGGACTGGAAGAGCGCCGGCTGCTCCTGCAACCGCTTCAAGAGCGCCAAATTGGCCTCGGTCGCGAGCTCAGAGGTGGGGGCATCGACCACCACCAGAATTGTGTCATTGCGATGGGGGAAGGCCCGGTCGACGGCAAGTTCTCGTTGGCGCCAATCGAGGTCTTGTGAGATTAACCGATTAACATTTGTGTTGATCGAAAAATTACGAACTGAATAGAAGGCAGTAACAACGGTTAATATCGCTGCAATCGCAATAATAGCCCATGGAAATCGCGTGCAAATATCAACAATCGACACAATCTTTGATCTTAGCATGTGTTTTCTTTCCGCACGGACGCCCGTCAAATCGTAAGATTGACTATTGAATGGGGCGAACCATCCAGCTATTCAGGGCGTTAAGAACAAACTGCGGTCCCGACGGGGCAAAGCCTTATCCGATGGATTGTGCGATACCGAGCCGATCTGCATGGTTCCGTATTCCTAGCCAATTAGTCGTCCTTTCGCACCGTCGCCGACTGCCAGGGACAATCATGTTGTGATCATGACCATGACGACGACGCCGCTTCTCGACACCATCAAATCTCCCGCCGACCTTCGGCGCTTGACCGAGCGTCAGCTCAGGCAGGTGGCCGACGAGCTGCGGGCCGAAACGATCAGTGCTGTTGCGGTGACCGGGGGTCACCTCGGAGCCGGCCTTGGCGTTGTCGAACTGACCGTCGCGTTGCACCACGTATTCGACACGCCGCGTGACCGATTAGTCTGGGATGTAGGCCATCAGGCTTATCCGCACAAGATATTGACGTCGCGGCGCGAGAAGATTCGCACGCTGCGGCAGGGCGGTGGGCTGTCGGGATTCACCAAGCGCGCCGAAAGTGAATATGACTGCTTTGGGGCTGCGCATTCATCGACGTCGATTTCCGCCGGTCTCGGTATGGCCGTGGCCCGCGATCTTGCCGGCCAGTCGCACAATGTGGTCTGCGTCATCGGCGACGGCGCAATGTCGGCCGGCATGGCTTACGAGGCGATGAACAACGCCGGCGCGATGGACTCGCGCCTCATCGTAATTCTCAACGACAACAATATGTCGATAGCACCCCCGGTGGGCGCGCTGTCGGCATATCTCGCGCGTCTGGTTTCGGGCCGCCCGTACCGGTCGCTGCGTAACATCGTTCATCAACTGGCGAAGAAACTGCCGAAGTTCCTCGAGCAGCGCGCGCGTGCGATGGAAGAATACGCGCGCGGTCTGGTCACCGGCGGCACGCTGTTCGAGGAAATGGGATTCTTCTATGTCGGGCCGATCGACGGCCACAATCTCGATCACCTGCTGCCGGTCCTCAAGAACGTCCGCGACGCCAAGGATGGTCCCATCCTCGTTCACGTGGTGACGCAGAAGGGCAAGGGCTATGCGCCGGCGGAAGCCTCCGCCGACAAATATCACGGTGTTGTGAAGTTCGACGTCGCCACCGGCAAGCAGGTCAAGGCCAAGGCGAACGCGCCGTCTTATACGAAAGTATTTGGCGAGAGCCTCGTGAAGGAGGCGCAGAAGGACGACAAGATCGTGGCAATCACCGCCGCGATGCCGTCGGGTACCGGCGTCGACATCTTCGGCAAGGCGTTTCCGCATCGGACCTTCGACGTCGGCATCGCCGAGCAGCACGCGGTCACGTTCGCGGCCGGGCTTGCCACCGAGGGCTACAAGCCGTTCGCGGCAATCTATTCCACCTTCCTGCAGCGCGCCTATGACCAGATCGTGCACGACGTGGCGATCCAGCGGTTACCGGTGCGCTTCGCGCTCGACCGCGCGGGGCTTGTCGGCGCCGACGGTCCGACCCACGCGGGCTCGTTCGATGCGGCTTATCTCGGCTGTCTGCCGGGCTTCGTACTGATGGCGGCGGCCGACGAGGCCGAACTCGTCCACATGGTGGCGACCGCAGTTGCGATCGACGACCGGCCGTCGGCGCTGCGCTATCCGCGCGGCGACGGTGTCGGTGTCGACATGCCGGAATTCGGCGTGCCGCTGGAGATCGGGAAGGGCCGGATCATCAAGGAGGGCAGCTCGGTTGCTTTGCTGTCGTACGGCACCCGCCTGCAGGAGTGCCTGCTGGCATCCGAAACGCTTGCCACCCACGGCCTGACCGCGACCGTTGCCGATGCGCGCTTCGCGAAGCCCTTGGACGTCGACTTGGTGCTCCGCCTGGCGCGAGAGCACGAAGTCCTCATCACCGTGGAAGAGGCCGCCCTTGGCGGCTTCGGCTCCCATGTGATTCAGACACTTGCCGAGCACGGGCTCCTGGAAAACGGGACCAAGATCCGTTGCATGGTGCTGCCGGATGTGTTCATCGATCAGGACAGCCCGGCCGCGATGTACACGCAGGCCGGCCTTGATGCCAAAGGCATCGTGGCCAAGGTGTTCGAAACCCTGGGGAAGGACGTCCGTCACGATGCCCTTCATTCAGCTTGAGGGTAGACCGCGCGCCTGAAGGGGTTGTCCCAGGCGCGCAATTGCCTATGTTTGCCGCATAGTTCCGGCGCGTATGGCGCAATCTTGCGGCCCAAATCTTGCAGGTTGGAACGGAATGAAAGTGATATTGGCTCAGCCGCGGGGATTTTGCGCTGGCGTCGTGCGCGCCATCGAAATCGTCGAGCGCGCGCTGGAGAAATACGGGCCGCCGGTCTACGTCCGGCACGAGATCGTGCACAACAAGCACGTGGTCGAAAGCCTGAAGGCCAAGGGCGCGGTGTTTGTCGAGGACGTCTCGGAGGTCCCCGACAATGCCGTCACGATCTTCAGCGCCCATGGCGTCGCTAAGAGTGTCGAGGACGAAGCTTCGCAGCGCAACCTGCCGGTGCTCAATGCAACCTGTCCGCTGGTGACCAAGGTCCACAACCAGGGCAAGCGCTACGTCAGCCAGGGCCGCAAACTCATCCTGATCGGGCACGCCGGCCATCCCGAGGTCGAGGGCACCATGGGGCAGATTCCGAGTTCGGTGATCCTGGTCCAGAACGAAGCCGATGTCGAAAAGCTCGATCTGCCGCTCGACACGCCGGTTGCCTATGTCACGCAGACGACGCTGAGCGTCGACGACACGCAAGGCATCATCCAGGCTCTGCAGCGCAAGTTTCCCAATATCGTCGGTCCCGAGACCCGCGACATCTGCTATGCGACGCAGAACCGTCAGTCCGCGGTTCGCGACCTCAGCAAGCTTGTCGATGTGATTCTGGTGGTCGGCGCGACCAACAGCTCGAACTCAAATCGCCTGCGCGAGATCGGCGAGGAGTTCGGCCTGCCGAGCTACCTGATTGCCGACGGCAGCGAACTCAATCCGAAATGGCTCGATGGCGCGAAGGCCGTCGGTCTCACCGCCGGCGCTTCCGCGCCGGAGGTGCTGGTCGAGGATGTGATCGACACATTGCGGCGTCTGGGACCGGTCGAGGTCTCCATCATGGACGGCCGGCAGGAAAAAATCGAATTCAGGCTGCCTGCGGAGCTCGCGGTAGCGTCCTAGCAATCTGCGCCCGGCGCGGGCAGCAAAACAGCAAGAAGGTGAGCGAATGCAGCTCCCGTTTTTAAAGGAAATGCGCATCGGCGGATATCTGTTCAAGCAGAAGCTCTCGGGTCGCAAGCGCTACCCGCTGGTGCTTATGCTAGAACCGCTGTTCCGCTGCAATCTCGCATGCACCGGCTGCGGCAAGATCGACTATCCGGACGCGATCCTGAACCGGCGCCTGTCGGTGAAGGAGTGCCTCGACGCCGTCGACGAGTGCGGCGCGCCGATGGTCGCGATCCCCGGTGGCGAGCCGCTCATCCATCGCGAAATCGGCGAGATCGTCAAAGGCATTGTCGCGCGCAAGAAATTCGTGTCTCTCTGCACCAATGCACTGCTGTTGGAAAAGAAGCTGCACCTGTTCGAGCCGTCGCCCTATCTGTTCTTCTCCATCCATCTCGACGGCATCAAGAAGCACCACGACAAGTCGGTCTGCATGGAAGGAGGATTCGAGAAGGCGATCGCCGGCATCAAGGCCGCCAAGGCCAGGGGCTTCACCGTCAACATCAATTGCACGGTCTTCGACGGTCATCCGGCCGAAGACATCGCGGAATTTCTCGACCTGTGCAAGGAGCTGGACGTCGGCATATCGATCTCCCCCGGCTATGCCTATGAGCGTGCACCCGACCAGGAGCACTTCCTGAACCGGCGCAAGACCAAGGAATTGTTCCGCGACGTGTTCGCGCGCGGGAAGGGGAAGAAGTGGAAGTTCATCCACTCGCCGTTGTTCCTCGATTTCCTCGCCGGCAACCAGACCTATCACTGCACGCCGTGGGGTATGCCGACGCGCAACATCTTCGGCTGGCAGAAGCCCTGCTATCTGCTCGGCGAAGGCTATGTGAGCACTTTCAGGGAATTGATGGACACCACCGACTGGGACGCCTACGGCACCGGCCGGTACGAGAAGTGTGCGAATTGCATGGCGCATTGCGGCTACGAGCCGACGGCGGCCGAGGCGATGCTGCGTAATCCGATCCGGGCGATGCAGGTCGCCATCCGCGGTCCGCGCACCGAAGGCGTGTTCGCGGCCGAGATCCCGCTCGACGACCAGCGGCCGGCCCAATACGTGTTTTCCGACCAGGTGCAGCAGAAGCTCTCGGAAATGCGCAAGTCTGAGGCGCAGGAGGCGGCGTCGAAGAAGGTCAGTCCTTCCGGCGCTGCGGCCCAGCCGGCCTGATACCTACATTCTCGTCATTCCGGAACGCAGGCGGAACCCGCGAGCGCTACATCCCGTAGGCCACCGACGGGCTGTTGGCGCGCTTGAGATTGCGATAGCGCGCCATCGCCCAGACCGGGAAGTATTTCGCGTAACCGTGATAACGCAGGTAGAAGATGCGCGGGAAGCCGACCGCGGTGAAGTGCTCCTCCGGCCACAGGCCATCGGCGCCTTGCGTGCGTGATAGATAGTCGATGCCGCGCTTGACCGCCGGATGGTCGATTTCCCCCGCGGCCATCAGGCCGAGCACGGCCCACGCGGTCTGCGACGGCGTAGAGGGCGCCGGCTCGTAGCCCTTGTAGTCGAGCTTGTAGCTCGCGCCGTCCTCGCCCCAGCCGCCGTCCGCGTTCTGGATCTTCACCAGCCAGTCGACCGCCTTGCGGATTTCGCGCGATTTGTGGTCAATGCCGGCGGTGTTCAGCGCACATAGCACCGACCAGGTGCCGTAAATGTAGTTCATGCCCCAGCGGCCGTACCAGCTTCCCTCCGGGTGCTGCAACTTGAGCAGGTAGTCCACCGCCTGCGCCACGCGCGGATCGTTCTTCGGCATGTCGCCGAGCTGCGACAGCATCGATACGCACCGCGCGCTCACGTCCTCGGTCGGCGGATCGAGCAGTGCGCCGTGGTCGGCGAACGGAATATGATTGAGATAGTGGTGGTTGTTGTCGGCGTCGAACGCGCCCCAGCCGCCGTTCTTGCTCTGCATGCCGAAAATCCATTCGCGCGCGCGCGCGATCGGCTCCCGGTACTCTGTCCACCCCTGCAGGTTCTGCGCCCGGTCCATGGCCATCGCGACCACGGCCGTGTCGTCGACGTCGGGATAGTGCGCGTTGTTGTACTGGAACGCCCAGCCGCCGGGCCGCACATCGGGCCGGGCCGCCGCCCAGTCGCCCTTGACGTCGAGGATCTGCCTGGTCTTGAGCCATTCGAGGCTCTTGTTGACCTGCGTGACAACGGCATCGCCGCCGACCTCGAGCATCGCGTGGCAGGCGAGGGTGGTATCCCAGACTGGCGACATGCAAGGCTGGCAATACGCCTCATGCTCCTTCATCACCAGAAGCTTCTCGATCGACAGCCTGGCAATGGTCACATGCGGATGGTCGCGCGGGTAGCCGAGCACGTCGAACATCAAGACGCTGTTGACCATGGCCGGAAAGATCGCGCCGATGCCGTCCTCGCCGTTGAGGTGCTCGATGGTGAAGGCTTCGGCGGCCTTGATGGCGCGCTGCCGGGTCGGCAGGCGCGTGAGAATTGCCGGCTGGATCGCGCGCAGCACATGGTCCACCACGCGGAAGAACGCGAACCAGAACGTGTTCTGATGCGGCGCGCGCGGCGTGAGCCGGGCCCGATCCGGCGGTTTCAGGAACAGTTCGTCGATCCGCACGCCCTTGGCATTCTTCGCCCGCGGTTTGAGCGCCAGCAGCACCAGCAGCGGGACGATGACGGTGCGGCTCCAATACGAGATCTTTTCGAGGTGGAACGGAAACCACTTCGGCAACAGCATCACCTCGGCCGGCATCATCGGCACCGCACGCCAGGAGATTTGTCCGTAGAGCGCAAGCAGTGTGCGGGTGAACACATTGGCGCGAGCGGCGCCGCCGCGCGCGCGGATGGCTTCGCGGGCGCGCCGCATGTGCCCGGCGTCGATCGGGTCGCCGATCATCTTGAGCGCGAAATAGGCCTTCACGCTGGCGCTCATGTCGAAGCCGCCTTGATGGAACAGCGGCCAGCCGCCATGCGCACCCTGGATGCGGCGCAGGTACACGGCGATCTTGCGTTCGAGTTCGGCGTCGACCGGCTCGCCGCGGAAGTGGCGCATCAGCACGTATTCGGCCGGAATGGTGGCGTCGGCCTCCAGCTCGAACACCCAATGACCGTCCGATTGCTGGCGATCGAGCAGCGCGCGCGAGGCCCGCTCAATGCGGTCCTCCAAAGCGGAATTGCTTCTGTCAGTCGTCAGCACGGAGTTCCCGGGATCAATGTTGCGCGACGAGATCGGCGGCGCGTCGCCCGGATCGAATGGCACTTTCGATGGTGGCGGGCAAGCCCGTATTTGTCCAATCGCCGGCGAGGAAAAGATTGCTGAATCGCGTGTTAGCGCTAGGTCGCAGCGCGTCCTGCTCGGGCGTCGCCGCGAAGGTCGCCCGCCGCTCGCGGACGATCTGCCACGGCGGCAGGCCCGGCGGCAGGCCGGTCGCGGTCGCGACTTCGCTCCAGATCGTTCGCGCCAGCGCATCGCGCGGGGTGTTGAGAAGACGATCGCCAGCGCTGATGGTGGCCGCGACCCGTCCGGGGAATGCGAACACCCACTCGGTCGTGCTGTTGATCAGCCCGAGGATCGCCGGCTGATAGGGCGCCGGCTCGATGCGGAAATGCGCGTTGACGATGGCGCGGTACTCGGTCGGCGTTTCGAGGCCGGGCACCAGCGCCGCCGCGGCGTAGGGCGGAACGGCCAGGATCACCACATCGTCAGCCGCAAGCGCAACGCTGTCGCCGCCGAAATCGAGTGCATGGACCCTTGTATCAGAGGTACCCAGTCGGTGGAGTTGATGTCCCAGCCGCACCGCACTGTGGCGCTGGCGCAGGAGTTCGAGCGCGGGTTCGATCAGCGCACTGCCGAGTCCTTCGCGCGCAATCAGCGGGCGACAAGCCTGTCCGCCGGCCGCTATGGTTTCGCGGATCACGGCTCCGGCGAGCGCCGCCGAACCCGCGGATGGCTCGATGTTGAGTGCCGCCAGCAGCAGCGGCCGCATCAGGCGCTCATACAACGGCCCGGTAAATCGCACGACTTCGCCGACCGCACGATCCTTCTCCGCCCACAGCAGGCGCGCGAGCGGGAGATAGTCGAGGGCGCGCGTTCCCGGCACGCGCTTGCCCGAACTAAAGATCCACCACGGAAAGCGGCCATCGTTGATCCGCAGCGTCCACTGCTCGTGGTTGGCGAGGTCGAAGAAAGGAATCTCGGCCTTGGGAGGACCGACCAGGCGCTCCTCCGCAGCCAGTAGCCGCGAATAGCGAAGCGCGGCATGATTGCCCGACAACACAAGATGGTTGCCGTTGTCGATGGTCATTCCGAGCGTCGAGTCGTGGTAGGATCGGCAGCGGCCACCGGCAAACGTCGTTGCTTCGTGGACGACGACGGTTTCGCCGCGCAGCGTAAGCTCGACCGCAGCGGACAGGCCGGCGAGGCCGGCACCGATGATATGAACGGTGCGCGCCATCAAATGAACGCGTATCGTAAAATGATCCAGGCGAGCCGTGCGCGCGATATGCTGACACGCTCGCGCGGCGTGCTCCACCCGCGCGCAATCATGCCTTCCAGCATCGTATGGTAGACTTCGCCCATGATCCGCGGCGCCTTGACCGCGCGGCGCGGGCACCGCTTCATGATCCGGTCGGCCTCGATGAAATGCGTCCGTGCCCGCTCGACCAGCGGTGCGCAGGCCTGACTTAGGTTCGGGCTTCGCAGCGCCGTCGATGGATCGCTGGTCGCGATGCCGGCCTGATCGAGCGCTTCGCGCGGCAGGTAAAGCCGTCCGATGCCGGCGTCCTCGTCAAGATCGCGCAGGATGTTGGTCAGCTGCAAAGCCCGTCCGAGATGATGCGACAGGAGTTTGCCGTCGTCCTCCTCGACGCCGAACACGCGGACCGACAGCCGTCCCACCGCGCTCGCCACCCGGTCGCAATAGAGATCGAGCGTGGCGAAGTTCGGCGCCCGGATGTCCTCGCGGGCATCCATTTCCATTCCGTCGATAACGGTGAGGAAGTCTTCGCGCCGGAGACCGAAATTGCGCACGGGCTCCACGAGACCGGCAACCTTCGACCCGACCTTGCCCCGGTAGAGGTCGTCGATCTCGTCGCGCCACTCGCCGAGTTGTCCGATCCGGACCGGACGCGGGCCGTTCGAGTTGGCGATGTCGTCAACCTCCCGGCAGAACCGGTAGATCTCGAACATCGCGTCGCGCTGCGCAGCCGGCAGGATGCGCATCGCCGCGTAGAACGAGCTGCCGGAGGCGCTATGGGATGCGGTCGGGGGCGGGCTGGTCGCGTCCACGGTTTCTCTCATGCATTGCGGGTTGCATGGGACGCAGTGAAGGCGCGGCTGAAGCGGCCGGCCGTTCCGGCGACGATCCCGAGGATGCCGACGCCCGCGACAGCCCCGGCGCCGAGATGCACGCGCTCGCTCAAGGGATCGCGGCGCAGCAGCAGCGCGACCAGGCGGCGGGCCAGCGACTGGATCACGGCGACTTCCATGGCCAGGCGGAAATCCTTGATGCGCGACGAAAACACCGCGCTGTCGTCGAGCAGTTGGCCGGTCCGCCCGGCGAGCGCCGTCAGGCAGCGGCGCAGCGCCGGCGTCGCGGCGTCGCGTCCCAGGTCCTCGACCTTGGCTCCAGCCGCCGCTAGCGCGTCTTCCGGAACATAGACGCGGTTGAGTGCGTGATAATCCTTCTTGCAGTCCTGCAGATGATTGATCACTTGCAGCGCCGCGCATAGCGCGTCATTGGCCGGCCAGGTCGAGCGGTCCTCGCCATGCACATCGAGCACGTAACGGCCGACCGGCATGGCTGAGTAGCTGCAATAGCCCATCAGATCGTCCCAATCGCGATAGCGCAATTTGGTCACATCCATCCGGAAGGCAGTCAAGAGGTCCTGGGCATGGCGGGGCGACAGATTACGCTCACGTAGAACCGTCCGCAGCGCCACCGCCTCCTGTTGCTCGTCGCTTTCGCCGAGCAGATCCGCTTCGAGACGGTCGAGGAAGTCGAGCTTCTCGCGCTCGCCCAGCGAGGCGTGATCGGCGATGTCATCGGCGATCCGGACGAACTCGTAGAACGCGAGAATAGCACCGCGATGGCGCGGATGGATCAGCCGCGACGCGACCGGGAAATTCTCATCCCGGTGCCCCTTGCCGGAGCGTAATGCGGCGGGATCGTGGGTCATGGTTCCAAGGCCTGTACGCGCCCCTTCCACAACCCACCCTTGCCGCGGGCGAATTGCAGGGCTGAATTGAGCGTGAACAGCATGTAGCACAGGGCGATGGCCGGCAGGGCCAATCCCCACAGGGGAGAGCGCCCGTAGAGCCGCAGTGTTGGCAGGAACGCCACCGCCATCAAGGCCCAGGCCAGGAGTCCGAACCAGCGGGCAGGGCCACTGGCGAACAGTGCCAGGAACGGCGGCGCGAGGTAGGTCAGTGCCATCCCTACGACCGTGCCGGCGAGCAGGAGCGGCGAGTAGCGTAGCTGCGCATAGGCCGATCGCGACACCATGCGGCGGATGTCATCGACGTCCGGATAGGCGCGGGTGCTATGCACACGCTCGGTGAGGCCGAGCCAGATCGCCCCGCGCGCCTTGAGCAGCTTTGCCAGCGAGCAGTCGTCGATCAGCGCATTGCGGATCGCGTCGATGCCGCCCGCGGCCTTGAGCGCGTCGCTGCATACCAGCATGCATCCGCCGGCGGCCGCCGCGGTCGTCGCTGCGGGCCGGTTCACCCAGGGGAAGGGATAGAGCATCTGGAAGAAGAAGATGAACGCAGGAACGAGACTGCGCTCGGCAAGGCTTTCGCATCGCAGCTTCACCATCAGCGAGGTGAGGACGAGCTTGTTAGACACGGCTCGCGCCACCAGGCTCGCGAGCACGTCCGGCGCGTAAACGATGTCGGCATCGGACAACAGCATGTAGTCCGGCGGATGGGTCGTGGACTGCGCCGCCTCGACCCCCTGTTTGACCGCCCACAGCTTGCCGGTCCAGCCGCGCGGGAGCGGCTGTCCGTCGATGATCTGCAAGCGCTGGCGTGCATCCAACCCCGCAGCGCGTTGGCGCGCGATGTCGGCGGTGCCGTCGTTGCTGTCGTCGTCGACCAGGATGACCGTGAGCGTGCCCGCGTAGTCCTGGCGCAGCAGCGAGTTGATCGTCTCGGCGATGCCGTCGGCCTCGTTGCGGGCCGGGATGACGACGGTGACCGACGGCCACGACGGCAACGACTCCGGTTCGCCGCCGTCGCGCTCCGAGCACAGCCAGAAGCCGCCACGTGCGAACACGAGGTAGAGCCAGATGGCAGCTGCCAGCGCCGCGATACCCTCCACCATCATGCCGATCGGCCGTCCTTCTTGCGGTAACTATAGAGCCCGGAAGGCCCGTCGCACCCGCCTTGCACGGACGGAAGCTGTGTAAAATACCGGCCGTCCATGCAAGGGCCAAATGCACCATTCGTGCGGCTGGTTGTTATCGTCCCGCGGCTCGAATAGATAGGCGCCCCGGAGGACCCTTAACCATGAGGATGGCGTGACCGCGACGGCGCAATTCCAGGACCGCCTCAACCAGGTCGCGAAGGACACCGAGGCGCTGCTCGACCGGCTGCTCGGCGCGGCGCTGCTGGGCGAGGAGATCGGCCGGCCGGCCCGGCTGCTCGAATCCATGCGTTACGCCAGCCTGGGCGCCGGCAAGCGTTTCCGTCCGTTCCTTGTGGTGGAATGCGCGTCGCTGTTCGGCGTCGAGCGCAAGCACGCCCTGATGGCCGGTGCTGCGCTTGAATGCGTCCACTGCTATTCGCTGGTGCACGACGACCTGCCGGCGATGGACAATGACGACCTCCGCCGCGGCCAGCCGACGGTGCACAAGGCGTTTGACGACGCGACCGCGATCCTCGCCGGCGACGGGTTGCTCACCTTGGCCTTCGACATCGCGGCGCGTGCCGAGACCCATCCCGACCCCGCGGTACGGGTCGAACTGGTGCAGGCGCTGGCACGCGCGTCCGGCCTCGGCGGCATGGTCGGCGGGCAGATGCTCGATCTCGCCGCCGAAGGTCGCTTCGACGGCGGCGCCGTGCAGCGCTTGCAGGAGCGGGACGTCCTGACGCTGCAGGCGATGAAGACCGGCGCGCTGCTCAAGTTCGCATGTCGCGCCGGCGGCATCCTGGGCCAGGCGACGGCGACGCAGCGCGACGCGCTCGACCGCTACGGTGCGGCGGTCGGCCAGGCGTTCCAGATTGCCGACGATTTGCTCGACGTCGAGGGCGATCCGGCGCTGGTCGGGAAACAGACCGGCAAGGACGCGGTCGCCGGCAAGGCGACGATCGTCGGTATTCTCGGCGTCGATGGCGCAAAGGCGCGGCTGCGGACCATTGTCACCGACGCCGAAGCGGCGCTGGCGCCGTTCGGAAAGTCGGCCGATGTCCTGATCGCCGGCGCGAAATTCGTCGCCGACCGCAACGTCTGATCACCGGACCGCCGCGTTGAAACGCCGGCGCTGCTGGTCGCTGAGCGACGCATAGAACCCGCCGAGCATCGGCTCGATATTCATTGACGCGTGCAGCAGTGCCATGACGCGATCACTCGCTGCGTCGAGCCGGGCGATCGGCGTGGCCGGCGTTTCGGTGGGACAGGTGCTGGTCAGGAACTGGGCCATTTCCATAGAGGCGCCGTAGAGCACTTGCAGGGTCTTGCGCTGCTCGTCCGTGGGCCGCAATGCGCGTTGGACCGTCTCGAACGGATTGACCTCCGCCGCGACCGGCTCGCTGCACACCGCGGCGGGCGTCGCCGCGGGCGCTGCTGCGCTGCTGCCGACGGTTTGCGGTTCCTCCGCCAGTTGCGCCTTCTGCGCGTCGGTGAGCGAGCCGTAGAACGTTTCGAGCGCGGGGCGAATGCGGAATTCCGCGTAGCGCATGGCCCACAGCCCGTCGATCATCGCGCGCAACCGTTCCGGCTGCGTGGCGGGCAGATCGGTGCGGCAGGCGGCCGCTTCGCCTTCGATGGCGGCGCGCACCGCGGTGCGGAACTCGTTCAGCCCGCGCTGCTGGTCCGGACTGAGACGAAGCGCTTCGCCGATACGGTCCAGCGGCCGCATCGCCTGGTTCTTGACCCGCGCGACGCAAATGGCGCGATTGGATTCGGCGGCGTTGGCAGATCTCACGAACGCCGCCGGCGGGCGTCGCCGCGACAGGCCATCTTCGTCCGTCGATGCGAATGCGGCCGCCGGCGCGGTCATCGCGCGCAAGATGTCGCTTGGGCCGTGTGACCAGAACTGACGGCCATATTCTTGCGGCCAGAGCGCATAGCCCAGCATGTCCTCGAACGCGTCTGGCGCGGCGATCGGCCAGAATACCGCCGGGCCCTGTGCGATCTGCCGGCGCGTATTGGTGCGGGAGCGTTCGACGACGGCATCGCCGCTGGCGCGCGGCGTGCGACTCGCGCGCGGCACGTGGCGCGGTCGCGGCACGCCGCGCAGGATCGTTCGAAACGGAGAGGTGAGCGGCCGCAGCATGCGGCCAAAATCTTGCGCCTGTGCCGGGGTCGCATCGAGCGGAGATGCAAGGATGAGGGCGAGGGCCGGAATGATGACGGTCTTGCGGTGCCGCATGACTGCCTCCGAAGGCATAACTGTCTTACATTGGACAAGGTTCCAGGCGCGCAGCGGCGAGACACCGCATTTTGCATTGCACTATCGAAGGCGTGGCTGTTGTGGTGCGCGCCTTCACGATTCACAATGACAGGATAGCGCAGACGCGTCCCGGCTGGAGGTAGAAGTAGAGGCGAGGGGGGAGACGATGTCACAAGCGTTCCGGTCCATTCTTGTGCTCGCCCTGCTATGTGCCGGTGCGGGCGAAGGTGCCCCCCAATTCAAGTCGCCGACGGTGACGCTCTATATCCCCTCGGGTATCGGTGGCGGCTACGACACCTACGGACGGCTGGCGTCGCGCCATCTCGGCCGGTTCCTGCCGGGCAATCCGACGCTCATTCCCAAGAACATGCCGGGCGCCGGCGGCGTGGTGCTGGCAAGCTATCTGTACAATGTGGCACCGAAGGACGGCAGCGCCATCGCGCTGGTGCAGGGCGGCACGCCGCTCGAGCCGCTGTTCGGGTTCTCGCAGGCGAAGTTCGACGTGACCAAATTTCACTGGCTCATCAGCCTCAACCGCCTGGTGAGCATCGGGGTATTCTGGCACACCTCGCTGGCCCGTACCGCCGACGACCTGTACGCGCGCGACGTGCTGGTGGGATCGTCCGGCGGCGGGGATTCCTCCACCGAGATCCTGCCGCGCCTGCTCAACCGCCTGGCCGGCACGAGATTCAAGATCATTTCGGGCTACAAGGGCACAGGAGACGGCATGCTCGCCATGGAACGCGGCGAGGTGGAGGGCATCGTCGGCCATGAGCTCAGTGCGCTCCGGGCCGCCCGCCCGGAATGGCTGCGAGACAACAAGGCGCGCATCGTGATCCAGGTCGGAGTGACCCGTTCGCCCGACATCCCGGACGTGCCCAACGCGCTCGATCTGGTTAAGGACGAGGAGCACCGCAAGATATTCGCGCTGTTGCTGACAAGGCAGGTACACGGCCGCCCGTTCGTGGCGCCGCCTGGGACGCCGCCCGATGTCGTCGCGGCGCTGAGGCAGGCGTTCACGGCGATGGCGAAGGACCCGGCCTTCCTGCAGGACGCCGCCAAGATGAAGGCCGACATCGTGGTCAATGACGGCGACGAGATCGCGGCGCTCTATGCCCGGACCTATGCGACGCCGCGGCCCCTGGTCGAGCGCGCCATTGAGGAATTCAAACGTGCCGGCGGGCGGTGAGGGCGCGTCTTTCGGCGCCCCCCAATGTCGGCTAAGTTAGCCCCCGAAAAGGAGAGACTCGCCATGGGAATTCAAATCATCGACCCGAAAGAAATCGCGCTGCGCGAGAAGAAACGTACGGTGGTGATGAACACGCGCAAGCTGCACGCCTGGGTGCACTACTATCCAAATCCGGGCGACCATGACGAGCTGCATTGCCACAACGAGGACCAGGTCTTCACCTGCTTCGAAGGCGAGTGCACGATGCGCTTTCCCGACGGCACCTCGTCCGTCCTCAAGCCGGGCATGGCCGCGCTGATCACCGGCGGTTCGTTCTATCAGCTCGAGAACACCGGCACCGGCCACATGATCATGATGGGCCACCGCTCCGGCAATCAGGACAATGTGATGATCATCGACTACGCGACGCGGCAGGACATCCGCAAGACCGGCGGGCCGCAGGTCCGCAACCGCGGGAACGCAGAACAGAAGCCGGCGTGATCGGCGGCGCGTCAGCGTCGCGCGATCGCATAGGCCTGCTGTCGGCGGCAACACGAGAGTCCGCGCCATAAGGACCGGTCGCCGACCGCGTGGGGAGATGTCGAAATGCCCGTCACTGGACCATGCCGCCTGCTTGCCGCTTTTGCGTTCATTGTCGTATCCGTTATCGCCGCAGCGCCCGCTCGGGCAGATGCGGGGTTCTACCAGGGCAAGCAGGGCCGCCTGTTCACCATGGGAAGCCCGGGCGGCGGCTACGACACCTACACGCGCACCGTGAGCGCATTCCTGGAGAAGCGGATCGGCGCAAAGCTCATCGCAACCAACGAGCCGGCGGCCGGCGGCATGATCGCCATGAACCGTACCGTGAACGCAACGCCCGACGGCCTCACCTTGCTACTGACCGGCGGCGAGGGGCTGGTGACCGCGCAACTCTATGGCCTCTCCGGCGTCAACTACGACGTCCGCAAGCAGATCTTCCTGGCGCGGGTGTCGGGCGAGGACAAGGTTGCGGTCGTGGGCCCGCAGTCGCCGTACAAAAACGTTGCCGACATGCAGACGCTCGACCGGCAGGCGCTGTGGGCGGGCTCCGGCAAGGCCGACAACAATTCCGATTTCTCCGCCATCATGTGTTACGCGCTCGGGATCAAGTGCAAGATCATCGTCGGCTACAAGGGCACCGGCGACATGAACATGGCGATCCAGCGCGCCGAGGTCGATGGCCGCGTGATCTCCGATGAGGCGGCGGCGCTTTACGGGCCGAGTTCGGGCATGCGCATCCTGACCATCCTTGCGCGCAAGCGGTCGGAGAAATTCCCTGACGTGCCGACCGTGTTCGAGGCCGTGAAGCTTTCGGGCACCGCCGAGCGGCTGCTCGACTGGCGCGCCAACATCGCGAGCCTCGGGCGCGTGATCCTGGTCACGCCGGGGACGCCGAAGGAGCGCGTCGACTACCTGCGTGCCGCGCTGGCGGATATCCTGCGCGACCCGGCTTTTATCGCCGAGATGAAGAAGGTCAATCTCGCGGCCGGCTACCTTAGCGCGGACGACGTGCAAGCGGCGGTCGAAAAGGCGATGACCACGCTCGACGCCCAGGGGCTCGCCGACATGAAAGACATCGCGCTCAACCGCTATTACAATTGATATCGAAGAAATCCGAGGGAGAGGATCATGTCCGGCAAGCTCAACCATCTCGCCATCACCACCGACCACTACGCGACCATCGGCATGTTCTATCGCGCGGTGTTTGGCATGAAGGTGTCTGGGGACACATCGCGAGAGATGTCGGCGATCTCGGTCGGCGACGGCTATGTCGGCATGACCATCATTCCTCGCCGCGGCGGCCGCAAGGCGGGCCTCGACCATTTCGGCATCGAGGTCGGGGACCTCGACAAGGTGCGTGAGAAGATGGCGAAGAAGTATCCTGACATCGAAATCGTCAAGCGGCCGGGCAACCGGCCGTTTGCGAGCTACAGCGCGCACGATCCGGCGGGCAATTATTTCGACCTCTCGCAGCAGGGACATGAGAACCGCGCCGAGGTCTACGCCAAGGGCGAGTGGAATCAGGACAACACCATCAGCCATTTCGCGCTCCGCGCCCGTCATGCGGGCAAGATGGCGGAATTTTATTCGAACATGTTTGATCTTGAGGCGCGCAACGTGTCAGGGGAGCCTGACAGTTACCATCTCACCGACGGCCGCGTGACGCTCACGATCCTGCCGTGGACAATTTCGGCGTTCAATGGCGCCGGAATCGAGCAGCCCGCGATGGATCACATCGGCTTCCGCGTGCCGAGCATCGCGGCCTTCAAGAAGAATCTGGCCGACGTCGAAAAGCAGAACCTCCAGCTCCGACCGAAGCCCATCGATTTCGATTCCGAAGGCGTCGCACGGCTGAAGCTCCTCGCCAAGTGTCCGCACGGCAGCTTCCACCTTGCCGATCCCGATGGCACGCTGATCGACGTGGCGGAGGATCATTAGCTTAGAGCACACTGTGCGGCGGATGTTGTTGCGCCCTCTTGCACCCGGGCGCGCCAGCACGCCCCGAGTGCAGCGCTTGCGGGAGAGGGTAACCGGGGAGGCGGGGAGCATGATGACGTCAACGTCTCGATCGAACGGTGCTCGCAGCGCGGTTGGCGCGCTCGCCGCGCTGGCTTGGCTGGCCGGCGTTGCGCCCAGTGGTGCGCAGCATAGCGTCGAGGCCATTGCCAACGATACCGGGCCCGACCGGCAGAAGCGACTTGAGGACGGCGCGCGGCGCGAAGGGACGCTTCTCCTCTACACAACCGGCACGCAGATCAAGCCGTTGCTCGATCGCTTTCTGCAGAAGTATCCGTTTTTGAAGGTTGAGCTGGCGCGGTCGAGCTCCGCAGACACGGCTCGCAAGGTGATCGAAGAATATCGCGCTGGGTACGAGAAGGTGGACGCGTTCGAGCTGGCCTCGCACGGGCTGGTCGTGCCGCGCGACGAGAACATCTTGCAGCCGTTCCAATCGCCGGAGCTCGCGGCCTACGACCGGGATGCGATCGAACCGCGGCGCCATTGGGTTGTCGTGCGCGAGTCCTATACTGGCATCGGCTTCAATTCGACGCTGCTGCCCGCCGACAAGGCGCCGCGAACTTACCAGGCGCTGCTCGACCCACAATGGAAAGATCGCATGGCTCTCTCTGGCGTGAGCACTACGGCGGTGAATTGGGTCGCCACGATGGTCATCGCCCAGGGGGTGGATTTCGTCCGCAAACTGGGCCGGCAGAACATCCGCGTCTACAACATGACCGGCCGCGCGCTCGCCAACCTGATGTCGTCCGGGGAGGTCGTGCTCTCGCCGACCATCTACAATTCCCACGTCGAGGCGAGCGCCCGCAAGGGCGCTCCGCTCGCCTGGATCGCCCCCGGACCGGTGCCGGTAACCGATACCGGAGTCGCGATCGCGCGCAAGGCGCCGCATCCGCACGCCGCCATGCTGCTCATCGATTTCCTGATGTCGAAGGAGGCCCAGCTCATCTATCAGGAGCTTGGCTACAACTCCGGCCGTGGCGATGTGGCGACGTCAGGCGCACCAGTCAAGAAGCTCTACCTCGCCAATCGCCCTAACTACATCGCTGAATACGAGGGCTGGATGAAGCTCTACCAGGACGTCTTCGTCCGTCGGCGCATGTAATCGCGCAGGCTCGCCTGTGACGGACACAGTGATCGCAACGTCAGGCGTTTGGCGCGCAGGTCGTTTGCGCGACCGGCTACGCTCGGGTGAGGCCGCCATCTGGCTGCTGCTCGTGATGGTAGTAGCAATCGTGCTGCCGCCGTTCTGGTTCCTGCTGCGAGCGAGCTTCACCGTCGGGACCGGTGCGCAGGCGCAGGTCGGCCTCGATAATTTCATCTCCGTGCTGGCGCACAGCGGAACCGAGCTGTGGGTCACATCGATCAGCTATGCGCTTGGAAGCTCGGCGCTGGCGATCGCGCTCGGTGTATCGTCGGCCTGGCTGGTGGCACGCACCGACGCGCCGTTCCGCCGCACCGCCATGGTAACGGCCTTCCTGTCGCTCGCCGTTCCGGTGATCATCAAGAGCGTCGGCTGGATCATGCTGCTCGGGCCCAACAGCGGCCTCGTCAACGTATTTCTGCGCTCCGTCTTCGGCGGGAGCGAGGGGCCGATCCAGCTCTATTCGCTCGGCGGCATGATCTTTGTCGAAGGCATGTTGTGGATGCCGATTGTGTTTCTGCTCACGGTCCCGGTGCTCGGCGCCATGGATCCTTCGTTGGAGGAGGCGGCCGCCACCTCGGGTGCCGATCTGCGGGGGACTTTTCGGCGGATCACGCTGCCGCTGATGCGGCCGAGCGTTGTTGCGGTCTTCCTGCTCGCGCTGATCCGCTCGCTCGAATCGTTCGAGGTGCCGCTCTTGATCGGCGCACCCGGCAACCTGCACACGCTGACCACCGCGATCTACGAAAGCATGCACAGCGGCTTCCTTCCCAAGTACGGAGAGGCAAGTGCATTCGCGGTCCTGCTGCTCATGATCGTGGCCGCTCCGCTGATCTACTATTACCGAATGACGCGGCAGGTCGAGCGCTTCGCCACCATCACCGGCAAGGGCTTCCGGCCGCGGCGGCTCCGGCTCGGCGCCTGGCGCTGGCCGCTCGGTCTGTGGCTGCTCATGATCCCGCTTTCGCTCGCCGCCCCGGTGCTGATCATGCTGTGGGCTTCGTTCCTGCCGGTCTACAAGCCGCCGGAGCTCGCCGATGTCGCGACCTTCACGCTGGCGAACTATCGCTCGGTGTGGGTGCGCGGCGACACGATGGCGGCACTGGCGAACAGCGTGCTGATCGGATTGTGGAGCGCGACGCTTGTCGTCGCGCTGACCTTCATCGCCGCGTGGCTCATCGTGCGTTACCGCGGTGCCGCCCGCTGGGTGCTCGATTTCGCCATCTCCGTGCCGCTCGTCTTCCCAGGGATCGTGCTCGGCATCACCATCCTGATCCAGTTCCTGCAGCTGCCATGGATCCCAATCTACGGCACGATGTGGATTCTCGTCTTCGCCTTCCTGATCCGCTTCATGCCTTATGGCATGCGATTCTGTCATGCCGGGATTTTGGCGGTGCATCGCGAGCTTGAGGAGTGCGGCCGCACCTGCGGCGCCGGCGCTCTCACCGTGATGTGGCGGATCGTCCTGCCGCTCGCGCTGCCGTCGGTCGCCGCCGCATGGCTTTATGTGTTTCTCCACAGCATCCGCGACCTCTCGCTTGCGATCCTGTTGGCGGCACCGGGCAACCAGGTGATCGCCGTCGTGATCCTCGATCTGTGGAACAATGGCGAAGTGCCTGAGCTTGCCGCGCTCGCGGTTCTTCTCGCCGGCGGCGTTACTGCCCTTGGCGTGCTCTTGATGTGGCTCAGTCGGCGCACCGGCGGATTCACGAGCTAGTTCAGCGGAAAAGGAAAGGCAGACCAATGTTCGAGGAGTTCCAGCCCAAGGTGAAGATTGGCGCGCTCAAGCCGCTGGCGGTGATCGACAACGCGGCGTACGAGTTCTACCGCATCGCGCCGCCCGACGTGATGCTGGTGATGATCCCGATCGGGCTCGGCGAGTTCAGCAAGGAGGACGTCGAGCGCGTTTTCGCGCCGGTCGACCTCCTGGTCGACCAATTAATGGAGCGCGGCGTTCACATTATCATGCAGTCGGGCGTGCCGCTGCCGCTCCTGATCGGAGTCGAGGCGCACGATCGGCTGCTCGACCGTATCGCCAAGCGTAGTAACCTGCCGGCGACGTCGTCGGTGGACGGTGTCGTCGCCGCGGCGAAACACCTTGGGCTTCGTCGCATCGCGCTCGCCAACAAGTGGTCGGAGCCGATGAACCGCACGCTCGGCGAATTCTTCGCCCGCGGCGGCGTCCAAATCGCGGGCGTCGCTTCCGAAGTGCTGACCCCGGCGCAGTTCCAGAAGATATCGACAGCCGACAACATGGCGCTCGCCTACGAGCTTGGTCGGGCTGCGCTCACGCGCTTCCCGGACGCCGATGGACTCTATATCGGCGGCGGCGCCTGGCTGTCGGAGCCGGTCTGCCAGGCGCTGGAGCGGGAGTTCGGCAAGCCTGCGATCTCCAACCAGAGTTGCCTGATCTGGGACAATCTCACCCGGCTCAACCGGTGGAGGCCGCTGCCGGCGCAGGGAATGCTCTTGTCATCACCTTAGCGCGGCAATGTGCGCCTCGCTTGCTGCTAGACACCCGTTAGCCTCCGCGCACGCGGTCGGCGAGCGCCAGCGGATCATCCGGAGGCGCGTCGGCGCGCCAGGCGACGTGGCCGTCAGGCCGCACCAGCACGAGCTTGCGTTCGTAGAGCGCGGCCACCGCGGGGTCGGCGACGGTTTCGACGGTCAGCGGCACGCGTCGCTGCGCGAACGCGCGCTCGAACGCCGACACATCCGGCGCCCCGGTCCCGAGCCGCATCAGCACGAAGCCTTTGCCGAACAGGTCGATGGTCGAGCGGCCGGGCGCAATGAAGGCATGCGGCGCGCGGCTGCCGGGCCGCGCGGTCGGTCGATAATCGGTGACGGTGTCTTCGGGCGGCGGCGTGCCGTCGGGCCAGACGATGGGCGAGGGATCGTAGCGATAGCCGAGCGCCAGTCCGTCGGTGATCACCTTGCGGGTCTGGCTCGCCATGATGGCTTCCGCTAGCCGGCGGCGCTCGTGCGCGCCTTCGGCCGTGTCGTCGCAGACCGAAGGACCGGGCATCTGCTCGCGATCGCCGGCATGGCTGGTGTCGGCGTGGCCGACATTGCGGACGGCAACCGGCCTCCGCTCGATTTCGTAGGAGTTGGGCAGGGTGGTGCCGCCCCAGCCCGCGTGCAGGGCCGAGAGCTTCCAGCCGAGATCGTTCGCGTCACCGAGGCCGGTGTTCAACCCAAGGCCGGCTGCCGGATGATTGAGGTGCGCGGCATCGCCGGCGAGGAAAATGCATCCTGCGCGGTAACGATCGGCGACCACGTTGCGCGCGGTCCACCGCACGATAGAGAGAATTTCATGCGGTACGTCCGTTCCGACCACTTCGCGGAAGTGCTGCTCCGCGTCGATCGTGTCAGGCGCCTCGTAAAACGCCTTGCTGTTGATGCCGAAGCGATAGAGCTCTCGGCCATCGAGATTGACGAAATTGCGCCACAGCCCCTTGGTATCGACGAAATTGATCAACGCCGCCTTGCCCATATGATGATGGGTCCAAAGTTCGGGAGCGCGCACGAAGATCGACAGGAAATGGCCGACGTAATCGGAGCCGCTCATGTCGATGCCGAGCTGGCGCCGGATCGGCGAATGGCCGCCGCTGCAATCGACTAAGATGGGTGCCGCAATCTCGTGTCGCCGGTCGGCGACCAGGTCGTGCACGACCGCAATCACGCCATCGCTTTGTTCGCGAAAGCGCTCCAGGCGGTGGCGGTGGCGAATATCGACGCACGCAAAGCTCGTGGCGAGATCGCGTAGCACCGGGTCGAGCCAGAGCTGATTGCAGCGTTGCGGCCGCTCGGGGCTGGTTTCCGACGGTGTGGTTCCGCCATGATGCGGCCGCTCGATTCGGGCGATCTCGAAACCGGCAAGCGCCGTGCAGTACAAAGCGGTGTGTGGAAAGTCGGGCGGTGTTCCGACCTCGCGCACTCGGTCGGCGACGCCCAAGCGACGCATGAACTCCATCGAGCGCGCATTGAGCGCTGATGCGCGCGGATGTTCGGGAATCCCGTTGCCCTGCTCGACGACCAGGCAGGGCACGCCGCGGCTGCCGAGATCGGCGGCGAGCGCAAGCCCCACCGGGCCGGCACCGACGATCAGGATCGGCGTTTCGAGGTGCACCATGGCTACTTCGGCTCGAGGATCGCCTTCGACTTGGCGATAAGCTCCGCCGGCACGTTGATGGTGTCGTTGACGATCGCCGCGGCGCGCTCCCCGCCGAATGGATTCATTTCAAGATTGAGCTGCCGTGCTTCCTTCAGGAACGCCTCGTCCTTCATGGTCGCTTCGAAGGCGCGCCGCAACGCGGCCGCGCGCTCGGCCGGCACGTCGGGCGTCGTAAAGAACGGCCGCCCAAGCGCCGGCGGCAGCGACAGGAGCGTCAGGATCTGCCGCTGCTCTGGGGTCTTGGCCAGTTCGTGCATGAGCGGCACTTGCGGAAACGCCGGGTCGCGGACGTCGCCGATCTGATTGAGCACGATGACCCTGTTGCCTTCAATCCAGGTGGGGCGTTCTTGCAGGATGCCGGCAAGGCTCGCGCCGGCGCGGGCGGCGACTTCGCCGCGCTCCATGGCGAGGTCGAGCTCGGCGGTGCTCTTGTAGCCCATCACGATCTTGAACTTGGTGCCCAGCACGATGTTCATGGCGTTCGGGTAGATGAAGGTGCCCGAGCCGATCCCGGTCGCGCCGATGACCAGCTCGCGCTTCATCACGTCGTCCATGGTCTTGAAGCCGGACGTGTGCCACGCCACCGTCATCAGGTTGCTGGTGCCGGTGGAGCCGAGCCAGTAGAACCGCCGCGCGTCGTACCGCACACCTTGCCCGCCGAGCACCTGATGCAACGGCACGCTGTTGTTGACCGTGGCGATCACGGTGCCGTCCTTCTCGGCCTGCTGGTACATGAAGTTGGTGGCCAGCACGTGGCCGCCGCCCGGCATGTTGCGCACGATCATGGTGGGGCGGCCCGGGATGAAGCGCGGCATGTGCCGCGCCAGCGCCCGTGCCGTGAGGTCGAACGGCCCGCCGACACCGGTCGAGGTGACCACGGTGACGGTCTTGCCTTTGTAGAAATCCTCGACCGCGTCGGCATAGGCGTAGGAGGTGGCGCAGGGCGCGCCGATTCCGATAGCGACGAGGGCGGCAAGAGCGGGCCTGAGCATGGCGAGAGTCCTAGCGGCCTCTTCGGTCATTCCGGGGCCGGCCGCAGGCCGGAGCCTGGAATCCATAACCTTTGTATTCCCATATCCCAACACCGGGTCTGTGGATTTCGGCCAGCCGCTTCGCGGCTTCCGGAATGACGGTGGGGAGTTTTTAGCAAGGTCCTACGCCCTGCTGAACTGGCTCTTCCACAGCGACCAGGCGCGCGGCACGTTGCGGCCGCGGCTCGACTTCTCGGATTCCTCCTCGTTGAGGAACTCAACCTGGCCGCCAACCGCTAGCTGGTGCGCCTGCATCTGGATCGATGCATTCTCCATCGAATAGACCGCTCGGAACACCACCTCCGGAATCGAGACCCCGATCATGGTCGCGCCATGGCCGCGCATGAGCACGACGTTCTTGTCGCCGAGCGAGTCGGCGAGCGCCTTGCCCAGCGCCGGGGTGCGGATGAGCATGTCGGTGTTGCCGCCGGCCTTGCGGATTTCAAAGACCGGCACGCCGCAGCCGAGGAATCCGCACATGTGGAACATCGGCCGCAGCTTGGCGCCGTTCGCCGCGCCGAACGGAATCAGCGCCCGGGCGTGGCAGTGCACGACCGACATCACCTCCGGCCGCAGCTTGTAGATCTCGCCGTGGATGAAGCGCTCTGAGTATTGCGGCTTGTCGGCATGGGTCAGCGGCGTCGACTCGAGGTCGAACAACACGATGTCCTTCGCCGTC
Organism: uncultured Alphaproteobacteria bacterium; assembly: GCA_963720385.1. Classification (GTDB taxonomy): domain Bacteria; phylum Pseudomonadota; class Alphaproteobacteria; order Rhizobiales; family Xanthobacteraceae; genus VAZQ01. Next base: position 27,122 of record CAVRFL010000012.1, on the reverse strand, counting down.
ACCATGCCCGGCGGCAGGTGGCGCGCCATCAGATATCTCTTCGGGTCTTTCGGGTGCCGCACACTGATGTGCCCGAAGGCGTCGACCACGTTGAGGCCGTAGAGAATCTTGTTGGCCAGCACGAGCTCCGCGAGCAATTCCTTGGGCGGAGGGGCGAGTTTGTTGGCAGGTTTCTTGGCAGCCTTCATCAAGCAGTCCTTCCGTGGCACGTGATGTTTGGGGTGAGAGCTATTTCTGCGCGCGCAGCCGTTGGATCTGCATCTGCGCGAGGAACGGCACCAGCGGGTGCGCGCCCATCTTCACGATGGTGGGCATGTCGAGCTTGATCAGGGCCTCGCGCTGGTCCGCCGGCAGCTTGAACTGGTCGGCGAAGGCGGGCGCGTCCGCGACATATTGGGCGCGCCGGTCGGCGTCATGGGCAAGGGCATGCAGCGCGGCGGTGAGCTCCACCAGCTCGGGCTTGATCGAGGGATAATGCGCCGCGTGCTCACCGGGCCGCGCGTCGATCCAGCCGAGCGAGGCGTAGTCGTGATGCCAGCTCGGGTCCATCGACACGACGTCGGGCTTGCGCTCGCCGAGCGCGCCGGCGGCGCAGGCCCAGCAGCGAAGCTCGATATTGCCGGTCTCGTCGAGCTCGGCTTCGTCGAATCCGATCAGCGATTTGAGGTTCCCGGACGCGAGCTTGTCGAGCACGCTCTTGTCCCAGTTCAACTCCGGGTTGGAATAGCGGTCGGTGCCGGGGAAATGCGACATGCCGCCGCTCGCCAGGATGACGGTGCGAAGCCCCATCGCGGTCACGGTGCGCGCCACCGCCTGCCCGAACGAATAGCAGCGTTCCATGGTCGGCTGCGGCGGCAGGTAGGCGTTGACGTAGATCGGCAGCACCGGCCCGGTGTGGCCGAGATGGGTCAGCGGAATGCCTATGGCGTAATCGATCTTGGCGGTCGAGGTGAAGGCCGGGTCGAAATTCTGACGATAGAGCTGACGGACCAGTTCGAAGGCGACCTCGCTCGGGATCTGCCAGTGGAATGTCCGGCCCGCGAACTCGCCGGTCGCCTCGCCGCCGACATGGACGGTGAAGGGCGGCGCGGTGGTGTGGAAGAACTGCTCGGCATGGTCGTTGGAAAAGATGATCCAGAGATCGGGCTTGAGCGCGCGCAGCCTATTGCCGATATCGGCCGCCACCTCGCGGACCTTCGCCACCACGGCCTTGTCCTCGGTGTCCGGCAGGGTAAAGAACTGGGGCGCATGCGGCAGCATTGCGCCGCCGATCACGGTCGATTGCATGGCGGCTCCTTGGCTCGTCGAACGTACCGCCCAAAGGGCGCACCGACAAGCTGACCAGCGCACCCGCATCAGGGCGGATTGGCGCGCCGGTTCCGGGTGCGCTTCACAGGCGCGAGGGAAGCCTTTACGCTCTGCGGGACGCCTATCCCGCCATAGCTGCTCCGGCAGCACCCATCGAGACCCTTGAGGAGCTTCCATGGCCGACGTGCCGATAACGATCGCCTGCGGCAACTACGATCGCACCAAGGCGATCATCGACGGCCGCGTGAAGGTCGAGGGCTGCGACGTCAACTATCTTCCGCTCTATCCGGAAGAGATTTTCCACCGGCTGTTCAAATTCCAGGAATTCGACGTCGCGGAAATGTCGTTCTCGAGCTACATCCGCACCGTGGCCGTGGGTACGTCGGAGTACATCGGCATCCCGGCCTTCGTGTCGCGGCTGTTCCGGCACTCCGGCATCTATGTGCGCGCCGACGCCGGCATCAACAAGCCGGAGGACTTGCGCGGCAAGCGGATCGGCCTGCCGGAATATCAGATCACGGCGGTGGTCTGGATGCGCGGCATGCTGCAGCACGAATACGGCGTGAAGCCGTCCGAAATCCATTGGCGCAACGGCGGGCAGGAGGAAGCGGGGCGGCACGAGCGAACGCCGCTCAAGCCGATCCCGGGGCTCGATCTCAAGCCGCTTGAACCGCATCAGACGCTGGTCAACATGCTACGCGACGGCGAACTCGACGCGCTGTTCACGGCGCGCGCGCCGTCGTCCTTCCTCAAAGAAGAGCCGCATATCAAGCGGCTGTTTCCAGACATCCGCGCGACCGAGCGGGCCTATTTCAAGAAGACCGGCCTGTTTCCGATCATGCATCTCATCGGCATCCGCAAGTCGCTGGTCAAGCAGCATCCCTGGCTCGCGACCAGCGTCTACAAGGCGTTCCTGGAGGCGAAGGCGCTCGCGATGATCGACCTGCTCGACGTCAACGCGCTGATGGTGACCTTGCCGTGGCTGGTCGCCGAGACCGGCGCGACCCAGGATGTGATGGGCAAGGATTTCTGGCGCTACGGCGTCGCCGAGAGCCGCCACGAGATCGAGGCGCTGTGCCAATACCTGCACGAGCAGGGACTGACCGACCGCAAGGTATCGGTCGAGGAACTGTTCGTGCCGGCGACCATGGACATGTCGAAGGTGTGACCCAGTAACTATGCCAAAAGTTCGCCGGGTCAGATTTCTACAACACGATCCGGCAACTCATTAGGGTTGGTCGCCGTGGGCGGACAATGCTGGCTGAGTAGCCTGCCAGCACTATTCACGGCGGTCACCAGCCCCTCTGCAAGGATGCCGGATCGCGCAGCTACGACGACTTCCTGGGCGAGTTGATCCAGTTCGGGCTGTGCAACTTTGCTGTTGATACCGTCATCGGCAACGATTTCGACCCGCCGATCGGCCAATGCCACGTAAATCAGGATGCCTGTCCGCTCCGCGGTGAGATGCACACCGTGCGCCATGAACTGAGCTTGCGCCGCCTTGCGCGCTGCTTCCGCTGCAATGCTCGGCGGCACCAGGCGGTGCCGTATCCGATCGAGGGATGCGGCCGTAGCAATCACGACAAAGGCGAGCACCTGTAACAACAGGATGGTCCCTGACGCCATATCCGTCAGCAAGTACAGCGGCCAGGGAACGAGGAGTGCAACAATCGCTGCCCACAGGACCGGAATCGAACGGAACTGAGCCGCCTCACGCGCCACGACCACATAAATCTCGCCAGCGGTATTCACCTCGGCGGCGCGAATGGCATCTCTAATTCGCGCTCGGTCGGCTTCGCTGAGTTTCGTTCCTGTCGACACTACCAGCTCCCGGACGACCCGCCGCCGCCGAAAGAACCGCCGCCGCCGGAAAATCCACCGCCACCGGAATACCCGCCATCCGATCGTCCGCCAGAGGACCATCCCCCGCCTGACCAGCCTCCACCTGGTGCGCCGCCGCCCAGAATTGGCCCCCAACCTGATCGCCCGCGGGCAGGACCTCGCGGCTGCCGCGCGCGCTGCAAGTACATTAGGAGCCAGATGACGAGAATCACCAGTGCGAGCGTGAACAGACTCATTCCCTCGCCCCCGCGCGGCCGGGATTCGCGCTCCGCCGCACGCCTCTTGAAATCGTCTGCGTCACCGGAAAGAACCTGAACAATGTCGTCAACGCCACGTTCAATGCCGCCCGCAAAATCTCCCGCGCGAAAACGTGGCAATATGGCGTGGTCGATAATGAGGCGCGAGACGGCATCGGTTAACGTTCCTTCCAGGCCGTACCCCACTTCGATCCGCACCTTGCGTTCTGCCGGAGCGACGATGAGCACGGCGCCATTGTTATTGCCCTTTTGTCCAATTCCCCAATGGCGGCCCAATTGATAGCCGTAATCGGCGATGTCATAGCCTCCCAAAGAGCGCAAGGTCACGACCACGACCTGGGTCGTCGTCTTCGATTCCAGGTCCTTCAATTTCGTGTCGAGACGCGATTGGGCAGCGGCATCCAGTAGCCCTGCCTGATCAACAATGCGGCCCGTCAACGTCGGGAAGGACGGTTGGGATTGCGCTGCGCAGACAAAAACGAAAAACGCGAAGAGAGCGAGAACGCAAGCTCGGAGGCGCAAATGCGCCATATCATTCCCCTTGCTAGAACTTGACCTGTGGCGGCCGCTGCTGGTCTTCCGCCGCCGTGAAGGTTGCCATCGGCTTGGCCCCATACACCATCGCCCATAAGCGCCCGGGGTATGTCCGGACTTCTGTGTTGTAGGCTTGAACCGCTTGAATGTAGTCGCGACGAGCCACTGCAATGCGGTTTTCTGTGCCCTCAAGCTGCGATTGAAGCGCTAGAAAGTTCTGGTTTGATTTGAGTTCGGGATAGTTTTCGCTGACCGCGATAAGGCGCCCCAATGCACCGGATAGCTGGGCCTGCGCTTCCTGGAAACGGCGAAGCGCCTCGGGATCGGTGAGCTGGTCGACCCGTACTTGAATTTGGGTTGCTTTCGCTCGGGCCTCGATGACCTGCGTCAGCACTTCGCGCTCTTGCTTGGCGAAGCCTTTGACCGTTTCCACCAGATTTGGAATGAGTTCAGCGCGGCGTTGATACTGGTTTTGGACCTGGCTCCATGCGGCCTTGGCCTGCTCTTCGAGGGTAGGAATGGTATTGATACCGCAACCTGACGCCGCTAACGCGATGCCGATTGCAGGGATCAAGCGCAGCCAGGTCGCTAGTTTTTGTGCAAAACCGCGAGTGGAAATTGTCGTTCGGTAAAATGCGCCGGTCATTGCTGTCTCCATCAGAACCCGCCAGTTAACGCCGTGGTGCGCGGAACGTTGCATGTACGGCATCGCCTGCAAGGCTAACAGCAGGACCAGCCTCTACAAGGCGTCCTTCGAAAGCGTGTGGCCGCTGGTGCCTAAACTGGGTTCGGCGTAGCCTGTGGGAACAGGCTTTCTGGGGAGATAAAGTCATGCGCCACAAGGCCGCCACGCTCCAAAACGCACGCGTCAGCCGGCGCTCCGTGCTGACCGGCGTTACCGCGGCGGGACTGTCGGCACTGGGCCCGCAGTCATTGGCACAGACCGCGCCTGCCGTCGTCGGCGACACCAAGATTACGGTGACGGGCTATTACCGCACGCCAGCCCTCCATATCGCGGCGCGCCGCGGGTTGTTCGCCAAGGAACGGCTGGAGGTCGAGTTTCACCTGGTCCGGCTTGCACCCGAGCACAATCAAGGCCTTGCGGAAGGCCGTTGGCCGATCACCTTGTCGTCGGCCGACACGATGCTGGCGCGCACCACGCAGGATGGCGTCGATTTCCTTCTGTTCATGGAGGCGGAGGAGGGGATCGACGTCCAGCTGATCGCGCAACCGCAGTACAAATCGTTGCAGGAGCTGCGCGGCAAGCTGTTCGCGGCGGATCCGGTCGATTCCAATTACGATCTCATCCGCAACAAGATCATGCGCGACAAAGGCATCCCGGAGAGCGAGTACCGGATCGACATCCTGGGGAATTCGAGCGTGCGGGCGGCCGCATTCATGGACGGCAAGGTCGATGCGGCGATGCTGCAACGCCCATTCTCGGAACGTGCCCTCGCCAAAGGCGGTGTCCTGCTGGCGAAGGGCGCCGACTATGTCCCGAACTGGCCGATCTGCTGCGGCTGGGGGTTGCGCACGTGGATCGAGGCCAACCGTTCGACGGTGGTGCGCTTCACGCGCGCCATGGCGGAGGCGACGGACTGGTTGCTGCGTCCCGAAAACCGGGAAGAGATGCTCCAGATCCTCATGAAGGAGGAAAAGCTCTCGCGCGAGCGGGCGGAGAGCAACTACTCCTATGTGGTGCCGAAATCGATGCTGAATCCGGAATCGATTCGCAAGAACATCGAGCTTCGCATCGAGCTTGGCTACTACAAGCCGCCACACAGGCCGACCGAAGCATTCTACGACATGAGCTACTGGAGCGAGGCCACCGGCCTGCCGGCGCCACCGCCGGCGGGACTGCCGCGGAATGCCGTGGCCGGGTGAGGGCTCCGCCCGCCGCTCAACGCGCGACGAAAAAATTCTTGTCGGTGAGCGGGAGCGTGACCGGGCCGCAGGTCGCCATCGAATATTCGATCGCCAGCGTCGCCTCCAGCGTGGCGCGCGCCTCAAGCGGCGTCGCCAGCGCGCAGGGCTTGCCGAGCGCCAGATGATCGAGCCAGGCGCGCGTCTCGTTGGCGATCGGACCCCAGAAGTCGCCCAGCGCCCAGTCACCAGGCGTGCCGCTCTGCAGGAACACCATGTTGACGGTGTGGTCCGGCAGGTAGACGTGCGGGACGCCTTTCTCGCTGTACATCAATTGATCGGTGTGGTCGTCGTCGAGCAGCATCACGCCTTCGGTGCCGATGAGTTCGACGCGCGCGGCATGTCCGAGCGCCGGATATTTTTCCGGCAAGGCATAGCTGATGCCGAGATTGACGATCGAGCCGTCGTCGTAGGTGAACACGGCAAAGCTCACATCGGGAACGTCGTGTCCGGCCTGTTTGAGAACGCCCATCTGGCCGCGTGCATAGACCTCGACAATGCGCCGGCCCTCGAAGAACCAGTTCATCAGGTCGACATAGTAGGTCAGCGCGTCGACCACCGGCGTGGCGCGGGGATTGCGCTCAAGGATCGCGAACGCCTGCGAGCGCGAATTGAACACACGCGCGACGCCGCCGGTGATCGTCCCGATGCGGCCCTGGACGATCTGTTCCTTGGCGATCAGGTAGCGCTCCTTGTAACGCCGGCTGTAGGCGACGCGGACGTTGGCGGCCCGTTTGTCGATCGCCCGCAGCACCTGGTCCGCATCGTCGAGGGTGAGCGCGATCGGCTTTTCGACCAGCACCGGCAGGCCGCGCTCGAGCGCGGCAAGGATCGGCTTGAGGTGTTCACCCTCGCTGGTGGAGACGATGACGGCGTTGACCTCCGGCCGCGCGATCACCGCGTCGTTGTCGCCGGAATGGACCTTGGCGCCAACGGCCTCGGCGAGCTTGCGCGCCTTGGCAGGGTCGGCATCCGACACCGCGATGAATCCCACCGCCGGATGACCGGCCGCGAGTTTCGCGCGCAGCGTCCCGATCCGGCCGGAGCCGACAATGGCGAGGCCAATCTGCTTTGCGGCCATGGCGGCTATTGCACCTTGCCGATGGCGCGCACGGTGTCCTCGGTCTTGCGGCTGTCGGCGTCCCACCACGGGCGGAATTCATCGCGGTCGAGATAGTCGATGCCGCTGCCGACCTTTTCCATGGCCCTGATGAAGTCCAGGTCCTTCACCGCCTTGGCCACCGCGGCGCGCCAGATGGTGATAATCGGCTCCGGCACCTTGGCTTGCGTGAACAGCCCGTTCCACTGGTAGTACTGGGCGTCGTAGCCGAGCTCCTTCAAGGTCGGGATGTCGGGGAAGGCCGCGACCCGCTTGGTCCCCATGGTGCCGATCGGGCGCAGCGTGCCGGCGCGCGCCTGCGGGCCGCCGACGGCGGGATGCGCGGCCAGAAGCCCGGCGTGATTGCCGAGCACCGCGGTCAGCGCCGGGCCGCCGCCGGCGGTCGGCAGATGGCGCATGCGCGTGCCGGTCGCCTTCAGCACGATCTCGATCGCAAGATGGGTGGTGCCGTAGAGCCCGCCGGACGCGTAGACGATCTGGCCCGGCCGCTTCCTGGCGTCGTCGATCAATTCCTTGAACGTCTGCCAGGGCTGGCTGGCGTTGACGAACAGCATGGAGGGATCGGCCGAGACCAGCGCGATCGGCGCGAACTGCTCGCGGGTGAAGCTCGGCGGCCGCCCGAACACCTGATCGACTGCGGGGAGGAGCGAGAGCTGCGTGGTAGCGACCGTGACGGTGTAGCCGTCAGGCGTCGCATTGGCGACCTGCATGGTGCCGATCAGCGCGGCCGCGCCGGGGCGGTTCTGGATCACCACCGGCTGGCCGAGGATGCGCTCGAGCACCGGCGCCAGCGCCCGCGCTGTGGTGTCGGTCGAGCCTCCGGGCGGATAGCCGAGCAGAATGGTGACCGGCTTGCTCGGGAATTTGTCCTGCGCCGGCGCCGGGCTGCCGGCGAGAGCCATGAGGATCAAAAGTCCCAACGTGACGACGCGCATGAACGTCTCCCTCCGGCGGTTCACTCGGCAGCTTCCTTCAGGCGGGCCCGGCGGCGCATGACCGCTGGGATCAGGCCGACAGTCAAGAGCAAAGCGCCGACGATCAGCAATGCGACCGTGATCGGCCGTTGCAGGAAGATTGTATAGTCTCCGCCCGACATCGCCAGCGATTGCCGGAACGCCATCTCAAGCATCGGCGACAGAATGAAACCGAGCACGATCGGCGCCACGTCGTAGTGCAACCGGCGCAACCCATACCCCGCGGCGCCGGCCAGTGCCATGATCACCACCTCGACCATGCTCTGGTTCACCGTGTACACGCCGACGATGCAGCAGATCAGGATCACCGGGTAGAGATAGCTGTAGGGAATCCGCAGCAGCGACACGAACAGGCCTACCAGCGGCAGGTTGAGGACCAGCAGCACCAGATTCCCGATATACATGCTGGCGATGACGCCCCAGAACAATTGCGGCTGCTGGGTGATCAACAGCGGCCCGGGGGCGATGCCGTGAACCACCAGCACCGCGATCAGGATCGCCTGTACCGGGCCGAGCGGCACGCCGAGGGCCAGCATCGGCACGAAGGCGCCGCAGGCGGCCGCGTTGTTCGCCGATTCCGGACCGGCAACGCCTTCGACCGCGCCCTTGCCGAACCGCTCGGGATGGTCCGACAGCTTCTTCTCGACGGCATAGGACACGAACGACGACAGGATATGCGCAGAGCCCGGAATGATCCCGATCAGGAAGCCGATCACGGTGCCGCGCCCGATCGGGCCGATCGACGCGCGCGCTTCGTCGCGCGACGGGATCAGCTCGGACAGACGCGGTTTCATCGGTTGCAGCGCCCGCGTGCCGTAGGCGAGCATGATCTCGGAGACGCCGAACAGCCCGACCGCCAGCGGCAGCACGCCGAGCCCATCGGAGAGCTCGTGGACTCCGCCGGAGAAACGGTTGTAACCGCTCATCGGATCGATCCCAATCATGCCGAGCAAGAGCCCGAGCACCGCCATGGTCAGCGTCTTCGGTATCGGTCCGCTGCTCATATAGGCGAGCACCAGCAGTCCCATCATCAACAGCGCGAAATACTCTGGCGGCCCGAACGCGAGCGCGAACCGCGCGAGCGGCGGCGCCAGCAGCATCAGCGCGATCACGCTCACCGTGCCGGCGACAAACGAGCCGATCGCCGCGATCGCGAGCGCCGGTCCGGCGCGCCCTTGCCGCGTCATCTCGTAGCCGTCGATGCAGGTGACGACCGATGCCGCCTCGCCCGGGATGCGCATCAGGATCGAGGTGGTCGAGCCGCCATACATCGCGCCGTAATAGATGCCGGCCAGGAGCACGATGGCGGTGGTCGGCGGCAGGCCGAAGCTGATCGGCAGGAGGATACTGATGCCGGCAAGCGGACCAAGGCCCGGCAGCACGCCCACGACCGTGCCGATCACGCAGCCGAGGAACGCATAGACGAGCACCGACGGGTCGAGCACCACCTGAAAGCCGAGCAGCAGGTTTTGCAGGGTCGCGGTCACGCTAGTGTCCCGGTTCCGACGCTTGTATCCCTTTGCCGCACATACGTTTACAAGCGTCGGAACCAAAGGGACACTAGCAACTCTATGAATTTAGTGTGGCTTTGGATTTGACGTTCCTACAATGGACTCGCCGCAATACCGGTAGGAACGTCAACTCCGCCACGCTAGTGCCGTCAGAGTCCCCACGGTCCGCTCGGGAGCGAGACCTTCAAGACGTGGACAAACAGGGCATGGCTTCCGAACGCGATGCCGAAGCTCACCAGCAACACGGCGATGAACGGCTTGCGCTCGACGGCGCCGAGATAGAACAGGAGCAGGCCGAGCACGGTCAATCGATAGCCGAGAAAGCCGAACGCGAGCGCGGCTGCCATGGTACCCGCAATGACGAAGGCGGCGTGACGCGCCGCGCCGGGTTCTGCGGCCACTTCATCGGCATCGGCATCGGCATCGGCGCCGTCGACGAGGCTCGGTGCGCCGCCCGCCATGCTCCAGAGTGCGAATACGACCAGCAGGACCGCGAGCGCGAGCGGCATGATCCCCGGTCCCGGATTGTCGATGGTCCCGAACGGCAGGTCCGCGATGCTGCGCCAGATGACGACCAGGCCGGCGGCAACGAGCGCCAGCGCGCCGATCCGTTGGCGCAATGGTTCGCTGTCGATCGGTCGGCGCGCGTTCATGGCTGCGAACCTTACTCCCAAAGCGCCGGAGGAGACCACTATCGCAAACCCGATGCAGGCGTTCCAGCCGATGCTAAGGTGTCCCGGTCAAAATCACCGGGAGGACGATTCCAATGAGTGAGCCCAACCAGCCGCGCTTCTCGAAGGTCACGATGGAGCAGCTGAACGACCAGCAGAAGCGCGTCGCCGAGCGGATCATGAAAGTGTCCAGCGCCGGCCTGGGCGGGCCCTACAGCATCCTGTTGCGCAGCCCGGTGCTGGCCGAGCGTTATCTCGGCATGACCGACTATCTGCGGTTCGAGACCTCGCTGCCGCATCGGCTCAACGAGCTTGCGATCCTGATCGAGGCGCGGCTGTGGGACGCGCAATACGAATGGTGGGCGCATTACCCGATCGCGATGCGCGCGGGCGTTTCGCCCGAGGTGGCCGAGGCGATCCGCAACGGCCTGCAGCCGGCCGCCATGAAGGAGGACGAGGTGGTCGTCTATGACGTCTGCATCGAACTGTTGCGCGACCGCAATCTCACCGACGCAACCTTCGAGCGGGCGAAGACAATCCTCGGCGAGCAGCCGACCATCGACCTGATCGCGGTCGCCGGCTTCTATGTGATGGTGTCGTCGGTGCTGATCGCGGGGCGGGTCGGGATTCCGGACGGCAGCGCGCCGCCATTGCCGGTGCTGGTGAAGAGGTGACGGGGATTGTGGCCCAAGTCTTAGGCGATCTCGGAAGCAGCTTGGATTCCACGGCAGTGTTGCGCCGAGCCGCATCCCACTCGCCGTCATAACGTGTCGCATCCCCCCGGGCATTGCTCGTTGCCAAAACGTGGCGGATTGCTTATTCAATTCGGCAAGGACAGCGCCGACCGATGTTCATTCATCTGATCAATCTCGACCGGAGCGCGGAGCGCCTTTCGAGATTTCAAGCGGTCAACGCCCATCTTGTAAATGTAATCCGCTTTCCAGCCGTCGACGGGCGCAAGCAGGACATTGCATCGCTGATCGCTGACGGAACGATCGACCGGATCTTGGCAACAACTCATTACACCCCCGGCGCGATTGGTGCAGCACTGTCCCACGTAGCGCTGTGGACTAAGGCGATCGACGAACAGAAAAGCATCACAATTTGCGAGGACGACGCGATTTTTAACATCAACTACGTGCAGTCGTCGCAATCGCTGATCGAAACGCTCCCCGCATACTGGGATTTCATCCTATGGGGTTGGAATTTCGACGCAAATCTGTTGATTGATCTCATTCCTGGCGTGTCGGCGTGCTTGTGCAATTTCGACCAGGCTTCGATGGTGGCCGGCATCGAGGTATTCAGAAAGCAGGACATCGTCCCGCGCCCCCTGACGCTGCTGCGCGCTTTCGGGATTCCCTGCTATTCGATTTCGCCACGCGGCGCGCAGGTGCTGAAGTCGATATGCTTTCCAATCCGTGCGGCAGAAATCTATTTCCCGGGAATCAATCGTCGCATCACAAATGTCGGCATCGACGTTGTCATGAATAACGCATACCCGAACATGAAAGCTTATGTCGCCTTCCCGCCGCTCGTGATCACGGAGAATGAACGGGACGCGTCAACCATCCAGCGGAGATGACGCTGTCGTTCGCTCTTACGCGGCGGACGGTGAGGCACGCTTCTTTCGTCGGTGCCACGTCCCTCTTTTTTCCGACGAGGGCGGCTTGAACTTGGCTTCGACCGCCCGTTCGATCGTGGTCACACTGATCCCCACGCTTCGATAGAACGCTCGCATCTCCTCGGCGTCCCGCAACATCTTTTCGGTGAGCTTGATCATGCCGGGTATCATGGTCGACCTCAAAAACACCTTTCGCGTTCATAATTCGCATGGAACCTAAAAGTTCCCCACGACGTCCACAGGGCTATTCGCGCCGTGTGGGACAGGCAAAATCAGGGGGGCTGTTTGAAAGCTTCAGTCCGGCTAGTCGCGTAAGGACGCCATGTACTCATAGGTCTCGGCGAGTCGCCTGAGTTGATCCCGGCAAGCGGTGCTCTTGAACGTGTCGGCGAGGGTTCGGCATTTCTCCGCCCGCTTGCTCCAGAAATCGGCCCGCGAGCATCCGAACGGAAGCGGCTGTTCGGTCTTGGCCAACTCCCGATACGTGACCGCCACCTTCAGCAGTTCCTCCCGATCGCCTGGGTTCTTGGCTCGACCGGCGACGATTTCAAAAAAGCTCGCATCGCTTTCGAAGCCCGGATGCACCATGACGCAACTCGTACAAACAAACAGTACCGCAGAACGGCCGTGAAGGCTATTTCTGCTCGCGTCCTTAGCGCCGCGGGCGCACTCCGGGTTTGAAGAATTCGCGGGGCGTGTTGGAGATGGCTGGGGAACTAGGATTCGAACCTAGATTAACGGAGTCAGAGTCCGCTGTTCTACCGTTGAACTATTCCCCAAAACCCTTTTAACGCAAGAGTTTAGACAAAATCGTCGAGACCCTTAGCCGTCATCGCAACGCCATCTTTCCGGCCTTCCGGGCAATCGCTTGGGGGCCGAGCGTTTCCATATAACCGGCTCGTCGCCGCTTCGCTACCCTTTCGACGTTCCGCCCTCGCAGGTCCTGACGCGAATTGATCGGGATGCTCGGAACGGTCGCGGGCGCAAGGATGTTGCCCGTTCACACTTTTGAGGAGAATCGAATGCGTCGCATCATTCTCGGAGGTCTCGCGCTGGTGGCGGCAGTCACCGTATTCGAAGTCCTGACGGCGGAGGCCCAGGTCAGCAGCGGCCGTAACCCATGGTGCATCCGCGACGGCGTGCAGGGCCGCGGCAGCTGGGATTGTTCCTACCACAACCGCGCGCAGTGCGAGTTCAGCGCCCGGGGCGCCGGCGGATTCTGCACGACCAACCCGAACTATCGCGGCGGCCGCCAGTCGAACAATCCGCGCCGGGACAACTGGGACGGCGGCACCTGGGGCTGGGGCGGCGGCGCCGGTCGCTGGTAAACCGGTCACCTCTCGGCTCAATAACCGGCTCAAATGCGTTGGCGCCGGCGTTAGGCGCAACGCAGAGCGCGTCGCGAGGGCGCGCCCGGGCGACGACCGACGAATGGAAAGGCCCCGGTCAAAGCCGGGGATTTTTTGTGGCGGTTGCGCCGCAAAGATTTTTGCAATCCGCAACGGCGCAATAACCAACGCGGCGCTCGATGGGTGCATCGAGCGGCGTCGACCGGTTAGTCTCATGGAATGGGCTGATGCGGGGACGACTGACTAAATGCCTTGATCGCTACTATCTTACTGCCGGACGTACGCCGTTACCGGCGCTCCTGCGTCACATGCAGAAAAATGCACTCGAACGACATCAAGTACGTTATGAGCAGCGACCGAGCTTAAGATCAAAGTAACGGGCTGGGATTAAAGCGGCCGTCAATGACACACGCACGATTCGACACGGAGCGACGCGCTGACATGTCGGCGAAAGATCTGGAGCTCATTGTGCACGCGCTCCAGGAGGCGCTCACCGTCATTGACGACTATGATCCCGACCGCAATCCGGCCCGCTGCATGCGGCAGCTTCGGCGATTGCTGGACAACGCCGGTGCGGCTCGCGACAGAGATACCGCTCGCGCCCGAATCCCGCTCCGACCGATGAGCACGACCTCGCGACCATCGACGGGTCATGCGGCTAGAGATCGGCAATGACGCGAAGCGCAAAAGCACAAACAAACAGGATGCCGAAGGCGAGCGCGCTCCAGGCCGCCGTCTCTCGTCCATCGTCAGATACGCGTGCGACGCGCTCGCCTACCGGGTGAGTCATAGCGTGGTTTCCGAAATTGGGGAGTTGAAAGCCCCGGCGGCAAGCCGGGGCTTTCAATTGGAGGGTTACTTGCTGGCGCCGCCACCCATGCCGCCGCCACCGCCGCCACCCTGGCCGGTGGTCGGGGCGTTGATGGTTACGGACGGGCCGCTCGCGGTGCGGTTGTTGCCGGCGTAATTCCAGAAAAAGAAGCCGCCGATGACGAGCGCAGCGACCAGAACGATCCCGACGATCATTCCGGTGGCGCCGCCGTCGCCGCCACTCGATGTGTGGATTTCACGAATTTCCTTGTCAGCCATTGAAATCTCCTAACGTCTGTTGCCTAGCCGACATAACTACTTAATCGCGGATGTGTTCCGCAGCGATGCGCGGGCAAGTTCCGGCTGATTCGCAAAATGCCTATAAGGCAAAGGCAGGCAGCGCTCTTTGGCGCGTTGGAACATTCGCGCCGCGTGAAGCGTTGCGTCCGATGGCTGCGTTCAGCTCGCCGGCTTGCGGGTGGTTGAATAGGTGACCGTGGCGATCGAAAGCAGCGCACAGAACGCCATGAAGAAGAAGATCTCGCGCGGATAACCGCGGTCGAGCATTTGTCCGAAGACGATCGGGGACACGATGCCGGCGAGGTGAAAGCCCGTGGTCACGAAGCCGAACACCCGGCCATAGGCGCCGCGCGGCGTCACCGCGCGCACGATCATGTCGCGCGAGGGCATGGTCAGCCCGGCGAAGAAGCCGACGCTCGACATCAGCGCAATCAGGACCAGGGCGGGGAAGTCGATCAGCCCGACCAGCACGCAGGCGGTCGCGGTGCACATCAGGCCGATGGTCGTGATCAGCCCATAACGCGAGGTGAAACCGGTCAGCATGCCGCCGACGAGGACGCCGACCGCGCTCATGGTCAGCAGCCCGGTGAGCGCGGTGTTCGCCACCGTGACCGACGTACCGTGCAGCGCGCCGAGCGTCACCACGAGATAGTTGTAGAGGCCGCCGCCCGACATCGACAGCAGAACGAAGAACACGAGATTGGCAAGGATCGGTGCCGACAGCAGGAGTTTCCAACCGTCCGCCGGCGTGTCGGCCGGTTCGCTTTTCTTCTTGACGGCAGGCTTGGCCGGCTCCGACGGTTCGCTGGTCATGAAGACGATGATGGCGGCCACCACCCCAAGCGCCGCCGCGCACAGGAATGCGCCGCGCCATCCCATGATGGCGTAGAGATAAACGAGCGTCGCCGGCGCCGCCGCGTTGCCGAGCATGCCGGCGAAGGTGTGGTAGGAGAACACGCGTCCCGCGCGTTCGATCGGAACATGCCGTCCCAGCAGCGCGTAGTCGGCCGGGTGGTAGACGGTGTTGCCGAGGCCCGCGACCGCGAACATCGCGACGAACACCCAGAACGAATTGACCAGACCTGCGATGGCGAACGCGCCTGCGCCGATCAGAAGACCCGCGCCCAGCATGTAGCGCGCGTTCCAGCGGTCGACCAGGAAGCCGACCGGCGTCTGCAAGACCGTGGAGACGACATGAAAGGCGGTGAGCGCAAGGCCGAGCTCGGTGTAGCTCACGCCGTAGTCTTCGCGCACGAAGATGAACAGCGGCGCGAGCAGCAGCATGTAATAGTGGCTGACGAAATGCGCGAAGCAGACGCTATAGACGAGACGCGTCTCCGCGGACCGCGACGTGGAGGGCAGGGGCAGTTCGGCAACCTGGGTCATTTCCTCATCTCTTGTTTTCTTGTCTATCTTTTTGGTGCCGCGAGCTCGGTTCCACCCTCCCCTGGAGGGGGAGGGTCGCGAGCGAAGCGAGCGGGGTGGGGTGAACTTTGCGCTTCGCTTCACCCCACCCCGACCACCTTCACTCGCTGCGCTCATTCCGGCGGTCGACCCTCCCCCTCCAGGGGAGGGTGAGACCGAGTTTGCCGCAACGATTTGACTCGGGCATCAGCGTCACGCCGGCCGCGCTCCGCCGGCCGCCTGGATCGCCTGCCAGACCCGATAAGGGGTCGCCGGCATGTCGATGTGGCGGATGCCGTAGTCGGACAGCGCGTCGGTGACCGCATTCATGATCGAGGTCAGCGATCCGGCGCAGCCAGCTTCGCCGCAACCCTTGACGCCGAGCGGATTGGTCTTGGTCGGCACCGGATGGCTCGACACGTCAAAGTCGGGCGCATCGACCGCGCGCGGCAGCGCGTAGTCCATGTAGGAGCCGGTGAGGAGCTGTCCCTCGGAATCGTAGGCGGTCATCTCCATGAGCGTCTGGCCGATGCCCTGGACGACGCCGCCGTGCAACTGGCCGTCGACGATCATCGGATTGATGATGGTGCCGAAATCGTTGACGCAGGTGTACTTCACAACCTGGATCACGCCGGTGGCCGGATCAAGCTCGACCTCGGCGACGTGGCAGCCATTGGGGAAGGTGGCGGCGGCGCCGTCGCTGACGTGCTTCACGTCGAGCGAGGTTGGGATGCCCTCCGGCAGGTTGATGCCGGATTTGGCCTTCTGCGCGAGCTCCATGATGCCGATCGTCCGGTCGGTGCCGGCGATGGTGAAGCGGCCGTCCTTGAACTCCATGTCGGCGGCGGACGCCTCCAGCAGGTGCGACGCGATCTGCTTGCCCTGGTCGATCACCTTCGCCGCGGCTTCCACCAGCGCGGTGCCGGTCGACATGATCGATTTCGAGCCGCCCGAACCGCCGCCGGTGACAAGCTGATCGCTGTCGCCCTGCACCAGGCGGATCTTCTCAAACGGGATGCCGAGCCGGGCGCTCAGCACCTGCGCGAACGGCGTGGCATGACCCATGCCGAAATCCATCGTGCCGGTGGTGATCGTCACCGTGCCGTCGGCCTCGAAGGTGATGCCGCCCATCTCCTTCGACGGCGGCGCGGTCACTTCCAGGAAGGAGCCGATGCCGAGCCCACGCAGCTTGCCTTGCTTGCGGCTCTGACGCTTGCGCTGGCGGAATCCCTTGACATCGGCGGCGTCAACGGCCTTGCGCATCACCACGGCGAACTCGCCGCTGTCGTATTCCATGCCTGAGCCGGTCTTGTGCGGAAGTTCACGCGGGCGGATGTAGTTGCGGCGGCGCAGCTCCAGCCGGTCGATTTCCATCTCGGCCGCGGCGGTGTCGACCAGCCGCTCCATGTAGTAGTTGCCTTCGGGCCGGCCGGCGCCGCGATAGGCCGAGACATGCGTCGAGTTGGTGAACACGCATTTGGTCGAGACCTCGATCAGCGGCGTGCGGTAGACGCTCTGCACGTTCTTGACCGCATTCTGGGTCGAGGGCATCGGCCCGACATTGGCGAGGAACGCGCCCATGTTGCCGAAATTGGTTAGCCGCACCGCGAGAAAATGCCCCTCGGCGTCGAGCGCGAGTTCGGCGTTCACGCGATGGTCGCGGCCGTGGCTGTCGGAGACGAAGCTGCCGGACCGCTCGTCGGTCCACTTGACCGGACGGCCGAGCGCGCGCGCCGCGTGCAGCACGCAGAGATATTCCGGGTAGGGTGCGGCCTTCATGCCGAAGGAGCCGCCGACATTGCCGGTCAAAACGCGCACCTGCTTGGGCTCGACATTGAGCAGGGCGGCGATGTTGCCTTTCATGCCGAAAACGCCCTGCGAACAGCTATGGAGCGTGAAGCGTCCGTTCTGGTAGACGCCGACCGCGGCGCGCGGCTCCATAGCGTTCACCACCACGCGGTTGTTCACGATCTTGAGGCGGGTGACATGTGCCGCCTTGGCGAACGCGGCGTTGACCGCATCGGCATCGCCATAGTGGTAGTCGAGCGCGATATTGCCGGGCACGTCGTCATAGAGCTGCGGCGCGTCCGCGCGCACCGCCTGCTCGGGATCGGTGACGGCCGGCAGCGGCTCGATGTCGACCTCGACCGCTTCGGCGGCGTCCTTCGCCTGGTTGAGCGTCTCCGCCACTACGAACGCGACCGGATCGCCGACGAAGCGCACCTTGTCGGTGGCGAGCGCGGGGCGGGGCGGCTTCTTCATCTCGCTGCCGTCGCGGTTCTTGAACGGCACGATGCATTTGAGGGTGCCGTAGCCGGCGGCGGCGAGATCGGCGCCGGTGTAGACGCCGAGCACGCCCTTCATCTTGCGCGCCGCTTCGGTGTCGATCTTGCGGATGACCCCATGAGCGTGCCGGCTGCGCACGATCACCGCGTAGGCCTGGCCGGCGACGCTGACATCGTCGGTAAAGCGGCCTTCGCCGCGCACCAGTTTGGGGTCCTCGCTGCGCAGCACCGGCTGGCCGATGGCGAATTTGGTGACCGACCAGCGGTCGGTGTCAGTTCTCGGCATGGTCATCAAGCGCCCTCGACCGGCGGCAAAGAACAGGCCCGAATGGCGGGGAAAAGCAACTGCGGGGTCGCCTTGAGATAGAGGACAAAGCCCGTGCCGACAAGGACTTGTGCCCTAGCTATGCGCCCGGCGTGCATCTGTTGCGCGAAGGCGGCGCGCTGTTACACTCGTCCCGATTTTGGCTTTGGACATAAGTCGCCACATCGAGCCCGAGGCTCTGGGCGGCAGGAAGGCTTTTGATGGGTGACGAGGTCCGGGAAACCGGGGGCCTCGACTCCGCGCATGACCGGAAACCGCCGCGGCGGTCTCCGTGGGGTCGGCGGTCACCTTATGGCTCCGGGTATCGCGACGGTCCTCCCGGCGAGGGCCGCGCGACCTATGCCGCGCTCGATCTCGGCACCAACAATTGCCGCCTGCTGGTCGCGCGCCCGACCGGCGACTGCTTCCGGGTCATCGACGCGTTCTCCCGCATCATCCGCCTGGGCGAGGGCGATTTCCGCGTCCGGTCGCATCAGCGACGCCGCCATCGACGCGCGCGGTCGAGGCGCTCGGCATCTGCCGCGACAAGATGAAGAGCCGCGGGGTCACGCGCGCGCGGCTGATCGCCACCGAAGCCTGCCGGACCGCGGCGAATGGCGGCGAGTTCCGCGCCCGCATCGCGGAGGAAGTCGGGCTCGAACTCGAGATCGTCGATCGCGAGACCGAGGCGGAGCTGGCCGCCACCGGATGCACGCCGCTGATGGATCCCGACGCCGAGGGCGTGATCCTGTTCGACATCGGCGGCGGCTCCTCCGAACTGGTGCGGCTTGGCCGTTCGACGCCGTGCCGGCGCGGACCGCCGCTGCCGGAGATCAAGGCCTGGGCCTCGATGCCGGTGGGCGTCGTGACGCTGGCCGAGCGCCATGGCGGGCACGATGTCACGCGCGACGGTCTACGAGGCCATGGTGAGCGAAGTGGCGGTCCATCTCGCGCCGTTCGTCGCCGCCAACGATTTTCCGGCGGTCGACCGCATGCATCTGCTCGGCACCTCTGGCACCGTGACCACCATTGCCGGCGTGCATCTCGATCTCAAGCGCTACGACCGCCGCCGCGTCGACGGCTGCTGGATGACCGACGCGCAGGCGACGTGGTGGTCGATCGGCTGATCGCCATGAGCTACGAGGAGCGCGTCGCTAATGCCTGCATCGGCGCCGAGCGCGCCGATCTCGTGCTCGCCGGTTGCGCCATCCTGGATGCGATCCGGCGCGAATTCCCGTGCCGGCGGCTGCGCGTCGCCGACCGCGGGCTGCGCGAGGGCATGCTGGTGCAGATGATGCGCGCGGACGGCGTGTGGGGCATGCTCGGGCGCCAGCGGAGCGCACGCCGTGACGGACGCCCGGCGGCGGGCGCGATCTCAAGACGCGGGTGAAGACCGGCAAGAAACGCTCGCATTCGTCGACGCTCTGGCTCGAACGCCAGCTCAACGATCCCTATGTCGCGCGCGCCAAGCGCGAAGGTTTTCGCTCGCGCGCCGCCTACAAGCTGATCGAGATCGACGACAAGCACCGGCTGTTCAAGGCCGGGCATGCGCGTCGTCGATCTCGGCGCCGCGCCCGGTGGCTGGAGCCAGGTCGCGGCCAAGCGCGTCGGCGCGGCGGAGGGCAGGGGCCGCGTGGTCGCCATCGACCTGCTCGACATGGGCGGCGATTCCCGGCGTCGATTTCGTGCAGCTCGATTTTCTCGACGCTGCGGCGCCCGACAAGCTCAAGGGCATGCTCGGCGGCGAGGCCGATATCGTGCTCTCCGACATGGCGGCGAACGCCACCGGCCATCGCAAGACCGATCATCTGCGCATCATGGCGCTGGCCGAGGCCGCGGCCGACTTCGCCGGCGAGGTGCTCGCGCCCGGCGGCGCGTTCCTGTGCAAGGTGCTGCAGGGTGGCACCGAGGCGGCGCTGCTGGCGCAGCTCAAGCGCGATTTTTCCAGCGTCAAGCACGTCAAGCCGGCGGCGAGCCGCGCGGACTCGGCGGAGCTCTATCTGCTGGCGACCGGGTTTCGGCGATTTAAGCCGCAATAAGATGCAGGTTTCGAGATAGCTTCAGACGCAAGACAATTTCGGTCGACGGTTTGAAAAAGGGCATGTCGAAACGAAGCGCTGCCTTTTCGATCGCTGCAGTGCTTATTGGCCTTGTCGTTTACGGCTTCTGGCCGGCGAATGGCACGCGCTCGCGCGATCTCCAATGCGCCGCGATTCCTGATGCGCGTGCACAAAGCATTTGCCGACGGTTGGAACAGGAGATGCAGTGGAGCTGGCTGGGCCACGCCATCATTGCTCCTGGCTGGCGCGTCAGCCTCGAAAGCGTTCGGCGCACCTACTGCGGCGAGCATATCGGTCCGCAGGACATCCCGGCCCTCGAAGTGTTGCGACATGCGGCCAAGGATTGGCGGGCTGAAAGCGGGGCAGACTTCTTGCTCCGGCTGCTCCGCGACAAGGACGGCGCCGGCGATGAGGATGTCGCAAGCGTTTTTAATCCCGCCAATCCGTCCTTTCTTCTCAAGAACGGCTGCGCGCCGTAGACTGGGTCGCTGCTTGCGCGGGGACGAGCGGAAGAGTTAGCCCAACTGGAAAACGATCTAGTTTGCGATCAGTCCCGCGGACTTCCCGACCTTGCCCCACTTTTCGATTTCGCTGCGGATATAGGCGGCGAACTGTTCGGAGGTGTCGCCGACCAGGCTCAGGCCCTGGCTCGACAATTTCTCCTGCACGCCGGGGTCGCGCAGCGCCTCGAGCGTCGCCTGATGCAGCCGCGCGACGACCGCGGGCGGCGTCGCGATCGGCGCCACCATGCCGTACCAGTTGTCCGCCTCGACCTGCGGATAGCCAAGCTCCGCGGTGGTGGGCACGTCCTTGAGGCTCGGCGCGCGTTCGCGGCTGCCGACCACGATGGCCTTGAGCTTGCCAGCCTGCACCTGCGGCAGCAGCACCGGCAAATCGAAGAACGCCATCTGCACCTGCTGCCCGAGCAGGTCGTTCACCGCCGGCGCCGCGCCCTTGTAGGGGACGTGGACGATGTCGATCTTGGCGGCGACCTTCAGCAGCTCGCCGGCGAGATGCGGCATGCTGCCGGGTCCCGACGATGCATAGTTGAGCGTGCCGGGCTTGGCGCGGGCGAGCGCGATCAGCTCGTTGAGATTGTTGGCGGGAAGGCTGGTGGCCGCCACCAGCAATTCGGGCACCTTCGCCACCAGCGTCACCGGCTTGAGATGCTTGAGCGTGTCGTAGGGCAGCTTCTCCTGCAGCGCCATGCTGATCGCGAGCGCGCCGGCGGTGGTGATCGCGATGGTGTAGCCGTCGGGCGCCGCCTTCGCGACCACGTCGGTGCCGAGCGCGCCGCCGGCGCCGCCGCGGTTGTCGATGACGACCTGCTGCTTGAGGAGCTCCGACATCTTCTGACCGACGACGCGGGCGATCGGTCGTTCGGGCCGCCGGGCGGGAACGGAACGATCAGCCGGATCGGCTTCGACGGAAAATCCTGCGCGGACGCGGCCGCCGAACCCAAGATGGCGACGCCGATGCAAATGACACGCAGCACGTCTTGATCATCGCATGCTCGCACATTGCAAACTCCCCGGGCTTCCGCGGTCATTCTGCCACAGCGTCGGCCGGTAAGACAGCGCCACTGTCGCGGTTAGACGTCGCCACGACCTTAGGTTTCACAACGACGATGCCGCGTCGCAATCAGGTTGCATCAGCGGCGGAACAGCAGGCACGCGATTTGTCGAATTTGAGACGTATTCCAGCCGGAATGGCGACGACATTGGCGTGGCATGGGTAGCGACCGGGAAAGGAACAGTCGAACTCGGCGCTCAGCGCCCTAACTCTGCTTCTCAAGAAGGAGAACTCCTCATGCTCACCCGCCGCGCAACCCTAGGCTTGTTGGTTTCCGTCGCCGCGATCTCCAACGCCGTTGCAGAACCCGCCGCTAAGAAGAAGCAGCAACACCATAAAAGCGGGCACGGCCTTGCGAAAGGAAAACTGAAGGAAAACGGGCGGCACCAAATCGATAAGGCCGGCCAGGCGACGGTCTCGGTGGATATCAATAACGGCAAGGTCACCGCGATGTCGGCCAGTCATCCGCAGAAGGGCAACCTCGCCACGCGCAAAGTTAAGTCACGCAAGTAAATTGTCGCGATCGATCTTCCGCGACTGCAACTCGCTGCAAACGGGGAAGCCGTTCAACTCGCGCAAGCCGATGTTTACTATCATGCCGTGGGTGTTCGATGATCGCTTTTACGAGTATTATTACTGGTATCCCGCTGAAGTGGTGATCGTAGACGCGAGCTGGATCGAGATAACGTTCTGACCACGAGACCGCTTCGAGTGCGCAGAACCTCGAACGCCGCATTAAACCGCCGACCGTAAAAATCGGATTCGAGATCCCTAGCCCTGCTTCTGGTCGCTCGGGTCGGTCGGCCCCGAGTCGCCGCCGTTGGGCGGCGCGCCACCTCGGCCCCGGCATCGAGCGGCAGCCGCCAGAACAGGAAGAAGGTCATCGCCGAGATCAGCGCCGATGATGATCCAGGCCGGCTGGAAGTCGGCGGCCGCGATCTCGTCCGCGCCGCGGAGCCATGCGTCAGCTCGACCAGCGACGCGCCGAGCGCCACGCCGAACGACAACGACAATTGCTGCGCCACCGCGACCAGCGAGGTCGCGCGGCTCATGTAGCGGGAGTCGATGTCGGCATAGGCGATGGTGTTGAGGCTCGTGTATTGCAGCGAGCGGAAGAAGCCGCCGATCAGCAGGATCGCCACGATCCAGGCGAATGGCGTGCCCGGCGTGAACGTCGCGCAGGCCGCAACCATGGCGGAGCTGATCACGGCATTGACCGCCAGCGCCGATGCGGAAGCCGAATGGGCGCAGGACGATCGGGATGATGGTCTTCATGCCAAGCGCGCCGAACGCATTGGCGACGGTGATCAGGCCCGGACTGGAAGGCGGTCAGCCCGAATCCGAGCTGGAGGAACAGCGGCAGCAGAAACGGCATGGCAGCCGATGCCGAGCCGGTAGAGCGAAGCCGCCGACCACGGCGGCGCGCAGCGTCGGAAACCGCAGCAGCGAGAGGTCGAGGATCGGCGCCGGCGTGCTTGCGGGCATGCAGCACATAGGCGACGGCAGCGGCGGCGCCGACCGCGAGCAGCGCGATGACGATGCCGGTCGGCAGGAAACCGAGCCCCAGCACCGAGCCGCCGAAGGCAAGGCCGGCGATGGCGACGCCGGCGAGGACGACGCCGCGGGCGTCGAACGGGTCGGGATCCTCCGCCTTGACGTCCTCGATGTAGATCGTCGCCAGCACGATGCCGGCGAGTCCCATCGGCACGTTGATGATGAAGATCCAGTGCCAGGAGACATAGGTGGTGAGGAAGCCGCCCAGCACCGGCCCGATCAGCGGCCCGAGCAGCGCCGGGATGGTGACCCAGATCATCGCCACCACGAGCTCGCGCTTGTCGACGGTGCGCACCAGGATCAGCCGGCCGACCGGCGTCATCATGGCGCCGCCCATGCCCTCCACCATGCGCGCGATCACGAACTCGGTGAGCGAGCCCGACAGCGCGCAGCCGATCGAGCCGGCGATGAAGACCACGATGGCGAGGCGGAACACGGTGCGGGCGCCGAAGCGGTCGGCGGTCCAGCCGCTCACCGGCAGGAACACCGCCAGCGACAGCAGGTAGGACGGTGATCGCGAGCTTGAGCTCGAGCGGCTCGGTGCCGATGTCGGCGGCGATCGCCGGCAGCGAGGTGGCGATCACGGTGGAGTCCATGTTCTCCATGAACAAGGCGACCGCCACGATCAGCGGCACGATTTTGTTGGAGAGCATGGGCGGGAACTTTGGCAGGAGGAGCGGGGAGGCCGAAGCGTAACAGAAATCGGTCGGGCAAGGGCAACGGGCATTGCGACGGCGGAAAGCATCACTATGTCATTGCGCCGCCGCCAGCCATGGAAGCCGGCACCGAGGAGGTCCTTCGATGATCTACATCCTCGCGATCTTCGTGCCGCCAGTGGCCCTGCTGCTGAACGGGCAGCCGTTCTCGGCCATCTTCAACCTGGCCATGATCGTGCCCTGCATCATCCTGGGCTTCTTCTTTCCGGTGCTTCTGGGTCGTCCCGTCGGCCGCATGGCGTGCTCGCGATCTACATGAAGCGCGAGGACCGCAAGCACCGGGAGCTCGTGGACGCCATCGAGAAGCACGGCCCGCCGCCCGGCTGGCGGCGCTAGGCTCGGCAGTCCGGCGCGATCCTCGAGAGCCTGTTGCGTCACCGGCGTCAGACGCGCCTGCAGACGGCTGTCCGTCCAGGCTCGCAACCGCTTTGCGCCGGCGGGACCAGTGTGCTATCCACCGTCGCCAACCCAAAACGGGCCGTCGATTTCGCGCGAAACCATCCGTTTCGCCGCAGGCCGCCACTTCACTACCGGCCATCGACGGCATTAGGCCCGCACGGCGGGCAGGCTGGAGTTGGCTATGGCCGCAAATCCCCGACGGACCCCTGCGCGAGGCGCTGACCTTCGACGACGTGCTGATCAAGCCGGGCCTGTCGGACATCCTGCCGTCCGACGCCGACATCCGCACCCGCATCACCCGCGAGATCCCGCTCAACATCCCGATCATCGCCTCCGCCATGGACACGGTGACCGAGGCCGAGATGGCGATCGCCATGGCGCAGGCCGGCGGCATCGGCGTGATCCACCGCAATCTCGAGCCGGACGAGCAGGCCGCGCAGGTCCGGCAGGTGAAAAAATTCGAATCCGGCATGGTGGTGAACCCGCTCACCATCCATCCCGGCGCCACGCTCGCCGACGCGCTCGAGCTGATGAAGGCGCACCGCATCTCCGGCATTCCGGTGGTCGAGGGCGGCGGCAACGGCAAGGCCGGCAAGCTCGTCGGCATCCTCACCAACCGCGACGTGCGCTTTGCCACCGATCGCGCGCCAGACAGGTCTCCGAGCTGATGACCAAGGACAAGCTGATCACGGTGCGCGAGGGCGTCGATCAGGACGAGGCCAAGCGCCTCCTGCACCAGCACCGCATCGAAAAACTCCTGGTGGTCGACGACCAGTATCGCTGCGTCGGCCTGATCACCGTGAAGGACATCGAGAAGGCGGTCGCCAATCCGAATGCCTGCAAGGACGAGCAGGGCCGCCTGCGCGTCGCCGCCGCCACCACCGTCGGCGACAAGGGCCATGAGCGCACCGAGCGGCTGATCGAAGCCGGCGTCGACCTGGTCGTGGTCGACACCGCGCACGGCCATTCGCAGGCTGGTGCTCGACGCGGTCGGGCGCATCAAGAAGCTCTCCAATGCAGTGCAGGTGGTGGCCGGCAACGTCGCCACCGCCGAAGGCGCCAAGGCGCTGATCGATGCCGGCGCCGACGCCATCAAGGTCGGCATCGGCCCGGGCTCGATCTGCACCACGCGGATCGTCGCCGGCGTCGGCGTGCCGCAGCTCACCGCCATCATGGATGCGGTCGAGGCCGCGCGGCAACCGGCACGCCGGTGATCGCCGACGGCGGCATCAAATATTCCGGCGACCTCGCCAAGGCGATCGCCGCCGGCGCCGACTGCGCCATGGTCGGCTCGCTGCTCGCCGGCACCGACGAGACGCCGGGCGAGGTGTTTATCTATCAGGGCCGCTCCTACAAGACCTATCGCGGCATGGGCTCGGTCGGCGCCATGGCGCGCGGCTCGGCCGACCGCTACTTCCAGCAGGACATCAAGGATTCGCTGAAGCTCGTGCCGGAAGGCGTCGAAGGGCAGGTGCCGTACAAGGGCGCGGCCGCGACCGTGCTGCACCAGCTTGCCGGCGGCCTGCGCGCCGCCATGGGCTATGTCGGCGCGCGCACATCGAGGATTTCCACGACAAGGCCAAGTTCGTGCGCATCTCCGGCGCGGGCCTGCGCGAAAGCCACGTGCACGACGTGACCATCACGCGCGAAAGCCCGAATTATCCAAGCCGGGTGTAGTGGGAGGACGCCGATGCGCGTCTCTTTGCGCCGATCAGCCTGAGGCGCCAGCGCCGCGAGCCACGAAGGGTCCACGGTTTGGGCCGTTGCATCCGGCGAGGGTCGCTCCGCGGACCTAGGATGCGGGTCAGGAAGGAGCACCATGTAGCTGCATCCTCTGGCCGATGCTCGCCCATATCAGCTGGGTCTTCATGCTCTACGCGTGGCTCACCTTTGCGCGCGCCCGTGCCGTCGACGCGGCGAGATCGACTATTCCTGCTTCGTGCTCGGCCGAGAAGAACCGCTCGAGGTCGCGCGCATCACCCGCAATCTCGGCAACCAGTTCGAGTTGCCGGCAATATTCTACGCGCTGGTGGTGCTCCTGATAGCGCTCGGCAAGGTGACGATGGTCGATGTCATCGCCGCCTGGGTATTCGTTGCCGGCCGCATCGTGCACACGCTGGTGCAGGGCGCTGACCGACAACGTGCCGCTGCGTGGCCAAGTGTTCATGATCAATTTTTTGGCGGTCGCGGCCCTTGGCGGCCATGTGGCGCTGATCGCGTTGGAGGGGCCGGCCGGCGCAGGCCGTCCTAACGGTTTGCGGATCGTCATTGATTTTCCACCCGCTGCCGCCAAGGTGCCGCGGCGGAAGGGAAATCATGTCCATCCAGTCCGTTCTGCTTCCGCTGTTCGTCCTGGTGGTTCTGACTTTCGTGCTCTGTTTTGGACGGGCGATCCCGTGTGCAGGCCGTGCGGGGCGGCGAGGTCAATCCGCGCGACATCGCATTCGCGAGCCGAACTGGCGCCGCACGAGCCCAGATCGCCAACGCGTTCACAATCAGCTTGAATCCCCGTGCTGTTCTACGTGTTGACGATTTTGGCGATGGATGACCATCAGGCCGATCTTCTGTTCGTCGTGCTGGCCTGGATTTTCGTCGTGTTGCGTCTGCT
>CAVRFL010000011.1:0-185000 GCA_963720385.1 uncultured Alphaproteobacteria bacterium | reverse complement strand
GGCCGTGGAAGAAGATGACGACGACGCCCGGCTTGCGGATGTCAAAGCCTTTCGGGATGTGCAGCAGCACCCGCGGATCGCTGTAGCGTTCGTTCTCGAGCGAGGCCGTCCGGCGCCCGCGCGGATCGGTGCCGCTGTCGAACGGGAACGGCGCGTTCTCGAATTCGACCAGCTTGGTCTTGGCCTCCAGGGCGATCGGCGAGGGGTTCGGCCGGCTCGATCGCTTGGGCTGCGCTGGAGCCTGGGCGAGCAACTGCGATTGCGCCTGCGCCCCAGTGCCGACCAGCGGCGCCGCCGCCAACGCGGCCGCGGCGACCGCGAAGCAGTGCCGCCGTCGCGATTGACCACAATTTGGGCTGCAGCCGCTTGTCTCTCACTTCGGCGAAACTCCGTGACGCTTTGTCTCGCGTTCGGCGGACGGCAACGGCCCGCCACGGTTACCAAACTATGAATCAGACCATGATGAACAATCGGTAAATGCGGAACATGGTCGGATCGTGGTAATCGTGGTATTAAAGCTTGGTGTCGCGGTGACGGGGCCATGGTATGGTCGGGCTGCCGTCAGGTTCCCGCCCGCGGGCCTGTTAGGCCCGGAATTCCTCCAAAATGTGGCACCAGGCAGGGGTCTAATGTCGCTGATCAAGAAGGTTGCCGCGCTGGTCGCAGGCGCGGTCATTGTCGCAGGCGCCCAGGGTGTGGCGTTCGCCCAGGGCGCCAGTCCCGGACGATGTCGCGCGCTTCCTGGCCGGCATGCAGCCGTCGGCCGGTTCGCCGCTCGCGGCGCTGACGCGCAATCCCGGCTGGCAGCGGCATTCAAAGTGGTTCGATTCGAATTGGGACGCGCTCGAGAAGCGGCAGCTCTCGAAGGTCCGCGCCTGGTCCGAGCGGAACCTGAAGGATCGGCAGAACACGCTGTACTACATGTTCAGCGGTCCGGATTTTCTCTACGCCAACGCCTTCTATCCTTCGGCCAACACCTATCTGATGAGCGGCCTGGAGCCGGTCGGCGCGGTCCCCAACGCCAGCGAGCGCACGATCGGTTCGTTGCCCCGGATTCAGCAGTCGATCGGCACCTCGCTGCGGCTGAGCTTCTTCATCACGCAGCACATGCGCAACCAGCTCACCGGCGGCGATCTCGCCGGCACGCTGCCGATCCTCTACGTCTACATCGCGCGCTCCGGAAAGACGATCCGCGACGTCAGCCTCGTCAATCTCGACAGGGACGGCAACCGTTCACCCGGCCATGGGTGAGGCGCGCGGCATGATGCCCGGCGTGAAGATCGTGCTCGCGAGCGGCAAGCGGCCCGGCGCAGACGCTCTACTATTTCCGCACCGACGTCTCGAACGGCGGCGTCAACAGTTCAGCGGCTTCCTGAAATTCGCAGCGACGCTCGGGCAACGGCAACGGCCTGCTCAAGAGTGCGTCCTATCTGATGCACAGCGGGAACTTCACCCAGGTCCGCGACTTCGTGCTGCAGCACTCGCAATAGATCGTGCAGGACGACTCCGGAATTCCGTTCGCGGCGTTCCGGCCGGACACCTGGAACTTCCAGCCGTTCGGCGCCTATCTCGGGCCGATCGCGATATTCCCCGGCCGCAGTCAGCCGCGGCTTGGCGAGCTGTTCAAGAAAGCCAAGGCGCCGCCGCTCGATTTCGGGATCGGCTATCGCCATCGCGGGCACGATTCGAACCTGCTGCTGGCGGTGCGCAAGGATCAACTGAAGCTGGGCTCGCCGCAGGCCACCCAGTCCGCGCCGGCTCCCACGACGACGACATCGACAATGCCGCGAACCCGCCGGTACCGCCCGCGGCGATACCGAACGTCCGCTCCGCCGCTGCGCTCTCGGCAGATTGGCGGCCGAGGACAAGCGCGCCGGCTCCGGCCGAAAAACAAAAGTAGAGACAGACGCGCGCGTTGCCGCCGCGATAGACGCGATCGCGAAGAATGGCCGGAGCCAATCCGGCCATTTTGTTTCGAACGTCACGAACGGGTGGCGCGTCCACTCCGTGCCGGCGCTGCTGCGCCCTTGCATGCGGTCGCCGTTGACGATGCCGCGCAGCGTCGCCGGCTGTCCGTCCAGGTCGACGGTGAATTCGATGTTGGCGGCGCGCAGCTTGGTGTTGCGCAGCGGGAGCGTGCGGCCGTCCGCGCTCGCCATGCCGCGGAACTCCTGATAGGTCTGGTCGATCGTCAGGTTGAAGGCGCGGTTTCCGGCACGCACCTGCCATTTGCCCGCGACGCGCGCCGGCACGATCCACATATGGATGCGCCAGTTGGTGGTCTCGGTGAGATCGGACTTCCAGTCGCCCATCGTGAAGTCGTGCGATACCACCCGCGTGCCCGGGCGCAGGCCTAAGGATTTTCGGCCGCAGTTTCACGTTGATGCTCGGCAACAGATACATGGTCAGCACGGTCGCCTGCGAGAGATCGGTTTCGAACAGATTCTGCTGCCGGAAGGTGACCCGGTCGGTGACGCCGGCGCGCTGGGCGTTGAGCTGCGCATCCCGGATCCGTGCGGGATCGAGCTCGACGCCGAGCGCCCGCGCGCCGAGCCGGCCCGCGGCGATGGCGATGCGGCCGTCGCCGGATCCGAGATCGATCACGAAATCCGCGGACCCGACTTCGGTGACCTGCAACATGCGGTCCACGGTCTCCCGCGGGGTCGGAACATAGACGACGTCCAGACCCTGCGCGTTGACATAGGCGACAGCGAAAATGCCGACGCAAACCAGGAAAGTGGCCGTGAGCATTCGCCCGGCGATGGTCGAAGCTGCGGTCTGACGCATGCCGTCCTCGTGACTTGGCCGTGAGGCCGATCGGTGACTGGGAGGCGACCTTGGGCTGCGCCCCTTTGCTTTTGCGGCAATGTCTACTATCAGATTTTGCTACATTTGCTCCCTCGAAATCCGACGACGCCTCGATCCCATGGCAGACCCCTTTCGCGTCTATATCGGCTGGGACCGGCGTGAGCCCGTCGCCTACGACGTTGCGAAATTCT
Organism: uncultured Alphaproteobacteria bacterium; assembly: GCA_963720385.1. Classification (GTDB taxonomy): domain Bacteria; phylum Pseudomonadota; class Alphaproteobacteria; order Rhizobiales; family Xanthobacteraceae; genus VAZQ01. The sequence goes on along the minus strand of CAVRFL010000011.1, from coordinate 182,001 downwards.
CGCTCGAACGGCGGGCGTCGATCCCGGTCGCGGTCACGCCGATCAAGCTCGACGATTTGCGAGCCAGCGGGATTGTACCGGCGGGACCAGGACCCGCTGGCCTCGACCGAGTTCACCTATTCGCGCTTCCTCACGCCGGCGCTCGCCGGGTTCCGCGGCTGGGCGCTGTTCTGCGATTGCGATTTCCTCTGGCTCGGCGACATCGCCGGGCTCGCGGCCTATGCGAAGGGACCGAAGGCGGTCTACTGCGTGCAGCACGACTACCGGCCGAAGGAAAAGACCAAGATGGACGGCGCGGTGCAGACCGTCTATCCGCGCAAGAACTGGTCGTCGCTGATGCTGTTCAATTGCGATCATCCGTCGGTGCGCGCGCTCACGCTCGACGTCGTGAACCGCGAGAGCGGCGCCTATCTGCATCGCATGCAATGGGCGGCCGACGAGGACATCGGCGAGCTGCCGGTCGAATGGAACTGGCTCGAAGGCTGGAACGAAAAGCCGGCCAGCGGCACGCCGAACGCCGTGCATTTCACCCGCGGCGGACCGTGGTTCGAGCAGTGGCAGAACGTCGACTACGGCGACCTGTGGTGCGCGGAGCGCGACGAGATGCTGCGCGCGAAGCAGACTCTGAGCGCCGCGATGGCGGACACCGCCGATGCGCTCTATCGCGACGCGCTGTCGGCTTGCGAGCAGGGCCGGATCGAGGACGGCGTCGCGATCCTTCACAAGGCGCTCGTGCTCGCGCCGGATCAGGCGCGCATTCACGGCCTGCTCGGCAAGGCGCTGACCCATCTCGGGCGGAACGAAGAGGCGCTGGCGAGCTTCGATCGCGCGCTCGCGCTCGGCCCGGCGACCGCCGGCCTGCATGGCAGCCGCGCCGATGCCCTGGTCGCGCTCAACCGGCTCGATGAGGCGGTCGCGAGCTACGATCGCGCGCTCGCGCTCGAGCCGGACTCGGTCAACGACTGGTGCAATCGCGGCGCCGTCCTGCACGATCTCGGCCGGCATGAGCAGGCCGGCGGAGAGCTTTCAGTCGCGCCATTGCGCTCGCGCCGGACTTCGCGCCGGCGCACTACAATCACGGCAATGCGCTGGTCGCGCTCAAGCGCTATGAGCAGGCGCTCGCAAGCCTCGAGCGGGCGATCGCGCTCGAACCGGACTATGCCGACGCCCACAACAACCGCGCCAATGCGCTCGACCAGCTCGGCCGGCATGCCGATGCGCTGGCGTCGGTCGACCGCGCGCTCGCGATCGAGCCGGAGCATCGCGCGGCGCTCGTGACCCGCGCCGTCATCCTGCGCAAGCTCGGCCGCGCCGCAGGACGCGCTCGCGAGCTGCGAGCGGGCACTGGCGCTGAGGCCGGACGACCTCGGAGGCATTGATCGTGCGCTGGCGATGTCCTGGTCGATCTCGAGCGCTTCGAACAGGCCGCGGCGAGCTTCGACCGGGTGATCGCACTCGATCCCGACGCGGCGGCGCCGAAATGGAACAAGAGCTTCATCTGCCTCGGCCTCGGCCGTTTTCCGGAAGGCTGGGCGCTCTACGAGCATCGCTGGGCCGGCGCCAAAGGCCTGGTGCCGCGCGCGTACCGGCAGCCGCGCTGGAACGGCGCGCGCGTTCGACGGCACGCTGCTGGTCTGGGGCGAGCAGGGGCTCGGCGACGAGATCCTCCATGCGAGCATGATCCCCGACCTGATGCAGCGCACCGGATCGCTGACGCTGGAAGTCGAGCCGCGGCTGGTGACCTTGTTCGCGCGGTCGTTTCCCGGCGCAGACGTGATCCCGCTTGGCCCGGCGCTCTACGCGGGGCCGTTCGCTGCGCAGGAGCCGATTGCCGGCCTCGGCCGCCATTTCCGCACCGAGCTGGGACGCGTTTCCGAAGCGCGAGCGCGGCTATCTTGTTGCCGACGAAACGCGCACGCCGGCGCTACGCCAGCGCCTCGATGACGGACGCACCGTGATCGGGCTGTCCTGGGTCAGCAAGGCGCCGATCGGCGGCGCGCAGAAGAGCGCCCGGCTTGCCGACTTCGCGGCGCTGTTGCGGTCGCCCGGCTGCCGCTTCGTCGATCTGCAATACGGCGACACCCGCGCCGAGCGCGACGCGGTCGAGCGCGAGCTCGGCATCCGCGTCGAACGGCTGGCCGACATCGACAACACCAACGATCTCGACGGGCTGGCGGCGCTGATGGGCGCCTGCGATGCCGTCGTGACGGTGAGCAACACCACGGCGCACCTCGCCGGCGCGCTCGGCCGGCCGACCTGGGTGATGGTGCCGCATGGACACGCGCGCATCTGGTACTGGTTCCGCGACCGGGACGAGAGCCCGTGGTATCCGCGCGTGCGGGTGCGGCGTCAGCAGCGCGGGCAGGCGTGGTCCGAATTGATCGCAGCGGTGGCCGCCGAAGTGCGCAACGACCGACGCTAAAGCATGATCCCGAAAAGCCTGCCCGGACTTGATCCGGGGTGGGAACCGGTCTTCGGAAAGATCATGCACAAGAGCGGCGTTAACCGGTCTTCCACATCACGATCAGGCGGCGGCGGAAGGCGCCGGGCTTGTCCACGAACAGGCGCGTGGCGATCCGTTTGGCGGCGGCGACGTGGCGGTGCTTGCGCGCGGCAATCGGCGGCTCGAGCCGCGCGCGCCAGTGCGCGAGCGGATGGCGCGGCTCGGTGAGCGTCCGCAGGACCTCGAGATCCTGATGCTGGCCCAGCCGCTCGCGCAGCCGCTGCGCCTCCGCGATCCACATCTTGGTGAAGCGTTGCCACAACGGCTGGACGATCTGCATCTGGTAGCGATGGATGACGACCAGCTTGCGCAGTTCGTGCAGCGCTTCGGGGCCGGCGTCGGACCAGCTATCCGGCACGGCGCGCCGCGACGCGCGATAGCTCGCCGCCAGTTGCTTGGCGATGTCGGGAAATTTCAGGTCATGGAGCGGCCAGCGATTGACCGCAGCGCCGGCATCGGCGAGCGCTTCGGCGATCCGCAGCCGCATGTCCGAGGTGAGCGCGCTCATCTCGCCGGCCGTCCGCAGCTCGTCGATACGCTTGCGCACGGTCTTGAACGACCGTTCCGACAGCGGCAACTCGTGCTCGGCCAGATCGTCGAGTGCTTCGAGCGCGGATTGCGGATCGCGCGCGCCGCCAAGGTCACGCGCCAGATCGCGCGCAGCGGTATGCAGGTCTTCGGATTCCGTCCCTAGGAACGGATCGAGCAGCCGCAACAGCGCCCGCCAGCGCTTCATCTCGCGGCGGAATTCGTGCACGGCGACGGCGTCGGAATTATCAGGACTTTCAATGGCCGTGCGCGCATCCGACAGGATGTCGTGGGCGACGTCGCGCAACGCTTCGCCGACCGCCAAATCCGGACGCAGGGCAGGCTTATCACTCATGTGACAGTTTTATGACAATGCGAAGACTGGAACTACCCGTGCGGACCAAAGCCCGCGCCGCGGGTCTTTGCAAGGGCCATCCAATCGCCTTTTGCGGCGCCGGCTCCGTGCAATGAGCGCTGGAATCTCCGCCGTAACCCGTTCAATCTCTCGGAACGTTATTGGCAACCGGCCGATAGGTGCGGAACAAGTCATCGTGGGGGAGATTCGTCCATGTTCAAGAAAGCCGTTCGTGGTTCTTTGGTCGCGGCTGTTGCGTTGGCCCTGATGGGAGCGTCGTCGACTGTGCAGGCGCAAACCAAGATCACAATCGTCACCTTTGCCGGCGCCACCAATCTGCCGGTCTGGATCGCGTTCGATCGGGGCTTGTTCGCGAAGGAGGGTCTTGCCGTCACGCACGAGATCACCCGCGGCTCGAGTCCCGCGATGCAAAGGCTGATGGACGGCAAGTATCAATTCGCCTCCAGTGCACTCGACAACACGATCGCGATCGCCGAGGGTCTTGGCGACGTGAAATTCGACAATTTCGACGTCGCCGCGATTCTTGGTGTGCATTCCGGCATGAACAAGATCGTCGGCCGGCCCGAGATCAAGTCGTTCGCCGACATCAAGGGCAAGGCAATTGCCGGCGACGCGGCCGCCTCGGGCTACGGTCTTGTACTCGTGAAGATTCTCGCGTCGCACGGCCTGGCCGCCAACAAGGACTACACGGTGGTGGCGGTCGGCAGCACGCCGAACCGCATCGCCGCCATGCGCGACGGCAAGGCGGTGGCGGCAGTGATCTCGCCGCCCGAGCACTTTCAGCTGTTGAAGGACGGCTATAACCTGCTTGGCGATGCGACCGAAGCGATTGGGGCCTACCAGGGGTCGGCGTTCATCGCGCGCCGCTCCTGGGCCAAGGCGAACGAGGCCACCGTGCTCGCATTCCTGCGTGCGCAGATCGCCGCGACCGACTATGCCTTTGCCGACAAAGCCGAGGCCATCGCGATCATGAGGAAAAATATCAAGGGGGTGTCGGACGCCGACATCGAGGCGACCTACAGCGAGATGGTGACGTCGAAGGGCGGACTCAACCGCCGCGGCGCCATGAACATGGACGGTGTGCGCATGCTGCTGTCGCTGCGCAACGAGCTTGCGGGTTCCGGCCGCCAGCTGACCGATCCGAACCGGTACATCGACCTGTCGTATTACCAGAAGGCGGTGAGCGGGAAGTAACTCGATCGTACGCGTCCGAGTCCATTGCAGCCGTATCGCGGGCGCTGCGGCTATTTCTTATTCAGCGCCTCGGCCAACAGCGCCACCGTCTCCGGCGACTGGTTCAGTGCGTCCTTGACCATCTGCACGCACCGTGTCGCCATAGGCCGGCTCGATCGGAAGCCCGAGCTTCTCGGTCTTGGCCAGCAGCTCCTTGTCCTCCATCGCCATGCGGAACGCGGTTCGCAGCGCCGCCAGCCGGTCGGGCGGAATGTCGGGCGGGCCGGCGGTGAGGCGCGCGACGTCGCATTGCGTCTGGATCAGGGCGATGAGCGCTTTGGCGCCAGGATCGGTGACCAGCGCCGCAAGCTGCGGCACGTCCTTCTGGTCGCCGCCGATCTGGGCGATGTAGCGCGCATAGCCGTTGCGCACGAACGGGTCCCAGGTGGAGCGCGCCGAGATCGTGCCGACCACCTCGCCGCGACGCATCGCCAGCATGTCGTCGTTGCCGTTGTAGCCGGTCAGGATCTTGATCGGCAGCTTCAGCGCCGAGGTCAGCATCACGGTCTCGACATAGGCGGCGCTGCCGATGCCGGCGGCGGCGAAGGTCACCGGCAGCTTTTGTTCGATCAGATCCCGGTAGGTCTTGATCGGTGACTGCTGGGCGATCGCGACGACGCGGGCGTCATTGGCCGCCTTTCCGATCCAGGACATCCTGTCGAGATCGAACCGCACACCGCTTTGGCGGATGAGCTGGTTGTAGATCAGTCCGGTGTTGAACGTGCCGATGGTCAAGCCGTCCGGCTTCGCCGCAAAGATCGCATTGGCGCCGATCATATGGCCGGCGCCGGGCATGTTCCTGACCATGACGGTCGAGCCCGGCAGGTATCGTTGCATGTATTCCGCGACCAGCCGGCCATAGGTGTCGTAACCGCCGCCGGGGGAGGTGGCGACGATATAGGTGATGGTTTTGCCTTTGAAGAAATCGGCACCCGACTGGGCCCACGTCGGAGCCGCGGACATTGCAGATGCAACGAGCGCGCCGGCCAGACTGAGCAACCGCGACATCCGAGACATCAACGCCTCCCTTTGCGCTGCCGCGCCTCCCGTCCATCGGACGGGGACGCTGCAGGCCAGGGTACTCGGTTATTTCGATGCCGTCCCGGCCAAGGACCGGCGCGGTGCCATCCGCGGCCGTGGCGTCTATTTCTTCTTCAACGCCTGGGCCAGCAGCGCGACCGTTTCGGGCGGCTGCTTGAGCGCGGTGACGATGGCTTTGAGCACGTCGTCGCCGTAACCCGGCTCGACCGGCCGTTCGAGCTTTGCCGCCTTCTCCTGCAGCTCCTTGTCCTCAAGCGCCTTGCGATAGGCATCGCGCAGCGCATCGAGCACCGGCGGCGGAATGCCGGGCGGCCCGGCGGTCAGCCTTGCGATGTCGCCCTGCGATTGCACCAGCGCGATCAGCGACAGCGCCGCCTGGTCCTTGACGAGGTCGCGCAGCTGCGGGACGTCGGTGTCCTTGCCGCCGATCTGGGCGACGAAACGGCCGTAACCGTTCTTCACGAACTGGTCGAACGAGGAACGCGACCCGATCGAGCCGACCACTTCGCCGCGGCGCATCGCGAGCTGGTCGTCGTTGCCGTTATAGCCGGTCAGTATTTTCGCGGGCAGCTTCAGCGCTGAGGTCAGCATCGTGGTCTCGACATAGTTCGCGCTGCCGACGCCCGAGGTTGCGAAATTGAGCGGCTCCTTGTCGGCCTGCATCTCGGCGAATGTCGTGATCGGCGACTGCTGCGCAATCACGATCGCGCGCGGCTCCGTGGTGGCCTTGCCGATCCAGGACATTTTGGTGAGGTCGAACTTGATGCCGGGCAGCCCCACCAGCTGGTTGTAGATCAGGCCGGTGTTGAAGGTGCCGATGGTCAGCCCGTCGGCGCGCGACGCGAAGATGGTGTTGGCTCCGACGAGATGCCCGGCGCCGGGAAGGTTACGCACCACGAAGGTCGACCCGGGCAGGTTGCGCTGCATGTACTCTGCGACCAATCGTCCATAGAGGTCGTAGCCCCCGCCGGCCGAGGTCGCGACGATGTAGCTGACGGTCTTGCCCTTGAAGTAGTCCGCGCCGCCCTGCGCCAGCGCCGGCAGGGCGATCGACGCCGCCAAAAGGCCGCCGGCGAGCGACATGTACGTTGCGGTCCTGGACATGATTTCCTCCCGGTCGAGCTCCGCCCCGCCGATCTAGGTAGTGCACCTGAATTTGCGGTGCAAGCTGCGCCTCAGAAACCCAGCTGACCGGCGATGAGATCGGTGAGGAAGCCCGTGTGCAGCGACACCCGCAGCACCTTTTCGAACAGCACATACATCGCGAGCGCGCCCGCGCCACCATAGATCAGCGCGCTGCGCCAGCTCGCGCCTGCGTGGAAGCGCAGAAAAGCGATCAGGAAAATCGGCACCGCGATCCGGAAACCGAGCAGCAGGATGCATGCGATCAGCCCGAGGAAGTAACCCCAGACGATGATCTCGCGGCGCACCGTCTCGCGCGCATCGTGCGTGCTCTCTAGGAACATCGCGTTCTCCGACGGCATGTCGAATTGCACGCGGCGGCCGGCGATGCGGGCGACCTGGTCTTCCGCCTGCTTGAGCGCGTCACGGGTGTCCTCGGCCTCGGGCACGCGGCGCCGGTAGAAATCGAGCGCGAGCTGGAGCAGGCACAATGCGATGGCGGGAATTCCGACGATGAATGGCATGAAGCGCGCCGCCGGCGGATAGGTGCTCGCCGATGCCGACCATGACCGTGAAGATGACCAGCATCAGCAGCGTCATGGGCGCGGGGATCGATTTCATGGCGCCACCGGTTGCTGTTGTTTAGCGTCCCGCGGACGCACGTTTTGGTATACGGCGTAGGCGATGGTGATGACGATCAGGGCGATCAGCACCAGCGACAGCGGCCGCGTGAAGAAGCGCAGTCCCCACAGTTCCAGCGCCTTGTGCAGCGATTCTTCGGCGATCTTGCCGAGCACGATCCCGATCACGAACGGTGCGCGCGGCCAGTTGAAACGCAGGAGCCCGTAGCCGATCGCGCTCAGCACCACCAGCACCACGAGGTTCTGCCACTGGCCTTCGCTCACATAGGAGCCGACCACCGCCATGACCACGATGAACGGCACCAGCATCGTGCCGTTGACGAAGGTGAGCAGCGCCACCCAGCGCATGATGAAGAGCAGGAACGTCACCGCGATGAGGTTGCCGACCACCAGCGCCCAGATCAGCGTCCACACCAGATCGAGCCGCTCGGTGATCATGGTCGGGCCGGGCTGGATACCCAGGATCAGGAAGGCGCCCATCAGCACCGCCATGCCGGAGCTCGCCGGAATGCCGAAGAACAAGGTCGGCAGCAGCGCGCCGCCTTCGCGCGCGTTGCTCCCGGTCTCGGGCGCGATCACGCCTTCCACCGCGCCCTTGCCGAAGCGCTCCGGTGTCTTCGAGGTCTGCACCGCGTGGCCGTAGCAGAACCAGGCGGCGGCAGACGAGCCGAGGCCGGGGATCATGCCGACGACGGCGCCGATGATCGAGGTGCGCAGCGCGAGCCACCAATGCCGCGGCACCTCCAGCACGCCCTCGAACAGCTGGCGGTAGGAATATTTCGCGGTCTCGAGCGAGACCGACGAGATCGATCCGCCTTTCACCGCCAGCGCGATCATCTCGGGGATCGCGAACAGCGCCAGCACCGCGGTGATCAGGCTCAGCCCGTCCCACAGGAACAGGAAGTCGCCGGCGAAGCGCGGCGTGCCGGTGTAGGGATCCATGCCGACGGTCGCCAGCATCATGCCGAACAACCCGATGATGAGGCCCTTGAAGATCTGCTCGCGGCCGGCGAGGAAGGCGATGAAGGTGATGCCGAGCAGCGCGAGCAGGAAGAACTCGGCCGGGCTGAACGCCATCACCACCGGCTCGAGCACCGGGATCATCACCGCGAACACCACCGCGCCGATGATGCCGCCGACGCCGGAGGCGGTGACGCTGGCGCCGAGCGCGCGGCCGGCCTCGCCCTTCTTGGCCATGGGGTAGCCGTCGATGGTGGTGGCGGCGTCGTCGCCGTCGCCCGGCACCCCGAACATGATGCTGGAAATCTGCCCGCTGGTGCCGTTCACCGCATGCATGGTGAGCAGGAACACCGCGCCCGGGATCATCTCCATCCCGAACACGAACGGGATCGCGAGCGCAATCGACAGCCGCCCGCCGATGCCGGGCGTCACGCCGACCACGAGGCCGATCGCCACCGCGAGCAGCATCAGCCCCATCATGTGCGCCGACGTCAGCATCGCGTAGAGCGAGCTGAACATGGTCTCGATCATGTGTGTCCGATCCCTCCGCCCGGACGCTTGCGCGTCCCGGCCATGCCGGACCCTGGTCCGGCGCCCCATCCCCCGGCAAATCTCAATCAATGCCCGCTTGCCGGGTCAAGCCCGCTGTTCGCCGGGCGCGACCGGGAACCGTGGGCAACCGCACGAGAATCCAGGGAAAAAAGGCGTCCCGCCGCTCTTTCCATTGGGTGGCGCTGTTGCTACATAAGCCACCCGCGCGGGACCGCTCCCGCGCCTTCAATCGCCGGCTCGGATACGGAATTGACGCGGGGTGGAGCAGCCCGGTAGCTCGTCAGGCTCATAACCTGAAGGTCGCAGGTTCAAATCCTGCCCCCGCAACCAGATTGAGAGGGCCCGACACGCGTCGGGCCCTTTTTAGTGCGCTCGGCGCGGTTCGCTGACAATCGCTGCATTACGTCTCCCGACCGCTTGCAATCACCCGCCCGGACCGGAAACATGGGGTGGTCACCAGGATAAGAGGACCATTAATGGCTCCGGTATCGAATACCGTTTTGCGCTGCGCATTCGCGATTGCAGGCGTGGCCGCGCTGGCGAGCGCGCTGCCGTCCGGCACGTCCGCGCAAACGCGGATGAAGCAGGAGCCCGTGCTGATCTACGTGCCGACGCCGCAGAACGTGGTCGACAAGATGCTCGAGGTCGCCAAGGTGACCAAGGACGACTACGTGTTCGATCTCGGCTCCGGCGACGGCCGCATCCCGATCACGGCGGCGGCGCGCTATGGCGCGCGCGGGTTCGGTGTCGAGATCAATCCCGCGCTGGTCAAGTTGGCGCGCACCAACGCCGAGGCGGCCGGCGTCGCCGACCGCGTCGAGTTCCGCCAGCAGGATCTGTTCAAGACCTCGGTGCGCGAAGCGACGGTGGTCGGGCTCTATCTGTTCGTCTGGGCCAACGTCAAACTCCGCCCGCGCCTGATCAGCGAGCTGCGCCCCGGGCAGCCGGATCGTCGCGCATGATTTCCCGATCGGCGACGAATGGAAGCCGGACGTGGAGGAGGACATCGAGAACCGCACCGTGTACCTCTGGTACGTGCCGGCGCAGGTCGCGGGCAAGTGGGACATCGCCGGCGGTCCGCCAGGGCTGACGGTGCAACTGCAGCAGCAGTTCCAGCGGATCGAGGGCACCGCCGCGGTCGACGGGCGCACGGTTCCGCTGCACAACGCCAGCCTGCGCGGCGACGAGATCGAGTTCACGATCGTGCTTGAAGCGGGCAAGCCGATGCTGTTCCGCGGCCGGGTCAACGGCGACAGGATCGAGCCACGCGCGGAGGCGGACGACGCCGTGACGGGATGGAGCGCGGTGCGGACGTTGCCGGCGGCGATCTCCCGGGCACCTGCCCGCCGCAAAGGCTGAGAATTGGCTTTTTGAGCATGATCTCTTCCGAAAACCGGTTCCCACTTTTCGGGATCATGCTCTAACGCACGAACGCAGCGGCCGTCTCACCCGCGCCAGAGCTCCGCGTGGCAGCGCTCGGGGACGTCCTTGCTGTTGTTCCAGTAGAACACGCCGCACGGCGCGTAAAGATACAGCCAGATCAGCATGGCGATAAGCACGATGGTAGCGAGGACCATCGGAATGCGCTTCATGACGGTCCAATCGTCCGCTTGTCCCCGCGCAAGCGGGGACCCAGGAGAAAAGAAAAACTCCGGATTCCCGCTTTCGCGCGAATGAGCGGAGGATAGAGCCCGTCAAACAAGCGCGGGTCGTCGCTGACGCTCACCTTGCCCTGAACAACTTTGCGAATTCTGCCTGCCACCGCTTCTGTTCCGCGGCCGAGAGCACGGCGGTGATGACTTTCTGTTTCATCAGCGTCTCGCTCACCTCCGGCGGATTGCTTGGGGTGTCGGGCCGCGTCGGAATCCGTCCGCGCTTGGTCAGCTGAAGCTGGGCTTCGCGGCTGAGCACGTAGTTGGCGAGCAGCCGGGCCGCGTTCGGATTTGGCGCATTGGCCGCAACCCCGACCGACCCGAAGATCAATGCCACCGGGTCCATCGCCCAGTAGTCGGTGGCGGCGCCCGCGAGTTTCACGTTGACCGTCAGGTTTGTGTAGTTGTTCAGCGCGACCCAGTATTCGCCGGAGCCGACTGCGCGGGCGAGCGCCAGATGGCCTTCGGTCACCACCGGAGCAAGCGTCTCGACAATGTCCTGCAAGAGTTTGCGGCCGCGCGCCTCGCCGTAATGGGTAAAGATCGCCATCAGCCATTCGGTGTCGCCGTTGTCGATGGCGATCCGGCCGCGCCATTCCTTCATTTTGACGAAGTCCTCATAGGTCTTCGGCAGCTGCTCCTTCTTGACGAACTTGGTGTTGTAGGCCGGCGAGTTGTAATTCGCGTAGACGCCGTACCAGCGCCGGTTGGGATCGCGGGCCTGGGCGATGAGACCCTTGGCCTCGGGCGGATCGATCTGCGCCAGCGCGGCGTCGGGCAGGCGGTTCACCGGCGTGGTCATCACCACGTCCCACACATTCTGCTTGGCACGGAACTCGACCGCGACACGGCCCATGACGCCGGTGTCGGAGGTGCGCACATAGCTGACCCCGATGCCGGTCGCATCCTGGAAGACCTTGTAATAGGGCAGCGCCTCTTCTTCGTTCATCGAGCCGTAGACCACCGGCGAGCCTTCTTTCTTGGCCGCTGCGAGCAGCTTCTGGTCGAGCCAGGTCCGGTCCTGCGCGGCGGCGGGCGCCGCCAGCATGAAACCAGCCAAGGCCAGGGCAGCAGGGCGCGTCGCCGCTTTGAATGCGTGGAGCAAGGAATCCTCCCTCGGAACGTTTCGTCTTCAAGGATAGTCCAGCGCGCCGGACCGGGCGAGCGGACTGATGTCGCAGCGGCCGCGTCGCTGCGCGACGCTCCTCACCATGAGGCCGATATAGACTGCTCCCATGGCGGGACAACTACAGCTTCGGCCGCGCGTTCGACTTCGGCCAGCGCCTGCGGCTGTGCTTGAGCCCGAGGCCCGCGAGCATGGCCGCCATCCGGATCGGCGCGCCGATGCCTTCGACCACCGGCACGCCCCACGCCTTGGTCAGTTCGTCCGGCTTCATGTGAACCGGGCACTGGGTGATGCCGTGCACGATGATGACGTCGGCGCCGTTCTCCTCGATCAGCGAGCGTCCGGCGGCGATGAAATTCTTCTTCATCTCGTCCTTGTTGGCGCCGATGTCCTTGAGCTTGAAGCCCGACGCGCGCCGGCCGGCGATCCAGTTCTCCATGCCGTACATCCGCGTCTGCGTGATCTGCCGCGGGATCACGCTCTCGTGGTAGCAGATGATGCCGAAGCGGTCGCCGAGCTGCGCCGCGATGTGAAACATCGCCTCGCATGGGCCGATCACCGGGATGTCGACCAGCGAGCGGCCGCCGTCGACGCCGAGGTCGAGCGTGCCGAGCGGGACGACGGCGTCGTAGCCTTCCTGCTCGGCGCGGATGAAGGCGTCGTGGAAATAGGGCGCGACCAGCTGGATTTCGGCCGGTCCCAGCCCACCGAACGGGGCAGGCGCGACCGAGAGGATGCCGACCTCGACTTCGGCAGAGGAATAGCTCTTCGCCGTGTCCTCGCGCAGCTTGCGCTCCGCGGGCGGATAGTCGCCGATGACAAAGGCCACGCGGATCATAGCTTCCGTACCGGTTCGATCCCGAGCAGCCACTGACCCAGCGCTTCGAAGTTCGTGTTGTGCGCCTGGCTCTGCTGGGTCACCGTGTGCAGGTCGCGGAAACGCCGCTCATAGGGATTGCGTTCGAAGACGGCGGTCGCGCCGGCGGCGTGATAGACGAAATCGACCACCTCGCGGGCCTGCTGGATCGCGAAGCAGGTGACGCCGCGGCCGGCGATGCGCTGCGCGTAGGAGATCGTCTTGCCGGTGGCGGCCTGCTCGTAGAGCTGGGCGTAGTAATCGAGCACATAGGCGCGCGCCGCGCCGAGCCTTGCGTCCGACAAGCCGATATTGATCTGGATGAAGTTGTTGTTGGCGAGCAATTGGATCTGCGAATGCGGCGTCTTGCTTTTCGCGAGCACGATGAAATCGGTGAGCACGCTGCGGGCGATGCCGAGCGCCACTGCACAGAACGCCATGCCGAACATGTTGAAGATGGAAAAGCGATAAAGCGGCCCGGTCTCGCGCCGGTCGGCGTCGGATTCGCGGGTGAAGCTGTAGGCGTCCGGCACGAACAGGTCGTTGACCTCATAATCGTCGCTGCCGGTGCCACGCAGCCCGATCACCTGCCAGGTGTCGGTGATCTTCGCCTTCGATTTCGGGAAGAACATGGTCCGCTGCTCAAGCGGCTTGCCGTTGGGACCGAGCCGCGGTCTGCCATCCGGCTCGCAAACGGTGGCATGGCCGCCGAGCCATTGCGAATGCCGGCTGCCGCTGGCGAACTGCCAGTGCCCGGTCACGCGATAGCCGCCGTCGGTGACAATCGCCTTGGCGCCGGCCGAGGGCGCGCCGGTCGCCACCGTGGCGCGCGCATCGCCGAACATTTCATGTGCAACCTTTGGGTCGAGATAGGCGGCCGCCATCGACACGCCGGAGTTCTGGCCCAGGCACCAGGCCACGCTGGCGTCGGCGCCGGCGATGGCTTCCATCACGTGGAAGAAGGTCGCGGGCTCGACCTCCTCGCCGCCGATGCTCGTTGGGATCAGCATGCGGAACAGGCGCGCCGCATGCATGGCCTCGACCACGTCGGGGGGAATTTGCCGGTCGTTCTCGATCCGGCCGGCCGCCCCCGCGATCAGCGGCACGAGGCCGCGCGCCCGCGCGACAAGCTCGGCGCCACGCTGCGCATGGTCGGGGGCGCTGGTTGCGGTCGATACGCGGTTCAACATGCTTTGCGTTCCGATCCCTGACCCGTCACCATAGCCGATGCCCCCGCCGCTTGTCTCCGGCCGGGATTTCGGCACATTCTAGCTAGTGTGGCGGTTCAGAAGTTCGCCATACCACGCGGCTGGGCTGGAAGCGAACGTCTGAACCAAAGCCACACTAGTAGGCTATGACTGCTAGTGTCCCTTGGAATCCGAAGTTCGCAAGCGTTCTTGCGGCACGGGTGTGCGAACTTCGGATTCGGGACACTAGTCATCTCAACTGCGGAGTTTGGAATGGCTGAACTTGTTGCCGCCGTCGGCGTCCCCCATTCGCCCCATTATCCGTCGCAGTACCCGAAGGGCGGGCCGCACGGCACGCCGCGGACCTTTCGCGAGGTCAAGGGGCATCTCGACGCCGCCAAGGCCGACGCCATCGTCGTCATCGCCAACGACCATTTCAACACGTTCTTCATGAACAATTTCCCGACGTTCGCGATCGGGTTGGCCGACGCCGCCTACGGGCCCAACGACCAGACCAAGATGCCGCACTACGATTTTGCGGTGCAGTCATCGCTTGCCGCGCACATGCTCAAGATCGCCATGAACGAGGGCTTCGACTTCTCGGTGACGCAGGAATTCGGCGTCGATCATGCCATGCTGGTGCCGCTGCACTACCTCACCGACGACGTGACGACGCCGGTGGTGCCGATCTGGGTCAACACCTTTTCCAGCCCGCTGCCGACCGCGCGCCGCTGCCATGCGCTCGGCAAGATGATGCAGGGCGCGATCCGGAGCCTGCCGCAAAAGATGCGCGTCGCGGTGATCGCGACCGGCAGCTTCTCGCTCGAGATCGGCGGGCCCAAGATCGATCCCGGCAAGCGCAACAGCGTGCCCGACCTCGAATGGTCTAAGCATCTGCATCGCCGGATCGGCAAGGCGGAATTTAACGAGATCGTCGCGGAGGCGACGCCCGAGCGGATGTGGAAGGCCGGCAATATCGGCGGCGAGCTGCTCAACTGGATCGTCCTGCTCGGGATGGTCGGCAAGGACAAGCCGCGCTACCTCGCCGACCACGATGAAAAGGACGGCCACGCCTATGCAGTCTGGCGGTGGGACTGAGGGCTGGAAAAGAAGATGAGCGCGTATCAGATCAACAAGCTCTGCCACCGGGTCTACCACGACATCCCGTTCCGCGAGGCGGTGAAGGCCGATCCGGCCAAGGCGATTGCCGACTGGCCGTTGACCGACGAGCAGCGCAAGGCGCTGCTCGAAGGTGACGTCAAACGGCTCTACGAATGGGGCACGCACCCGTTCCTGCTCGCGCACTTCACGCGCTGGGGCCTGTTCGGCCTCACGCCCGCGCTCTATGCCGAGCGCATCCAAGGCGCCCGCGATCCGCAATAACGAGTGGAAAGACAAGAAATGGCTTCGATCAATCAGCTTGGCGTTGCCGCCGATCACGTTTGCCGCCATCCCGGCATGCGGCAGGAGGTCGTCAAGGCGTATCCGAACGCGAAATTCAACGAGGCGGGCTACCGTATCGGCGAGGACGAAACGATCGCGCTGCTGAAGGATTGCGACGCGGCGATCATCGGCTTCGAGCCGATCAACGAGCGAACGCTCTCCGCGCTTCCGAATCTCAAGGTGATAGGCAAGTACGGCAACGGCTGCGAGACCATCGATTTCCAGGCGATGAAGCGCCACGGCGTGAAGTTCGGCTACACCTGGGGCGTCAACAAGCTTGCGGTCGCGGAGCTCACGCTCGGCTTCATGCTGATGGGGCTGCGCCACGTGATGCCGCTCAACCTCGCAATGCGCGCCGGCGAGCGGCCGCGCATCCGCAACGGCTTGTTCCTCACCGGCCGCACCGTCGGCATCCACGGCTGCGGCAATATCGGCAAGGAGGTCGTACGGCTGTTGCAGCCGTTCAATTGCAACATCATTGCTTGCGATATCAAAGACTATTCCGAATTCTACAAGCAGTGGAACGTCACGCCCGTCTCATTCGACGAACTGCTCGCGCGCTCGGAAGTCCTCACGCTGCATCTCCCCAAGACGAAACAGACGATCGGGCTTTATTCGGATGCCGTCTTGAAAAAGCTCAAACCCGGAGCCGTGCTTGTTAACGCCTGCCGTGGCGGAATCGTGGACGAGGACGCGCTGTTGGAACGGCTCGAGAGCGGCGCGCTCATGGCGGCCTGCTTCGACGTGTTCGCGATCGAGCCGGCCCAATGCGACAAGCTGCTGCATCATCCGAACATGCTGGCGGCGCCGCACATCGGGGCCTCGACCGAGGAGACGCGGCTGATCATGGTGCGTGCCGCCATCCGTGGCCTTGACGTTGCCCGCGTGGTGGATCCGGAGGAATTCTACGGGGTGTGATATGAGAGCGAGTGCATCGCTGACGAGGAACGAGGAGAGGAAACCGCCATGGCGCTGAAACCCGTCGTCATCTCCCGCAAGGCTGAAGCCGCCGCCATGAGCGCGGAGGAACGGCAGATGCGCGTCGATCTCGCCGCCTGCTACCGGCTGATCGCGCATTACGACATGGACGATTTGTTCGCGACCCACATCTCGGCGCGCGTGCCGGGGCCGGAGGAGCACTTCCTGCTCAATCCGTACGGCCTGCTCTACACCCAAATCACCGCGTCGAACCTGGTCAAGGTCGATCTCGACGGCAACATCGTCCAGGACACTGAATATTCCATCAACCCCGCGGGCTTCGTCATCCACTCCGCCATCCACGCGGCACGGCCCGACGCCAAGTGCGTCATCCACACCCACACGGTGGCGGGCATGGCGGTGGCGAGCTTGGAGGAGGGGCTCCTGCCGCTCACGCAGAAGTCGATGCGCTTCTACAATCGCGTCGGTTATCACGACTACGAAGGCGTGGCCGACGACCTCGACGAACGCTCCCGGCTCGTTGCCTCGCTCGGCCAGCACAACGCGCTGATCCTGCGCAACCATGGCCTGCTCACCTGCGGCAAGACGGTTGCGCAGGCGTTCCTGCTGATGCGCAATCTCGAAAAGAGCTGCAAGACCCAGCTCGCGGCGATGTCGACGGGCGGGACGCTCATCAGGCTCTCGCCCAACTTGATGGAGCACGCCGCCAACCAGTTCGAGGGCGGCGTCGATGGCCGCGCCAATGGCTGGCCGTCATTGCTGACGATGCTGGACGGGATCGATCCGTCGTACCGGAATTAGGACTCTATCGTCGTTGTCGTCGTAGCCCGGATGGAGCGAAGCGAAATCCGGGGCGGACCTATCCCGCATTTCGCTTCGCTTCATGCGGGCTACAAGCGCGCTCGCTCGGCCGGGACACGAGACCTAATCACTTCTTCTGCGCGGGCGGCGTGAGCAGCTCGCCGGCCTCTGCGACGATATCCTTCGGCGTGGCGAAGGCGTCGGCCAGCAGCGTCTGAATCTCCGCGCCGGTCAGCGGCTCGATCTCCATCTGCAGCTTCTCGGCCTCGGCGATGAACGCCGGGTCCTTCATCGTGGCGTCGAAGGCGCGGCGCAACGCCGCGAGGCGATCCTCCGGCACGCCGGGTGGCGCGGCGACCGGGCGGCCGGGCTCCTGCCGCATCAGGATGAGCGTGAGCACGCGTTTCTTGTGCGGATCGCGCACGATGTCGAGCGCGGCCGGCACCTCCGGCAGGTCGGGCAGCTTCTCGAGCCCAAGCTGCACGATCACGTTGAGCAGCTTGTCCTTGATCCAGTGCGGGCGCGAGGCCTTCATGGTCGACCAGGACAGCCCGCAGATGCCCTCCACCTCGCGGCGCTCGATCGAAAGCGTCAGCCCGGCGGCGGGATCGTAGCCGGCGATCACACGGAATTTGGTGTTGAGCACCGAGTTGAGAACCTTCGGCATCAGTGCGGTATTCGAGGTCGCGCCCGCCGCACCGACGATCACTTCGCGTTCCTGCGCCTGCTGGATCGTCTTGATCGGGCTCTCATGCCAGGTCGCGCAGACGTTCTGCAGCTTGCCGATCGAGCCGATCCAGTTGAGCTTGAGCGGCTCGTAGCGCGCGCCGGCGGCGCCAAACAGCGGGTCCATGGTGACGTTGTTGGCGAACGCGCCGATGGTGCCGCCGTCGCGCTCGGCGGTCGTGTAGATTGCGGACGCTGCGGCGAGGCCGCCCGCCGCCGGCTGGTTCTTCGGGATGAAGGTCGGATTGCCGGGAATGTGCCGGCCCATGTGGCGCGCCAGCGCGCGGTAATAGACGTCATAGCCGCCGCCGGCGCCGCCGCCGACGATCAGATTGATCTGCCGGCCCTTGTAGAATTCCTCTACGGTCTGGGCGGAGGCAGGGTTCGCGAGATCCAAAACCAACGCGATGCAGAGAAGCGAGAGACATGTCTTGTTGATCATCTGCATCTCCAACTGCACGGTTGCTGCCGACGTTACACCGGTAGCGCCGCGGGGCCCGTTACCCTCCCCTGGAGGGGGAGGGTCGCGAGCATGAAGCGAAGCGAATGCGAGCGGGGTGGGGTGAACACCTGCGCGTCCCCGCTCACCCCACCCCGACCGCCTTCACTCGCTACGCTCGCTCAGACGGTCGACCCTCCCCCTCCAGGGGAGGGTGGCACCGAGTTTGCTGCACGTTTGGCATACAAGCGTTGAACGAAAAGCTACCGCTTCCCGTATTTCTTTTCGAGTGCGGCAAAGACGCCCTCCTTGCGCAGCGCCTCAAGCACCGACAGGTCGATGTAGTCGTCGAGGTTGCGGCTCACCGCCGGCGGGAAATGCGCGAGGATGTTCTCCGCGCCGGCGCGCGGCACCGCCATGTCGAGCGGCGTCATCTGGGTGAAGTCGACATAGGTGATCTCGACGATTTTCGGATCGGTGACGCGCGTGCCTTTTGCCAGCACCTCCTTGGCGCGGGCGGGATCGGACATCGCCAGATAATTTCCCTCCGCGGTGGCGCGCAGGAACCGCGCCATCACGTCGCGGTTCTCCTGCAGATATTTCTGGCTCACCACCAGCGTTGAGAACAGCCACGGGATCTTCTCGGCGGCGAGGTCGACGATGGGCTTGAGGCCCATGTCGCGCGCCGCGGTGGCGAACGGTTCGTTCAGCATCGTGGCCTTGACCTCGCCGGCCTTGAGCGCCTCGAGTCGCTTGAGGCTGTCGCCGAGTTCGCGCAGCGTCACGTCTTTCCGCGAGAGCTTCAGCCGCTCCAGCGCGATGGTGGCGACCGCATCGCTCTCCGAGCCGGCGGCGCTAATCGCCACGGTGCCGCCCTTGAGGTCGGCGGCGGTCTTTACGGCCGGCGCCGTGAAGAAGCCGAAGCGGATCATGTTGGCGAGCGACGCGATGGTGCGCAGGTCCGCCCCTTTCTGATTGAGCTGCACCACCGAGGACAGTCCCACATGCATCACGTCGAGCTTGCCGGCGCGCACCTCCCCGGCGCCGCGGCTGCCGCCGCCCATGTTGCTCATCGTGAGCTTGAGGTTCTGCGCCGCATAGAGGCCGGCGGCGTCCGCCATCCAGATCGCGAGCACGGTGTTGGCGGTGCCGGAGGTTCCAACACGGACCTCGGCGAGCGCCTGCGCGAGGGCGGAGGAATGCAATACGGCAAGTGTCAATAAACTCGCGGCGAATGATTTCAACTTCATGCTCTTGTTCCTCCGAAGCGAGAACTCTTGTAGCCCGGATGGAGCGGAGCGAAATCCGGGATAGGGCCATCCCGCATTGCGCCATAGCGCGTCAAAGACGCGCGTAAACGCGCTTATGGCTCCATGCGGGCTACAGCGTCCCATATTTCTTCTGCATCGTGGCGAAGAAGCCGCGCTTGCGCAATTCCGCCAGCACGCTGCCGTCGATGTAGTCGGCAACATTCCGGCTGCTGCCGCCGCTGATCTTGAGCACGTTCTCGACGCCGGGCATCGAGATCTCCATGTCGGGCGGCGACTGCGCGCGGAAATCCTCGTAGCTGATGTCGATGATCGTCTGGTTCTTCACATTGAGCTCGCGCGCCAGCACCGCCTTGGCGCGCGCGGCATCGGTCAGGGCGAGATAATTGCCCTCGATCACCGCCAGCATGAAACGCGCGATGAGGTCGCGCCGCTCCTTCAGGTCGTTGCGCCGCACCACCACGCCGCTGAACAGCCAGGGAATCTTCTCGGCCGCGAGATCGATCAGGATGTTGACGCCCTGCTCGCGCGCCTGGCTGGTGGTCGGTTCGTTGATCGCGGTCGCCTTGATCTCGCCGGCGCGCACCGCGGCCAGCCGTTTGGCACCGCCGCCGTATTCTTTCACCGTCACGTCGGCGCGCGTCATGCCGAATCGCCCGAGCGCCAGCGTGACGGTGGAGTCGCTTTCCGATCCAAAGGTGCTCACGCCGATGACGCCGCCCTTGAGGTCGGCCGGAATCTTCACCTCCGGTGCGGTGGCGATCACGAAGCGGATGACGTTGCTCATCGACGCGATCAGGCGCAGGTCGCCGCTGGCAAGGTTCGCCTGCACCACCGACGACATCCCCACCCGCATCAGATCGATGTTGCCGGCCTGCAGTTCCTTCGCGCCGCGGCTGCCGCCGCCCATGTTGACGATCTCGACATTGAGCCCGTTGGCGGCATAGAAGCCGCCCTCCTGCGCCATCCAGACCGGCAGCACGGTGTTGACGGCGTCGGAAATGCCGACGCGGAAGGGGGTAAGCTGCTGGGCGGAGGCCGATTGACAACACAACACGGCCAACACAGCCGCGAGCACGCGAATGAGGGATTGCATTGCTGTTCCTCCGATCACGTTTCTTGTTGTCGTTGTTTCGTAGCCCGGATGCGCGAAAGCGATATCCGGGTAGGGCGGTCCCGCATATCGCTTTCGCTCATGCGGGCTACAGGCAGAAAATCAAAACTCCCGGAACAGCCTCCCGAATCCCTGAATTTTGTCGTTCACCCCGCAACGCCGCAGCGCGTGCCAGACGATCGCCTGGTGCGCGGTCATCACGTTGACGCCGAACTCCTTCTCCAGCACGTCGATCGCGCCGGCGGTCGGCCAGTGCGGCGAGGGCAGGAAGATCGAGTCGGCGTCGGGATGCTCCTTCATCAGCTTGCGGCCCATCTCGACCGCGGCCTGCTGCGGAATTGCGCCGATGCGGTTGAACGCGCTGCCCCAGCCGGTGGCGCCGAGCAGCTCGCAGCCGAAATGCTCGGCATAACCGGCGATGCGGGACGTGTCGGAATGAGCGTAGGGCTGCGCCAGCACGACCTTCTTGCAGCCGAGCGCCTTCGCGGCCTTCTCCTGCGCCGCCGCGCTGGACGATACCTTGATCCCGATCTCGGCTTCGAGGTCAGCGATCATCTGCTCGGCGTTCTGGGCGCCGCGCGAGAGATTGATCGGCACCCCGCCGAGCACGCAGATATCGCAGCCGGCGGCGGCCATTTCGCGCGCAGCGCGCATGCTGATGTCGTAGGACCGGTCGACCTCGTCCTTGGACCGCACCACGATGGCAAGCGACGTGACCACCAGCGTCACGCCGTCCGGCACGATCTTGTAGAACTCGTAAGGAAAGATTTCGGTGGTCAGCGGCGGCGACGTATAGCCGATCCGCGCGCGGTGGCCGTACATCTTGCCGTCCTCGATTGTCACTGGTGTCGTCATTGCTCTCACGCTGTTGGGAAAGGTGCGGGCAAAGGCTACTGACGCATCAATGCGTTGTCCACCTGTCGTCGAACTGTCATGGTATCGTCATCGATCAGTCATTCGCGATTGCCTATCGTCCGGGCTGTTCAAATTTTGGCGAGGTAGCGATGTTGACTCTGCGCGCTGGCGGCTTGGCCGCACTTATTCTCGGAGCGTTGATCGCTTCCCCGGTGGCCGCGGACGACATCCAGGCTCGCTATTATTACAGCGACGACACGCTGCTGAGCATCGGGCAATACACCTTCGAGGGCGGCAAGACGCTCAACCTGACCGTCGGCATTGGCAGCGGTGCCTGGCGCGGCCCGAACGATCCGCCGAACGTCATCTGGACGGTCGGCGACCGTGGTCCCAACATCGCCTGCAGCGAGATGAAGGAGATCGCCGGCATCGACTTCGCGCCCTGCAAGGGCGTGCGGAACGGACGGGTCTATCCGACGCCCTCCTATGCTCCGTCGATCTATCGGGTGATGCTGCTGGACGACGGCACTTTCCGCGTCACCGACGTCATTACCCTGAAAGACCGCGACGGTCGCCCGCTCAGCGGCATGCTCAATCCGCTGAAGACCGCGGATACCGAAAACGCCATGGACGGCCGCGGCAAGCCGTTGCCGCGCGAGCTCAACGGCTTCGATGCCGAGGGCATCGTGCGCCTTGCCGATGGCACCTTTTGGATCGGCGACGAGAACGGCCCGTCGATCGCGCATTTCTCCGCCGACGGGCGCATGATCGCGCGGCATGTGCCGCAGGGGACCGAAGGCGAGTTCGCGGGCGCGCGTTACGACGTCAAGGGAACGCTGCCGGCGATCCTGGCCAAGCGCGCGATCAACCGCGGCATCGAGTTGATGGCAGTGTCGCCGGACGAGAACTTCCTCTATTTCATCATGCAGAACCCGCTCGCCAATCCGGATGTGAAGGCCTACCAGCAGGCGAAGAACACGCGGCTGTTCAAGGTCGAACGCGCGTCGATGAAAATCGTCGGCGAATACGTGTACACGCTCGACGATCCCGGCACCTTCCGCCGCGATCCATCGAAGCGGCAGAATGATCCGCGCATCAGTGAATTGATGGCGATCGGGCTCGACCGGCTGGTGGTGCTGGAGCGGACCGACCAGACCACGAAGCTCTACGAAATCCAGCTTAGCGGCGCGACCAACATCGCGGGCACTCGATGGGACGACCCCGCGACGTCACCGTCGCTTGAACAAACTGCCATCGCCGATGCGAAAATCACGGCGGTGCAGAAGATATTGCGGCTCGACACCGCAAACTTCCCCGATATCGTCGGCAAGACCGAAGGCATGGCTTTGCTCGGCGACGGCTCGCTCGCGATCATCAATGACGACGACTTCGGGATCACGGGTGGCCGCACCCAGATTGTGGTGCTGCGCGGCACCGGCATCGCGCGCCGCTGAGCAGCCGAACCGCCCTGTACAATGGGCTTAAGACGATAGGCTTAATTGCGCGCTGCGCGGATTTCGTGCACGGCGTAATTCTATGCACCAGCCACGCGAAACGCTGGATTCATTGAGCTTTCGAGTTTCCGCGATCACGGATTATTTCTTTGGTGCATTGCAGCATGCCGCGTCTGCGTCACAACGCGCGGTGCGCAAGGCTTCTCAAACGGAATCCCTCTGGCATTATCCATTACAGTTTGTGTAAATGCCACTTAACCAAAGCGGCGTCTGCACAACTGCAACATCAGGAAATGGCCATTGCGATTTTGTCGGTCCGCGCCGACGGATAAAGCGACAAGGCCGTCAAGCGATACCGGTGGGGGAAAAGGAGCAGGCATCATGAGTTCACGACCTACGTGCATTGCATTCGTTACATTGATCGGGCTTTGCGCCGCCGGTGCGCTGACACCGAATACGGCGCAGGCGCAATGGCAGCCGACACGGCCGGTGGAGTTCATTATCCCGGCCGGCACCGGCGGCGGCGCCGATCTGATGGCGCGCACGATCCAGGGGATCGTGACCAAGCACAATCTGATGAAGACGCCGATGGTGGTGATCAACAAGGCGGGTGGTGCCGGCGGCGAGGGATTCCTGGACGTCAAGAATTCTCGCAACAATCCGCACAAGATCATCATCACCCTGTCGAACCTGTTCACGACGCCGCTTGCCACCGGCATTCCCTTCAGCTGGAAGGACCTCTCGCCGGTTGCAATGCTGGCGCTCGACGAGTTCGTGCTTTGGGTCAATTCCGAGACGCCGTATAAATCGGTCGAGGACTATATCGGCGCGATCAAGAAAGCCCCGCCCGGCCAGTTCAAGATGGGCGGGACCGGCTCGCGGCAGGAAGATCAGATCATCACCGTCGCAATCGAGAAATCGGCTGGTGTGAAGTTCACCTACATTCCGTTCCGCGGCGGCGGCGAGGTCGCCGTTCAGCTGGTCGGCAATCACGTCAACTCGACGGTCAACAATCCGAACGAAGCGGTGGCGCAGTGGCGCGGCAGCAAGGTGCGGCCGCTGTGCGTGTTCGATGGCAAGCCGCTGCCTTACAACGAGACCATCGTCGACAAGATGTCGTGGGCGAGCATCCCGACCTGCAAGTCGCAGGGTCTCAACATGGAATACCTGATGTTGCGCGGCATTTTCATGTCGCCCGGCGCAACGCCGGATCAGGTCAACTTCTATGTCGAGCTCTTTAAGAAGGTGCGCGAGACGCCGGAGTGGAGGAAGCTGATGGTCGATGGCGCCTTCAACCAGACCTTCATGGCCGGCGGCGACTACGTGAAATGGGTGGGCGGCGAAGAGGAACGCCATCGCGAGCTCATGAAAGAGGCCGGCTTCCTCGCGCAGTGATCCGATAGCAATCATCCGCCGGCGGAGCGATCCGCCGGCGGCGTAACCGCAACCGCGGAGAATTGAGTGATGTCCGACCAATCGCATCTGGCCAACTCCGGACCATCGCAACGGAGCGTCGAAATCACCGTCGCCCTGGTCACTTTGACTTTTGGAATCCTCATCCTTATCGGCAGCTGGCAGGTCGGCATCAACTGGGGCGTCGAAGGTCCAAAGCCGGGATTCTTCCCGTTCTACATCTCGCTCTTCATCATCGGCGCGAGCCTCTACAACCTGGCGCAAGCCACGAGCCTGGGCGGCATCAAGCCAGGCCTGTTCTCAAGTTGGGAGCAATTGCGGCGCGTGATGTCGGTGGTGGTGCCGTCGACCATCTATGTCGGGCTTGTTCCGTTCCTTGGCATGTACGTCTCGTCCGCCCTGCTGATCGCCACCTTCATGATCTGGCTCGGCGGGTACAGCCTCTGGAAGACGCTCCCGGTCGCGGTCGGCGTGCCGGCCATCACCTACATCGTGTTCGAACAGTATTTCCAGATCGCGCTGCCCAAAGGTCCGGTCGAATACTGGCTTGGGCTGTAGCGGATCAGCTGCGGACTCCGACGAAACGGCAATACGACGGATAATCGCTCGTTCAGGGACGGAAAACTGCATGGAAGAACTCGCCAACCTGATGCACGGCTTTGCCACGGTCTTGCAGCCGTTCAATATCGGCGTGATGGTCCTCGGCATCCTGCTTGGCGTGATCATCGGCGTGCTGCCCGGCCTCGGCGGCGCCAACGGCGTGGCGATCCTCCTGCCGCTGACCTTCTCGATGTCGCCGACCTCGGCGATCATCATGCTGTCCTGCATCTACTGGGGCGCGCTGTTCGGCGGCGCCATCACCTCGGTGTTGTTCAACATCCCGGGCGAGCCCTGGTCGGTGGCAACCACCTTCGACGGCCATCCGATGGCGCAACAGGGCAAGGCGGGTGAGGCGCTCACCGCCGCGTTCACGTCCTCCTTCGTCGGCGCGCTGTTCGCAGTGATCATCATCACGCTGGTGGCGCCGCTGGTTGCGCGCTTCGCCTTGCAGTTCGGAGCGGCCGAGAAATTCGGCGTCTATTTCCTGGCGTTTTGCAGTTTCGTTGGCCTGAGCAAGGAACCGCCGCTCAAGACGGTAGTGTCCATGATGGTCGGCTTCGCGCTGGCGGCGGTCGGGCTCGACCACATGACCGGTCAGCTGCGCCTGACGTTCGGCTTTACCGAGCTGCTGGCGGGATTCGACTTCCTGATCGCAGTGATCGGCCTGTTCGGCATCGGCGAGATCCTGCTGACGATGGAGGAGGGCCTCGAGTTCAAGGGCAGATCGGCCAACATCAACCCCCGCGTGGTGTTCCAGACCTGGCTCGAGCTGCCGCGATATTGGGCCACCTCGATCCGTTCCTGCATCATCGGCTGCTGGATGGGCATCACGCCGGCGGGCGCCACGCCGGCGTCGTTCATGAGCTACGGCATCGCCAAGCGCATGTCGCCGCGCGGCAAGAACTTCGGCAAAGGCGAAATTGAGGGTGTGGTGGCGCCCGAGACCGCCGCGCATGCGGCCGGGACATCGGCGCTGCTGCCGATGCTCTCGCTCGGCGTGCCCGGCTCGCCGACCGCGGCGGTGCTGCTCGGCGGACTGCTGATCTGGGGCCTGCAGCCCGGCCCGCTGCTGTTCGTGGAGCAAAAGGAATTCGTGTGGGGCCTGATTGCCTCGATGTATCTCGGCAACGTCGTCGGCCTCATCCTGGTGTTGACCTGCGTGCCGGTCATGGCGGCGATTCTGCGCATCCCGTTCCCGGTCATCGCCCCGATCATCCTGGTGCTGTGCGCCATCGGCGCCTACACCGTGCACAACAATCCGTTCGATGTGGTCATGATGATGGTGTTCGGGGTGCTCGGCTATGTGCTGAAGAAATGCGACTACCCGCTCGCTCCGCTGGTGCTGGCGCTCGTACTTGGAGACAAGGCCGAGGAGGCGTTCCGGCAGGCGCTGCTCGGATCGCAGGGTAGCCTCACGGTATTCTGGTCGAACGGACTGGTCGGCTCGATCATGGCGCTTGGACTGATTGCGCTGTTCTGGCCGATGATCCAGAACGGGGTCGCGCGGCTCCGTCCGCGTCCGGCGGTCTGACCAGAGCGCCGGCCTCAACCGCGATCGTTGGGTCGGCGCAGCAAGGCGAGCCCCGTCTCGTTTTTGTGATTGCGGCTTGTTAGGAAGCTGGAATACTGTATACCACGCGGTTGATGGTGTTCACATGAGTACGAGCGATAGCCCAAAACGGCGCGAGCACGACGACGCGACCGATGCGGCAACGCCCCGCGTGGCGGTGTCGCCGATCGACACCCCGGCGAGCTTCAAGAACAAGGCCTACGCGGCGCTCAAGGACGTCATCGTTTCCATGGACGTCTATCACAGCCCCGTCGACATCAGGCTCGACGAACGCAGGCTGGCGCGCGACTTCGGCATCAGCCGCACACCGGTGCGCGAAGCCATGGCGCAGCTCGAGCGGGAAGGCTTCGTCCGCGCGGTTCCGCGCCGCGGCATCTATGTCGTGCGCAAGACCAGGACCGAGGTGATCGAGATGATCACCGCATGGGCGGCGCTGGAAAGCATGGCCGCGCGACTGATCACCGGGAACGCCGCCGCCGACGAGATCGCCTCGCTGCGGCGCATGTTCGCCAATTTCGAGAACGGCCAGGTGCGCGCCCATCTCGACGAATATTCGGAAGCGAACATCGAGTTTCACCAGACCATCATCCGCATGAGCGCCAACCGGGTGCTCATCGACCTGGCCGCAAACCTGTTCACCCATATGCGCATGATCCGGCGCAAGACCATCGGCGAGAAGGACCGCGCCGACCGCTCAATCCGCGACCATATGCACATCATCGAGGCGCTCGAGGCGCGCGACACCGCGCGCGCCGAAATGCTCGTGCGCGATCACGCGCTCGGCCTGGCCGATCACGTCGCGAAATACGCCGATTATCTGGATTGAACGAATGACGGGAGGCTCGCGATGGCTGAGGCAGCAGTGAAGGCAAAAGCGCCGGAGACAAATACAGCCGAGGCACAGCAGGAACTGACGGATGGCTTTCATCTCGTCATCGATGCTCTCAAGCTCAACGGCATCAACACGATCTACGGCGTGCCCGGCATCCCGATCACGGATTTCGGCCGTATGGCACAGGCCGCGGGCATCCGCGTGCTGTCGTTCCGCCACGAGCAGAACGCCGGCAATGCAGCGGCAATCGCTGGTTTCCTGACCAAAAAGCCCGGCATCTGCCTCACGGTGTCTGCTCCCGGCTTCCTCAACGGCCTGACAGCGTTGGCCAATGCGACGACCAACTGCTTCCCGATGATCCTGATCAGTGGCTCATCCGAGCGCGAGATCGTCGACCTGCAGCAGGGCGACTACGAAGAAATGGATCAGCTCGCCATCGCCAAGCCGCTCTGCAAGGCCGCATTCCGGGTGCTGCATGCCGCGGATATCGGCATCGGCGTGGCGCGCGCGATCCGCGCGGCCGTGTCGGGGCGCCCGGGCGGTGTCTATCTTGATCTGCCGGCCAAGCTCTTTTCTCAGGTCATGGACGCAGCGGCCGGACAGAAGTCGCTGGTCAAGGTCATCGACCCGGCGCCGCCCCAGATACCGGCTCCCGCGGCCGTCAGGCGTGCGCTCGATGTCCTGAAGAGCGCCACGCGCCCCCTGATCATCCTCGGCAAAGGCGCGGCCTACGCGCAGGCCGATGACGCGATCCGCGCGCTGGTCGAGAAGACCGGTGTTCCGTTTCTGCCGATGAGCATGGGCAAGGGCCTGCTGCCTGACACGCATCCGCAATGCGCGGGCGCGGCGCGCTCGACCGTGCTGAAAGATTCCGACGTCGTCATGCTGATCGGCGCCCGCCTCAACTGGCTCCTGTCGCACGGCAAGGGCAAGACCTGGGGCGAGCCTCATTCGAAGAAGTTTATCCAGATCGACATCGAGCCCAGGGAAATGGACAGCAATGTCGAAATCGTCGCTCCGCTGGTCGGCGACATCGGCTCCTGCGTGTCTGCTCTTCTTGAGGGTATCGACAGCAAGTGGCCGGCCCCGCCGGCTGACTGGATCAACGCCGTCAAGTCGAAAAAGGAAGAGAACATTGCCAAGATGGCGCCGAGGTTGATGAAGAATTCGGCGCCAATGGATTTTCATGGCGCGCTCGGTGCACTGCGCACCGTCATCAAAGAGCGGCCGGATGCCATTCTCGTCAACGAAGGCGCCAACACGCTCGATCTCGCGCGCGGCATCATCGATATGTATCAACCGCGCAAACGCCTGGACGTCGGCACGTGGGGCGTCATGGGCATCGGCATGGGCTTTGCCATCGCAGCGGCCATTGAGACCGGCAAGCCCGTGCTCGCCGTCGAAGGCGACAGCGCCTTTGGCTTCTCCGGCATGGAGGTCGAGACGATCTGCCGGTATAGCCTGCCGGTCTGCGTCGTCGTCTTCAACAACAACGGCATCTATCGCGGCACCGACGTCAATCCGACCGGCGGTCCCGACGTTGCGACAACGGTCTTCGTCAAGGGATCGCGCTACGACAAGATGATGGAAGCATTCGGCGGCGTTGGCGTCTCGGTGACGACGCCCGACGAGCTGAAGCGGGCCGTCGACCAAGCGATGGACTCCGGCAAGCCGACCCTCATCAACGCGGTCATCGACCCGGCGGCCGGCAGCGAAAGCGGCCGCATCGGCAATCTCAACCCGCAAAGCGTGCTTCGCAAGAAATAGATTGGAAGGGGACGACAATGGCTACCCGCAAAGCCAAAAAGGCGAAATCCAAGACCACGGCAGCGGCAAGGAAATCCGCCAAGAAGGTCGTGAAGATGAAGGCCAAGGCGCCGGCGAAGAAAGCGGCTGCCAAGGCGCCTGCCAACGGGATGCCGAAACCTTCGACCAAGCCCTGGGGCCAGGCGGGTAGGGCGCTCGACGGCGTGAAGGTGCTCGACTTCACCCATGTGCAGTCGGGTCCGACCTGTACGCAGCTCCTTGGCTACATGGGCGCCGACTGCATCAAGGTGGAGCGGCCGGGCGTCGGCGACATCACGCGCGGGCAGCTGCGCGACGTGAAGGGGCAGGACAGCCTCTATTTCACGATGCTCAACGGCAACAAGCGTTCCATCACCATCGATTCCAAGCATCCCAAAGGCAAGGAAATCCTCGAGCGCCTGATCAAGCATTGCGACGTGCTGGTCGAGAACTTCGCGCCTGGCGCGCTCGACCGCATGGGGCTGACCTGGGAGTACATCCACAAGACCAATCCGCGCATGGTCGTGGCCTCGGTGAAGGGTTTTGGCCCCGGTCCCTACGAGGACTGCAAGGTCTACGAGAACGTCGCGCAGTGCGCGGGCGGCTCGGCCTCGACCACCGGCTTTCGCGATGGCCCGCCGCTCGTCACCGGCGCGCAAATCGGCGACAGCGGCACCGGCCTGCATCTCGCCTTCGGCATCATGTGCGCGCTCTACCAGCGCCAGCGCACCGGCCGCGGCCAGAAGGTGCTGTGCGCGATGCAGGATGGCGTGTTGAATCTTGCGCGGGTGAAGCTGCGCGACCAGCAGCGTCTCGCGCACGGCCCGCTCACCGAATACAGCCAGTACGGCGAGAACATTCCGTTCGGCAAGGCGGTGCCGCGCGCCGGCAATGATTCCGGCGGCGGACAACCGGGCTGGATTCTCAAGTGCAAGGGCTGGGAGACCGATCCCGACGCCTACATCTATTTCATCACCCAGGCGCCGGTGTGGGGTTCGATCTGCGACCTGATCGGCAAGCCGGGATGGAAGACCGATCCCGACTACGCCACGCCGCCGGCGCGGCTGCCGCGGCTGCGCTACATCTTCGATACCATCGAGGAATGGACCAAGACCAAGACCAAGTTCGAGGTCATGGACATCTGCAACAAGTACGACATTCCGGTCGGCCCGATCCTGTCGATGAAGGAGATCGCCGAGGAGCAATCGTTGCGCGACACCGGAACGGTGGTCGAGGTCGATCATCCGGGACGCGGCAAATATCTCACCGTTGGCAATCCGGTGAAGATGTCGGATTCGATCACCGAGGTGACGCGCTCGCCGCTGCTCGGCGAGCACACCGAGGAAATCCTCACTAAGGTGCTCGGCTATTCCGCGAAGGAGCTGGAGGCGATCAAAGCGTCGGGCGCGATCACCGCGCCTGAGAAGCCGGCCAAGGCGGAAGCGGCGTAGCAGAGCGAATGGTGAATAGCGAATAGCGAATGGTTACGACACGGCGAATGGCTTGCTTGCTATTCGCTACTCCCTATTCGCTATTCGCTTAAGCAACGAGGGGTGGGGGAGAGACGTCACATGCGTATCGTGGTTCACGGCCAGCAGGCCTTCGGCAAGGCCGTGCTGGAGGCGCTGATCAAGCGCGGCGAGAACGTCGTCGGCGTCTATGCCGCGCCCGAGAAGCCGGGCCAGAAGGCCGATCCGCTGAAGGAGGCGGCGCTCGCCGCCAAGCTTCCGGTCTATCAGCCCGCCTCCTATCGCAAGCCGGAAGTGTGGGAGGAGTTCAAGGCGCTCAAGCCCGACCTGCAGGTGATGGCCTTCGTCACGCTGTTCGTGCCGGAAGATTTCCTCAACATCCCGACCCACGGCTCGATCCAGTATCACCCCTCGCTGCTGCCGGCGTATCGCGGGCCGTCGGCGATCAACTGGCCGATCATCAAGGGCGAGACCGAGACCGGGCTTTCGATCTTCTGGCCGGACAACGGCCTCGATACCGGCGACGTGCTCTTGCAGAAGAAGACGCCGATCGGTCCCAAGGATACGCTCGGCACCGTCTATTTCGACCGCCTGTTTCCGATGGGCGTCGAGGCGATGCTGGAGTCGGTCGATCTGGTGAAGGCCGGCAAGGCGCCGCGCATCAAGCAGGACGACAGCAAGGCCACCTACGAAGGCCGCTGCGGTCCCGACAACGCCCACATCGATTGGGGCCGGCCGTGGCAGGACATCGACCGTCTCATCCGCGGCTGCAACCCGGCGCCCGGCGCGTGGTCGACGCTCGACGGCAAGACCTTGAAGATCTTCGACGCCACGCCGCTGCCGGCGAAGGACCCCAAGGGCATCGCCGGCAAGATGGGCGAGATCGTCGCCGTCGAAGCGGACGGCTTCACCGTCGTCTGCGCCGACGGCCGCTTCAAGGTCACCCGCGTGCAGGCCGACGGCCCGAAACTCGGCGGCGGCGAATGGGCCAAGGCAGCCAGCCTTGCCACCGGCGCGAGGTTCACGTGAATCTTTATCTCAGCGTCATTCGCGAATGACGAACTCATAATCACACGCACATTGGATAGCCCATGCCTGCCTCTCAGCACCAATCCC
This sequence comes from uncultured Alphaproteobacteria bacterium, assembly GCA_963720385.1. Lineage (GTDB taxonomy): Bacteria > Pseudomonadota > Alphaproteobacteria > Rhizobiales > Xanthobacteraceae > VAZQ01. The sequence continues at coordinate 150,400 of CAVRFL010000011.1, read as the reverse complement.
CGAAATCCGACATCGAAATCGCCCAGGCCGCCAAGAAGCGGCCGATCATGGACATCGCGCGCGAGAAGCTAGGCATCGCGCCGGAAAATCTCGATCCCTACGGCCACTACAAGGCCAAGGTGTCGATGGACTACATCAAGTCGCTCAAGTCGAAGCCGAACGGCAAGCTGATCCTGGTCACCGCGATCACGCCGACGCCGGCGGGCGAGGGCAAGACCACCACCACCGTCGGCTTGACCGACGCACTCAACCACATCGGCAAGAAGGCGATGCTGTGCCTGCGCGAGCCCTCGCTCGGCCCGTGCTTCGGCGTGAAGGGCGGCGCCGCCGGCGGCGGTTATGCGCAGGTCGTGCCGATGGAAGACATCAATCTGCATTTCACCGGTGACTTCCACGCCATCGGCACCGCGCACAACCTGCTCTCGGCGCTGATCGACAACCACATCTATTGGGGCAATTCGCTCGGTCTCGACGGCCGCCGCGTGGCGTGGCGTCGCGCCATCGACATGAACGATCGCTCGCTGCGCGCGATCGTCTCCTCGCTCGGGGGCGTCGCCAACGGCTTTCCGCGCGAGGACGGCTTCGACATCACGGTTGCGTCCGAGGTGATGGCGATCTTCTGCCTGGCGAGCGATCTCGAGGACCTCAAGAAGCGGCTTGGTAACATCATCATCGGCTACACCCGTGACCGCAAGCCGGTGCGCGCCTCCGACGTCAAGGGCCAAGGCCCAATGACCGCGTTGCTCAAGGACGCGCTGTCGCCGAACCTCGTGCAGACGCTCGAAGGCACGCCCGCCTTCATTCACGGCGGCCCGTTCGCCAATATCGCGCATGGCTGCAACTCGGTGCTCGCCACCACCACCGCGCTCAAGCTGACCGACTATGTCGTGACCGAAGCCGGCTTCGGCGCCGACCTCGGCGGCGAGAAGTTCCTCGACATCAAGTGCCGCAAGACTGGGCTCCAGCCCGACTGCGCGGTCATCGTTGCAACAATTCGCGCGTTAAAAATGCACGGTGGCGTGAAGAAGGACGACCTCAAGAAAGAAGACCTGAAAGCGCTCTCGGCCGGCATGGCCAACCTCCAGCGCCATGTTGAGAACGTGCAAAAATTCGGCATCCCGGCGGTGGTCTCGATCAACCGCTTCTCGGCCGACACCGATGCCGAGATCGCGCTGGTGAAGGACAAGTGCAAGGCGCTCGGCGTCGAAGCGCTGATGGCCGACCATTGGGCAATGGGCGGCGAGGGCGCCGCCGACGTCGCGCGCGCGGTAGTCAAGACCATCGACTCCGGCAAGGCCAAGCTGAAGCTGCTCTATCCCGACGACATGCCGCTGTTCGAAAAGATCCGCACCATCGCCAAGGAAATCTACCGCGCCAAGGATGCGACCGCGGACAAGGCGGTGCGCGACCAGCTCGCGAATTTCGAAAGCATGGGCTACGGCAAGGCGCCGGTCTGCATCGCCAAGACGCAGTATTCATTCTCGACCAATGGCGATCTCAAGGGCGCGCCGACCGACCATACCATCAATGTGCGCGAGGTGCGGCTTTCCGCCGGCGCGGAATTCGTGGTGGCGATCTGCGGGGAGATCATGACCATGCCCGGCCTGCCGCGCGTCCCGGCCGCGGATTCGATCGACGTCGGCGCCGACGGCAAGATCGTGGGGCTGTTCTAGTTCTCGCCGCTCTTGTAGCCCACAATCCGGGCTACAATTGACCAGGAGGACACCATGCGTTTGCGCCGCAGTCTTGCTCTCGTCGGCGTCATCGTTTCCGCTCTTGGCGCTGCCGCGAACGCCCAGCCGTCTTATCCCAGCAAGCCGGTCCGCATCGTCGTGCCCTATGCCCCCGGCGGCTCGGTCGACCCGATCGCGCGGCTCGTCGCCGACCGGCTGTCGCGGACCATCGGCCAGAGCGTCTTCGTGGAGAACCGCCCCGGCGCCGGCGGCAATATCGGTATCGAGGCGGTCGTGCGCGGTGCGCACGACGGCTACACGCTGCTGGCAACGCCGTCGGCGATCGCCGTCAACCCGTCCGTCTACGGCAAGATGCCCTACAACCTCGACAAGGATCTCACGCCGGTCGCGCTGGTCAACCGCAACGCCATGATCGTGCTGGTGAGTCCGAAGTCCGGCATCGACAGCCTTGCCGATCTTGTCGCGCGCGCGAAGGAAAAGCCGGGGTCGATGAACTATGCGATCGCGGGCAATGGCACGCTCGACCATCTGGTCTGCGAGCATCTGCGCGCCAGCGCCGGTCTCGACATGGTGCGGATCAATTATGGCGGCGTGCCGAAGGGGATCACGGCGCTGATGGCGGGCGAAGTCCAGATGATGGTGGCGTCGGTGGTCTCGGCCTCGTCCTATGTCAGGTCCGGGCAGCTCAAGCCGATCGCCGTGACCGCGGCGCAGCGCCTGTCGCTGATGCCGGACGCGCCGACGATGACCGAGCTCGGCTACAAGAATTTCGTGATGTACGGATGGGCCATGCTGTTCGCGCCGAGCGGCGTGCCGGCCGACATCGTCGCCAAGCTGCATGAGGAGACGATGAAAGTGGTGGCGCAGCCCGACGTGACCAAGGTCATCACCGACACCGGAAGCGAAGTGCAGTCGCTCACGCTCGACGAGCTGCGGTCCTATCTCCGTCAGGAAGCCGCTTTGTTCGCCGACATCGCCAAGGCGAGCGGCACCCGCATCGACTGAGCGGGCTTGCCGCCCGACCTGTCCGAGCCAAAACTGTCCGAATTGACAACTGCGGCGCGGCGGCCTTTCGTACCATCGAAAGCCTCGAGATTTGTCCAATCCAACGGAGCTTGCCATGGACGTGACTGTCAGCGAGGTCGGGCCGCGCGACGGGCTCCAGAGCATCAAGCGCACGCTGCCGACCGAGGCCAAGCACCGCTGGATCGCGGCGCTGGCGCAGGCCGGCCTGCGCGAGATCGAGGTCGGTTCGTTCGTCTCGCCGAAGGTGCTGCCGCAGATGGCGGACTGCGCGGAGGTGGTCGCGCGGGCGCGCGCGATACCGGGTATGCGCATCGTAGTGCTGGTGCCGAACCTGCGCTACGCCACCATGGCGTTCGAGGCCGGCACCCATGTCATCACCATTCCGGTGTCGGTGAGCGAACCGCATTCGCTCGCCAACATCCGCAAGACCCATGCCGAGATCATCGCCGACGTGCGCGCCATCGTGGCGCTGCGCGACGAGCGCTTTCCTACGATCAAGGTTGAGACCTCGCTCTCCACCGCCTTCGGCTGCACCATCCAGGGGATCGTGCCGGAGGATGACGTGCTGCGGATGGCGGCGGCCATGGCGGACGCCGGCTCCGATACCATCAACCTCGCCGACACCGTCGGCTACGCCAACCCGGCGCAGGTCAAGCGCCTGTTCACGCGCCTGCGCGCCGAAGTCGGCGGCAAGACCGGCGGCGCGCACCTGCACAACACGCGCGGGCAAGGCCTCGCCAATGTGGTGGCGGCGCTCGACGCCGGCGTCACCACCTTCGACTCGTCGCAGGGCGGCATCGGCGGCTGCCCCTACGCGCCCGGGGCCACCGGCAACATCGTCACCGAGGACCTCGTGTTCCTGCTCGAATCCATGGGACTCGACACCGGTATCGATCTCGATCGCCTGATCGCCGCGCGCGCGATCCTTGCCGAAGCGCTGCCGGGCGAAGCGCTCTACGGCCACGTGCCGGCAGCCGGATTGCCGAAAGGCTTCGCGCCCGCGGCGGCGGGGAGGGCGGCATGACGCTTTCGATCGCTCAGCTTCCCCTTGCCGGCATCCGCGTCGTCGAATTTTCCCACATGGTGATGGGCCCGAGCTGCGGGCTCATCCTCGGCGATCTCGGCGCCGACGTGATCAAGGTCGAGCCACTGGGCCAGGGCGACAACACGCGGCGGCTGCCGGGCTCCGGTGCCGGCTTCTTTCCGGCGTTCAACCGCAACAAGCAGAGCCTGGCGCTCGACATCAAGGCGCCCAAGGGGCTCGCTTTTGCCAAAAAGCTGATCGCGCGCGCCGATGTGCTGATCGAGAATTTTCGCCCCGGCGGTCTCGACGCGCTCGGCCTGGGCTACGACGCGCTTGCGGCGGAAAATCCCGGCCTTGTCTATTGCTCGCTCAAGGGCTTCCTCTCAGGCCCCTACGAGCACCGGCCCGCGCTCGACGAGACCGTGCAGATGATGGGCGGGCTTGCTTACATGACCGGCCCGCCGGGACGCCCGCTGCGCGCCGGCGCGTCCGTCAACGACATCATGGGCGGCATGTTCGCCGTCATCGGCATCATGGGCGCGCTGATGGAGCGTGCACGCACCGGCCGCGGCCAGCTCATCCGCAGCGCGTTGTTCGAGAACAACGCGTTCCTGGTCTCGCAACACATGGCGCAGTTCGCCGTCACCGGCAAGGCGGCCGCGCCGATGCCGGCACGCATCTCGTCCTGGGGCATCTACGACGTGTTCGACACCGCCGACCAGAGTCAGATCTTCATCGCCTGCGTCACCGACACGCAGTGGCGGGCGTTCTGCGAGGCGTTCGATCTCGGCGACCTCGCGGCCGATCCGACGCTTGCGACCAATCCGCAGCGCGTCGCCGCGCGCGACCGCATGTTGCCGCGCCTGCGCGATGTCTTCGGCAAGCTCACCCGTGACGCGATCGCGCGCATCTGCGAGGGAGCCGCCGTCGGCTATGCGCCGATCACGCGGCCTGAGGAACTATTCGGCGATCCGCAGCTGAAGCAGCCCGGCGCCATGATCGAGCTGACGCTGGCGGACGGCCGCGTCATGCCGATCCCGGCGCTGCCACTTGAGATGAACGGCGAGCGGTTCGGCATGCGCCTCGATATTCCGCGTGCCGGCGAGCACTCGGCTGCGATCGCCGCCGAACTCGGCTGTTCGGCGGAGGAGATCCGCGCGCTGGTCGAGGAGGGGGTGCTCGGAGTGGGCACTGCCTCATCTTTGGCGCGCGGCAACACCGCGCAAGCAGCGTCGGCCTGATTGCGTGGCCACGCGCGCGCAAAGTTAATCAACTATTAAGACGGGGGGCCTAGTTTCGGAAAACCCGAGAGTACGCCATGCGAATTGTGCTGGTCGATCCAAGCCGCGCGGTTCAGCGGGCCATGACACTGCTCATCGAACAGGGCGGCCACGAGGTCGTTCCCTTCGCTGATGGGCTGGAAGCGCTGGCCTGCATCACGCAAGATCGCAATGTCCGTGCGCTCATCACGAGCACTCAACCCATCAATATGTCGGGAATCGAGCTGTGCGCCGCCGCTCGAAAATTGAGCGGCGCGCGCCGGGCGCTGCACGTCATCCTGATGTCGTCGACGGACGACTATTATCTGGCCGTCACGGCGCTCGACAATGGCGCCGACGACTTCATTCACAAGCCGCCAAATCCCGATGAGTTGCGTGCGCGCCTGAGGCTCGCGGATCGCGTGACGTTGATGAAGCAGCAGCTCATTCAATACGCGACCACCGACTTCCTGACCGGCCTGCTCAATCGGCGCGCGTTTTTCGATCGCGCTGCTGACTTGTGGCGCGCAGCCCAAGGAAGAAAGGCACTTTCGGCAATCATGTTTGACATCGATCACTTCAAACGGATCAACGACACCTATGGGCATGAAGTCGGAGATCGGGTTGTGGCCGCGGTCGGCGCGCAAGCGAAGACGGCGGATGGCGTGGTCGGCCGCCTCGGCGGGGAAGAATATTGCGTGCTCGCCTATGGCGGGATAGCCGACGCAATTGAGGTTGCCGGCGAGCTGCAGAGGTCTATCCGCGCATTGCGGTTCCGTCACGACTGCCAGACGTTCGGCATTACCTGCAGCTTTGGTGTTGCCGAATGGGAAGAACAAGACACCATCGATCTGATGCTGCGTCGCGCCGACATCGCGATGTATGAAGCCAAGAAATCCGGCCGCGACCGCATCGTTGCGTCGGATACCTTCATGCTCACGAAGCGCCACGATGATTGGGCGGGCGCCGCGCGGGTGGCTGCCAGGCGGGCTTAGGTCGCTTGCCGGCGAGCCTGGGACCCGGGGGCATCTACTTCTTCAGCCCGATCACCCCCATCAGCTTGGCGAGATAGGCGTCCTCCTTGGCGATCAGGGCGCCGAACTGACCGGCCGGCAGGAAGGCCGGACGCGCGCCGAGCCGCTCGCAGGCCTGCACGAACTCCTTGCTCGCGACCGTGTTGCGGATCGCGAGTTCAAGCGCGGCGACGGTGGCGACCGGCGTGCCCACGGGCACCGCGATCCCGCGCCAGGCTTCGAGCGAAACGTCGTAGCCCAGCTCGCGCGCCGTCGGCACATCCGGGAAGGCCGGGTCGCGGGTCGCCACCATCGCGGCCAGGAAACGCACCTGTCCGCTCTTGACGTATTGCGCCAGCGCGGCGGGAAGCTGCACCACCGCGTCGACCTGGCCGCCGAGCAGACTGGGCACCACTTGAGCAGCCGCGAATGGAACGTCCACGGCCTCGACGCCGGCGGGCCGGAACAACGCCACCGACGAGATATGCGTGTGGCTGCCGACGCCGGAATTGCCGACTGTGATGGCCTTCCGGCGCGCCTTGCCGTCGGCGATCAGGTCCTTCAGCGATTTCCATTTCGCGTCGCTCTTGACCGCGACCACGGGCGACTCGACCAGCACCTGCGCCACCGCCACGAACGACTTGTAATCGAACGGCAGCGTGCCGGAGTGGAAGGTGGTCGAGATCGAATTCGAATTCCAGACCAGCGAGGTGCCGTCAGGCTTCTGACCGGCGACGTAGCGGTAGCCGATCGCGCCACCGGCACCGGGCCGGTTCACCACGATCACATTGGTGCCGAGCTCCTTGCTCACGCCTTCGGCCAGGAGTCGGGCGGTGATGTCCGCCGACGAGCCGGCCGGGAACAGCACGGTGATCTCGATCGTGGGCTTGTGCGCGAACGGATTTTTCTGCGCCGGCGCCGAGCCGGTAGCGCCGATCAAAGCGGCCAGCCCGACTAGAAGTCCCGCTACGCGTTTCATTGCAATTCCCTGGTTCAATCGTTTTTGAGGATTTCCTCGACCTCGACCAGGCGGCGCTCGCGCGCGGAGAGGATGCCGGCACGCACCACCGCCAGCGAACGCGTCGCAAAGTCGCCGCCCACTTCCGGCGTTCCACTGCCGCGGCAGGCGGCGGCGAATTCCTCAAGCTCCTCCACAAATGTGTCGTTGCTGCGGGTCGAAACTGCGACAGATTTTTCCTCGCCGCGCTTAAGTACGCGCAAACCGTTGTGCAGATCGTAAAAGGCAGTGGCGTCCTTGCCGTAAATATTCATCAAATAGTATTCGGATGCCGAGGCGTAGCTCGCGTTGAGCGTGGAGAGCGCCCCGTTCTCGTGCTCGAGGATCAGGCTCGCGACGTCCGGATTATCTCCGGGCAGGACCAGTTGCGCAAATTGCCCGCGCACCGCCACGACCGATCCCATCAGATATTCCAGCACATCCGAGTAATGGATGCCGATCTGGAGCATCACCCCGCCCGGCATGCCGGCGGCCTGGTAACGCCAGGACGAGAGATCGATCTTGCCCAGCCGGTCGCGGCTGATGTTCGCTTCGGCGTTGACCAGCTTGCCGAACACGCCCGCCTCGATCTGCTGCTTCACCCAGCGGAAGTGGCTCTCGCGCCGGCGCTGATAGCCCAGCGCCAGCACGACGCCGGCCTTGCGGCACACCTCGCTGATCGCACGCCCGTCGGACACCGTATTGGCGATCGGCTTGTCGAGGAATACATGCTTGCCGGCGGCTGCCGCGGCGCGCGTGGTCTCGAGGTGTACGTCGTTCGGCGTGGTGTTGATGACCGCTTCGACGGTGGGATCGGCCAGCAGCTCCTCATAGCTCGCCGCCGGCCGGCACTTGTATTTTGAAGCGAAGGCGGCGCGCTTGTCGGCCGAGCGGGTGTAGCAGGCGGCAATCTCGATCCGGCTTGAGCGTTTGATGGCGTCGGCCAGCACGTCCGACCACCAACCCATGCCGATGCAAGCAACGCGCAGCGGTTCGATTGCCATTCCTGTTACTTCCAGCTTGCCCCGATCGCTTCCACGGCTTCGCGCGCGATGCGCTCGTCGGTCGCCCAGTCGCCGCCGCTGACGCCGATGCCGCCGATGCACTCCCCGGCGATGATCACCGGCGCGCCGCCCTCCATCGCGGTCCAGCGCTGCGGTCCTGCGGCCAGCGCAAGGCCCAATGCATGATTGGTGTCGAGGTCTTGTCCCACCGCACCCTTGGCCGTGGTGACGCGCTTGTTGGAGGCGGCGCAGACCGCCTTGGTGGTCGCGGAATGCAGCGTGTGGAAACGCCCGCCATCCATGCGCTCGAACGCGACCAGATGGCCGCCGGCATCGACGACGGCGCAGGAAATCGCGATCCCGGCCGCGCGCGCCTTGGCGACGGCGGTGTCCACCATCGTCTTCGCGCCCTGATGGGTCAAGCGTTTGGTATCGGCGACGAACATGGGGACCTGCGTTATGCGGTGTCGATGGCAAAATTGTGCGCGAGCCAGCCTGGGCGGGCAAGGGACTGTGCTAACGGTCCATCGTCGCCGCCAGCCGTTTTGCTTCCGCCACCAGCGCCGCCGCGAGCGGCGTCAGCGGCTCGCGCGGCGGCACCACCAGGCCGATGGTGTGCACCGCTTCCGGCTCCACGATCGGGATGGCACGGATTGTCGCGGTCAGCCCGAGCGTTTCCGCGAGCCGAGCCGGCATCACGCTCGCCCAGCGGCCGGTGCGCACATGCGCGAACAAGAGGATCATGGAATCGGACTCCAGCGTCGGCTGCACATCGCCGCCGGCCGCGCGCAACAGTCCGTCGATAATGCGCCGGTTCTGCATGTCGGGGGTCAGCAGGCAGAGCGGCACCTGCGCCACCTCCTTCCACGTGACACGGTCGCGGTTGCCGAGCGGCGCGTCGGCCGCGGTGAGCAGTTGGTAGCGCTCCTGATAGAGCGGCACCGCATTGACGCGGCCGAGCGGCTCGTTGTCGAGATAGGTGAGACCGGCATCGATTTCGAGATTTTCCATAAGCGTGAGGATCTCGATCGAGGTGCGCGACCACACGGTGAAGCGCACGTCCGGGTGGCGCGCGCGATAAGGCGTGGTGAGCTGCGCGACCATCGCCAGCGCGGTCGGGATGGCGGCGATGCGCAATTGTCCGGTGAGGCCGTGGCGCAGCGCGTTGATCTCCTCGCGCATGGCGCGCGAGTTGCCGACGATGCGGCGCGCCCAGTCGAGCGTGCGCTCGCCCTCGGCGGTGAAACCGATGAAGCGCGATCCGCGTTGCACCAGCAGGACGCCGAGCATTTCCTCGAGCTGCTTGATGCCGGCCGACAGCGTCGGCTGCGTCACCCCGCAGGTCTCGGCGGCGCGGCCGAAATGCTGTTCGCGCGAGAGCGCGATGAGATATTCGAGCTTGTCGAGCACCGGTCGGCTTCCTAAGTCTTGGATAAACCTAGATTATTCTCAACGATAGAAATTTTCAATCGTTGCATCGGGACGAGGGGATTGAGGCGCGGGGGCCGGAACCGGCATTGAGGGCCGGTGGAAAGGCTCGAATGAGCACGACAACCCTTTCAAATCCCAAGGCAAACGGCGCCGGAGCGAACGGCGACGGCCGCCGTCCGCGCCGCACCCCCAAGGGTCGCCAGGTCGATCCGAATGCCCTCGACGATATCCGCACCCTGCTCGGCGCGCGTGAGCGGCGCCGCGACCTCCTGATCGAGCATCTGCACCTCATCCAGGACCAATACGGGCATCTCTCGGCCGCGCATCTCGCCGCGCTCGCCGCCGAGATGAAGCTTGCGCTCGCCGAGGTCTACGAGGTCGCGACGTTCTACGCGCATTTCGACGTGGTGAAGGAAGGCGAAACGCCGCCGCCGTCGGTGACGGTGCGGGTTTGCGATTCGTTGTCTTGCGCAATGAGAGGCGCAGACCATCTGCTCCGCGATCTTCCGGGCAAGCTTGGTCCCGGCGTTCGCGTCGTGCGCGCGCCGTGCGTGGGCGCCTGCGACCGCGCGCCGGTGTGCGCGGTCGGCCATCTGCAGGTCTTCAACGCGACGCCGGACAAGGTTACGTCCACCGCAAAATCGCCGCCGCATCCACATGCATTTGCAACGGCGAACGATCTCGCGCGCTACCGAAGCAGCGGCGGCTACGCGCTGCTCGGCGATTGCCTGTCCGGCAAGCGCACCCGCGACGACCTGATCAAGATCGTCAGCGACGCCGGCCTGCGCGGCCTCGGCGGCGCCGGATTTCCGACCGGCCGCAAATGGTCGCTGGTGCGCGCCGAGCCGGCGCCACGACTGTTCGCTGTCAACTGCGACGAAGGCGAGCCCGGCACGTTCAAGGATCGGTACTATCTGGAACAGGACCCGCATCGCTTCATCGAAGGGATGCTGATCGCCGCCTGGGTGGTCGAGGCCCCCGACACCTACGTCTATGTGCGCGACGAATATCCCGAGGTGCGGCTCCTCCTTGCCAGGGAATTTGAGAAGGTCGTCGAAGCCGGGCTTGCCCCGCACACGCGGTTGCACCTGCGCCGCGGCGCCGGCGCTTATATCTGCGGCGAGGAATCCGCGATGATCGAGTCGATCGAGGGGAAGCGCGGGCTTCCCCGCCATCGGCCGCCCTATGTCGCGCAAGTCGGCCTGTTCGGCCGCCCGACGCTCGAGCAGAACGTCGAGACATTGTTCTGGGTGCGCGACATCGTCGAAAAAGGCGCGGCCTGGTTCACCTCCCACGGCCGCCGCGAACGCAAAGGCTTCCGCAGTTTCTCGGTGTCCGGCCGCGTGAAGCAACCCGGTGTCGTGCTGGCTCCGGCCGGGGTCACGGCGCGCGAGCTGGTCGAGGAATTCTGCGGAGGCATGGAGGATGGCCACACCTTCAAGGGCTATCTGCCGGGCGGTGCGTCCGGCGGTATTCTTCCCGCGTCGATGGCCGACGAGCCGCTCGATTTCGGCATGCTCGAGAAATACGGCTGCTTCGTCGGGTCGCACGCGGTTGTGATCCTGTCCGACCAGGACGACATGAAGGCGGTCGCGCTCAACCTCGTGAAGTTCTTCGAAGACGAGAGCTGCGGCCAGTGCACGCCTTGCCGCGTCGGCACCGAAAAGGCGGTGAAGCTGATGGAACAGGGCCCGTGGAACCCGGAACTGCTGACCGAGCTTTCGGCGCTGATGCGGGACGCGTCGATCTGCGGCCTCGGCCAGGCCGCGCCCAACCCGCTGCTGTGCGTGCTGAAATATTTCCCGGAGGAGCTGACGAAACCTTTGGGACGTTGGTGACGCCATGAGCACGAACGGACAGGCCAAGCCCAACACCTTCTTCATCGACGAGCGCGAGATCGACATCCGACCCGGCGAGACGATCTTCCGCGCTGCCCGCCGCCTCGACATCAGGCTTCCGCATCTGTGCTATTCGCCGAAGCCCGGCTATCGGTCGGATGGCAATTGCCGCGTCTGCATGGTCGAAGTCGAAGGCGAGCGCGTGCTGGCGGCGAGCTGCATCCGCACGCCGACGCCCGGCATGAAGGTGAAGACGCAGACGGAACGCGCCTCCACCGCGCGCCGGATGGTGGCCGAGCTCTTGATGACTGACCAGCCGGATCAGGCGCACGCGCACGATCCGGACTCCGAGCTCTGGAAGATCGCGAAGCGCCAGAAAATCGAGCCCGGCCGCTTCCCCAAGCGCGAGCCGGTCAAGGTGCCGGCGCCGGACCGCAGCCATGTGGCGATGGCGGTCAACCTCGACGCCTGCATCCATTGCAACCTCTGCGTCCGTGCCTGCCGCGAGGTGCAGGTCAACGACGTCATCGGCATGGCCGGCCGCGGCCACCTCGAACAGATCGTGTTCGATTTCAACGATCCGATGGGCGCTTCCACCTGCGTCGCCTGCGGCGAATGCGTGCAGGCCTGCCCGACCGGCGCACTGATGCCGGCGACCTTGGTGGACGAGGCCAATGTCTTCACCGGCAAGCCCGACCGCTCGGTCGACAGCGTGTGCCCGTATTGCGGCGTCGGCTGCCAGCTCACCTACCACATCAAGGATGACAAGCTGCTCTACGTCACCGGCAAGAACGGTCCGGCGAACGAGAACCGGCTGTGCGTGAAGGGCCGCTTCGGTTTCGATTACGTCCACAACAAGCAGCGCCTTCTGAAGCCGATGATCCGCAGAGAGGGCGTGCCCAAGGTCCCGCACGAGTTCATCGATCCGTCGAATCCATGGACGCATTTCCGCGAGGCCACCTGGGATGAGGCGCTCGACCGCGCCGCGTCGGGCCTCAAGACCATCCGCGACCGCGACGGTGCAAAGGCGCTAGCCGGCTTCGGCTCAGCCAAGGCCTCGAACGAAGAGGCTTATCTGTTCCAGAAGCTCGTGCGCGTGGGCTTCGGCACCAACAATGTCGACCACTGCACGCGGCTCTGCCACGCCTCGTCGGTGGCGGCGCTGCTCGAAGGCGTCGGCTCCGGCGCAGTGTCGGCGACTTTCAACGAGGTGAAGAACTCCGACGTCATCGTCGTGATCGGCGCAAACCCGACCGAGAACCATCCGGTCGCCGCCACCTTCTTCAAGCAGGCGGCCAAGCGCGGCGCCAAGCTGATCGTGATGGACCCGCGCGGACAGGCGCTCAAGCGCCACGCCTGGCGGATGATGCAGTTCAGGAACGGCACCGACGTGGCTATGCTCAACGCCATGCTGAACACGATCGTCACCGAGAAACTCTACGATCGGCAGTACATCCAGACCTATGTCGAGGGCTTCGAGCAGTTCAAGGAGCACATCAAGGACTTCACGCCCGAAGAGATGGCGCCGATCTGCGGCGTCGAGGCCGACACGCTGCGCGAGGTCGCGCGCACCTATGCGCGCGCCAAAAGCGCGATCATCTTCTGGGGCATGGGCGTGTCGCAGCACACCCACGGCACCGACAATGCGCGCTGCCTGATCGCGCTGTCGCTGATCACCGGTCAGATCGGCCGGCCGGGCACCGGGCTGCATCCGCTGCGCGGCCAGAACAACGTGCAAGGCGCCTCCGATGCCGGCCTGATCCCGATGTTCTTCCCCGACTACAAATCGGTCGAGAGCGAGGAAATCCGTGCGAAATACGAGGCGGCCTGGGGCACCAAGCTCGACCCCAAGCGCGGCAAGACCGTGGTCGAGATCATGGACGCGGTCCATGCCGATGAGATCAAGGGCATGTACATCCTCGGCGAAAACCCTGCGATGTCGGACCCCGACCTCAACCATGCGCGCGAGGCGCTCGCACACCTTGAGCACCTCGTGGTGCAGGACCTGTTCCTCACCGAGACCGCGGTCTATGCCGATGTCGTGCTGCCGGCGTCGGCATGGCCGGAGAAGGACGGCACCGTGACCAACACCAACCGCCAGGTGCAGATGGGTCGCCAGGCGCTGCCGCTGCCGGGCGAGGCGAAGGTCGACTGGTGGATCACCCAGGAGATTGCCAAACGCATCGGCCTGAACTGGAATTACCGGCACCCGAGCGAGATCTACACCGAGATGGCGGCGATGATGCCGGCGCTCGACAACATCTCGTGGGAGCGCGTCGAGCGCGAGGACGCCGTCACCTATCCGTCGGATGCGCCCGATGAGCCGGGCCATGACGTGGTGTTCGACAAAGGTTTCCCGCGTCCGGGCGGCTTCGGCAAACTGGTTGCGGCCAAGCTCACGCCGCCGGACGAGGAGCCGGACGCCGAATATCCCTTCATCCTCACCACCGGCCGCCAGCTCGAGCATTGGCACACCGGCGCAATGACACGGCGGGCGACCACGCTCGATGCGCTCGAGCCAGCGGCGGTGGCGTCGGTGTCACCCGGCACGCTTGCCAAGCTCGGCATCGTGGCCGGCGACCCCGTGCGCGTGTCCACGCGCCGCGGCGTGGTCGAACTGACCGCGCGCGAGGACGACGGGATCCCGGACGGCGTGGTGTTCATCCCGTTCGCCTATGTGGAGGCAGCGGCCAACCTGCTCACCAATCCCGCGCTCGATCCCTTTGGAAAGATTCCCGAGTTCAAGTTCTGCGCCGCCAAGGTCGAGGCGATCGATGCGATGACACGGGTGGCGGCGGAGTAGGGGTGAGGTAATATCACCACACTCTAATCTTCTGTCTTAATTCTTGAAGTACGGCTCCACGGCGCCGGTGAGCTTGATCGTCAGCGGATTGCCGTAGCGATCCTTGGCATTGCCTGCGGACACGCGAATCCAGCCCTCGCTGACGCAATACTCTTCGACATTGGTCTTCTCGACGCCCTTGAAGCGGATGCCCACGCCCCGCTCCAGCGCTGCGGCGTCGTGGTAGGGGCTGTTCGGGTCGTTCGACAGTCGGTCGGGCGGGGTATCGGTCATGACGGGTCTTCTCGCGTTATTGCGCGGCGGGCGCCACTGCGGCTCAGTATCCGCCACCCGGCACGTCGTGCCTACCCTCGCTTCGAACAGGCACTTTGCGACGCTGCGGTTTCGGCATCGACACCAAATTCGGTCAGCGCGCCCGGCTGATATGGCGCGCTCGGACGCGCGCTGATAGACTGCAACCATTCAAAAAAAGCCTCGCCAACAGAGGCCAGCAGCCGGGAGGACCTCACATGGCTGAACGCAGGACGCTCAACGTCAACGGCCGGTCGCGCACGATCACCGTCGACGATCCCGACATGCCGCTTCTGCTCGCGCTCCGCGAGAACCTCGGCCTCAACGGACCATTGTTCGGCTGCGGGCTCGGCCAATGCGGCGCTTGCACCGTCCATGTGGACGGCAAGGCGGTGCGCTCATGCAGCCATGCGCTGTCCAAGGTCGGCCCGGCGCAAAGGGTGGTGACCATCGAAGGCCTGAGCCAGGGCGGACGGCTGCACCCGGTGCAGCGCACCTTCGTCGAGGAACAGGCGGTGCAGTGCGGCTACTGCATCAACGGCATGATCATGGAGTCGGTCGCGTTCCTGGCCGGCAACAAGAATCCCTCCGAGGCGGATATCAAGAAGGCGCTCGCCAACAACATCTGCCGCTGCGGCACCCACACCCGCATCGTGCGCGCGGTCAAGCGCGCCGCCGGCGCAGCGTAAGGGAGGCGATCATGACCAAGCATTTCACTCCCTCGCGGCGCGACCTGCTCAAGGGCGGCGGCGCCCTGGTCGTCAGCTTCTCGTTGAGTGGACATGGCAAGTCCGCACTCGCGCAGGAAGCGGCGGCGCAGCGGCCGCTGTCGATCGCCGAGGTCGACGCATTCCTCGCCATCGACGCGCGCGGCCGCGTCACGGTCTATTCCGGCAAGGTCGACTTGGGCACCGGCGTGCGCACCGCGCTCGCGCAGATCGCCGCCGACGAGCTCGACGTACCGTTCAATGCGGTGCGGGTCGTCGAAGGCGATACCGCGCTCACGCCCGATCAGGGCAAGACCTGGGCCAGCGCCACCATTCAGGTCGGCGGCCTCCAGATCCGCAACGCGGCGGCGACCGCACGCGCGGCGCTGATCGAGCAAGCCGCCAAGCGGCTCAACGCCAAGGCCGAAGAGCTGAGCGTGGCGGATGGCGTCATCCGCGCCGGCAATCGCCGCGTCAGCTATGGCGAGCTTGTCGGCGGCCGGATGTTCTCGATCAAGCTCGACCCCGCCAAACCGGCGCGGTTCAAGGACCCGAAGGATTACAAGCTCGTCGGCAAACCGATCCCGCGCGTCGACATTCCGGCCAAGGTCACGGGCCGTTTCACCTACATCAACAATCTGCGCGTGCGCGGCATGCTGCACGGCCGGGTGATCCGGCCGCCGTCGATCGGCGCCAAGCTCGAAAGCGTCGACGAGAGCTCGATCAAGAATATCGCCGGCATCGTGCGCGTGGTGCGCGAGGGCAATTTCCTCGGCGTGGTGGCGCAGACCGAATGGGCCGCGTTCAAGGCCGCGCGCGACCTCAAGGCCGGCTGGTCGAAATGGGAGGGGCTGCCGGAGCAGGCGAAGCTCTTCGAGCATGTGCGCGCAACCAAGGTGCTCCGCGACGAGGTGACCGGCAATGTCGGCAACACCGGCGAGGCGATGGGCCAGGAGGGCGTCAAGAAGGTCGCCGCCACCTACGACTTCGCCATCCACACCCACGGTTCGCAGAGTCCGTCCTGCGCGGTCGCGGAATTCCGCAACGGCAAGCTCACGTCGTGGTCGGCCTCGCAGGCGACCCACGACCTGCGCAAGCAGCTCGCCGAAATGTTCGCAATGCCGGTCGAGAACGTGCGCTGCATCTATCTCGAAGGCTCCGGCTGCTACGGCCGCAACGGCAACGAGGACGCCGCCGCCGACGCCGCGATGCTCGCCAAGGCGGTCGGCCGTCCGGTGCGGGTGCAATGGTCGCGCGCCGACGAGCACGGCTGGGATCCCAAGGGGCCCCCGACGCTCATCGATCTGCGCGCGGCGATTGACGGCTCCGGCACCGTGACGGCCTGGGAATCGGACTTCTTCATTCCGCAGCAGACCGACAAGAGCTTCCTGGTGCCGCTGATCCCGGCGACGCTTGCGGGCCTGCCGGCGAAGCCCGACACCGCGCCGGGGAACATCTTCCAGAACTCGAACATCCCCTACAAGTTCGCCAACATCAAAGCGGTCTGTCGCCGGCTCGAGACGACGCCATTCCGGCCGTCCTGGATCAGGACGCCGGGCCGGATGCAGAACACCTATGCCAACGAGTGCTTCATCGATGAACTGGCGGCGGCGACGAATGTCGACCCGATCGAGTTCCGGTTGAAGTACATCGATCCCGCCGACAAGCGCGGCATCGAGACGCTCAACCGCGTCGCGGCGCTGGCGAAATGGGACAAGCGGCCGTCGCCACAGCAAAACGTCAGCGGCAATGTCGCGAGGGGTCGCGGCGTCTCCTACGTGAAATATGAGCTGACGCGGACCTATGTCGCGGTGATCGCCGAGGTCGAGGTCGATCGCGCGTCCGGCGTCATCAAGGTCCCCAAGGTCTATCTCGCGCATGACTGCGGGCAGATCATCAATCCGGACGGGCTGCGCAACCAGCTTGACGGCAACGTCATCCAGATGGTGAGCCGCACGCTGATTGAGGAGCTGAAGTTCGACCGCTCGCACGTCACCAGTCTCGACTGGGAGAGCTATCCGGTCATCACCTTCCCGGACGTGCCGGAAATCGTGATCGACCTGATCGACCGGCCGGGTTCTCCGCCTTGGGGCGCCGGCGAGCCGGCGGCGGCGGTGGTGCCGTCGGCGATCTCGAACGCGGTGTTCGATGCGACCGGCGTGCGGCTGCGCTCGGTGCCCTATACGCCGGACAAGGTGAAGGCGGCGATGCGCTCAGGCGCGTGACGCGGCCTCATCACGAACGCGGACCGGTGACGACCGGTCCGCTTGCTTTTGCAGGCATCGGCCGCCATGGTGCAGGCATGGATTCCATCGCATCCATGGCCACGCTTCGCGGTCCAAGTCCGGTCGGCAGCGGCGATGTCATCCGCCACGACTGGACGCGCGCGGAGGTCGGTGCGCTGTTCGCGCTGCCGTTCCCGGAACTGATATTCCGCGCGCAGAGCATCCATCGATGCTATTTCGATCCGGCCGCGGTGCAGATTTCGACCCTGCTCTCGATCAAGACCGGCGGCTGCCCGGAGGACTGCGCCTATTGTCCGCAGAGCGCGCAATACCCGACCGGCGTCAAGGCCGAGAAGCTGATGAGCCTCGACGCTGTTCTTGCGGAGGCGCGCGCCGCCAAGAGCGCCGGCGCCAGCCGTTTCTGCATGGGCGCCGCCTGGCGCGAGCCGAAGGATCGCGATCTCGAACTGGTCTGCGCCATGGTGGAAGGCGTACGGGCGCTCGGGCTCGAAAGCTGCGCGACGCTCGGCATGTTGACAGAGACGCAGGCGAAGCGCCTGAAGGCGTCCGGCCTTGACTACTACAACCACAACCTCGACACCTCGCCGGAATTCTACGGCGAGATCATCACCACGCGGGTCTATCAGGACCGGCTCGACACGCTGAGCGCCGTGCGCAACGCCGGCATCCATGTCTGCTGCGGCGGCATTGTCGGCATGGGCGAGAGCGACGACGACCGCGCCGGCCTGATCGCAACGCTCGCCGGCCTGCCGCAGCATCCGGAATCGGTGCCGATCAACATGCTGGTCAAGGTCGAGGGCACGCCATTGTCTGATGCGGCGGGGCTCGATCCGCTCGATTTCGTGCGCACCATCGCGGTCGCGCGTATCTGCATGCCGAACTCGGTGGTGCGGCTCTCGGCCGGTCGCGAGGACATGAGCGACGAGACCCAGGCGCTGTGCTTCCTCGCCGGCGCCAACTCGATCTTCTACGGGCCGAAATTGCTGACCACGCCCAATCCCGGGCGCGACCGGGACATGCGCCTGCTCGATCGTCTCGGCCTCAGGCCGATGGACTAGGCGACCGGCTCACAGGACTTGCCGCGCCAGCGCAAGGCCGGCCACGAGGCCTGCGATCGACAGCACAACAGAACCGAGGACGTAGAGCGCCGCAAGTCCCAGCGCGCCGCGCTCGTACAGCAGCACGGCATCGAGCGAGAATGCCGAGAACGTGGTGTAGCCGCCGAGAATTCCGGTGGTGAGGAACAGCTGCCAGTGCTGCGATACGCCGCCGCCGCCGCGGAACGCGAAATAGCCCGCGATCAATCCCATCGCGAGCGAGCCGGTGACGTTCTCGAACGCGGTCGCGTAGGGAAACGCGACACCCAGCACGCGCGCCGATAATAGATTGACGCCGTGACGGAGCGCGGCGCCGAGACCACCGCCCAGAAACACGATCAGAAACCCCATGGCCTTGCCCTTTCGTCGAATGCGGCCAGCAAAAAACCGCCCGTGCGGCGGCTGTGGACAGAATCCTACCGCCACACTCACGCGGTAGGAGTCATCAGCCTTTGCGGGCGGTTTCGGGGGACCCCATCCCCATCACAAAAACGCTAGCGGCAAGCGGATACGAGGTCAACGCCTGGAGCGCGGCTGCACAAGCATTTCTCTTTGAATACGCGCCTCGCGGCGCTAAGGATGCTCGTCCCGATTTCATCAGAGTACGCCCGCTTCATGGCCGAACGCCGCCGCCGGATCCGATCATTCGAATGGTCGACGGCTATCATCGCATCGATCTCGATCGCCGCCGGCGTTGCGGTCTACCTGCGCGATGGAATCGAGAAGACCATCGCGATCCTGACCAAGGACCTCGAACTGCTCGTCGGCATGCTGCCGAAAATGGCGGCCGGCTGCCTGATCGCGGCCTTTGTCACGCGGCTGTTGCCGCGCGAGGTGGTCGCGCGCGTGGTCGGCAGCGAGTCCGGACTGCTCGGCCTGCTGGTGGCGATGACCATGGGCGCGGTGCTGCCGGGCGGCCCGCTCACGATCTACCCGCTGGCGGGAGCCTTCCTGGTGCTTGGCGCCGATGTCGGCACCGCCGTTGCCTTCATCACCGCCTGGAACCTGCTCGGCTACAACCGCGCGCTGATCTGGGAACTGCCGTTCTTCGGACCTGAGTTCGTCGGCTGGCGCATCCTCATCGCGCTTCCCCTGCCGATCCTCGGAGGTTTGCTGGCGCGCGTGGCGGCGCGCCTGATCGCCAAGCACGGGGGAGGCGATCAATGGACCTGACGGCTGTCGTCGGCGTGGTGATCGGCGTGGTGCTGTGGCTCCTGGTGGCCGCGCTCGCCTTCACCGCGGCGATGCGCAGCAAGGCACTGTTCCGCGAAGGCGCTTTCGAAGGCGGACGCGATTTCGTCGTGCTGATTCCGCGGGTGATGATCGGCGTCGTCGGTTCCGGCTACATCGCCGCGGTGATGCCGCAGGACCTCATCACCACCTGGATCGGTCCGAATTCCGGCCTCCTCGGAATCCTGATCGCAACGATCATCGGCGCGGCGACGCCGGGCGGCGCGGTGGTCGGCTTCGCCATCGGGGCCGCCGCGCTCAAGGGCGGCGCCGGCGCGCCGCAGGTGATCGCCTATTCGACCGCCTGGTCGCTCTATACCATCCAGCGGCTGCTCAACTGGGAGATCCACATGATGCCGCCGCGTTTCGTGTGGCTGCGCGCGGCGGTGTCGTTCCCGCTGCCGATCTTGGCCGGGCTCGGCGCGTTGCTGCTCGGGAAGCCATAAAACGCCGCATTACAATTTCGGCGTCGAGGTGGGCGCCAGCGTCTCCAGGAAATCCCTGACGGCTTTGGCGGCTTCAGCCGGTGCGGCTTGAAGCAGAAAATGCGGCCCGTTGATCTCGACAATCCTGGTTTGCGGCGCGCCGCGCACGATTGCCTCCGAACAAGAGCGGGGCACGATGCGATCTTGTGAACTCCTGAGATAGAGCACCGGGACACGGATGTCCGGAAGGAGCGACGAGACGTCAACTGCTAGGACCGCTGCGGCACGGGTCCTGAGTGTCGCCCTCGGAATTTCGGAAACCACCGTGCTCAACGCCGCTTGCAGAGTCGCGGTCGCAAACGATCCCAGCACGAAAGGGCTCAGCAAGCCGGTTGGAATGCGCTTGAATGGAAACAGGGGGAGGAGCCAACGAAGCGAGCCCAGCACGGGGCGCGGGTTGCGGGCGAATGAACAGCACAAGACGAGGCCGATCAGGCCTGGTGGGCGCTTGGCGGCGATTGCAATGGCGATCGGACCGGAAAATGACTCGCCAAGCAGCACATAAGGGCGATCCGATGGAAGTTTCGAGCGAACAACGGCTTCAAGCTCAATGTATCCGAGCGCGCGCTCGGCTGGGTAGCTCACAACGATGGACTGGATCGCCGGCGCGAGTGCGGTGATGAATTCGCTTCGCAGCGCGCCGGTGCCGTCCATGCCGGGAAGCAATACCAACATAGTCATGTTCGTGCCCGGCCGGAACGATCGGCCTGTGCGACCGAGAACTAATGCGCCGCCGCGGCGCGCGGCATGATGGCGCCGTGGTGACGGATCACTTCGGCGGCGAGCCGATGGGCGACGCCGGCGGCGGCGCTGGGGCCCTCGCCGGACAGGCGCGCGGCAAGATAGGCGGCATTGAAGCTGTCGCCGGCCGCCATGGGATCGACCGGGACCACGACGTGCGGGACCGGAACGAATTCGCTCTTGCCGCCGGACGCGACCAGCGCGCTGTTGGGGCCGTTCTTCACCACGATCTCGCCGATGCCAAACGCTTGCAGGCGCTCGACCGTCGCCTCCGGACCGGGGTCTCCCCACAGGACTGCTTCGTCGTCATAGGCGGGCATCGCGATGTCGACGCGCTTGAGCGCTTCCATGAAAACCGTGCGCGTGCGGGTCAGGTCGCCCTTCCATCCGCGCGGCCGGAAATTGCCGTCGAACGCGATCTTCGCGCCGTGCTGCCGCGCCATCTCCACGATCGCCAGGAAACGGCCGAGCCCGGCGTTGGAATAGAGCGACAGCGTGATGCCGGAGAAATAGACGAGCTTGGCGTTCAGCATGCGCTCGGCGATGCGGCCCCAGTCCGCGAGCTCGAACAGTTCGCGCGCAGGCTCACCGTCGCGCCAATACTGGAACGTGCGCTTGCCCGTCGCGTCGCTGTCGATGACGTAGATGCCGGGCAGACGGCCGGGAACCCGCAGCATCAGATCGCTCTGCACGCCCTCCGCAGTGGCGAGCGCGAGAATCCGATCTGAAAAGGGATCATCGCCGAGCGCGGTCGCGAAAGCGGTCGGGATGCCGGCGCGCGCCAGGTAGACCGCGGTATTGAAGGTGTCGCCGCCGCACCCAACCGCGAAGCGGGCGTCGCCGCCGCGCGCCATTTCGATCAGGACTTCGCCAATGGCGACGACACGGGCTTTCGGACTGGCCATGGGACCCCTGACGCATAGGCAACGACCGCTGGGTGACAAGCATAGCCCGGGTGGCTTGGCAAATGCGGAGCCGAGAATACCCTGGCAGCCTGGCGTTCGAAATGTTATATTATTACAAAGAGAGGCCACCCATGCCCACGAATGTCCATCAGCATCACCACCACCATCCCGGGGAGGGCCATCCCCCGGCGTCGATTTCGCCATCGATCCTGCGGCTCTCCGCGCCTGAACGTCTGGCCGCGGCAGGTGTGGTGATCGCGATGATCTGGGCAGCCGTGCTCTGGGCCATGGCGTGAACCGAGTTTGCCGATGACCGCAGCCTTGCGCTTCAACAACCTCACGCTCGGCTACGACCGCCATCCGGCGGTGCATCATCTCGACGGCGCCGTCGACACCGGCGCGCTGATGGCGGTGGTCGGCCCCAACGGCGCCGGCAAGTCGACCTTGTTCAAAGGCATCGTCGGCATGCTCAAGCCGCTCGCCGGCCGCATCGAGCGCGGCGCGCTGGCCGCGCGCGACATCGCCTACCTGCCGCAGGCCGCCGACATCGATCGCAGCTTCCCGATCAATGTCTTCGACATGGTGGCGATGGGCCTGTGGCGCCACACCGGCCTGTTCGGCGGCATCGACCGTCACGCGCGCCACCGCATTGACGATGCCATCGCCGCGGTCGGCCTGACCGGCTTCGAGGACCGCGCCATCGGTACGCTCTCGGGCGGACAGATGCAGCGCATGCTGTTCGCGCGGCTGCTTTTGCAGGACGCGCGCCTGATCGTCCTCGACGAGCCCTTCAATGCGGTCGATGCGAAGACGTCCGCCGACCTGTTCGATCTGGTCCGGCGCTGGCACGGCGAGCAGCGGACCGTGCTCACGGCGCTGCATGACATCGACTTCGTGCGTGCGAATTTTCCCGAGACGCTGCTGCTCGCGCGCGAGCCGGTGGCCTGGGGCAACACGGCGACCGTCCTGACGCCGGAGAACCTGCTCACCGCGCGGCGCATGTGCGAGGCCTTCGACGAGCACGCCGCGGAATGCGTCGTGCCGACGGCTGCCGCCTGATTCGGATCGCCCATGTACGACTTGCTGTTCGGCCCCTATATCGAGTTCGAGTTCATGCGCCGCGCGCTGGCGGGCACGACCGCGCTGGCGCTCGGCGCCGGACCGATCGGCGTGTTCCTGATGCTGCGCCGCATGAGTCTTGTCGGCGACGCCATGGCGCATGCGATCCTGCCTGGCGCGGCGATCGGATTTCTGGTCTCCGGCCTGAACCTGTTCGCCATGACCGCGGGCGGGCTGATCGCCGGCTGCGTGGTTGCGCTGCTCACCGGCATAGTCGCGCGCATGACGGAGCTGAAGGAGGACGCGGCGCTCGCCACCTTCTATCTGCTCTCGTTGGCGCTCGGCGTCACCATCGTCTCGATGAAGGGCACCAATATCGACCTCCTTCACGTGCTGTTCGGGTCGGTGCTGGCGCTCGACAACCAGACGCTGCTGCTGATCGCTGGCAACGCGTCGATCACACTGATCGTGCTGGCGTTGATCTACCGGCCGCTGGTGATCGAATGCGTGGATCCGGGTTTCCTGCGCTCGGTCAGCGGCGCGGGCGGGCCGGCGCATCTCGCGTTCCTTGCGCTGGTCGTGATCAATCTCGTCTCCGGCTTCCATGCCTTGGGCACGCTGCTCGCGGTCGGGATCATGATGCTGCCGGCCGCGACCGGCCGCTTCTGGGCGCGCGACATCACGCTGATGATCCTGATCGCCGCCGCCTGCGGCACGTTTTCGGGCTATGCCGGATTGCTGATTTCCTATCACGCCGGCGTGCCGTCGGGGCCGGCGGTAATCCTAGTCGCCGGCGTCCTGTACGTGTTGTCGCTGTTGTTCGGGCACGTCGGTGGCCTGGTCCGGCAGCTGCTGCCGCAACGTCATCTTGAAGCGTAACGCAACATCGCGTTCTGCGTGGAGTGCACCATGATTATCCGCCGGCACGTCGTCACGCTCGCCGCAGCCCTTGCGATTCTGTCCGCATCCGTGCCGGCGCCGGCACAGGAGAAGCTCCGGGTCCTCGCCACCTTCTCGATCCTCGGCGATCTCGTGCGAAACGTCGGCGGCGACCGCGTCGAGGTCACGACGCTGGTCGGACCGAACAGCGACGCGCACGTCTACTCGCCGGCGCCGGCCGACGCCAAGAAGGTCGCGGCCGCCCAAGTCGTCATCACTAACGGGTTTGGCTTCGAGGGCTGGATGGCGCGGCTGGTGCGGGCGTCCGGCTCGAAAGCGAGCCCGGCGGTGGCCACCAAGGGCATCAAGGCCCGCAAGCAGGCGGCCCACGGCCATGGACATGACGACACTGATCCGCATGCCTGGCAGTCGGTCGCGAACGCCAAGATCTATGTCGCCAATATCCGCGCCGCGCTGATCGCCGCCGATCCGGCCGGGAAGGCGGCCTACGAGGCCAACGCCGCGGCCTATCTCGAAAAGCTCGATGCCCTGGACAAGGAGGTTCGGGAGGCGGTCGCGGCGATCCCGCAGGACCGGCGCCGGATCATCACCTCGCACGACGCCTTCGGCTATTTCCAGGCCGCCTACGGCATCGAATTCATTGCGCCGCAGGGCGTGTCGACGGAATCGGAGGCGTCCGCGCGCGACGTCGGCCGCATCATCACCCAGATCAAGCGGCAGAAGATTCCGGCGGTGTTCCTGGAGAACGTCACCGATCCGCGGCTGATCCAGCGCATCGCCGCGGAATCCGGCGCCAAGGTCGGCGGCCAGCTCTATTCGGATGCGCTCACCGACGAAAAGGGCGCCGCGCCGACCTACATCGACCTGATCCGGCACAATGTGAAGCAGCTGGTGTCGGCGCTGACGAGTTGAGACGTCCGGCTTCGGCCGACGGCCGTCCACCGCTGGATTCATAGCATTTCTCGGGCCTAATTCGGGCTTGGTTCTCCCCGGTCGCTTCCCTATGTTAGCGCCCGAATGGAGAGATCGATGTCCGACAAAATACCCGTGACCGTGCTGACCGGCTATCTCGGCGCCGGCAAGACCACGCTGCTCAACCGCATCCTGTCCGAACCGCACGGCCAGAAGTACGCCGTCATCGTCAACGAATTCGGCGAGATCGGCATCGACAACGACCTCGTCGTCGGCGCCGACGAGGAAGTGTTCGAGATGAACAACGGCTGCATCTGCTGCACCGTGCGCGGCGATCTCGTGCGCATCATCGACGGGCTGATGCGGCGCAAGGGCAAGTTCGACGGCATCATCGTCGAGACCACCGGCCTCGCCGACCCGGCGCCGGTGGCGCAGACCTTCTTCGTGGACGAGAATGTCGGCCGCAAGACCAAGCTCGACGCCGTGGTGACGGTCGCCGACGCCAAATGGCTCAAGGACCGGCTCAAGGACGCGCCCGAGGCCAAGAACCAGATCGCCTTCGCCGACGTGATCCTGGTGAACAAGACCGACCTGGTGTCACCCGCGGAGCTGAGCGACGTCGAGGCGCGCATCCGCGGCATCAATCCCTACGCGCGGGTGCACAAGACCGAACGTTGCGCCATCGCGCTGCCCGAGGTGCTCGGCCGCAATGCCTTCGACCTCGACCGGATCCTCGACCTCGAGCCGGATTTCCTGGAGACGGGCGACCATCATCACCATGACCATGATCATCACCATCACGATCATGGTCATGACCACCACCACAACGATCATGCGCACAGCCATAGCCATGGCGGGCTGAAGCATTATCACGACGAGGAGATGCAATCGGTGTCGATCACGCTCGACAAGCCGCTCGATCCCGACAAGTTCTTTCCCTGGGTGCAGGACCTCGTGCAGAAGGAGGGTCCCAGCATCTTGCGCTGCAAGGGCATCATCTCGTTCAAGGACGACGACGACCGCTTCGTGCTGCAAGGCGTTCACATGATCCTGGACGGCGACCACCAGCGTCCGTGGAAGGACGGCGAGAAACGCACGAGCCGCATGGTCTTCATCGGCCGCAAACTGCCGGAGGAGAAGATCAGGCAGGGGTTCGAAGCGTGCGTGGCGTGATCGGCGTGCTGCATCGCCATGTCCGCCAATCCACGCTTTGACCTCGCCGGCCGCACCGTCATCGTCACCGGCGGCGGCAAAGGCATCGGCAAGGTCTACGCCCAGGAGTTCGCCAAGGCCGGCGCGCGCGTGGTGGCGGCCGACATCGACGAAGCGGCGGCCGAGGCGGTGGCGGAGGGGCTCGTCGCGGAGGGTCTCGAGGCGCTCGGCCTTGGCACTGACATTGCGAGCGAGCCGGCCGTTGCGGCGATGGCGCGGGCCGCGCTCGACCGCTTCGGCGCGATCGACGTGCTGATCAACAACGCCTCGCTGATGAGCGTGCTGCCGCGCCGCTCCTGGCTGGAAATTCCGGCGGACGAATGGGACCGCGTGATGGCGGTCAACCTGCGTGGCACGTTCCTGTGCTGCCGTGCGGTATTCCCGGCGATGAAGGCGCAGCAGCGCGGCAAGATCGTCAACATCTCCTCGTCGCGGTTCTTCGAGGGCTCGCCCAACCGGCTGCACTACACGACCTCCAAGGCCGGCGTGATCGGGTTCACCCGCGCGCTGGCGCGCGAGGTCGGCGAGTTCGGCATCACCGTCAATGCGGTCGCGCCCGGCCTCACCGCGAGCGACACGCAGGTGGCGTCGACCTCCGGGAACTACCTGGCGGCGCGCAGTTCCGGCCGCGCCATCGACCGCGTGCAGGTCCCCGAAGACCTGGTCGGCGCGGTGATGTTCCTGTCGTCCCCCGCCAGCGACTTCATGACCGGCCAGACGCTGCTGGTCGACGGTGGAAAGATGATGCATTGAGCATGGACAGCCAGGTCATCATCGCCGGCGCTGGACCGACGGGCTTGACGCTTGCGGTCGATCTCGGCATGCGCGGCGTGCGCTGTGTCCTCCTCGAGCAGAAAGAAGCGCCCCTGTTCCTGCCGAAGATGGAGCGCTCCAATGCGCGCTCGATGGAAATCTACCGGCGCATGGGACTGGCGGACCGCATTCGCGCCGCCGGGCTGCCGGCCGACGTGCCGATGGACGTCTTCATCGTGCTCAAGAACGTGGTCGATCCGCCACTCCTGCACAAACAATACCCGTCGGTGACGGCGCTCAAGGCGGAAATCGCGGCAACGCACGATGGGACGCTGCCGCTCGAGCCCTATCAGCTGATCTCGCAATACACGCTGGAGCCGTTCCTGAAAGCGGTCGCCGAAACGCTGCCGAGCGTCGCGGTGCGCTACGGCCACGAATTGCTGTCGTTCAGCCAGGACACGGGCGGCGTCACGGCCACGGTGAAGGACCTTGCCGGCAAAACCTCGGAGATCTCGGCGGCCTATCTCGTCGGCTGCGACGGCGGTTCGAGCGTGGTGCGCAAGCAGCTCGGTATCAAGCTCTCCGGCAACGAAGACCGGATGCTGCAGCTGCGGCAATCGCTGCACTACTGCGAGGAGCTGTTCGACCGCATCCCGATCGGCAAGGGGCGGCACTATCATGTCGCCGACAACCACGCGACCCAGATGATCGTGCAGGACTCGACCAGGCATTTCACGCTGCATTCCATCGTCGACAGCGACGAGGACATGGTCACGATGTTCGCGCAGACCATCGGCATGCCGCTCAAGTTCGAGACGCTCTATGTCGGCGAGTGGAAGCAGAACCTGCTGCTGGCCGACAGCTACGGCGACGGCCGGGTGTTCATCGCCGGCGACGCCGCGCATCTGGTCATTCCGACCGGCGGGCTCGGCATGAATTCGGGTGTCGGTGACGCCATCGACCTCTCCTGGAAGCTGGCCGCGATGCTCGAAGGCTGGGGCGGGCCGAAACTATTGCCCGCCTATACGGCGGAACGCCGCAAGGTCGGCGATCTCAACGTGCAGGCCTCGCGCTATGCCACGCTCGGCCGCCGCAAGTGGCGCTCGATGTGGAAGCCGAACATCGCCGACGACACGCCGGAAGGCGCGGCGGCGCGCGCCGAGCTGGTGCGGGTTGCCGACACCGAACAGCGCAAGTCGAACGAGATGACCGGCGCCGAGCTCGGCTACCACTATTTCGGTTCGCCGCTGGTCTGGCCGGAGGAGGGCGAGGGGCCGCAATACGATTTCGTCGACTACACGCCGTCGACCTGGCCGGGCGTGCGGTTGCCGCACACCTGGCTCGACGACGGCAGCGCGATGCAGGACCGCATCGGCTATGATCGCGGCTTCACGCTGTTGCGGCTCGGCAGGTCACGGACGGATGTCTCCGCTCTGGAGCAGGCGTTTGCAAAGTATTCCGCACCGTTTCGTATTCTCGACATTCCCGATGCGGAGCCGCGCGAAGTCTACGGTTACGATCTCATCCTGCTGCGGCCGGACCTGCATGTCGCCTGGCGCGGCAATCGCTTGCCGGACGGTGCCGCCAAGCTCGCGGCGGTCGTGACCGGGCATTGAATGCATTGCGCGCGGAGCCGCGCACTCTGTCACCTCTCCCCGCTTGCGGGGAGAGGTCGGATCGCGAACCGATCCGGGTGAGGGGGATTATCGAGAGAGCGCGCTCGTGGTGAGTCCCCCTCACCCCGACCCTCTCCCCGCAAGCGGGGAGAGGGAGCACGCTGCCGTCGTGGGAGCCGCTTAGCCTCCATCGCAGATCTAGTGAAAATTCCGGCCCTTCGGCAGCACCTTGGCGACCTGCCGGGTCGCGGTCTGCTGCGCGATGTCCGGCTTCTCCTTCGCCAGCCGCAGGAATGAATCGCCCGAACGGGGATGCCGGAAGCGGTCGGGCGGCTCCGCGCGAGCGGCGTCGATCGGCAGCAGGGTCTTGCGCGGATGCCGCCATGAGCCCTGCACCGGCCGCTTGGTTTCGTCGTTCGGCGCGGACGGGTCGATCAGGAAGCCGTCGTCCGACAGGCGGCGCAGCAGCGGCGACAGATCCTCGAAGCTGCGCGCGACGATGTGAATGACGTTCTTTTCGTTCTGCAGCTCTCCGGTCACGCTGATCAGACGTGCACCCATGATAATCGGGCGGAAGTGTTCAAAGACTCGCGGCCACAGGATGGTGTTGGCGATCGCGGTCTCGTCTTCCAGCGTCATGAAGATGGCGTTGCCGGTTCCGGGCCGCTGGCGCACCAGCACAAGGCCGGCGATCGTAACGATACGGCCGGGGGCGATGTCGGACAGACGGTCATGCCGGGTGATGCCGCGCGCGTCGAGGTCGGCGCGCAGGAACGACACCGGGTGGGCCTTCAACGACAGGTGCATGTGTCGATAGTCCTCGATCACCTGCTGGCCTGGCAGCATCGGCGGCAGACCGGCATCCGGCTCGAGCTCAGCCATGGTCGCGCGCTTGAACAGCGGCAGGTCGTCCTTGTCGCCGGCGCGGCGCAAGGCCTTCACGGCCCAGAGCGCATCGCGGCGGTTCAGACCCAGCGAACGGAAGGCGTCGGCATGCGCGAGCTTCTCCAGCGCCGCCGGATTGAGCCGCGTGCGCAGCCAGAGGTCGCGCACGGAATCGAAGCCCTTGCCGCGGGCGCTTTCAATGATTTTGGCGTCGTCCTCGGAGAAACCGCTGATCTGACGAAAGCCGAGCCGCAGCGCATGCGTCGTGCGGATGTCGTCACGCATGCTTTCATGGCGCTGATGCAATCGCCCGCTTGTCTTGGGGCCGTCCTCTAGATTGCAGTCCCAATCCGATAGATTGACGTCAGGCGGCCGCACCTCGACGCCGTGCTCTTGTGCATCGCGCACAATCTGCGCCGGCGCATAGAAACCCATCGGCTGGCTGTTGAGCAGCGCGGCGGCAAACACGTCCGGATAGCGGCATTTGAGCCATGAGGAAACGTAGACGAGGATCGCGAAGCTTGCGGCGTGGCTTTCAGGAAAGCCGTACTCGCCGAAGCCTTTGATCTGCTCGAAACAGCGAGCGGCAAATGCGGGGTCGTAACCGCGGCTGCTCATGCCATCGATGAATTTCTTCTCGAAACGTTTGATGGTGCCGACCCGCTTGAAGGTCGCCATGGCCCGGCGCAAACGATCGGCTTCCTCAGGCTTGAATTTCGCCGCGACGATGGCAAGCCGCATGGCTTGTTCCTGAAAAAGCGGAATGCCCAATGTCTTCTTCAGGACATCCTTCAGTTCGTCCTTCTTGCCATGCTCCGGCGATGGGAACGGATAATCCGGTTCAATGCCGCGATCACGCATCGCTTCGCGGCGCTGCAGATAGGGATGAACCATTTTTCCCTGGATCGGTCCCGGTCGTACGATCGCGACCTCAATCACGAGGTCGTAGAACTCCTTGGGCCGCAGCCGCGGCAGCATCGACATCTGCGCCCGGCTTTCGATCTGAAATACGCCGATCGTGTCGGCGCGTGAAATCATCCGATAGACGCAAGGTTCCGGCTCTTTGAAAGACGAAAGGTCGTATCGCAAGCGATACTCCGAGCGCAGCAGATCGAATGCGCGCCGGATGCAGGACAGCATGCCGAGACCGAGAACATCCACCTTGAGGATCCCGAGGTCGTTGAGATCGTCTTTGTCCCATTCGATGACGGTGCGCTCGTCCATTGCGGCATTCTCGACCGCAACGACCTCGTCGAGACGCGACCGGGTGATGGCGAAACCTCCGACATGTTGCGAGAGGTGGCGCGGAAATCCCATCAGCTCCTGCGCCAGCGCCATGACCTGCTCCAGCCTCGGATCGGATGGATCGAGCCCGGCGCGCCGGGCTTCCTTTTCCGTGACGCCGGCCATCGACCAGCCCCACAGCGTGCCCGCAAGCGCGCCGATCGTATCGTCGGCCAGTCCGAACACCTTTCCGACCTCGCGAATGGCGCTACGGCCGCGATAGCAGATGACGGTGGCAGTCATCCCGGCATGGTGGCGCCCATAGCGCTGATAGATGTATTGGATGACCTCCTCGCGGCGCTGGTGCTCGAAATCGACGTCGATGTCGGGCGGCTCGCGCCGTTCGACAGACACGAAGCGCTCGAACAGCAGATCAACTTTTTCGGGATCAACCTCCGTGATGCCGAGACAATAACAGATCACGGAATTGGCGGCCGATCCGCGTCCCTGGCACAGGATGCCTTTCGAGCGCGCAAAGCGCACGATGTCATGAACGGTCAGGAAATACGGCGCGTATTTGAGCCCGGCGGTGATGGTGAGCTCTTTGTCGAGTGCTTCTCGAACATGGGGCTGCATTCCGTTCGGATAGCGGTGGCGGACACCCTCCTTGACCAGCGCCATCAATGCGTCCTGCGGGGTGGCGTAACCTTGCCGCGTTTCGTCTGGGTATTCCGTCTTCCGGAGCTCCTCGAGCGAGAACTGGCAGCGTTCGAGGAAGACGATCGTCTGTTCGATTGCGCCGGATACCCTTCGGAAGAGGCGCGCCATCTCCTGCGGCGATTTGAGATGCCGTTCGGCATTCGCCTCCAGCCGGCGGCCGGCCGTTTCGATGGTCACATGCTCGCGGATGCAGGTCACGACGTCCTGCAGCGGCCGTCGTTCCGGCGCATGATAAAGCACGTCGTTTGTTGCGATCAGCGGAACGGACGCGTCGTCGGCAATCGACATCAATCGCGTCAGACGGCGATTATCGTCGCCGCGATAGACCATGCTGGCCGCCAGCCAGACCGATTGAGGAGAGGCTGCCGACTTCAACCGTGAAAGCAGGGTCACGAGCGCAGGGGCATCGATCTGTTCGGGAGGCAGAACAATAAGATTGAGGCCGTCGATGTGTTCCAGCAGATCGTCGCGGTAGAGAATGCATTCGGCTTTATCGCCGCGGCTTTTCCCGACGGTCAGCAATCGGGTCAATCGTCCCCATGCGGATCGATCCTGCGGATAGGCCAGGATGTCCGGCGTGCCGTCGGCAAAAATGAGCCGCGCGCCGGGCGCGATCTTCAGCTTTGCTGTCTTGTTGCCGTCGGTGTCCTCTTCAAAGGCAGCCGTATGCGCGCGCACGACACCGGCCACCGTGTTGCGGTCGGCAATCCCGAGGCCGGCCACGCCCAGCTCGACCGCGCGCTCGACCAGCTCCTCCGGATGCGATCCCCCGCGCAGGAACGAGAAGTTGCTGGTGATGGCAAGCTCGGCATAGGCCGGCGCCGGCGTATCCGCGATGCTGTCGCGTGGTTGTTTCTGCGCTGCAGGAAACGGATGGACGTTGCTCATGCGAACACGCCGTGCAGGAACCAGTTCGGCAGCGAGTGGCCGTTGAAGAAGCCCTCGCGATAGAGCCAGACCCGCACGCCCTCGCGGCTTTCGACCCGGAAATAGTCGCGCGTCAAGGTATGGCCCTGCGCGTCGCGCCACCATTCCATGGCGATGCGCTCGGGCCCTTCGGCATGCGCGACCACGTAGCGTAAGCGCCGCCAGGTGAACTGCACCGGCGGACCATCCGGCACGGCTGCGGTTGCCTCGATCAGCTCCGGCCGCTCGAACAGGCGGATCGGCCGGACAGGCGCGCGGGAGTCTTGCCCGGGTGGTGAGCACTGTTGTTGCGGCAGACTCGGTCTGCTCCCTCTCCCGCTTGCGGGAGAGGGGTGGGGAGAGGGTGAGCTTGCACCGTTCGTTGTGTATGCCCCCTCCCTGTCCCTCCCCCGCATAGCCCGTTGAAGACGGGCGTGAACGCCCTTTTGCTGGGGGAGGGGACGGTGTGGCGTCGTGCTTCGTAACTCCAGGGAGGCATTCGCGGGAACATTCCGATACGCCGCCGCCGCCACAGCCGTGACCGAGAATTCCGGAATGTGCGTGTCCTGCGGAAGGAGCCGCGTCACCCGGCGCAATCCAAAACGCGCGCCCAGCCGGTCGACGAGATGTGTCAGCTCCGCCGCATGGTCGGATCCGGCCAGGCCGGTCTGCGCGGGATCGCAGCGTTCGGTCGCGAGTGCGCCGAGCCGCACCACGTCGTAGCCGAAGCCGGGATCGCATTCGTCGCCGATCGCCACGAGCCGTTCCACGAACAGCGCGCGGATGCGCGCGGCGTCGCGCAACGGCGCGCCAGTGCCGGCCGCGATGCGTTGCACCTTGCCGTCGGTGCGGAACAGCGCCGCTTCGATGAGGCGCGCGCCTTCGCCGCGCCGTTCCATCAGCCGTATGA
Source organism: uncultured Alphaproteobacteria bacterium (assembly GCA_963720385.1). Taxonomy (GTDB): domain Bacteria; phylum Pseudomonadota; class Alphaproteobacteria; order Rhizobiales; family Xanthobacteraceae; genus VAZQ01. The sequence goes on along the minus strand of CAVRFL010000011.1, from coordinate 117,512 downwards.
GCTCATGCGCGAGATACTCGATGGTGCCGAGCACGTCGGCTTCGAGCGCGATCGGATCGGCAAAGCGGCGCTCGGTCACATAGGGCGGCACCGGCAGGCGCGGCGTGATCGGCTCGTCGGTGCGGCCCACGGCCTGGTCGATGCGGTGCACGAAGTCCTCACCGAAGCGCGCGGCGAGCGGCGCGCGCGGGCGGTCGATCACGTCGCCGATCCACTTGAGGCCGACCTGCGCGAGGTCGGCAACGGTCTCCGGCGCAATCCGCAGCGCCGCGAGCGGAAGCGGCAGCAGCGCATCGATGGTTCGATCGGAAGATACGCAAAGTGAGCCGCGAACTCGGTCTGCTCCCTCCCCCCTTGAGGGGGAGGGGTGGGGAGGGGGGTGGCTCCGAGTTCGGTGCTCGTTGTTACCCCCCTCCCTGTCCCTCCCCCGCAAGGGGGGAGGGAACCGTGTGGCACTACCACGAACAACTTCATCGTCCGCACCTTCAAGAGAGAATTCCCCATACCGCGCCACCGCCCAGGCGCAGCCGACGGTGTCGGCCACCGCCGCGCGCGCCTGCAAGCCTTGGTCGCCGAGCCGAGCCACGATGTCGCGGCGCAAGGCCTCCTCGCCGCCGAACAGATGCGCGCAGCCCGTGATGTCGAGCAGAAGCCCGTCCGGCGGATCGAGGCCGACCAGCGGCGTGTAGCGGTCGCACCAGTCGGCAATCGCGATGAGCATGTGCCGGTCGGCGTCCAGGTCGGCGTCGGCGATGACGATCCGCGGATACATCGCGCGCACGTCGGCGAGCGCCATGCCGGGCCTGAGCCCGAGTCCGTCTGCCGCGTCGTTGACGGCTACGAGCCGCAGCGCGCCTTTCACCGGTTGGGTGACGACCAGCGGCGTATCATTTTGCGCAAATCGGCTACAGCCGACGTGCGTTGTATCAGCCGGTACGGGCGAGCGGCCGCGGATCAATCGATCCGTCATCAGCCGCCGCAGCCACACCGACAGATAGCGTTTGCGGGAGGAAGGCGCACGCATGGTGATCCCAATTGACGATGAAGCGGCCGCAGCGGCCGCGCCGGTTCCGGTTCAGGGAGAGGTCGAAGGCGGTATGCCCGAGTCCGCCAAAACGATCGGGCGTGCTCGGCGCGGCGGCGACCTGCCAGCGGGTCGTGGCTGCGGTCGCGATCGGCAAGGGGCGGTGCTGCAGCAAAAGTCCGAGCCCGCCGCCGGCGCGCGCGGCGAGCGTTAGCCGCCGCGTGGCGGTGAAGTCGGCGACCTCGCCGGCCTCCGGCAGCTCGGCGATCACGATGGCGACGCCGCGGGATTTCAGCGCCTCCTCGCAGGCCCACAACGCATCGACCGGACGCGGCACCCGCAGCACGATGAGCCGCTCCATCGGCAGGCCGAGGCAATCGAACCCAGGGCCGTAAAGCGTGCCCGCTTCGAGCGCCGCGAAATCGGTCTGGATGAACAGCGCGGCGCCGCCGCCGGCGGTGCGGAGCGCCGCCACCGCCAGGGCGAAACCGGCCGCGGTGCCGAATTGCGCCGGGGCGGCGGGGGCCACCTCGTGCAGCGCGGCGCAGGCGAGCCCCCCGCCGAGGGCGGCATCGACCGGCGGCAGGCCAAGCGGGAGTACATCCTCCTCGGCAAGGGAAAAAGCCTTGTCTTTATCGAGGGTTGCGAGCTCCTGCCGGAGATGGCTGAGCGCGCCGCGAGGTGCGGCTGAAGCCATGGCTCCATCCTTGTTCCTGATTTGTTCTATTGATTCCCAACCCGTCGACGGGAGTCAAGGCCGCCGCTACGCGTCCAACGGGAGCGACAGCGGTGAGGGGTGACGGCCGCCCTGTGCGGCGGTACATGAAACCGCCCGCCGCGATTTTGCCGCCCCGACGAAAGCAACAACAATGAACAAGCCCGACTACCGCTTCATCGGTAAGCCGATCCGGCGGGCGGAAGACGAGCGGCTGATCACCGGGCGCGGCCAGTTCAGCGACGACTTTCTGCTTGAGAGGCAGACCTACGCGGCGATCGTGCGCTCGCCCTATCCGCATGCGCGCATCCGGGGCATCGATTCATCGCGCGCGCGGGCGATGAAAGGCGTGCTCGGCGTGTTTACCGGCGCCGATTGTCTGGCCGACAAGCTTGCGCCGATCCCGCACGACCCGCTGCCGAAGACCCGCGACGACATGAAGCTACACGCGCCGGGCGGCGGGCAGGTGTTCATCGGCCCGCATATGCTGCTGCCGGCCGACAAGGCGCGCCATGTCGGCGAGGCGGTGGCGATGGTGGTCGCCGAGACCAAGAACCAGGCGCTCGACGCCGCCGAGGCGGTCGAGGTCGATTACGAAGAGCTGCCGTTCGTCATCCACTCGGAAGAGGCGATCAAGCCTGGCGCGCCGGCGGTCTGGGACGAACTGCCGAGCAACATGCCGGTCGAGACCTGGTTCGGCGACCGCGCCGCGACCGACAAGGCGTTTGCCGAAGCCGATCACGTCGTGAAGCTCGACATGCATGTCGGCCGCGTCACCGGCGTGCCGATCGAGCTGCGCGCCGCGGTCGCGCATTACGACAACGCGAGCGGGCGCTACACGCTCTATGCCGGCTCCGGCGGCGCGGTGCGGCAGAAGAGCGAGCTGTCGCAGGTGCTCGGGATCAAGCCGGACGAGCTGCGCGTCCTCTCCTATGACGTCGGCGGCAATTTCGGCACCCGCAACCGCGTGTTCGTGGAATTCGCCCTGGTGTTGTGGGCGTCGAAGAAGCTCGGCCGGCCGGTGAAATACACCGCCTCGCGCTCGGAAGCATTCCTCAGCGACTATCAGGGCCGCGACCTTGTCTCCAAGGTCGAGCTGGCGCTGCGCAAGGATGGAAAATTCATCGCCATGCGCGCGACCAACATCAGCAACATTGGCGCGCGGGCGGTGTCGTTCTCGCCGCTCTCAAAGGGATCAGGCCTCATTCCCGGCCCCTACGACATTCCGGCGGTGACGCTGCGCGCGGTCGCCGCCTTCACCAACACCATGCCGACGCAGGCCTATCGCTCGTCCGGTCGGCCGGAAGTGACCTATGCGGTCGAGCGGCTGATCGACAATGCCGCAGCCGAGCTCGGCTTTGACCGCGTTGCGCTGCGGCGCAAGAACCTGATCAAGCCGAAGGCGATGCCGTATCGCAACGCGGTCGGCATGCTCTACAACTCCGGCCGCTACGAGGAGAACATGAACTGGGCGATGGACATCGCCGACTGGAAGGGGTTTTCCAAGCGCCGCCGCGAAGCGAAGAAGCACGGCAGGCTGCTCGGCCTCGGCCTCGCCAACTATGTCGAATCCTCGATCGGCGCGCCCAAGGAGCAGGCGCAGATCTATGTGCGGCCGGAAGGCCGCGTCGACGTCGTCATCGGCACCCAGCCGAGCGGGCAGGGACACGAGACGAGCTTTGCGCAGGTCGTGTCCGACCTGCTGCATGTGCCGGTCGAAAAGGTGAAGATCATCCTCGGCGACACCGACGTGGTGAAGGTTGGCGGCGGCTCGCATTCCGGCCGCTCCATGCGCCACGCCGCCACCGTGTTCTCGAAGGCGGCGGTGGACCTGATCGACAAGGGCAGGAAGATCGCCGCGCTGGCGATGAATGTTCCGCCCGACAGCATCGACTTCACCGACGACGGCCGGTTTACCTCGCGCGATACCAACCGGAGTTTCGACTTCCTCGAGCTCGCGAAGGAGGCGGCCAACCTCACGCTGCCGGAGGAACTCAAGGGCGGCGTGTCGATCGTTACCGATAACGAGATGCACGATCCGGTGTTTCCCAACGGCACCGCGATCTGCGAGGTCGAGCTCGACCCCGACACCGGCGTGGTCGACATCACGCGGTACTCGTCGATCGATGACGTCGGCCGCTGCATCAATCCGTTGATCGTGCACGGCCAGACCCACGGCGCGATTGCGCAGGGCGTCGGCCAGGCGATGTGGGAGCAGTGCTACACCGATCCCGACTCCGGCCAGCCATTGTGCGGCTCGCTGATGGACTACGGCATGCCGCGCGCCGACAACATCCCGTCGTTCACCTGCGAGATCGCCGAGGTGCTGTCGCCGACCAATCCGCTCGGCATCAAGGCCGGCGGCGAGGGCGGCACCACCGGCGCGCCGGCGGCGGTGGTGAGCGCCATTGTCGATGCGCTCTCGGTCTACGGCATCCGCAACATTTCAATGCCGGCGACGCCGTACAGCATCTGGAAGGCGATCCAGGACGCCAAGCGGGAATCCTAGCGCGTAGAGCTTTTTGGGGCAGCAAGCCGTCGAAGGAGGTCGCGCGCGAACTGCGACAGCGAATCGTCCCGGGCGCCCATGACCAAGATGCGATCGCCCCGACCGGCCAGGCGGACCAGGGCGTCGCCGCAGGCGCTGCGGTCCGGAAAGGCAAAGGCGTTGCGACCATTCCGTTCGATGTCGCAAACAATGTCGCGGCTTCCGACGCTGCGGTCGACGGTGCCGCCGAAATACACGGGCTCGGGCATGACCAGAACGTCCTCGTCGCGCAGCCCGTTCGCAAAGCAGTCCACCAAGGCGTTCCTCATCAAACGAATCGGGCCGTAGCCATGGGGCTGAAACATCAGCAGCAGGCGGCCGGGAAAAGCGTGCATGGTGTCGAGCGTGGCCGATATCTTGTCGGGGTTGTGGGCAAAGTCATCGATCACGGTGATCTCATTGGCGGTGCCCACGACCTCCAGCCGCCGGCGGATGCCGCTGAACTCGCCCAGATGCGCCGCGGCCTCCGCGAGGCCCACGCCGCATGCCTTCGCGACACTCAGGGCGGCGAGCGCGTTGGCCACGTTGTGCAGCCCGGGCACCTTCAGCGCCACCGCGACGGCCTCACCGGTTTCGCGCGCTTGCACCTGGAACGCGATCCCGGTCGGTGACGGGACCGGCGCAGAGGCCAGGAGATCGGCTTGCGTGGTATTCAGACTGTAGGTCAGCGCCTGTCCGGGTTTCATATCGAACGCGAGCGCCGCGGTTTCCGCGTTGTCGAGATTCAGCACCACCGTCTGCGCCTTGGCGATGAAGCCGCGGAATAGGGGGCGCAGCTCGTCCAGTGATTTGTGATCCAGCGAGATGTTGTTCACGACCGCCACGCGGGGCTCGAAAAATGCAATCGAGCCGTCGCTCTCGTCCACTTCGCTAACGAAAATGTCGCCGTCGCCGATCCTGGCGCTGGCAAACGGTGAGCCAGCGTCGATGAAGTCTTTCATATCCGCGCCGTTCATGATCGTTGGACTCCTGCCGGCGCGGTGCAGAATCCAGCCGATCATGCCGACCGTCGTGGACTTGCCGCTCGTGCCGGCGACACCAACGCCCAGGACGGCGCGGTTGAAGAGCTGCGCGAGAAGTCTCGCGCGGGGAGTGATGGCGGCACCAATACGGCGCGCGGCCTGCACGTCGGGGACCGTCTCCTCGACAGCGGTGGAGGTGACCAGGATCTGGCCGCTCCGGCGAATGCCGCTGCCATCCTGCGGGTGCAGCAGGACCCCGCGTGCGCGCAAGAAATCGAATCTTTCGGTGTTGCGTCCCTGGTCGAGCGCGCGGTCAGAGCCCTCCACCCGTCCACCCCTCGCTTGAATGATCAATGCGAGAGGAGTCATGCCGCTACCGCCGATGCCGCAGAAAAAGTAATCTCCAGGTTGGGACATCGGCGAAATCTACAAGCGTTGCCGATGAGGCACAACTCGCTCGGGGCGATCGGATGAGCAGGGAGAGGTACAGGATCGGCGTCGTCGCGCCGGCGTCGCGCATGTCTCCTGACGTTGCTGCGAGAGTGCCCGCGGTGGCCGGACGTCTGTACCCGGACAGGACGCCCGAGATCGTCTTCCACCCGCAGTGCTTCGCTGTGCACGGACACTTCGCGGGCGACGATGAAACGCGCGCACAGGCGTTTCTCGAGATCGCTAACGACGAGAGCTACGACGCGGTGTGGTTCGCGCGCGGCGGTTACGGCTCCTGCCGCGTGGTCGAGGCGGTCATGGGTCGATTGACGCAGTCGTCAAGACGAAAAGCCTACGTGGGCTACAGTGATGCCGGTGTGCTGCTGGCCGCTTTGTATCGAGCCGGGTTCGAGGCCGTGGCGCACGGTCCGTTGGCGCAGGACATTCTTCGGGACGGCGGAGAGGCAGCGGTTGAGCGAGCCCTCGCCTGGATGGTCGATCGGGCGCCGGAGGCTTTGGAGCCGACGGCCAACGGCGCGAACAAGACGGCTGCATTCAATATGACGGTTCTGAGCCAGTTGCTCGGCACGGCACTGCAACCCGACCTCGCCGGCCATGTACTGATGTTGGAGGAGGTGGGGGAGGCGATGTACCGGATCGATCGCTCGCTCTTTCATATCACCAGCAGCGCCGAAATCAGGCGGGTGTCGGGCATCATGCTTGGCCGTTGCAGCGACATCACCCCGAACGAGCCGGATTTCGGAATGAGCGAAGAGGAGATTGCCCTTGACTGGTGCCGGAGATCGGGGATTCCATGGTTGGGACGCGCCGACATCGGGCATGACATCGACAACAAGATCGTGCCGTTCGGGACGTCGATTTCATGGCGCAAGTCTAGGCGATCAACCGCTGCACCAACGCCGACTCACTTGAGTACGTCAGAAGCGCCTCGTGAGTCGCCCGAGTAACCGCAACATACGTCAGGCGAACACATTCCTCGACCGGCTCGCCATGGTGGCCGAGCAGGCCCAACCCAGCAATAGCGACGCACGGAAACTCGAGCCCTTTCGCGGTGTGCATGCTCAACAACCGTACAGCCACCCGCTTCGTCGAAACTCTATTCCTGTTGTTCTTGGCCACATCGATCGGCACTTCATGCTTGGTGAGCACTTGAGCGACGCGCTCCCCGATCCAATGTTCCGGATAAAGGCAAGCCATCTGCGGCCACTCGTACCCCGCCTTTTTCCGCCCAAGAAACCACTCGGCGATGTAGTGAGCTTCGGCATCGACGCTTACACACCGCCGTACGTCCGGCGCCACTCCCTGCCGGCCAGCATCTTCGGGCAATAGGATGGCGTGCTCATCATCGGCCGTCGTGCCCGGAGCGCCGATCACGGCCGCAGCGAAGCGTCTCGCGAACGCAAGGATTTGGGCGGTGTTGCGGTAGTTGACCTTTAGCACGGTCGTTCTGCCCTTCGCTTCAATTCCGAGCTGACTCCACACCGGGCGCTCGCGCCCCTTGTAGATGGCCTGTATATCATCGTAGACGACCATCAGCGCCTTCGTGCTCGGGTTCACCATCTTGGCTGCAAGCGCGAGCCATTGCGGCTCGAAGTCGTGTGCCTCGTCGATTAGGACAGCGTCGTACTGCGCCGTTGGGATGTGCCCCTGATCTACAGCCTTCACGACCTCTGAAACGCTCGCAGCCAGTCGCTTTTCGTAGTCCGGGTATTCTCGCTCGGATGGGGCGGGAATCCCATAGGTCCGCAGCATCCGGTAACACCATGAGTGAAAGGTGAGGACCTGAACGCGGTCCTCCACGCCGCGCTTCTGCATGGCATCCTCAAGTCGCCCCGCGATGCCATTGGCGTAGCATAGAATGAGCACCGGCTTCGTCGCCGCACGCGCAAGATATTCGGCGCGAAAGGCAAGGATCAGCGTCTTGCCCGATCCAGCAACACCTCGAATGATTCGATGCCCCTCTCCCAAGCTGCGGGCGATCTGCTCCTGATGCATGTCCATGACGGCGAGGGTCCGGTCGGATGGATCGGGCGCCATCGCTTCTTCCAGGGGCAGGGCAATCTGTCGTATGCGGATTTCGGGAAAGAGCAGCGCACGCAGCCGGTCGAACTGCGGCATCGACAGAGGCTCTCCGAGACGCGGATAAACCATGCGCCACAATCTGGACCGGAATTCTTCAGGGTCCGTGCCCTCCGTCATTTCATCCTTGAACACGCATAGATGCTCGGCGAACACCTCCTTGAGATTGGTCTGATCGAACTGCTTGCGCGTGATATTCGTGAATACGGCCCCGAAGCCGAACGGAAGAATGGATCGGCCCTTGAAGCGATGACCTGCCGGAAAAAGCAGTTGCCCGTCCCGCTCCATCGTCCGCACGACCTCGAACGTGTACTTGCGAGCCTGCTCCAGGGGGCTGCTCTCGCGAACGATGCCGCGACTCGTCAGCAGTTCGACTTTTACCTTGTCGGCCGACACGATTGAATCCAGGCGCCAGTCCTTCACCTCAAGCACGAGCAGGCCGTTCGCCGGGTGAGCGATGATAAAGTCCGGATGCCGGCCGCGAGGGCCTACCGGGAGGTTGTGCCAGACGACGGTGTTCTCCTCGAGGAAGTCCTTGAGGCGCTCTGCGAGTCGCAACTCCCCGATGGTGTCGAAGCGCGCGAAGCCTAGGCTAGGGATCAGGATTGCCATCTAACGATCGAGAGGTTGACAGGCCAGCTCGGAGCTTAATGCTACTTCCATCCCATGAGGTAGATCACCGCCGACATGCCGACGAATCGGCCGCTCCAACGCTCGAATTCCGACATCTAGCCCTCGTCGTTCTACTTCCCGGTCGACGTGAGCACGCCGGAGAGGAGCGCCGCGCCGTAGGCGGCCGCGCCGCGCGGCTCCATCATCGGCGCCGAGCGCAGATAGTCCTTCACCGCGACCAGCGCGGCTGACGACCGCGAGGTCATCGCCTTCAGCGTCTCGTCCATCGCGCTGTCGAGTTGCGCCTTCGGCACCACCGAACTGACGATGCCGAGCGACAGCGCGGTCTTGGCATCGATCTCCGCCAGCGTATAGACCAGCCAGCCGATCGCCTTGCGCGGGACCTTGGTCATCAGCGCCGAGATCGCAAGCGTCGGCGGCAGGTTGTGGGTCATCTCCGGCAGCTTGAAGGTCGCGCCCTCGGCGGCGATGGTGATGTCGGCGGCCGTCGCCATGGCGCAGCCGAAGCCATGCGCCGCGCCCTGCACCGCGCAGACCACGGGCTGCGGCACGTTGTTGAGCGCGTCATAGACGTCGAGGATCGGTTGCAGAACCTGGTCGCGCATGACCAGCGCGGTGGGGTTCTGCGGGCCGCCCTTGCCGTCGCGGCCCTTGCAGAAATCGGCGCCGGTCGAGCGCAGCGCGATCACCTTGGCATCGCTCGCGCCGGCCTCCTTGAGACGCGCGGTCAGCGCGCGCAGCATCTCGAGCGTGAGCACATTACCCTCGGCCGGCCGGTCGATGGTGATGGTTGCAATCGCACCGTCGCGGCTCGATTTGATGAGATCCGTCATATCTTCCTCCGTCATGGCCGGGCATAGCCCGTCGAAGACGGGCGTGAACGCCCTTATGTCCCGGCCATCCACGTCTTAAATCGACACAGCAATAAAGACGTGGATGCCCGGCACAAGGCCGGGCATGACGAAAAAGGGCAGGCATTGCATTGCCATCGCCACAAGGCGTAGTTTGCCGCCGAAATCACGCAAGGAATGCGAATGCTCGACGCACCCAAGAAGGCCGGCAAAACCGGCGTCACGGCGGGCCCGCCGAGCGACTTCCAGCAGCATCTCGCGACGCTGGAAGCGCAGGGCCTCCTCGTGCGCGTCGACCGTCCGATCAACAAGGACACCGAGATGCATCCGCTGGTGCGCTGGCAGTTCGCGGGCGGCCTCGCCGAGGATCAGCGTCGCGCGTTCCTGTTCACCAATGTGGTCGGCGCCGACGGCCGCAAGTTCGACATGCCGGTGGTGGTCGGCGCGCTCGCGGCGTCCGCGCGCATCTATTCGCTCGGCATGGGCAAGCCGGTCGAGGAGATTGAGACGGCCTGGACCAACGCAATCGCCAATCCGATCGCGCCGGTGCGGGTCGCGTCGCCGCCGTGCCAGGAGGTGGTGATCAAGGGCGACGACCTGCGCGGTGCCGGCAAGGGTCTCGCAGCGTTGCCGGTGCCGATCTCGACGCCGGGTTACGATGCCGCGCCCTATCTCACTGCGACGCTCGCGGTGACGCGCGATCCCGAGACCGGCATCCAGAACATGGGGACCTATCGCGGCCAGCTGAAGGCGCCCGACCGGCTCGGCGTGCGCATGGCCGCGCGCATCGGCGGCGCCGGCGGCTACCAGCACTGGCGCAAGCACAACAAGGCGAAGACCCCGATGCCCTGCGCCTTCGTCATCGGCGCCGCGCCGGTGGTGATGTTCACGGGACCGATGAAGCTGCCGATCGATCTCGACGAGATGGCGGTGGCGGGCGGGCTTGCCGGCGCCCCGGTCCGGATCGCGAAATGCGTGAGCGTCGATCTCGACGTGCCGGCCGACGCCGAGCTGGTGATCGAGGGCCTGATCGACCCCGAGCTGCTGGAGCCGGAAGGGCCGTTCGGCGAGAGCCACGGCCATATCGCGCTCGAGGACTTCAACATGTCAATGCAGGTGACCGCGATCACCCGCAAGCGCAAGCCGGTGTTCGTCTCGATCATCAGCGAGGTGACGCCGTCGGAATCGAGCGTGGTCAAGCGCGTCGCCTACGAGCCGATGTTCCTCGCGCACCTGCGCGACCGGCTCTCGATCAAGGGCGTGCGCCGCGTGGTGATGCACGAGCCGTTCTCCAATCTGCGCAAGATCATCTTCGTGCAATGCGCGCACGGCATGCCGCGCAGCGAAGTCTGGCGCGCGCTCTCCGGCGCATCGACGCTGCTTGCCGACTGCGGGAAAATCTGCGTCGCGGTGAGCGAGGACATCGATCCGACCAACGCCGACGCGGTGTTCTGGTCGATGGCTTACCGGATGAACCCCTCCGACGACCTGCATGTGCTGCCATATCGCTCGGCCGGGCACGGGCCAAAGACCGGCCCGCGCCACGAGGACTCAACGCTGCTCATCGACGCGACGCTGAAATCCTCGGCGCCGCCGCTCGCCCTGCCGACGCGCGAGTTCATGGAGAACGCGCGCAAGATCTGGGACGAGCTCAAGCTTCCGCCGATCACCCCGCAGCCGCCCTGGCACGGTTATTCGCTCGGCGACTGGGCGGACGACTGGGAGACGTTCGCGCGCCGCGCCGTGAAGGGTGAGTGGGAGATGAGCGGCAAGGAGACCTTCGCCCGCCGTCGCGGCGGCGTCACGCCGGAGACTCCGGTGCGGGAGGTCGAGGGGAAGAAGAAGTAGACGTCTTCGTAGCCCGGATGAGCGAAGCGATATCCGGGTTAGGGCGGTCCCGCATTGCGCTTCGCTTATGCGGGCTACGAACTAAACCACCACCGTCAGCCGCTTCGCCGCCCGTGTCACGCCGGTGTAGAGCCAGCGGTCGCGGCTGTCGGGAAATGCGAACGACTCATCGAACAGCACCACGTCGTTCCATTGCGAGCCCTGCGCCTTGTGGACGGTGAGCACGTAGCCGAAATCGAACTCGTCGAACTTCTTGCGCTGCTCCCACGGCAATTCCTCGATCGCGCCGGTGAAACACTCCGGCCGCACCGATACCTTGACGACGCGGTCGCTCACGTCCTCATCGGGCTTGAGATGTATGCGCAGGATCTGCCGCCGCGGGCGCGGGCGTTCCTTGATCAGCCAGAGACCGCCGTTGAACAGGCCCTTGCGCCGGTTGTTTCTGAGGCAGACCAGCTTGTCGCCGGCGATCGGCAATTCGCCCGCGAAGCCGCGGCGCTCACGCATGCGCATGTTGTAGGCGCGGCGGGTCGCATTGCGGCCGACCAGCACCTGATCGGCGTCGAGCACCCGCTGCGGATCGAGATCGTCGCGCGTCACCACCTGGGTCTCGCCGTAGACGCCGGGCAGCAGCCGGTTGCCGGCGCGGATGTCCATCGACAGCCGCACGATCGGATCGTTTTGCGCCTGCCGGTGCACCTCCGTGAGCATGGCGTCGGGCGGCGCGTCGGTGAAATAGCCGCCGCCCTGGATCGGCGGCAGCTGCGCGGGGTCGCCGAGGACGAGAAGCGGCACGCCGAACGATTTCAGATCGCGCCCGAGATCGGCGTCGACCATCGAGCATTCATCGATGACGATGAGCTTCGCCTTGGAGGCGGGCGCGTCGTCCAACAGTGTGAAGCTCGGCCTCGCGGTGCTGGATTCAAGCGGCCGGTAGATCAGGCTGTGGATGGTGGTGGCGCCCTGGCAGCCCTTGCTGCGCATGACCAGCGCCGCCTTGCCGGTGAAGGCCGCGAACAGCACCTTGCCGTCGACGCTTTCCGCGACGTGCTTGGCGAGCGTGGTCTTGCCGGTGCCGGCATAGCCGAACAGGCGGAAAATGAGCGGCACGCGCCCACGGCCGGGCTTGTCCTTCAGCCAGTCCGCGACCGCTTTCAGCGCGGCGTCCTGTTCGGGAGAAAAGGAGGGCATCTGGCTCCCAGCCGGTTTGGGCGAGATAAGAACAAAAACGGAACGACGTCAACCGCGCGAGGAGCCGCGGGTCTTACCTCTCCCCGCTTGCGGGGAGAGGTCGGATCGCGAAGCGATCCGGGTGAGGGGGAATCTCTGCGAACGTCGGCCTTGAAGATTGCCCCTCACCCCAACCCTCTCCCCGCAAGCGGGGAGAGGGAGCAGGCCGAGTTCGTGGCGACGTCGCACCTACGCCGCCGCCTGCTTCGCGCTCGCCGGGAAATAATTCGCCAGCCAGTTCTGCACCACGTGATGCACGCGGGTGTTGCCTTCCGCGAACATGAAGTGGTCGGTGTCGGCGAACAGATGCAGCTCGGCCGGCTGGTTGGCATGCTCGAACAGTTCGATCGACTGCTCGACCGGCGTGACGTGGTCGTCGGATGAGTGCAGCAGCAGCACCGGCCGCGGCGCGATCTTGCCGATCACATTATTGGCCTGGAAGTCGAACATGCTCTGCGCGGTGTCGGACTCGAACGTCTGGATCGAGCCCGGCAGCACATGCGCGCGAAGATGCTCCGGGATCGGAACGATGTCATAGCGCGGCACCATCAGCGGCTCACCGGTGCGCGCCCGATAGCTGCGGCCTTCTTCCAGCATGGTGGTGAATTTGGCGTAGCCTTCCGGGGTCGGATGCTGCTTGCGGAATTTGCGCTCGCCATGGCCCCAGCCGGAAGCGGAGACGACGGCGGCCACGCGCTTGTCGACGCCGCCGCAATAGACCGCGATCGCCGCGCCGAAACTCGAGCCAAGCACGCCGATGCGCGCGCCATCGACTGATACGTGCTGCGCCAGGGTCGTGATCGCGTCGCTGGTCGCCTGCACCTGGTCGAGGCAGATCAGCCGGCCGCGCGGGCCTTCGCTGTCGCCGCAGCCCGGCATGTCGAAGCGCATGGTGACATAGCCGAGCCTCTCCATCAGCGCGCAGGGCTGCTTGACGTTGCCGGCGTGGCGGGTCGAGCCGAAGCCGTGCAGTACGATGAAGGCGGGACGCCTTTCGCCGCGCGCGACGCCGGCCGGCACCTGGATGTTGCCGACGAGTTTGAGGCCCTTGGAGGTGAACGTGATTGGTGCGTCGGACATCTATACCTCGATGAATGTGTAGGGTGGGCAAAGCATAGACCCACGCAAGCGGGGCGAAGCGTGCCCACCATGACCCTGGCGAGCGTCGCAACACATTGGTGGGCACGGCGCTGCATTGTGCAAGCGGAGAGGCATGCGTGTTTGGACCGCGCCTTTGCCCACCCTACGGGCTTTCCGTCTGGCGTCACGCCATCGCGGCGACTTCCTTGTGCCAGGCGGCCGGCTTGTGCACCGTCTCCTTGGTCTCGAACGTCGAGTCGTAGAGGTGCATCGCCGGCGACACCAGCACGTTCAGCCGCTGGCGTGAATAGATCACCATGCGGCGAAAATCCTTGCTGCAATTCTCGATGCAGTGGCCGATGCCGATCGGCACCAGCATCACGTCGCCGGGTTTGGTCGGGGTCTTGTGCTCGTATTCCGACATGTTGTCGCCGGTGCCCTGGAACTGCAGCGCGAATTCCTCGCTGCGCAGGGCACGGTGGAACGCCCACTGGTCGCCGACGGTGTTGTAGGTGTCGATCAGGCAGTGCGGCGACTCGATGATCTTCGGCCCCGGTCCTTTGCCGGTGATCTCGTTGAAGATGTCGAAGGCGCGGATCTTCTTGACGATGTTCTCCTTCGACTTGATGCTCGAAACGCCGACCAGGTCCGAATAGTCGCGCTCGATGATGGTCGCGTCCTCCGGGTCCTCGTCCCAGATGTAGAGCTTCTCGATCACCTTTGCGTTGTTCTGCGGGGCGGGCGGCGCCGGCCAGTTCGGTCCGTTGGCGCGCCGCATGCTGTAGGTGGTCTCGCTGGTGTGTTCTGCTTCGTTGAACACCTTGAAGATCGGCTCATGCAGATTGAGGACCATGCGCAGGCAATCGTTGGCGCCGGTCGAGCGGTAGGAGACGCCGCCCGGGATCACCAGCACCTCGCCCATGGCGAGATCGAACTTGCCGAACTCGGACTCGACGTGACTAGTGCCGCAGAACTGGATCAGGACCTCGTCGAAATCGCTGTTACGGCGGAAATTCTGCGTGCCTGTCACGCTCTCGACACCGACCCGCACGTCCGCGCTCTCGAAGATCTTCAGCCGCTGGTTCGGCTCGCTCAACATGTCGAACGGCCGCAGCTTCGGGGTGAAGCGCTTGCCCTTGGCGACGCCGCGCAGGTTCTCCTTGTTCCGGTCGCTCCAGACCAGCGGGATCATCTGGTGCGTGTCCGGGCTTTCCCAGCCGGTCATGAACTCGCGGACTTTGGTCATTTCTGGCTCCTTGATCGTGCTCTCGGCAGCCTTTTTACCGTGCCCGGGGTCAATCGCAAGCGCGTCCACGTGTCCCGGGCGAGTGAAGCGTAGCGAACGAGACCCGGGACCCAGCGCAAGAATTGCGAAGCGCAATAGCGGCAATCTCGCCAAGGCCCCTGGGTCCCGGCTCTCGCTTCGCTCGGCCGGAACACGGAGGCTTGTCCTGCGCATTGCCGTCGCATAACAAGCGCGCAGTCGAGGTGGAGGAACAGGGCATGGCGTCCTTGTGTTTGGCATCGTTCAAAATTGGCGGCCGCACGAGCTACGGCGCGGTCACCGATCAAGGCATCGTCGATCTCGGCAAGAGGCTTACGAAATATCCGACCCTGCTCGACGTCTTCCGCGCGCAGGCAGTGGGCGAGGCGAGGGCGGCAGCAGCGGCCGCCGCGGACTTTCCGCTCAAGGATGTCACGATGCTGCCGCCGGTCACGGCGCCGGAGAAGATCATTTGCGTCGGCATCAACTATCCCGACCGCGGCGCCGAGTATAAAGGCGGCGCCGTGACGCCGCCGCAGAAATATCCGAACCTGTTCTGCCGCTTCCCGACCTCGCTGGTCGGCGATGGACAGCCGATCGTGCGGCCGAAGGTCTCGGAGCAGTTCGACTACGAAGGCGAGATCGTGCTGGTGATCGGCAAGGAAGGCCGTCACATCCCGCAGGACAAGGCGCTGTCCTTCATCGGCGGGCTCACGCTCGGCAACGAGGGCAGCGTGCGCGACTGGCTGCGGCACGGCACGTTCAACGTCACCCAGGGCAAGAACTTCGACAACTCCGGCAGCCTCGGCCCCTGGATCGTGCCGGCGGACGATGTCGATCCGGGCAAGCCGCTGCGCGTCACCACCACGGTGAACGGCCAGTTGCGGCAGGATGACACAACCGACCGCCTGACCTGGGGCTTCGCCTGGCTGATCAACTACATTTCCACCTTCGCGACATTGAAACCAGGCGACCTGATCTGGACCGGCACGCCGACCGGCGCCGGCGGCCACCAGAAACCGCCGGCCTGGCTCAAGCCCGGCGACGTGGTCGAGGTCGCGGTGCCCGAGATCGGCGTGTTGCGCAACACGGTTGCGGACGAGCTATAGCTGTCTGTCATTCCGGGGCCGGCCGAAAGGCCCCGGAATCCATAATCCCAGTTCGCGAGGATGGATTCCGGGCTCCTCCCGGAATGACAAGGCTGCTCTTTCCCTTCGCCGCACGGGCATGCTAACCACCCCGCAGTCCACTGAGTGACCGGGGGTTTTAGCGTCCAATGGCCAATCTGCAGCTTACGTTTGCGTCCGCGTTATACGACCGCATGCAGCCGATCTACACCGGCGAAGTGAAGCCGGACGGCATCGACCTCAACTTCATCCGCATCGAGCAGCCGCGTCCGATCTTCGACCGCATGTCGGGCGGCGAGGAGTTCGACGTCGCCGAGTATTCGAGCTCGGAATACGTCCAGCGCTACGCCAACAAGAAATGCAACTTCGTCGCCATCCCGGTCTTCCCGTCGCGCTGCTTCCGGCACTCATTCATCGGTATCAACAAGAAGTCCGGCATCAGCAAGCCCAAGGATCTCGAAGGCAAGCGCATCGGCGTCGCGCTCTACACCATGACCGCCGCGATCTTCATCCGCGGCATCCTGCAGCACGACCACGGCGTCGATTTCTCGAAATGCACCTGGGTGCAGGGCGCGATCAACGCCGCCGGCGCGCACGGTTCGCCGACCGTGCTGCCGCTGCTGAAGCCCGTGAAGATCGAGCAGGGCCCGCCCAACAAGTCGCTCGACGACCTGATCCAGGAGGGCGTGATCGACGCCACCATCGGCACCGCCATGCCGGAATCGTTCCGCACCAATCCGAATATCGCGCGACTGTTCCCCGACTTCGTCGAGCGCGAGCGCGACCACTACAAGCGCACCAAGATCTATCCGATCATGCATCTGGTCGCGATCAAGAAGTCGGTCTACGAGAAGTATCCCTTCGTCGCGACCAGCCTGTACAACGCATTCCAGCGCGCCAAGGAGATCGCGCTCGAGCGCATGTATAATCAACGTGCATTGCGATATATGATGCCGTGGCTGCCGCGCGACATCGACGAGATCTACGAATATTTCGGCGGCGATCCCTGGCCTTACGGCGTGGAGGAGAACCGCCCGACGCTCGAAGCGCTGGTGCAATATCTCCAGGACCAGCACCTCACCGACTGGAAGCCCAAGCTCGAAGAGCTGTTCGCGCCGATCTGGGGCGAGCACTGAGCGACGCCGCGCACGCAACGCATCAACAGTCCTCTCACTGGAAACGCCATGAGCAGTCTCGACGCCCTCATCAAGGACCTTGTCATCGCCAACCGCATCCTCGCCAAGGAGGACGTGGTCGATGCCTACGGGCATGTTAGCGTCCGCCATCCCGACAACCCCAAGCACTTCTTCCTGTCGCGTTCGCTCGCGCCGGAACTGATCGAGAAGGAAGATATCGTCGAGTTGGGCATGGACGGCCAGCCGGTGAGCAAGGACGAAAAGCGCCCGCTCTATCTCGAGCGTTTCATCCACGCCGCGATCCTCGAAGCCAATCCGGACGTGAACGCGGTGGTGCATGCGCATGCCGAGGACATCCTGCCGTTCGGCATCGCCTCCGGCACGCCGCTCAAGCCGGTGATCCATTCCGGCAGCTTCATCGGCCCGAACGTGCCGGTGTGGGACATCGCCGACAAGTTCGGCGACACCAACCTGCTCGTCACCAACATGGATCAGGGCCGCGACCTCGCCAAGACAATGGCCCGAAATCCGGTGGCGCTGATGCGCGGGCATGGCTTTGCCTCGGCGGCACGTTCTCTGATCGAGGTGGTGCGCGTGTCGGTTTACCTGCCGCGCAACGCCCGCGCGCTGATGCGCGCCAAGCAGCTTGGCGGCGACATCAAATATCTCAAGCAGGGCGAGATCGACGCCCGCAACCGCGGTTATAGCCCCTATTCGAACGAGACCTGGCGCGCCTGGGAATACTGGGCCAACAAGGCCGGCTGCGGCCACATGCTCTCGCGCCCGGACGGCGGCCCCGTGCATGTGCACGACCACAAGCACGAGCATAAGAGAGGTAGGAAATTCGCGCGGCACACTCGGTCGACCCTCCTGGAGGGGGAGGGTCGCGAGCGGAGCGCGGGGTGGGGTGAGCCCTGAACATGCTTCGCTACCCCGACCGCTCATCGCTTCGCTCGCTTCGGCGGTCGACCCTCCCCCTCCAGGGGAGGGGCGGAGTTCGCGGTACTGTTAGCGACAATGAGGAATGAGATGAAACTCGCAAGCTACATCGCGGACGGCAAGGACGCCTACGGCGTCGTCACCGGCGACGGCGTGATCACAATGAACGACCGCTTCGGCGGACATGCCGCCTCACTACGGGAAGCGCTCGCCGGCGGGCTCTTGCCGCGGATCAAGGAAGCGGCCTCGCAATCGCAGGCGGACCACAAGCTCTCCGACATCAAGTTCCTGCCGGTCATCCCCAATCCGGAAAAGATCCTGTGCGTCGGCATCAACTACAAGTCCCACGCCGCTGAGCACGGCACCGAGGCGCCAAAACTGCCGAACATCTTCACGCGCTTCGTCAACACGCTGGTCGCCCACGACGGCGAGATGCTGCGGCCGAAGGTCTCGACCAGCCTCGATTTCGAAGGCGAACTCGCGCTGGTGATCGGGAAGGGCGGCCGCCACATCAAGGCCGCCGACGCGCTCAAGCATGTCGCCGGCTACACCTGTTTCTGCGACGGCTCGGTGCGCGACTTCACCAAGTACTCACTGGTCGCGAGCAAGAATTTTTTGGGCACCGGACCGCTCGGACCGTGGATGGTGACATCCGACGAAATTCCCGACCCGACCAAGCTCACGCTGGTGACGCGGCTCAACGGCAAGGAGATGCAGCGCTCCAGCACCGACATGCTGATCCATTCGATCCCGGCGATCATCGAGTTCTGCTCGGTGTTCACGCCGCTGTCACCCGGCGACATTATCGCCACCGGCACGCCCGACGGCATCGGCGCCAAGCAGAACCCGCCGGTCTGGATGAAGGCCGGTGACGTGCTCGAGATCGAGATTTCCGGCATCGGCACGTTGCGCAACCGGATTGCGGACGAGAAGTAGCACGCAAGGCGCCGCCGTTATTTCCGGCCCTCACGCTGAGGAGCGCACGAAGTGCGCGTCTCGAAGCATGGCAGCACCCACTGGACTTACGGCCATCCTTCGAGACGCAGGCCTTCAGCCTGCTCCTCAGGATGAGGACTTCGCAAATTGCCAGAATAGCAGCCAAAACAGCCTAGGATGATAGTCATATCACCCAATGAAGGCTGCTTTGCATGCTTCATCCATTTGACCAACCAAGAAATCTCACTCCGGAGCAGTGGAAAGCCAGGGCCCGCGCCATCCAAGCGCGTCTCGAAGGGCTCTCGGTCGACGACCTCATGCGCGGCGGGCGCGTCGGCGAACCACCGCATCTTGGCGTCAGAGGTCCAAATCGTCGCGGCTATGACCCCAGTCAGCCGCGCGTGCCTGCAGGAAATCCCGATGGCGGGCAATGGACGGACGACGATCGGGCCGATGGTGGTTGGACCCGCCTACGAGGCGCCCTGCAACTGGCAGCCGCAGAAGGTCCGCCGCGTAATCTACGCCAGTTACCGCCATATCTCGCGAGAAAACTGATCGAAGCAATCCATCGCGAACTGGCGTCCTGGGATCTGTTCGGGGAGCATAACCCAGACAAGGTAACGGTGGCAGTTACAACAATCGATGGGAGAGAATTCCATGGTACAAGCTCAAAATTCGGGGACTGGCGCGCGATCGACTACGTCGAAGCCCGAAAACTACGCGCTATCATCTTGCGAAGATATCCGGACTTGGCAAAAGGACGCGGCCTTAGTCAGGTTCCCCTCGATGCTTTTTTCCACGCTGAAACTAATCTTCTATTGCGCGCTGCAAGGGAGAATGGCGGATCTCTCGCAGGGAGAAGTCTGGACGTTTTCGTCGACAACGAGACGTGCTTTAACTGTGAGCAGATTCTGGGTCGCGTTGGCATAGAACTAGGGAACCCGACGGTGACATTCATCAACAGCAGAAACGGTCGCGTGATGGGAGTGGTGCGCGACGGGGAGTGGCATCCGCGATGAAAAAGATGACCAGTTTCTGCGATTGTAGGGGTCTAGGATGGCCCGAACAGAAGTGGCTAGCACCTTATTTCCTGACGCCTGCCGGACGGCAACGAGCCTTCGGCATAGGCAATGATAGCTGGGGTTTAACAGCACAGGGCGTCGACGGCACAGAAGGCTTGCCGTTTGAGACGCGGATCGACATCCATCTCCATATCATAGGAAAGCCCGACCTTGGCGTACTGCTCTTCTATGACCGAGTAAGTGCGGTTGATGGAGAAGCCTATTACGCCAAAGGCGACCTGAAAATGTTGTGGCAGTGGATCACGACCAGGCATGGTAGCCGCATGCCTGTTGGTTTGTTCATTCCCTTTGAACCAGCCTTGAAAGCGGTCATGGAGTTCATACAGACGGATGGTGCGTTGCCCAAATGCATCGAATGGGTCGCCGCAGTCGATCTCCCGGAGGATGCCTTCCCCGAGCCGGAGGTGACACTTAGGGATTAAGGCTGTTGCCGCGGATGGAGCCATTAGCGCCGCGCGCGCCTTCGACGCGCTATGGCGAAGCTCGAGGCAGGCATCGCGTGCCCCCAAGGTGTTGTCGGATTGCGCTTCGCTTTATCCGAGCTCCTAAGGCAAAAGCGCCGCCCCGTCGGGCGGCGCTTTCATATTCGCGATGCGTGATGCGGCTTACTGCACCAGCTGGATCACCTTGCCGGCCTTGTCCTTGCCTTGCGCGCGGTACTGGCCGATCGAGCGCAGCAGCGCCGAGTCCGACACCGTGTAGATGATGGCGTCGCTCGAGCCGGTGTTGATGTGCTTGCGCCAGACGAAGTTCGGCACCACGAAGATGTCGTTCTGCTCCCAGTCGAAGGTCTGGCCGCCGATCTCGGTCTTGCCCTTGCCTTCGATCACGACGTGGAAGGTGCCGCAGGTCTCACGCTTGGGCAGCGTCTCCTCGCCGGCGCGGATGAGCTGCGCCTGATAGTTGAGCGTCGCGAACACGGGCTTGCCGGTGACGGGATTCACGAGCTGCATCTGGATGCCTTCGTGCGGATCGCCAGCTTCCTTGCGCAGCCGTTCCAGCGCCGAGCGGATCTCGTCGCCGCGGAAGTGGATGTACGGCGCGGGCTCATAGCCCCAGCCGCGCTGGTGCGAGACGAAGGTCGGGACTAGGCCGCCGTGGCCGTACAGCGCTTCCGAGTAGCCGTTGGTATGAAGCGTGCCCTGGCTCTTCTGGTTGCTGCCGGTGCCGGGCTTGAACTCCTGGTCGACCCAGGCGCAATCCAGGAACTCCATCAGCGGCCAGTCCAGCATGTCGATCCAGATCACCGGCTCCTTGTCCTCGTTGCCGTGGTCGTGCCAGGTGCCGTTCGGGGTCAGGATGATGTCGCCGCGGCGAGCTTCGCAGCGTTCGCCTTCCACGTTGGTGTAGCCGCCCTTGTTCGAGAGGATGGTGCGGCTGGCGTTCGGCGAATGCACGTGGGCGGGCGCGATGTCGCCGGGATTGTAGATCGAGATCGCGCAGCGGATGGTGTTGGTCACCTGCAGGCGGCCGTTGAGGCCGGGATTGGTGAGCAGGATCGACTGCCGGTCGGCGAATTCGATCGGCGGCACGTCGGCCTCCGCCGCGATGCGGGAGAGACGGTCGAGATAGGCCTTGTAATCCTTCCAGCGCCAGCGATAGGCGGCGCTCTTCATCTGGTTCGCCGCGACGCGGCCCGATGCCATAGCGCCGGTGCCGGTGGCGCCGCCGGTGTCGGTGAACCACGGACGCTGGGCCGGTGCGTTCATCTGGGTGCGCACCCAGATATTGTCCTTGCCGGCGTCGGTGTTGATCGCTTCCATCAACTCGCGCGCCTTGTTCGACAGCCCCGGACGTACCGTTGGTTCTTGCAGGGTCATGATTTTGTCCTCCTGGTCGGCCGGAGTGGTGGCCGCCGAATAGGGGCCTTTTTCGCCCCAAATGGGCCGGGCCGCTCTCCTATTGAGGTATAACGCCGCCGGAACGATTGCAACGGCGTGCAGGCAGCGCAGGATTGCGCGTTTCGCGGGTGTGTTACTCAGCCCTTGATGAAATCCCGGATCGCCCGCGTGAATTTGTCGGGCTGCTCGACGTTCGAGATGTGGCCGGCGCCTTCGAGGTCAACCCGCTTGGAGCCCGGCACCGCGGCGTTGATCGCCTGGATGCCCGGGTAGGTCGCGTCCTTGGTGCCGCACATGAGCATCACGGGATTCTTGATGCCCGCCAGCCCGGGCTTGAGGTCGTAGTCCGACAGCGCGTAGGCGCAGCCGGCGAAGCCGTTGTAAGGCGTCGTGCGGATCATGCCGCGGATCTTGTCGAGCACCGGCGCCTTGGTGGCGAGGAAGTCCGGCGGGAACCAGCGGCCGACGGTGGGCTCGACCAGCGCCTCCATGCCTTTCTCGGCGCCGAGGTCGATGCGCTCCTTCCACTGCTGCGCGGACTGCGGCGTCGAGGCCGGCCCGCAATCGCAGGGAATGACGCGGTCGAAACGGTCGGCATGGCGCTGCGCCAGGAACAGCGCGGTCATGCCGCCCATCGAGATCCCGCAAAAATGCGCGCGCTTGATCGACAGCGCGTCCATCAGTGCGATGACGTCTTTCGTAAGGGTATCGAACGAGTACTTGCCGGCGGGCGCGTCGGTGCCGCCATGGCCGCGCTGGTCGTAGCGCAGGATGCGGAACTCTCCCTTCAGGCCCGCGACCTGATCGTCCCACATCGACAGATTGGTGATCAGCGAATTCGAGAAGATGATCCACGGCGCGCCTTCCGGCCCGTCGATCTGATAATTGATGTTGATGCCGTTGGCGTTGATTTTCATGACTCACCTTTCGTATCAGATGCGTGGGGGTTTCGCGTGTCCCGGACGCGGTGCAGCGCGCAGCGGTGCACCGCCGATCCGGGACCCCGGTTACTTTGAACCCGCAAGAAACCGGGATCCCGGGTCTGCAGCGCATCATTTCGCTCCGCTCATGCTGCGCCGCGCCCGGGACACGAGACATCACTTCGGCAGGAAATCCTTGAGCAGGTTCACCAGCGTCTTCGGCCCGGTGGTCGGCAGGAAGTGGCCCGCCTCCTCAATCAGCGCAAACTTTGCGCCGGGGATCTTCTTCGAAAGCTCCTCAGTGCCGGCCGGCGGGCGCACGGTGTCGTGCTTGCCGGCGACCACCATGGTCGGCACCGAAATCTTCGGCAGCATGTGCAGCATGTTGGTCATCGCCAGCATGCGGTGCGCGAGCCCAAAGCCGACCGGATCGTTGGCGAGATAGCGTCCGCGATAGGCCTCGTAGGCGGCGGGCTCGCCGAGCGTCGGCGGATAGGATTTGTCGAGCGTGATTCCCATCACGCCGGCCATGCCTTCCTTCTCGGCGAGGTCGGCGCGCTCGTTCAGCGCCCCGGCACGGCTCGGATCGACGCCGGGCGCGGGATTGCAGAGCACGATCGACTTCACCTGCTCGGGATGCTTCTCGAGGAAGCGCAGCACCTGCGTGCTGGCGGCGGCGACGCAGACGAAATTGTACGGCGGCTTGAGCCTGAGATTGTGCAGCACGGCTTCGAGGTCGCCGACGGCGTCGTCATTGGTGAACTGCTTGCGCACCTTCTCGGTGAGGCCCGCCCCGCGCTGGTCGTAACGCACGACGCGGTAGTCCTTGGCAAGCTCGGGCGCGACCGCGTCCCAGCTTTCGAGCGTGCCGCCCATCTCATGCAGCAGCACGACCACCGGTCCGTCGCCGCCTTCGAGTTCGTAGTGAATGCTGATTCCGTTCGCGCTCGTCCAGGGCAAGGCGATCTCCTTCTAATGTCCCGATCGCTTAGCGAATCCCTTCAAGGGGCGCAATGGAGCGACTGCGCAGTGTCTCTCTAATCTGTCATTCCGGGGCCGGCCGCAGGCCGGAGCCCGGAATCCATAGTGACAAACCGGAATGACGGCTGCGGATGTCAGCGCCGCGCATGGCCGGGCACGCGCGACAGCAGCACCTTGAGCGGGTCGGCGGACCAGGCCTGGGTGACGAAGTCGTTGTGCTTCACCTCGTCTCCGACGTCGAGAAACGCATTGATTCCCGGCACTAGATGCGGCGGAAAGTTGGTGGTGAAGCCGATGCCGCGGTCGGTGAGCTGTTTCTGGAATTCGGCGTTCTGCGGCTTCACCAGCGGCCCGTAGGTGCTGACAAAGAACGCCTCCGGCTTGCGGCCGAGCCAGTCGAGATACTTGTCGTGGTCGCCGTAGAGCGCGTCGAGCAGGAGCGCGCCGCGCACCCGCTCGGTCGCGCCGCCGACCGACAGCACGAACGCCAGCGGATGGTAACCGCCGCTGTAGGCGGCGATCACCACCGGCGCGCGCTCGAACACCGCACGCGCACGGGCGTCACCGTGCAGGCGGGTGAGCTGGTTCGCCGCCTCATCGAGGAACTGCGCGAACACGCCCGGCTCCCAGAACCGTCCCGCGCTTGAATCGGCGGCATCGACCGCGAATTGCGGCGCCACCAGCACGGCGTTGAGACCGGACTCGACGATCTGCCGCGGCACCTGCTGCCGGTTGCGCACGTCGCGGGTGAGGATCGCGCCGTTGCCGTGGAAGAACACGACGATCAGGGCCGGCCGGCGGAGATCGAACCCGCGCGGGATCGAGATCAGCACCCGGCGGTCGCTGTAGGTCGCGTCCTCCCAGAGGACGCCGCCGCGCGGCGCGCTGCGGCCGCGCCGCTCGCCTTCCGCGACGTCGAGGAACGGCCTGCCGGTTTTCGGCACGATCCCCTTGTAAGGAAACGGCGAGGCGTCGAACGGCACCAGCGCGTTGCGGGTCACCGGCACCGGCGCCTGGGCCAATGCCGGCGCGCTCAGCGCCATACCAAGCGCAAGACTCAATGCAGCCGCAAAAATCACGCGGGCGCGACGGCTATTTGAACAGCTCTGCAACGGTCCTGTCCCAATGGTCGAGATGCTTCACTTGCAGTTCGGGGGTGATGACGTTCGCCGCGAACCCGCCGCGCTCCGGAATGAGCTCGGGGATCGTCGGCGGCACATCCGGCCGTGCCGGCAAGTAATCCGCCTTCTGGAAGATGGCCTGGCCTTCCGGCGAGGTCAGGAACTCGATGAAGAGCTCCCCGGCATTCGGATGCGGGGCATTCCTGGTCAGGGCGACAAGGCTCGGATTGACAGTGGACGGGTTGAGCCGCACCCAGTCGACCGGAGCGCCTTTCTTGGCGCTGATCGCGGCGTGATGGTTGAAGATCTGCAAACTCATGGCGTATTCGCCGCCGATCACCTGATCGAGAATCGCCCGCGCGCTGGCGTTGACCATCCTGGGCTTCTGCCCCGCCAGCCGGCGCAGGTAATCCATGCCGCGTTCCTCGCCCATGCTCAGCAGGATGTTCCCGACGAAGCCGGTGGCGCCGGACATGTCGTTCGGCTTCCAGACCATCTTGTCCTTCCAGTACGGCAGGAGCAGATCGTCGTAGCTCTTCGGCCGTTGCGCTGCCGGCACCAGGCCGGTGTTCAATCCCGGCGTCATCACGTAGACATGGGTGGCGACCCAATACCGGTTGGGATCGCGGTAGCGCGGAGGCAGTTCGTCGCTGTTGGCGGTGGTGAACGGGCGCACCGCGCCGGCGTCGAGCAGCACATGGAAGCCTGACGTGAGCCCGAACACGTCGGACTGCACGCGTCCGGCGCGATATTCGTTGAGGACCTTGACCGAATTGACCTGGCTGTCGCCGCGCGTGAAAGTGACCTTGATGCCGTATTTCTTCTCGAAGGCGGCGACCAGCGGCCGCACCACCTGCTCCACAATGAGATCGGTGTAATAGGTGAGCTGGCCCTCTTTCTTCGCGCGCGCGATCAGTTGCGGATCAATGTCGGCGGCGGAGGCGGCGAGGGTGGTTGTGAGCAGTGCGAGGGACGCAGCGAGCAACTTGTTTGCAATTGAATGATTTATCGTGGGCGATCCCATTGATCGAGGCGCTATATCGTGTCCCGGGCGAGTGTAGCGAAGCGACACGCCCCGGGACCCAGCGTAACAAGTTGCGAAGCTCATTCTTTTTCACTCTTCGCTATGGGTCCCGGCTCTCGCTTCGCTTGGCCGGGACACGAGAGTTCTAACCTCGCAGCACCACCAGCGCGTCGAGCGCGACGGCGCCCTGGCCGTCCGGCAGCGCCACCACCGGATTGATGTCGATGCTTTCGACCTGGTCGCCGAGGTCGTGAGCGAGGCGGCCGAGCGCGATCAGCGCCGCCAGCACGCTGCCTTCGTCGCCCGCCGGCGTGCCGCGATAGCCCTTGAGGAGCATGCCCGCCGTGGTCCGTTCGATCATCGCCTTAGCCTGCCACAGCGGCAGCGGCACCGCGCCGAAGCTCACGTCCTGATGCAGCTCCAGATTGATGCCGCCCGAGCCGAACATTACCACCGGCCCGACCTCGGGATCGCGCTGCACCCCGAGCACCAGTTCGACGCCGCCGGACACCTGTTCGGCCACGATCACCTGTTCGAGTTTTGCACCGGGTCTCGCCTTGGCGAGGTTCTGCGCCAGCCGCGTATAAGCGGCGCGCAATTCGTTATCGCTCCTGATGCCGAGCATGACGCCGCCGATGTCGGACTTGTGCTGCACCTCGGCGGCGAGGAGCTTGAGCACGACCGGGTACTCGATGTCCCTGGCGGCCATGATGGCGGTGTCGGCGCTGCCGGCGATCACCTCGCGCGGCGTGCGGATTCCGTAGGCGCGCAGCAGCTCCTTCGAATCCGCTTCATTGAGCACGGAGAATCCGTCGGCGGCCTTGGTGCGGCGACGCAGCACCGGCGCGATGTTGGGCTTGCTGGCGCGCGTGGTTTCCGGAGCAGCTGCCGATGCCGCTTGTGCCCGCAACGCACCGTAGCGTCCGGCCGCTCCGGCGGCTTGCAGCGCCTTGTCGACCTCCTGCAACACTGGGAGGTTTGATAGCTTCGCGCGGAATTCTCGGGTGTGCTGGGTGAACATGTAGGAGATCATCGACACGATCGCGACTGGCGGCCATTGGCTCTCGGCCACCATCCGGTCGACCTGCAGCAGATTGTCGACCTTGTTGTTGGTGCGCGGCACCGGCGGCAGCTCTTCCTGCAGCAGCAGCACGTCGATGTTGGGGTCGGCGCGCAGGATCTCGATGCACTTGAAATAGATCTCGGCGCTGCTCAACGCGGCAAAGCCGGCATCGAGCGGATTGCCGAGCGAGGTGCCGACGCCGAGCACCGTGCCAACCTTTGCCAGCGTCTCCGGCGCCAGTGGCGGGAACGACAGGCCGTGGCGCTCGGCGGCCTCCAGCATCAATCCTTTCATGCCGCCGGAGAAGGTCATCCCGCCGAGCCGCGGTCCCTTGGGGATGGGCGCGTGCGAGAAATACTCGGCGGCTTCGACCGCTTCGTCGAGCGTATCGAGGCGGATCACCCCGACGGTCTCGGCGACGGCGTCGAAGCATTGCAGGGAGCCGGCGAGCGAGCCGGTATGCGCCAGCGCCGCGCGGCGGCTTTCCTCGGAGCCGCCGATCTTCACTGCAACCACAGGCTTGCCGACGGCGCGCGCATGCTCGCAGGCGCGCCTGAACTCGGCCGCATGCCGGATCGACTCGATGAAGCAGACGATCACCCGCACATGCGGATCGTCGGCGAGATAGCGGATGTAGTCCGAGGTATAGAGACAGATCTCGTTGCCGGAGGTGATCGCATAGCTGGTCTTGACGCCGCGCGCGTGCAGCGCGCGCTGAATCGCCATCACGATACCGCCGCTCTGGCCGACGACCGCGACCGGCCCCAGCTCGAGCTCCGCGATCCGGTCGTCGGGAATCGTCATGAACCGGTAAGGCGCCGCGAGATTGCCGAGGCAGTTGGGGCCGGACACCGCCAGGCCGGTGTCGTCGATCGCCTGCCGGAGCCGGGCGGCGAGCTCGCGCCCCTTGGGATCGCCGCCTTCTCCGAAGCCACCCGAGAATACGGTAGCGCTGCGCGCCTTGACCTTGCCGGCTTGCGCGATGGTGTCGATCGCGGCGGTGCCCGGCACGATCACGACCACATGGTCGGGCGCGTCCGGCAGGTCGGCCAGCGACGGATAGCAGGTCTCGCCGTTCCAGACCGTGGTGTTGCGCGGATTGACCGGGTAGATCGGGCCCGGGAAGTTGAAGCGGCGCAGGGTCTCAAACACGCGCATCGACCAGTTGCCGGGCCGGTCGCTCGCGCCCACGATGGCGACGCTGCGGGGATTGAGCAGCGCCCGCACGCCCTCGAGCTTCTGGTCCTGCGTCAACGCCGGCATCGGATACTCACTGGCCCCGCATAAGTTGTTCTACGGCACGTCAAGAAGTGTCAAGATCAGGGATCGGCCCCAGGCGGTTCAAATGCGCTGCGACAGCCACGTCCATGTCGTCGGTCCCATCGGCCGCTACCCGCAGCTGCCGTCGCGGACCTATCTCGCCGATGTCGCGACGCTGGAAGCGTTGCGCCGGCTGGGCGCGCCGCGCGGCGTCACGCGTTTCGTCATCGTGCAGCCGAGCTTCTACGGCAGCGACAATACGGTGCTGCTGGAGAGCCTCGATACCCTTGGCGGTGACGGACGCGGCGTTGCCGTCGTCGATGCTTCGGCGCCGCAGGCGACGCTCGACGACTTCGCGCGCCGCGGCGTGCGGGGTGTCCGCCTCAATCTCTACAGCACCGCCGGCCGCGCCGACGTGCAGCCGCTCGACCAGACCTTTGCGGTGCTGGCGGCGGTCGCGCAACGGATGCGCTGGCACGTCGAGGTGATTGCGGCGCTCGACATTCTGGCGCGCCACGCCGATTTGCTCGTGAACGCGCCGGTGCCGGTGGTCATCGACCACTACGGCGTCTATGGCAGCGCGACGCCGGAGACCGCCGATGCGCGTCGCCTTCTGGAATTGCTGCGCCTCCCGCATGTCTGGATGAAATTGTCGGCGCCCTATCGCGTCTCCGCCGATCCCTTTGCCACCCGTCCGGACAAGCGCTGGCTCGACGCCATTCTGTCGTGTGCCGCGGAGCGCTGCGTCTGGGGCAGCGACTGGCCGCATACGCCGCCGCACGACGAGCACCAGGGGCCCGACGTCGTCGGGACCTATCGCGCGCTGTCCTACGAGCGTGTGGTCGACGATTTCCTCGCGGCGCTCGGCTCGGAAGCGCTCGCCGACCGCATCATGCGGGACAATCCCGCGCGCCTCTACGAATTCTAGGTCACGGGGATATCATCGGCGGGCGGGCCGACCTAGAATTCGAAAAAACACCTTGGGAGGAGACCATGCTTCGTCGATCCTGCGGCATCATGGTTGCCGTTGCGGTGATAGTCGCGGCGCTGCCGGCGTCGGCGCAGCAATATCCGAGCCGCACCGTGCGCCTGGTCGTGCCCTATGCCGCGGGCGGCACCGGCGACATCGTCGCGCGCGTGCTGGCCGACCGGCTCGCAATCTCGCTCGGGCAATCGGTCGTGGTGGAGAACCGCCCGGGCGCGAGCGGCGCCATCGGATCGAAAGCGGTCGCGGCGGCGGCGCCAGACGGGCACACGATCCTGGTCGGCCAGACCGGCGAGATGGCGATCAACCAGCATTGGAGCAAAGGGCTGGGCTACGACCCGGTGACGGACCTGCAGCCGGTGGCGCTCGCGACCGTCGTGCCGCTTGCGCTGGTCGTGCCCGGCAAGGCCTCCTATTCCTCCGTCGCCGAGATGATCGCCGCATCCAAGGCGCGCGGGCTTGCGTTCGCGTCGTCGGGCGCGGCGACCCCCGGCCACTTCGCCGGCGAGGTGCTCAAGCTTCGGACCAAGACCAACATGAACCACGTGCCCTACAACGGCGCGGGGCCGGCGCTGAACGACATCCTGGGCGGGCATGTCGATCTGTTCTTCTCCGGTTTCCCCGCCGCGGTGCCGCATGTGAAAGCCGGTACCATCAAGCTGCTCGCGGTCTCGTCGGCCAAACGCTCGGGCGTCGCGCCGGACGTGCCGACGGTCGCGGAGGCGAGCGGCATCAAGGATTTCGACATCACGCTGTGGCAGGGATTTTTCGCGCCGCGCGGAACGCCGCCGGCGATCATCGCCAGGCTGCACGAAGAGATCAACAAGACGTTGCTGTTGCCGGCGGTCAAATCGAAGCTCCTGGAAGCCGGCGCCGACGTGGCGACGATCTCGATCGACGAATTCGCCGCCTTCGCGAAATCGGAGAGCGCGAAATTTCTCCGGATCATCAAGGACGCCGACCTGAAGCCGGAATGAGCACGGCAACTATTGGATTGAGCGAAAGCGCAGGAGGAAGAACGTCATGAAAATTGAACGCCGTCGATTTCTGAATCTGGCAGCTGGCGCCGCCGCGCTGCCGATCCTGCCGCGCGTGGCGGTGGCGCAAAGCTATCCGGCCCGCGTCATTACGCTCATTGTTCCGTTTCCGCCCGGCGGGTCGACCGATGTCTCGGCCCGGGTCGTCGCCGATCACATGTCGAGGACACTGGGCCAGCAGATCGTGGTGCAGAACGTCGGCGGCGCCGGCGGCACTACCGGCTCGACCCGGGTGATGCGCGCCGACCCCGACGGCTACACCCTCCTGATGGGCCAGATGGGGACGCACGCCGCTGCGCCCGCGCTCTATCCGAAACTCGCCTATCGGCCCGACGAGGACTTCGAGCCGATCGGACTGGTAGCCTCGTTTCCGGTGCTGATTGCGGCCCGGAAGGACTTTCCGGCGAAGGATCTCAAGGAATTCATCGCCTACGTGAAGGCCAACCACAGCAAGCTCAACATGGGGCATGCCGGCGTCGGCTCGATCTTTTTCACCACCTGTTTGCTGCTCAATTCGATCCTGGAGGTGAAACCGACGCTCGTCCCGTTCCCCGGCGGCGCCCCGACCATGACCGCGCTGATGGGCGGCCAGATCGATTACATGTGCGGCGACATCATTGTCGGCGCGTCCCCGCACGCGTCCGGCAACATCAAGATCTACGCACTGGCGGCGGCTCAGCGAAATCCGGCGCTGCCGGACGTGCCGTCGACCGTGGAAGCCGGATTGCCCGCGTTCCAGGCCTCCGCCTGGAACGGTCTGTTCGCGCCCAAGGGTACGCCGAAGCCGATTCTCGACCGGCTCACCGACGCGCTCGACAAGGCGCTGGACGACGAGACAAGTCGTAAACGCATGCTGGTGCTCGGCAGCGAGATTCCGGACAAGCCGCAGCGCGGCCAGCAGGCACTGCGGGCGCTGGTGACGAGCGAAATCGCGCGCTGGTCGCCGATCATCAAGGCGGCGGGCGTCACGGCGAACTAGGGGCCGCGATGATATCTCCGCGTCGAAGGTTTCTCCGTCTGGCGGCGGGTGCTGCCGCGCTTCCGGCGCTCTCGCGCGTCGCCCATGCGCAAGCCTGGCCGGCGCGCACGATCACGCTCATTGTTCCGTTCGCGCCGGGCGGAGCGACCGACGTCTCCGCCCGCCTGGTCGCGGAGCACATGACGCGCACGCTTGGGCAGCAGGTCATCGTCCAGAACGTCGCCGGCGCCGGCGGCACCACCGGCTCCACCCGGGCGATGCGCGCCGAGCCCGACGGCTACACCATCCTGATGGGTCATGTGGGGACGCACGCGGTGGCGCCCTCGCTCTATCCGAACCTTGCGTACAAGCCCGACGTCGACTTCGAGCCGATCGGCCTGGTCAGCGAATTTCCGCTGCTGATCGTGGCCAGGAAGGATTTTCCGCCGAAGGATCTCAAGGAATTCGTGCCCTACGTGAAAGCGAATTTCGCCAAGCTCAACGTGGGGCATGCCGGCGTTGGCTCGGTCTTCTTCATCACCAACCTGCTGCTCAATTCGATCCTGAAGGTGCGGCCGACCATGGTTCCGTTCAACGGCGGATTGCCGGCCATGAACGCGCTGGTGGCCGGTCAGGTCGACTATATCTGCGCCGACGCGACCACCAGTGCGCCGCAGCTCGAGGCCGGCACGATCAAGGCCTATGCGATCGCGTCGCCGCAACGCAGTCCGGTCCTGCCGAACGTGCCCACCACCAGCGAGGTCGGGCTGCCCGAATTCCAGACCTCGGCCTGGTTCGCCTTGTTCGCGCCCAAGGCAACGCCGCGGCCGGTCCTCGACCGGTTGTCCGACGCGCTCGACAAGGCGCTCGACGACGACGCCACGCGCAAGCGCATGCTGGCGCTCGCCAGCGACATTCCCGACAAGCCGCGGCGCGGGCAACGGCCGCTGCAGGCTCTGGTCCGGAGCGAGATCGCGCGCTGGACGCCGGTCATCCAGGGGGCAGGCGTGAAGGTCGAGTAGCGGCGCTAGGCGTGAAGGTCGAAGTGGCCGTTAGCGGTGCAGCAAACTCCGGTCACCCTCCCCTGGAGGGGGAGGGTCGCGAGCATGAAGCGAAGCGAAATGCGAGCGGGGTGGGGTGACGTTAGTCGCTTCGCGTCCGCCCCACCCCGACCGCCTTCACTCGCTACGCTCGTTATGGCGGTCGACCTTCCCCCTCCAAGGGAGGGTGACGGGAGCACGTGGCACCGGCGTCAGCTTAATCGCGCACTCATCGCCCATGCATCGCCTTTGCCCGCAGGGCGCATTCTGTGGTTAGGTGGCCGCGGCAACCCTCGCACAGGCCCCTATGAGCAACATCAATCCCAATCCGTTCACCACGCGGCCCGAGATCGACGGCACCTTCGGCGTCTGCACCTCCACGCACTGGAGCGCGACCGCGGTCGGCATGAGCATCCTGGAGCGCGGCGGCAACGCCTTCGACGCGGCGGTTGCGACGGCGTTCACGTTGCAGGTCGTCGAGCCGCATCTCAACGGGCCGGGCGGCGACGTGCCGGTGATCGTGCACGACACCCGCAAGGGCAGGGACAAGATCGAGGTCATCTGCGGGCAGGGTCCGGCGCCCATGGGCGCGACCATCGCGCACTACAAGAGCCTCGGTCTCGACCTCGTGCCCGGTACCGGGCTGCTCGCCTGCTGCGTGCCGGGCACATTCGAGACCTGGATGCTGCTGCTGCGCGACTACGGCACGATGCAGCTCGCCGACGTGCTCGAGCCCGCGATCTTCTACGCCGGCGAAGGCCAGCCGCTGGTCGAGCGCGCGAGCTTCACCATTGGCACCGTCGAACAGTTGTTCCGGGACCATTGGCCGACCTCGGCGGCGGTGTATCTCCCGGGCGGCAAGGTGCCTGCCCCCGGCACCTTGTTCGCCAACAAGCAGCTCGCCGAAACCTATTCGCGCATCCTGCGCGAGGCGAAGAGCGCCGGCGGCGACCGCGACAAGCAGATCGAGCACGCGCGCAAGATGTGGTCGAAGGGCTTCGTCGCCGAGGCGATCGACCGCTTCTGCCGCACCCAGGAGGTCATGGATTCGAGCGGCGAGCGCCACCGCGGCGTCTTGACCGCCGACGACATGGCGCGCTTTGCGCCCCGCGTCGAAGCGCCGGTGACCTATCCGTACGGCCGCTACACCGTCTGCAAGGGCGGATTCTGGAGCCAGGGTCCGGCGGTGCTGCAGCAGCTCGCGCTGCTCAAGGGCTTCAGTCTCGATGGTGCCGATCCGTTGAGCGCCGATTTCATCCATACTGTGGTCGAGTGCTCGAAACTCGCCTATGCCGACCGCGAGACCTTCTACGGCGATCCGGATTTCGTGACGGTCCCCGGTGATGTGTTGCTCTCGGATGAGTACGCCGCCGCGCGGCGCAAGCTCGTCGGCAAGGAGGCGTCGCTGGAGCAGCGGCCCGGCAACATTCCCGGCTTCGGCATGCGGATCGACATCCGTGTGCCCGGCGGCGAGCGCCTCGCCGCGCCCGGCGCCGGCGAGCCGACGGTCGGGCGTCAGGCCTGGACCCATGACGACACCGTCGACCCAAGCCTGGTCACCCTTGACGGCGGCAAGCTCGAACGCTCAGGCGTCATGCGTGGCGACACCGTGCATTTCGACATCATCGACCGCGCCGGCAATATGGTCTCGTCGACGCCGTCCGGCGGCTGGTTGCAGTCCTCTCCCACGGTTCCCGAGCTCGGCTTCTGTCTCGGCAGCCGCGCCCAGCAGTTCTGGCTTGAGGACGGGCACCCGAATGCGCTCGCGCCCGGCAAGCGCCCGCGCATCACGCTCTCGCCGACGATGGCGCTGCGCGACGGCGAACCTTACCTCGCCTGGGGTTCGCCCGGCGGCGACCAGCAGGACCAGTGGGTGCTGCAGATGTTCCTGCGGCATGTCCATTGCGCCATGAACTTGCAGGAGGCGATCGACGCGCCGGCCTGGCACTCCGAACACTTTCCGTCGTCGTTCTGGCCCCGTGAGGCGCGCCCGGGCGTGCTGGTGGTCGAGAACCGCCTGCCGCCGGAGACGATCAAGGAGCTGCGTCGTCGCGGCCACACTGTGGAGGTCGGTCCCGACTGGTCGGAAGGCCGCCTCACCGCCGCATCGCGCGAAGGCAGGCGCCGCAAGGCCGCCGCCAATCCGCGCGGCATGCAGGGTTACGCCGCGGGACGATGAAGTCTTCCACGGCTCGTCCCCGCGCGAGCGGGGACCCAGCTTTCTTCAGCGTGTGCATGTGACTCTGGGTGCCCGCTTTCGCGGGCACGAGCGGAAGGAATGGCTGTCCGCGTTATTTCTCCTTCAGGAAATACCGGCCTTCGCTGTCGCGCTCGATGGCGGTCTTCGCCCGCAGATCTTCCAGCGCCCGCACGACGTCGCGCCCGTCACGGCTGCCGACGGCGCTCATTAGGTCCTCGAAGAACTTTGGCCCGTCGGCGAGCGCGGCCGCGATCGAGGGAAAGCGTTTGCCCTTAAATGTCGGCGGTGCTGGCACCTGCAGTTCTAGCTTCGCGGCGGCGCCGGGCGGCCAGGTGAGATCGAAGCCGGCCTTGGCGCCGGTGCGGCGGCCCATCAGCGACGGATCGATCGGGACCGCGCGCATGTCGGTCATCACCATCAGGTCGCGGTCGGCCTGGAAGCGGGTCGCAAGCGCCCAGTCCATCTCTTCGTCGGAAAAGATGTCGATGTCGGGATCGACCACGAACACATGCTTCACATTGGTGAGCGCGCCGAAGCACGCCGCGATGGCGTTGCGCGCCTCGCCCGGCACGCGCTGGCGGATCGCGACCCGCAGCGTGTACATGCCGCCGCTCGACGTCGTCGCGTAGACGGCCACCGGCTCGCGCACCGCGGTCTCCAACGCGCGCCAGACCATCGCCTCGGTGCGCACGCCGTTGAGCTGCGCGGTGTCGGTGCGGGACAGCGACTTGCCGCCGATGGTCGAGGTCTGGAACAGCGCGTCGCGGCGGCGGGTGATGGCGGTCAGATGGAACACCGGATTGCGTTTGACCGCGCCGTAGTAGCCGAGGAATTCGCCATAGGGGCCCTCCGGCTCCACATGGCCGCGCGCGTCGATAATGCCTTCCAGCACCCATTCGGCGTCGGCGGGCACGCGCACGTCGTTGGTCACGCATTTCACCACCGGCAGCGGCGCGCCGCGCAGCGACGACATCAGTGCCAGATCATCGCTTGGCAGCCGCATCACGGCCGCGAGATGATCGATCGGATGCGAGCCGACGACGAAGGCGACCGGCACCGGCCTGCCCGCCGCGGCGCTCGCCTCATAGAGCGAGCGCAGGTCGCTCGGCGAGTTGAGGTCGACGCCGGCCTCGCTGCGGCCGCGCAGCATCAGGCGCCGGATGCCGACATTGGTCCAGCCAGTCTTCGGATCGACAACGAAATCGGTCGATGACGAGATGTAGGGCGCGCCGTCGGCGCCGTGCTGGAGGTGCACCGGCAATGCGGTCAGGTCGGCGTCGGCGCCGATCAGCACCACCTGCTGGGCCGGCGCCTCCGCGTGCGCGACCTCGACGATCTCGGGCTTGTTGCCCAGGCGCCGCTGGATTTCGCGCAGGAGCTCGTTCGGTGCGACGCCGAAGGCGCGTGCGATACGCGAGCGGCTGCCGGTGACGCTGCCGACCAGCTGCTGCCGCTCGGGGCCGGCCGCCTCGAACAGCACCGCGCGCGGGTTTCCTTCCAGCGCCTGCGCCACATCGGCAAGGTCGGTGGTGCCGCTGCGTATTTCCAGCTCGTCCGCGGGAAGCTCTGCGATGAACCGGCGCAGCCGAAAGCGATCGAGATCAGCGCCCGCCGTTGCATTGATTGCGTTGCTCTTGTCGACGATGTTCACGAATTCCGCCTCCGGATCGCGGAGTATAGCCCAAACCGCCGCATCGGCCACCCGGCGCAGCAATATGTTAACGCTGCATCATTGCGGCCCCTGCTGCGATTCGCCGGCCTTGGCGGGCGCATATTGTGAGTTGGCGTTCCCGCGCGCTACTATCCGCTCGAGCAGGGAAACCATCGATGAACCGCATCGCTCGTCTTGCCCTTGCGCTGGCAGTGATCGTGCCGGCGCTGGGCGCAGCGTCGCTCGAGGCGCAGACCACATTTGGTCCGTCGAAACCTGGCGGTGCGCCTGAAGCCGGCAAACCTGCCCCCGGCAAGGCATTCCGCCCATCAGGCAGCGAGGTCACGCCAGCGCCGCCGCCGTCCACCACGCCGGCGGCGGATTGGGGCAATTCCCGGGTCGACGTGGTCTACGCCGAACCGCAAGACCCGCAATTCCGCCCAATCCGCGACCGGCTCATGCGCCGGCAGGTGCTCGAGCAATTGCGGCTGTTCCTGTCGCCGCTCAGGCTGCCGCGCAAGCTTCTGGTGCAGCTCGATCAATGCAATGCGGAGCGTCGGCCGTATCAGCCCGGCGGTCCGGTGACCATCTGCTACGAATACGTGGCCAAGGTCGATCACATTGCGCCTCGCAATCAGCCGGCTGATGGGCTGCCACGCGAAATGATGATCGCCGGTGCGTTCATCCAGGCCGTGCTGCACGAGGTCGCGGTGGCAACCTTCGACATCCTGGAGATCCCGGTTTGGGGCCGCGAATCGGATGCCGCCGACAAGCTCGCCGGCTTCATCATGTTGCAGTTCGGCAAGGATGTCGCGCTCAAGGTCATGGTCGGCGCCGCCTGGTTCTTCGACGCGTCCGATCGGACCTGGAACGAGTTCGATTACGCCAGCGACCTGTCGCCGGAGGCGCAGCGCTTCTTCAACTATCTCTGCATCGCGTTCGGCGCCGATCCGGCGTCGTTCAAGTTCCTGATCGATCAAAACCTGCTGCCGGTCCGCCGCGCGCAACGCTGCACCAACGAGTTCTACGCGCTGCGCTTCGCCTTCGCCAAGGAGATCTTGCCGCACGTGGACCACCAATTGCTCAAGCGGGTTCAGTCGGCGACCTGGCTGATGCTGGACGAGCCGAAATGACCGGGACAGCGAACAGGGGCCGGATTGCCGGGCTGGTGGCCGTCGTGATTGCCGGCGTGATGGTTCAGCCCTCGAGCAGCGCGGCGCAGGCGCGGCCGCAGGAATTGGCCGCCAACAGCCGGGTCATCATCGACTACATCGACCCGCGCCTGCCGCGCTCGGAGGCGACCCTGGACCGGTTGCGGAAGCGCCAGGTCCTGGAAGAGCTCGCCATGTTCCTGTCGCCGCTCCGCCTGCCGAAGGTCTTGCGGGTGCGGACCAAGTCCTGCGGCCAGGTCAACGCCTTTTACGTGCCCGCGGAGTGGGCGATCAACGTTTGCTACGAGTATTACGAGAATCTCGAAGCGATCGCGCCGCAGGCGGCCTCGCCGCAAGGCTATACCCGCAATGAGGTGATCGTCGGCGGATTCATCGACGCCATCTTCCACGAGATGGGGCACGCGCTGTTCGACATTTTGAATATCCCTGTGTTCGGGCGCGAAGAGGACGCCGCCGACCAGATGTCGGCGTTCCTCATGCTGCAGTTCGGCAAGGACGTGGCGCGCACCACCATCCGGGGTGCGGCGTTCACTTATCTCAATTCGAAGAATCCGCGCACGCGGACCGAATTTGCCGACGAGCATGGCGCGCCGGCACAGCGGTTCTTCAACTACATCTGCCTCGCCTATGGCGGCGAGCCGGAAGGCTTCAGGGAATATGTCGACCAGGGCGTGCTTCCGAAGGCGCGCGCCGAATTCTGCGCGCGCGAGTATCTGCAGGTCCGCCGCGCCTTCGCAAAGACCATCCTGCCGCACATAGACGTGGAATTGATGAAGAAGGTCCAGTCGATCCAGTGGCTGCGGCAGAGCGACGGACGCCAATAAATTCCGGCGCCGCTCAATCGAGCTTGGCGCCGGATTCCCGGACGATGCGCTCCCATTTCACCGCATCGGATTTCACCAGCGCGGCAAATTCGCCCTGCGTCAGCGGCAGCGGATCGACGAACGTTGCCGCCAGACGGCGGCCGGTCTCCGGGTCGTCCTGGACGCCGCGGGTGTAGGCGTTGAGCTGGTCGAGCAGCTCCTGCGGCGTGCCGCGCGGCGCGAACAACGCGAACCAGGTCTGTGCCGTGAAGCCCGGGAACCCCTGTTCGGAAAAGGTCGGCACGTCCGGTACATAGGGCATGCGCTTGGGCGTGGCCGCCGCCAGCACCCGCAGCACGCCCTTGCGCACGAGCTCGATGTGCGGACCCATCGAAACGAACGTGACCTGCACGTCGCCGACAATGACGGCCTGGGTCGCGGGGCCGGTGCCGCGATGCGGCACGACCACGAGCTTGAGGCCGGAGCGGCGGGCGAATTCGCTCTGCGCGAGGTCGGGCGTCGTTCCCGCGCCGGCGCCGGCATAGCTGACCTTGTCGATATTGGCCTTCGCGTAGGCGATGAACTCCTGCAGGTTCGTCGCCGGAACGCGGCCGGCGTTCACGGTCAGGAACAGCGGCACCGTTCCGACCGGGCCGACCGGCACCAGGTCGTTGAGCGGATCGTAATTGAGCTTGCTGAACAGGTAGGGATTGATCGTGATGTTGCCGGTATTGGCGAAGCCG
Source organism: uncultured Alphaproteobacteria bacterium (assembly GCA_963720385.1). Classification (GTDB taxonomy): domain Bacteria; phylum Pseudomonadota; class Alphaproteobacteria; order Rhizobiales; family Xanthobacteraceae; genus VAZQ01. The sequence goes on along the minus strand of CAVRFL010000011.1, from coordinate 78,809 downwards.
AGCGTGTAGCCATCGGGGGCGGCGCGCGACACCTCGCTCATGGCGATGTTGCCGCTGCCGCCGGCGCGATTGTCGATGACGACGGATTGCCCGGTCTTGGCGGTGATATGAGCGCCCAGGAAGCGCGCCAAGATATCGGTGATCCCGCCCGGCGAGGTCGAGACGACGATCTTGATCGGCTTTGCCGGATAGGGCTGTGCCAGCGCCGCGCCCGCGACGGCGGTCAGCGCAAGGGCGAACGAAACAAGGCGTACGGTGTTCAACATGCTTAGGCCCCGAGTTAAAACCTTGAACCGTCACCCTGAGGTGCGAGCGGAGCGAGCCTCGAAGGGCGACGGCCCGGGCCGTGCATCCTTCGAGGGCCGCCATAGCGCGTCGCAGACGCGCGTAAACGCACTTATGGCGGCCGCCTCAGGATGACGGAGTAAGGTCAGTGCTTGCCGGCCCGCGCCGCCTTCAGGTCCTTGAGGTAGTCCTCGAACGCCGACTGTATCGTGAAGCGGGGCTCCCAGCCGAGATGCTGTTTTGCCGCGGAGATGTCGAGCGGCGCGATCTTGGAATGCGGCGGCTCCCCGGCTTCGACTTCATAGCGCACGTTCGGACACAGCGCCTTCACCGCCGCGAGCACCTCTTCAAAAGAGGTCACGGTGCCGTTGCCGATGTTGAAGTGAATCTGCGGCGGGCGCTTGGCGGTGGCGGCGGCGTCGACCGCGCGGCCGACGTCCTTGGCGTAAATATATTCGTTCGCCATCGTCTCGGAGGAGGGGATGCGCGCGGTGCCGCCGTCGAGGCCGGCCTCGATCAGCCGCTGCATCTTCTGGCCGCCGCTCGATCCCGACCAGAAATGGCCGAGTCCGAACACGTTCGCCGGCCGCAACATGATCACCTCGAATTTGTAGGCGGCGGCATAGGCCTCCAAGATCAGTTCCTTCGCCGCCTTGAACGCGCCATAGGCGCGCGAACCGCCGCGCACGAAATCCTCCGCGACCGGCGCATTGCCGGCCTCGCGGCGGCGGTCGTAGACACCGAAGGTCGAGATGTGCACGAGCCGGCGCACACCGGCGAGCCGCACCGCTTCCGCAACATTGCGGGTGCCGCCGAGATTGATGTCGAAGCCGGCGGAAAGCGACTGCTGCACGCGGCTGCCGATCAGGCCAGCGGTGTGCACGACGGTGTCGGCGCCGTGCTCCTTGATGGTCGCGACCAGGGCCGGCAGGTCGCGCACGTCATAGCGCGCCAGCGCATAGCCCTTGTCCCCGAGCTTGAGCTTGAGGAAATCGGCGCGCGGCTCGGGATCGACGAACACCACCTTCTCGCCGCGCGCGATCGCGTTCTGGGCAAAGGCGGTGCCGATCAGCCCGGCGCCAGTGACGACTGTGGTCATGCAAACGCTCCCGCAATGGCCTGTGGGGCCGGCAGGCCGGCCATGCCGGAGCGCATATTAGTCAATCGCGATAGGGCTGACGACGCGCGAAATTCGATGCTATAGAACGGTTCAAAGGAGCCCCTCAATGCCCGAGTGTTTTGTCGCCAAGGCGTCCGACCTCAAGGACGGAGACCGCCGTATCGTCGTCTCCGGCCCGCACGAGGTCGGCGTGTTCTTCAAGGATGGCGCCTACTATGCCTACTCGAACTACTGCGTGCATGCCGGCGGACCGGCCTGCGAGGGCATCATGGTCAACAACGTGGTGGACGTGCTCAACGCAGACCGCACCTATGAGCGGCAGGACTTCGGCGACCGCGTACATTTCGCCTGCCCCTGGCATGGCTACGAATATGACCTCAAGACCGGCGAATGCGTCGGCGACCGCAAGCTGAAGCTGCGCAAATACAATGTGGTCAAGCGCGGCGACGACGTGTTCGTCGTGATTTGATCAGGCGAGGAAACAACCATGGACATGCTGCGAAACGAAGTCCGCCAGCTCAATCCCGAGCAATATTCGGAGACGAAATCGCTCGATCACGCCAGCCAGCAGGCACGCCAGCGCAACTACCAGGACTTCCTGATCGTGGACGTGGACGCGCACCACTACGAGAGCGAGTCCTACAAGGACGTGTTCAGCTACATCGAGAGCCCGGTCATCAAGATGGAGGCCATGGACTCCATGCGCCGCGCCGGCCGCTCCGGCTTCCTCAACAACCAGGTCGGCTACCAGAGCATCGGCGGCCGCATGACCCGCCACGCCGGCCGCCACCACTACAAGGCCAAAGGCACCAAGCACCGCGACATCGACATCACGCTGGAATGGATGGACGCCATGGGTGTCGACTATTCCTGCCTGTTCCCGACGCCGATGCTGTTCCTCGGGTTGCATCCGCAGGTCGAGATCGAGGTCGCGCTCTGCCGTGCCTATAACGCCTGGTTGTGCGAATGCATCCTCGCCGAGGAGCCGCGCATCGTCTCGATGCTCTATCTGCCGTTCAACGATCCGGAATGGGCCTATCGGACGGTGCGGGACTTCGGCGACAAGAAGGGCGTGGTCGGGTTCATGGTGACGGCGCCGCGCTACAAGCCGGTGCACGACAACGCCTATATGAAGACCTACGCGCTGCTCGAAGAGATGGGCAAGCCGCTCTGCTTCCACGCCGCCTACAGTTGGGACGACCGCGGCCTCGCCACCACCAACCGCTTCATCTCGGTGCATTCGCTCGGCTTCATGTGGTTCAACATGATCCACATGACCAACTGGGTCATCAACGGCCTGCCCGAGCGCTTCCCCAAGCTCAAGACCATGTGGATCGAGTCAGGCCTGACCTGGGCCTATTGCCTCATGCAGCGGCTCGACCACACCTACATGATGCGCACCTCGGACTGCCCGCAGCTCAAGCGCAAGCCGAGCGAATACATGCGCGAGATGTTCTTCTCGACCCAGCCGATGGAAGTCCCCGACGATCTCTCCATCCTTGAGGGGACGTTCAAGATGATCAACGCCGAGACGCAGCTGGTATGGTCGTCGGACTACCCGCACTGGGACTTCGACCTGCCGAGCATTATCTACGACCTGCCGTTCCTCAAGGAGCAGGCCAAGCGCAACATCCTCGGCGGCAATGCCGCGCGGCTGTTCAGCCTCGACCCGAAGCCGGTAAAGAAGATTCCGTAAGTCCTCTTGTCCCGGGCGCAGCGCAGCACGAAGTGGTGCGCTGCAGACCCGGGACCCCGGTTGCTTTGGATCCCGAAGATACCGGGGTCCCGGATCAGCCGTGCACCGTTCCGCTGCACTACACGCTGCACCGCGTCCGGGACACGAGCGAACATGACTCCTCATGGGCGTTGATCGCGACAGCATCCCGTCAGTCGTCGAGCGCGCGCGGCCGATATCGGCAAACGCGCCGGTGGTCGGTGCTCATTTCCTCAAGGAGACCGCGGTCTTCGTCCTCGGCGAGGAATCGCTTCTGTTGGCGGCGCGTGACGGCGAGCCACAGCGGTTCGCGGTCCATGGCGGTGCGATCCTGTCGTCGGCGAGCGACGGCGCCCGCGTCGTCACCGGCGGAGACGATGGCAAGGTCGTATCGACCGCCGCAGACGGCGACAGCGAAACCGTCGCGACCGATGCAAAGCGCCGCTGGATCGACCACGTGGCGGTCGGTCCGAGTGAGGCAATCGCCTGGTCCGCGGGCAAGCAGGCGTTCGCCCGCGCCAGCAAGGGCGCGGAGAAGGTGTTGGAGGTCGTATCGACGGTCGGCGGGCTCGCCTTCGCGCCGAAGGGCGTGCGGCTTGCGATCGCACACTACAATGGCGCGACCCTCTGGTTCCCCAATGCCAAGGCCGATCCCGACACCCTGGACTGGAAGGGCTCCCATCTCGGCGCGAAATTCAGTCCGGACGGCCGCTTCCTGGTGACCGCGATGCAGGAGCCGATGCTGCACGGCTGGCGGCTCGACGACCGCAAAGACATGCGGATGTCCGGCTACGCCGCGCGCGTGCGCTCGCTCGGCTGGACCGCCGACGGCAAGTGGCTCGCGACCTCGGGGTCGACCCAGGTCGTGCTCTGGCCGTTCGGGGGCAAGGACGGCCCCATGGGCAAGCAGCCGCAGCTGCGCGCGCCGTCCGAGCAGCAGGCCGAGGTCGTTGCCTGCCATCCGAAGCAGGGCGTGGTGGCGGTCGGCTTCGTCGACGGACTCGTGCTGTTGGTGCGCACCGACGACGGCGCCGAAATTCTGGCAAAGAAGCCGGGCGATGCGCCGGTGACGGCGCTGGCGTGGAGTGGGACCGGCAAGCTCCTGGCCTTCGGGACTGAGAGCGGCGAAGCCGGCGTGCTCGATCTGGGATAAGGGGAATTGCGATGTTCGTGAAGGTGACCACGGATCGCCGGGTGACGTTGGAGGACCGCGACAACTTCCGTGCCTTCAAGCTCGTGGTCGAAGGGCATCGTGAGGACATCGAGGCGGTACGCCGCGCGCTAGCCGGCACCGCTGAACTGCCCGACGCCGAGACCGCCTGGATATCGCAAGATGCCCTGCGCGACCGGCCCGGGGTGGCACAGGACGCCGCCTGGCAGCAGTCGTTCGCCGCTATGATCGAGAAAGCGCGGCCGCACGGCTGGATCGACGATGCGCGCCAGGCCATCAAGGCACATGTGGAGTGGGTGGGGTAGCCCGCAAAACGAAAGCGGGCGGCAATCGCCGCCCGCCGCACTCGGAGGTTCAGCCCGATTGCGCCGTCAGATCACGTATTGCCGCAGCGGCGGAAAGCCGTTGAAGCCCACCGACGAATAGGTCGCCGTATAGGCCCCGGTCGCCTCGATCAGCACCTTGTCGCCGATGGCGAGCGAGACCGGCAGCGGGTAGGGGTTCTTCTCATAGAGCACGTCGACCGAGTCGCAGGTCGGCCCCGCCAGGACGCAGGGCGCCATCTCGTCCCGGTCCTTCGGGGTCTTGATCGGATAGCGGATCGACTCGTCGATGGTCTCGGCCAGCCCGTGAAACTTGCCGAGGTCCAGATACACCCAGCGCAGCTCGTCCTCCGGATTGCGGCGGGCGATCAGCACGACCTCGGCCTCGATGACGCCGGCGTTGCCAACGAGCCCGCGGCCCGGCTCGATGATGGTGTTCGGGATCGCGTTGCCGAAATGCTTGCGCAGCGAGCGGAAGATCGCCTTGCCGTAGGATTCGAGCTTCGGCGTCTTGCGGATGTACTTGGCCGGGAAGCCGCCGCCGAGATTGACCATGGACAGGTTGATGCCACGCTCGGCGCAGGTGCGGAAAATCGCCGCCGTCGAGGCCAGCGCACGGTCCCAGGCTTCCACGTTGTTCTGCTGGGAGCCGACGTGGAAGGAGATGCCGTGCGGCACCAGGCCCTGCCGGTGGGCGAATTCCAGGATGTCGGCGGCATAGGCCGGCTCGCAGCCGAACTTGCGCGACAGCGGCCAGTCGGCGCCTGCGTTATCGCAGTGGATGCGGCAGATCACCTGTGAGCCGGGCGCGGCGCGGGCGATCTTCTCGGCCTCGGCCTCGCAGTCGAAGGCGAACAGCGTGACGCCGAGCCGGAAGGCGGCTGCGATCTCGCTCTCCTTCTTGATCGGGTTGCCGTAGGAGATGCGGTCCGGCGTGGCGCCGGCGGCGAGCACCGCCTGGGTCTCGGCCACCGAGGCAACATCGAAGCACGAGCCCAGCTCCACCAGGAGCTTGAGGATCTCCGGCGCCGGGTTGGCCTTGATGGCGTAGTAGACCTTGCTGTCGGGCAGCGCCTTGGCGAAGGCATTGTAGTTGTCGCGGACGACGTCGAGATCGACCACGAGGCAGGGTCCTTCATCGGCGCGGCGCTTGAGAAATTCGCGAATACGTGCGGTCATCTCGACCTTGCTCCCTGATCCGTCGGCGGCGCAGCCGCCCTAAGGTGAACCTCCTGTGGTACGCACGGCCCGCCGAATGCGAGCTTGGACACCACGTCGATGGTTGCCTTGGTCCGGATGAGGGAAGAACCCGTTCCGCACTGCTGGCAAAGAAGGACAAGCCTTTTTAGTCAGTCCGGCTTTCGCGCCGGCGTTTCCAAAAAAGCCCGTTCCGTCGTTGCTTTAAGCCGCGTCCCCCGTTGAGCGCGGGGTGCGCCGGTTTCGCCTCCGGCTGTCGATCACGTCGGCATCCAAGCGGACACCTAGCAAGGAAGAGAGGCTCTCTTCCGTAGGCGGCTGTCCGGCCTCTTGTCCGGACCCCACCGATCGACACGCGGCCACAGGCACGTGCGAAATTGGGCAATACAACGCAATAATCGAATCAATCTCGCTGTCAACACTTTTGGTGTTTCGTGGTGCCGGTTGGGGGACCGATTGAGCGCGTCGTAGCGTTCACGAATTCGCAACGAATGTTTCGTGGCGCCCGCAAATGCGAGTGGCGGACGCCTGCTGTCTGTCTCGCTGCCAAGGTCTTGCCGCAATAGCCTTGCGGTCAGTGTCGAGCGGCGCGGCGCACGACTGCGCCTTGGATTTGCTTTCTTTATCAGTGGAATCGCCTCATGACGACCGAGCCCGCACTGGTTTTCGCTGAGGCATCCGGTGTGATCCGCATCTGGAATCCCGGAGCGGAGAGCTCTCTTCGGTCATCCCGCCGCCGACGCGATCGGCCAGACACTTGATCTCATCGTCCCGCCCCAGTTTCGCGAGCGCCATTGGGCGCGTTTCCACGCTGCGATGGCGGCCGGCGACGGGAAGATCGACCGGGTGGCCGCGAACATTCCGGCGGTGCATCGGGATGGGACGGTCCTGCGGGTGGCGGTCCGGTTGCTCGTCATCCACGACGCCCGCAACCGGGCGGCCGGTGCCATGGCCGTCTTCGTGGCTGATGACGAAGCCGCGCCACCGCTTCCGCGCCTCTAGCCGCAGCAAATGCGAGCGGCGGACGCTCGCGCGCCCGCCGCTCTGCCCAGGTCTTGCCGCATTGGATTTTCGCTGGCGGTCAGGTGACCAACACGTTCTTGAACTGCCAGGGGTCGCTCCGGTCCACGTCCTCCGGGAACAGTCCGTCGCGGCCGCTGAGCGGCGTCCAGTCGGTGTAGCGGCCGATGACGGGACCGAGATAGGGACGCTGGATCTCGAGGCAGCGGCGGAAGTCCATCTCGTCGACCTCGACGAGACCGCGGTCAGGGTTCTCCAGCATCCAGACGACGCCCGCGAGCACCGCCGAGGTGACCTGCAGCCCGGTCGCGTTCTGGTAGGGCGCGAGCTTGCGCGTCTCCTCGATGGAGAGCTGCGAGCCGTACCAGTAGGCGTTCTTGGCGTGGCCATAGAGCAGGACGCCGAGCTCGTCGATGCCGTCGAGGATTTCGTGCTCGTCGAGGATTTTCCACCCCGGCTGGCGCTCCCAGGCCGCGCCCGCCATCTCGTGCAGCGACAGCACGGCGTCGTCACAGGGATGGTAGGCATAGTGGCAGGTCGGCCGGTAGACGACCTTTCCGCCCTCGCGCAGCGTGAAGTAGTCGGCGATCGAGATCGACTCGTTGTGGGTCACCAGGAAGGCGTGCTGGGCTTGCGCCGTCGGCGTCCATGAGCGCACGCGGGTGCCCGCGCCCGGCCGGGTCAGGTAGATCGCGGCGTCGCAGCCGAAATCGTGGCGGCGCGCGTTGGCCGGCATCTGCTTCTCGTGCGTGCCCCAGCCGAGCTCGGAGGGCTGCAAGCCTTCGGAGACGAACCCTTCGACCGACCAGGTGTTGATGAACATGCCGCGCGGTTTCGGGTCGCGCGCCCGCTGGGTGTCGCGCTCGGCGATATGGATGCCCTTGACGCCGACGCGCTGCATCAGGCGGGCCCATTCGTCGCGGGTTTTCGGCTCGGTGAACGTCACGCCGGTGTCGCGGGCGACGTCGAGCAGGGCCTGCTTGGCCATCCAGGACACCATGCCGGGATTGGCCCCGCAGCAGCTCACCGCCGTCACCCCGCCGGGGCGGCGGCGGCGCACGTCGAGCACGGTTTCGCGCAGCGCATAATTCGAGCGCTCCGAGAGCGAGGCCTTGGCGTTCATATAGAGGCCGGGCCACGGCTCGCAGACCGTGTCGATGTAAAAGGCGTCGATGTCCTTGCAGAGGTCCATCAGGTCGGCCGACGACGTGTCGACCGACAGGTTGATGATCATGCCGCGGCCGGGACCGCCCGTAAGCAGGGGCGTGAGCACCTGGCGGTAGTTGTCCTTAGTGATCGCGAGCTTTTGGAAGCGCATCTTGCGCTCGTCGAGCAGCCCGCGGTCGGTGTCGACGGGATCGATGACCACGAATTTCGAGCGGTCGAACCCGATGTGGCGCTCAAGCAGCGGCAGGGTGCCGCGGCCGATGGAGCCAAAGCCGATCATGACGATCGGGCCTGCGAATCGGGCGTGCAGGAGATGGCTCTCGGTCATGCGGGTCAATGCGTTCATATCGGTTACTCCGAGGCAAGAGGGGTCAGGCCGCACGCGCGGATTCGCTGTGGGTTACGCGGGCGACCAGCGCCGACAGCGCCGGCTTGGGTGCGGGCCGTCCGGTCGCGCTGACGAGACCGCGCGCGCCATAAAGCGCGCCGGGCTGCAGCTCGAGCGCCAGGAACCGGTGCGCGTCGTAGCGGCCCGGCAGCCACAGGCCGCCGGTCGCCGCGGCTGAAAAGCCGAAACGCTGGTAGTACGGCGCGTCGCCGACCAGCATCACCGCGCTGTGGCCGAGGCGCCTGGCGTCGTCCAGGGCGCGCTCGACCAGCGCACCTCCGATGCCGCGGCAGCGCAGCTCCGGGTGCACGGCGATCGGCCCGAGCAGCAGCGCGGGCCGCGACGGGCCGGCGGATACGTTCCACATTCGCGTGGTGCCGACGACGCGGCCGCGGTCGGACGCTGTATAGGCGAGACCCTGAGCCGGCAGACGGCCCTCGCGCAGGCGCTCGGCCGCCTTCTGGAAACGCGCGTCGCCAAAGCACAGGTCGAGCAGCGTCTCGCGCGCCTCAAAATCCCGGTGGAGTTCCTTGCGGATGGTGATCATGCTCATGCTCGTGTCCTCCCGCCATCGGCGCAGCGGCGCCCGTACGGAGCTTCAGGGGACATGGGCGCCGGCTCGGCCGGCGCCCGGCGATCTCAAATGTGGAAGGTCTGCAACGGCGCGAAGCCGTTGAAGGCGACGGACGAGTACGTCGCGGTATAGGCGCCGGTGCCTTCGATCAGCACCTTGTCGCCGATCTCCAGGCTCACCGGCAGCGGGTAAGGCTGCCTCTCGTACAGCACATCCGCCGAGTCGCAGGTCGGCCCCGCCAGCACGCAAGGCGCCAGCGCGTCGCCGTCCCGCGGGGTTCGGATCGGGTAGCGGATCGACTCGTCCATCGTCTCGGCGAGGCCGCCGAACTTGCCGATGTCGAGATAGACCCAGCGCACGTCGTCGTCCTCGCTCTTCTTGGAGACGAGTACGATCTCCGACTCGATCACGCCGGCGTTGCCGACCATGCCGCGGCCGGGCTCGATGATGGTTTCCGGGATGCGGTTGCCGAAGTGGCGCCGCAGTGCGCGGAAGATCGCCGAGCCATAGGACTTCACCGTCGGCACGTTCTTCAGGTACTTGGTCGGGAACCCGCCGCCGAGGTTGACCATGGCGAGGTTGATGCCGCGCTCCCCGCATTCGCGGAAAACGGCGGCGGCCTGCGCCAAAGCGCGGTCCCAGGCGTTGGTGTTGCGCTGCTGCGAGCCGACATGGAACGACACGCCATGCGCCTCGAGCCCGAGCCGGTGCGCGTGCTCCAGCACGTCCGCGGCCATGGCGGGCTCGCAGCCGAACTTGCGCGACAGCGGCCATTCCGCCCCGACGCAGTCGGACAGGATGCGGCAGAACACCTTGCTGCCGGGCGCCGAGCGGGCGATCTTCTCGACCTCGGCCTTGCAGTCGACGGCGTAGAGCCGCACGCCGAGCGCATAGGCGCGCGCGACGTCGCGTTCCTTCTTGATGGTGTTGCCGAAGGAGATGCGGTCCGGCGTGCAGCCGGTTGCCAGCACCATCTCGATCTCGGGGATCGACGCGGTGTCGAAGCACGAGCCGAGCGAGGCGAGCAGCGACAGCACCTCCGGCGCAGGGTTCGCCTTCACCGCGTAGAACACGTGCGTGTCGGGCAGGGTCCTTGCGAAGGTCAGGTAGTTGTCGCGCACGACCTCGAGGTCGACGACGAGGCATGGGCCCTCGTCACGGCCGGCGTCGCGGCGGTTGCGCAGGAAGTCGCGGATGCGCTGGGTCATGTGCGCTCTCCTCACCAAAGCCAACGGGCCTTGCGGCCCAGGTTGAAGTTCAGACGGCAAAGCCGTCCGGCGTCAGCGGGTGAGGTCGGTGCACGTCCCGTGCGATGGAGACACGGACCAGTGCGCCGGGTTCTTCACCCGAGATGCTGCCTTGGTTTGGAGCGGGAGACCCGTTCCGCACGGCCGGCAAGATGGACAAGCCTCTTCGGTGTCGACCTTTGGAGGGCCGACGAGTCCAGAGAAGCCCGCTCCGTCGTTGCTTTAAGCCGCGTCCCCCGTTGAGCGCGGGGTGCGCCGGTTTCGCCTCCGGCTGCTGATCGCATGGTAAGGAAGCCAGATCGCTCCCTTGGCGGCTGTCCGGCCTCTTGTCCGGATGCCCACCGATCAGCACACGGCCACAGGCACGTGCGAAATTGGGCGAGGGCGCAAATAATTATTTACGCCGTCAGAATCAGAAAAATCTGCTGGATGGGTGAAAATTTCCTGAGCGCGTCCGCGTCCGCGACGCTACTGGCGCGTCGTGAACGGCTCGACGCGCTGCGCCTGGCGGATGAAGGAGATCATGACCGCGAGGCCGGCGACGAAGAACAGCACCCGCAGGCCGAGGATGCCGTAGTCGCCGAGGCCGAGCAGCATGGCGATCGCCCAGCCGCCCGCATAGGCGGCGCCGAACACCTCCGCGCCGATCAGGACCGCGGCGCTCATCACGGTGTTCACGTTCAGCCAGTTGATCTTGCGGCGCTGGCCCAATTCCGGCGTGTTGCTCATTCCAAGGGTCCCGTTGGCGGGCGCAATGTCCACAAAATGGGGGGCTGGATCAAGTCCCGCGGCCAAACTGCTCAGGCGGCGTCGCGGGCCTTGGCGCTCCCCTTGGCGCCGAGCAGGCCGGCCTCGACCAGCGCCGCGCGGATGCGCTCGATCTCGGCGCGGCCGAGCTTCACCAGGGGCGGTCGCACGACGGCCCGCGGCAGACGTCCGAGCAGTACCAGCGCTTCCTTCATGCGGTTATGCATGTCGGCCCAGGGGTCGGCGTAGAACACGCGGGCGGTCGGGTAGATGCGGTCGTTCAGCGCCCGCGCCGCGGCGAGGTCGTTCCGCTGCACCGCCCGGAACAACTGCGCCTGCAGGTCGGCAATGACGCTGCCGGAGCCGGACAGGAGCCCGTTGCACCCCAGCACCAGCGACGAGAGCAGCCAGGCCGAATGGGTGGTGAGCACGTTCACCGGCCGCGGCAGGCTTTGCAGGGTGCGGATCTGCATCTCGTGCTGGGACACGTTGCCGGACCAGTCCTTGATCGCGCGGATGGTGGGCACCTGCTCGCACATTGTCAGCAGCGTGTCGCGCGGATAGCCCTGGCCGGTCGCCAGCGGATACTGGAAGGCGATGATCGGCAGGTTGGTGGCGTCGGCGATGCGCTTGAAATGGGCGAGCGTCATCTCCGGCGATTGCTGGAGCGTGAATGGCGCCGGCGGGAACACCAGCAGCGCCGAGGCGCCGCCATCGGTCGCCATGGTCGCGATCCGCGCCGCCTCGAGGCTGCCGTCGGCCCAGATGCCGTTGATGATGGGCAGTCGGGCGCCGATCTCGTCCTGCGCGATCGCCAACACCCGGCGCTGCTCATCGAACGAGCAGGACGCGACCTCGGTCGAGTGCGCATTGATGGTGATCGCCGAAATTCCCTCGGCCGCAGCGACGTCGCGCAGGTGGCTGCGGAAGCTCGCCTCGTCGATCGACAGGTCGTCATGGAACGGCAGCAGCACGGCCGGGATGACGCCGTGGGGGACGTAGCTGGCGTGACGAGGCATGGTGTTCTCCGGGTTCGGCAATGCGCGGGGTTCGACCGAACTTTGGCTTGCCCTGCGCCGGACCGGCCCACCATATAGCAGCCATGACCCAGCAGAACCATCCGGCCGCGGCCCAAGGTGGGGCCGCAGCCGCCGCCGAGCCCAATCCCTTCTTCGAAACCTGGACCGGCCCGTTCGAGGCCCCGCCATTCGCGCGCATCGCGCCCGAGCATTTCATGCCGGCATTCGAGCGCGCCTTCGCCGACCACGACGCCGAGATCGAGACGGTGGCGTCGCAGGCGGACGCGCCCACCTTCGGCAACACCATCGAGGCGATGGAGCGCAGCGGAAAGCTGCTCGACCGGGTCTCCAGCGTGTTCTTCAACCTGACCGGCGCGCATACCAACGAGCCGCTGCTCAAGATCGAGCGCGAGATCGGGCCCAAGCTCGCCGGCCACCACAACCGCATCCTGCAGAACGATCGCCTGTTCCAACGGATCGACGCGCTGCATCGGGCCCGCGACGCGGCGGGCCTCACCGCCGAGCAGCGGCGCGTGCTGGATCGCTACCACACGATGTACAGGCGCGCGGGCGCCGGCCTCGACGCCGCCACCAAGAAACGACTGGCCGAGATCGCGGAGCGCTTGGCGACGCTGGGAACCGGCTTCAGCCAGAACGTGCTCGCCGACGAGCAGGGTTACACGCTGACGCTCGATCGCGAGGAGGACCTGGCCGGCCTGCCGGATTTCGTGCGCTCGGCGGCGCGCGCGGCGGCCAGCTGAACGCGGCATGACCGGCCGGCACGTCATCACGCTGTCGCGCTCGAGCGTCGAGCCCTTTCTGCAATTCTCCGCGCGCCGCGACCTGCGCGAAAAGGCGTTCCGCGCCTGGATCGCGCGCGGCGACCAGGGCGGCGCGACCGACAACAAGGCGGCGATCGCCGAGATGGTGGCGCTGCGCGCCGAGCGCGCAAAGCTCCTGGGCTACGAGACCTTCGCCCACTATCGGCTCGACGACGCCATGGCGAAGACCCCGGAGGCCGTGCGCGACCTGCTCGATCGCGTCTGGGCGCCGGCGCGCGCCGGTGCGCTCGCCGACCGTGACGCCATGCAGGAGCTGGTGCGCCAGGAGGGCGGGAACTTCGCGATCGCGCCGTGGGACTGGCGGTACTACGCCGAGAAACTGCGCAAGGTCCGTTGCGACATCGACGAGGCGACGGTGAAGCCGTACTTCCAGCTTCACCACATTATCGATGCCGCGTTCTACACCGCCCACAAGCTGTTCGGCCTCACCTTCGAGCGCCGCAAGGACGTCGTGGCCTGGCATCCCGATGTGATGGCGTGGGAGGTCTTTGGGCCGGACCGCCGCCACCTCGGCCTGTTCTTCGGTGACTACTTCGCCCGTCCGTCCAAGCGCAGCGGCGCCTGGATGACCACGCTGCGCGACCAGGAGCGGCTCACGGGCAACGTCCGCCCTCTGGTCGTCAACGTCATGAACTTCAACAAGGGCGGCGACGGGGCGCCGACGCTGCTCTCGTTCGACGACGCGCGCACGCTGTTCCATGAGTTCGGCCACGCGCTGCACGGGCTCCTTTCGGACGTCACCTATCCGATGGTCGCCGGCACCAGCGTGCTGACCGACTGGGTGGAGCTGCCGTCGCAGCTCTACGAGCACTGGCTGGAGCAGCCCGACATCCTGCGGCGTTTTGCGATCCACGCCCGCACCGGCCGCTCGATCCCCGACGACCTGCTCAAGCGCCTGCTCGACGCCCGCAACTTCAACCGCGGTTTCGCTACGGTCGAGTTCGTCGCTTCCGCGCTGTTCGATCTCGAGACGCATCTGCTCAAGAACGCGGACGGTTTCGACGTCGGCGCCTTCGAGAAGGCGGCGCTCGCGCGCATGGGCATGCCGGCGGAGATCGTGATGCGGCACCGGCCGACGCACTTTGCGCACGTGTTCTCCGGTGGCGGCTACGCCTCCGCCTACTATAGCTACATGTGGTCGGAGGTGCTCGACGCCGACGCGTTCGCCGCGTTCCAGGAGACCGGCGACATCTTCCATCCGGAGACGGCGAAGAAGCTCTACGACCACGTCTATTCCGCCGGCGGCCGGAGCGATCCGGAAGCGCTCTACACCGCGTTCCGCGGCCGCCTGCCGACGCCCGACGCCCTGCTCAGGCAGCGCGGCTTCGCGCCGGCGGCGACATAGGCGCGTAGCTCCAGGTCAGCAGTTCCATCGCACGTCAGTCTTTCTTCCCGGCCGGGCGGCAGGCGAGGAGTGAGGTTGTGTTCCCTTCGAACACAGGTACCAGCGCCACGACCTCCGCATGATGCTCGTGCATGTATCTCGCCAGCATAATCTTCTGGCGAGCGAGGTTTCCGCGGCGCCCATCGACAAGATAGGTTTGCGGGTCGTGGCACAGGGCCCAAAGAACGTCTTTCGTGCCCCAGGCCGCGTAGACCGGGTCAGCGAGCGGTGAGACACTATTGTGGGTCGTGCGGAAGAATTGCCGCTCGTGCGGCGATAGCGGTTGAAACGGGCGGATCCACGTGTCGAAGGGAAAATCCGCGGACCAGGACAGCAGCTTGATGTTTGGCGTGATCGGCCAAGCGGCGACATCGCGCACCAGCCGCGAGCGCAGTTCATCGTCCGCCCGGGCGCGTGTCCAGGCATCGCCGGTCTGCCAGAGCGATACGCAGCCGATGGCGGCGAGCACGCCGGCCGTGATCACCCTGTTTTCGGCAAGGTGATAGCCCCGGCGCCGGACTTCGACAGCGCCGGCAAATGCCGTTCCCACAGCGGCAAGAGAAGCCGTGCCGTATACCACCCAGAGGAGATGCGTGAACACCGGCTTGTACATGATCGAAAGGACAATCATCACGACGGACAGCCAGGCGGCCGAAATGAGCATGACGGCCACGGCATAGAATGAGGGCATCATGATCAGAGCCAGGCCGCATGCTGCGGCGAAGAGCCAAAGTGTATCTCGGTGTTGAATTACAACCTGCTGGAACGTGGCAACCCGCTCAGCCCACGACTGCCTCGGGGCGAGCTCTGCGAACCGCGCCACGCGGTCCATGCTGAAAAGGGCGGGGAGCGCGAACATCCATTGGGTGAGGAGATCGTAGTCATTGCGACTCCACCCGACCGCCGAGAGCGCGGCGTCCATCTCGCGAACCCGCGACAGATCAGCATGCAGATACTCGGTGACGCGAAGACGCTGCCGCTTCTCCGCCTGAAAATGCTCCCATCCTGGAGTGAAGCGATAATAGGCGATGTCAAAGACCTTGCCGGAAACCGCAAGAACGATGCCGGCTGCAAGGAAAAAAAGGGGCACCCGCAGCGCCACCATGCTTTGTCGCGTCCGGAGCAAGAGGATTGGCGCGACAAGTACTGCCGCCAGAAATGCAGCTTCAAAGCGAAACAGCGAGCCCCAGAAGAATGCGGCTGCGGCAACTCCGGCCGAAAGCTGCAGACGGCGGGATGAAGCGGGGGGACGAAATGCAACCGAAGCAAGCAGCGCCGTGGCCCCCCCGGCTAGCACAATGGCGGCAGCGGAAAACTGCAGATTCTGAAAAATGCCTGTGAAGACGATCAACCCGAGCAACGCGCAAAAGATCGTTCCCCGACGCGATGAAATGAGCCGCAGAACCGCCGCCAGCAACAGCAGCGCGCCGGCAATGCTGCCTGCTGCGAGGACGAGATCATACCAGGGGAAGCGCGGCTCGACATCGTACAATGCGCGTAGAACAAGTCCCGCGATGACATTCTCATAGATCAGGAATTCCGATGGGCTACCGCTCATCGCGCCTTCGGCGATCATGCGCATGAGAGAGTCGTCGTTCGTGCGGTGGGTAAACCCGCAAAACCAGGCAAGAGCAAAAGCCGCGGCCACGACCAGTGCAGCGAGCGCAAGCGGTGAAAGGATAGGCACGAAATCCGAGTAACCGGCGTGCTCTGCGCTTCCCCCATAACGGCGGATCAGTGCCGGGCGCAGCGCGGCAAAGACGAGCAAATCGAGCGCCACCAGCGCGATCATGAGATTTGCGTTGAGAGCGGCCGTTACGGAAACCGAATAGGTGCGCCCGTTGTTGCGCGGGTCGCTGCCGTCCGAAGTCGAGAAGTAGAGCGATTGCTGCCAGTGCGAGAAACGTCCGGCGCCCATTTCCCTGATATCCGCATGAAGCGAGTGACCCGGCTTCAGCTCCAGATTGTTCTCGAACAGGCGAAGATTGGACCGTTGTCTAGCATCCCGGTCGCCCTCGGCCGTGAAAACAAAATCGCCAAGAGGCACCGGAGCAATCCAGGCCGCGCCGGATTCGGGAGACATCTGCGAAGGGTCGAGGACCATCGCGAATTGCGGCGGGCGCAACACGGCCACCGCCGCCGCGGCGTTCAGCAGGATGAGCGCGGCGAGCGCGCAGCCGAGCCACAGCGGAAAGCGCATCTGCTCGGGCGGGGCGCTGGCCAGCATGGGACTTGGCAACCGGTCTGCGACATTCTGGCGAGCCAGGGTCGCGGCAACGTTGACGGAAAAGCGGTACGCACGATAGCCTTTGTGCCGCGCCTTGACGACGCACCTGCTAGGCGCGAAACCGGGAAAACTGATGACCGAAACGATCAGCGTCGTCGTCCCGGTGTTCAACAACCGCGAGACGCTGGCCGAGCTCGGCGACCGCATCCGGCGGACCGTCGAACGCGGATGGATGCTTGAACTGATCTTCGTCGACGATTGCTCGGTCGACGATTCGTGGCGCGTGATTGCGGAACTCGTGTGCGACAGCCCGGCACGCGTCATAGCGATCAAAACGCGGCGCAATCTTGGTCAGCATGCCGCGATCCTTGTCGGCCTCCACCGCGCGCGGGGCGCATGGTGCGCGGTGCTCGACGCCGATCTGCAGGATTCGCCCGAGGCGATCACGGATTTGATCACCGCCGCCGACGGCTACGATGTCGTGTTCGCGGGCCGCCGCGGGCGGCATCAGGAGGTCGCCCGCCTGTTGACGGGTCGCCTCTATCGCCTGCTGTTAAGCGTGCTCACCGGAGTGCCGTCGGACGCCGGAACGTTCTGCCTGCTCAGACGCGAAGCCGTGGACCGTATCCTCGCGCTTCCGGCAACAACCCCCTCGTTCATCGCGATGATCGGGCTCGCGCGCCTGCGCGCCACAAGTATACCGGTTCAAAGAGAACCACGCCGCGCCGGGCAGAGCGCATACGGGAGCAGGTTGCGCCTGCGCCTCGCGTGGCAGATGCTGCGTTGCGTGGTCGAATGCCGCTTTCGCCCGAGCGACAATGCGATCGGCGTGAAGGTCGGTGCGTGGTCCGCTACGTCGATCATGCGGGAACGCGCACCGGGCGGTTCGGCTGTCAATTCGGGCGAAGCGCCGCTATGATCGCTGTCCCCGCGACTTGTCGCGCTCCTTTTGGATCTGCCTGCTTGCCGATGGATTCAATCCCCTTCAACATTCCCGCGATCGCCGGACGCGAGCTCGAATACCTGCAAGAAGTGTTCGGCGCGCGGGCATTTTGCGGGAACGGCGCCTTCACGGCCCGGTGCCATGACTGGCTGCGGCGTCGGATCGGGGCCGAGGGCCTGATCACCAATTCATGCACCGCCGCGCTGGAGATGGCGGCGATCGTCGCCGGGATCGAAGCGGGCGACGAAGTGATCATGCCGTCGTTCACGTTTCCCTCCACCGCGAACGCCATGGTGCTGCGGCGCGGCGTGCCGGTTTTCGTCGACATCCGCGACGATACGCTCAACCTCGATGAAGCGGCGATCGAAGCGGCGATCACACCGCGTACCAAGGCCGTCTGCGTCGTGCACTACGCCGGAGTCTGCGCCGAGATGGATGCGATCCGCGAGATCGCGCGGCATCATCGGCTGCGTGTGATCGAAGACGCTGCGCACGCCGTGCTGGCGAACTACCGGGGCCGCCCGGCGGGAACGCTCGGCGACTTCGGCTGCTTCAGCTTCCATGAAAGCAAGAATGTCATGGCGGGAGAAGCCGGCGCGCTTGTGGTCAATGACCCGGATCTTGCCGAGCGCGCCTTCCGGGTCTGGGAATACGGCACCAACCGGCGCGCGTTCCAAAGCGGCCAGGTGGACAGGTACAGCTGGCAGGATTGCGGCTCCTCGTTCCTGCCGAGCGAAATGACGGCGGCGGTGCTCTATGCGCAGCTCGAACAGGCTGACGGCTTCAACGCGCGGCGCCGCGTCGTCTGGGACCGCTACCACGCGGCGTTCGAGTCGCTCGAACAGGCG
Organism: uncultured Alphaproteobacteria bacterium; assembly: GCA_963720385.1. Lineage (GTDB taxonomy): Bacteria > Pseudomonadota > Alphaproteobacteria > Rhizobiales > Xanthobacteraceae > VAZQ01. The sequence continues at coordinate 60,593 of CAVRFL010000011.1, read as the reverse complement.
CAAGCGGTACGCAGGCCGGTCGTTCCCCCGCACTGCGCGCACAACGCCCATATCTACTACCTGCTGGTGCGCGGCGAGCGCAGGCGCGACGATCTGATGGCCCATCTCGACGCGCAGGGTATCGCGGCGCGCTCGCATTATGTGCCCCTCCACTCGGCACCGGCCGCGTCCGTCTATGCGCGTTCGCACGGCCCGCTGCCCATCACCGAACGAACGAGCGAGAGCCTGATCCGCCTGCCGCTGCACGCCGGCATGTCGCTCGCCGCGGCCGACCGGGTCATCGACGGCGTGCACGCGTTCTTCCACGGGCCGCAATGAAGATCGCGATCTTCGGCGGCAAAGGCAGCGGCGAGGACGCCGCGCAAAGTATGGTCCGCATCGCGGCGGGCGGAACGCCGCTCGCGTTCGCGGGATATCTCAACGATGAGCTCGCGCCCGACACACCGCTGCTCGGCGGCCGCGTGCTCGGCCGCTTCGAAGACTGGACGACGCTTCAGGAAGACGTCTGGTTCGTCGCGCCGTTGCACAAGGCAGGCCAGATGCAGGCCCGCGTCGCGCGCATCGAAGGACTTGGCGTTCCGAAGGAGCGTTGGGCCACCGTGCTGGATCCCAGTGCCGCCGTCGCGCAGAACGCGACGATCGGCGGCGGCGCGGTGCTGGGGCCCTTCGCCGTGGTCGGGCCTGGTGCGACGTTGGGGATGCACACCGTCGTGCGCGCTCAGGCACAGGTGAGCCACGACGTTACGCTCGGCGATTTCGTCTTTGTCGGCGGAGGCAGCGTGGTCAGCGGTTATTGCGCGCTTCACACCGGCGCCTATGTCGGCCCCGGCGCGGTGCTGCGCGACCGTGTCACGGTCGGACGGTTTGGTGTGGTTGGCGTCGGCGCGGTGGTGCTCGCCGACGTGCCGGACTTCGCGGTCGTTGCCGGAAATCCCGCACGTCCGCTGCCGCCCGCACGATGAACGTCGGCGAAGGATGCCTTCGGGTTTGAAGACAAGACGAAACAGACGCCTGCGGCGCTTGCCCTGGGGCAACGAAGCGAGATCGTACGAGGAAAAATAAATGGACCTCCACACCGCCGGACATCGCCGTGGCGTCGTCTGCGCGCCGCACGCTGCCGCGGCGGAAGCGGGGCTCGCCATGCTTGCCGAGGGCGGCAACGCGCTCGAGGCCATGGTCGCGATGGCGGCGTCGATCGCGGTCGTCTATCCGCACATGAACGGCATCGGCGGCGACGGCTTCTGGCTCGTGCGCGAGCCGTCGGGGCACGTGCGCGCGCTGATGGCGGCGGGCAGAGCAGGCGAGCACGCGCGGCCGGAGCTTTACCGCGATTACGACGCGATCCCGTCGCGCGGGGCGCTGGCGGCTTTGACAGTACCAGGCGCAATCAGCGGCTGGATGCTGGCGCTGGAGGCGGCGAAGGCGCAGGGCGGCACGCTGCCGCTCTCGGTGCTGCTCGGCCACGCCATCCGCCAGGCCGGCGAGGGCACGCCGGTCGCGCGCCATTTCGCGGGCCTCACCGCCGCCGTGGCGGACGAGCTGAAGCTCGTTCCCGGCTTCGCGCAGACCTTTCTGCTCGATGGAAAGGTTCCGGCGGTCGGCCAGGTGCTGCGCCAGGGCGCGCTCGCCGCCACGCTCGAACAGCTCGCCCATGTCGGGCTTGCCGATTTCTATCGCGGCGACGTCGCGCGCGAGGTCGCCGCCGATCTCGAGCGGGTGGGATCGCCGGTCACGCGCGCCGATCTCGCGCGCAGCAATGCAACGCTCGCCGAGCCGCTGTCGGTCACGCTCCGACGCCGGCACGATCTACAACACCCCGCCGCCGACGCAGGGTCTGGCGTCGCTGATGATCCTCGCTTTGTTCGACCGCCTTGGCGTCAAGGAGGCGGAGAGCTTCGATCATGTGCACGGGCTGATCGAGGCGGCGAAGCGCGCGCTTCGCGTCCGTGACCGCACCATCACCGATCCCGACCGCTTGCCGCATCCGCCCGATCGGTTTCTTGCCGATGCATTCCTGGATGCCGAAGCCGCCGCGATCGACCGCCGCAAGGCCGGACCCTGGCTGGCGTCGCAAGGGCAGGGCGACACGATCTGGATGGGCGCCGCCGACGCCTCCGGCCTGGTCGTCTCCTATATCCAGTCGCTCTACTGGGAGTTCGGCTCCGGGCGTGGTGCTGCCGCGCACCGGCGTGCTGATGCAGAACCGCGGGACGAGCTTCTCGCTCGACCGCCGCGCGCTCAACGCGCTGCGAGCCGGGGCGGCTGCCGCCGCACACGCTCAGTCCGGCGCTGGCGGAGTTGCGTGACGGACGGATCATGGCCTACGGCACCATGGGCGGCGACGCGCAGCCGCAAATCCAGGCGGCGCTGTTCACCCGTCACGTGCTCTACCGCCAGCCGCTCGACCAGGCGCTCGACCGCCCGCGCTGGTTCATCGGCCGGACCTGGGGCGCGGCGCACGGCAGCGTGATCCTGGAAGGACGCTTCGACGGCAACCTGATCGACCGCCTGATGTCCGCCGGTCATGACGTGGATGTGATGCCGGAGCCCTATGCCGGGACCATGGGCCATGCCGGCGCGGTGGTCTTGCACCCGAACGGCACGCTGGAAGGCGCGCACGATCCGCGCGCCGACGGCGGCGCAACCGGGATATAAAATTCGCGCATCAGCGGACCCGGCGCCGGGCTGCGCAGGGGCCTCCATTCCGCCGCACTCCGTGCTATCTTCTCCCCCCATGATCAGAAAGCTTTCCTGCGTTGCCGCGGCAGTGCTCGCCAGCCTTGTCGCGACCATCATGCCAGCTTCCGCCCATCCGCATGTCTGGGTGACGATGCGGAGCGAATTGGTCTACGGTCCCGACGGATCGATCACCGGCATCCGTCATGCCTGGACCTTCGACGACATGTTCTCGGCGTTCGCGACGCAGGGCATCGACGCCAAGCAACGCGGCGTCTTCACGCGCGAGGAGCTTGAACCGCTCGCCAAGACCAATATCGAGTCGCTCAAGGACTTCGAGTATTTCACGCTCGCGCGGGCAAACGGCAAGCGCGCCGACTTTGTCGATCCGCCGCGCGGCTACTATCTGGAGTATAAGGACCAGATCCTGACGCTGCACTTCACCTTGCCGTTCAAGACGCCGGTAAGGCGAAGGACCTCCAGATCGACATCTACGATCCGTCGTATTTTGTCGACTTCTCCTTCGAGAAGGACAATGCGGTTGCGCTGGTCGGGTCGCCGGCGGGATGCAAGATGGTCGTGGTCCGTCCGGAGGAGATGGACCCGGCGACGGCGGCAAAGCTGTTCCAGATGGCGCCCGACGCGAAGCTTGATCCCTCCGAGCTTCTGGGCGCGCAGTTTGCCAACCGTATCCTGGTGAAATGTTCATGACCCGCGCCGGGGGACTGGGCGCACAGCGACGTCAGCTTGTGATCGCCGGCGTCGCGATCGGCGCGATCCTGTTGGTCGCGGGTGCTGTCGATGTCGCGCTTGCGCAGGGCACGCCGTTCGGGTCGGCCGCCCAAGAGCGCGCCGCCGGCACCGCCCTCGACCGGCATTGTCGGCTGGATCATGGTCAAGCAGGCCGAATTCTACAAAGGCCTGTCGGGCGCGATCCGCGCCGCGAAAACCGACAACTCGGCGCTGTGGGTGCTGTTCGGCCTGTCGTTCGCCTACGGCCTGTTCCATGCCGCCGGCCCCGGCCACGGCAAGGCGGTGATCTCGTCCTACGTCGTCGCCAACCGGGAGACCTGGTGGCGCGGCGTCGTCCTCTCCTTCGCCTCGGCGATGGTGCAGGCGGCGGTGGCCGTCGCGGTGGTCGGCATCGCTGCGGTGCTCCTGAACGCGACCGCTGCGACCATGCGCAACGCGGTCTACTGGATCGAGATCATCAGCTATTCGCTTATCATTGCCATCGGGCTGCGGCTGGTCTGGGCGAAAGGCCGCGCCATGCTCGCGACGTTGCGCGACATCCAAAGGCCCAAGACCGTCGGCGCCGCAGCGACGCCCGCCCATCTTCGCGACGCCCACGATCACGCGCATCACGATCACGCGCATCATGTAGGCAGCATGATCACGCGCATGGGCATGATCAGCACCACGATCATGGGGCGCACGCGCACCACGATCGCGGGCATGACCACGATCACGGGCACCACGATCATCACGCCCATGGCCAGCACGATCATGACCACGCGCACTGCGACCACGATCACGGCTCGGCCTGGGGCCATGCGCATGCGCCGGAGCCGCAGCGAACTCGCCGGACCCGGCGGTTGGAAGCGCGGCCTGACCGCGATCATCGCGGTCGGGTTGCGGCCGTGCTCGGGCGCGATCCTGGTGCTGGTGTTCACGCTGGCGCAGGGGCTGTTCTGGGCCGGTGTCGTCGCGACTTTCTTGATGGGGTTCGGCACCGCGATCATGGTCGCCACCATCGCGGTCTTGTCCGTCATCGCGACGAATTGGGCGGAGCGCTTTGCCTCGACCCGCGGCGGTTACGGCATGCTGTTCATGCGCGGCATCGAGGTAGCCGCGGCGCTGCTGATCACCGCCTTCGGCGCGCTCCTGCTCTTGGGCTACATGGCGAGCGAGCGGCTGCTGGCTTGATTGTCGTGTCCCGGACGCGCGTAGCGCGCGCCGGGACCCAGCATTCTTCACAAAAGGAAATTTCGCGCTTCGCGGCTTCTTGCGCTGGATCCTGGTCTCGTGCCGCTCGCATTCGCTCGCGCCACTCGCCCGGGACACGCGCTATGAGCGCCCGAAATCCTCAGGCTTCAGCTCGATCGGCTGGCCGTGCGGCGTGCGGTCGGCGGCGTGGTCCCAGGCCTCGCGATAATGCGACAGGGTCGTTGCGTCGGTCGCGCCCTTTTCGGTGACGAGGCGTTCGAGCGTGTTGAGCCAGTGCCGGTAATAGGTCTCGCCGGTGTCGGGATCGCCGGCCGCCTGCGCGCGCTTGATCTCGTCCGCGAGCGTCGCCGCCCATTCGCTCCAGGTGAACAGCCCGCGCTCGTGCAGCGCGAGCGCCATCGCGAAGGCCTGCGCCTCCCAGGGCTCGCGGAACACCGGCCCTTCGGCGTCGCAGGGAATGCTCGGCACCGCTTGCGCCGCGCGCCGCGCGGCGGCGGGATCGATGGCGTCACGCGGGCTCAAGATACGGGTCCCATGCTTCGATCGAGATCTTTCGCTTCGGATCGGCGGCCTCGCCCCACAGCTCCGTCGCGTCGAACAGCACCGTATAGAGCCATTGCGGGTTCTCGCCCTGGCCGATCGCGACCGAGTCCGGGAACACGTGGAAGCCGCGCACGCATTCGACGACGCCGACCTTGTCGCGGGCGTAGCGCGGCAGCCGGGTGTGCGTGTGCGGATGGATGTTCTTGGTGCGCACGCGATCGCCGACCTTGAAGCGCGCGGGTCCGGTCGGCTCGCGCGAATAGGTGCCGCGCGACAGCGCCTTGTTCACTTCGGCGGCGGGCAGGAAACGCGGCACCGGCTTGCCCGGACGCAGCGAGCGGCCGGCCTTCACCTCGTCCTCGCCGATATAGCCGTATTCGATCAGGAGCTGCTCCAGCCGATGCGCCCATTTCTGGTAATAGGTCTTGGTGAGATACTCGTGCGGCGGCATCTCCTCGATCTTGGCGCGCGACTTGTCGATGTTCCAGATCTTGGCGTAGCCGAGCGCGCGGTTCATCGCCAGCGCGCGGCCTTCCCATTTGGAGTGGAACGGCGGCTCGTTCGGCTCCGGCTGCACCGGCCCGAAGCCTTCCATGCCGCCCATGTCGTGGATGCCGTTCATTGCGTGACTGCCTCGTGATGATGGGGATCGTCCGCGTTCTCGCCGTGGCGTTCATGCGCCGCCAGCCAGGCCTCGAGCGACGGCGCGGTTTCGCGCTGCGCCTTGAGCTGCCGCAGCGTCACCCGGATATTGGTGCGCGCAAAGCGCTGGTCGGTCACCGGCGATCGCGGACGGGTCCGCGCCGGTGGCGACGGCGTTCATCACCTGCTGCTTCAGCGCGAGAAATTTCGGGTCGCCGTAGCTGCGCAGGATCGACTGGAACGCATCGTGGCGCGCGCGATCGAACGGCCGGCCCTGGCCCATCCGTCCTTCGCCGGATGCGGCGGATAGACATGTGCGCACGGCACCAGACCGTCCGGGATCGGCTCGGTCGCGGCATGGGTGCGGCGGTGGCGCAGCAGCCCCGGCAGCACGTGGGTGTGCGGACCGTCCGGGCTCTTGCCGTCGGGCGGCGGGATCGGCTGGAACACCTCGATGCGGCCGAGCCGGCTCAGGAACACGCGGTGCGGATTGGTCGCGAGGATGATGCCCATCGCCGGGCTGCCGAACACCGGGTGCCCGCAATGGGCGCGCAGTTGCGCGGCCACCTCCGGATCGGCGAGGCGCACGCAGCAATCGACCTGCAGCGCGCCGAGGCCGAGATCGAACAGGACGGCGGCGCGGTCGCGTTCGCGCAGCGCCGCCGCTGTCGGCGCCAAGCTCGGTGAGCACGGTGCGTCCGTTCATCGCGCAGTCGTTCCTCGGGCAGGCAGAGCGCGATGCGGTGGTTCCAGCTGTCTTTCGTCGTGGTCTCGAACGCGAACGGCCGCATGCCGGCGCGCAGCTCGATGCGGATGCCGCCGCGCTCCGTCACCGCCGCCAGCGATGCCGTGCCGCGCGTGAGCGCGACCGGCTCGCCGGGGTCGCGCGCGAACTCCGCGATGGCGCCGAAGGTGCCGAGGCTCCATTGCGTCTCGGCATCCGCCATCTGCGCGTCGAGGAACGCGGCGAAATCGCTGGTCATGACGTCGGCCGTCATGACGCCGCGCCGGGCGCCTTCGGCAGTCCGGTCCCGATCATGGAGTCGCGGGTGACCAGTTCGGCGAGCTTGTCCTCGCTCCAGCCTTCGGTGCCGGCCGGCCGCATCGGCAGCACGATGAAGCGCGTCTCGGCGGTCGAATCCCAGACGCGGATTTCGGTGTCCGCCGGCAGCGTCACGCCGAAATCCTTCAGCACGCCGCGCGGATCGATCACGGTGCGCGAGCGGTAGGGCGCGGACTTGTACCAGGTCGGCGGCAGGCCGAGCACCTCCCACGGATAGCAGGAGCACAGCGTGCACACGATCATGTTGTGCAGCTTCGGCGTGTTCTCGACCGCGACCAGATGATCGCCGACGCGGCTGGCGAAGCCGAGCGAGCCGACCGCCTTGGTGGCGTCGGCGAGCAGCGCCTGCTTGTAGGCCGGATCGGCCCAGGCCTTGGCGACCGCCTTGGCGCCGTTGTGCGGCCCGATTCGGGTCTCGTAGGCCTCGATGATGGCGTCGAGCGCCTTCGGATCGACGTAGCCTTTCTCGGTCAGGATGGTCTCGAGCGCGCGCACGCGCAGCTGCGTCTCCGACAGCTCCGAGCCATGCTCGTGGTCATGGTCGTGGTGATGGTGATCGATCGTGATCGTGTCCGGCCATGGCTTTGAACTCGCTGTGGCTTGTTGTGGCATTATCTGCCAAGCGGATGATCCATTATTGTCCGTGGCCTGCAGGGTGTCGAGGGCGACCGTGACCGCAACAAAATTGTTCGATCTGGCCGGCCAGGTGGCGCTCGTCACCGGCGCGTCGAGCGGGCTTGGCGTGCGTTTCGCGGAGGTGCTGGCGGAGGCCGGCGCGGCGGTGGCGCTGGTCGCGCGCCGTCGCCGACCGGCTATCCGCGGTCGCGATCAAGGACAGGATCGAGAAGGCCGGCGGCCGCGCAGTCGCGATCGCCGCCGACGTCCCCGACCGCGATGCCATGACCCGCGCCTTCGACGCCGCCGAGCAGGCGTTCGGGACCGTCACCGTGCTGGTCAACAATGCCGGCGTGGTGACGTCGGGCCGCGCGGTCGAGCTCAGCGAAGACGACTGGCGGCGCGTCATCGGCACCAATCTCGATGCGGTGTTCTTCTGGTCGCAGGAGGCGGCGCGGCGCATGCTCGCCGCCGACAGAGGCGGCGCGATCGTCAACATCGCCTCCATGCTCGGGCTCAGCGTCACGAAGGGCGTCGCGCCCTACGCGGTGTCGAAGGCCGGCGTGATCCAGCTCACGAAGGCGATGGCGCTCGAGCTTGCGTCGAAGGGCATCCGCGTCAACGCGATCGCGCCGGGCTGGATCGTCACCGATCTCAACCGCGACTATCTCGCAAGCGAGCAGGGCGCGGCGATCGAGCGGGAGATTCCGCTCGGCCGCTTCGGCGAGGCGCGCGATCTTGACGGCGCGCTGCTGTTGCTCGCGTCCGACGCCGGCCGCTTCATCACCGGCGCGACGATCGTCGTCGACGGCGGGCAGGTGGTCGCGGTGCGGGGCTGATTATCCGTCGGCGGCTGCCAGCACGCTGCTCGGCGGTGCTGCCGGCCGCTTGGCGTACCACGCATCGTGCGCGACCATTCCGGCCGCCAGGGCGACGCAAAACACGATGACTGGCGGCGACAGCGTCGCGAGGTTCTCCAATGCCGGGCCCGGGCAGAGGCCGACCAGGCCCCAGCCGACACCAAACAGCGCGGAGCCTGCGACCAGCGGCGTGTCGATGCTGGTCCTGGTCGGAATATCGAACTTGGGTGCGAACACCGGCTGCGGTCGTTGCTGCGCGAGCCAATAGCCGATGCCCGAGACCGCGAGCGCGGCCGCCATCACCACCGCGAGGCTCGGATCCCAGGCACCGAAGATGTCGAGGAAGCCGAGCACCTTTGACGGCTGCGTCATGCCGGAGATCAGGAGGCCGAGGCCGAAGATGAAGCCGCAGACCAGCGAGGCGAGGACAAGCATGGTTAGCCTCCGATCACATGGCGCATCAGCGCGACGGTGGCCACCGCCGCACCCATGAAGATCACGGTGGCGGCGATCGATCGCTTGGAGAGCCGCGCGAAACCGCATATGCCGTGCCCGGAGGTGCAGCCGCCGCCAAGCCGCGCGCCGAAGCCGACCAAGAAGCCGGCGGCGACGATCACGAACCAGCTCGCCGGCATCGTTGGCACCGGCACGTGATAGCCCGCGAGCATCGCGGCGACCGGCGCAAGGATCAGCCCGGCGACGAAGGCGATGCGCCAGGCCCGGTCGATGGCGCCGATGCCGAGAATGCCGGCGGCGATGCCGCTGATGCCGGCGACGCGGCCCGCAAGCAGCATCAGCATGGTTGCGGCAAGTCCGATCAGCGCACCGCCGATGGCGGCGGAGAGCGGCGTGAAGCTGGCCATGGTCCCCTCCAGAGTCAGGCCTTGCTGTCGGGGAGCTCCGTCCGCAGCGGCCGTTGCTCGATCATGATAACAGCGACGAAAGAAATCGAAAGGCAGGTGGCGACCGTGAAGAACACCCGACGGAACGCCTCGGCGGCCTCGGCGCTGCCCGGCGGCAGCGTGCCGTGGAGCTCCCCGCTGGCGACCGGCCCGAGCGAGGACGTCACCGCCAGCACCAGAGCGCCCAGGATCGCGATGAGGATGGTGCTGAACAAGTTGCGCGAGAAATTCATGGTGCCGAACGCGATGCCGAAATGATGGCGTTCGACCACGTTCTGTACCACCACCGAGGCCATCGAGGGCGTCGGCCCGAAGCCCGCGCCGATCAGCAGCAGCAGCACCTGCAATGACACCAGCGTCAGCCGGTCCGCCCACAGCCCCAGCAGGATCACCGAGCCGATCGCCACCACCAGGCCGGCGATCGGCAGGACCTTGTAGTGCGTGACCCGGCACAGCACCTGCCCGCCGATCCCGGCGCTGATGTTGAGGCTCGCCATCAGGACGATCAGGCTCAGGCCGGCGTCGGTCGGCGACAGGCCGACGACGCTCTGCAGGTAGATCGGCAGGAAGATGTTGAGCCCGACGATGGCGCTCCATCCGCAGCCATTGGCGATGGTCGCCCAGCGCACGATCGGATGCTTGAGCACCGCGATCGGGATCAGAGGTTCGGGTGCCGTGAGCAGCCGCCAGACGAACAGGCCGGCAACCACCACAGCGGTGCCGAACAAAAGGACGATCGGCGCCGAAGTCCATTCACAGCGCACGCCCGCGAGATTGAGTCCCAACATGAACGATACGCTCGCCGCCACGACCAGGATCGCACCGATCAGGTCGAGCCGGTGCGGACGCTCATAGCGGGGCAGTCGGCGCAAGAGCCTCGAGGTGACCAGCAGCGCCAACAGGTCGAGCGGGACGTTGAGCCAGAAGATCGCCGACCAGTGCAGATACTCGGACAGAAAGCCGCCGAGCGCCGGCCCGCAGGCGCCTGCGGTGGTGTAGGTGACGGCGAAATAGGCCGAGTACCTGCCGCGCTCCTTCGGCGCCGCCACGTCGCCGAGCACGACGATGGGGATCGAGGTTAGTCCGGCGGCGCCGATCCCCTGCACCACGCGGCCGAAGATCAGCAGCGCCATCGACGGCGCCAGTGCACAGATCAGCGAGCCGACGAGGTGGATACCGATCGCGACGCAGAGCGTGAGCCGGCGTCCGTAAATGTCGGCGATCTTGCCGTAGAGCGGCATGCCGGCGGTGGATGCGAGCAGAAAGACCGTGATCAGCCATGGCAGATTGCGGATATCGCCGAGGTCGCGGCCGATGGTGGGCAGCGCGCTTGCGAGGATGGTGTTGTCCATCGCACCGATGAACACCGGCAGCATCGCGCCGATGACGAACAGCCGCAGGTCCTTGTGGGTGAGCGGCATTTTGTCGGGAAGCGGCTTGGCCGCGACGGTCGGAGCGTCCATGCGGCGTTACTTCGTTTCCGGCGCGACGCCCGACTGCAGCGGCTTCTCCTCGATGAGGATGATGGAGATCAACGCCACCGTCATGGTCGCCGCGGTCGCAAAGAATACGCGCCGGTAGGCTTCCGCCGCCATTGCCGCGTCCTGCGCCAGCACGCCGCCCAGCTCGCCGGGCGCGGCGGCCTTGATCGCAAAGCCGGCGACGATGGCGCCGAACACCGCCACCATGAAGGTCGCGAGGAGATTGCGGGTAAACGTCATGGTTCCGACCGAGATGCCGAGCTGGTGCCGCTCGACCGAGTTCTGCACCACCACCTGGGTGAGGCTGGGCATGGAGCCGAAGCCGAGCCCGATCACCACCAGCAGCACTTCGAACCCGATCAGGTTCAGGGTGTCGACATTCCAGGCCAGAACGAGAATCGCGCAGATCGCGACCGTGAGCCCCACGATCGGCAGCATCTTGTAGTGGACCACGCGGCCCAGCACGTAACCCGCCGTTCCGGCGCTGATGTTGAGCGCGATCATGAAGATGACGAGCGTGAGGCCGGCCCCGGTTGGCGTCAGTCCGATGACGTTCTGCAGATACTGCGGCATGAAGATGTTGAGCCCGACGATCGACGCCCAGCCGAAGGCGTGCGCGCCGGTGGCGAAGCGGACTTCGCGGTTGCGCAGGATCGCGATCGGGATCAGCGGCTCGGGCGCGGTCAGGAGCCGCCGGACGAACAGGAGGCCCAGCGCAGCGGCGGTGGCGAACAGCGCGAGGATCGGCGGCGAGGTCCAGGGAAAGCGCACGCCGCCGAGATTGATCGCCAGCATGAATGAGATGCTCGCGGTGACAATCAGCACCGCGCCGATCACGTCGAGCTTGTGCGGCCGCTCATGCCGGGGCAGGTGGCGCAACAGCACGCCGGTGACCGCCAGCGCCGTGAACCCGAGCAGGATGTTGAACCAGAAGATCGCCGACCAGTGCAGGTGATCGGAGAAAAATCCGCCGATCGCCGGGCCGAGCGCGCCGGCCGAGGTGTAGACAACCGCGAAATAAGCGTAGTAACGGCCGCGCTCCTTGGGCGCGACCACGTCGCCGAGCACGATCGCACCGATAGCCGAGAGCCCGCCGCCGCCGAGGCCGTGCAGCGCCCGCCCGAGAATGAGCACCAGCATGTTCGGCGCCAGCGCGCACACGAGCGAGCCCGCCATGTAGATGATAATGGCGATCCGCAGCGTGACCTTGCGCCCGTAGATGTCGGCGATCTTGCCGTACAGCGGCACCACCGCCGTCGCCGCGAGCAGATAGGCGGTGATCAGCCACGGCAGACTGTGGGAATCGCCGAGGTCGCGTCCGATGCTCGGCAGCGCCGTGGCGAGATTGGTGTTGTCCAGCGATCCCATGAACACCGGAAACATCATCCCCAGGACGATCACCCGCGCCTCCTTGTGGGAGAGCGAGGTCATGGGGGCAGGATTGGTGCGGGCATCCACGGGGGATTGAAGCCTTCCTTGGGTGGCTGATTTTCTTTTTGGGAGGGGCAGCCGCACGCGTTTTAGAGCAGCGTTGCGCATTCGACCAGTCGCGGCTGCAGATTTGACCAATGTCGCTGGTGCATGCGGCAACGCAGCAATGGGGGCGATCTTGACGCGAGCCCATGCACGAGGACTGAATGTGTGATCGCCGATAACGCACAGCGCAAGGATCGCCTGTCATGGATCGTCGTCGCGCCGTCGTCCTGCTGGGCATCGCGGCCGCCGGCCTTGCGGGTGTGAGCGCCTTTGCACAGGACGCAAGCCAGTTCCCCAGCCGGAACATCGTCATTGTGGTCCCCAATGCGGCCGGCGGCGGGCTCGACTACTTTGCGCGTCTCGTGGGCCAGAAATTGTCGGATCGGCTCGGCCGGCCCGTCGTGGTCGAGAACCGGCCCGGCGCCAACGGCAACCTTGCGGCCGCGCAAGTCACGAAGGCGTCGCCCGACGGACACACGCTGCTGCTGGGCTCGATCGGCATGCTGACCGTCAATCCGGTCGTGGTTGCGAACCTCACTTACGATTTGCAGCGCGACTTCGCGCCGATCTCGATGATCGCCAAGTTTCCCCTGATCCTGACGGTCAACGCCAAGGCCCCGGTCCGCACCGTGCAGGAGCTCGTCGCATTCGCGAAGGCGAATCCCGACAGGGCCAACGCGGCGGCGTCGGGGCCGATCTTCCAGGTGGTGCAGAAGATGTTCGAGCAGCGCACCGGCACCAGGTTCGAGTACATCGCGTATCGCGCCAATTCGGAAGCGATGATGGCGCTGATGCGCGGTGACGCGCTGATGTCGCTGTCCGATGTCGGGCCGGCAACCGGTCCATTACAGGACGGCCGCGTGCGCGCGCTCGCGGTAACGTCGCCGCAGCGGCTGGCGTCGCATCCCGACGTGCCGACCATGGCGGAATCAGGCTTCAAGGACATGGAGGTCGAGTTCTGGACCGGGCTGCTGGCGCCGGCCAAGACGCCGCCTGCGGTCGTCAAGCGATTGCAGGACGAGGTCATGGCGATCGTGAAGCTTCCCGACGTGATCGAGAAGCTCGCCGCACACCAGACCTATCCGGCCGGCAATACGTCGGAGGAGTTCGCCAGGATCATCGCGCGCGAGCTCGCGCAGTGGGCCGACGTGGCGAAGCAGGGCAATATCAAGATCGAGTAGCGGTGTTGCTCGCATATGAGCACGGCGGTGCCGCGGACTCGGTCTGCTCCCTCCCCCCTTGCGGGGGAGGGGTGGGGAGGGGGGTCACATCAAGCTCGGAGTTTGCGGTCACCCCCCTCCCTGTCCCTCCCCCGCAAGGGGGGAGGGAACCGTGAGGCGCTGCATCGTCAATCCCTTCAAGCTTGCCCGCTGAAAGGTGTGGCAAGACCGCATCGACTACCGCTTGCCGTCATTTACCCCAGCTCCACGATCTCCTGCGGGAACGCGTGCAGCCGTTCGGCGCCGTTCTCCGTGATCAGGAAGTTGTCGCAGATCCAGGTGTAGGTGTCCTTGGAGTGGTACATCGGATGCACGGCGATGTTCATGCCCGCGGAAATTGGCATGGTCTCGTCGAAGCGCACCAGCGGCCGCTCGACCAGATGATAGCCCTGGCCGTGGCAGTAGAGCCGGTTCTCCCTCGGCCGGCCGTTCTTCGCCATGAAGTCGTTGTATCCGTTCCACACGTCGGCGCATGACGCCCCCGGCTTGAGCATTTTCGCTGTGTGGTCTTGCGCCGCGCGCGCGAAGGCGAACTCGTCCTTCATGTTCTGCGTCGCCTTGCCGAGCACGCACGTGCGGCCGATCTCGCAGAAGAAGCCGCCGGGGCCGGTGGTCTCGACCAGCAGCACGAACTGGTCGCCGTCGCGGATGGTGCGGTTCTGCAGATGCCGCGGCTGGATCATCACCGACTGGCCGATCGGGGAAGACGCGCCCATCAGCAATCCGTACTCCGCGCCGGCGTTGCGGGTGTAGGTCTCCGCCACCGCCGTCACCTCGATGTCGCGCAGGCCCGGCTTGATGGCTTCGAAGGCCGCGCGCATGGCGCGGTCCTGCAGCTGCGCGGTGGCGCGGATCAGCGCGATCTCCTCGTCGCTCTTGATCACCATGATCTGGTCGACCAGCTCGGTCGCGTCCACGAAACGGGCATTGCCGAGCCTGCCGTGCTTGAGGTGCTCGCCGAGCGCATGGCTCATCGAGCCCTGCGCGACAAGCCCGATGGTGGCGCCGGAATACTCCGCCATCGCCTTGTCGATGTTGTCGAGATCGAGCGCGGTGGTGAACGACGCGCCCATGAAATTCGGCGACGCCAGGAACCGCTTCACCCCGCGCCGCACCGGATCGCCCGGCGGCGGGGCGTTGTCGACGCCGAACGGTCCCGGCGCGACCACGGTCATCAGGTCGTCCTTGGGAAAGATGATCGTGGTCATCGTGCCGTTGCCGGACGGCATGTCGGTGAACCATTTGACATAGCCGCCGGAGAACTCGTTGGAGTTCTGCATCACCAGCACGTCGATCTTCTGCGCCGCCATCGTCCCGCGCACGGCCGCCCAGCGCCGCTCCAGCTCGGCGGTCGAGATCGGCGCGATCAGGCGTTCGGCCATGTCGGACATCAGCGGCTCGCTGTTAGCTGGCTCTTCGCGGCATCATATGGGTATGGCTTCAGCGTGTCCCGGCCGAGCGAAGCGAGAGCCGGGACCCAGGCGGCTCATCCGTGACGAGCGATATGGCGCTTCGCGATTCTTGCGCTGGGTCCCGGGTCTCGTTCCGCTATGCTTCACTCGCCCGGGGACACGAGTTGTGCTGCGTTGCGCCAAAATGCGTTGCACCCGCCGGCGCCGATATTTCGTTGCCGCCCGCCGGCGCTGCACGAAATGTCCAGTCCGCTCAAATCGTTAGCATTGCTGTTCCGTCGCCCGCCAACTATGTGTGTTGGGCCGGCGAACCCCTTGTCCGCATTTGCGTCGTGAGGGCACACTGCCGGCGGAGGCTTCAGCGATGGCGCTCAATCACGTCACGCTCGACGACAAATACGACCTGACCAAGAGCCGGATCTTCGTCACCGGCTTCCAGGCGCTGGTGCGGCTCTGCCTGATGCAGAAGGAACGCGACCGGCGCGCCGGCCTCGACACCGCGGGCTACGTCACCGGCTATCGCGGCTCGCCGCTCGGCGGCCTCGACCAGCAGTTCCAGCGCGCCAAGACGTGGCTTGAGCAGTCCGACGTCGTCTTCCATCCCGGCATCAACGAGGAGCTCGCCGCCACCGCGGTGTGGGGCACGCAGCAGGCCGAGCTGCGCGGCGAGGGCAAGTACGACGGCGTGTTCGGCATGTGGTACGGCAAGGGCCCCGGCGTCGACCGCTGCGGGGACGTCTTCCGGCACGCCAATTTTGCCGGCACTTCGAAGCACGGCGGCGTGCTCGCCCTGATGGGCGACGACCACACCGCCGAATTCTTCGACCACCGCGCACCAGTCGGAATTCCACTTCGTCGATCTGATGATCCCGATCCTCAATCCGGCGGGCATTCAGGAGATCATCGATTACGGCCTCTACGGCTGGGCGATGTCGCGCTTCACCGGCGCCTGGACCGCGCTCAAATGCATGCACGAGACCGTGGAGACCACCGCCGTGGTCGACGGCAGTCTCGATCGCGTCAAGATCGTCATCCCGGACGACTTTGCGATGCCGGAAGGCGGGCTCAACATCCGCCTCGGCGACACCATTCTCGGCATGGAGGCGCGGCTCACCGACTACAAGCGCGACGCCATGATCGCGTTCGTGCGCGCCAACAAGCTCAACAAGTACATCACCTCGGGCGGCCGCAATCCCAGGATCGGCGTCATCACGCTGGGCAAATCCTATCTCGACGTGCGCCAGGCGCTCGACGAACTCGGCATCGACGAGGTGCGCGCGAACGATCTCGGGCTGCGCATCTACAAGGTCGCGTGCCCGTATCCATTGAGCCAGCGCGAGCTCGCCGAGTTCGCGCAGGGGCTCGAGCTCATCATCGTGGTGGAGGAGAAGCGCTCGCTGGTTGAAGTGCAGGTTCGCGAGGAACTCTACGGCACCCTCAACCAGCCGACCTGCATCGGCAAGAAGGACGAGCGCGGCAACTGGCTGTTCCCGCAGAAGGGCGCGCTCGACCCCAACGACATCGCGATCTGCATCGGCGAGCGGCTGCTCGCGCGCAGCCCGAACGACGAGCTCGCCGCCCATGTCGCGCGGCTCAAGGAGGCGCAGCGCGTCCTCGCGGAGACGGCCGACATCGCAGTGCGCATCCCTTATTTCTGCTCGGGCTGCCCGCACAATTCCTCGACCGTGGTGCCCAAGGGCATGCGCGCCTATGCCGGCATCGGCTGCCATTACATGGTGCAGTGGATGGACCGCGACACCTCGGGCTTCACCCAGATGGGCGGCGAGGGCGCCAACTGGGTTGGCGAGGCTCCGTTCTCCAGGCGGGAGCACGTGTTCCAGAACATCGGCGACGGCACCTACAACCACTCCGGCTACATGGCGATCCGCGCCGCCATCGCGGCCGGCACCAACATCACCTACAAGATCCTGTTCAACGACGCGGTCGCCATGACCGGCGGGCAGATGAACGACGGCGGCCTCACCGTGCAGCAGGTCGCCCGCCAAGTTGCTGCTGAAGGAGCAAAGAGAGTCGTCATCGTCACCGACGAGCCGGAAAAGTATCCGTCGGGTACCAAGTGGCCGGACGGCGTCAGCATCCATCACCGCGACCAGCTCGATCCGGTGCAGCGCGAGCTCGCCGCGATTCCCGGCTGCACGGTGATGATCTACGACCAGACCTGCGCCGCCGAGAAGCGCCGCCGAAGGAAGCGCGGCACGTTCCCCGATCCCGACAAGCGCGTGATCATCAACGAGCTGGTCTGCGAGGGTTGCGGCGACTGCGGCGTAAAGTCGAACTGCGTGTCGGTGCAGCCGCTCGAAACCGAATGGGGCCGCAAGCGCACCATCGACCAGTCGAGCTGCAACAAGGACTTCTCCTGCCTCAAGGGCTTCTGCCCGTCCTTCGTCACCATCAGCGGCGCGACGCCGAAGAAAGCCGCAGGCGCGGGGATTGCGCTCCCTCCCCCTGAAAGGGGGAAGGTTGGGGAGGGGGTCGCTTCAAGTGACCCCTACCCGACTGCTTCGCAGTCGACCTCCCCCTTGCAGGGGGAGGTGCAACTGCCACAGCCGACGTGGCCGGCGATGGGACTCACTTACGACATCATCATCACCGGCGTCGGCGGCACCGGGGTCGTCACCGTCGGGGCGTTGATCGGCATGGCGGCGCATCTCGAAGGCAAGGGCGTGGGCGTGCTCGACATGGCCGGCCTCGCGCAGAAGGGCGGCGCCGTGCAGAGCCACGTGCGCATCTCCGAGCGCCCGGAGGACATCCACGCCATCCGCGTCGCCGCCCGTGGCGCCGATCTCGTGCTCGGCGGCGACATCGTGGTGGCGGGCAACAAGAAGGTCTTGGCCGCGGTCACGCCCGGCAAGAGCACCGTGGTCGTGAACCTCGCGGAGGTCCTGCCCGGCGAGTTCACGCGCAACGCCGACTATTCGCTGCCGACCGAGCGGCTCAAGCGCGCGATCGCCGCCGCCGTCGGCGACCGGAATTTCTTCTTCTTCGACGCGTCGCGCGTCGCCAATGCGGTCGCCGGCCAGTCGATCGCCGCCAATATGGTGATGCTCGGCTACGCCTATCAGATCGGCGCGCTGCCGCTGTCGGCGGAATTGATCGAGCGCGCGATCGCACTCAACGGCGAGGCGGTGGCGATGAACACCTCGGCGTTCCGCTGGGGCCGGCGCATCGTAGCCGATCCGAAGGCGCTCGACGCGCTGAACATTCCGGCGCCGGGGGACGCGACCGACGCGCGCCGCCTGTCGCAGAATTTCGACGAGACCGTCGCGCGCCGCGTCGCCTTTCTCACCGACTATCAGGACGCCGCCTATGCCGCGCGCTATCGCGACCGGGTGGAGCGCGCGACGGCGGCCGAAGCGGCGAAGGCGCCGGGCAAATGCGGGCTGGCTGAGGCGGTCGCGCGCAACCTGTTCAAGCTGATGGCCTACAAGGACGAATACGAAGTCGCGCGGCTCTACAGCGACGGCGCGTTCCTGCGCCAGGCCGCGGCGGAATTCGACGGCAAGCTCCGCTTTCAGTTCCACCTCGCGCCTCCGCTTTTGGCACGGCGCGATCCCGCCACCGGCGAGCCGCGCAAGATGACGTTCGGCCCGTGGATGCTGCGCCTGTTCGGCTTGCTGGCGCGATTGAAATTCCTGCGCGGCACCGCCTTCGATCCGTTCGGCCGCAGCGAAGAGCGCCGCCTGGAGCGCCGGCTGATCGCGGAGTACGAAGCGATGCTCGACGAGGCCTTGCCGAAGCTTACGCCGGACAATCATCATCTCGCGGTCGGCATCGCCGCGATCCCGGAAAAGATCCGCGGCTTCGGTCACGTCAAGGCGCGCCATCTCGCCGCTGCCAAGGCCGATGAAGCCGTGCTCATCGACCAGTTCCGCTCCGGCGCGCCGCATCTGCTCAAGGCGGCGGAGTAGCGCGGCTACGGGCGGGACCTTTTGACGTCATGCCCGCGCTTGTCGCGGGCATCCGGGCCACTTGCTACTCGCTGGGTTCGATTCTCACCCGAAATCTGCATACCTTGTCGCCTAAGTGCATTTCATACGCATTGTCTTTCTGAAAGCGCCTGAAGACGATATTCCGTTCGACCGGTTCGTTGACCTGAAAAACGATCCGTCCATTGGCGTCGGATGACATTTCAAATCGCCAGAGCGGACATCCCTCGCGAGGCTTATCGAAAGCGATGACCTCGCGTATGCGCTCGTCGCGGTCTTTGGATTTTTCGACCCTGACCTCGATGGGAGGGACAGTCGATTTGGAAGACGGTGATGACCGTGGAGGCGTGTCCGTTGTTTCCGCGGCAGCGCCGATGCTGAGTGCGGACAAAAGCAGAGCCGCGCGCAAAATCCGTCCCAGCGCAACGGCCTTGTTCATGGATGACATGGCTCTCCGGTCTCCTCTATCGTACGGGTTTCACGCGTTAGATAGGTGATGTGCCAGCCACGGTAACCTCATTTGTCGAGGCATTGATTGTTATTGAAAGCCCTATGCCTGTTCCGAATGGGTCCACGGCATACACTGAGATTTCCAAAGCGCCTTTTATCGTTGGATGTGGCGTTGAAATTTCCACCCGTCCGCGGCCTCTGAATGTCATCGAGTATGTGTCGGTCGCCGGGTCATATGGCCCCGGTTCCATCAACACGCCAGGGCTATAGGCTACACCAACACCTCCACCAACATGTCCAAAATGACCCTCGTTGGTCCAACCAGGTGGTATCGGATGATGCGCCAACTCAAATCCGACTTGGATTGGCTTGACCGCATCGCGGTCTGAATGTCCGCCGCGATATCCTTTCGACGCAAACTGGCCGCCTGTCGGGTCGCCAGCGGGAACGCGCGGCTGGTTGGGATCGTAGTGACCGCGCCCGCCGGAACGCTGCATGCCGTCACGCTCGGCGCGCAGCGCGTCGGGATCGCGCATCAGTCGTTGAATCTCGTTGGCGATTTTCGAAGAAGAACTCATGGAAATGCACCTCAAGGTTAGGATCAATGAATTCGATCCTACGCTCTTTCGGTGCGCTTATACAGAATAAAATCCTATAAAAGCGCGGCGCGTCCGGCAAGCCGATCGCAGCAATTACCGCCCCGGTACCTTCGCTGGCGGCCGCACCGCGGGATCCTCGCTGATCGTGCCGATCGGCAGCCGTGTCTCCACGTTCTGGGGCTGCGACTTACTGACCTCTGACTTGCTCGCCTGCGACTTCTTCGCGCCGCCTTTCGGCTTGGCCGGTGGCGTATCGACCGACTGCAGATAGGCAGTGAGCGTCTGCGCGGAGGCGTCGCTGCTGGTATAGTGCTGCCGCAGGTAATACGACAGCGTGAAGCTCAGCCGCCCCTTGGCGAGGCCGCGCGCGCTGCGATGGCACTCGACGCAGCTTGCCGCGAACAGTTTTTGACCGGATTTGTCCTGGTCGAGGTCCTGCGCGCGCGCGTCCGCTGCCACCATGACGAGCACGGCGAATGAAGCCATTGTGCGAGCGATTGCCGACATGACGCCCCCGAATGTCCGCTCCGGCTTTTGTTCGCGTTGGCCGGTGATGGCGTGACGAGGGAACTTAAAGTCATTGCTGGTCGAATTTGCGGCAGAGCTGGGGCGGCGGAGTAGGCAGTGCAGGCCGCTCCTGCTAGGAATACCGTTTAAGTCAGTGTTCCGGATGGAGTTCGTCGTTGCGTAAGGACTTCTACGACTCCCTCGAGGTCGACAATCCCGAACTCCGCGAGGGCGGGCTGTTCGGCCGGCTGCCCAATCTCATTGCCCTGGCCCTGAGCAGCACCGGCTGGGCGCGCCAGCTCAATGGCGTCGATCCCAACGCGGTGACCTCGCGCGAGGCGCTGGCGCAGGTGCCGGTGCTGCGCGCCAACGACTGGCCGGCGTTGCGCGGGGGCGATCCGCCGTTCGGCGGGTTCGTCATTTCGCGACGCGGACGGACGCGGCGCGTGCTGATGTCGGCGGGGCCGCTGTTCCATCCCGACATCGACGGCAAGGACTGGTGGGGGGCTGCGCGCGTCCTGTTCGCGGCCGGCATGCGCCCCGGCGACTTCGTACTGAACTGCTTCTCCTATCATCTGAGCCCGTTCGGGTTCCTGATGGACTCCGGCGCGCATGCGCTCGGCTGCATTGTCATCGCCGCCGGATCGGACGACGCCAGCGCCGCCGCCGACGTGATGCGGACGCTGGCGCCGCGCGCCTTTGTCGGCTCGCCCAAGTTCCTCAAGCGTCTGTATGACGTGTCCGGCGGTCGCAACGGAACGACGAGCATCCGGCGCGCGCTCGTCGCCGGCGCGCCGCTCACGCCTGAATTGCGCCGCGGGTTCACGGCGGCGGGGATCGCGGTGCAGGAATGCCTGGTGCATCCCGACGTCGGCATCATCGCCTATGAGAGCGATGCGCTCGACGGCATGATCGTCAACGAAGGACTGATCGTCGAGATCGTGCAGCCGGGCTCGGGCGAGCCCGTTGCCGACGGCGATGTCGGCGAGCTCGTCGTCACCGCATTCAACCCTGACTATCCGATGATCCGGCTGGCGACCGGCCAGCTCTCCGCCGTGATGCGCGGCCGCTCGCCGTGCGGGCGCACCAACATGCGGATCAGGGGTCTGCTGGGGCCGGCGTGAGGTCGACAAAATGACGAGCTGTTGGTGCCACGAACTCCGTCACCCTCCCCTGGAGGGGGAGGGTGACGGAGGATACCGGGCCGTCTTCGTCCGCGATGACGATCGTTATTTGAGCACCATCCGCCCCTCGACGCCGGGTTTCACGGTGCCGAGCCTGCGGATGTGGACCATCACCTCATTGGCGAGCAGCGGCGCGTCGTCATCGGGCAGGAGCCGTGCGGCGTGGGCGAACATGGTGTAGCCGTCGCCCCCGCGCGCAAGGAAATCGTTGGTGGCGACCTTGTAGACTTTTGCCTCGTCGAGCGGCGCGCCGCCGACGCGGATCGCGGTGACACGGCTGCCGGGCGGGCGGCTCAGCGTCGCTTCGACGGCCATGCCCGACACCTGCGGGAAGCGGCCGGCGGCATTGGGCAGTTGCGTGAGGCCGTTCTCGATCGCGGCCTTAAGCTCGGCGCCCGTGATCTCGATCGTCACCAGCCGGTTGTTGAACGGCAGCTCCGCCAGCACGTCGCGCCGGGTGATGCTCGATCCAGGCGGATAGACCCGTCCGCCGCGGATGCCGCCGCCGTTCATGATCGCGACGTCGGCTTTGCCCGACACGCGCATGGCGTCGGCGACCAGGTTGCCGATCGCGGCCTCGCGCGTGCGCATGGTGGCGTTGCGGCTGTCGAGCTCGACCGCGGTGGTGGCGAGCGGCACGTCCATCTCGCGGGTGAGTTCGGCCTCGAAGGCCGCGACCGCGGCCGCCACTTCGGGGTCGGGCGTCACCGTCGCCGTGTCGATGACGCGGAATTGCGGCCACCAGGTTGTCTCCCGCTTGCCGTCCTGCTCCTTGACCGAAATGGTCACGTCGATCGCGGTGACGTAATGCGCGTCGTAGCTCGACTCGACCATGGCGTCGCGCCCGTCGTAATTGATGAAGAGATCGTGGTCGTGCCCGGTCAGGATCAGGTCGATGGCGCGGGTCGCGAACATCTCGTAGTCCTGCTTGCGGTCGGCGTGCGTCACCGCCACCACGAAGTCGGCGCCGTCCTTGCGCAGGATCTCGGCCTGCGCTTTGGTGGTGGACACGGTCGGCAGGAATTGCAGGTCCTCCGGGCTCGATGCCCGCGGCGTGCCGTCGAAGGTGGTGCCGGTCAGCCCGATGCGCACGCCGTCGAAGGTCACGATCGAGCGGTCGCGGAAGTTCGGCAGCGGCTTGCCGTCCGGCCCGCGCAGGTTGGCGCAGTAGAGCGGGAATTTTGCCTCCGCCATGCGCTGGAAGAAAACCTGCTTGCCGAAGTCGAACTCGTGATTGCCCGGCACGAAGATGTCCGGCGGGATCATGTTGGTGAGCGCGATGATGTGGGCGCCGCGGTCGAGCCCCGACATCAGCGACGGCGACAGCGTGTCGCCGGCATGCGCGAAGATCACATGGCCGCCGTTGACGCGCGCCTTGGCGCGCTCGGCCTTCACAATCGCGGCGAGCCGCGCGAAGCCGCCGCGCCGCTGCCCGTCCGGCATCGCCTGGTCGCCCATGATGTAGATGTCGTTGACCAGGATGAAGGTGACCTTGGTGGTCTGCGGGGTGGTGGTCTGCGCGGACGCCGCGTCGACGGCAACCAGCGCGGCAAGGATCAGGAGGGCGGCGAGACGGCGGACAATGGACATGGGTCTGCTTTGCTGGTGGGGGACGGGGCGTCTTACCACGCATGCAATAGGCGCCGCCATCGCGTATGCTTGACGGCATGAACGAAGCCTTGCCCATCGATCCTGCCGCGGCGACCGAGCTCGCGCCCGCGGCGTCTGAGGCCGCGCCGGCCGGAATTGGCGTGCTGCTGGTCAATCTCGGCACTCCGGACGCGGCCGATGCGCCGGCGGTGCGGCGCTATCTCAAGGAATTCCTGTCCGACCCGCGGGTGATCGAGAACCAGGGGCTGACCTGGCAGCTCGTGCTCAACGGCATCATCCTGCCGATTCGGCCGCGGATCAAAGCGAAGGACTATCGGAAGATCTGGAACGTCGAGCGCAACGAATCCCCGCTCAAGACCATCACCCGCGCGCAGGCCGAGAAGCTCGCCGCGGCGCTCGAACCGCGCGGGGCGCACATCGTCGTCGACTGGGCGATGCGCTACGGTAACCCGTCGATCGCATCGCGGCTCGCCGGTCTTATTGCTCGTGGTTGCGAACGGATCCTGATCATGCCGCTCTATCCGCAATACTCCGCCGCGACCACCGCGACGGTCTGCGATGAGGTCTTCCGCATGCTGACGGGCCTGCGCCGGCAGCCGACCGTGCGCGTCGCGGCGCCCTACTATGACGACAAGGTCTATATCGAGGCGCTCGCGTCCTCGATCCGGACCGAGCTCGGCAAGCTCTCGTTCCAGCCCGAGATCATCCTCGCCTCGTATCACGGCATTCCGGAGGAGTACGTCCGCAAGGGCGATCCCTATGAGCGGCACTGCATCGAAACCACGCGGCTGTTGCGCGAGGCGCTCGGCAACGAAGAGGGCAAGCTGATGCTGACGTTCCAGTCGCGCTTCGGCCGCGCCAAATGGCTCGAGCCCTATACCGACCAGACCGTCAAGGCGCTCGCCAGGCGCGGCGTGAAGTCGCTCGCCGTCGTCACGCCCGGCTTTTCCGCCGACTGCCTGGAGACGCTGGAGGAGATCGCGGTCGAGAACGCCCACATCTTCCGCAAGCACGGCGGCAAGAATTTCGCCGCGATCCCGTGTCTCAACGACAGCGTGCCGGGTATGCTGATGATGGAGCAGATGGCGCTGCGCGAGCTGAAGGGCTGGGTTTAAGGACTGAAAAAAATCGATCAAAGGGGAGGACGTCATGGTGAGTCAGTCATTGAGGGTGTTGGCGGCAGGCGCCGTCATGGCCGCCGTCGCAACCGCGGCCAACGCCCAGGGAAGCTGGTCCAAGAAGGCGCCGATGGCGGCCGCGCTCAACGAAGTGGCGCTGGCGGCGGTCGGCGGAACGATTCATGTGCTTGGCGGCAGCGTGCTCGGGGTCGCCGGCCCCTATCACCAGGAATACGACATCGCGAAGGACACCTGGCGCTCGCGCGCGACCCTGCCGAAGGGTCTCGACCACATCGGCATCGCCGTCCACAACGGCAAGATCTACACCGTCGGCGGCTTCGTCAGTTCCCCGCATCGCGACGGGCAGAACGCGGCCTACGAATACGATCCGAAAAGCGACACCTGGCGCATCCTGCCGCTGATGAAGGCCGGCCGCGGCTCGGTCGGCGTCGCCGCGCTTGGCGGCAAGATCTACGCCGTCGGCGGACGCAATCCGGACGGCCAGGTGGTCGCCACGCACGAGGTGTTCGACCCCGCGACCAATTCCTGGAACGAGCTCGCGCCGCTGCCACGCGCGCGCGATCATACGGCGACGGTGGCGGTTGACGGGAAGCTCCACGTTGTCGGCGGACGCACCGGCGCGTCGACCGACAAGACCGACCAGCACGACATCTACGATCCCGCCAGCAACAGCTGGACATCCGGTCCGCCGCTGCCGACCGCGCGCAGCGGCTTGGCCGCCACGCTCTACAAGGACCTGGTCCTGGTGATCGGCGGCGAACTGCCGCCCAATACGTTCGCGCAGAACGAAGCCTACAATCCCAAGACCAAGAGCTGGCAGGCGCTGGCGCCGATGCCGGCGGGCCGTCACGGCACCGGCGCCGCCGCGAGCGGCGGCAACGTCTACGTCGCGGCCGGCTCGCTGCGGCCGGGTTCGGGCGGCGTCACCAATGAGCTGATCGTATTTACCTTACCGTAATGACACTTGCGCGTTGCGGTGCGTCGGCTTGAACCTGCTGCCGGCGCCCCGCGACTAATACTGAATCAGGTGCGCTGCACGCGATGCAAACTCCGGCGCGGGACATTGCGCGGGCCTTGCGTGCACGCGATCCGTCCTCCACATTTCAGTAGGCATTGTGAGGGAACACACCCATGTTCGGCTTCGACATCTTCGCGATCGTCTTTGTCGCGCTCGTCATCCTGACACTGTTTGCCGGCGTCAAGACCGTGCCGCAGGGTTACAATTGGACGGTCGAACGGTTCGGGCGCTACATGCGCACGCTGTCGCCCGGCCTGAACATCATCGTTCCGTTCATCGACCGCATCGGCCGCAAGATGAACATGATGGAGCAGGTGATCGACATCCCGCAGCAGGAGGTCATCACCAAGGACAACGCGACCGTCACCGTCGACGGTGTCGCCTTCTTCCAGGTGTTCGACGCCGCCAAGGCAAGCTACGAGGTCGCCAATCTGCATCAGGCGATCGTCACGCTCAACATGACCAATATCCGTTCGGTGATGGGCTCGATGGACCTCGACCAGGTGCTGTCGCATCGCGACGAGATCAACGAGAAGCTGTTGCGGGTGGTCGACGCCGCGGTGTCGCCGTGGGGCGTCAAGGTCAACCGCATCGAGATCAGGGACATCGTGCCGCCCGCCGACCTGGTGGCGGCGATGGGACGCCAGATGAAGGCGGAACGCGAGAAGCGCGCGGTCGTGCTCGAGGCCGAGGGCCAGCGCCAGTCGGCGATCCTGCGCGCCGAGGGCCAGAAGCAGTCGCAGATCCTCGAGGCGGAAGGCCGCAAGGAAGCCGCTTTCCGCGACGCCGAGGCGCGCGAGCGGACCGCCCAGGCCGAGGCCAAGGCGACCGAGGTGGTCAGCGCAGCCGTCGCATCGGGCGATATCGCGGCGCTCAACTACTTCATCGCGGAGAAATACCTCAAGGCGTTCTCGCTGCTTGCCGAGTCGCCGAACCAGAAGACGCTGATCCTGCCGATGGAGGCGACCAACGTGCTCGGTTCGCTTGCGGGCATCGCCGAGATCGCCAAGGCGACGTTCGGCGGCGATCCGCGCGGCGGCGACGGCAAGGCGCCGCCTCCGGCGCGGCGGCCGACCGGACCCGTCCCCGGCATTCCGGCCTGACAGGAGGCTTACGATGGATAGCGTCTTGTGGTCCTGGATCGCCGGGCTCGGCGCCTGGATCTGGTTCGTGGCGGCGGCGGTCTTCCTGCTGCTCGAGCTGCTGATGCCCGGCGTGTTCATGTTGTGGCTCGGGCTGGCGGCGATCCTGATCGGGATCATTTCACTCGCGATCGTGCTGTCGTGGCAGGCGCAACTCATCGCCTTCGCGGTGCTGTCGATCGCCTGCATCCCGGCCTGGCGCTACTTCGCGCGCAAGGTCGAGAAGCCGGTCGACCGTCCTTATCTCAACCGGCGCGCCGAAGGCTATGTCGGGCGCGTGTTCACGTTGGAGAAGCCGATCGTCGGCGGCCTCGGCACCATCCGCATCGAGGACACGGTGTGGCGCGTGAACGGGCCGGACCTTCCGGCCGGCAGCCGCGTCAAGGTCGCGCGCGCGGACGGCGCGGATCTGGCGGTGGAGGCAACCAGTAGTCAGTAGTCAGGACAGGAGGGTCACCAGCCCCAGCGTCTTGGCGCGGCCCGCAAAGCGGGAAGAACGTCACCCGGAATTCGGCTCCATTTGCCGCCACGGATCCGGCCGACCTGGAAGCAATCTTGAGTGCTCGCATTGCAATAGAAGCAGTGTCCAGTTCCACCTTTGGATTTTATCGAGCAGCCTGTTACATCGCCATTGTCCCCCTCGGAAAAGCCACAACCCTTTGACTGAGCGCATCGACGCAAAACGTCGCTCATTGGCTCGGCATTGCTCGGAATCGAAATTACAACAGTTAAGGCGGCTGCGAGACACATGACGGATTTGAACATCGAACCCTCCTTTTTCGAAGAGTGACCCTTTTTTAGGCGCGGACCGCAGTCATCCTGGGCTCAAGAAGAACTTGGGCTCAAGAAGAACCCTCGCATTCTGACCACCTGAAATCGTATTTCACACAACCGGGGGCTTCTCCGTAGCGCGATACCAATCGCAAGCTTTCAAACTCAGCGTTAGTAATCAGTAATCAGAGTTCCGATGGAGCATGCCGGGCATCTGAGTCTAGCGTGCCAGGCATCTGAGTTTGATAAACGACGACTGTTAGCTGGTGGTAGGTCTTTGGGTGCCCCCGCACCCGCAGATAGGCTCGGAAAAAATAGTGCGACACCTGTGAAATGCGTCACAGGTGCCCATCACCGCGGTGCGCTATTGATTTGCCTACGGACGCCAAGCCAGGGGGAATGCCATGACTTCTCAGACGAATTCCAGGTATGGCCTCATGCTCGCGGTTGCGATCGTTATGACAGCAGCGATTGCGGCCAGCGGTTCCAGTTGGGCGACGGGTAACGGCCAGCAGAGCGCCATGGCGTCGGAAACAGCCAAAATCGACGTCTCGGCTCTGCCCGGCGCCGATATCGTCCTCTACATCGAAGAGCCATTTTGAACATAGCTGCCGAAGAACTGAGCGGCCGGGGCAATCGATGAAACTCACCGAATCCGAATTCAGACTGTTCGTGGACGAGTGTCTTGCGTGTGCCCGTGAAGCGACGACGGACGAGCGCCGCAGGCACCACCTTGCCATGGCAAGGATGTGGTCCACTGCCGCGAGCAGGCTCGAAGTCAGCGACAGCGCCTCGCAGATTGGCCGACGCGGTGAAGGCAACAAGCACGCCATTACTTGGGAAAACCACGACCACTAACTGGTCGCGCGCACGCCTCATTCCCGGTCACGCCACCCCGGCATTTGCGGCTACGCCACCCCGGCGCGCAGCAGGTCGTGCACATGCACGACGCCGATCGGCTTGCCCTGCTCGGCGACGATGAGCTGGGTCTTCTGCGAGGCGTTGAGAATTTCGAGTGCCTCGCTGGCGAGCTGATCGGGCCGCACCGTCTTCGGCTCCCGCGTCATGATCTCATCGACCGGCAGGTCGAGCAGGTTGGCGCTCATGTGGCGGCGCAGGTCGCCGTCGGTGATGATGCCGGTCAGCCGCGCGTCCGCGCCGACGATGACGACGCAGCCGAGGCTCTTCGCCGTCATCACCACCAGCGCGTCCGCCATCCGCGTGCCCGCCTTCACCAGCGGCACGTCGTCGCCGGAGCGCATGAGGTCGCGCACGAATTTCAGCATCGCGCCGAGCCGCCCGCCGGGGTGCAGCTCGGCGAATTTCAGCGCCGTGAAGCCGCGGCTTTCCAAGAGCGCGATCGCGAGCGCGTCGCCGAGCGCCTGCTGCATCAGCGTCGAGGTCGTGGGCGCTAGATTGTGCGGGCAGGCCTCGCGCGCCTGCGGCAGCGACAGCACGACGTCGGCGGCGAGCGCGAGCGTGCTGTCGCGGTTGGCGGTCACCGCGATCAGCCCGATCTTGAAGCGGCGCGAATAGTCGGTGAGGTCCTTGAGTTCGGCGGTCTCGCCCGACCAGGAGATCGCCATGATCACGTCATCCGGCGTGATCATGCCGAGGTCGCCGTGGCTTGCCTCGCTCGGATGCACGAAATAGGCCGGCGTGCCGGTGGAGGCGAAGGTCGCCGCGATCTTGCGGCCGACATGGCCGGACTTGCCCATGCCGGTGACGATCAGCCGCCCGCGCACGCCGCGGATCAGCTCGACCGCCGCGACGAAAGCCTGTCCGAGCCCATCATGGATTGCCGCCGACAGCGCGCTGACCCCTGAGGCCTCGGCTTCGAGCGTCCGCACCGCCGAGGCGATGAGCGTGCGCGCGCCCTCGCTGTCGGACGCGGCGGTGAGGGGCGTGGGCTTGGCCATGGCCGGCTTGCGTAGCTCCAATGGGGAAGGGCGGGATAGTAGGGACTTCGGAGAGCCGACACTAGTTGGTTTCGAGCTCAATTGAGGCCCGCCGGGCGGGCAATGAGCGGACGATCGAGTCCCCCCTCGAGCGCTGTGGATATCTGTGGAACGGGTTGATCCGAAACACATTTCTCGGGAGGCGCGGGCAGGCATCGAGCGGGAAAGCACACCCGGTCGGGGCCGGGGTAACGGGGTGGTGCGACGGCTTCGCCTTTCGCCTTTGGCTCACGCGCTCCAAGCCATCGCGCGCCGATGAATCGGAGGTCGCCGGCATGCCGGGCGGCCATGATTCAGCCAAAGCTTTCCCATATTGTTTATTGCAGTCGGGAAGGGGGGCTCAATTGTTCCTAGCACGCCAGTTTGCTGCTGTTGTGACAGCATTGTTGCTGATCGCGGGCGCATTTTTCGTCTTCCTTTTCTCAGTGGTGGACGCACAGGCCCAAGGTCCATTGGGCAGCTGCGAAGACGCGGCCGAGCTCGCGGTTTTGCCGTCGCCGGTCGCGCCGTGGAAGGGCGCGCCTTTGCGCGTCATCTTCGCCGCGGAGAAGCCGCTCGAGGGCGAGCTTTCGCTGATTGCACCCGACGGAAGGGTTGCGGCCAAATCTCGCGAGCGGCACGGCGGGCCGCCCTATTCCTGGTTCGCCGAAGTGGCGAAGCCGGCCGCGGGGAAATGGCAGGCGAGGCTCACGCGCGACCGCGCACCGGCCGAGTGCAGCACGATCACACGCGAAATCGTGGTACGCAACGACGAGCCGCCGCGGCCGCGCTCGAGCGAGGGGAGCGTCTGGCCCGTGCGCAATACATGGGATCGGGCGACGGAAAACCTGTATTCGGCATGGATCGAAAAGCTCTTCGACGCGCCGCTCGATGCGACGTTGTCGTGGAAGGCGCTGCATGAAGTGCTGCGCGATCAGTCGCGCAATGTCCTGTTCAACCACATGGGTCTGCGCGAAGATTCGATGGGTCTCATCGTTCGGCCCGACTGCGCCGACCTGCCGTACTTTTTGCGCGCATATTTCGCGTTCAAGATGGGGCTGCCGTTCGGATACGCGAAATGCACGCGCGGCGGCGCCGGCCAGCCGCCGAAGTGCCACGCGTGGTGGAACATTCAGAATCTCGAGCCTCCTCCGACTTCGCCCGAAGACAACTTTGAGCCCGCGCCGTTGGCCACGTCATCGACCCCGCCATCGAATTCGCTGTTGGACTTTTTTGGTGGGCCGGTTCAGCGGCCAGCAGCCGGAGTTGCGGCGACAACGCCGGGATCTGCACCGAAGGCGTCGGGACCTGCGGCGAAGCCGAAGGGGCCTCCGCCGAAGCCGGCAGGGCTCGCGCCGGCGTTCGGCTGGTATTTGCGAATTGTCGCGGACGCCGTGCATTCCGGATCCGGGCGCACGGCGGCGAACGACGACAACAACGACTTTTATCCGGTGCCACTGAACCAGGACACGCTGCGTCCGGGCGTCGTGTACGCCGATCCTTACGGGCACCTGTTGGTGATCGTGAAACGCGTGCCGCAGACGGATGATGCGGCTGGCGTGATCCTCGCCGTCGATGCGCAGCCCGACGGAACTGTCGCGCGCAAGCGTTTTTGGCGCGGCAATTTCCTGTTCGCGCAGGAACCCGCGCTCGGCGGCCCCGGGTTCAAGCGCTTCCGGCCGATCTTGCGCGACAAGAACGGCAGCTTGCGGCGGCTGAGCATCAACGAGATCGCGAAAAATTCGCAGTACGGCGATTATTCGCTCGATCAGTCGCGGCTCGGGATCGAAGGCTTTTATGATCGAATGGATGACGTGATGTCGCCGGCGCCGCTCGATCCTTTGCGCGCGATGACGGAGGCGATCACGTCGTTCGAAGAGCAGGTGAAGGCGCGCGTGACGTCGGTCGAAAACGGGCGCAAGTTCCAGAGCAGCGGGCGCGGCGACGCCAGCATGCCGGACGGCGCGGCGATCTTCGAGACGACCGGCGCGTGGGAAGATTTCGCCACGCCGTCGCGCGATCTGCGCCTGTTGATCGCGCTCGATGTGGTGCGCGGGTTCCCGGATCGCGTCGCGCGGCGGCCCGAGCGGTACGCGATGCCCGGGGGAAAGAGCGTCGCGGACGTGAAGATCGAATTGGAGAGGGTGCTCGCGTCGGAGCTTTCCGCGCGCAAGTTTTCGTATACGCGCAGCGACGGCTCCGCGTGGACGCTCGCGCTCAAGGACGTGGTCGACCGCGGGGCGGACCTCGAGATGGCGTACAACGTGAACGACTGCGTCGAGCGGCGGTGGGGCGCGCCGGCCGGGAGCGACGAGGCCTCGACCTGCAAGCGGCAGGCGCCGCAGGCGCAGCGCGCGAAGATGACGGAGTACCGCGCCTGGTTCCGCGAGCGGCGCCGGCCACCGCGCGCCTAGCAGTCAGTCCCCAGGGTAGGCTCAGCCATAAGCGCGTTCACGCGTCGCACGCAGCCAAGTGTACGCAGGCTGCGTAAACTTGCCTGCGATGACGCGCTGGCAAAGCCCACGTCTTTGCGACCGCAACCATTCACGTGGGCACGGCGCTTCGCGTCTTTGCCGACCCTACGGCCTCAGCTGGCTATTGATGCCGCCAGACCTTCACCGCTGAAAGCAGCAGCAGCGCGGCAAGCAGCGGCAACAGCACGGCGTTCGGTACGAGGCCGAGCAGCAGTCCGCCGATGAACGTCCCGACGATCGACCCGGCCGCCATCACAAGGAAGAATGCCCAATTCTGGCGCAGGACGGAAAAGCTCTGGTCGCGGCTGTAGCGCGTGAAGCCGACCAACATCGTCGGCAGGCTGATTGATGGATTGAGAGGGCCAGTGAGCACCGATCTCTTCGAGGGGGACGGTGCGCGTGCGGAACGGGAGCGCCGTGGCGACCACGACCAGGCTCACAGCCTTGTTGAGGATGACGGCTTCCAGTCCGTGGAAGCGAAACTGGCTGATCAGGAGCGGTAGCCGGCCGGAACTCCGCGCCCCCCAGCCCGATAAGCCCCCCAGCGTGCCGATGATGGCGCCGGAGCCAAACGCAGCGGCGTTACTCCGGTCAACCGGGATACGATCATATTGCATTGTTTCGGAAATTCGCCCGCCCATTAAGCCTTCGGCTAGGCTGCCGCGGGTCTGGGCCGGAATGATATTGTCCTTTGGGGCAATATCCCCTCCACACGGACAGCGAGCCTGGTCAAGCAAATGGGCGGTGAAGCCAACGCATTTTGGCTGCCCGGCACATGATCGACTGCGGTCGTCGAAACAAGATCAGCAACGGTTGCCGCGCGTATTGCCAACGTTGAGATACTTAAGTCCCGGGGGCGATGCAGCCAGCCGCGCTGGCGCAACAGTCGCGCAGACATAGCCGCTTTCGCCAATCCGGCGGCCGTCGCAAAGCGCCCAATTCCCAAGACGTCAGGATGATTCTCCGTGCGCGGCCGAACGCGCACAGTCCGCGCCATGAAACCCGTCCCAAACGATAGGCAGGACACCAGCTATTTCGACGTCTTGGCGCGCGCGATATTGGCGCTCTCCCTGATCGTGGCGGCGATTGCGGCGCTGGCGAACACGAGTTCGATCCAAAGCCATCAGCAGGCAACCGCGGAAGCGCGCCTGCTGCTTCGCCGCGCACCATCGATGACGTGGTCCGCCGTGGGCTACGCAGACGCCGGTCCATTTGGCTTTGTGGAGGTCGATTGGGATCGGATCCGCGCGCGGTGATGAGCCTCTTGCGTCTACGCCCGGGCGCAATAGCCATAAGCGCGGTTACGCGCGTCTTCGACGCGCTATGGCGTATTGCGCCGACGGAATATGCGATTGGCGGATGACGCTTTGCTCATCCGCCCTACCGTCCTAGCTGGCCTTCTTTCAGATTCCATGCTCTGTTTGTCTCGCTGTAACGGCGGTTAGGGGGCGCCGGATTGTCGGCGATGTCGTGACTGCATGTCCGCGGAACCGACACTAGGAGAGCCAACATGACACTGATTCGTACCGTCCTCCTTACGAGCGGTTTCGTACTCACGGTCTACAGTGGAGCGGCTGTAGCGGAATCCGCCGCGCCAGGGCCATCGACCGGTGCTGCCGCCAGCAGGCCTATGGTGACACTGCAAATCCCGGCCCTTCCAGACCCTGTCAAAGTTGTCCTCAAATCCGAGACAACGGCGTTGTTGGTGACCGACATGATCGATCCCACTTGCAAGATCCAGCCAAAATGCACGGGGGTCATGGTGCCGGCCGTCGCCTCGCTGCTGGCGCAGGCAAGAAAGGCTGGCGTGCTCGTCGTGTACGTTACTCGGGCCGCAAACATCTCAAAGTGGCTGCCAGAGATTGCTCCTGCTCCGGGCGACCCTTTCATTGCATCAAATGCTCAGGACAGATTCTACAACACCGATCTCGACAAGACGCTGAAGGACAAGGGGATTACGACGCTGATTCTGACTGGCTGGAAGGTCAGCGGCTCCGTGCTCTATACGTCAGTGGGAGCAACACTGCGGGGTTACACCGTCGTCATACCCGTAGATGCCAGCCTAGCCCCCGACCACGAAGTGCCCATCGGTATCTACCAGATATTGAATCAGACCAGCGCGAACGCCACGAACGAGCCGCTGAAGGCGAAAGCTTCGACCTTGAGCCGCTCAGACATGATCACCTTCCAGTAGCTCGTAGGGCGCAATAGCCATTAGCGCGATTACGCGCGCTACTCCTTACTCGGCCCGATAGATAATCGTTCATGGCACATGAAAAAGCCCCGCAACTCGCGAGGGGGTCAAACGTTGCGTATCCCACCAAATCGAGGTCAGCGCATTGACGACCGACCCGATCACAAGTGACAGAGTAATGCACGGTGCGTGCGCTGCACTGTCCATCCGTTAATCATTCGTATCGTGGAGACAAACCAAAGGATGTGTTGAAGCACCTGCAAAACGACAACACATCTCTACCGATATCGGGTACAAACCGTCTGGAAGAACTCCATGCGACCGATATTTTCTTTGATGGCGGCCATCGCCCTCGCGGCGAGTGTCGCAACAGCAAGCTCCTCACCCGCAGCCGCCCGTCCCTCGTCGTCGTGGGATAGCGCCATCCAATGCAGTATGCCCGGTGGCCCCTGCGCCAGCGGCAGCGCCGCAGACTACAATCACTGCACCGACCTCGCGCTTGAGCGCGGAGAGAGTTTGAATAAAGGTGATCGGCACGGCTTGGACTATTTTGTCTACCAGTGCCTCGCCGGCCACATACCGGAATAGCCCGCCGTCATCAACGCAGCAACGGCGCGATTTCCAGCGCAAGTTCGATAAAACGTTGCGCCGATTGCTTCCTATCTGATGGGTCGATGAGCATGTGCTCATCTGCAACCTCCCTCAGGAGACATCGAAATGAACATCAAGACCACACTCATCCTCGCCGCGACGGCGGTCACGTTGCTGTCGGCGCCGGCCTCCGCTCGCACCGACGGTTCTGCCGGCTGGGCCAGCGCTTATGCCTACACCACCGGGGGTCACGTCGACCATCAGCACCAGTCTCGCTCGCGCTAATCCTCAGCGGTAGCTCTGGTGCAATTCGCATCGATCTGGCGGCGGGGCTTTCTCCTCCCGCCAAGCCGGCGGGGTCGTTACCCCCCGCCGGCTCGATGTGGATCATCTGCGCGGCTTGCGTTTGGCGAATTGCAACGCGTTATCGGATCACCGTCGATCTTCACTCAATCCACCCAGTCGCAAATTGAACGCAAACGGCAGCCCAATTGAGCCCAGACCCCAACGACGATCCACCGAAACAGTGCTCTATTGCGTGACGTAGTTCCCGGAATTGTCGCTTTGATTGGCGCGGGAGCAGCCGTCGCTACACTTGTATTGGGATTTTGGCTGGCAATTAATTTATATGCCGAAGTGGACCGAAGAGACCCGAACTCCTTTTGGTTGATCATCTCCACGCGATATGGGCGACCAGGCATCGCGGTCGTTGCTCTTTACGTCGTAGCAGGTACAGCTTTGATCTCATCGGCGATACTTGCGAAATATTTGCGGTGAAGACGCGGACCCTGCCATGGGCCTCGCACTCCCGAGGAGGGCACATGTTTTCCACTATCAGGACTATGTGGAAAGAGGCCCAGGGCGGTGTTGCTCCGGCATGAAAAGGGGCCGCCACGCATTCCTGCACAGCGGCCCAAGTTCAGGGAGGAAACGCCCGAAGAGGGCGGCGGAAACGCACGGAGATACGCCTCACGCACAACCTTACATAATAAAGTCCCGGCACCCGGGCTGAGGTGTAATTGCCATTGCTTATTGTGATTTGCTGCTTTCGCACCAATGCGGGCCACACGCTACGATTGCTCCTTGCCCCCCGATTTCGCTGCGCCCGATCCGGGCTACAGGCTCCGCCGTCTTTCCGGGCGCGCCGCTCGCGGGCTAACGCCCGCGCCCCGAAATGACCAATGATCACATCAGCCTTCCCCCATCAGCCGCTTGATCTCCGCGCGCAGCGCCGGCGCGATGTCGGGACGGTCCAGCGCATACGCGACATTGGCGGCGAGGAAGCCGGTCTTCGATCCGCAGTCGAAACTCTGGCCCGCGAATTTCAATCCGTAGATCGTTTGCGTCTTCGCCAGCGCGATCATGGCGTCGGTGAGCTGGATCTCGCCACCGGCGCCGCGGCTCTGCGAGGCGAGGATGCCGAAAATCTCCGGCTGCAGGATGTAGCGCCCGGTGATGATGAGGTTCGACGGCGCCTTCTCGCGCGGCGGCTTCTCCACCATGTCGGTGATCTTGAACATCTGGCCTTTGACCTCGCCGACGCCGACCACGCCGTAGCTGTGGATGCGCTCCATCGGCACCTGCTCGACCGCGATCACGTTGGCGCGCTCGAGCCCCTGCGCGGCGTCGATCATCTGCGCGAGGCAGCCGCGCTCGTGCTTCACCAGAACGTCGGGCAGGAGCAGGGCGAACGGCTCGTTGCCGACCAATTCGCGCGCGCACCAGACCGCGTGGCCGAGTCCGAGCGGTTCCTGCTGGCGCGTGAAGCTTGTCGTTCCGGCGCCCGGCAGGTCCTGCGACAAGAGTTCCAGGTCCTTGACGCGCTTGCGTTCCTGCAATGTCATCTCGAGCTCGAACTGGCGGTCGAAGTGGTCTTCGATCACGCCCTTGTTCCGCCCGGTCACGAAGATGAAGTGCTCGATGCCGGCCTGGCGAGCCTCGTCGACGACGTGCTGGATCAGCGGCCGGTCGACGACCGGCAGCATTTCCTTCGGCATGGCCTTGGTGGCCGGCAGGAAGCGCGTGCCGAGACCGGCGACGGGGAATACGGCTTTGCGAATCGGTTTCATGATGCGGCGGGTTCTACTCCGAAAGGAATGAGCGGCGTTGCCGGCGGATTGTGTCTCTGTGGCTCGGGAACCATATAGCATGGCAGGACGCGCGATAGTCGCGATACAAGGTCCGAAAGGGGCCGGATGACGCGCATGATCCAATCGCGGATGCTGCTTGGCGCCGCCACCGCGGCGCTGATCGCGTGCGCCGAGCCTGCTGCGGCGCAGGGCTTCGACCTGCGCTCGCTGTTCTCGTCTCCGGGCGCGCCCGCCCAGACGCCGCAGGACGCGGCACCGAGCCCGGCGCCGCGCGAATGGAGCGGCGAGGACGGCGCCTCCGGTCATCCGCTGATGCAGGCCGGCGCCATCCGCGCCGCGGCGGCGAATTTCCGCAAGTGCCTGGAAGAGATCTGGCCGCTGGCGCAGCGCCGCAACGTGCCGCGTCCGATGTTCGATCAATTGCTGGCCGGCGTCACGCCGGACCTGCGGATCATGGACCTTCTCGATTCGCAGCCCGAGTTCACCAGGGCGCCGTGGGAGTATCTCGACGGCCTGGTCAGCGATGCGCGCATTGCCGACGGCCGCGCCATTCTCGCGAAGTACCGGACGCAGGTCGATGCCATGGAGAAGGCTTACGGCGTCGACCGCCACATCATCGCGGCGATCTGGGGCGTCGAATCGAACTATGGCACGCAGATCGGCGACCGTCCGGTGATCCGCTCGACAGCCACGCTCGCGTGCATCGGCCGCCGGCAGGAATTCTTCCGCGAGGAGCTCTTGGCGGCGTTGGAGATCGTCGCGCGCGGCGACGTGCGCGAGCAACACCTCATGGGCTCCTGGGCGGGCGCGTTCGGGCCGACGCAATTCATGCCGACGACCTACCGTCGCTTCGCGGTCGATTTCGACGGCGACGGGCGGCGGGACGTGGTCGAATCCGTGCCCGATCTCATCGCGTCCACGGCGAACCATCTTAAGCGCGAAGGTTGGACCAGCGGACAGACCTGGGGCTACGAGGTCGTCATTCCCGCGGGCTTCAATTTCCTGCTCGCCGACCGGACCCAGATGAAGACGATGCGGGAATGGGAACAGGCCGGCATCCGCCGCGCCGGCGGCAAGGCCTTTCCGCGCGCGAGCGACCGCGCGTTCCTGCTGGTGCCGGCCGGCGCGCAGGGGCCGGGCTTCCTGCTGCTGCAGAACTTCCGCGCCATCATGAAATACAACCCGTCGGAAGCCTATGCGCTGGCGATCGGCCATCTCGCCGATCGGCTGCGCGGCGGCGAGCCATTCGTGCAGGCCTGGCCGCGGCATGAGCGCGTGCTGACGCGGGAGGAGCGGCTCGAACTGCAGCAGCGTCTTGCACGCGGTGGTTACGATGTCGGCGAGCCCGACGGCCGTTTCGGCCCGCGGACCCGTAACGCCTTGCGCCAGTTCCAGGCGGCGATGGGCGCGACGCCGGACGGTTTTGCCACGGCGTCGATCCTCGAACGCCTGCGCAGCCGCTAGCGCATGATCCGGAAAAGTCGGAAGAGCGGCGAAAATACTTGTCAATTCCGGCTCTTACAGGGAACCCGCCGCGTGATCTTCCAATTGACATTTTTGTCGTAGTATTGGCCGTTACTTGAGATGGAACGCCGCAGCAGTCGATTGGTCATGCACCCGCAGCCGCATTTGCGCTCCCGCAAGATCATCCGCGTGCTCGCCCAGGCATCGGCGGCGGTGGTGATCAGCGCTGCGCTCCTGGCGCCGGCCGCGGCGCAATTCTGGAACCCGTTCAGTTTCGGCGGCCCGCCGCGCCAGCAACAGCGCGCGCCGCAACAGCAGCAGCAATACAATCCATTCGGCAATTTTTTCGGCCCCGGGCCGGAACAGAGGAAGCAACAGCCGAAGGCCGACTACTCGCAGGCGCCGCCGGCGGCCCGCCGATCGGCGGAATCGGCCGCAGCGATCACGTCGCCGATTCTCGTGCTGGGCGATTCGATGGCCGACTGGCTCGCTTACGGATTGGAGGACGCGTTCGCCGAGAAGCCCGAATTCGGCATCGTGCGCAAGCATCGCACGTTCTCGGGCCTGGTGCGCTACGATCCCCGGCGCGACGTGGAGTGGCCGCAGATCGTGCGCGAGGCCATCGCGGCCGACAAACCCAAGTTCATCGTGATGATGGTCGGCTTCCACGATCGCCAGCCGATCCGCGAACGAGGGCCGGCGACGCCGTCGCGCGGTCCGTCGCAGACTTCGCCGCAGGACGATCCCGAGTATCAGGATTCGGATTCACCGGAAAGCCGCGCGCGCGCCAGCGCGGCCGCACAGAACGCGGAGATGGAGCGCGCGAAGCAGGCGGCGCCGGCCGCGACGCCCGAGCAGAAGCGCGCACCGCCGGCGCCATCCGGGCCGGTAGAGTTCCAGAGCGAAGCCTGGCAGGCGGCCTATGTGCAACGTATCGACGCGACCATTGCCGCGCTCAAGAGCGCCAATGTGCCGGTGTTCTGGGTCGGCTTGCCGCCGCAGCGCGTCGCCCGCCAGTCCGCTGACGCGGTCTATCTCAACGAGCTGTTCCGCACCCGCGCCGAGCGCGCGGGCATCATCTATGTCGACATCTGGGACGGCTTTGTCGACGAAGCCGGCCGCTACGTGCTGCAAGGGCCCGACTTCGAAGGCCAGACCCGCCGCCTGCGCTCCGGCGACGGCCTCTATTTCACGCGCGCCGGCGCCCGCAAGCTCGCACATTACGTCGAGCGTGAAATCCTGCGCAGCCTTGTTGCGCGCGAAACGCCGGTCGCGTTGCCGGCGCCGGAGCCGGCGGTGCAGCAACCGGGGCGGCCCGGCACGACGCGTCCGCTCGCTGGCCCCGTGGTTCCGCTGACGGCCTCGATCGGCGGCGGCAACGAACTGCTCGGCGGCGGCCCGACCCGGCCGGCCGGCGGCGATCCCTTGGCGACCCGCGTGCTGGTGCGGGGGGAGCCGGTCACCGCGCCCGCCGGGCGCGCCGACAATTTCGCCTGGCCGCGCAGCGGCGCTGCCACGATCCGCGAGGACGACCCCGATGAGGTGCAGGCGCCGCTGGCACCGGAGCTCGCGCCACAACCTGCGCCGGCGCGCCCCGCGCGGACATCGACCCAGTCTCCTGCCACCCAGCAGCAGGCTCCGGCCACGACCGCTGCGCCGCGCCCCAAGGGCCAGCAGCAGCAGCAACAACAGCAGCCCGGCGAGGCCAAACAGTCGGCGCCGCCGCGCCGCGCACCGCAGGTGCCGCCGGGCGCGAGCAACGATTCCGTGCCGCGGCCGCCGCTCAACATCGCGCGCTAGAATTTCGAGCCGGTTGGAAATCGGCCGCTCAACGCGGCAGCGTCGTCGATCCCATCAGGAACTTGTCGACGGAATGCGCCGCCTGGCGGCCTTCGCGAATCGCCCACACCACCAGTGACTGGCCGCGCCGCATGTCGCCGCAGGCGAACACCTTGGCATTCGAGCTGCGGTACGAGACCGTATCGGCCTTGACGTTGCCGCGCGGGTCGAGCTCGAGAGCGAGCGACTTGATCATGCCCTCGTGCACGGGAGAGACGAAGCCCATCGCCAGCAGCACGAGGTCGGCCTTCACGTCGAACTCGGTGCCGGGCATCGGCTGGAACTTGTTGTCCACGCGCGCGCATTTGAGCTTGGTGACGTGGCCGTTCTCGCCGGAGAACTCGATCGTGCCGACCGCGAAGTCGCGTTCGGCGCCTTCCTCGTGGCTCGACGAGGTGCGCAGCTTCCACGGCCAGTCGGGCCAGGTCAGGAGCTTGTTCTCCTTCTCTGGCGGCTGCGGCATGATCTCGAAATTGGTCACCGACAATGCGCCCTGGCGGAACGAGGTGCCGATGCAGTCGGAGCCGGTGTCGCCGCCGCCGATGACGACGACGTGCTTGCCGGTGGCGAGGATTGGCTCGTCGCCCGGCACCTGCGGTTCGCCGCTGACGCGGCGGTTCTGCTGCGGCAGGAAGTCCATTGCGAAATGGATGCCCTTGAGGTCGCGGCCAGGGATCGGCAGGTCGCGGCCCTTTTCGGCGCCGCCCGCGAGCACCACCGCGTCGTACTCGGCCACGAGCTTGCCGGCGTCGATATTCACGCCGACATGGGCGTTGTAGTGGAAGGTCACGCCTTCTGCCTCCATCTGCACGACGCGGCGCTCGATGTGGTGCTTCTCCATCTTGAAGTCGGGGATGCCGTAGCTCATCAGGCCGCCGGCCTTGGCGTATTTCTCGAACAGGTGCACGTCGTGTCCGGCGCGCGCGAGCTGCTGCGCGCAGGCCATGCCGGCCGGCCCCGATCCGATGACGGCGACCTTCTTGCCGGTCTTTTCGGTCGGCGGCTCCGGTTTCGCCCAGCCTTGCGCAATGGCGCGATCGGCAATTGCGCATTCGATGGTCTTGATGGTGACGGGGTTGTCGTCGATGTTGAGCGTGCACGACGCCTCGCACGGCGCCGGGCAGACGCGGCCCGTCACTTCCGGAAAATTGTTGGTGGAATGCAGATTGCGCGCGGCCTCTTCCCAGTCGCCGCGATAGACGAGGTCGTTCCAATCCGGAATCTGGTTGTTCACCGGGCAGCCGGTCGGCGCGCCGGTGACGATGTCGGTGCCGTGGCAATAGGGCACGCCGCAGTCCATGCAGCGCGCGGCTTGCGTCTTGTTCTCGTCCTCGGACAGCGGCAGCACGAACTCGCGCCAATGCTTGACGCGTTCCTCGACCGGCTCGTAGTCGCGGTCGTTGCGTCCGTATTCGAGAAAACCGGTGATCTTGCCCATGGACTTAGGACTACTCAGCCGCCTGCATGGTTCGCGCCTTTTCCATCTCGGCGAGCGCGCGGCGGTATTCGACCGGCATCACCTTGCGGAACATCGTGCAGTAGCGGCTCCAGTCGGCCAGAATCTCGGCGGCGCGCTTCGAGCCCGTAAGCCGGGCGTGCCGCGTGATGAGCAGGTGCAGGCGCTCGACGTCGTAACGCGACATATCCTCCAGCACCTCGACGCGGCCATGCGACTCGAGATCCTGGGCGTGATGGTAGATCTTCGCCGAGACCTCTTCCTCCGCCGGCATCGGCTCGAGCTCGACCATCGCCATGTTGCAGAGCCGCTCGAACGCGCCGTCCTCGTCCAGCACATAGGCGATGCCGCCCGACATGCCGGCAGCGAAGTTGCGCCCGGTCTTGCCGAGCACGACGACGATGCCGCCGGTCATGTATTCGCAGCAATGGTCGCCGGCGCCTTCGATGACCGCGATCGCACCGGAATTGCGCACCGCAAAGCGCTCGCCGGCGACACCGCGGAAATAGCATTCACCCTCGATCGCGCCGTAAAGCACGGTATTGCCGACGATGATGGATTCCTCCGGCACAATGCCGGCATCGGCCGCCGGCCGGATGACGATGCGGCCGCCGGACAATCCCTTGCCGACATAGTCGTTGGCGTCGCCTTCGAGCTCGAAGGTCACGCCGCGCGCGAGCCAGGCGCCGAAGCTCTGGCCGGCGGTGCCGGTGAATTTCACGTGGATGGTATCGTCGGGCAGGCCCTCATGGCCGTAACGGCGCGCGACCACGCCGGAGAGCATCGCGCCGGCGGTGCGGTCGGTGTTCTTGATCGTGGTGACGATGCGCACCGGCGCGCCGCGGTCGAGCGCCGCCTGCGACTCCGCGATCAGGCGGCGGTCGAGAATCTTCTCGATCTTGTGGTCCTGCGGCTCGCACTTGAAGATGTTGACGTCCTTGCCGGCCGTCGGCTTGTGGAACAGCTTGGAGAAGTCGAGGCCCTTGGCCTTCCAGTGCTCGACCACCTGGCGCTTGTCGAGCATCTGCATCTGCCCGATCATCTCGCTGAACTTGCGATAGCCCAGCGCCGCCATGATCTCGCGCACCTCTTCAGCGACGAAGAAGAAGAAATTGATGACGTGCTCGGGCTTGCCGACGAAACGCGCGCGCAGCACCGGGTCCTGGGTCGCGACGCCGACCGGGCAGGTGTTGAGGTGGCATTTGCGCATCATGACGCAGCCGGCCGCGATCAGTGGCGCGGTCGAGAAGCCGAATTCGTCGGCGCCGAGCAGCGCGCCCACCACCACGTCTCGGCCGGTGCGGATGCCGCCGTCGACCTGCACCGAGATGCGCCCGCGCAGCCGGTTGGCGACCAGCGTCTGTTGGGTCTCGGCAAGTCCGATCTCCCAAGGCGAGCCGGCGTGCTTGATCGAGGTAAGCGGGCTCGCGCCGGTGCCGCCCTCGAAGCCCGCGATGGTGACGTGGTCGGCGCGCGCCTTGGACACGCCGGCCGCGACCGTGCCGACGCCGACTTCGGAGACGAGCTTCACCGACACCAGCCCCTCAGGATTGACGTTCTTTAAATCGAAGATGAGCTGCGCCAAATCCTCGATCGAATAGATGTCGTGGTGCGGCGGCGGCGAAATCAGCCCGACGCCCGGCATCGAGTGCCGAACCTTGGCGATGATCTTGTCGACCTTGTGCCCGGGCAGCTGTCCGCCTTCGCCGGGCTTCGCGCCCTGCGCCATCTTGATCTGCATCATGTCCGAGTTGACGAGATACTCGGTGGTGACGCCGAAACGGCCGGAAGCCACCTGCTTGATCGCCGAGCGCATCGAGTCGCCGTTGGGCAGCGGCTTGAAGCGGTCCGCCTCCTCGCCGCCCTCGCCGGTGTTCGACTTGCCGCCGATGCGATTCATCGCGATCGCGAGCGTGGTGTGCGCCTCGCGCGAGATCGACCCGAACGACATCGCGCCGGTGGCGAAGCGCTTCACGATCTCCTTCGCCGGCTCGACCTCATCAAGCGGCACCGGCTTGCGGCCTTCGTCTTCGGCCGACTTGATGCGGAACAGGCCGCGGATAGTGAGCAGCCGCTCGGTCTGCTCGTTCGAGACCTTGGCGTAGGCGCGGTACTGCTCGGGAAGATTTCCGCGCACCGCATGTTGGAGCGCGGACACCGTGCCGGAATTCCACACATGGTCCTCGCCGCGGACACGGAACTGGTACTCGCCGCCGACGTCGAGCGCATTGCGATAGATCGGGGCGTCGCCGAAAGCATCGCGATGCCGCCGCACGCATTCCTCGGCGATCTGTCCCAAGCCGACGCCCTCGATGCGGGTGGCGGTGCCGGCGAAGAACTCGGACACGAAATCCGATTTGAGGCCGACCGCGTCGAAGATCTGCGCGCCACAATAGGACTGGTAGGTGGAGATGCCCATCTTCGACATCACCTTGAGGATGCCCTTGTCGATGGACTTGATGTAGCGTTTGACGATCTCCTTCGGCTCGATCTTCTGCGGCAGCTTGTCCGCCATCTCGATCAACGTCTCGAACGCGAGATAGGGATTGATCGCCTCCGCGCCGTAGCCGGCGAGGCAGCAGAAGTGATGCACCTCGCGCGGCTCGCCGGATTCGACGACCAGCCCGACCAGCGTCCGCAGTCCCTGCCGGATCAGATGATGATGCACGGCGGCG
Source organism: uncultured Alphaproteobacteria bacterium (assembly GCA_963720385.1). Lineage (GTDB taxonomy): Bacteria > Pseudomonadota > Alphaproteobacteria > Rhizobiales > Xanthobacteraceae > VAZQ01. The sequence continues at coordinate 16,668 of CAVRFL010000011.1, read as the reverse complement.
CAGGCGAGCAGCGACGGTATCGGAATGCGCTCGGCGCTGGCGCGGCGGTCAGACAGGATGATGATGTTGATGCCTTCGCGTACCGCCGCCTCGGCGCGCGCGCACAGCCGGTCGATCTTGTCGCGCAGTCCGTCGGCGCCCTGTTCGGCCGGCCAGGTGGTGTCGATGAAACGTGACTTGAAGTGGCCGTTGCCGACATCCGAGATCGATCGGATCTTTTCAAGGTCCTCGTTGGTGAGGATCGGCTGGCGAACTTCCAGGCGCTTGAGGCGCGAGCTGCCTTCCAGATCGAACAGGTTCGGCCGCGGCCCGATGATCGAGACCAGGCTCATCACCAGCTCTTCGCGGATCGGATCGATCGGAGGATTGGTGACCTGCGCGAAGTTCTGCTTGAAGTAGGTGAACAGGAGCTTCGGCTTGTCCGACAGCGCCGAGATCGGCGTGTCGGTGCCCATGGAGCCGACCGCTTCTTCGCCCTGCGTCGCCATCGGCGTCATCAGGATCCTGAGGTCTTCCTGGGTGTAGCCGAAGCCCTGCTGGCGATCGAGCAGCGACAGATTGGAAATGCTCGACTGCCCGGCCGCCGACGGCAGGTCTTCCAGGACAACCTGGGTGTTCTCAAGCCATTCCCGATAGGGATGACTCTTGGCGAGCGTTGACTTGAGCTCCTCGTCGGGAATGAGCCGTCCTTCGTCGAGATCGACCAGCAGCATCTTGCCGGGCTGCAACCGCCATTTGGTGACGATGTCCTTCTCGGCGATGGGCAGCACGCCCATTTCCGAAGCCATGATGATGCGCTCATCGCGGGTGACGAAGTAGCGTGCCGGGCGCAAGCCGTTGCGGTCGAGCGTGGCGCCGATCTGGCGGCCGTTGGTGAATGCGATGGCGGCCGGGCCGTCCCACGGCTCCATCAGCGAGGCATTGTACTCGTAGAAGGCGCGCCGCTCCTCGTCCATGAGCGGATTGCCCGCCCAGGCCTCGGGGATCATCATCATCACCGCGTGTGCGAGCGTGTAACCGCCCTGCACCAGGAATTCGAGCGCGTTGTCAAAGCAGGCGGTGTCGGACTGGCCTTCATAGGAAATCGGCCAGAGCTTCGAAATGTCCTCGCCGAACAGCGGCGACGACACCGACGCCTGCCGCGCCGCCATCCAGTTGTTGTTGCCGCGCAGCGTATTGATCTCGCCGTTGTGGGCGATCATCCGATAGGGATGCGCGAGCGACCAGGTCGGGAACGTATTGGTCGAGAAGCGCTGGTGCACCAGCGCGAGCGCGCTCTCGAAATCCATGTCGTGCAGGTCGGGGTAGTACGTGCCGAGCTGGTCGGCCAGAAACATGCCCTTGTAGACCACCGTGCGGCAGGAGATCGACACCGGGTAATAATTCGACAGCCGGCGTTCACGGCGCGAATAGATTGCGCTCGAGATCGATTTGCGCAGGATGTAGAGCCGGCGCTCGAACTCGTCGTCGCTCTTGATCTTCTTGCCGCGGCCGATGAACACCTGCTGGTGCACCGGCTCGGTCGGCTTCACGCTTTCACCGAGCGTCGAATTGTCGGTCGGCACCTCGCGCCATCCGAGCAGCACCAGGCCCTCGCGCTTGATCGTCTGCGCATAGATGTCGCGGATGATTTGTCGCCAGTCGGGGTCGGTCGGCATGAACAGCTGGCCGACCGCGTATTCGCCGGGGGCCGGCAGCTTGAAGCCGAGTTTGTTGGCCATCTTGGCGAAGAAGGCGTGCGGGATCTGGACAAGAATGCCGGCGCCGTCGCCAGCGCGCGGATCGGCGCCGACCGCGCCGCGGTGCTCGAGGTTGCAAAGAATGGCGAGCGCGTCTTCGATCAGCTTGTGGGACTTGCGGCCCTTGATGTCGGCGATGAAACCGACGCCGCAGGCGTCCTTGTCGAGCGCCGGATCGTAGAGGCCCTGCGCCGGCGGAAGTCCGGGATCGGCGGTGTCGCCGAGCGGGCGCCGATGCGAAAGGACGTCGCGCACGGCCGGCCGCACGCCGTGCCGCCGGCTCCTCTTGCGCTTCGGTGTCGCCCTCGTTCGCATCCTCGTGTCTTCCGTCGGTCATGGCCGATGACCATCGGCAAGTAGCCAGACCGGTCGCGTAAGGTCCGCAGCGCCGCCGACGCTGCGGCCGAAGGCGCCGCCGTTCTGGGTCGCGTTGACGGCCTTTTTCGCTGCCACGCAGCTCAGCGCCGGCCGTTCCTGTCTGGCGTTCACCCGAAGCCCGGCCGATTCCTAAAGCCGAGGCATAAGCCGTGCCGCCAAGTGGGACAGCAATACTGTCCTAACTCACCATGCCAAATTTTAGCCACGGATACAAGGGTTCGCCTAATTCTAAATTCCAGATTCGCAGGGTCGTATCGGTTAGCCGCGAACGGCCGCCATGGTTCCGGTCTACCGCCGCCAAACTTGAAAAATTGCCCGCCAGCCACGCCGACGGCAGCTCCGCCCTAATAGTCGCGGAGGGCGGGGCAAGCGATTTTCATGGGGGAGAACCCAGAATGTCGATTTCGAGCTCCGTTATGCCGCGCGCTCGGCAGCCGCGCTCGTCGCCTTCATCGCGACTGCGCTCGATAAGCTCGTCCGCATCTGCGGCGTGGTGCCTTATGCGCTGGTTGCGCTCGGGCTCCACGTCATCACCGCGCGTGTATTCTTCCTGTCGGGACAGATGAAAATTGCCGGTCCGATGATCCCGATGTCTTTGTTCAATTGCGACAGCGATTTCTCGGTCGTCCTTCCGGCCGAGATCAGGCCTTCCACCTTCGAGCTGTTTCAGACGCAATACGCTTGGCGCACGTCTACCTGTTCGCGATCCTGATGGTGCTGATGTCGGGTTAGGCCAGGAGCGATCTCGCTCGAAGCGCTGATCTGCACCATCTATCAGAAATAGGTGGATGTCCTGCGCAACGGCGGCGTTTGTGGCGGCGCTGTGGCCAGTGTCCCGATTCCAACGTTCGTATGCCTTCGCGGCAACCCACCGATACCAACGTCGGAATCAATGGGACACCAGCAACTTTATGAATTTAGTGTGGTTTTTGGATTTGACGTTCCCAGACGGCGTTGCTGCGAAAAAGATAGGGAACGTCGAATCCATCACACTGCCTGCCTGAATTTCGGCATCTGCCCCGCCTAGGTTTGTCCCATAACAAGACAAAGGGAGAGGTGTCTTGAAACACAGGATCGCATTCTGCGTGGGGCTGACCGCGCTGGGCGTTGCCGCGGCGACGTCGGCGCAGGCCCAGGCCGTCTATGTCGAGCCGCCCCGCGGCTACGTCGCGCTGCCACCGCCGATGCTCCAACCGGGACTGCCGCCGAACGAAATTCTGACGGTCGTGCGCGCGTCGGGCCTGAGGCCACTGACCCAGCCCGCGCGCCGCGGAGGGCGCTACGTCTTGCTCGCCTCCGACAATATGGGCGGCCAGTTGCGGGTCGTCGTCAACGCCCACAACGGACGGATCGAGCACGCATCCCCGGCTCACGACCCGCGCTTTGCATACTATCCGGTGCGGCCGCGCGGCCTCGTTCCGGTAGCGCCTCCGCAGCATGGCGCGCCGCCACCGCCGTCATACAGCGCAGCACCGCAACCTGAGCTGAAAGATCCGCCTCCGGGCGCATCCGCCGGGCGCGCCCCGGCCCCGCTGGCGCCCGCGGGCGCGGCGCAGGACCCTCGGCTTGCGAGCGCGCCCGACGCCACGAGCGCGGCGACCGCACGTCCGGAGCGCACGCCAATGCCGCGGCCACGGCCCCCGCGGCCGGCGATTGCGTCGAGCGACACGGCAGCATCAACGCCGACGCCACCAGCGGCGGCCGCGCCACCCGCGGCGACGGCGGAACAGCCGGCAGCGGGCCCGCCGCCGGCGCCGCCCGCGGAAACCAAACTGGTCCCGGTCGCACCGCTCGACTAAGCACGCAACTCGACTAAGCGCGCAAAATGAAAGCGCCCCGGCCTGGCCGGGGCGCTCCCGTCAATCGCAATCGGTCGACCGCTTACGCAGCCTTCTGCTCGACCACCTTGGCCTGGCCGTTGCCGATCTTGATCTGGCGCGGCTTCTTGGCCTCGGGGACTTCGCGCACGAGGTCGACGTGCAAGAGACCGTTCTCCAGCGCCGCGCCCTTCACCTGGACGAAGTCGGCAAGCTGGAAGACCCGCTCAAACGCGCGCGCGGCGATGCCCTGATAGAGCGTCTCGCCCTTTTGCTCGTCGGTCCGGGCCTGCTTTTCGCCGCGGATCGTCAGCGTGTTCTCTTTCGCTTCGATCGACAGATCGGCTTCCGAGAAGCCGGCCACGGCTACCGTGATGCGATAGTCGTTCTCGCCGGTCCGCTCGATGTTGTAGGGCGGATAACCCGGCGCGCCGTCATGTCCGGCGGCCTGATCGAAGAGATCGAACAGCCGGTCGAAGCCGACGGTCGAACGATAGAGGGGAGCAAGATCGAAAGTTCGCATGGCATATCCTCCATAAAGCGACATGCAGAGGGTCCGCCCCGAAGGGCCAGACCGGGTTGATGTGCATCCGTAAAGGGCCTGCACGCCCTCCATATGGGCGCGCTTCAGAGTCCTGCAAGAGGGCTCAAAATATTGATTTATCTTGATAAATCATTCATCGAAAAAGCCCGAGTTCCTGTGTCGGGGAACTTCGGTCTCATTGAGCGGCGCCGGCGGGCTGCTATAACGCGATGCGCTTCCCGCGCCCGACTTGAATTCCCCAGCCATGAACCTCGTCTCCATTCCCGCCAATCCGGTGCCTGAGGATGTCGTCACCGGCATGCTGAAAACGCCCGACGGCGTGGCGCTGCGCTTCGCGCGCTGGGCGCCGCCGCCGGGGCGCAAGGGCACCGTGTGCCTGTTTCCCGGCCGCGCCGAATTCATCGAGAAGTATTTCGAGACCATCCGCGATTTGCGCGCACGCGGCTTCGCGGTCGCCGCGCTCGACTGGCGCGGGCAGGGCGGCTCGCAGCGGGAACTGCGCAATCCGCGCAAAGGCTATGTGCGCCGGTTCGCCGATTACGACATCGATCTCGCGACCTTCATGCACGAGGTCGTGCTGCCGGATTGTCCGCCGCCGGTCTTCGGTTTGGCGCATTCGATGGGCGCCACGGTGCTCATCCGTGCCGCATATCAGGGGCACCGCTGGTTCGATCGCATGGTGTTGCTGGCGCCGCTGATCGGCCTGCCCGGCCTGCGCCGTTCGGTGGTGACGCGCATCGCGGTGCGGGTGATGCGGCTGACCGGCCTCGGCGCCGCCTATGTGCCCGGCGGCGACGCCTCGGTGATGCAGCAGCGCCCTTTCATCGGCAATTTGCTGACCTCCGATCCGGTGCGCTATGCGCGCAACGTCGCCGTGCTGGAGGCGGAGCCGTCGCTGGCGATCGGCTGGCCGACGGTCGCCTGGGCGGACGCCGCGTTCAGGATGATCAGCACGCTGTCGGAGCCCGGTTATCCCGCCAAGATCCGGCAGCCGATGCTGGTGATCGCCGCCGGCCACGACCGGATCGTGTCGACCGAAGCGATCGATGAATTCGCCGCCCGCCTGCGCGCAGGCTCGCATCTCATCGTGCCCGGCGCGCGCCACGAGCTGCTGATGGAGCAGGATCGCTTCCGCGGACAGGTGCTGGCGGCATTCGACGCCTTCGTGCCGGGCACGCCGATCTTCGGCTAGGGCATGATCCCGAAAAATCCTGCCCCGCACTTGATGCGGGGTGGGAACCGGTTTTCGGACCCGATCATGCTCAAACGAAAACTAGCTCTTCAGCAACTCCAGCGCGGCGGCATGCACCCGCTTGTCACTGGCGGCAACGATACGGCCGCCGGTCATCGGCGGGCCATTCTCCCAAGTGGTGACGACGCCGCCGGCACCGGCGATGATGGGCACAAGCGGGATGATGTCGTAGGGCTTGAGCCCGGTCTCGATGACGAGATCGACATGGCCGGCGGCCAGCATGCAGTAGGCGTAGCAATCGCCGCCGTAGCGTGAGAGCCGCACCGCCTCCTCGACTTTGCCGAAGGCCTTGCGGTCGGCGTCGTTCATCAGGAGCGGACTGGTTGTGAACAGCACGGCGTCGGCCAGGGTCGCGCAGGTGCGCACGCGCAGGTCGCGATCGCCGGCCGGCCCCTTGTAGTTCGCTGCAAGACCGTCGCCACTGAATTGCTCGCCGATGAAAGGCTGGTTCATCATGCCGAACACCGGTTCGCCGAACCGCGTCAGCGCGATCAGCGTGCCCCAGGCCGGCATTCCCGACATGAAGGACTTGGTGCCGTCGATCGGGTCGAGCACCCAGACATATTCGGCATCGGCACGGTCCGGCCCGAATTCCTCGCCGATCACGCCGTGCTCCGGAAAGGTGCGCCGGATCAACGTGCGCATGGCGGTCTCGGCGGCGTGGTCGGCGGCGGTCACGGGGTCGAACTGCCCGTTGCCCTTGTCAGTGATACTCAGCGCGGTGCGGAAGAACGGCAAAATGGTCTCGCCGGACACCGACGCCAGTTCGTTCACAAAGGCGGAGAAATCGATCGCCGTCATGGTGCCCCGTTACTGCGACCGTTCGCCACCCACGCTCCGATGGGAGAATCGGATACAGACCGCTCCGCGAGCGTAAGAGATTGTTTTAAAAGCGAAATTATCCCATTATTAATCAGTTCCATTTGAAACCGGCCTGTGGTGCGGGAAGCACAGTTTTGCATATTCGCATGGGTGATTAGGTCAGCATCACTTGCTTTTCTGGGTCAGAACGGCCAGTCTGTTGCGGTGCGGTAGCGCTTTGGCGTTACCGTTGCCCTCCTTGGGCGTTTCCTCCCTAGACTTGGGCCGCTTGCCAACGCAGGCGGCCCTTTTTTCTGCCCTAATCCACAGGGGTTTTGGAAATGACGTCACCGAACCGTCAAATCGGCCCTTGCACTTTGTGCATCGCGGTGTATCTTTTTGCGGTGCGGTAGCGCCTGCGCTACCGCTGCCCTCCTTGGGCGTTTCCTCCCTAGACTTGGGCCGCGGGAAACCGCGGCCCTTTTTTCTGTTCAGTCCCCGGCTTTCTTTCAGCCCGACGTTGCCGCCTGCTTACTCGGCTGCCGCCCGATACGGCCGCAGCTCCTGGGCCGGGATGTCGGCCAGCCGGTCCGCCAGCGTTTCCAGGTCCGCCGCCAGCGTGGCAAACGACGCGGTGCGCTCATAGCGCCGCTCGTCCATGTAGAGCGCCCGGTTGAACTCGAGCTGGATGGCGTGCAGGCCGACGGTCGGATTGCCGTAATGCTCGGTGATGAAGCCGCCGGCATAGGGCTTGTTGCGGCTGACCACGTAGCCCAGTTCGCGGAACGTCGACTCGACGGTCTCGGCGACAGCCCCGACGCAGCTCGTGCCGTAGCGGTCGCCCAGCACCACATCGGCGCGCGGCCGCTCGTCCTTGGCGCCGGCGGTCGAGGGCATGGAATGGCAGTCGATCAGCACGGCGGCGCCGAAATCGCGGTGGATGCGCGTGAACAGCCGGCGCAGCGCACGGTGGTAAGGCTTGTAAAGGCCTTCGATCCGGCGGATCGCGTCGTCGACCGGAATCCGCTGGCTGTAAATTTCCTGCGCATCGCCGACCACGCGGGCGATGGTGCCCAGCCCGCCGGCGACCCGCATCGAGCGGGTGTTGGCGAACGATGGCAGGCGGCCGTCGAACATCCGCGGATCGAGCTCGTAGGGCTCGCGGTTGACGTCGACATAGCAGCGCGGGAAGTGCGCCCGCATGACCGGATGGCCGCGGCGCAGAACGCCGAGGAGCAGCTCGTCGACGAACGAATCCTCCGACCGGCGCAGCGTCGCCACGTCGAGCCGCGAAGCCGCCAGGAATTCCCGCGGATAAACGTTGCCGCTGTGCGGGGAGTTGAACACGACCGGGCCGCGCCATTCGACCGGTTCGAGAATCTCGAAAGGGGGGTCCAGTTCGTCCTTGATCACGCGCATGGAAAGTGTGTGCCTCGATGCGGCGGAAGGCCCCCGTCCCAACCCTTCCTCGGCCACCACTATGCCCCGAAACCGGCTATTGTCCATGGCCGGAGCACTGTGGCCGATATATAGTCGGGTTCACTCGTTATTTACCCGCTATCCGGCTTATTGGCACGGGACAGTCCAGGGGCGACGGCCTTCAACGAGCGAGAGACGATGTCGAAGATTCTCCTTGCGGAAGACGATACCGACATGCGCCGATTCCTCGTCAAGGCGCTGCAGAATGCCGGCTACGAGGTAATTTCGTACGACAATGGACTGTCGGCCTATCAGCGCCTGCGCGAGGAGCCGTTCGAACTCCTGCTCACCGACATCGTGATGCCGGAAATGGACGGGATCGAGCTCGCCCGCCGCGCCTCCGAGCTCGATCCGGACATCAAGATCATGTTCATCACCGGCTTCGCGGCGGTCGCGCTGAACTCGGATTCGGCGGCGCCCAAGAACGCCAAGGTGCTGTCAAAGCCGGTCCACCTTCGTGACCTGGTCAACGAAGTCCAGAAGATGCTGGCGGCTTAAGTGCCTACTCCTTCCGGATCCCGGGCCGGCCGAAGGCTGAAATCTGTAGTCTTTTTCCGGGCTTTCCTTTTTCCGCCCATGGGGATTTGGGTTTCCGGAAGGCGGTTTCGGGGTTTCCGGGTTGAGGGAGAATTCGGGGGGTTTGCCCCGCGGGAGGGAGCCCATTAGAGGTTGCCGATCAAAACGGGCGCGTAGCTCAGCGGAAGAGCACTACCTTGACATGGTAGGGGTCACAGGTTCGATCCCTGTCGCGCCCACCACCGAAACTCCTGAAACTGTTCATACATTTGCTGACGCGTGTAGTTATCAGATAACGCATTGGATCAGATCAGAACGTTGCGAAGGGCCCGCAAAAAGGGCGCTGGGGTGATCACAATTTAGGCTGACGACTATGACCGCAGGTCGGCGTGTCGCAACTCAGCGAACTATAATTCTACTTGAATGCGACAACTGGCTTCCCGCATTTAGGCGACCTCGTCGTCTTTCTCTCTAATCATTTTGTCCACCGCCGTAATTGCATCGGTAATTAGATCGATTGGGTCCGGGTTGAAATTGGGTCCGCGTTACAACTTTCGCTTAATCGTCGCTAGTTTGCCGGCGGGTACTGGGGGAGAAATCCGCTTGATATCAGACAGAGCGGCCCGAGTGGTGAGGAGGGCTTTACGGGCGTCGGCCGTTGGCTTCGGCCAAATTCCGAGCTTCTTAAAGTTCGTAATAAATCCCCGCTTATCTGCGACCATCTTTTTGAAGGTGGGGATCGTTCCGCCATCTCGAAACTGAACTCGCATGCACCTCCACAATTCGCGCGAGCTCCCTGGTTTTGATCCCTTCATTTTGAGCAAGTATCCAGGCGGCGTTGTAACGTGCCGTGAACTGTCGATCTGCCGTGAGCTTGCGCTTATCTTGATCAAGCAACTCTCGTAATAATCGAGTGAGTGCTGGACCGGGCGCGTGCTCGTTGAGACGATGTGTCTCGAGCATATCTATGGCAATTGCAGCAATGATACTTCGCGGAAGCATTTTGCCAGCGCGAGTAGGTGCATTCTCGGCGCCTCGAAGCTGGTTCAAATGCCAGCGTAAGCATTCGGCCATTGCATCACCAGCGGTTTTAGGAAACGGCGCCTCTAATAACGCATCCTTGCTGAGGCGTGCGTCAGTAAAATATTCTGTCATCTCCTCGTTAGTTTTCTTTAGATGCCGAATTCGACCACTGGCGCTGCCGGATCATTCAGGCCGGCCGGCTTGCCCTGTTCGGTGACCCAACTAACCTCTGCATGAGGTCGGAAGCTCTGGACAGCTTCGATCAAATTCTCTGGAATTGGAAATCTGCGAAGTTCGTCGAAGGATGCGTCGCGCACCTCTTCCGTCTTCCAGAGTGAGTCCTGGTCCACCGCAATAGAGACCATTGCGTTCGAAGCACTAGGTCCGCTTTCGCGGCGTTTAGCTGGTCGCCGATCTCGTGCTCTGCGCATTTGGGCGAAGGCGCTCCATGTTGCACAAGATTTTGTGTGCGCAACACCTCACAACGCGGCAAACATACACGACATGCCTTTGGCCAGAAATACCTGAATGCGGGAACTACGAATGAGATTTCTCCGTAGGAAAGACGCCGCCGCCTACGTTCGGACTGAGTGGGGATTGCCGTGTGCCGCTCAAACGCTCGCCAAACTGGCGGTTATTGGAGGCGGTCCGAACTTTTCATAAGGCCGGTCGCTTTCCTCTGTATCGGACCGAAGATCTGGACGCGTGGGCCACGATGAAAATTGGCGAACCACAGAGCTCCACGTCCGACTATGGCGAGGGGGCGATTACTCGCGGCCCAGAACGATGCTCAGTTTCCGCTGGCGGGAGTGGGAAATGAAATCAAACAACATCGCCAAGGCCCTCGGCGGCCGCAAGGCGGGTGGCGGCTGGATGGCCCGCTGTCCGGCCCATGACGACCGCGAGCCCAGCCTGTCGATCCCGGCCCGCCGACGACGGCAGGGTGCTGATCCGCTGCCATGCCGGTTGTGACCAGGCGCGGGTCATCGGCGTTCTTCGGTCTCGCGGTCTTTGGCCGGATCGTGTTCCGCATGGGTTCGGCGGCGGGGCCGCCAAGGCCCAGCCGGATCGGGACGACGCCGGACGCACCGATGCCGCGCTGGCCGTCTGGCGCGCCACGCTGCCAGCTGTCGAGACGCCGGTGGCGACGTACCTCGCGTCGCGCGGCCTGATGATCGCACCGCCGGCGACCCTTCGCTTCCATCGCCGGCCTGAAGCATCCCGCCGGTGCGACCTGGCCGGCGATGGTCGCGCTGGTGACGGCGGGCGCCGACGACAGGCCGCTCGCGATCCACCGCACCTTCCTCGCCCACGACGGCCGCGGCAAGGCCCCGGTCGATCCGCAGAAGATGATGCTCGGCCCGTGCCGGGGCGGCGCGGTTCGCCTCGCTGATCCTGGCGAACCGTGCTGATGGTGGGCGAGGGCATCGAGACCTGCCTTGCCGCCATGCAGGCGACAGGCCATCCGGCATGGGCGGCGCTCTCGACCTCCGGCCTGCGCACCCTCGATCTGCCCGCGATGTGCGCGACGTGATCGTGCTCGCCGATGGCGACGAACCCGGCGAGGCGGCGGCCCGCGAGTGCGCCTGGCGCTGGAAGCGCGAAGGCCGCCGCGTGCGCATCGCCCGCCCGCCGCAGGGCTTGCGACTTCAACGACATGCTGCGTGCGCCGCGCGCCTCGCATCGAGGGAGGCGCGCGATGAGCGACGCCGACGATCCGAACGACCCCGAGAACCTGATCGCCGCCGCCATCGATGCAGCCGAGGATATCCGCGATCCGCTGGAAGGCCTGGTCGAGAAGACCGCCGACCGATCCCGGCGCGCCCTTTGCGCCCGACGTTCTGGAGCGCCTCGCGGCGCTGAAGAAGGACGACCGCGCCGCGTTCGAGGCGCTGCGCGCGCAGTTGAAGAAGGCCGGCTGCCGGGTGACGGCGCTCGACGACGCCATCGCCGAGGAGAGCGGCGATACCGGCGGGCGCGGACCGACGCAGGCCGACATCCTGATCGACCTCGCGCAGTGCGGCCGAGCTGTTCCACGCGCCGGACGGCACCGGCTTCGCCGATCTCGACATCAACGGCCACCGCGAGACCTGGCCGATCCGCGCAAGGGCTTCCGCCGCTGGCTGGCACGGCGCTTCTTCGAGGCAACGCAGGGCGCGCCGAGTTCCGAGGCGCTGCAATCGGCGCTGAACGTGATCGAGGCCAAGGCGCATTTCGACGCGCCCGAGCGTGTCGGTCCACATCCGCGTCGGCGGGCTCGACGGGCGGCTCTATCTCGACCTCGGCGACGACGGCTTGGCGGGCGGTCGAGATCGACGCCACCGGCTGGCGGGTGATCGACAAGCCGCCGGTGCGGTTCCGCCGCGCCGCCGGGATGCAGCCCTTGCCGATGCCGGTGCCGGGCGGATCGATCGAGACGCTGCGCTCCTTCCTCAACGTCCAGTCCGACGCGACTTCGTGCTGGTGGTCGCCTGGGCGCTGGCCGTCCTGCGCAATCGCGGCCCCTATCCGGTGATCGTGCTGTCGGGCGAGCAGGGATCGGCCAAGTCCACCTTCTCGGCGATCCTGCGGGCGCTGCTCGATCCGAACACCGCGCCCTTGCGCGCCCTGCCGCGCGAGGATCGCGACCTGTTCATCGCCGCCAGCAACGGCCATGTGCTGGCCTTCGACAACGTCTCGGGCCTGCCGGCGTGGATTTCCGACACGCTCTGCCGGCTGGCGACCGGCGGCGGCTTCGCCGTGCGCCAGCTCTACACCGATCAGGACGAGGTGCTGTTCGACGCCACCCGGCCGGTGATCCTGAACGGCATCGAGGACATCGTCACCCGGCCCGACCTCGCCGACCGCGCCGTGTTCCTGACGCTGGAGCCGATCCCGGAGGAGCGCCGCCGGCCCGAGGCCGAACTCTGGGCGGCGTTCGAGGCCGAACGCCCGCGCATCCTGGGCGCGCTGCTCGACGCCGTGGTGGAGGGCCTCAAGCGGCTGCCCGAGACGCGGCTGGAGAAGCTGCCGCGCATGGCGGACTTCGCGCTGTGGGCGACGGCCTGCGAAACGGCGCTCTGGCCCGCCGGCACCTTCTGGTCGGCCTATTACGGCAACCGCGACGAGGCGGTGGAGGGCGTGATCGACGCCGACCCGATCGCCGCCGCCGTGCGCGCCGTGATGGCGACGCGGACGGAGTGGACGGGCACCGCCTCGGATCTTCTGGGCGCCCTGGCCGAGGTGGCGGGCGAGCGCGTCGCCAAGTCCAAGACCTGGCCGGACAGCCCGCGGGCGCTGGCGGGCCGGCTGCGCCGGGCGGCGACCTTCCTGCGCAAGGTCGGCATCGAGATCAGCTTCGACGCGAGGGCCGGGCGCGGACCCGCACGATCCACATCACCACCACCCAGACCTGCCGCGCCAGAAAATGCCGGGGCGCGACCGTCCGCACCGTCCGCATCGTCCGCGCCCATGCCGAAATCCAATCCCGCCAACGGCTTCGCGGCAGCACCCTGCGGACGGTAGCCAACGATGCGGACGGTAGCGGCCGAGGCAGCGGCCCGACCGTCCGCGCCAACCCGTTGAAGACCAACGCTGGGACCGCTGCGGACGGTGCGGACGCAAATCGCCCGCCCGAATCTGCGCCGGAAGAAAACCGGCAAGACCCGCTGGAGGGCGCGGCTATGAGCGTGACATGCGCCTAGCCTGGGCCGAGCACATTTGCTCGACCACTCTCTCATCTATCCATAAACGCGGCAATAGAGCGAAATAGCGACCTGAAATAACAGGCGAATATCAGAGAAAACGTAACTCTCATTCAATAGTGAGCCAGCAAATATGAGCAAGAAAGTAGCTAAAACTCGTAGAGGTCGGTTTCAGCCCGGAATCTGGGCAATCCTGGCGGCCGCCCTAAAGGATCACGCAATAAGACAACCCTAGCGGCGATGGCATTGCTCGAGGGTGAAGCTGAAATGCTTACTCAACGTGCGATCGATGCCGCACAGGCCGGCGACATGAGTGCCCTCAAGTTGGTTTTGGATCGCATCATCCCTCCGCGGCGCCGGCCGGTGGTCCAATTGATCTGGAAAAGCTGAATGACTGCCAGGATGCTGCCCAAGCCCGGTGCCGGGTGATCCAGGCCGCACTGGATGGAGAACTTTCACTGGATGAGGCCGAGCGCCTGTCGAAACTGATTATCGAACACATGCGAGCTTCAGACCTCGAGGAGTATGAGTGGCGTGCACAAAGATATCTGATCGCGCTTATGCGACGCTGTCTCGAGCACAATGACCGGATGACGAAATTAAGGCAGGCGATTGCCAATGAAAATATCGCAACGGGAGGAGGAAAACGATATGACTACAGAAGAAGACGTGCCGCGAAAGAACGCGGAATTAACGCGAGGCCGACCCTTTGCCAAGGGCAATCCGGGCCGCCCTCGTGGCTCCAAAAATCGAACAACGGCAATCGCGCAGGCGCTCCTTGCTGACGAGGAGACAGAACTCGTCCGCAAGGGCATCGAGTTGGCAAAGGCCGGCGATGTGCAGATGTTGAAGTTTCTACTCGACCGACTCTTGCCGAAGGAGCGATTGATCGAAATCGACATCCCGCGGCTCGATTTCGCCGACGAAGCAATCGACGGAATGGCAGCGATCAGCGGCGCGATCGCTGATGGGCAGATCACCCCTAGTGAGGGAGCCGCCCTTTCCAGCATGATCTCGGGCTATTCGCGGGCGATCGAGGTCTGGGAACTTTCAAGGCGCATTGAGGCAATCGAAGCCTCGCTGAAGCTGGAGCTCAAGGAATGACCCGCATAAGCAGTCAGCGGCTGTCTCGCTTGGAGAAACTGACGGCGGCCGTGATGGCCGGACGGAAGCATAGGGAAGCGGAGGAAATGGCATGGCGACGTCAAGCCGCTCGCGACCATGCCACGAAGCTGGTGACGCTCATCCTGCATGGCGATCCGCGAATTGACGAACCGCTCGCGATCGCATGGAACCGGGCTCTTGGTCATCTCGGGCTCAGCGGCGCGCCTCAGGCACAACTGCCTGATCGTTTGTATGCTGTCGTCGTCGCAGGTCTGCCGGGCGATACCGAGAACGCCAAGTTCGCTCATGTCCTCTGTACCGCGCCGCGATGGCTGCTGGCATTCTGCATGGCATTCCTCGATGGCTTCGTACTTGGGATTGAGTTGCCGAAGTACTCAGAGCTGCCACCCGAATACGGTCGGGATGGGCTCCGCGACAGTATGCACTCGTGGCCGGACCTTCCCACCGGTACGATTGGAGCAGGTCGTCCTATCCCGAAGTTAAATCCCCTCCGCGCTCTTAGCTCTGAAGAATCCATTGACCTGAGAGGGTTACTTGAGAGCGGCGATGGACAATTGGTCCCGTCGAGACCGTCTCCGGCATAGAGAGATCATGGCCAAGGTCGATAGGGACGAACTGTCGCGGGCGCTATCGGACGTTGTAAGCGTGCCCGATTCCTTTAACCGCGGCCTGCTTGGTGGGAAGCCTTCCGATCAATAATCGATGCGGCGTGGCATGGGCATGCCAGAGGCGTCATTCCGCACCGGTCTGCTTCGCCGCTCTTGCGAAGCCACGCCGGCCTGCTGCGGGGAGCAGCAGCACGCTCTGCCGGATGCGTTCCAAAAGCACGCTTGCTGGCTCATCGGTTGGGTCTTGCGGCACGAGCTCGGGCGGGACCGCCTTAGTGTCCGCAACGGACGAGGCTGCCGTCGACCACATGGCGAGCGGTGTCATGTCGCCAGGCGTCTTGTCGGGTCGGGGCTGTTCCTTCGATACCCGCCGCCCGGACTTCCGAACAGGCGAGGCCACGGCTATACTTTCTGACGCCTTCCATGGGACGAAGACCGGCTTCCCGCAGCGATCGTTCTTGACCGTCAAGCCAGCGGCCGTTCCGAGCCGCGCCTTTAGCTCTAATTGCTCACGGCCCTTCCGGCGCATGATCAGGTAGGCGTGTGGATTCTGACCGCGGGCGAGAAGCAGCCTTGCGACGTCGCAAAGCGGCTGCGCAGATGTCAGGATGAACTGTCGCGCGTCTGCTTTCGGGGGGTAAAGCGGAGTCGCTGTGCTCGCTTTGAGGATTTCCGCTTCTGACCCCGAGCGGACATGGATGCTGGCAAACTGGGCAAGCCGAATGGTGGCTCGTTCGTGTTTCGAATCTACGCAGTCGAGGGCGTATCGCCGCGATAGCTCATGTGAGCCGCTATAACCGAGCCACTGCCGATGCCGATTTGGTCGTTGTCTAGGGCCTGTCTTCAGTTAGGGGATTCCCAAATCAGCAATTGGGTGATTTATGGGCGGTCGGCCTGAGGAGGGGCCGACCGATGCGACGCTATGCATTACGCGACGACCAGTGGGACCGGATCAAGGATTCTCTGCCCGGTCGCGAAGGCCATGTGGGAGGCGCTGCGGCGGACAATCGGCTGTTCGTCGAAGCTGTTCTGTACCGATACCGAGCCGGCATTCCCTGGCGCGATCTGCCGGAACGCTTTGGTGATTGGAGATCGTCCATCAGCGCTTTGGCCGATGGGCGAAGAGTGGAGTTTTCGAGCGCATTTTCAAGCTGTTGGCGAGTGATCACGACAACGAATATATGATGATCGATGCCACCATCGTGCGCGCTCACCAGCACAGCGTCGGCGCACGAAAAAAAACGGCGCGCAAGCGATCGGTCGATCGCGCGGCGGACTGACCACCAAAATTCACGTCCTGGTCGATGCGCTCGGCAATCCTGTCGATGTCATAGATAGCGGTAATCTGCTGATCCCACGGCCCCAACTCCCCCACGCCCACGGTCCCCAAATGCCTCTCTCTCGTAGTAGTTCCGTGAAATAGGCTCGCTAGAGCATGATCCCGAAAAGTGGACACCGGTTTTCGGAAAAGATCATGCTCCACAAAGGTCGCGACCTTGCAACAGGGACTTCCGCTCCTCGCGAAGCGTACGTCGCTGGTGTCCCGAATCCGAAGTTCGCACACTCGTGCTGCAAATGCCCTTGCGAACTTCGGATTTAAAGGGACACCAGCCCTTAATAGGTGACTAGTGTGGCTTGGTTCAGAAGTTCGCAATAACCCCGCCGCAAAGCAGGGCGAACTTCTGAACCGCCACACTAGTCCA
>CAVRFL010000010.1:0-343815 GCA_963720385.1 uncultured Alphaproteobacteria bacterium | reverse complement strand
ATGAAGATTTGATCGTCAAGGACATCGAAGCGGTCGCGAAGGTGCCGGCGACGACCGGCGTGCGCTCCGGCATGGAAGCGCTGCGGCACGTCGGCGCGCGCCGCATTGCGATCGCGTCGCCCTATCCCGAACGGCACAATGCGGCGCTGTCGGCCTATCTCACGGCGCAGGGTTTCGAGATCGCCCGCGCCGAAGGCAGGGACCTGCCGTTCAAGGACATGCAGAACCTGCCGCCCGCCGACATCCACGCGTTCGCCGGCCGCGTCCTTGATCGCGCCGGCGCCTGCGACGCGCTTTATTTGCCCTGCCCGCAATGGCAGGCGGCGCAAGCGGTCGACGCGCTCGAGCGCGAGCATTCGCTGCCGGTCGTCTGCTACACCCACGCCAATTTCTTCGCCGCATTCCGGGCGCTCGGCATCAAGGACCCGATCCGCGGCCATGGCCGGCTGCTTGCGTCACTGTCGGAGATGAGGTGATGCGGTTGTTGTTCACTCCGTACGAGCCGCGCGCTCGGTCTGCTCCCTCTCCCCGTTCTTCACGGGGAGAGGGTTGGGGTGAGGGGCATGTTTCGACTGTTCCGAACTCGCGGAGATTCCCCCTCACCCGGCTCGCTTCACTCGCCGACCTCTCCCCGCACGCGGGGAGAGGTTAGAACTCGCGGCTCCATTGCGCCTCATCGGAGCAGCGTTGTTCGCAGCAATCGCAAGTCAGCCCGCGCGCGCCCAATCCGTTGCCGACTTCTATCGCGGCAAGACCGTCGAAATCCTGGTCGGGGCCGCGGCGGGCGGCGGCTATGACGTGGTGGCACGGCTGATCGCCAATCACATGGCCCGGCACATTCCGGGCAATCCGGCGATGGTCGTGCGCAACATGCCGGGCGCCACAGGCCTGATCATGACCAACCATCTGCACAATGTCGCGCGCCGCGACGGCACCGTGCTCGGCATGCCGACCAGCAATGTGCCGATCGAGCCGCGGCTGCGGCTGCTCTCGCCCGACGGATCAAACATCAAGTTCGACATCGGCCGCTTCGGCTGGCTCGGGACGCCGCTGCAGGAGCCGCAGGTGACCTGGGTGTGGCACGCTGCGCCGGCCAAGACCATCGACGATTTGAAGACGGCCACGATTCTGATGGGGGCGACCACATCGACGGCGGACAATTTCATCCTGCCGATGCTGGTCAATCAGATCGCCGGAACCCGCATGAAGCCCGTGACCGGCTATCAAGGTCAGAACGAGATCAACATCGCCGCCGAGCGCGGCGAAGTGCAAGGCAACAACACCGGCCTTTCGAACCTCACCGTCAATCGCGCCGACTGGCTGCGCGACGGCAAGGTGCGCATCCTGATCCAGTACGGCACCGAGCGGCTCGCCGTCATCAAGGACGTGCCGACCGCGATGGAGCTGGCGCCCAATGACGCGGATCGTGCGGTGTTGCGCACCTATGCCGCGAAATTTGCGATGGCGCGCCCGCTGGCCGTCGTCACCGAGGCGGCGGATCGCCTCGCGGCGCTGCAAGCCGCCTTCGCCGCCACGATGAACGACGCGCAGTATCTCAGCGACGCCAGGAAAGTGGGCCTCGACACCAACTGGATCGGCGGGCGCGAGCTCGCCGACCTGGTCCGTCAGGTCGAGGCGACGCCGCAGCCGGTGGTCGATCGCCTGCGCGAGCTGCTCGCACGCGCCGCAGCGAAATAGGAGAGCGAGGCATGGCGTCGGAAGGCTCACGCGGCACCGTCGGGATCGTCCGCCCGACCCAGCGCACGGGCGGCTTCGAGGATTTGCTGCGGATTCTGCCACAGGGCATCCGGCTCATTCCGCTGGCGCTCGACGTCCAACGCGGCGCGCTCGATGAATTCCAGTCGGCAATTCCCGCTTATGAAGCGAAGGTCGCCGAATTCGCCAGGATGGGCGTCGATGTGATCAATCCGTCCGGCGCGCCGCCGTTCATGGTGCTCGGTTATGCGAAAGAACAGGAATTGATCCGCCGCTGGGAGGCGCAATACAACACGCGCGTCTTCACCTCGGGCACCAGCAACATCGACGCCATGCGCGCGCTGAACGTGACGCGCATCCTTGGCGCCACCTATTTCCGCGGCGACATCAACAAGATCTACGGGCAATATTTCGTGGACGCCGGCTTCGATTGCCTCGACATGGCCGGCATCGACGTCGATTTCCACAAAGTGCCGGAACTGCCGAGCGGCACGGTCTACGACTTCATCAAAGACGCATTCAGCCGCAACAAATCCGCCGAGGCGGTCTACATGCTCGGGCCGGCCTGGCCGACCCTCGATATCATCGAGCGGCTGGAACTGGACCTGGGCGTGCCGGTGTTCCACGCGGTGCCGGTGCAATGCTGGGACATCCAGCGCCATCTCGGCATCCGCGAGCCGGTCCGCGGTTTTGGGCGGTTGATCGCCGAGATGCCGGCCGGCGTGACAATGGCGGCCCGGCGCGTTACGTCCTGAGCCTGGAGGGACACCATGCCGCATGCTCGGACTCTTGCCATTGCCGCAGCCATCGCTGCTGCCACGCCAGAGGCGGCGCAGGCGGAGGGCACTCCGTTCTATCAAGGCAAGCAGATCACCATCGTGGTCGGCTTCACCACCGGCGGCACCTATGACGCGACCGCGCGACTGTTTGCGCGCCATCTCGGCAAGCACCTGCCGGGCAACCCGAGCGTGATCGTGCGCAACATGCCGGGCTCCGGCAGCCTGGTCGCAACGCTCAACCTCTACAACGCTGCGCCCAAGGACGGCACCACGCTCGGCGTGGTCGGCGGCGGCGTCGTGCTCGAGCCGCTGCTCGGTAATCCGCAGGCGAATTACGACGCGCGCCGGTTCAACTGGATCGGCGGGCGAACGAAAGACAACATCGTCTGCGCCACCTGGAACAAAGTGCCGGTGCGGACCATGGCCGACGTCACCAAGCGCGAAACGGTGGTCGGCGCGACCGGGCCGGGTTCGCGGACGCTGACCCATCCGCGCGCGTTCAATGAGCTGCTCGGCACCAAGTTCAAGATCGTGTCCGGCTATCCCGGCGGCAACGAGATCACGCTGGCGGTGGAACGCGGCGAGGTCGAAGGCTATTGCGGCTGGACCGTCGGCAGCATCGTGAATCGCGCATCCAGCTGGCTGCACGACGGCACGCTGACGTTGCTGGCGCAGTTCACGCGCGATCTCCCGAACGTGCCGGTTGCCCGCGATCTGGTACCGACCGAGACCGGCAAGCGCGCGATCGACTTCCTGTCGGCCGACGTCGTGCTGGCCTGGCCGCTGGTCGCGCCGCCTGACCTGCCGGCGGAGCGCGTGGACGAACTGCGCACCGGCTTCCTGGCCATGATGAAGGACCCCGAACTACGCGCCGAAGCAGCCAAGCTGAAGCTGGAAATCGCCCCGGTGCCGGGAGGCGAAATGCAGGAACTGGTCGAGCAACTCTACAATTCGCCGTCCGACGTGATAGAGCTGGTCAAGAAGATCAACAGCGCACAGTAACAAGGACCAAAGCGTTGGGCATGCGCAGCGGATCGGACTATCTCAAGTCGCTCGACGACGGGCGGCAGGTTTTCGTCGATGGCGAGCGGGTCGCCGACGTCACCCGGCATCCCGCATTCCGCGAGGCGGCGCGCTCGGTGGCGCGGCTCTACGACATCGCGGCGGCGCCGGAGAACCGCGAGCTGATGACGTTCACCTCGCCGAAGACTGGCGAGCCGGTGCTGCGCGCGTACCAAATCCCCAGGACGCATGCCGATCTGCGCGCACGCCGGCTGTTCTCCGAGACGTGGGCGGAGGCAACCTTCGGGCTGATGGGGCGTACGCCCGATCACGTGGCGGGCTTCTTTTGCGGCTATGCGGCGGTGCCGGGCGTTTTTGCGGCCGGCGGACAGCGGTTCGCCGACAACGTCGTCTCGTTCTACGAGAGCGCCCGTGACCAGCACCTCTATCTCAGCTACGCGATCGTCCCGCCGCAGATCGACCGCAGCAAGCCCGCCCACAAGCAGAGCGATCCGACGCTCCATGCCGGCGTGGTGAAGGAGCGCGACGGCGGCATCGTGATCGCGGGCGCCCAGCAGGTCGCGACCGGCGGCGCCCTCTCCGACTACATCCAGTTGAGCTGCATCCATCCGCTGCAGCCCGGCGACGAGAACTACGCCAATTGCGTCGTGATCCCGGTGTGTGCGCCGGGCGTGAAGCTCTTTCCGCGCCGGCCGTTCGCATTGCGCGCCGACAATTCCTTCGACTACCCGCTGTCGAGCCGCTTCGACGAGTCCGACAGCTATGTCGTGTTCGACAACGTGTTCGTGCCATGGGAGCACGTTTTCATCTACCGCAACATCGAGCTCACCCGCGACCAGTGGTTCAAGACGCCCTCGCACATCTACGGCAATCACCAGGCCCAGGTGCGCTACGTCACCAAGTTGCGCTTCATGATGGGGCTCGCGCAGCGCATGATCGAGATGATCGGCACCGCTGCACAGCCGCCGGTGCAGATCGCGATGGGCGAGCTCGCGGCCCTGGCATCGATCTACGAGGGCCTCCTGCTCGCGCATGAGACCAACGCGCCGATCGAGAACGGCGTGCTCTGGCCGTCCAAAGTGACGCTCTATGCGGCGATGGCGATGCAATCGGAGTTCAACGGCCGGATGCTCGAAATGATCCGCGAGCTCGTCTCATCGTCCGTGATCTCGCTGCCGTCGTCCGTGACCGATTTCGACAATCCGGAGATCGCGCCTTTCATCGAGCGTTACATGCGTTCGGGCTCGATGGACGCACGGTCACGCACCGCGCTGGTGCGGATGCTGTGGGATTTCCTTGGTACCGAATTCGGCAGCCGCCACCAGCAATACGAGAAGTTCTACGGCGGCTCGTCGGTTGTGGTGAAGCAGAACGTCTATCGCAACTACGACTTCAAGCGCGCGACCGCCCTGGTCGACCGCGCGCTGGCGCTGCCTCCGGTCGAAGACCATCAGACTTGACCTTTTCGCCTCCTGCCGCGACCATCGCGCAGCCACCGCCACCGGGACCATCGCCATGCCGTTCAACAAGCCGCATCTCGAGTTCCAGCGTGTCGACATGAACGACGGCTGGTTCACCCCGCCGGGCTATCCGGCCGGCATCAAGCAGAAGACGCTGGCCAGCGATCTCGACGAGACCCGCAAGATGGGGAGCCGCACGCGGCTCTTGCGCTTCGACCCGGGCGTGTACACAACCGCACCGTTCGTGCACGACCACTGGGAGGAGGTCTATCTCGTCTCCGGCGATCTGATCGTCGGCAACGACACCAAGGGTCAAGGCGGTGAAAGCTTCGAGGCGCCGACATATGCCTGCCGGCCGCCGGGCGTCTATCACGGGCCGTTCAAATCCGACCGCGGCTGCCTGCTCTATGAGATTCACTACTACGATGAGAGCAAGAAGTAAGAACGACGCGAAACGGAAGCGATCTCATGAAGCGATCCTATGGCGACTGAAGACCGGCGCGTCCTGATCTCGGGCGGCGGACCCGTCGGTTTGCTGTGCGCCTGGCTGCTCGGACGCAAGGGCATACCGGTGCGGCTGTTTGACGAGAATCCCAGTCCGCAGGCCGACCCTCGCGCCGCCACCACGCATCCGGCGACGCTCGACCTCCTCAGCGACGACGGGCTTGCCGACGACATGGCGCGGGTCGGGCTGGTGGCCCCGATCTTCCAGTTCTGGGACCGGCCGACGGATTCGCTGGTTGCGGAGTTCGATCACGCAATCCTCAAGAACGATACGCGGCATCCGTTCGTGGTGCAATGCGAGCAGTTCAAGACCGCCAAGCTGCTGCTGCAACGCGTTGAGAAGATTTCAAACGTCGAGGTCATGTACGGCTATGCCGTGACCGACGTCACGCAGGACGCCAACTCCGCGAACGTAACCGTGCGCGGCCCCGACGGCATCAAGACCCACAAGGGCGCCTACGTCATCGGCGCCGACGGCGGCCGCAGCACCGTGCGCAAGCAATCCGGCATCGCGTTCGACGGCTTCACCTGGCCCGAACGGTTCATCGTGTTCACGACGCCGTTCGATTTCGAGGCCAACCGCGGCTACTGCTACCGCAGCTACTTCGCCGACCCAGGCGCGTGGTGCAATTGCTTCAAGGTCTCGGCCGACGGCCCGCCCGGGCTCTGGCGCACGGTCTATCCGACCGACTCCACCACACCGGAGGAAGAGCTGACCAGCGACGCCGCGGTGCAGGCGCTGATGCAGAAATTCTTTCCGGCGCCGCATGACTACGAGGTGATCCACCGCAATCTCTACGTGACGCATCAGCGCGTCGCCGCGACCTTCCGCAGGGGCCGCGTCGCGCTCGCGGGCGATTCCGCACACATCAACAACCCGATCGGCGGAATGGGCTTGAACGGCGGGCTGCAGGACGGCGCCAATCTGTCCGACAAGCTCGCTCGCATCCTGCTCGACGGCGCACACGATCGCCTGCTCGACGTCTACGACCGCCAGCGCCGCACCGTCGCGGTCGAGTTCGTGCAGGAGCAGTCGATCGCCAACAAGCAACGGCTGGAGGCGAGCGATCCGGAGGTGCGCAAGCGCAACCTCGATGATCTGCGCGCCACCGCCGCCGATCCGGCGCGCGCCCGGCAGTTCCTGCTGCGCACCTCGATGATCGCAAGCCAGCGCCGCGCCGATGCGCTGGAGCTGGAGGACGCATGACCATGCTCGCTGCCGAGACGACGAACCGTCCGGCGTCCCGTCCTTTCCTGGTCGCCGCCAGGCAATTTGCCGCTGGGACGAGCACCCCGCGCGATTTCCTCGAAGGCTGCCTTGCCGAATTTGCCAACCGGGAGAAAGACGTCGGCGCCTTCGTCAAATTCGACGTTGCGGGCGCGCGCGCAGCGGCGGACGCCTCGACCGTGCGCTGGCACAACGGCAAGCCGGCCTCGCCGATCGACGGCATGCCGATGGGCATCAAGGACATCATCGAAACCGCCGACATGCCGACCGAGATGGGCTCGCCACTGTTCGCGGGCTGGCGCTCGGAGAAGGACGCCGCCTGCGTGTCGGCGCTGCGGCAGGCCGGCGCCGTCGTCCTCGGCAAGACCGTCACCACCGAATTCGCCGCCACCGAACCGCGCGGCACCCGCAATCCCTTCAACCTCGAGCACACGCCGGGCGGATCGTCGAGCGGCTCGGCTGCCGCGGTCGGATGCGGCATGGTGAGCGCGGCGCTCGGAACGCAGGTGATCGGCTCGACCATCCGTCCTGCGAGCTTTTGCGGCTGCTACGGTTTCAAACCGTCGGTGAATGCGCTCAACCGCGAAGGCTGCCACGACTACCAGAGCCAGAGCTGCACCGGGATCATCGCGGCGACGCTGGAGGATACCTGGCAGGTCGCCTACGAGATCGTCGCGCGGGTCGGCGGCGACGTCGGAACGCCGGGGCTCGTTGGCCCCGACACGTGCCCTGCGCCGGCCAAGCCGAAGCGGCTTGGGTTTCTCGAAACGGCGGGATGGGCGAACGCCGAGCCCGCCGCACAACGAATGATGCAAGCGGCGCTGAAGCAGCTGAGGAACGCCGGCATTGCGATTGCGACGCGGCATGACGACGCCAACATCGCAGCGGTCGAAGCCGACATCGCCGGCGCGCATCCGCTGTCGAACAAGATCAACAGTTTCGAGGTGCGCTGGTTCCTGCGCGGCGCGCGTGATCGCGATGCCGCCAAGCTCAGCAAGGTCATGCAGACGCGGCTTGCTGAAAGCGAGGCGCTGACGCTTACCGATTATCGCGCCGCGCTGGCCGAGCGCGCCCGCATCCGCGCACTCTACGCCGGCCTTGCTGCGTCATTCGACGGTTGCGTCACGCTGTCGGCCACCGGTCCGGCGCCGAAGGGCCTGCAATCGACCGGCAATGCGCAGTTCGCGGTGCCGAGCTCGCTGTTGGGCATCCCGGCATTGACGCTCCCCCTGTTCGAGATCGACGGGATGCCGCTCGGCCTGCAGGTTCTCGGCTTCTTCAACGACGATGCCCGGGCCTTCGCAATCTCCGGATGGCTGCGCGACCAGCTAACGTAGCATAAGCGATTGGGGCGCATGAGCGTTTGATGGACGACCGCACCCTTGAGAAGCTGCACGCCGCGCTCGAGCGTTATCGGGACGGAGCGCCGCAGAACGCGCGCAGCTATCCCGACCTGCACGAGCACGTGCTGGCGCTGGCGCGCGAGAACCTGCTGGTGGTGGTCGACGAGCCGATCAACAAAGACACCGAGATGCACCCGCTGGTGCGCTGGCAATATCGCGGCGGCATCCCGGAAGCCGATCGCAAGGCGTTCCTGTTCACCCAGCCGACCGACTCGAAGGGGCGCCGCTACGACGCCGCGGTGCTGGTTGCCGGACTGGCGGCGAACCGCGCCGTCTATCGCACCGGCTTCGGCAAGCCGCTGGAGGACATCGGCGCCGCCTGGGTGAATGCGATCGCCAACCCGATCCCGCCGCGCGTGGTTGAGCAGGCGCCGTGCCAGGAGATCGTGATCACCGGCGTCGAGCTCGACAAGGACGGCCATGCGCTCGACGGATTGCCGGTGCCGATCTCGACGCCGGGATGGGACAACGCGCCCTATCTCTCCGCGGGGCACTACATCACCAAGGACCCCGACAGCGGCGTGCAGAACGTCGGCAACTATCGCGGCCAGCTCAAGGCGCCGAAGCGGCTCGGCATGAACCCGTCGGTGGAGCTGCGCGCCGGCATCTACGCCCATTGGGAGAAACGCAAGGCGCGCGGCGAGCCCCTGCCCTGCGCCGTCGTCGTCGGCTGTCCGCCGGTGGTGTCTTACGCATCGGTGCAAAAGCTTGCCAACGATCTCGATGAGCTTGCCGTTGCGGGCGCGATCGCCGGCGGGCCGATCAATGTGGTGCGCTGCAAGACGGTCGACCTGCTCGTACCGGCCGAGGCCGAGATCGTGATCGAGGGCCTGATCAACACCGAAGTGCTGGAGCCGGAAGCGCCATTCGGCGAATCGCACGGCTACGTCAACCTCCAAGAGTACAACGCCTTCATGGATGTCACCGCGATCACGCGGCGGCGCCATCCGATCCTCACCTCCTTCATCAGCCAAGTGACGCCGAGCGAGTTGAGCGTCATCCGCCGCGTGGCGATGGAGCCCGTATTCCAGCACTATCTCAAATCCGTGCTGTCGATCCGCGGCGTCAAGCGCGTGGCGATGCACGAGCCGCTCACCAGCCTCTATGCCGTGATCGCGATCCAGTTCGCGCGCGGCGCGCCGGAATTGGAAATCTGGCGCGCGCTGCATGGCGCGGCGTCACTGCATCGCTTTGCCGGCAAGTGGATCATCGCGGTGGACGAGGATATCGAGCCGGAGAACGCCGACGCGCTGCTCTGGGCGATGTCCTATCGGTGCCAGCCGCAATACGACCTCAAGCTCGTCCCGCACAAGGATCCGGGTCACGGGCCGCGCGGCCCGCATGACGGCGGCGAGACCGCTGCGGTGCTGATCAATGCGACGCTCAAAGGCACGTTTGCGCCGGTTGCATTGCCCAAACGCGAATTCATGGAGAACGCCAAGGCGATCTGGGAGCGCCTCGGCCTGCCGCCGCTGACGCCGCAGCCGCCGTGGCACGGCTACGACCTCGGCCACTGGCCGCAGGAGCTCGCGCGCCAGGCGCAGATGGCGACCGACAGCGACTATTTCTCGCTCGGGCAGGCCATGAGCAACGAGCGGCGCAGCGATGTGGCGATGAACGAGCCGGTGCGCCATGACGACGGCGCGCCCGAAAAGCCGGATGGCTCTGCCTAGCGGCGTTCGTGGGCAACTGCCTAAAGATTGGGCAGCCCCGTTCCGGCAGGCCCAGCGGCCTGCGCGCTGGGGATAGAATTTCCATAAAGCTCAACCGCTTGCGACCTGCGACCGCGCGCGTGCCGATGCTGGCACGAGCTTTGCGGATGGAAGCCTGGAATGCCGTTTTCAAGCACCGGGAGCCTTCCATGAAACGTCGGGACTTCTTGAAATCCGTAAGCGCGTTGGCGGCGGGAAGCGCGGTGAGCGCGCCCGCGATTTGGTCGCCCGCCAAAGCGCAGGCGCGGCAAGAGACGCTGCTGATCGTCTCAGAGAGCGGGCCGAACAACATTGACATCCACGGTGTCGGTACCAACGTTCCCGGGTACGAAGTCTCGTGGAATTGCTACGACCGCCTCATCAGCCACGAGATGAAGACGGTCAACGGCACGCCGTATTACGACCGCGACCGCTTCAAGATGGAGCTCGCCGACGACATGAACGTCGGCGACATGTCGGTCACCTTCAAGCTCAAGAAGAATGCGACTTTCCACGACGGCTCCCCGGTCACCGCGAACGACGTGAAGTGGTCGCTCGACCGCGCCGTCACCGTCGGCGGCTTCCCGACCTTTCAGATGGGCGCTGGCTCACTCACCAAGCCCGAGCAGTTCGTCGTGCTCGACAATCACACCGTCCGCGTCGATTTCCTGAAGAAGGACCGGCTGACCATCCCCGATCTCGCGGTGATCGTGCCCTGCATCATCAATTCCGGCCTGGTGAAGAAGCACGCCAATGAGAAGGATCCGTGGGGGTTGGAATACACCAAGCAGAACACCGCCGGCAGCGGCGCCTATCGCGTGGTGAGCTGGAACGCCGGCACCGAAGTCGTCATGGAGCGCTTCGACAAATGGGCGGGCGGCCCGCAGCCGAAGGTGCGTCGCGTCGTCTGGCGCATGGTACCGTCCTCAGGCAACCGCCGCGCGCTGCTCGAACGCGGCGACGCTGACATCTCCTACGACTTGCCGAACAAGGATTTCTCGGAGCTCCGGAGCAATCAGAAGCTGAACATCATCTCGACGCCATACTCGAACGGCATCCAGTACATCGGGATGAACGTTACCAAGCCGCCGTTCGACAATCCCAAGGTCCGGCAGGCCGTCGCCTACGCCATTCCGTATCAGAAGATCATGGATGCGGTGTTGTTCGGCCTGTCGAAGCCGATGTTTGGCGCGGCGGTCGATTCAAAGACCGAAGTCGCCTGGCCGCAACCACATCGATTTAGCACCGATATCGCCAAGGCGAAGCAGCTCATGACAGAGGCCGGATATCCCAACGGCTTCGAGACGACGCTGTCGTTCGATCTCGGCTTTGCGGGTGTGAACGAGCCGCTTTGCGTGCTGACGCAGGAGAATCTCGCGCAGATCGGGATCAAGTGCACGATCAACAAGATTCCGGGCGCGACCTGGCGCACGGAGCTGAACAAGAAGGTGCTGCCGCTATACACCAACGTTTTCTCCGGCTGGCTCGACTATCCGGAGTACTTCTTCATCTGGTGCTATCACGGCAAGAATTCGATCTTCAACACAATGAGCTACCAATCGAAGGATCTCGACGGGATGGTCGACGCCGCGGTCGACGCCGCCGCCGTCAACGATGCCGCCAAGTACGAAACCAACGTCAGGGGCTTCGTCGACCTCGCCTTCACCGATATGCCGCGCATCCCGCTGTTCCAGCCTTACGTGAACGTGGCGATGCAGAAGAACGTGTCCGGCTACCAGTACTGGTTCCACCGGCGGCTCGACTATCGCTCGTTCGTCAAGGGGTAACGACATTCCGAGCTCGTTGTGCCCAGCTTCGCCGCCGGGTATCCACGACTTCCTTCCGTTTCAAAGCAAGTCGTGGGTAGCCGGGCCAAGTGCCCGGCCATGACGATCCAAGTGGGCGTGCGAAGCAGCGTCACACCGGGTCACGTCATCAGAGGATAAGTTCGATGCTGCGGATGATCCTCAAGCGAGCGTTGATCGCCTTGCCGAGCCTGATCGGCGTGATCATCGTCACCTTCCTGCTGACACGCGCGCTGCCAGGCGATCCCGCCGCCTATTTCGCCGGGCCGGCCGCAACCCAGGAGGCGATCGAGCAGGTGCGCGTGAAGCTCGGTCTCGACAAGCCCTTGATCGTCCAGTTCGGCAACTACGTGGCCGACCTCGCGCGCGGCGATCTCGGCACATCGCTCACCACCGGCCAGCCGGTCGCGACCGACCTTCGTACGCGGCTGCCGGCCTCGGCCGAGCTGACCCTGCTCGGACTGCTCGTCTCGATGCTGATCGCCGTGCCGCTCGGCATCCTTGCGGCGACCAATCCCGGATCGCCCATCGATCACCTCTGCCGCGTGGTGGCGACGGCGGGCGTGTCCTTGCCGGTGTTCTTCACCGGCCTGATCCTGGTCTATGTCTTCTACTACCTGATGGGGATCGCACCGGCGCCGCTCGGGCGTCTAGACACCTTCTTGAGCGCACCGCCGCAGGTGACCGGCTTCTACCTGATCGACAGCCTGATCGCCGGCAACGGCGAGGTGTTCGTCGCGAGCCTCAAACAGCTGATCCTGCCGGCGCTGACGCTTGCCATCTTCTCGATCGCGCCGATCGCACGGATGACGCGCGCCTCGATGCTGGCGGTGCTGGCCTCCGATTTCGTGCGCACGGCGCGCGCCAGCGGGTTGTCCCCCGCGACCGTGATTGTCACCTACGCGTTCCGCAATGCGATGATCCCGGTCATCACCACGCTCGGCATGGTGTTCTCGTTCCTGCTCGGCGCCAATGTGCTGGTCGAAAAGGTCTTTGCCTGGCCCGGCATCGGCTCCTATGCGGTCGAGGCGCTGGTGGCGTCGGACTTCGCGCCGCTCCAAGGCTTCGTGCTAACCATGGCGATCATGTACGTCCTGCTCAATCTGCTGATCGACATCCTCTATGGCGTGATCGACCCGCGGGTGAGGATCGAAGCATGAGCGAGATCGCTGCCTCGACCCCCTCCCTGCCCTCACCCGCAAACGGGAGAGGGAACGGGAGTGCCAGCGGCCTTGCGGCCCTGCTGCGCCACACTCGTTACGTGCTGAGTGAAAATCCGGTCACTGCGTTCGCCTTCGGATTGTTCCTGCTGATCGTGGTGGCGGCAGTATTGGGTCCGCTGATCGTTCCCCACGATCCCTATGCCAGCAACACCGCGATGGCGCTCAAGCCGCCTTCGGCGGCGCACTGGTTCGGGACCGACCAGATCGGCCGCGACGTGTTCAGCCGCGTGATCGTCGCCACCCAGCTCGATGTCTTCATCGCGGTGGCGTCGGTCGCGCTGGTGTTCCTGATGGGCGGCCTGGCGGGCGTCGCCGCCGGCTTCTTCGGCGGCTGGACCGACCGCATCGTCGGGCGGATCGCGGACACCATCATGGCGTTCCCGCTGTTCGTGCTGGCGATGGGCATCGTCGCCGCGCTTGGCAATACGGTCCAGAACATCATCCTTGCCACCGCGATCGTGAACTTCCCGCTCTATGCCCGCATCGCCCGCGCGGAGGCCAATGTCCGGCGCGAGGCCGGCTTCGTCATGGCGGCGCGGCTCTCGGGCAACGGCGACGCGCGCATCGTGCTGACACAGGTGCTGCCCAACATCATGCCGATCATGGTGGTGCAGATGTCGCTCACCATGGGCTACGCGATCCTCAACGCCGCGGGCCTGTCGTTCATCGGCCTCGGCGTGCGGCCGCCGACGGCGGAATGGGAAATCATGGTGGCCGAGGGCGCCGCCTTCATGGTCTCCGGCGAATGGTGGATCGCCTTCTTCCCGGGCGCCGCCCTGATGGTCTCGGTTTTCTGCTTCAACCTCCTGGGCGACGGTCTGCGCGACATCGTCGACCCGCAGCGGCGGACCTGACCGATGGCCGCGCTGCCGCTGCTCGACGTTCGTGATCTCACCGTCGAATTCTCGACCCGGCGCGGGATCGTGCGCGCAGTCGAGCGCGTCGATGTCGCCGTCGGCAAGGGCGAGACCATTGCCATTGTCGGCGAATCCGGGTCCGGAAAATCGGTCACCTCCTACGCGGTGATGCGCATTCTCGACCGCGCCGGCCGCATCGCCGACGGCTCCATCACGTTCAGCGGCCTCGATATCCGCTCCGCCGACGAAGCCGACATGCGCGACCTGCGCGGCCGTGAAATGTCGATGATCTTCCAGAACCCGCGCGCGGCGCTCAATCCGATCCGCAAGGTCGGCCGCCAGATCGAGGACGTGCTGATGCAGCACGTCCAAGCGGGGTCGCAGGACGCGACCGAAAAGGCGATCGAACTGCTCGAACAGGTGCGCATCGCTCGCCCGCGCGAACGATACCACGCGTACCCGTTCGAACTGTCCGGCGGCATGTGCCAGCGCATCGTCATCGCGCTGGCGCTCGCCTGCCGGCCGCAGCTCCTGATCGCCGACGAGCCCACCACCGGCCTCGACGTGACCACCCAGAAAACCGTGATGGACCTCGTGGTCGAACTCACCAGGCAGCGCGGCATGTCCACCATCCTGATCACCCATGACCTCGGATTGGCCGCAACCTATTGCGACCGGGTGACGGTGATGGAGAAAGGCCGCGTGGTCGAGTCGGCGACCGCGCGCGCGGTCTTCACCGCGCCCGAGCATGCCTATACGCGGCGGCTGATGCGCGCGACGCCGCGCCCCGGCGTGTCGCTGCGGGACCTGCTGCCCGAGGACGCAATCACGCGCCCGACCGCGCAGGTCCTGCCCATCGCCACGGACAAGACGCCGCTGCTCGTGGTCGAGAAGCTGATCAAGGAATATCCCCGCCAGGGCGCCGGGAAATCGCTGGCGGGCATGTTCCGCCGCGGGCCGTCGCCGGAACCGGAATCCTTCCGCGCGGTGGACGGCATCAGCTTCAGCGTCGGCCGCGGCGAGAGCGTCGGCCTGGTCGGCGAGTCCGGCTGCGGAAAGTCGACGACCTCGACCATGGTCATGCGGCTGATCGATGCGACCGACGGCCTGATCCAATTCGATGGCGAGGACATCGGTGCGATACCGGCGAAGAAATTCGCCAAGCTGCCGATCCGCAAACGCATCCAGATGGTGTTCCAGGACCCGACCGACAGCCTCAACCCGCGCTTCACCGCCGCGCGCGCGATCGCCGACCCGATCCTGCGGCTCGGCGACATCACGGGCCGCGGCGCCGTGCGCGCGCGCTGCGAGGAACTCGCGCAACAGGTCGGGCTTCCGCTCGAGTTGCTCGACCGCTTTCCGCACCAGCTCTCTGGCGGGCAGAAGGCGCGCGTCGGCATCGCCCGCGCCATCGCGCTGCATCCGGATCTGGTCATTCTCGACGAGCCGACCGCGGCGCTTGATGTGTCGGTTCAGGCGGTGGTCCTTAACCTGTTGCAAGAACTAAAAGAATCACTTGGGATGAGCTATCTCTTCGTGTCACACGACCTCAATGTGGTGCGGCTGCTGTGCGACCGCGTGCTGGTCATGCGCGCGGGCCGGATCGTGGAGCAGGGACCGACCGAGAAGGTGCTGTTTGCGCCGGAAGCGGACTATACTCGCGAACTCCTGGCCGCCATTCCGCATCCCACCTTCGAACAGCAAGGCAGCCCGCTCGACCATGTCCGATCCGCTTGACGATCTGATCGACAGCGCCGCCCGCGCGCTCGACCTGCCGATCGAGCCGGACTGGAAGGCGGCGGTGAAGATCAATCTGCAGGTCACCTTGCGTCATGGCGCCCATGTCGCCGAATTCACGCTCCCGGACGAAACCGAGCCGGCGCCGGTGTTTGTCGCCTGACGGACCTCATGCATGGACATCACCTGGACGTCCGCCAGCGCGATCGCCTACGCCGTCCATGACGGCCAGGCGAGCGCGCGCGACATGGTCGCCGGCGCGCTGTCGCGCATTGCCGCGAAGAATGGGACGCTCAATGCGTTCACGACCGTTGTCGCGGAGCGCGCGCTGGCGCGGGCTGCTGTCATCGACGGCGCGCGCCAGAACGGCGAACGGCTGGGGCCGCTCGCGGGCGTGCCGTTCGCGGTCAAGAACCTGTTCGACATCGCCGGCCTGCCGACCGTCGCCGGCTCGAAGATCAACCGCGACCGCGAGCCCGCGGCACGGAACTCGCCGCTGATCGAACGCCTGGAAGCGGCCGGCGCCGTGCTCGTCGGCGCTCTCAACATGGGCGAATACGCTTATGATTTCACCGGCGAAAACGTCCATGACGGTCCCGCCCGCAATCCGCACGACCCCGCCCGGATGACCGGCGGCTCGTCGAGCGGATCCGCCGGCGCTGTCGCCGGCGGCCTGGTGCCGCTGTCGCTCGGCTCCGACACCAATGGATCGATCCGCGTGCCCGCCTCGTTGTGCGGCATTTTCGGCCTCAAGCCGACCTACGGGCGGCTGTCGCGGGCGCGGAGCTTTCCCTTCGTGGGGAGCCTCGACCATGTCGGCCCGTTTGCGCGCTCGGCTTACGACCTCGCCTTGGCCTACGACGCGATGCAGGGTTTCGACCCCGACGACCCGGTCTGCGTCGACCGGCCGGTCGAGCCGACCGCTTCGCTCATCGGCCAGGGCAGCGAGAGCCTCAAGATCGCGGTCGCCGGCGGATATTTCCGCGCCGGTGCGTTCCCGGAGGCGCTCACGGCCGTCGAGCGCGTCGCGAAGGCGATCGGCGTCACCCGCGAGATCGAAATGCCGGAAGCGGCGCGGGCGCGCGCCGCCGCCTATGTCATTACGGCCACCGAAGGCGCGGCGCTGCATCTCGAACGGCTGCGCACGCGCGCGAACGATTTCGATCCGGCGGTGCGCGACCGCCTGATCGCGGGCGCGATGGTGCCGGCGACGCTGGTGAACCAGGCGCAGAAATTCCGGCGCTGGTACCGTACGCAGGTGCTCGAACTGTTCAAGGATGTCGACGCCATCATCGCGCCGTCGACGCCCTGCACCGCACCGGCGATCGGCCAGCAAACCTTCGTGCTCGACGGCGTCGAGATGCCGGTGCGCCCGAACCTGGGCCTCTACACGCAGCCGATCTCGTTCATCGGCCTGCCGGTGGCGGCGGTCCCGATCCCGCTGACGCCGCTGCCGATCGGCGTGCAGATCATCGCCGCGCCGTGGCGCGAGGACGTGGCGCTGCGGATCGCGCATGCGCTCGAACGCGCAGGCGTCGCCACCGCGCCCAGGCCGAAAAACTAGCTCAGGGAGTGCAAGGATGGAGATCGACCGGCCGGAGGTCGTGGCCGAAGTGACGGCTGCGTTCAATCGCTACGAGCAGGCGCTGGTGTCGAACGACGTTGCGACCCTCGACGCGATCTTCCGCGACGATCCGCGCACCATCCGTTACGGCGGTGGCGAAAATCTTTACGGCTATAAGGAAATCGAAGCGTTCCGCGCCGTGCGCTCGCCGGCCGGCCTGGCGCGCGCGCTGTCGAAGACGGTGATCACGACCTACGGCCGCGATCTCGCGGTGGCTTCCACGCTGTTCCACCGCACGACGTCGCCCGGCAAGGCCGGACGCCAGATGCAGACCTGGGTGCGCTTCCCCGACGGCTGGTTTGTCGTCGCCGCCCATGTCAGCGTGATCGACGAGCCGAAGGGCTAGCGCTTGTCCGCCACGAAGGCGCGCCAGCCCCCGAAGCATGAAATGTCGCGCGCGTCCTCGACCGCCCTCGCCTCGACCAGGAAACCCTTCGCCGTGCCGCCACCGGCCAGGCGGACCGTCCCGATCGACAGCGGCGGCGGAACGGAGGCGACGAAGCGGCCGAACGCGTCCGCGGTCAGCGCCCAGACTTCGACCACGATTGCGGCGCCCTCGCCGTCGGCGACCCGCAGCATGCCCGGCTTCGGCGGATTGCTGCCGGACAAAGCGAACAGGCGATAATCGGCGGTGGTCGTGGTCTCGGCCATGAGCCGCGCGCCGAGCGCGCGTAATTCGCCGTTGAGCGGCATGCCGGAGAGATGCGCGCCGACCACGGCCAACGCGATCTCGTCCGCGCCCGGCGCACTAGGCACATCCGCGAGCGGCGGCTGCGCACGTCCGGTGGCTCCGAGCGGCAAGCCGGTATCGGCGTGAAAGACGCGGCCGATCGATGCGAGCGCCGCATCGTTCCCTCCCGGCGCCAGCAGCGTGATGCCCGCCGGCGCGCCGTCGTCGCGCATCGACGCCGGCACCGCAAGCCCGCACAGATCGAGCAGGTTGACGAAATTGGTGTAGGTGCCGAGCCGGCTGTTGAGCTGGATCGGATCGGCCAGCATCTGATCGACGGTGTAGACGGTCGGTGTGGTCGGCAGCGCGAGCACATCAATCCCGCGAAAGACGTGGTCGCGCACCCGCCGCAATTCTTCGAGCTTGTAGAAGGCAGAAAAGGCGTCGGCGGCGGTCGGGCGAGCGCCGTCGAGGATGATCGCGCGCGTCACCGGATGGATCGCGTCCGGCGCCGACGCGAGCAGCGAGCGGATCGCGAGATAACGCTCGGCGAGCCATGGGCCTTCGTAAAGGAGCCGCGCGGTCTCGTAGAACGGCTCGATGTCGATTTCGGTGATGGCAGCGCCGAGCCTGCCGAGCCGCGCCAGGGCGCCGTCGTAGGACAACGCCGCCCTGGTGTCGCCGAAGAACACGCGCTGGCCGGCAAGCGGCACGCCGAGGCGGACGCCTCGCGGCATCGGTCCGGTTGGAGCAAGGGGACGTGGGCGCGAAAAAGGATCGGCGGCATCGGGGCCGGCCATGACAGAGAGCGCCAGGCTCGCGTCGTCGACGGTCAGCGCAAACACCGACACGCAGTCGAGCGTCCGGCAGGCCGGAACGACGCCTTTGGTCGAGACCAGTCCGAGCGTGGGTTTCAGCCCGACGATGTTGTTGAGCCCGGCCGGGACGCGGCCCGAACCCGCGGTATCGGTGCCGAGTGCCAGCGGCACCAATCCGGCCGCGACCGCAACCGCGGAACCGGAACTCGATCCGCCGGGGATGAGCTTGGCGTCAAAGGGGTTGCGCGGCACGCCATAGGGCGAGCGCAGCCCGACCAGGCCGGTCGCAAACTGGTCGAGATTGGTTTTGCCGACAATGATGGCGCCTGCTGCGCGCAGGCGCGCGACCGACGTGGCATCCGCCGCCGGTCATAGGCGTAGGCCGGACAGGCCGCGGTCGTCGGCAGCCCTTTGACGTCGATATTGTCCTTCACCGCAACCGGCACGCCGAGCAGTGGGCGCTCCTGCCGCCTGTCCGCCAGCGCCCTCGCCTCGGCGCGTGCATCGGCCTCGTCGCGCAGACTGATGAAGATCGCAGGATCGCCATGCGCGCGGATGCGCGCGTAGCATTGCGCGATCGTGTCCTCGGGGGTTGCCGCCCCGGCCCGATGCTCGGCCACGATCTCCGCAGCAGTCTTGGTCACCGTCTAAGACCTCTCCGTTGCCGCCATACAGACGGGAACGGCCGCAAAATCAATCCGTCAATTTCGTGCAATTGTTGCGCCGACTTAACGAGAGAAGGCAGCGCTCTTGCTCCGCCTCATGGTGAGGAGCGCGCAAAGTCCGGGCTCCACGAGGGTACAGTGGCCTGCGTGCGCGCGTCTCGAACCATAGGCGGCCACCGGCCGGGGCCGCCCTCTCCTTCGAGACGCCCGCCGTAGCGCGTCGAAAGACGCGCGTAGACGCGCTTATGGCGGGCTCCTCAGGATGAGGGCGGATCAACCTTGCGCGCCGGCGTTTCCGGCTTGAGCCCGGTGCGCTGGCGCGCCAGCGTTTCCTTGCCGGTCTCTTCCCACTTGCCGCTGACCGCGCGCGCCGCCCAGGTGTCCCAGCGCTCGATCCAGTCGCCAAGCTCGTAGCCGTGCCACGGCTGCCGCAGCGTGATCGGCGGCAGGTCGAGCTTCGCCCACAGCGCCTGCGCGCGCTCCATGAATTCTTTCTTCGGAAGCGCGAGCGGTGCCATCGGCCCCTTCATGGTGGCGTCGATCAGGAGCTTCGAGCCCAGCCCGCGGTTGGAGTACTGCGAACCCTGCACGCCGCCATGATAGGGCGGGATGTGCACGTCCTCGACCGGATTGCAGCGATAGGCGATCGACCACATCACGGCGTCGAGATTGTCCGGGTCGATGTCCTCGCTCACGGCGATGATGATCTTGCCGGCGATGGCGTTGAGGCTCGCCGCGCCGTTCATGCCGCGCCAGACCTCCGAGCGCGGCGTGCCGGTGGCATATTGCACGAAGATGACTGGGCGCAGATTGGTGAGCGGTTCGTGCATGACCACGCGGCGCACGCCGCGGATCGCGAGCGCGTCGCGTAGATGCGAGAGATAAAGCGGCTCGTAGGCAACCTTCTTGACCAGGCTCGACTCGCTTGGCGTCACCTGGCTGATGATCGAGGCGAACACCGCATTTCTCCGGTGCGTGATCGCGGTCACCTGCATCGGCATGTTGTAGGCTTCGAGCGCGACATAGCCGTTGCTCTCGCCGAACGGCGCTTCCGGCTCGAGCTTCTCGGGATCGATCAGCCCCTCGATGACGATCTCGGCGTCGGCGGGCACGTTGAGGTCAATGGTCTTGCATTTGACCACCGGCACCGGCCGGCCGGCGAGCCCGCCTGACACCCCGAGCTCGTCGAGATCGACGTCGAGCTTCTGCGCGCCGGTGAACAGCACCACCGGCGCGGCACCGACCACGATGGCGATCGGCATCGGCTCCTTGCGCTTGTTGTATTTTTCCCAATGCAGGTAGCCGCCGGCGCCGCCGGCGCGCGCCACCATGCGCACCACCAGCCGGTCGGTCGCCTTCAAAGCAGCGCGATAAGTGCCGCCGTTCTGGATGCCGGAATCGGGATCCTTGGTGACGCAGAACGTGGCGCTCAGATAAGGCGCGGAGTCGAACCCGGGCGTGGAAATCGGCACCGGCAGGAGTTTTAGCCCGCCATCGGGCTTGCGCAGATCGTCCCCCGTGATCACGACCTCCTGGCAGCGCGCGGCATTGGTCTTGATCGGTGGGATCGGATGCGCGATCGCGTCCATCCAGCGCCTGCCGATGTCCTCGACCTTGGCGCGCATGCCGAGCGAATAGATTTCCGCCGACGCCGCGATCGAGCCCACAACCACCGGCATGTCGTATTTGCGCCCCGCCCCGTCCACGACATTGGTGAACAGAAAGGCGCGGCGCTCGGTCTCCGGGAGGCCGCCGATGAATTGCAGCCGGACCAGCGGATGCAGCTCGGTGTCCTTGTTGACCGGATGATCGATCCGCATCAGCAAGCCCCTGGCTTCGAGGTCCGCAAGGTGCTCCTGCAGATCGAGGCGCGGCTGCGTGTCGCTCCGCGTCTTGGCAACCACGTCGTCCATGTTCCAGCTCAGGTCCTGCTTTGAACGGCTCCATCCTCCGCTCATTCCCGCGAAAGCGGGAATCCAAAATCTTTTTTTGTTCCTGGGTCCCCGCTTGCGCGGGGACGAGCGGAAGGTTGCCGGGTCAACTCAACAGCAAACCACACTAGCACGGGCGGCGGGTCAGTTCGCGGAATAGATGCCGCGGACGCGCTCGATGGTCGCCGGCGACACGTTGGCGACTTCCGCCACGAGCTGCTGCAGCTCCTCGCCGGACAGCGGGCCATGCTCCAGCTTCTGATTTTTCAGGTCGGCGATGAACTCGGGATCCTTGACCATGGCGTCGAAAGCCCGGCGCAGCGCCTGGATGCGCTCGGCCGGCGTGTCGGGCGTCGACAGGATGAAGCGGCCGACATCGGTCGCGTTGGCAAAAATGCGCAGCGCCTCCACCTGCTCCGGCGTGCGCCCCAATTCGACCGACGTTGGAACGTCGGGCAGCTCGGGGTGCCGCTTGAGGCCGTACTGCACCAGCATGTTGATGGTCTTGTCCCGCAAGTGCTGCTCGGCGCGCGATTTGACTCCGTCCCAGGTGGTGGTGTGTCCCTCGACCTCGCCGCGGTCCATGGCGAGCATCGCTTCCGCCGATCCCTTGTAGCCCATGACCAGCTTGAACTTGGTCCCGACCACGTGGTTGAGCAGGCTCGGATAGATCGCAACCGTCGAGCTTCGCCCGGTGGCGCCCAAACTGGCCTCGCGCTCCATCGCGTGCTGGATGGTCTTCACCGGCGACGACGCCACCGTGAAGGTGACGCTGGGCGTCGGCGCGAGCCGTCCGATAAAGTTGAACTGCGCAGCCTTGAAGCGGACGTTCGAGGCGCCGAGCCGTTCCTCCAGCGGCGCGGTCGGCACGATCAGGCCAAGCGTGGTGCCGTCCTTCGGCGCCACGTTGAAGATGTGGTTGGCCGCGACCAGGCTGCCGCCGTCGGGCATGTTGCGCGGCAGCACCAATGGATTGCCGGGGATGTGCCGGCCCATATGGCGCGCGACCGCGCGGACGTAGAAATCGTTGGACGCGCCCGGCGCGTAGCCGATGATCACCGTGATCGTCTTGCCGCGATAGAAGTCCTCGACGGACTGCGCGCCTGCGACCGCGGGCGACAGCAGAACGATGGCGGCCAGCACGAGCGATCGACGCATGACAGTCTCCGTCAGTTCAGCGGATAGATTGCCTTGACCTTGTCGATGATCGCCGGCGACACGGTGCCAAGCTCGATCACGAGCTTCTGCAGCTCTTCCCCCGGCATCGGCCCAAGCTCGACCCGCTGCGCCTTCAGCTCGGCCTGGAACGCAGGGTCCTTCATGGTGGCATCGAAAGCGCGGCGCAGCGCCTGAATACGGTCGGCCGGCGTGTCGGGCGTGGACAATATCATCTTCCCGACCTCGGTCGCATTGGCGACGATGCGCAGAATCTGCCGATCGTCGTCGTTTTGCGCCAGCTCCCACGACATCGGCACGTCCGGCAGCTCCGGATGACGCTTGAGCGAATACTGCACCAGTGCCGTGATCTTCTTTTCCGGCAGCCATTCGGGGTGGGTCGCACGCACGACCTCGAGGCTGGTCGAATGGCCTTCAACCTCGCCGCGCTCCATGGCGAGCATCGACGCCGTCGAGCTCGGATAGCCCATCACCAGCTTGAACTTCGCGCCGGTGACGTTGGCGACCACCGCCGGATAGATCGCGACCGTCGACGAGCGCGCGCTGGCGCCGAGCAGCACCTCGCGCTTGAACGTATCCTGGATGGTCTTCACCGGCACCGTCGCCATCACGAAGGTCATGTTGACCGACGCCGCCACGCGGCCGATCCAGTTGAATTCCGCGGTCTTGAGCTTGACGTTCGGCACACCCAGCCGCTCTTCGAGCGGAATGGTCGGCGCGATCAGCGACAGCGTGGTGCCGTCCTTGGGCGCGACGTTGAAGACATGGTTCGCGGCAACGAGGCTGCCGCCGCCCGGCATGTTGCGCGGGATGACGGTCGGATTGCCCGGAATGTGCTTGCCGATGTGGCGCGCAACCGCACGGGCATAGATGTCGTTCGAGCCGCCCGTCGGGTAGCCGATGACCATGCTGAGCTGCTTGCCGCGGTAGAACTCCTCGAGCGATTGCGATTGCGCCTGCGCCGCCGCCGGCAGGACGAATGTGAGGACACCAGCGACGACGAGGCAATGCCGTCGCGAATGCTTCAGCATTGAACATCCCCTGCTTTGTCTGTCTTTTCTATTGCGCCGCAACCGACGTGCCGATCGCGCTGTTGACGCGCGGCATCACCTCGGTCGCCAACAGCTCCATGGAGCGGCGCGACAGCGCCGGGTCGGTCCAGTCGACGCCGCAATAAACGAGTTCGCCGAACTCACCGATCTCCTCGCGGAAGGCGAGGATGTGATCGACGATCTTGTTGACCGAGCCGTACCAGACCAAGCTGTCCATGACATAGTCGTCGGTGATCTCGGCATCCGGCTGGTCCATCCTGTCCTTGAACAGCGCTAGCCGTCCACTCGCTCGGAACTTCGCCAAGAGCTGCTTGAAATAGAACAGATACGGGCTGTTCGCGTCATGGCGGGCGTAGCGCGCCGCCACTTTGTCGTCCTCGCACACGAAGATCGTGCGCGCGACCCGCCACTCGCTGATGTCGGGCGTCTTGCCGACCTCGGCCTTGCCCTGCAGGTAGTTCTGCCAGTGGGTCTTGACCCATTTCGGCAACAGGAAGTTGGCCGAGAGCGGATGGAAGTCACGGCGGCCCATCGCGATCACGCCCTTGGAATAGGGCGCGACCACGGTGCCGACGATTTCCGGATACGGCTTCTGGTACGGCTTCGCCAGGATGCCGAGCCCGATATCGACCCGTGCGGTCTTCGCGGTCGACACCTTGAAGCGGTTGTTCGGCAGGTCGATGTCGTAGGGCGGATCGCGCGTCCAGATTTCCAGAAGGACGTCGATCACCTCTTCGAACAGCTTGTTGCGGTCCTCGTCGAGGTTGCCGATCGCCTCGGCGTCGGTGCGCAGGTTGCCGGGGCTGACGCCGAGGATGAAGCGCCCCTTGGCGAGGTGATCGAACATCGCCGCATGGGTGGCGACCAGCACCGGGTGCGACTGCGACAGGTTGGTGGTGCCGGTTGCGAGCTTGATGTTCGTGGTCTCGGAGATCAGCGTCGCGAGGAAGAGCAGGCTGTTGGTGATGTTCTCGTTCGCGTCGGTGAGGTGCTCGCCGATGAAGGCATCGTAGAAGCCGAGCTTGTCCGCCAGCATGACGATCTGCCGGTCCTCCTGCAGCGTCTCCGCCCAGTCGCGGTGCAGCGGATGCATCGGCATCGTAAAGTAGCCAAGCCTCATCGTGCGGTCTCCAGAATGGCGGGGAACGATCGCCAGCGCCCAAACTTACAACAAATTCCTCGCGGTTGTCGTCATTCAGCGCGCCTCGGCGCGGACCAGTTCGTCCAGCATCCGCCGCGCCTGCATCTGCGCGGCGTCGGCGCCGATATGGACCAGCCCGTCGATCGCGCCGCCCTTGAGGTTCTTCTGCTGCGCCTCCAGCATGACCTTGTCTTCGAGGAACGTATTGACCGTGCCGTCGTAAAGCAGCTTCGACATCGCCGCATCGTCGAGCTGGAAGTTGCGCGCGAAGCCGAAGTGATAGTGGCAGGTTGTTTCGGATTCCGGCGTCACCAGATGGGTCGACCAGATCGAGATGCCCTGGCTGCGGTCGCCCTCTGGCGCGCCGGTGCCGGTCTTCGCGGCGCCGACGTCCATGTAGACGATGCTCGGCGGCCGCCAGGTCGCGTGCTGCCAGCGGTCGACATTGCCGTCGAAGCCGCCGGCCTTGGCGAACAACGGCGGCGGCTTGAAATCGATCATCCAGCGGCCGACGCGCACGCCGTCGTTCAGCCGTTCGGTCTTGGTCGGCGTGGTTGCCTCGCGCGGATCGCCCGAGATGGTGTTGGTATGGAGATGGGCGACGTGGGTGTAGTCGAGCAGATTGTCGATCAGGAGCTGCGCATTCGCCGCGATGCGCAGGTATCCGGGCGTCAGCGTCCAGCCCTTGTCGGCAAGCCAGGGCAACTCGACGATCTTGCTGTCGTCGGCGCGCGCGGGATCGCCCATCCAGATCCACACCACGTTGTAACGCTCCGCGACCGGATAGGCGCGCACACGCGCGCCCGACGGCACGCTGTCCTGACCCGGAACCGCGACGCACTGACCTTTGGCGTCGAAGGTCAGGCCGTGATAGCCGCAGCGCAGGTGGTCGCCGTTCACCGCGCCGAGCGACAGCGGCGCCGCGCGATGGCAGCAGCGGTCCTCGAGCGCGGCCGGCCGGCCATTTGCCCCGCGAAACAGCACGACCGCCTCGCCGAGGAAGGTGCGGCCAACAGGCTCGCCGGTCAGGTCCTTCGACCAGATCGCTGCATACCAGCCGTTCTTCGGGAACATCGCTCTCGCCTCCACACGCCATGCCACCGGCGGGCGACGCCGGAAATCCCTGCGCCGCAAACGATAGGTGAAGCCTGAAATGCTGACAAGTTGACCGGCCGCGCAGGGGCCGGAACAACCGCGGCAAGCTTGACCGCTTGTCGCTCTCCCATCATGGTATTTCCGGAAATCCTCTTTCCAACACCCTGAACCGCCCCGCCCTTGAACAGGCCGGAGGCTTGCCGCGCTTGCAACCACCCATGAAGGTGAACGTCCAGGTCGAACTCCCCGACGAACTCACGATGCTGCAGGACATGGTGCGGCGTTTCGTCGACGAGGAGCTGATTCCGATCGAGGGCCGCTCCCTCGACGGCCAGAAGCTCAAGCCCGACATCGAGGCCCGGCTGACCTCCCGCTGCAAGGAACTGGGCCTCTACCAGATCGACGTGCCGGAGGAATTGGGCGGCCAGGGTCTGGGCGTGCTCGGCCGCTCGATCGTATGGTCGGAGCTTGGCCGCACGGTGGCGTTGCCAACCCGGGTGGTGCGCATCCTCGGCCCGGAAATCCGCGCGCCGCTCTACGCGCTGAGCGGCGAGATGCGCGAGCGCTACCTGATGCCGACCGCGCGCGGCGAACGCGAGAGCTGCTTCGCGCAGACCGAGCCCGACGCCGGCTCCGATCCCGGCGCGATGCGCACCACCGCAGTGCGCGACGGCGACCACTATGTCATCAACGGCGTGAAACGCTTCATCACCGGCGCCGATGGCGCTGACTTCGTGATCCTGATGGCCGCGACCGATCGCAGCAAAGGCTCGCGCGGCGGCATCTCCTGCTTTGTGTTCGACATGGACACGCCGGGCGTGCGGCTCTCGACCTGCTATCAGACCATCACCGGCGAGACGCCGTGGGAAATCGTGTTCGACAATGTGCGGGTCCACAAGAGTCACCTCGCCGGCGAGGAAGGCAAGGGCTTCAGCCTCGGCCAGAAGTGGCTCGGCGCCGGCCGTATCAAACAGGCGGCGCGCGCGCTGGGCGCGACCAGGCGCTGTCTCGAGCTTGCGACCGCCTATTCCAAGCAGCGCGTGACCTTCGGCCAGCCGATCGCCAGCCGGCAGGCGATCTCGTTCCGCCTGGTCGACACCTATGTCGCACTTGAGGCGGCGACCCTTCTGGTCCACCGTGCGGCCGCGCGGCACGACCGCGGCGACGGCGACCGGAACGAAGCCTATATGGTGAAGCTCTTCTGCACCGAGATGGCCTGGCAGGCCGCCGACATGTGCCTGCAGGTGCATGGCGGCATCGGGCTCACCACCGATCTGCCGGTCGAACGCCTCTGGCGCGACCAGCGCAGCCACATGATCACCGAAGGAACGCCGGAGATCATGCGCATGGCGCTCGCGCGCCACGTGCTCAATACATTCGGATAAACAATCAAAAATGACAGTGAAAGGAGTGAATGCAATGGCCGACAAGACCTACGAGAATATTCTGATCGAGCGCGAGGGAGGCATCACCTTTGTCTGGCTCAACCGCCCCGACAAGCGCAACGCGATGAGCCCGGGCCTGCATGCCGACATGGACGACGCCCTGAGTTGGCTCGCCACCGACAAGCAGACCAAGGTGCTGGTGCTCGGCGGCAAGGGCGAGGCGTGGTGCGCGGGCCAGGACCTGCGGCTCTATTTCCGCGGCACCCAGGACAACCCGGAGGCGCGCTACAAGGCCAACAACGACAGCCATAACTGGCGCTGGGAGCGGCTCTCGTCGTTTCCGAAGCCGACCATCGCGATGGTGCACGGCTATGCGTTCGGCGGCGCGTTCACGCAGCTCTGTGCCTGCGACTTCGCGATCGCGGCCGAAGACGCGACGTTCGGCCTGTCGGAAGTGAACTGGGGCATCATCCCCGGCGGCCTGGTGAGCTGGAACCTCACCGACATGTTGCCGCCGCGCCATGCGATGTATTACGCGGTCACCGGCGACACGTTCGACGGCAAGCGCGCGGTCGAGATCGGGCTTGTGAACTTCGCCGTTCCGAAGGCGAAGCTGCGCGAAGAAGCGACCAAGCTCGCCGAGAAGCTGATCAAGCTCAATCCCAACGTTGTTCGTTACACCAAGGAAGCCATCCGTGCGGTGCGCAAGATGGACGACAAGCAGGCGCGCGATTACCTGAAGTCGAAGCAGGACTCGCTGACGAAGAACGACAAGGAGATCCGCGAGCAGCACGGCATGAAGCAGTTCCTGGATGAGAAGTCGTACCGGCCGGGCCTCGGTCCGTTCCGGAAGGTCGAGAACGTCTAGTCGACATAAAGCTGCCGGCAAGGCGCGGAACGCATGACATCGTCCGGCCGGAACGACGCGATCGGGCATCTGTTCCACCCGAAGAACGTCGTTCTGGTCGGCGCATCGGACCGTCCCGGACACTGGTCGCAACGCGTCTATGACAATCTCAAGCGGTTCGGGTTTGCCGGAAAGGTTTTTCCGGTCAATCCGAACCGCGGCGATATCTGGGGTACGCCCTGCTATCCGACGCTCGACGTGCTGCCGGAAGCACCCGACCATATCGCGA
Source organism: uncultured Alphaproteobacteria bacterium (assembly GCA_963720385.1). GTDB lineage: Bacteria > Pseudomonadota > Alphaproteobacteria > Rhizobiales > Xanthobacteraceae > VAZQ01. The sequence continues at coordinate 315,696 of CAVRFL010000010.1, read as the reverse complement.
TCTTCACACCCGCCGAGACCACGCTGAAGATTTTGGAAGAGGGCGGCGCCGCCGGCGCCCGCAGCGCCACCGTCTATGCCGCCGGCTTCGGCGAAGGCGGCGATCCTGACGGCCGCAAGCGCGGCGCCAAGTTGCGCGAAGCGATCGAGCGCACCGGCATCGCCGTGATCGGCCCGACCTGCATGGGCGTTGCCTGCGGCGCGGCCAATTTCTCCACCGTGCCGGACGAGTCGCTGCAGCAGCCGATGCCGGGCCCGGTCGCCATCGTCGTGCAAAGCGGCGCGATGGCGACGGTCATCAACCGCGCCGTCAACGATCTCGGGTTGCGTACCGCCTATCTCGCCTCCTGCGGCAGCCAGCTCGGCTGCAAGATTTCCGACTTCATCGACTACTTCGCCTCCTTGCCGGAGCTGCGCGTCATCCTCTGCTATATCGAAGGGGTGCCCGACGCCGAGCGCTTTCTTGAAGCGGCGCGGCGCGCCCACGCGAACGGGAAAGCCGTCGTGGCGGTGAAGGTCGGAGCGTCAGAGTCCTCGCGCGCCGCCGCGCTGGCGCATACCGGTTCGCTTGCGGGCAGCGCGGAGGCTTTCGACGCCGTCGCCGGCAGTGCCGGCGTCATCCGGTTCAGCTCGTTCGAGGACGCCATCGAGGCGGTCGAGTTCCTCGCCCGCCTGCCGTTGCCGCGCGGACACAACATCGCGGTCATGTCCAACTCCGGCGCGTTGCGCAGTCTCATCACCGAAGCCGCCGAGCGGACCGGCGCAACCCTTGCCACACTGTCGAACGCCACCGAAGCATCGCTCGGCGCGATCCTCGAGCAGGCGAAGGTCTCCAATCCGCTCGACACCATCCGCACCATTCCATCAAAGCAATACGCAGCCTGCCTCGACACGCTGGTCGATGCGCCGGAGGTGGACATCGTGCTGGTCGCCGAAGACCTTCCGGTCGATCGCAGCGTGGATCGGCGGCTCGGCAATCTCCTTTCGATCGAAGGCGTCTCGCGGCGTGCCGAAGGTCTGGGAAAGACCGTCGCCGTGTTCACGCCGCTCCTGGTCAGCCCGACCGACTATGGCCGGTCGGTGCGGGAACAGATCCCGCACGTGCCGATGCTGCGCGGCACCGAACGCGCGCTGCGCGTCGTCAATACGCTGGCGCGTGCCGCCGCGCGTCCGCTCTACGCCGGCGCTTTTGCCGCGCCGCCGGCCGATACCGAGTTCGTCCGCCGCTGGCGTGATCGCGCCGCGTCGGTCAGCGGATCGACTGCGCTCAACGAAGTCGAATCGAAATCGCTGCTTGGGGCATACGGCATACCCGTGCCGTCCGAGCGGCTGGTCAGGACCCCCGACGATGCCGTCGCGGCAGCTGAAAAAATCGGCTTCCCGGTCGTGCTCAAAGCGGTGTCGGCTGCACTGCCGCACAAGAGCGATGCCGGGCTCGTGCATCTCAATCTCGCCAATGCCGGCGACGTGCGACAAGCGGCCGCCGCCATGGCCGAACGCGCAAGGTCCCTGCCCGCACCGCTCGACGGTATGCTGGTCGCGAAGCAGGTCGCCGGAGGAACCGAGGTCGTGCTCGGTGTGCAGCGCGATGTCGAAATGGGTCCGGTCGTCATGTTCGGCATGGGCGGTGTCCTGGTCGAGTTGTTCAAGGACGTGAGCTTCGCGCCGGCAACTCTCGACCACGCCCGCGCCCGCGAAATGGTGCGCGCGACCCGCGCCGGGGCGATGCTGGAAGGATTTCGCGGACGCAAACCGGGCGATATCGACGCGCTGTGCGACGCGCTGGTCAATCTCGGCCGGCTGGCACGCGACCTTGGCGATGTGATCGAGGCCGTCGACATCAATCCGCTTCTCGTCCAGGAGAAAGGAGTTGTCGCGCTCGACGAACTCGTGGTGCTGCGGCCGCCCGGCGACAAGAACCAAGGGAGCGCCTGAATGCTTCAATCTCGCGCTCGTCCCCGCGCAAGCGGGGACCCGAAATCCAAAAGAAGACCCCTGGATTCCCGCTTTCGCGGGAATGAGCGGATGAGGCAAATCCTTTTTGTGCTGGCGATGCTAGTGCTTGTGGCTGCATCGATTTCGCCCGCTCTCGCCTTCCCGATCGGCCGTTGCGCATCGTCGTCCCCTATCCGCCCGGCGGCGGCAACGATGCGCTTGCGCGCGTGCTGGCCCAGAAGCTCGAAGGACAATGGGGCAAGCCGGTCGTGGTCGAGAACCGCTCCGGCGGCAACACCATCATTGCGACCGAATATGTCGGACGCCAGCCGGCCGACGGCTACACGATTCTGATGGTGACCACGGTTTTTGCGGTCAACCCGTCGCTGCTTCAGAAGCTGCCCTACGATACGCTGAAGCATTTCACGCCGGTCGTGCTCGCGGGCTCCGCGCCGAACGTGCTGGTGACCAAGCCCACGTTGCCGGTGAACTCGGTCAAAGAGCTGATCGCCTATGCCCACGCTCATCCTGGAAAGCTGAGCTACGGCCATCCCGGTATCGGCACCACGCCGCATCTTGCGGTCGAGCTGTTCAACAGCGACGCCAACATCAAGGCGGTCGGTATCAGCTATCGCGGCACGCAGCCGCAGCTGGTGGCGATGCTGGGTGGCGAGATCGATTACATGTTCGATGTCACGAGCTCGCTCCAGCACGTAGCGGCCGGCAAGTTGAAGGGGCTCGCGGTCACGGTCTCGCGCCGGCTCGAAAGGTTTCCCGATATGCCGACCATGATCGAGGCCGGCCTGCCCGGCTATGAGGCCTACACCTGGTTCGGCTTCGTCATGCCGGCCGGAACACCTGCCGAGATCGTCACGCAAATCAACCAGGCCTTCAACCAAGGCCTGCAGGACCCGACTGTCCGTTCCCGCATGGACAATCTCGGCATCAACCTCGTTGGCGGCACGCCGCAGGATTTCGAACGGCACATCGCAGCCGAGATCGATAAATGGGCCGCGGTCATCCGCAAGACCGGCATCAAACCGCAGGCGGGAACCGGACAGTAGAGGAACGCCATGCTTACGCGACTGCTGTCACTCGCGATTGCGTCATCGCTGCTGTGCATCGCGCCCGCGTCAGGGCAGAGCGTCGCCGAGTTCTACAAGGGCAAGACCATCACGGTTTACATCGGCTATGGCGTCGGCGGCGGTTACGACCTGTTCGCCCGTACCATCAGCCGGCACATGCCGCGCCACATCCCCGGCAACCCGACGATGCTGCCGGTCAACATGCCGGGCGCAAGCAGCATGATCCTCGCCAATCATCTCGCCAAGCGCGCGCCGCAGGACGGCACCGCGTTCGGCGCGGTTAATTCCGCGCTGGTTTTCGACACGCTGTTCGCCGGCGCGGAATCGAAGGCGCAGTTCTCCGGCCCCGACATGACCATGATCGGCAACGCGGTCAGCTCGGCTTCCGTGCTCGTTGCCTGGCACGCGGCCGGCGTCAAGACGCTCGAGGACGTGCGGCAGAAGGGGCTCATCGTCGGCGCCACGTCGCGCACCGGCGACACCTATCTCCTGCCCCTCGCCGTGAAGAACATCCTCGGGCTCGACCGGATGAAGATCATCCTCGGCTATCCCGGCACGCGCGAGGCCGCGATTGCGCTCGAACGCGGCGAGATCACCGGCCGGGTCTGGGACATGGAGGGCATCAAGGCCGCGCGGCCGCATTGGCTCACCGACGGCAGCCTCAACATCGTGGCGCAGCTGGCGCCGCGCAAGATGCCGGAAGTCCCGGCCAGCGTTCCGCTGGTGAACGACTCCGTTCCGAATGCGGACGACCGCCGCGTGCTCGACGTGATCTTCCTGAGCACGATCCTGGCGCGGCCGTATATCGCGCCGCCCAACATTCCGGCCGACCGCCGGCAGGCGCTGCGCGATGCGTTCATGGCGACCATGAAGGACCCCGCATTCCTGGCCGACACCACGAAGCTGCAGCTGACGATCGACCCGACCTCGGGCGAGGAGATGGAGCGCATCGTCCGCGACGCCTACGCGCTGCCGGAGTCGCTGGTCGCGCGCGTGCGCAAGGCGCTGCTGGACTGACAGGTTCTCGTGCCCCGCCCGCCGGCGTGACCTCCAGTTCTATCTGTGATCGCAGCAGCGGACCCGCGTCATTCCGGCTCGGCGCGGACGATTGCCTGCCGCTTGTTCTCCGTCAGCACGAGATAGAGCGAGGCGGCGACGATCAACGCCATGCCGGCAAAGCTCCACGGGCCGGGAATTTCACTGAACAGCAGATAGCCGATGACGGCGGAGTACACGATGCGCGAATAGTCGAGCGGCACTAACACTGTCGCCGCACCTTGCGACAGGCCGTGCGTGATCAGCGCCTGGCCGGAAATGCCGACGAAACCGATCAAGACCAGGATCGCCAAGTTCACAGGCGTTCGGCGTCACCCACCAGATCGCCGCCGGGACCGCGGCGATCAGCGTATTCCAGAACGCGTAGTAGAACATGATGACGCGCGTCCGTTCGGTGGTCTGCAGGCGCTTGATGCAGATCACAACCAGGCCGCCGGTGAGCGCGCCCAGCGCGCCGACGAAGACGCCGGGCTCGAAACCCGCGGTGAATGGGCGCGCATAGATCAGGATCCCGACAAAGCCCGCGAGCGCGACGCCGGTGCGCCGCCAGCCCGCGATCTCGCCGAGAAAGATCATCGCCAGCGGGATCATGAACAGCGGCCGGGAGAACTGCAGCGCCATGGCGTCGGCGAGCAGCATGTGCGTCAGCGTCCAGAAGAAGCAGGCGTTGCCGACGGCGCCCATGGCGCCGCGCACGAAATGCATGCCGGGCCGTTTGGTGCGCAGCGGCTCGAACGGATCGCGCCACGAGCACCGCGCAGCACCAGGACAAAGCCGATCATCGAGCGGAAGAAGAAGATTTCCATCGCCGGCAGCCGCTCGCCGAGATACTTCACCAGCGTCGCCATGACGACCAGCGTCAGCGATCCAAGCGACACCAGCGCGATCCCGCGGCGCACGGCGTCCATCGCCTCCCAGCGCGCGGCGGCGAGGGTGTGGAACGGCAGCTTGTCGAGAAATCGTCGAGACCGGAGGACGCTTCCTGAAATCCTTGTGTTGTGTCTTGCATTGCATCCTCGAGCCTGCGACGAGGTTCGGCATGCGCAGACCTATGGCGCGGACGATGATCGCGCGATCGGCATCCACCTTGCGGGCCCCTAGCCCTTTGCGCCGCGCCGCCGGATTAGACTTGTCCCCAACTGTCCTATAAAAAGAGCATCCCAAGCCGCACCAGCCCAAGCGCAAAATCACAGAAATTTGCTCGGCAGCGGTTGCGGCCAATGTTCATACGGGGAGTGACACGCGTGGATGTGAGATACGAAGCGCCGGAAACGCTGCAGGCGGCGGTCGCGCTGCTGGCGGGCGCCACCGGGCCGGCGAAAATCCTTGCCGGCGGCACCGACGTCATCGTGCAGATGGAAACCGACCTGATCGAGCCTTCGCTCCTGGTCGACATCAAGAAAATCCCCGAGCTGCGACAGATCGCGTCCGAAAACGGCGGCTTCCGCATCGGCGCCGCGGTGCCGGGCATGGAGATCATGGGCCATGCGGCGCTTTCCAAGGCCTGGCCGGGCGTGCTCGACGGCGTGAAGCTGATCGGCTCGATCCAGGTGCGCGGCCGCGCCTCGATCGGCGGCAATCTCTGCAACGGCTCGCCGGCGGCCGACAGCGTGCCGCCGCTGATCGCCGCCGGCGCCATCGCGCGCATCGTCGGCAGCAAGGGCACGCGCGAGGTGCCGGTCGAGCAGATCCCGACCGGCCCCGGCAAGACCTCGCTCGCCAAGGACGAGATCGTCGTCTCCTTCTTCCTGCCGGCGCGGCCGCCGCATTCCGGCGACGCCTATCAGCGCTTCACGCCGCGCACCGAGATGGACATCGCGGTGGTCGGCGTCGGCGTGAACCTCACGCTCGACAATGGCGGCACCTGCACCGCGGCGCGCGTCGCGCTCGGCGCGGTCGCGCCGACGATCCTGCTGGTGAAGGAATGCGCCGACGCGCTGATCGGCACCAAGGTCGACGACGCGGCGCTCGACCGGCTCGCGGCGGCGGCGAGCGCCGCCTGCCGCCCGATCGACGACAAGCGCGGAACCAAAGAATACCGGATCAAGGTCGCGGGCGTGCTGGCGAAGCGCACCGCCCAGCAGGCGCTCGAAGTGGCGAGGAAGAACTGATGTCGAAGAAGTATCACATCACGACCACCGTCAACGGCGACGACTACGAGTACCTGTGCGAGGCGCAGCAGACGCTGCTCGACGTGCTGCGCGACGAGCTGATGCTCGCCGGCACCAAGGAAGGCTGCGCCACCGGCGATTGCGGCGCCTGCACCGTGATGGTCGACGGCACCATGGTCTGTTCCTGCCTGGTGCTCGCGGTCGAGACCGACGGCGCCAAGGTCGACACCATCGAGGGCATGGCCCAGGGCAACGAGCTGCATCCCTTGCAGCGCAAGTTCCTCGAGCTCAACGGCTCGCAATGCGGCATCTGCACGCCCGGCATCCTGATTGCCGCGCGCGCGCTGCTCGAGCGCAATCCCGATCCGACCGAAACCGAAATCCGCTACTGGCTCGCCGGCAACCTCTGCCGGTGCACCGGCTATGACAAGATCATCCGCTCCGTGCAGGCGGCGGCGAAAGACATGAGAGGAGCCTGACCATGGCACAAGCCCATCCCATCCTGGAGAAGAGCGGCTTCAATCCCGACAAGAAGCTCAAGATCGTCGGTTCCTCGCCGATCAAGCACGACGGCATCGACAAGGTGACGGGACGCGCCAAGTTCGGCGCCGACATGTACCTGCCCGGGCATGCTGGTCGGAAAAATCCTGCGCAGTCCGCATGCGCACGCGATCATCAAGTCGATCGACATTTCGGCGGCCGAGAAGCTTCCGGGCGTGAAGGCGGTCATCTGCCGCGACGATTTTCCGGAGATCAAGGCCGGGCTCGGCCGACGGCGACATGACCCGCAACGCCATGGCGCGCGAGAAGGCGCTCTACGACGGCCATCCGGTGGCGGCGGTCGCCGCGACCTCGAAGTCGATCGCCAAGGCGGCGCTCAAGCTGATCAAGGTCGACTACGAGGCGCTGCCGCACGTGATCGATCCGGTCGAGGCGATGAAGCCCGACGCACCGATCCTGCACGACCACGTCCGCACCAAGGGCGTGAAGGGCGCCGACAAGCCCTCGAACGTGATCGAGCGCCACGAGCTCAACATGGGCGACGCCGCCGCCGGCTTCGCCGAGGCCGACGTGATCGTCGAGCGCGAGTTCGACACCAAGCCGATGCACCAGGGCTATATCGAGCCGCAGGCCTGCGTCGCCTCGACCACCGAGGACGGCCAGATCGAGTTGTGGTGCTGCACGCAGGCGCCGTGGGTGTTCCGTGACCGCCTCTCCAACATCCTCAAGATCGAGACCGCGAAGATCCGCGTCCAGCAGTCGGAGATGGGCGGCGGCTTCGGCGGCAAGACCGGCTTCTATCCGGAGCCGATCGCGATCCAGCTCTCGCGCAAGGCCAAGCGGCCGGTGAAGATCGCGCTCACCCGCAACGAGGTGTTCCGCGCCACCGGTCCGGTGTCGGGCACGAAATCGCGCATCAAGATCGGCTGCAAGAAGGACGGCACCATCACCGCTGCCGAGGCGGAGTTGGTCTTCCAGACCGGCGCCTTCACCGGCTCGGCCTTCACCAATGCGCCGCAGGCGATGTTCACGCGCTATGCGCTGAAGAACGTCAAGACCACGTCTTACGAAGTGGTGTCGAACCGGCCGAAGGTGAACTCGTTCCGCGCGCCCTGCGTGCCGCAGATCGTGTTCGGGGTCGAGGGCGTGATCGAGGAGCTGGCGCGCAAGATCGGCATGGACCCGATCGACTTCCGGCTCAAGAACGCCGCGACCGAGGGTTACAAGACGATCTATGGCGACGTGTTCGGCCCGATCGGCTTTGTCGAGACGCTGCAGGCGGCGAAGAAGTGCGACCACTACAATTCGCCGGTGCCGGCCGGCCAGGGCCGCGGCACCGCCGCCGGCTTCTGGTTCAACCGCGGCGGCGAGACCACCGGCACGCTCAACATCGGCATCGACGGCTCGGTGACGCTGATCCTCGGCACCACCGACGTCGCGGGCTCGCGCATCTCCATCAGCATGATGGCGGCGGAGGAGCTCGGCATCCCGGTCGACAAGGTGCGCGCGGTGATGGCCGACACCCACTCGCTCGGCTTCAACCGCGTCACCGCCGGCTCGCGCACCACCTTCTCCACCGGCATGGTGATCGTCGATTCCGCGCGCAAGGCGATCGCGCGAACTGTGCAAGCGCGCCGCCGGCATCTGGGGCGTGTCGGAAGACGCCGTTACCTTCGAGGACGGCTACTGCAAGCCCGCCGGCGCCAACGTCGGCAGCTTCGAGCCGCTGTCGATCGCTCAGATCGCCGCCAAGACCATGGCGACGCACGGCGCGATCGCCGGACATTCCGAGATGAACGTCACCGGCGCCGGCCCGGGCTTTGGCCTGCATATCGTCGACGTCGAAGTCGACAAGGAAACCGGCCGCGTCGACATCAGGCGCTATACCGTGGTGGAGGACGCCGGCAAGGCGATCCACCGGCTGCAGGTTGAGGGCCAGTTCCAGGGCGGCGCCGTGCAGGGCATCGGCTGGGCGCTCAACGAGGAATACTACTACGGCAAGGACGGCCGGATGGAGAATCCGAGCTTCCTCGACTACCGCATGCCGGTCGCCTCCGACGTGCCGATGATCGATACCGAGATCGTCGAGATCCCGAACCCGCGCCATCCCTACGGGCTGCGCGGCGTCGGCGAAGTGCCGGTGGTGCCGACCATGGCGGCAATCGCCAATGCGATCGGCCAGTGCATCGGCGTCCGCCCGCAGTCGCTGCCGATGTCGCCGCCGAAGCTGCTCAAACTGATCGACGAGCACAAGGCGAGGAACGGCGGTTGACGGCTCTCGTGTCCCGGCCGAGCGAAGCGAGCGCCGGGACCCAGGCAACTTGAGTAAGTCTAGGCCCCGGCTCGCGCTACGCGCGTCCGGGGCACGTGAGATCTATTCCGCCTCGCCCTTGCCCTCACACAGCTTCGCGTCCTTCACGATTTCCTTGCAGTTGAAGAACTTGCCGGTGCTGTGGGCGGCCTGGATCACCGCGATGTCCTCCGCCGGCGTGCGGGCGATCTCGGCGACCAGCGCCTGCAGCTCGGCGGCGGCGACCGGCTCGACGTCGAGGCGGAGCTTTGCCGCCTCGGCGAGAAAGTCCTTGTCCTGCATGGTGAGGTCGAAGGCCCGCGCAGCGCCGCGACCCGCTCCGCCGGCACGCCGGGTGGCGCCACAAGCGGCCGTCCGACCATCGACGAGGACGACATGAAGCGGAAGATGCGCCGCTCGGCTTCGTTGCGGCATAGGTCTCAGCAGCGGCACATCGGGGAACATTGCGTCCGTCCGAAGTCCGATCTGCACGAGGAGATTGACCTTCTTCTCCTCGATCCAGCCGGCGGAACGACTTCAGCCGCCGAACGAGATGCCACCGCGCGCCTCGACTTCGCCGCGCTCCATCGCGACGTCGATCGCGGTCGCCGGGAAGCCATTGATGATCTTGAATTTCGTCCCGAGCACGTTGTTGAGGATCTGCGGCACCTGCGAGGACGGCGAGCCGGCGCCGGAGGCGCCGAGCACCACCTCGCGCTTCATCGCGTCGTGCAAGGTGCGGATGCCGGTCGTGTGCCAAGTGACGATGGTGGTGTTGGTGACCGCCGGATTGCCGAGCCAGAAGAACTCGCTCGCCTTGAACTTCGTCTGCTGCGGCGTTAGCAGATGCGCCATCGGCACGGTCTCGCCGATCGACCCGATCACCGAGCCGTCGCGCTCGGCGACGTTGTAGAGATAGTTGGTCGCGATCAGGTGCCCTGCCCCGATCATCGACTTCGGCACGATCTGCGGCTGGCCGGGGATATCGCGGCTCATGTGCTTGACGATCAGCCGGGTGCCGACGTCGTAGGTCGAGCCGGTGCTGCCGGAGATGACCACGGTCATCGTGCGGCCCTTGTAGAAATCGGCCACCGGGTCGGCGAATGCGGGAGCGGCGATCGTTGCGAACGCGGCGCTATACGCGAGGAAACGGCTGAACATGCGGGCGCACCTAGTCCTTGCTGGCGTATTCCTTCAGCGCCGCCGGATCGGGGTCGAAGCCGAGCCCCGGCGCATCGGTCAGCATCAGGGAGCCGTTCTGCGGTTTCGGGGCGGTCGGGCAGATTGCGGCGACCGCACCGGCCGACTGGTACGGATGCCATTCGCAGATCGTGCCGTTCACCGCGCCCGCTTGCAGGTGCAGATTGTGCTGGGTCGAGCCGCCGCCGTTGCAGATCGGCGTCGCAAAGCCGAGCGCGAGATCGGCGGCGCGCAGCCCGCCGGTGTAGCCGCCGCAGTTGACGACGTTCGGCTGCAGGATGTCGACCGCCTGCTGCACTAAGAGCTCGTTGAAGCGGTAGAGCGCTCCCATGCTCTGCCCGGCTGCGACCTGCAGACCGGTCTGGCGGCGGAAGTCGGCCATCCGGCCGGGATGGTTGTCCGGCACCGGCTCCTCCACAAAGGCGAGGCCATAGGGCGCGCACATCCGCACCAGCGCCAGGGCCTGCGAAGGGTCGATTTCGCAATTGATGTCGATGGCGATCTCGACGCCATGGCCAACCGCGTCGCGCACCGCCTTGACGCGGCGGGCGTCCTCGAGCAGCGCCTCGGTCATGTTGGGGAATTCGTGCGCACGGTCGCGCGCGATCACCCCGACCACCATCTTTACGCCGCCGAAGCCTTGGCCGACCCAGTGCTTCGCCACCGACGCAAGCTGATCGCGATCCATCGACGGCAGGCCGCAGGTCACGTAGCACGGCACCTTGTCGCGCGCGCCGCCAAGCAGCCGCCACACCGGCTCCTTCAGCGCCTTGCCGCGAATGTCCCAGAGCGCGATGTCGATCGCACTGATGGCATGATAGGCGAGCCCGGTCTGCCCGCGGTGGCAGAGCTCGCGGTACATCGAGTTCCAGACGTCGGCGATGCGCCGCGCGTCCAGGCCGAGGATCAACGGCGTGACAGTGTTGGCGATCAGCGCCGCGACGCCTTTGGCCGGGGCAAGGCTGGTGATGCCATGGCCGACAATGCCTGCATCGGTCTCGACCTCCACGAAGACGATGGGGCGGTTGACGGTCCGATCGATGCCCGGCGCCCTGATCGGCACCGGCGGATTGAGTGCGTGAGCGGTGACGCGCGCGATTTTCATGAGGTCCCCGTCTCCAGATGTCGGCGATGTCTGTCGCATGACGGCCATTCGCGTTCAAGTTCCGGCCGCAGGCCTGCGACCTTTGGTTATAACCCGTTGGTTACTTGGGTCATTGACCGCCTTTCCCGCGCTCCCGTAAAGTCGCGGACAGAAAATCCGCCACCAGGAGGACGCGTCATGATCCGTCTCATGCTTCACGGGCTTTTAGCCTGCGCCGCGATCACACTCTCGATTCTCCGCCGGCGCACGCCCAGCCGTTCCCCAATAAGCCGATCACCATCATCGTGCCGTTCGGCGCCGGCGGCCCGACCGACATCGTCGCCCGCGTGATCGGCGAGCGCCTCACCGCCACTCTCGGCCAGCGCGTGATCGTCGAAAACGCGGCCGGCGCCGCCGGCATCACCGGAAGCGCGCGCGCCGCCCGCTCGGCGCCGGATGGCTACACGCTGCTGATGGGGCCGATGAGCACCATGAGCTTCTCGCCCACCTTCTATCCGAACGCGCCAGTGCACACGCTCAAGGATTTCGAGCCGATCGGCATCGTCGCCTCCGCGCCGATCGTGATCGTCGGCAGCAAGAACATCCCCGGCGATACGCTCAAGGAGTTCGTGGCGTCGCTGAAGAAGAACACCAAGCTGAGCAACGGGAATGCCGGCGTCGGCACCACCTCGCATCTTGCTTGCGTGATGCTCAACGCGCGTTTCGGTGTCAGCCCCGCGGTCGTGCCCTACAAGAGTTCGGGCGCTGCGGTGCAGGACATGCTGACGGGGACCATCGACTATGTCTGCGACCAGTCGACCAGCGTGATGGGCCAGGTCACGGCCGGCGCCATCAAGCCGCTGGCGGTGTTGGCGCCATCACCCTCGCCGGCGCTGCCGGGGGTGCCGACCATCGCGCAGGCCGGCTATCCGGGCGCCGAGATGGTGGTGTGGAACGCGTTGTTTGCGCCCAAGGGCACGCCGCGCGCGATCATCACCCAGATCAACGCCGCGATCGGAAAAGGCATCACGGACCCGGCCGCACTTGAGCGCTTCCAGAAGCTCGGCGCCGAGCCGCCGCCTGCCGCCGACCGCTCGCCGGAGGCGCTCGCGAAGATCCATGCCGCCGACGTCGAAAAATGGGGCAAGGTGATCCGCGACGCCAAGATCGAAGTGCAATGAGTATGTCGTGGCGGCGGAAGTCTCGTTCCGCCACGACGATCCCAAACGAGGCACGACCCTTATGCAGCAGCGTCGCACCGACACGCGCGGCAAGAACGGTCGCGGCATAAAGAGGGTGCGTGGCTCGGGCCCGCGCGATCCCGAACGCACCAGTGCGTCGATCCTCGCCGCCGCGGTGAAGGAGTTCACCGAGAAGGGCTACAGCGGCGCCCGCATCGACTCCATCGCGACACGCTCCGGCGCCAACAAGCGCATGATCTACCACTATTTCGGGGACAAGGAAGCGCTCTATCTCGCGGTGCTCGAAAGCGGCTACGTCAGCATCCGTTCCGCCGAAGCCGGTCTGCGTCTCGCCGATCTCGAACCGAAGGCCGCGATCGAGCGGCTCATCGACTTCACCTGGCAGTATTTCCTCGCTCACCCGGAATTCCTGAGCCTGCTCAACACCGAGAACCTGCATCGCGCCAAATACCTCAAGCGCTCGGCGCGGGTGTTCAATCTGCACTCGCCGCTGGTGGCCGCGATCTCAGATATCCTGAAGCGCGGCGTCGCACGCGGCGACTTCCGCAAGGGCGCGGACCCCGTTCACGTCTACATCTCGATCGCGTCGCTCGGTTTCTTCTATCTCTCGAACCGCTGGACGCTGTCGACCATCTTCCGTCGCAACCTCGCGGAACCGGCCGAGCTCAGAGCGCGGGGTGAGCACATCAAGGAGGTCATCCTTGGCTATCTGCGCCCGTGATCGCGCGCATGGCAGGGCTGACTTGACCGCACCGCGGGCACGTGGCACTTGTAACTAGATAGTTACTTATGGAGCGCTTGGCGCCCCGCCTGGGAGGAGGGACCGACATGGCAACGCAGCGTCTCGGCATCATCATGCACGGCATCACCGGCCGCATGGGCTACAACCAGCATCTGGTGCGCTCGATCTGCGCGATCCGCGACCAGGGCGGCGTCGCGCTCGCGAACGGCGACCGCGTGATGCCCGATCCGGTGCTGATCGGCCGCAATGCCGAGAAGGTCCAGGCCATCGCCGCGAAGCACGGGGTCAAGCGCACGGCGACCGATCTCGACGCCGCGCTCGCCAACAAGGACGACACCATTTTCTTTGATGCCGGCTCGACCCAGATGCGCGTCGGCCTGCTGCGCAAGGCGATCGCCGCCGGCAAGCACGTCTATTGCGAGAAGCCGGTGTCGGAGACACTTGCCGAGGCGATCTCGGTGGCGCAGGCGGCAAAGGACCAGGGCGTCAAGAGCGGCGTGGTGCAGGACAAGCTCTACCTCCCCGGCCTGCGCAAGATCAAAATGCTCAACGACTTCGGCTTCTTCGGCCGCATCCTCTCGGTGCGCGGCGAGTTCGGCTACTGGGTGTTCGAGGGCGACTGGGGACAGCCGGCGCAGCGCCCGAGCTGGAACTACCGCAAGAAGGACGGCGGCGGCATCATCCTCGATATGCTGCCGCACTGGCGCTACGTGCTCGACAACCTGTTCGGCGCGGTCGAGGCGGTGTCGTGCTTCGGCACCACCCACATCCCGTCGCGCGTCGACGAGGCCGGCATGACTTACGCCGCCGACGCCGACGATGCCGCCTACGCGACCTTCCAGCTCGCGGGCGGCGCGATCGCGCATATCAATTCGGCCTGGTGCGTGCGGGTGAAGCGCGACGACCTCGTCACCTTCCAGGTCGACGGCACCCATGGCTCGGCGGTCGCCGGGCTCACCCGCTGCTTCACCCAGCATCGCGTGAACACGCCGCGGCCGGTGTGGAATCCGGACGAGCCGCAAACCATGAAATTCGAGCAGCAGTGGGACGAGGTGCCGGACAACCAGGTCTATGAGAACGGCTTCAAGCTGCAGTGGGAGGAGTTCATCCGCCACGTGACTGCCGATGCGCTGTGGAAGTTCGACCTGTTCGAGGGCGCCAAGGGCGTCCAGCTCGCCGAGCTGGCGATGAAGAGCTGGTCGGAGCGGCGCTGGGTCGACGTGCCGGCGCTGCAGGCGGCAAGAACCGCCAAAAGTTCCGCCGCGGCGTGAGGCTCCCGCCATGACCTCAATCAGGCTGCCGCTGCCGGATCGCCGCTTCGAAGACTACACCGTCAAGAATTGACCGCTGCAGGTCGCGCGTGGCGCGGCGCGATCCGGCAACGCCTCACGCATCGCCTATTCGGCGGTGCACGTCACCTCCGATCCGCTCGCCGACAACGATCCCTGGATCGATACCGCGATCAACTGGGACAAGACCATCGCCTTCCGGAACTACATCTGGGACCTCGGGCTTGGCGTCGCCGAGGCGATGGACACCGCGCAGCGCGGCATGGGCATCGACTGGCCGACCGCGCTGGAATTGATCCGCCGTTCGCTCGACGCGGCGAAGGACCGGCCGGGCGCGCTGATCGCGAGCGGCGCCGGCACCGACCACCTCGCCGCCGACGCCGGCACAACCGTCGACGACGTGATCCGCGCCTATGAGGAGCAAGTCGAGGCGATCGAGGCGCTCGGCGGCCGCATCATCCTGATGGCGAGCCGGGCGCTGGTTCGCGCCGCGCGCGGCCCCGACGACTATCTGCGGGTCTACGACCGCATCCTGTCGCAGACGCGCGAGCCGGTGATCATCCATTGGCTCGGCGAGATGTTCGACCCGGCGCTCGAAGGCTATTGGGGTTCGCGCGACCACAACGCCGCGATGGACACGGCGCTCGCGGCGATCTCCACGAACGCCGCGAAGGTCGACGGCATCAAGATTTCGCTCCTGTCCAAGGAAAAAGAGATCGCCATGCGCCGTCGCCTGCCCGCGGGCGTGCGCATGTATACCGGTGACGACTTCAACTATGCGGAGCTGATCGCGGGCGACGAGCACGGTTATTCCGACGCGCTGCTCGGCATCTTCGACGCGATCGCGCCGGCGGCGGCTGCGGCGCTCGATCGCCTGTCGGCGGGCGACGAGCAGACCTTTCATGATATCCTTTCGCCGACCGTGCCGCTCAGCCGCCACATCTTCAAGCCGCCGACGCGTTTCTACAAGACCGGCGTCGTATTCCTCGCCTATCTCAACGGATTGCAGGACCATTTCGCGATGGTCGGCGGCCAGCAGAGCGCGCGCTCGATCGTCCACCTTGCAGAGCTATTCCGCCTCGCCGACCGGGCGCGGGTGCTGCGCGATCCTGAGCTCGCCGCGCGCCGCATGACGCAGGTGATGTCGGTCGCCGGCGTCGTCTGACCTGGAGCAGTCCAATGGGGCTCGACGGTCTCTCGATCAATCTCGCCACCGTGCGCGAGCAATGGGACATGCGGCAGGCGGTTGACGCCTGCCTGCGGCACGGCATCACCGCGATTGCGCCCTGGCGCGACCAGGTGGAAAAAATCGGCCTTGCGGAAGCGGCGCGCATCGTGCGCGACAGCAATCTGCGCGTCACCGACCTCTGCCGCGGCGGCATGTTCCCGGCTCTCGATGCAGCCGGACGCCAGCACCAGATCGACGACAACAAGCGCGCCATCGACGAAGCGGCGGCATTGCGCGCCGATTGCCTCGTGCTCGTCTGCGGCGGGCTGCCCGAAGGTTCGCGCGACATCGCGGCGGCGCGCGCGATGGTGCGCGACGGCATCGCCGCCGTCCTGCCGCACGCACGCGCGTGCAACATGTCGCTCGCGATCGAGCCGCTGCATCCGATGTACGCCGCCGACCGCGCCTGCGTGAACACGCTCGAACAGGCGCTCGACCTCTGCGACGCGCTTGGCGAGGGGGTCGGCGTCGCGATCGACACCTATCATGTGTGGTGGGATCCGAAGCTGTTCGCACAGATCGCGCGCGCGGGCGCCGGCCAGCGCATCCTCGCGCACCATATCTGCGACTGGCTCGTCCCCACCCGCCACATGCTGCTCGACCGCGGCATGATGGGCGACGGGGTGATCGACTTCCGCCCGATCCGCCGCGCCATCGAGGCCGCCGGCTACATGGGCCCGCAGGCGGTGGAAATCCTGTCCGAGACCTGGTGGAAGCGCCCGGGCGAGGACGTGCTCAAGACCTGCATCGCGCGCTATGAAGGTCTGTGCGCGGTTGCTAATTGAGCGATCATGCCGCGCGATCCGCAAGTCGATCTGATCTTCTCCCACTTCACGCCGCGCTACGTCGCGACCGGCGTCGACCCGAACGATCTGGAACGCCTGAAAGCCAGGATCGAACGCTGGGACGACTGGTGCGGCATCTGGTCCGAGGAAGCCGAGCAGCACGCGCGGCTCGGGCAGGAGGCGACGCACGCGGGTCGGCGCGTCACCGCGTCGGAGAGTTTCCTGCGCGCGGCGATCTACTACCACTACGGCAAGCACCTGTTCGCTGACCGGCCGGACGAGTACCGCGCGGCCCATGACAACATGCTGCGCTGCTATAAGGCGGCCGCGCCGGAAATGGACCCGCCGGCCGAGCATCTGACGTTTCCGTTCGAGGGCGCGCGGCTGCACGGCTGGCTGCGCAGTCCCAAGGCCACAGCCGCGCTGCCGGTCGCGGTCATCCTGCCCGGACTCGATGCCTGCAAGGAGGAGCTGCACGCCTGGAGCGAGGCTTTTCTGGCGCGCGGACTGGCGACGCTGACCCTCGACGGACCCGGACAGGGCGAGAGCGCGTTTGTGCTGCCGATCCGCACCGACTGGGGCAAGGTCATCGGCACGGTCATTGATGGGTTGAAAAGCCGACGCGACGTCGATGCCGACGCGGTTGGTGTCGTCGGCCAGAGTCTCGGCGCGTTCTACGCGCCGCTCGCGGCCTCGCAGGAGCCGCGCATCAAGGCCTGCATCGCCAATTGCGGTCCGTATGACTGGGGCGGCGTCCTGCCGCAGATGCCCAAAGTGTCGCAGGAGGTGTTCCGCGCGCGCAGCCACGCCGCGACCATCGCGCAGGCTCACGAGATCGCCAAAGGACTGACGCTCGAAGGCGCGGCGACACGCATCGCATGCCCGCTGCTGGTGGTGTTCGGCGGCGGCGACCGACTGATTCCTCCGTCCGAGGGCGAACGGCTCGCGCGCGAGGCGTCGGGTCCGTCAAAATTCGTGCTCTATCCGGAGGGCAATCACGTCTGCTTCAACATCAGCTACAAGTTCCGTCCATTGACGGCCGACTGGATGGCTGAGACACTTTTCGGCAAGTGACGCACGGCAAACGCGTAGGGTGGGCAAAGGCGCGTCTTCGCGCCGTGCCCACGCGATGCGGTCCCGCGCACCGAATAAAGCCGTGGGCTTCGCTCCGCTCAGCCCACCCTACGGCCTGTGCCAAGCTAGACGGTAGACATTGGGAAGGAAGCAAATGAGAAGATTGCTGAACGTCGCCGTTGCCGTCGGAACGCTCGTCACTGCCGCAACCATCGCTCACGCGCAAACCTTCCCGACCAAGCCCGTCAGCATCATCGTGACCTCCGCGCCCGGCGGCGCCGCCGATGCAACCGCACGCGCGCTCGCGCTCTACCTCGCTAAGGCCTGGAACCAGCAGGTCATCGTCGAGAACAAGCCCGGTGGCAACACCCAGATCGCAGCCGATTACGTGGCCAAGGCGGCGCCCGACGGACACACGCTGCTGCTCGGGCCGGACGTGACCTTCACCGTCAACCCGCATCTCTATCGCAAGCTCAGCTACGACCCGGTGAAGGATTTCGAGCCGATCACCGGGCTCACGGTGCTGCACCAGGCCCTGGTGACGCATCCGTCGCTGGCGGCGAACAGCGTCGCGGAGCTGCTCGCGCTCGCGAAGGCAAAGCCGGGCGCGCTCAACTACGGCACGTTCGGACTCGGCTCCGCCGGTCATCTGAATATGGAAGCGTTGCAGTCGCAGGCCGGCGTGCAGCTCACCGCCGTGCACTACCGCGGCGCGGCGCCCGCGATGACCGACGTCATCGCCGGCCACATCCAGCTGATGTTCGTGAGCTTCGGGTCGGCGCTGCAATCCTGGAAGGCAGGCCAGCTCAAGATGCTCGGCATCGGCAGCCCGAAGCGGCTTGCCGACTATCCGGAGCTGCCGACGGTGGCGGAAGGCGGCCTGCCCGGCTTCGAGGCAAAGTCCTGGTTCGGCCTGTTCGCGACCGGCGGCACGCCGCAGCCGATCGTCACCAAGATCAACGCCGATGTGCGCAAGATCGTGGAGAGCCCGGAGTTTGGTACGACATTCCTCTCCAGGCAGATGATGCAGTCGATCACCAGCACGCCCGAGGCCTATGCGGAATTGATCCGCACCGACTCGCGGCTGTGGGCGAAGGTGATCGCGGCCGCGAATTTGAAGATCGAGTGAGCAGCACCGCTTCTCCGCCCTCATCCTGAGGAGCGTCCGAAGGACGCGTCTCGAAGGATGGGGCGGCCATGGTTCGAGACGCGCCGCTTCGCGACGCTCCTCACCATGAGGCCGAGAGAGACCGGGCTTGGATCTACCCCTCAAACCTCTGCTTCACCCACGGCACCACCACATCGCGGAAGATGTCGTCGTCCTTCACCGTCGGCGAACGGCCCATGGTCTGCCCCTGCGGATTGATCCAGGCATGCTTCGGGCTGCCGTGCTCGAGCATCAGCACCAGATCGGAGAACGGCACCTGGGTGTCCAAGGCGCCGCCGATCAGAAGCATCGGTGGCGTCGGCTGGTCGATCAAACCCAATTCAAGCAGCGACAGCGACGGCATGAAGGCAAACGCCTCCTCGACTGTTTTCACGCCGAGCATGTGCAGCCGCGACGGCACGTAGTCGAACAGGAATTCCTTGGTCTTGAACGCCTCCTGCTGCCATTCGCGCTGGAAATAGCGGTGCACCGGCCCGCTCTGGAACACCGCGCCCATGAGCCGCGAAACCTCGGCATAGGCGGCGCGGGCCGACCAGTAGCTGCCCCAGCTCTGCCCGCGCACGATGACGCGGCTGCCGTCGAGATCGCTGCGTGCCTGTAGAAAGTCGATGATCGCCGAGATCATGCGCTCCGAGCCCGGACGCACCGGGAGCGGTGCGTCGGCGGTGCCGGGCTTGTCGACCGCGATGGCGGCGATGCCATGCCTGAGGAACCCGCGCGCCTGGATCGCGACCGAATCCTTCCAGAGATCGCTGCCGCCGATATTGATCGTGACCGGCGGCCGCGCGACGCCGTGCGGTTTCTGCAGCCAGGCCTTGATCTCTTTCCCTTCGAACGGGATCGACAGCGGCTCGATCGCCGGCGTCACCAGCCGTCCGTAGGCGGCAAACGCAGCCTGCGCCTTGTCGTAGCTCGCGCGCTTGTTCGGAGCCGACATCACCGGCCAGCGTCCAAGCGTGTAGAGCCGCCAGGCATAGAGGTAGTGCTGCGCCGCGGCGGACGCGTCGCTGGCCTCGGCTTTCCGCGCCAGCTCCATCGAGCGGTCGCCGACCGCCATCCAGGCGCCGCCCCAGGCGTCGGGATCGAGGTCGCGGATCATCGCCAGCGCGGCGCGCGCATCGTCCGGCTTGATCGCGAACACCGGATAGGCGCCGCGCTCGGCGCGCGCCAGCGTTTCCGCCTTCAGCTCGTCCCAGGTCCGGGTCTGGTAGCGGTGGTCGATCACACCCGTTTTCCTTAAGGAATGAGCACGATCGAGCCGGTGGTCTTGCGCGCCTCGAGGTCGGCATGCGCCTGCGGCGCGTCCCGCAGCGCATAGATGTGGCTGGTCTCGATCTTCACCCTGCCGGACTGCACCATGGCGAAGAGGTCGGTTGCCGTGTTCAGAAGATCGGCGCGCGTTGCGGTGTAGTCGGGCAGGCTCGGATGCGTGAGCCAGATCGAACCCAGCTGCCCGAGCTTGCGCGGCGGCACCGGCTCGGGATCGCCCGACGCCTCGCCATAGGACGCCAGCACGCCGCGCCGGCGCAGGCTGCGCATCGAGCCCTCGAACGTCGTGCGCCCGACCGAGTCGTAGACCACCGCCACGCCCTCGCCGTTGGTGATGTCCTTCACACGTTCAGCAAATTCCTCCCGCGTATAGACGATCGGATGATCGCAGCCGTGCGCGCGCGCCACTGCCGCCTTCTCATCGGTCGAGACCGTGCCGATCACGGTGGCGCCGAGGTGCTTTGCCCACTGGCACAGGATCAGGCCGACGCCGCCCGCCGCCGCATGCACCAGGATCGTGTCGCCGCGCTTCACCGCATAGGTGTCGTGCAGGAGATAGCGCGCGGTCATGCCGCGGACCATCATCGACGCCGCCGTGCGGTCGTTGATGCCGTCCGGCAGCTTCACCGCGCGCGCCGCCGGCACATTGCGTGTCTCCGCATAGGCGCCGTCCGGCCCCGCCACGCAGGCAATACGGTCGCCGACCGCGATATCCGTGACGCCGGCCCCGACCGCCTCGACCACGCCGGCGCTCTCGAGCCCGATCCCGGAGGGAAAAGCACGCACCTCATGGATACCGCGGCGGATGAGCACGTCGCGATAGTTGACCGCAACCGCCGTGTTGCGCATGCGCACCTGACCGGCGGCGGGCGGCGGGACGTCCACGTCCTCCCATTGCAGCACCTCCGGTGCGCCGTGCTGGTAGAAACGGAACGCCTTGCCCATCGCGATCCCCATGCGTGCCGCGCAACCTACGGTCTGGCGTTTCGGACGGCAAGCAATGTCAATGGCTTAAGGTCGCACGTTGCGCCTCTTGCGCAGGTAAGCCCCGCCTCTATTGTGCGCGGACGATCACCCTCTGCTGTACTTCACGTAAAGTCTCACATGAACATCAGGATCGGCAGCGACGTCCGGCGGAAGGAGGACCTGCGCCTCGTCACCGGCGCCGGCTGCTTCAGCGATGACGTCAACCTGCCGGGCCAGATCTATGCCGTCATGGTGCGCTCGCCGCATGCGCATGCGCGCATCGGCTCGATCGCGACGGCGGAGGCGCGCGCCGCCGAGGGGGTGATCGCGGTACTCACTGGCGTCGATGCGCTGGCAGATGGGCTGAAGCCGATCCCGCACCGGCCGATGCTGCGCGGCGCGCCCGACATCACCCTGCGCAATCGTGACGGCAGCGACGCCACGACCACGCCGCACTACCCGCTTCCCGCCGACAAGGTCCGCTTCGCCGGCGAAGCGGTCGCGATGGTGGTCGCCACGTCAATCGCCGCTGCCAAGGCGGGCGCCGAGCTGGTCGCCGTGGATTATGAACCCCTCGAGCCCGTCACCCGCTCGATGGCGTCGGCCGAGCCTGGCGCGCCGCCGGTGTTCAAGGACGGCTCCAACATCTGCGTCGATGCCGACGTGGGTGACGCCGCCGCCACCGCGGCGGCGTTCCAACGCGCCGCGCACGTGGTCTCGCTCGACACCTGGGTGCAGCGCGTTACCGGCGTGCCGATGGAGCCGCGCGCCGCGGTCGGCGCCTACGATGCACGGACCGGGCGCTATACGTTGCACGCCGGCAGCGGCAATGTGGTGCGGCAGAAAGGCGAGCTGTCCGCGATTCTCGGTGTTGCGGAGAACGCCGTGCGCGTGATCGCGCGCGACGTCGGGGGCAATTTCGGCACCCGCAACGCGTTCTATCCGGAATTCGCGCTGGTGTGCTGGGCGGCGCGGCGGCTGTCGCGACCGGTGAAGTGGACCTGCGAGCGCAGCGAATCCTTCCTGAGCGACTATCAGGGTCGCGACCTCGCCGTGCAGGCGGAGCTCGCGCTCGATGCCGACGGCCATTTCCTGGCGCTACGCGGCACCAACACCAGCAATGTCGGCGCGCATACGGTGAGCTTTGTCGCGCTGGTGAAGGGCGTCGAGCTGATGTCCAGCGTCTACAAGATCCCGGCGGCGCACTTCCGCGCCCGCGCCGTCATGTCCAATACGCCGCCGACCAATTCCTATCGCAGCGCCGGCCGGCCCGAGGCGATGTTCGTGATCGAGCGCCTGATCGATCGCGCCGCGGTGCAATGCGGCTTCGACCGGGTGTCGCTGCGCCGGCGCAACCTCGTTCCGGAGCGGCCGCGCTCCTACGTCAATCCGCTCGGTCTTACCTGCGACGGCGGTGGCTACAAGAAGGCGATGGACGCCGCGCTTGCGCTCGGCAACTGGCAGGGGTTTGCCAAGCGCAAGCGCGAGTTGCGGCGGCACGGCAAGCTGCGCGGCATCGGCGTCGCCAATTACATCGAGCTGACCAGCGGGATTCCGCGCGAGCGCACCGAGATCACGGTGGCGCTCGACGGATTTGTCGATGTCGTGATCGGCACCCTGTCGAGCGGCCAGGGCCATGAGACGAGCTTTGCGCAACTCGTCACCGAATGGCTCGGCGTTCCGTTCGAGCGCGTGCGCCTGATCACCGGCGACACCGACACCGTCGCGGCCGGCGGCGGCTCGCATTCCGGCCGCTCGATGCGAATGGCAGGGATCGTCATCGGCAACGCGACGCGCGACATTGTCACAAAAGCCAAGCGCATCGTCGCGCACATCGCCGAAACCGGCATCAAGGACGTCGAATTCAGGGACGGTCGCTTTACTGCCAACGGCCGCTCGCTAGACCTGTTCGAGGTGGCGAACGCGGCGATCACGCGCAACGACCTGCCGGACGACCTGCGCGGACCGCTGACCGCGGTGTCGGATGTCACCTTCACCGGCGGTGGATTTCCCTTCGGCACCCATGTCTGCGAGGTCGAGGTCGATCCCGCCACCGGCGCCGCGGCGCTGGTCAGCTATGCCGCGGTCGACGACGTCGGCCGCGCGGTCAACCCGCTGATCCTGCACGGGCAGGCGCATGGCGGCATCGCGCAGGGCGTCGGCCAGGCGCTCGGCGAGGAATGTTGTTACGATCCCGCCAGCGGGCAGCTCCTGTCCGGCTCGTTCATGGACTACACGATGCCGCGCGCCGACACGTTGCCCTCGTTCGCGACCGCGATCGGCGAGACGCCCTCCCCGCTCAACCCGCTCGGCATCCGCTCCGGCGGCGAAGGCGGCACGACGCCGGCGCTGGCTGTGGTGGTGAACGCCATCGTCGATGCGCTATCGGAATTCGGGGTGACCCATATCGAGATGCCGGCAACGCCGGAGCGCGTCTGGCGCGCGATCGAAGAAGCGCGCAAGACTTAAACGAAACCGCCGCAAGAAAGGATGACAGCATGAGCGACGAAATTCAGGTCAAGCAGGACGGACCGATCCTGCGAATCACCATCAACCGGCCCGACCACGGCAATGCCGCGACCGATCCGATGGCGCTGGAGTTGACAAATGCGCTCTTGAAGGCGGGCGAAACCTCGCGGCTGGTGGTGCTGAACGCCGTGGGCAAGGACTTTTGCGTCGGCCGCGCCGGCATGGGCGCGCGGCCGGCGGTCGATCCGGAGGCGATCGTGCGCAGACGCCAGTCGGACGTAATCTTCAACACCTACGCCGCATTCCGGACCGCCACGGTTCCCACAATCGCCGTGGTGCGCGGGCTCGCCGCCGGCTTCGGCTGTGCGATCGCCGGCGTCGCCGACATCACGATTGCGGCGGAGAGCGCGCAATTCCAGATCCCGGAAATGGCGCATCGCATCCTGCCGACCATGGTGATCTCGGCGCTGATGGACCGGGTGCCGCGCAAGGAGCTCACCTATCTGGTCTATTCCACCGCGACGATCAGCGCGGTGCGGGCGCGCGAGGTAGGGATCGTCAGTGAAGTGGTCCCGGACGCGGAGCTCGACACGTTCGTCGCGGCGCTGTGCAAGCGGATCCTCGACACGCCCAATCTCGCGACCGAGGGCGCCAAGGAGTTTTTCCGGCGCGCTTTCACCATGGACGTCCCGAGCGCCATCGACTACGCGCGCAACATCCATGCCGTGGTGAATTCGTCCAGCGAGATGCGGAAGTAGCCTGGCTGGTTGCTGAAAAACTCTCCGGCGTCATTCCGGAAGCCGCGAAGCGGCTGTCAGGAATCCATAACCCCGGTGGTAGAGATGGATTCCGGGTTCCGGCCTTCGGCCGGCCCCGGAATGACCACAGCCTGCTCTAGCGCGGCGGCGTGCGCGCGCTCACCGGCAAGGGCTGCTCGTCGAGCATCGCCTTGATGACTTGCCGCGTGGTTTCGGGATCGAGGCCGTGCCGGGTGACGAGGTCCTGGCAATCCGCCGCGATGGCGTCGACGTCGTTCATGATCTTGAGGCGCTTGTAGGTGTCGTCGTGGTGCAGCCCCATGCTCGCGCCGACGATCTCCAGCATGTTCATGATCTTGAACGGCCGCACGGACTCATGTGCGCATAGTTCGCGATGGTCGGCGTGATAGACCGCGACCAGCGCGTCGACGCCGGCGGCTTCCGCGGCGTCCAGTTCCTTCTGCTGGAGCTCGCGCCGCAGCACCGGCAGCGCGCGAAAATAATTGGTCATCAGGCCGACCGCTGGCTGCCGGAGATCGACGTATTCCACGCCGGGCACCGCGCGCAAGATGTCCTCGGCGGCCTCGACCACGCCGTGGATGCCGGGATGCTTGTGCAACGCGACCCGCATCGGCACGCGCTTTTGCAGGTATGGGCGCAGCCGGTCGAGGTTCTTGCGCAGGTAGAGCATGAACGGAGTCATCTCGAATGGCTTTGACCCGCGTGCCTTTTCTACCGTCGGCAGGGTGGTCTCGGTGAACTGCACATGGCAACTCGGACACCACGACACCACCTGCCCGGACTGGCTGCTGGCGAGCTTGTCCATGGTGGCTTGCGAGAAGCGCCCCGAGGTCTCGACGTCCCCGGTGCGCATCTGCACGATCCCACAACAATGAGTTGGCCCGCCCATCGTCCGATAGGTGGCGCCGATGGCGTCCATGATGTCGAGCGCGAGCAGCGCGATGTGCGGAGTCTTGAGCACGTTGCAGCCGGTGTAGAACACGAAATCCGGCCGCGTTTCTTCTCCGGCGGCGTTCTTCGGGCTGTCGGCCTTCTGCCCCAGCCGCACCAACAATTCATCGTCGAGCTGCATCCGCGAGATATGGGTCACGTCGCGCGCGACCTTGCGGAAACCGTCGACGCCGAGCTTGCGCTGCTCGCGCGGTTCGTTTTCTGCGCGCGCCATCGCGGTCCGTGCCATCGCCAGCATGAAGCGCGGATTGACACCATAGTCGCAGGCCTTGATGCATTCGCCGGAGAGGAGGCACGAGCTCGCCCATTTGCGCGCCGCCTCGTTGCCTTCGCCCAGCCGCAGGATGTCGATAACGCCGGCAAGCACCGCTCGTGGCTCGGCGTCGGCGACGCCGGCCGCTTCGGTGATCGGGCAGACCTCGAAGCATTTGCCGCATTGCGTGCAAGCGTCGGCAATGGCGGCGACGCGCGCCGACAGCGCGGTTTCAAATGTGACCGCCGGTTGCTCGTTCATGGGCACGCCTTGGAGCTGTTCCTGGGGAGCTTATCGCGATTCAGGCTCCGGTGTCGCGGGCCAAATCAGGCGCGGCCGGCTGTGTGCTCGCGGACGAAGGCCTTGATCATCTCGATCGCCTCGCGCGAGGCCGGCGCGGACGGTTCCTTGGTGATGAAGGTGTGCGGCTGGCCGTCGAATTTGCGCAGATCGATGGAACCACCGGCCTTGCGATAGGCCGCCGTGAAATTGTCGGCCATGTCGGTCGGCAGAATCACGTCGCCAGTGCCCTGGATCACCAGCGTTGGCGGAAGCTCGACACGCTCGCCGCGGTTGAGGATCATCTGTGGGTTGCCCTCAGCCTGCGCGTCTTCGTCCGGCCAATAGGCATGATGCGCCGCGACGTGGTCGTCCATCCCTTTTGCTTTTGCCATCTGGTAGCGCGCGAGCGGGTCGAGCACCGGCCAGCAGGCGATGACGAAAGCAAGCGCCGCATCGATGCCAGCGGGACCAGGGAGCGCCGCATAGCGCGGATCGCGCGGGCGCATGGCGCCAAGCATGATCTGATGGCCGCCGCTCGACGTGCCGATGCCGCCGACGCGATCGCCGGCGACACCCACCATGCGCGCATAAACCTTGAGCCAGCGGATCGCATAGTTGATATCGGCGAGGCAGTCGGGATAGCGCGCGACCGGCGGCATGCGGATGTCGAGCGCCATCACCAGCGCGCCGTCGCGGGCCAGCGCCTCGTCGATCACGGCATTGGTGAGGCGCGTCTCCCGCGTCCAGCGGCCGCCATGCAAGGAGACAAGCGTCGCATGCGGTCGCGCATTTTTTGGCCGGTAGATGCGCGCCAAGAGCGGCCCGCTCGGATGGTGCAGATACTCGATGTCCTCGACCTGGATATCCGCCAGCGCATCGACACTCATGCCTTCACTCCCCGGCTGTCACTTGGCGGCGATCCCCGCTTCGCGGATGATCGCGGTCCAGCGCGTGACGTCATTGCGGATCAGCGCACCGAGCTCCTCGGGCGTGCTGGTCTCGACCACCACGCCCTGCTTGTCGAGCGCGGCGTGCGTCTCCGGCGAGTTCACCACCATGACCACCTCGCGGTTGATCCGTGCGACGATGGCCGCCGGCGCCTTGGCGGGCAGCACGAAGGCGGTCCAGAGGCCGGCCTCATAGCCCGCCAGGCCGGACTCGGCGACGGTCGGGATGTCCGGCAATTGCGCATTGCGCTTGGAACCGGTGATGGCGAGCGCGCGCATCTTGCCCTCGCGGATATGCGCCAGCGACGGCGCGATCGTTCCCATCAGCAGTTCGATCCGCCCCTCCATGAGATCGATGACCGACTGCGCGGTGCCGCGATAGGGCACGTGCGTCATCTTCACGTTGCCCATCTTCTCCAGCAGCGCGCCGGTCAGATGCGCCATGCTGCCGGGACCGGCGGAGGCGTAGTTCAGCGTGCCGGGGCTCGCCTTGGCCAGTGCCAGGAGTTCCTGGATCGACTTGGCCGGCAGCTTGGGCGTCGCCAGGATGACAAGCGGCGAACTGCCGATCAGCACCACCGGGGTGAAATCCTTGACCGGGTCATAGGCCGGCTTTGCCTGCATCGCAGTGGCAGAGGCGTGCGTCGTGGTGTTCGCGAGCCCCATGGTGTAGCCGTCGGGCTCGGCACGGGCGACCGCCTCGCTGCCGAGCGTGGCGCTGGCGCCGACGCGGTTGTCGACCACGATCTGCTGGCCGAGCCGCTCCGCAAGGCGCTGGCTCACGATCCGGGCGATGACGTCCGAGCTGCTGCCAGGCTGGAACGGGACGATCAGGCGAATGGGGCGTTCCATCGGCCACTTCGTATCGCCGGCAGGCTGCGCCGACGCAGCATTCGCGCCCAACAAAGCAGCAACGACAACCAACGCAAGCTGGGTCATGACCAGACGTTTCCCAAGGTGCGGCATCCTCTCCCGTTCAATCAAGAACCATGCACGCCGCCGGAAGCGATCAGGCGCCGCGCTAGATTCAAAACGTTGCTAGTGTCCTTCGATTCCGAAGTTCGTAAATGAGCGCGCCGCAAGATAATACGAACTTCGGAATCGAGACACTAGTCACTGGACCCGGTCGGCCTCGCGGATGCTGTCGATCAACGACGAGCGCAACAGGAACGCGCGCGCGAGCTTCGGGTCTTCGGCGGTCCGGCGCAGCTGTTCGTGGTTCTTTCTGCGCACGTCGGGATCCTTCTCGGCCAACAGGCGCTTGTTGCGGATGGTGTCGGCCTGACTGTGCTGGATGGCGACGTGGCGGCGCTGGCGCTCGTAGCGGTCGAGCACCTCCTCGCCAGCTTCGCCGCGGAAGATCGCGATCAGCTTGTCGGCCAGGTTGAAGGCGTCATGGACGCCGCTGTTCATGCCCATGGCGCCGATCGGTGAATTCACGTGCGCGGAATCGCCGGCGAGGATCGCCCGCCCGGACCGGAACTTGGTGGCGACCCGCTGGTGCACCGTGTAGACATTGCTTCCGACGATCTCGAAATCCTTGCCGGTGGGCAGGAAGCCCTGCAGCTTCTCCTGCAAAACCTCGGGCCGGCGCAAGTCCTCGTCGCTCTCGTTTTCCCGGGTCGGGAAATGCACGCGCCAGCGGTCGGGCGGTCCGAGCCAGTGGAACAGGTTCGACCATTCGTCGGGATCGGAGATGTAATTGCGCTCGGTGTAGCCGTGCTTGCGGAAGTCGTAGGCGACCTCGATGTTCAGCGTGCGATCCGAATAGGTGAAGCCCTCGAAGTCGATGCCGAGGTCCTTGCGGATGATGCTGCGCGCGCCCTCGCCGCTCACGATAAAGCGGCCGCGCAATTTTTCCGTCTCGCCGCCGGGGTTGACGACGGTCGCCGCCACGCCGTCGGCGTCCTGCTCGAACGCAGTGAAGTTGGTCGACAGCCGCAGGTCGATGTCCGGATGCGCCTTGGCGAGCCTCATCGCCTCCTCGACGATCTTGATCCGCTCGCATTGCAGGACGTACGGGAACGGCGTGTCGTCCTTGAGGTGCTTGTGGTCGAACTCGGCGATCAACTTGCCTTCGTGGCGGTCCCAGTAATGGAACAGCGGCGCGATGATGCCGCGCGGCTCGAGCAGCTTGTAGAGGCCGATGCGCTCGAACAGCTCCAGCGTCGCCGGATGATTGGTGCCGGCGCGCGGAACCTGTTCGAGGAAATTGTCGTCGTTGAGCGCCTCGATCAGCGAGACTTTCACGCCCTGCTGCGCCAGCGCGAGCGAAAGGCAGAGCCCGACCGGCCCTGCCCCGATGACGATCACGCGATCCGATGGCTTGTCCATGTTTGTCCGTTGGTCATTCCGGGGCCGGCCGAAGGCCGGAGCCCGGAATCCATAACCGCTACCGGGCTTATGGATTCCGGACAGCCGCTTCGCGGCTTCCGGAATGACAGCGGCTAGAGATCAGCTCTTGGCGACCACGTCCTTGACCGCGCCGGTCCAGCCCTTGTGGGTCAGGTCGAAGACAATGCCGAGCGGGTCCTTGTACTTGCACTCGTAGAACGAGTTGGGCGAGGTCGGCCGGCCTTCCAGGTAGGTGCCGCCCGCGTCCTGGACTTTCTTCTCCGCCTCGTCGAGGTCGTCCACCCACATGCCGAAGTGGTAGATGCCGACCTTCTCCTCGCCTTCCTGCTTGAGCAGCGCCACGTTGATGGTGCCGTCCGACACGTAGACGCCGCGCCGGGCGCGGCCGGCGATCTTCATGTCGAAGGCGTCCTCGAAGAATTTTGCCGCCTTGTCGGGATCGGGAACGATCAGAGCGATGTGCCGGAGCTTGGCCATGGTCAAATGCCTTTCGTTGGAAGGTCGCGGAGGGACAGGCTAGCAAAGCCTGCCACCCTGACGCAATTTTTCAGATGCGTCGCCAACGCAAGCGCCCCCTGCATCTGCGACAACAGGAACCCGCGAACGGCCGGAAATCGCAGGCGGATCGGTTGAGCGGTCAGGACCGTTCGGCCAATATGGCGAAACAGCACAGGACCTATGATGACCGGACGCCTTCCGACCTGCGGAGCCCTCCTTGCCGCCATGGCCATTGTCGCGCTGGCGGCGCCGGTCAGGAGCGAGACCGCGGAGGACTTCTTCCGCGGCAAGACCATCAACCTGATCATCGGCTACAACCCCGGCGGCCCCTATGACGTCTATTCACGCCTCGCCGCGACGCTCCTGCCGAAATACATCCCCGGCAACCCCAAGATCGTACCGCAGAACATGCCGGGCGTCGGCAGCGCCAAGGCCGCGAATTTTCTCTACAGCCAGGCGCCGCGCGACGGGCTGACCATCGGGGTGATCGGGCAGCAGCTTCCGGTGTCGCAGGCGCTGGGCGACGCCAGCGTCAAGTTCGACATGCGCCACTTTGCCTGGCTCGGCCGATTCACCTCGGGCGCGGAGGCGACGGTGGTCTGGCACACCTCGCCGACCAAGACGATCGCCGATGCGATGCGACGCGAGACGACGCTCGCCGCGACCAGCGCTGGCTCGTCCGCGGATGCGTTCCCGCTGCTGATGAACCGTATCGCGGGAACCAGGTTCAAGATGATCAAGGGCTATGCAGGTGTCACCGGCACCGTGCTGGCCATGGAACGCGGCGAGACCGAGGGCGCCCATGCCACGCTCGAGCAGATCCTGTTCGGCAAGCAGGACTGGCTCAAGGACAAGACCGCCTCTGTGCTGATCCAGTACACGCTATGGCGACACCCGGCATTTCCGGGCGTGCCCGCAATGGTCGAGTTCGGGAAAACTGACATCGACAAGCGAGTGCTGGCGCTGTTCGGCAGCACTGCCGAGATCGGGCGCGCCATGATGGCGCCGCCCGGGATTCCCGCCGAGCGGCTGGCGGTGCTGCGTCGCGCCTTCGATACCATGCTCAGCGATCCCGCCTTCAAGGAGGAAGTCGAGAAGCGCAATCTCGAATTCGGCCCGATGCCAGGCGCCGAGCTGCAGCAGCTGATCACGGATTCGCTCACCATCTCGCCCGAGGTGATCAAGCACGCGATTGCGATGAGCCGGGAATAATCCCATGCTCCAGCCCGTGACAGCACGCGACGGCGCCGCCGACTTCGACAAGTTCCGCTTAAGGAATTTTGCCGAGCATCTCCTCGCGATCGGCGAAGCCGAGGTCTACGCCAAGCCGATCGCCATGGCCGATCTTGCCGCCACGATCGCTGCGACGCCCAAGGCAATCGTGTTCAAGGACGCGGGGCCCGAGCATTTCGAGATCGTTGCCGCCGCCGGCGGCAGCCGCCGACGCCTTGCCGAAGCGCTCGGCGTGAGCGAGCGCGACGCCGGCAAGGAATATCTCGACCGGCTCGGCAAGCCGCAGCCGATGATCGAGGTATCGTCAGACATCGCACCGGTGCATCAGGTCGTGCGCAAGGGCAACGACGTCGACCTCACCCGCCTGCCCTTCCACCTCCAGCATGAGCTCGATGGCGGCGTCTATATCTCGGCGTCGATCGACTACGCGGTCGATCCGGCGACCGGCAAACGCAACGTCGGCTGCCGCCGGCTGATGCTGCGCAGCCGCGACACCATGCGCGCGAACCTGACCGACGCATCCGATCTCAAGCTGATGTACCTCGGCTGCCTCAAGCGCGGCGAACGGCTGCCGGTGAGCTATGTGATCGGCTCGCACCCGCTCGACTATCTTGCCGCCACGCAGAGGCAGCCGGTGGACGAATTCGCGCTGGTCGGCACCGTACGTGGGGAGCCGGTGCCGATGGTGCGCGGCGCCAGCAACGGCATCTATGTGCCGGCCGACGCCGAAGCGGTGATCGAGGGCTATTTCGACGAGCTCGGCTACCGCGAGATGGAAGGGCCGTATGGCGAGTTCTACGGTTATTACGGGTCGATGCACATCGATCCGGTGTTCCACGCCACCGCCGTCACCATGCGCCGCGACGCCCTGTTCCAGACCGTGCTGCATGCGGGACGCTTCGTCGGCCGCATGGATTCGGCGAATCTCGCCTCGCTCAATGCCGAGGTGAATGCCTGGCGCGTCTTGCGCGCCGCGCGCATCGAACCGGTGGCGATCAATTTCGTGCTGGCGAGCAATGGCCGCCAGCACTGCCGCGTCGCGCTCAAGCGCGGCGCACCGGGACAGGCGCGGCTTGCGATCTCCGCGCTGTTCTCGCTGCCGACCGTCAAGCACGCCTTCATCGTCGACGAGGACGTCGACGTCTTCTCCGACGAGGAGGTCGAATGGGCGATGGCGACGCGGTTCAGCGCCGACCGCGACATCGTGGTGGCGGCCGGGATGCCCGGCTTCTACGCCGATCCGATCGCCGACCGGGACGGCATGATCGCAAAAGCCGGCTTCGACTGCACCGCGCCGCACGACCAGCCCGACACCATCGAATATCGCCGGGCTTTTGCACCCAAGGTCAGTAGCGGCACGCTGCGCAACCAGAGCGTTGCCGAGGCGCTGCAAACAAAAGCCATGCACTTTGGTGAGCTCGTCGCAGCGCTCGGCAGCGCCGACGGGCGCGAGATCGCGCTCGTACTGGACGGGCTGCGCGAACAGGACCTGGTGACACGGCTCCAGAACGGCGAGTGGGCGCTGAAAGACAAAAAATGAAATTCGGCTACTTCACGCTGAGCGACAACAATTACCGAAGCAACGACCGAAGCCCCAACCAATGTGTCTCCGACATCTTGGAGCAGGCGCTTTATGCCGAGGAGCTCGGCATGCACTCGGTCTGGATCGGCGAGCACCATTTCTCGACGCTCGGCGTGAACTCGTCGCCCGAGGTGTTGCTCGCCTACATTGCTGCCAAGACCAGTCGCGTGCGGCTGGCGCCGGCGGTCAACGTCCTGCCGCTGCACAATCCGGTGCTGGTCGCGGAACAGTGGGCGACGCTCGACCTGGTCAGCGGCGGGCGCGTCGATTTCGCCAGCGGCCGCGGCTACGACCGCCGCGAATACGAACCGCTCGGCGCGAATTTCGAGCAGAACGCCGAGATTTTCGCCGAGGGCGTGGAGATCGTGCACCGGCTCTGGAGCGAGCGCGGGCCGATCACACACAAGGGCAAGCACTACGCCTTTGAGGGTATCTCTGTGACGCCGGTGCCGAAGCAGCAGCCGGTCCCGATCTACATCGCGTCGTTCTCGAAGCCGTCGATCGAGCTTGCCGCGCGGCTGGGCCTGGGTCTCGTGGTGGCGGCGGGACAGGCCAGCGCCATGCACGGCAGCCTCGCGGCCACTGCACAAGTCTATCGCGATGCCTGCGCCGCCGCCGGCCGCAAGCCCGGGCGGCTGGTCGCCAGCTATTTCATCCATTTCGCCGACACGCCGGCCGAGGATCGCGCGGCGCGCGAGCGGCAGCTTCGCTATCACCAGGAATGCACGTCACCGGCGTTCCCAGGCGATTCGAAGACCGCGCCGGCGAACTACCGCTATTTCGAAGCGATCGTGAACCGCTATCAGACAATGAAGGCCGAAGATTTCACCGACAGCGCGGTGCTGATCGGCTCGTCGGCGCAGATCGCCGACACCTTGAAGGAAAAGACCGAAAGCGCCGGCTTCGACGAGGTGATCCTCTATTTCAATCTCGGCCTCAAGCCGCACGCGCGGGTGAAGGACGAGATGGCGCGCTTCATGGCCGAGGTGGCGCCGAAGTTCTAGCGGCGCGCGCTTCAGTCTGTAGCCCGCATGAAGCGCAGCGAAATGCGGGATCGATGTTTCGGTGCCCCGGATTGCGCTTCGCTCCATCCGGGCTACAGATGCGGTTCTAACCCTTCTCCTTCTTCGCGCGCTCCGCCCTGCCCTTGGCCGAGCGCGGGCCCATCGGCTCGGGCTGGAACGGACCGTCGCGCTTCTCGAGATAGGCCTTGGTGCCCTGGGTGCGCTGGATGTTGTAGAGCTCCTCGCGGAATTCGTTATGGGAAGAATGCGCGAGCGCGCCGAGCGTGCCTTCGAGCAGGAGAGCGGCATGGAGTCCGGCGGCCTGCATGCCCTGCATGGCAATTGCCTTGTTCAGCCGCAGCGCCGGCTCCGGCACCAGCGCCAGCCGCCTCGCCAACGCATAGGTGTGCTCCATCAACTGGTCGTGCGGCACCACCTCGTTGACCATGCCGATGCGCAGCGCCTCCGCCGCGTCGAAATGATCGCCGGTCAGGCCCCAGCGGTTCGCATGTTTCCATCCGCACAGCGCGGTCATCAGGAAGCTCGTGTTCGAGATGTGACGCACCTCGGGCTGCGCGAACACCGCTTTGTCCGACGCAATCGTGATGTCGGCGGCAAGCTGGTACCAGAAGCCGCCGCCCATGGCCCAGCCGTTGACCGCGGCGATGATCGGGGTGCCGAGCCGCCACATGTGCTCCCATTGCCCGATGCGCTCGCCGTCCCGTTGATGCCAATAGCGGATGAATTCCGCGATCGACTTTCCGGTGGGATCGCCGCCGCGCTGTTGGCCCGGCGTGCCCTGCTGGTCAAAGCCGGCACAGAACGCGGCGCCGGCACCGGTCAGCACCACCACCTTCACCTGCGGGTCGGCGTCGGCCGCGTCGAAGGCGCGGTGCAATTCCGCTTCGAGATTGCGCGAGAGCGCGTTCATGCGCTCCGGCCGGTTGAGCGTGATGGTCGCGATCTGGTCGGCGACGCTGTAGATCAGATCCTGGTAGCTCATGGCGTGCTCCCCGCTTGGGTTTCGGCAACAGGCTCGATTGCGATATCGACCGCGACCACGCCCTCGCGTTCCGGCTTGACGATGATGGGATTGAGATCGAGTGCGCGGAAGCGCCCGGCGTTCGCTGCAGCGAAACGGCCGAGATTCACGAGACATTCCGCCAATGCCGCGATGTCACCCGGCGGCTTGCCGCGCGCGCCAGTCAGGATTTGTGCACCTTTGACCCTGCGGATCATGCGCAAGGCATCATCGGTCGTCAGCGGCGCCATCTCGGTGACGGTCTCACTCAGCAACTCGACGAAGATGCCGCCCAAGCCGAACACGATCGCCGGCCCATAGAGCGGATCGTCGCTGATCCCGGCAAAGCACTCCGCCACGCCCGCCACCATCGGCTGCACCAGCACGCCGGCCGGCGTGAAGCCCGCGGACCTGGCGTTGGCGACCACCGCTTCGTAGCCGGCGACGGCCTCGCTCTCGGTCTTGCAATTGAGTTTCACGCAGCCGAGGTCGCTCTTGTGCAGTAGCCCCGCCGCTTCCGCCTTGAGCGCGACCGGCTGGCCGAGCCGCCGCATGATGGCGGCCGCGTCCTGCGCCGAGGCTGCGAGCGCTGTCTCCACGACTGGAATCCCTGCCGCCGCAAGCTCCTGCCGAGCGGCGAGAAAATCGAGCGGCATCGGCTTAACGGCGGCGCGGACGACGGGCTTCCCGTCGTCCGGCGACGCGCTCGCTGCGAGTACCGCCAAATCCCGCCGCTGCTTCAATTGCCGGAGCGCGCCCATGGCGTTCTGGATGCCCAGCAGCAGCGGCACCTTGGCCGCATGCAGCGTGCGCACGATCTCGTCATCCAACGGACCCAGCGGGCTCGACTGATAGGCAACGATGGTACGGCCTGAACTGCGTGCGGCGTCCGCAATGGCGTCCGCGATCCGGCGCAGCCGGTCGACCGGCGCCACGTTCACGGTCGCGGCGATGATCGGGCGTCCGCCCTGGGCGAAGATCGCCGCGAACAGCGCCGGCAGCAGCGCCGGGTCGTCGTAGACCACGCCGGTCGCATCGATCGGATTGGTCGGGCTCGCGAACTCCGGCAGGATCGCCCGCAGCCGCTCGCTGGTCGCGGCGTCGAGCGTCGCCAGCGTCATGCCGGCGGCATCGAGGCAGTCGGCCGCGACCGCCGCTGAGCCGCCGCTACCCGACACCAGCACGACCTCGTCGCCAAGCGTCGTGTCGAGCGGCGCGTTCGCGAACAACTCGATGGTTTCGACGAACTGGTCGTAGCTGTCCGTCTGCACGATCCCACACCGGCGCAAAAAGGCGCGCAGGATTTCGGTGTCGCCCGCGAGCGCGCCGGTGTGCGAGCGGATCATGACCTGACCGGTCGCCGAGGTGCCGACGTGGAAGAACGCCAGCGATTTTCTCTGCGCATGCGCCCGGCGCGCCGCGCGCATGAGCTTGTCGGGCTTCTTCAGCGCCTCGATGATGCAGGCCACCACGGTGACGGCGGGATCGTCCACCAGGCAATCGACATAGTCTTCGACCGTGGTGCCGATCTGATTGCCGCATGAGATGAAATGGCTGAAGCCGAGCTTGCGGTCGCGCACCAGCGGGCCGAACGCGAAATTGCCGAGGCTGCCGCTCTGCGAGATAAGTGCGACGCTGCCCGGCGCCATCGCCTTGGGAGCCACGCCGCTGAATGACGCCGCGCCGGAGCGGACATTGATGATCCCGAAACAGTTCGGCCCGCAGATCGCCATGCCCTTGTCGGCCACGGCGCGGACGCGGTGCGCCCGGGAGTCAAGCTGCCCGCCTTCGCCGAAGCCCGCCGACAGCACCACAGCCGCGGGAATCCCGTGCGCCTGCCCCGCTTCCAGCACGCTGCACGCGGTCTCGGCGGCGACCGCGACCACCAGGCAATCCACATCCTTCGGAAGGTCGCCGATGCTGGCGAAGCACTTGTAGCCGAAGACGTCCGGATAGCGCGGATTGACCGCAAAGATGTCGCCCTTGAAGCCGGCATCGCGGAGGTTGGCCATCACCCGCGCCCCCGGCCCGGGGCGCGGCGATGCACCGACCACCGCGATCGCCCTGGGATCGAGCAGCGCCTGCATGGAATTCATCGACTGACCATTCGTCGCATCATTCATCGATAGCCGCTTCTGGTGTTGGCACGCAAACTGCTTGATACTTCCGGACGTCACGTATGCGAATACGTCGCGGCGGCAGACCGCGCCGCTATGGAGACACAGGTGCGCTTTCAGATCAAATTGCGGAACGCGGCGATTGCGGCGTTGGCCGCCGTGCCGATGATCGGCGCCGCCGTCGCACAGGACTATCCCACCCGGGCAATCACCATCATCGTCCCGTTCACCGCCGGCGGCCCGAACGACGTGGCGGCGCGGGTCTATGCCGACGGGTTGCGCCGGCATTTCGGATCGTCGACTGCGATCGTGATCGAGAACCGCCCGGGCGGCGCCGGCATTCCGGGCACCGAGGCTGCGCTGCAAGGCGATCATGACGGCTATACGCTGCTGATGGGCGGCATCGCGCCGCTCACGCTGATCCCGCCGATCCAGAAGGTCCGTTACAACACCGAGAAGGATTTCGCGCCGCTCGGCCTGATGTGGCGCTCACCGCAGGTGTTCGCCGTGCACCCGCAAGTCGGCGTCAAGAGCGTGGCCGAATTCATCGCCAAGGCAAAAGCCAATCCCGGCAAGTTGACGATCGGATCGGCCGGCCTCGGCACGGTCACGCATCTGGCGAACGAGCTGTTCCGCCGCGAGGCCAGGGTCGATTTCACCCATGTGCCCTACAAGAGCACGGCGAATTCGATCAACGACCTGCTCGGCGGTCACATCGACGCGATCTTCGGCGACGTGGCGCTGGTGAAGCCGCAAGCCGAGGCCGGCAAGCTCGTCGCGCTTGCGGTCACCGGCGAAAATCGCTCGCCGCTGATGCCCGACCTCGCCACCACCGCCGAAGTCGGCTTCCCCGCGGTGCAGACCGAGGTCTGGTACGGCGCGCTCGTTTCGGTGCGCGCCCCGGCGCCGGTGGTGGCGCGGCTCCGGGCCGCGACGCTCGCGGTGCAGAACGATCGGGCAACGCAGAAGATGCTGCGCCAGCATGGCGTCGTCCTGGGCGAGCCCGGCGCGGACGCCTTTGCGAAATTCATCCGTCAGGAGATCGAGCGCTGGACCCCGATCGTCACCACCATCAAGATGCAGTGACGCTCAGGAGTTTACG
Organism: uncultured Alphaproteobacteria bacterium; assembly: GCA_963720385.1. Classification (GTDB taxonomy): domain Bacteria; phylum Pseudomonadota; class Alphaproteobacteria; order Rhizobiales; family Xanthobacteraceae; genus VAZQ01. The sequence goes on along the minus strand of CAVRFL010000010.1, from coordinate 278,119 downwards.
GCTGCGCGCCGCCTTCGGGGCTTTCGGGGCTTCGTCCGCGCGTTCGACCGGCGTGCTGAAGAAGGTCTTGAGGACTGCGACGAACGCCTGCGCCGCCGGCGAATACTGGTATTCGCGGCGCGTGATCAAACCCAGCTCGCGGAAGATGCGGGGCGATTTGATGGCCACGGTCACGATCTGCGTCGCCGCCAGGCTCGGCACGGCGCTGCGCGGCAGCACCGTCGACCCGAGTCCCGCTTCCACCATCCGGCCGACCGAGAAATGGTGCATCAGTTCGAAGCGCGGACGCAGCGTCTGGCCGAGCCGGTTGATCGCCTGTTCCAACACCACGCGCGCATTGGCGTGGCGCGTCGTCATGATGATGGGATAGGCCATCAGTTCCCGCAGGTTGATCGCCTCGCGTCCGGCCAGCGGATGGCCGAGCGGAAGCGCGGCGACGAAATCGTCACGCACCAGCCGGACAAACGACAGGTTTGTTCCATTCGGCCGCGGGCCGATGGCGAAGTCCGCCTCGCCGCCCGCGATCAATTGATCGATCTGTCCGGACAAAACGTCCTTGATTTCGATCTCCAGTCCCGGATGCAATTGATTGATGCGCCGGACGACGTTGGGTATCACGCTCGCCATCAGCGGCACGATGCAGGCGACCACCACGCGGCCGCGATGGACCGCAGCCAGCTCGCGCAGGTCTTGGCTCGCCATGTCGAGTTCGTCGAGCGCGCGCCGGGCCCGCACGGCGAAAGCCTTGCCTTCAGTGGTGAGCGAGACGTGACGGGTGGTCCGGTGCACCAGCGCCACCCCGACCTGCCGCTCGAGCTCGCGGATATGCGCGCTGACCGCCGGCTGCGACAGCCGAAGCCATTCGGCCGCCCGCCGGAAACTCTGCGTTTCCGCGAGACAAACAAAGGTTGAAACCTGACGCAGCGGGAGATTGATCATTTTTCTGATCAATTCAATGCATTATTCTATTTGTTGCACCAAATGGCGCGTGGTTCAATAGGGATAAAAGGTCCGGCGACCAGACGCCTAGAGGCCGATCGTGGTTTGGGAGGACAGCATATGAGGCTCGATCCGGAGGCCATGCGGGCGCTGGTCCATCGTGACCGCGTACACCGCTCGCTCTATCTCGACCCGGAGGTGTTCGACCTCGAGATGCACAAGATCTTCGGTGCGACGTGGGTCTACGTCGGACACGAAAGCCTGGTGCCGAAGCCCGGCGACTTCATCACCACCCGGATCGGCAAGCATCCCGTCGTGCTGTCGCGTCACGCCGACGGCAAGATCTACGTCATCCACAACAGTTGCGGACACCGCGGCGCCATCGTCTGCAACGAGGAGAAGGGCAACGCCCAGATTTTCCGCTGCTGCTATCACGGCTGGACGTTCAAGACCAACGGCGATCTCGACGCCGTGGCGATGCCGCGGGGCTACGGCAAGAACTTCGATCTGACCAATCCCGCGCTCGGCATGGGCCGCGTCCCGCGCGCCGGCATCTATCGCGGTTTCGTGTTCGCGAGCCTGTCGCCGAAGGGACCGAGCCTCGACGAGCATCTGGGTCACGCCAAGGACAGTATCGACGAGCTCGCCGACCGCGCACCGGCGGGCGAGATCGATCTCTCAGGCGGCGTTCACAAATATCTGTTCCGCGGAAACTGGAAGCTGCAGCTCGAGAACGCCGTGGACATGTATCACGTGCCGTTCTCGCATGAATCGACGGTGCGCCGCAGCGGCAAGCAGTTCGGCCGCCGTGCCGGCGAGGATTCGTCCTCCGCCATCAGCGATCGCGGCAGCGCCGCCCAGCGCTGGGAGCAGCGTTCGGCCTGGGGCGCCCGCTCGAGCGGTCACAGCTACAACGGCCATCAGCCGATCGCGGAGCAGCTGCCCGACGATCCGGTGTTCAACGCCTACCGGACGATGCTCGAACGCAAGCACGGCACCGACCGGACCAATCGCATCCTGACGCCGAAGCGCCACAACACCGCGTTCTATCCCAACATGACGCTGCAGGCGCTCAACCAGCACGTCCGCGTCATCGTTCCGGTCTCGGTCGATCGCACCGAGGTGCATGTCTATCCGGTGATGCTGAAGGGCGCGCCCGACGAGATGAACCGCGGCTTTGTGCGCCACCTCAACGTGACGCACTCGGCGGCGTCGCTGATCCAGACCGACGATCTCGAATGCTTCCGCCGCTGCCAGGACGGGCTCAATGCCCAGGGCTCGGACTGGGTGTGGTTCGCGCGCGGCATCGATACCGACAAGGAGGACGAGCGCGGCGACTACGTCAACACCGGGACGGTCGAAATCCAGCAGCGGGCGCAATATTCCGCCTGGCTGCGGCTGATGAGCGCCGGAGGTTGAGGCCCATGCTGGACAAATCCGCCGTGATGACCGCGCCGCTGGGCGACCTGCGTACGATCGAGAAATTTCTCATTCACGAGGTGCAGCTCCTCGACGAGCGGCGGTTTGAGGAATGGCGCGACCTGTTCGCCGAGGACGGCGCCTATTGGGTACCGCTCGAGCCCGACCAGGTGAGCCCGGACGGGCGCGCCTCGTTGTTCTACGACGACAAGCGGATGATGGACATTCGCTTCGAGCGGCTGCGCCATCCGAACATCCATTCGCAATCGCCGCCGCACCGCACCTGCCACGTGATCGGGAATATCGTGGTCGAAAGCGTCGACGAGAACCTTGGCGAGTGCTCGGTCATATCAAATATGATTATGACCGATTACCGCATGCGCACGCAGCGACTGTTTTCCGGCCGGGTGCAGCACCGGCTGCGGCAGGACGACGAGAGCTACAAGATCGTTCTCAAACGCGTCGATTTGATCAATTGCGACGATGTATTCGAATTGATAGCGGTTCCGTTTTAAGATGCCGCAGCCGCGCGCTGTCTGCGCGGGAAAGATTGCAGGGAGAAATTCATGCCGACCGCCATGGTCGCACGCGTCTGCGCCGTGGCCGCGCTGGCCATCGTCGCGCTGTCGCAGCCTGCCCGCGCGCAATATCCGGACAAGAACATCGATCTCATCGTGCCCTATGGACCGGGCGGCGGTTTCGACATCTATGCCCGCGCGGTCGGCAAGGCGATGGAGAACCACCTGCCGAAGCACGTCCGGGTGATCGTTCGCAACATCCCGGGCGCCGGCAGCGTGAACGGCATCGCCACCATGTACCGCGCGGCGCCCGACGGCTACACCATGGGCATCGTCGACCTGCCCGGCGCCGTCGCGCCGCAGATCATGGGCGAGCAGCTGCCCTACGATCTCGACAAGGCGACCTGGCTCGGCACCGTCAACATCGGCGTCTATTCGCTGGTCGTCGGCAAGAAAGCCGCGTTTCCGACTCTCGACGCGTTCCAAAAGCCCGCCGGCCGGTCGCCGTTCTTCGCGACCACCGGCAGCAACGACCTCGCGATGTCCAGGATCGCGGCTGCCGTCCTCGGCATCAAGGCGCAGTTCCTGACCTCCTATACCGGTGGGCCCGCGACCCATCTGGCGATCATCCGCGGCGAGGCCGATGCGGGTCTCGGCATCGACGTGGCGATCGCGCGGCACCTCGCCAGCGGCGATCTCCGGCAGCTGGTGTGGTTCGCCAAGAAAGGCACGCGCGGAACCCCGCCCGACGTTGCGACCGCCGACGACGTCGGCCATCCCGAGCTTGCCAACCTGAGCCTCAACCGGGTGTTCGCGGCGCCGCCCGGCCTGCCGGCGATGGTCCGGGCGCGGCTGGTCGACGTGGTGCAGAAGGCGCTGCAGGATCCCGAGCTTGCCGCCTGGGCCGACAAGACGAATTTTCCGCTCGACGTCGGCACGCCGGAGCAGACGCGCAAGCTTTACACCGACCAGCGGGTGTTCCTCACCAGCTACCGGCATCTGTTGAAGGAATAGCGGATCGTTTCAAGAAAGAAGAGAGGTTTCAATCGGCCTCATGGTGAGGAGGCGCGAAGCGCCGTCTCGAACCATAGGCCGCCCGGGGCCGCCCATCCTTCGAGACGCGTCCTTCGGACGCTCCTCAGGATGAGGGCGGAGAGAGGTCGTGCAGCACTACTTCAGCACGCTCCTGGCGCGCTCGACGACTGCGGCCGGCGTCGCCATGACGGTCTCGATCAGCGTCTGCAGCCGCTCGCCGGGCATCGAATCCGTCTCGAGCTGCAGCTTGTCGGCGTCCGCGATGTAGTCGCGGTCCTTGGTCATGGCGTCGAACGCCCGGCGCAGCATGGCCACTGTCTCCGGCGGCATGCCCGGCGGCGCGAGGATCGCCTTGCCGACTTCGCCGTCGTTTGCGAACAGCGCGAACAGCTGCTTCTCTTCCGGCGTGCGCGCCAGCTCGACGATGGTCGGGACGTTGGGCAGGTCGGCATGCCGCTCGGTCAGGAACTGAACCAGGAAGTTGATCTTCTTCTGTTCGACCCAGTCCCGCTTGTTGGTCTTGACCGGGAACCAGCCCATGGTCACGCCCTCGACCTCGCCGCGCTCCATCGCGAGCGAGGTCTGCGCCGTGCCCTGGTAGCCGCTGACGATCTTGAACTTCGTTCCCAGAATCCGGTTCATCATGTTGGGATAGATGTAGACCGCCGAGCCGACGCCGGTCGCTCCCATGGTCGAGTCCATCGTCAGCGCGTCGGCGATCGTCTTGATCCGCGACGTGTGCCAGAAGATCGTGATGTTGTTGTAGGAGCCGATGCGTCCGATCCAGTTGAATTGCGCGGTCTTGAACTGCATCGCCTGCGATCCGAGCAGTTCCTCGGTGGCCGCGGTCTGGCTGATGTAGCCCAGCGAGGTCCCGTCCTTGGGCGCGGCCTGGAACAGATAGTTCGCCGCCTTGAAGCTGCCGGCGCCGGGCATGTTCTGTGGCACGACGTTGGGCTGGCCGGGAATGTGCTTGCCGAGATGACGCGCGATCAGGCGGCCGTAGACGTCATTGCCGGAGCCGGGTCCGTATCCGATCGTCAGCGTGATGGTCCTGCCGGAGAACGACTGCTGCGGCTCGGCCGCGCCGGGACCATGCGCCAGAAAAGCCGTCGCGCACACCAGCGCCGCAAACAATGACTTCCGGATCATTTGCAACGTCCCTTTCGCTATCCCAATCGAAATAAGCGTAGAGGGCATGCCTTCCGATATGCAAGGAGAACGTGGGGCGGAGGGCGTGGTGCGCTGTCGCGCATGGCGACAGAGCGGTGAAAATTCAGTAGGCCGGTTGCTGCGGCCAGCGCGAGAGCGCGGCGAGCCCATCGGATGTGAGCCGGTAGACGCCGCGCTCGACCCGGTCGAACCAGCCATAGACGTTGTGCAGCAGGATCTTGGGCCCGTCCGGCACCGTCGCCTTGACCTGCGACGTGCGGCACGCGCCGCTTTGCAGCATCGCCGCGCAGATCAGCGCCTGCTGCCGGTACGCCGTCATGATCGGCACCTTGGTCGTGCCGCCCGATACCGGATCGCCGTTGCGGCGGCGATGTTCGCTGACCAGGCGCGCTCGGCGCTTTCGATCGGGACGCGGCCGCCACGGCCTGGGCTCGACCAGCATCTCGACGCGGCCGGTCGAGAACACGCCGAGCAAGCCGAAGCCGAGCAGGCGGCAGAGCTTTCGCACCCGCCGATCGTTCTCGCGGCCGCCGCGTGCGGCGACACGAACCGCGAGCCAGACTTCGTCGCAAGCGGCGCTGCGCTCGACGCCCTGCAGGACCAGCTCGAGATTGAACTTGAGCTTGAGCTCACCGATGACGACCACCGGCGGCTCATCGCCGCGCAGCGCCACCAGGTCGCAGCCGCAGACCTCGCCTTTGACCGCAAAGCCTTGCGCCTCCAGGAAGCGCTTCACTGGCGCGTAAAGAGCGGTCTCCGACTCGGGCTTCGCCTTGGGCATGGGGTAAAGACTAGGCGGCGAGAATTGCGAAAGTGCTAAGCAGGGTTCGAAGCCCATCCGCCGGTCATTCCGGGGCGCGCCGTAGGCGCGAACCCGGAATCCATATTCCGCAACCGGGGAATGGATTCCGGGCCCGGCCCTTTCGGGCCGTCCCGGAATGACTGCCTGGGTTACACGCCGAGTCTTGTTTCAGTTTTCCCGAACAATTCCGGCCGCTCGCGCCGCGCCTGCTCGCGCAGCGGGGTCTTCATGACCTTGCCGGTCGTGTTGCGCGGGAGCGCCGCGACGAAGCTCACGTGCTTCGGCTTCTTGTAGCCGGCGATATACGCCCGGCAATGCTCGACCAATTCCTCCTGCGAAACGGTGCGGCCCGGCGCAAGCTCAACAAAGGCCATCACCGCTTCGCCGAACTCAGGATCGGGGACGGCGATCACCGCCGCATCGGCGACCGCCGGGTGCCTCCCGAGCGCCAGCTCGACTTCGCGCGAATAGATGTTGAGCCCGCCGCTGACGATCATGTCCTTGGCGCGGTCGACGAAATAGAGGAAGCCATCGTCATCGAGCCGGCCGACGTCGCCGGTGCGCAGCCAGCCATCGACAAAGGCTTCGGCGTTCGCGTCCGGCAGTTGATAGTAGCCAGGCATGACCGAGCGCTCACCGGGCGCGCCGCAGCGCACGAGGATTTCGCCGGGATTGCCGGGCGGAACGTCACGCAGGTTCTCGTCCACGATCCTCACTTCGACGGTCGGGACCGGCCGCCCGACCGAACCCGGATGGGTGAGCTGGTCCTCCGGCGATAGCGATGCCATGAAGCCGCCTTCGGTCTGCGAATAGAAGCCGTAGACCCGCACCTGCGGGAGCAACTCGGTGAGCCGGCGCTGCACGTCCTCGGGAAACGCCTCGCCGGTCGCGACCACGGTCCGGATCGAGCGGCACGCCTGCGGGCGCTTCTCGATCTCGGGCAGCAGCATGCGCGCGATGGTCGGCACCAGCGACACCACCGTCACGCCCTCGGCTTCGATCAGGCCGATCGCGCCGGCACCATCGAAGCGCGGCATGATCGCAAGCTTCGCGCCCAGAACGAACGCGTTGGCAAGCCGCGCAAGCCCAATGCGGTGCGCCATCGGCGTGGTGATCAGGATGACGTCGTCGGCATGCAAGCCCCAGGCCTGGGCGGTCATCTCGCCCGACCCGACGATCAGATTGGCATGGGTCTGGATCGCGCCTTTCGGGCGTCCAGTCGTACCGGACGTGTAGGCGATCATCGCAACATCGTCGCTCGACACAGGGATTGGCGAAGCCTGCGATCCCGCGGCCATGACGGCATTCAGATCAAGTTCGCCGGCACCCGCTCCTGCATCGCAGATCAGCAAAGGATTTGAGAGCCTGGCACAAAACCCTTTCACCGATGGGCGCGCGTGCGAATGAAAGATCATTGCCGCCGGCGTCGAGTCCTCCATCATGATCTCGACTTCGGCGGGGGCCAGCCGGGTGCTGACCGGCACCACGATGGCGCCAGACTTGAACACGCCGCAGAGCGCGACGACGAGCTCGATACCGTTCGGCAGATAGACGGCGACGCGGTCGCCGGGCGCGATGCCGCGCTCGATCAGTGTGTTCGCGACGCAGTTGGACAGAAGATCGAGCTCGCGATACGTCAGGCGCCGCCCGTCGCAGACGATCGCGATCCGGCCGGGATCGCGCCGCGCGTTTTCGGTCAGGAGCGCCCCAAGAGTCATCGAGGCTACCGGTTGTACTGCCAAGTCACCCTTGTATATCGCATGGTTTTGCCTGCCAGCCCATGAGGGAAAGACACATCCCGCACCTTGCAACAACAGGCGCCGTCCGCTCTTATGCGCCCGCAATCGAAGCTCGCGTGCGGAACGAGGAAACCATGGCGTCCAGCGACACCCCTGTCACCATTCCGGTGCTGCAGCAGATGAAGCGCGACGGGAAGAAAAGTGTCGGGTTCGTCGCCTGGGACTATCAGATTGCGCTGATCGCGGAGCGCGCCGGCGCCGACTTCGTCTCCGTCGGCGACAGTGTCGGCGTCAATTTGTGGGGTCATTCCAATCCGCTCGAAGTAACTGTCGATGAGATCCTGGTCTGTTGCAAGGCGGTGCGGCGCGCGCTGTCGCGGACGCTGTTGAGTTGCGACATTCCGTTCGGGCCGGTGCAGGAAGGCGTCGACAGCGCATTGCGTGCGGCAATCCGCATCGTCAAGGAAGGCGGCGCCGACATGGTGAAGGTCGACGCTGCCGCCGATTTCCCGGAGGTGGTGACCGCCCTCACCCGCGCCGGCATTCCGGTGTTTGCGCAGTTCGGGCTGACGCCGCAGACCGCGCTGAAATACGGCATCCCCTATAGTGCGCAAAATTCTTCCAACGCCATGGCGACCGAGGAAGCCGCCAACCGGCTGGTCGCGGAAGCCAAGGCGCTGGAAGCCGCCGGCGCGGTGGCGCTCGACTTCACCAATTCCGGGCCGGTCGCCGGCGCGGCGGTGGTGAAGGCGGTGACGATTCCGGTGATCGGCGGGTTCGGCGGCGGCCCGTGGCTCGACGGGCGCGTGCGGCTCGCGCACACCGCGATCGGCTATGCGGCGCGCTGGATCGACTCCAAGGCCGACACCTATTTCAACGGCGCGAAGGCGACGCTTGCCGCCTTCACCGCGCTGATCGAGGACGCGCGCGCCGGCCGGCAGATCAAAGGCTAGTGATGCCGACTGCGATCATCGACGGAATAACCACGCGCTACGAGGTGACCGGCTCCGGTCCACCGATCCTGATGTATTCGCCGGCGGGGTTCGACGCGACGCTCGACAAGTGGCGCACGCAAGGCGTCTACGCCAAGATCAAGCTGCTCGACCATCTGCCGAAACAATACACCTGCATCACCTTCGATCGGCGCGAGACCGGACAGTCGGGCGGACGCGTCGAGCGCATCACCTGGGCGGACTACGTCGCACAGGGCGTCGGCCTGCTCGATCATCTCAAGATCGGCCGCGCGCATATCATGGGCGGCTGCATGGGCTGCTGTCCGGTGTCGGCGTTCGGGACGATGCATCCGGACCGCGCGCTGAGCCTGATCCTCTACTGGCCGGTGGGCGGCGCGAAATACCGGATCTCGAGCCACCAGCGCTTCGCCACCCATCTCGGTTACCTGAACGAGCACAGTCTTGCGGATGTGGTTGCGCTGGCTTCCGCCTCCGGCAAATCATTCGGCGAGGACCCGCGTGGCGGGCCCTGGGCGGCCGTGCTCCGCCACGACCGCGCCTTCGCCGAGGCCTACGCCAGGCAGGACCTTGACCGCTACAAGCTCATCGTTGCCGCCATGGCGCGCACCCTGTTCGACCGCGACACCGCGCCTGGCGCCGAGCCGGAGGATTTGATGCGCGTCGATCTGCCCGCATTGATCGTTCCCGGCCGCGACGCCGCGCATGCAACCTCGGCGGCGCGGTACCTGGAGGAGTGCCTGCCGAAATCCGAGTACTGGGACGTTCCTGTGGCAGGGCAGACCGAGGAGGCGACGAACAAAAGGGTGATGGAGTTCTTGGCGAAGGTGAGTGCCGGGACCTGCCAGCACACCTAGCCTAAATTCTCTCGGGTGGATTTCAGCTCAGACCGGCCCGCCCTACTCCCACGCCCTGTTATCGACCACCGTCTCAAACGTCGCGCCCGGCACCGTCATATTCCACTTGACCGTCCAGTTGTAGGTGTCGTCGAAGCGCTCGCGGGTGTAGGGCTGCGGCGCGGCGTGCAGGAGCCGCCAGGTCTGGAACTCGTGCGGCTCCAGCAGGCCGCCGGTCTCGCGGATGAAGTAGTGGACGTAGGGCGTCGGGTCTCTTTCGATGTCCTTGACCGCCCGCGCTTGCGCCCGGAACATCTTGGCCAGTGTCGGGCCGTCGAGATCGTCGCCGGCCGCCTCGCTGCGGGTCGAGTGCGACTCGATGAGAATCCGCAGACCCATCTTCTGCGCCACGCTAATCCAAGGCTCCATCAGACTCACCGCCGCGACCTTGCCCTGGCGCAGCGCGTCGATCCGCTTCTGCATCGAGCCAGCATTGGTCGTCTTGACGTGCTCCGGCGTCAGGAATCCTTCGATCATTTTCAGCGTGACGAAGTGCGAGCCGTTGTTCGGCGTCACCGCGATAAGCTTGTCCTTGAGCATCTCGGGCTCATAGATGTCGCTATCGCCGGCAACCACGATGGCGAATTTCGACATGGAGGCGCCGAGCGCCACGATCTTGCGCCCGCGCAGCCCGTTACAGTCGGCCTCGACCGCGCGCTTCATGATGCCCCACTCGCACATGCGGTACTGGTCGATGCCGCCGTCATTGTAGACGGAGTCGAGCGGGCGCTCGAAGACGGAATTGAACTTGACGGAATGGGAGGTCGTGATTTGCGCCATCCCGGGCGTGGTCACGAACTCGATGTCCAGGCCCTCGTCCTTGAAGTAGCCCTTGTCGCGGGCGACCAGCACCGGCAGATCGTGAACCGCGTTCATGATAGCGACTTGAGGCTTTTTCGGCTGCTGAATATTCATGGTGCTTCCCTCCCAGTCAGAAGCGGTTGTATCGATGTTCTGCTCCGCCTATTGGGCTGTCAATGGCGCCCGTTGGCGCGCAACCGGCGGCGCGGTATCTGGGGGATTGCCTGCCGAAATCGGACTGGGACGTGGCGGTCGCGGAACCGACCGAAGCAACGACCCCGGCCCGCCTCCTCCAATTCCTCGAGAAATGCGGGTAGACTGTTGCCAGGAAAGCCGTTTGTTTGCCACCGTCGTCCAACCTCGCCAGGGAGGCGCTGCTTGACCAGTGTTCGTCGCGTCATTGAGTTTGCCATCGCGTTGAGTGTCGTCGCGCTCGCCTTCAACGCCCCCGCCCAGGAAGCGAAGAAGCCGTTCGAGCCGGTCCCGGGCATGCCGGGCAAGGATTCCGTCTGGGTCCCGACACCGTTCGTCACGCTGGAGAAGATGTACGATCTCGCCAAGCTGACGCCGAAGGATTTCGTGATGGACCTCGGCTCCGGCGACGGGCGCGCCATCATTGTCGCGGCGAAGCGCGGCACACCCGGCCTCGGCGTCGAGTGGAACCAGGATCTCATCGACCTCTCGAACAAGCTCGCTGCGCAAGCAGGCGTGTCGCACCTGGCGAAATTCGTGCGTGGCGACATGTTCGCGGCCGATATCTCGAAGGCCACGGTCCTCGGCCTGTTCATGCTGCCGGACCAGCTGGCCAAGCTCACGCCGAAATTCCTCGCGATGCGGCCGGGCTCCCGCATCACGGTCAACGGCTTCGGCATTCCCGGCTGGACGATCGATGTGACCGAGAAGGCCACCGGCGACTGCGGCACCTGGTGCACCGCGCATCTCTACATCGTGCCGGCGCCGGTTGCGGGAACCTGGCGGCTTGGAGACGCCGACCTCTCGCTCACGCAGAATTTCCAGATGCTCACCGGCACGCTCACGGCGGGCGGCAAAAGCACGCCGATCGCGAATGGCAAGCTCAATGGCGACGAGATCACCTTCACCGTCGGCGACGTGCAATACACCGGCCGGGTCGCCGGCAACGCGATGAGCGGCGAGGTGACCGGAAAGGCAAGCGCGCCTGGACCGCCACCAAGAAATAAGCCGCAGGGGACGGCCCGAGCGCCTTCCACGGGGCGTAATTTCCCCGTAAACTGAGGCTGTTATCGGCCGTATCCGAGGGTGGATATTGTCTGAAGAATGAGGAATAAACGGCGGTCCGTTGCCGTTATTCCGTCATTGTCGATCCCATCCCTAGCCCAACAATCCTGATCCAGGAGACTCGCTTGAAAGCCCTTCGTCGTGCCTTGCAGTCGTTCGTGGTCCTGAGTTTCGCCGTCGCCGCCGCGTCGCTGCTCGCCCAGGAGAAGAAACCGTTCGAGCCGGTGGTCGGACAGTCCGGCAAGGACGTGGTGTGGGTGCCGACGCCGTTCGTCACGGTCGAGAAGATGCTCGACATGGCGAAGGTCACGCCGCAGGACTTCGTGATGGACCTCGGCTCCGGCGACGGCCGCAACATCATCGGCGCCGCCAAGCGCGGCGCGCGCGGCAAAGGCGTCGAGTGGAACCAGGACATGGTCGACCTGTCGCAGCGCCTGGCCCGGGAAGCCGGCGTCGCCGACAAGGCGGAGTTCGTCCAGGGCGACATGTACGCCGCCGACATCTCCAAGGCGAACGTCATGGCGATGTTCCTGCTGACCGAGAATCTCGACAAGCTGATGCCGAAATTCCTCGAGCTGCGGCCGGGCTCCCGCATCGTCATCAACGGCTTCGGGATCACCGGCTGGACCCCTGACGTGACCGAGAGCGCGACCGGCGACTGCGGCAGCTGGTGCACCGTGCACCTGTTCCATGTGCCGGCCAAGGTCGGCGGCACCTGGCAGATGGCGGGCGGCCAGCTCACGATCAAGCAAAGCTTCCAGAAGATCACCGGCACGCTGGCGACCGGCGAGCAACAGCACGCCGATCGAAGGCAGCCTCAACGGCGAAGCCATCACCTTTACAGCAGGTGGCGCGACCTACACCGGCCGGGTCAACGGCAATGCCATGAGCGGCGAGGTGAAGGGCGGCCGCGGGCGGCAAGTGGAGCGCCACGAAGAAGTAGGTTTGTAGCCCGGATTGAGCGAAGCGAAATCCGGGACAGTTCTCTTGACCAGTTGGAAGATCGGCCCGGATGTCGCTGCGCTCCTCCGGACTACAGGTGCTAAACCTTCGCGCGCTTCTTCCGCTCGACGGCCACCGCCTTGCCCCCCGAACGGATCATCAGGAACTTCCCCGTCGTGCCGTCGCCGATGCGCCAGCGGCCTTCGATCTCGGTGGCGTCGCCGTTGAGCACGCCTTCGTAGCTCACCGGGTAGTAGTGAGCGCGGCCCGGCCTCGTCATAGGTCTTCACGAAGGCGATTGCGCTGTCCCACCGGCCGCCCGACAGCATGGCGTTGAGCGTGCTGCCGGGGCTCGTCCCCAGGACGTTCGGCTCGTGCGTCGCGCCCGACAGCGCGCTGCCGCTGTCGATCAGCGTCGCCACGAACGACACCGACAGGCCGCTGGAATAGCTGTAGAGCCCGTTCCAGACGCCGGTCAGGTTCTTCGGTCCCGCATGTTCGCTCATGTCGCGCTCCGTCCTTGGCTCTCGCCGACGGCATAGATAGTGCAACCGGTCCCCTCCGCCAGAGCTTGATCCCCAGCAATTTTGGCGGCGGTCCCGCCTAGCATCGCCCGAGTCCCTCAGGCATAACCCGGACGCCGTGCCGCGCAATCCGGCAATTGGCGGTCGCGCCTCATCCGGCTACCCGCACACCTCCAGAGGTGACATGATTGATCTTGCAGTACGATCCTGCCGCATGAGAGAGGCGCCCGATGACCATCACGCTCAACCACTTGATCGTGCCGGCGCGCGACAAGGTGAAGGCCGCCCGGTTCTTTGCGCGGATATTCGGCTTGCGCTTCCGGGCCTCGAAGGGCTACTTCGCGCCGGTGCGCGTCAACAAGACGCTGACGCTGTTGTTCGACAATCACAAGTCATTCGACGTTCACCACTACGCCTTTCACGTCACCAATGCCGAGTTCGATGCCATCTTCCGGCGCGTCAAGAAGGCGCGCATCGGATACGGCAGCGCGCCCTGGAGCCTCGACGACGGCAAGCTCAACGACTGGGGCGGCGGCCGCGGCGTCTACTTCAAGGATTTGGACGGCCATGTGCTCGAACTGATGACCGTGCCGCAGTGAGCGTCACTGCGCCTTGATTCCGGCCTGCTTCACGACTTCGCCCCACTTGGCCATCTCGTTGTCCATATAGGCTGCGAACTCGGCCGGGCTCATGCGCACGATGTTCGGAGCCGTCATTGGCAATCTGCTTCTGGATCTCCGGCAGGTCCTGCATGATCGAGATTTCCTTGTGCAGCTTTGCGATGATGGCCGCGGGCGTGCCCGCCGGCGCCGCGAGCCCGTATCCAGTTGCCCGCGTCGTAGCCGGTCACGCCGCCTTCCTCGATGGTCGGAACCTCCGGCAGGACGGGGCTGCGCTTTGTACCGCTGACGCCGAGCGCGCGCAGCTTGCCGCCGCGGATATGCGGCGACAGCGTCGAGATCGTGGCGTTGATCGCCTTGGTGTGGCCGCCGACCACGTCGATGACGCCGGGGCCCGCGCCGCGGAACGGCACGTGCAGGAGATCGATGCCGGCGGTGATCTTGAACGCTCCATGGCGAGATGCAGCGAGCCGCCGACGCCGCCGGACGCATATTGGATCTTGCCCGGCTGCTCGACTTGGCGAGCGCGAGAAAGTCCTGCAGCGATTTGACCGGCATATCCAGATTGACCGCGAGCGCGTTCTCGCTGGACATGATGGGCGATCGGCGCGAATGATCTTGGTCGGGTCATAGGGCAGCTTGTAGAGCCACGGATTGACCGCATGCGCGATCGACACGACGATCAGCGTGTAGCCGTCCTTCGGCGAATTCAGCACCAGCTCGGTGCCGACGACGCCGCCGGCGCCGGTGCGGTTCTCGACGATGAACTGCCTGCCCAGTCGCTCGGTCAGATGCGGGTCGCGATCAGGCGGCCGACCACGTCGTTGCCACCGCCCGGCGCGAACGGAATGATGATCCGCACCGGCTTGGTCGGATACTCCTGCGCGGGCGCCGCCGCCGTAAGAGCGAGAACGAAGCCAGCGATCGTGAACAGCCGTGCGTGAATTCGGGTCATTTGCGTACATCCCCGCTCGGACGACAGCGCGTTACAGGCGGGAGCATCTGCCTATTCGAGCGAGGCGGCAAGCCTCGACTTGGGCGGATACGGCGTCGCAGCGGGTCAGAACTTGCGGGCGTCCGCGAGCGCGGCCAGCGCGGCCTTCGCCACCTCGACGTCCTGCTCGATCTTGGCGCCGCCGGCGGCGACCGCGCCGATCACCTCGCCGCCGACCTCGATCGGGAAGCCGCCAGGAACGTTGGTGAAGTCGCCCATGCGCACCGACATGCTGAGCGCATTCTCCTCCGGCGCGTAGCCGGTCGGCATGCGCTGCGACGCCGAGGTGATCGCCTTGCGCTTGGTGGTGATGATCGAGAAATGCCGCGCGCCGTCCATCATCAGGAACGCGATCAGCCGGCAGCTTGCGTCCACCACCGCGAGCGAGACCTTGCAGCCGAGCGCGTTCGCCTTCGCGACGCCGGCCGCGAGCATCTTGAGGCTCGCCTCTTCGGTCAGGCGATGGGTGGGGACGGTGTCGGGCATGGTGCGCGGCTATCCGACCAGCCCGCGCGTCGACGGCGCGAACAGCTCGTCCGACCGACAACGGAATGGTGATGATGCCCTGCGTCGTCGCGTGGCGGAGCAGTTCGTCGATCACCTTGCGGTTGGGCGCGATGCCGTAAGGCAATGGATCGCCGGTGACCTCCATCACCCGCTGGTGCAGCTTGTCGATCTCGGTCGGCTTCTCGATCTGCCCGGCCTTCAGGCTGCGCCAGATACTGCCGCTTGGACTCCGCGAAGGCGTTGAACACGTCGGCCGCGAGGTCGGGATACTTCGCGATCAGCTCGTCCTTGATCACGATGCAATGGTTGATCGGATAGTGGCCGCGCTCGCGCAACGCCTTGAGGCCCGCGTCCTGGCCGTTCGGGATCAGCGGCGCCACGTCCGGCGACTTCGACTCGATGCCGATGGCGGCGGCGAGCTCGCCCGAGGCGAGCATCTCGCCCATGTCCTTGCCGGCCTCGATCGGCACCACGTTCGACGGCGCCTTGTACTCGGCGACGTGCTCGTCGCCGGACAGCACCCAGGTGATCTTGGAGAGATCGACGTCGTGCTCGTCCTGCAGGATGCCGCGCGCCCACACGCCGGTGGTGACGGTGTAGCCGCGGTTGACGCCGACCTTCTTGCCTTCGAGGTCCTTCGGCGAACGCAGCCCGACCTTGGTGTTGGCGAGGATCGCGCCGTGGTGGAACGCGCGCACCAGGAAGACCGGCACCGCCGTCATCGGCTTGCCGTGCTCCTTGGCGCAGATATAGGTCGTGATCGCCATCTCGCAGATGTCGAACTCGTTGCCGCGCACCATGCGCCGGAACGCGGCGATGATGGGATCGACCTCCTCGAACGCGAAATCGAAGGTCTTTGGCTTCACCGCACCGTCCTTGAGCGGCTTGTTGTTGCCCTGGGTGCGGGTGGCGGTTTTCAGCTTGAGATCGGACATGGGACGCTTCGCTCCACGTGATTGTTGAGACGATCATTGCCTCGTTTTGCCGCTGCCGCGCAAGCGGGGACGGCACGGAGGATCAACAGCACTCGAAGTCGGCGTCCTCGTCCACGACCAGCGCGCTCTTGAGCCAGGCCGGCGGGATGTCGTCCTCGACCACCTCCTCCACCCGCTTGAACACCTTGAACTGGTGGCGCTTGTCGGTGTCGGTCCAGAACGCGACCACGGTCTCGAGCGGCGGACAGCCGGGCAGCCGGCAGGCCACCTCGACCGCCAGCACCGCCGCCTCCTCGGGCAGCTTGAAGCGCGCGCGCGTCCAGTTCCGCACCTGCTCCAGCGCGGCGACGTGCTCGGGGCTGCGCTTCAGGGCCGGCCTGATCCGGAAGCCCTCCGGCATCGCGCCGGTGTCGCCGGGCTCGTTGCGGCCGGTCTGCCAGGCCTTCAGTGCGGTGTAGTAGTCGCTCACGGGCACCTGACGTGGTTTCGGCGTTGCCTCGACCTTACATAACGGCTGGGGGGCGCGATGCATCGGCAAATTGCACGAGCGGGCCGGCCGCGGACGCGCCACTTGACGCGCTTCGGGCCGGTCCTATGGTGCCCGCGGCATTTCAACGAGAATCACGGAGACTTCTTCAGTGGCAGAGAAAGTGCTGGCGGCGGTCCGGGTCGGCCCGGGCAAGACCGAGATCCGCGAATATCCCATGCCGGATGTCCCGGCCGACGCAGCCCTGATGAAGATGGAAGTCGCCGGCATCTGCGGCACCGACGTGCGTCTCTACCAGGAGCCGCCGAACAACAAGCCCACCATCATGGGGCACGAGAACATCGGCTACATCGCCAAGGCCGGCCGCGAGTTCACCCAGCGCAAGGGCTTCAAGGAAGGCGACCTCGTCTTCGTCGAGCACTATGTCAGCTGCGGCAAGTGCGAGTGGTGCCACCTCGGCCAGTATCGCCATTGCGAGAACACCAACTGGCGCACCAACCCGGACGCGATCCGCTACGGCTACACCTCGGACGAGAAGCCGCCGCATCTGTGGGGCGGGTTCGCGCAATACGTCTACCTGCCCTGGAATTCGGTCGATCCATCACGTGCCCAAGGGCGTCACGCCCGAGCTCGCCGGGCTGGTGACGCCGATGGCGAACGGCGTCGAATGGTCGCTGTTCGACGGCCAGGTCGGATACAACTCGACGGTGCTGATCCAGGGGCCCGGCCAGCAGGGCCTGTCGCAGACCGTGATCTGCAAGCAGGCCGGCGCCTCGCTGATCATCGTCACCGGCACCGCCAAGGACGGCGCGCGGCTGAAGGTCGCGAAGGAGCTCGGCGCCGACTACGTGATCGACGTGACCAAGGAAGACCCCCTCGCCCGCATCATGGAGATCACCGGCGGCAAGGGCGTCGACGTGTCGCTCGATTGCACCGCCGGCGCCGGCACCATCCCGATCCTGCTCGGCATCGAGGCGCTCAAGCGCAAGGCCGGCATCATCGTCGCGCAAGGCGAGATGGCGCAGTTCCCGAATTTCCCGCTGGAGAAATTCACGGTGAAGTTCATCACCATGAAGAGCGCGCGCGGCCACAGCTTCAAGGCCTGCGAGCTCGCGTTGGAGCAGATCGCATCCAAGCGCTTCCCGCTGGAGAAGATCACGACCCACAAGTTCGGCCTGAAGGACGTCGACCTCGCCATCCGCTCGGTCGGTGGCAAGGGGGTGCCGGACGTGATCCATGCCTCACTGATGCCGTGGGAGTAGATTAGCGACGCGGTGAGCGCGGGCGACGCGGCCCGCTGGTCACTGGGGGGTCCCGATGAACATGTCATTCAAGGCCCGCGCCGCGCTGACTCGGCCTGATCGCGGTCTTCGCCATCGGCGCGACGCCGGCGCAGGCCGCCAAACTGCATTTCGGCACGCAGGAGTACCTGCGCAAAATCCAGGACGTCGAGGTCAAGGGACCGAAGGGCGAGGCACTCTATCTCGGACACAAATACTCATTTCATTCCTTTATCCTGCCCTACCGGATGACCGACGACGGCTACGTTCTCGGCGTCAGGGGCGAGAATCTTATTTCGGACTCGACGACGCCAACGTCAAATCGATTCAGGCGCGCGGCCAGCTGCCGTCGCCTTTGCCGCCCTACCAGTTGTCCGTGCTGGACTACGCCATGGGCCATGGCGCCGTGGATCGCGCTGGCCGTTCTCGTCGGCCTGATCCCGCTGTCGATGCTCGCCAAACGGCGGCGCAAGCGCGCCCTGCCGCATCTGGAGGACGGATCGCCCTTCATCAATCCGGCGACCTGAACGGGCCATCGAAAGCTACCGCAAGGCCGTCGAGATCGATCCGAAATTTGCCGCCGCCTTCCATCTCCGCGGCAAGGCGTTACGCCGGGCTGCGGCTACCTCAAGCCGAGCATCGCCGATCAGACCAAGGCGATCCGCATCGAGCCGAAGTTCGCGGACGCCCTGATGGATCGCGGCATCCTGATGTACGCAAGCGGCAATTTCGACGGCGCCATCAGTGACTTTTCGCGCGTCATCAAGCTCAACAAGAATATGAAACGCGCATTTCCAGCGCGGTCTGAGCTACCTCGGCAAGAACGATTTCCGCCGGGCCATTGCCGATCTCACCAAAGTCATCGAGGCCGCTCCAGACTTCGCCGAAGCCTATCTGCCAGCGCGCTCTCGCTTACGGCAAGTTGGGCGACACCGAACGGGCGCGAGCGGATCACAGCAAGGCCGTCGCCATTGCCAACGCTCAGCCTGCGGCTTAGCTGCGCGTAGCCCGGATGAGCGAAGCGAAATCCGGGGTCACGCACGGTATCTCCCGGTCCCGCATGTCGCTGCGCTCATGCGGGCTACAAGAACTCCTTCGGGAATTGGGGTCCACGCCCGCCGGCCGCGATAGAACAGCGGCTTCTTTCCGTATTTCTCGCGATAGGCCACATAGCGCGCGCGCATGCGCGTGACGCGCTTGCGCGGCAACTTGATCCGATCGGTGCGGAATGTCGATCAGCGCGCGCTCGACCGCCCACATGTTCTTGCGCGCGAACCGCCAGTCGTAGCGCCCGAGCCTGCGTCAAGTCGAACGGCGCATAGCCTTCGATGCAGCCGGTCGGATCGATATAGGCGTCGAAGTAGCTCATGGTGAGCGCGCGCAGCGTGCGGAACACCGGCTTGCGCCCGTGCAGGCCGGGATCGCGCGAGCGCGCCACCGTGCCCCAGCGCCCGCGCTTGCGGTAGAGAAGAGCACGTGGTCGAGGCCGTCGACCAACTCGAAGGTCATCAGCAGCGGCGGATAGCCGTGCTGCTCCAGCACGCAGGCCGCGAACAGCGCCGCTTCGAGGCAATGCGCGGTGCCACGCCGGACCACCTGCCGGAAGCTCCGCAGCGTGTCGCCGCGCTGCTCGGTGTTGTAGGGCAAGACGGTTGAGGTAGCGCTGCACGGCGTCCGGCGTGCGCAGCCGCCGGATCAGGCGGCGCTCGGCGGGGGTGAAGGCAGCGAGCGGCGAAACGCCAGTCCTGGTCAAGCGCGCCCTGCTCTATCCTGCCGTGGACGCCCGTCGGCCCATTGGCGTCCGGTGATTCCGGACCATAGAATACGCCATGGCATCCGACAAACCGATCATTGCGATCGCGACCGGCGACCCGGCGGGCATCGGGCCGGAGATCAGCCTGAAGGCCGCGCTCGATCCGGCGGTGCGGGCGGCCTGCCGTCCGATCCTGGTGAGCGACGCGAACATCCTGCGAGCGCCACGCCGATGCCTGCGGCATCGGGGCCGACCTGCATCCGGTCGGCCGGGTCGAAGACGCCGGCAGCGGCCGGCCCTCGGCTCGCCGTGCTCGACTGCCCGCAACCGGACGGCATCCCGCTCGGCAAGACCAGCGCCGCGGCCGGACGCGCGTCGATTGCGTTCTGCGGCGCTGCGGTGAAAGCCGCGCTGTCGAAGCAGGTCGCCGCCGTCGTCGCCGCGCCGCAGAACGAAACCTCGATCGCGCTCGCCGGCATTGCGTTCGACGGCCATCCCTCGTTCGTGGCGCGCGAGACCGGAACGCCCGAAGACGACGTCTTCATGATGCTGTGCTTCGGCGACACCAAAATCTCGCATGCGACCCTGCACCAGAGCGTCCGGCAGGCGCTCGATGCGATCACGCGCGAGCGCGTGGGCCGTGTCATCGACGAGACCGCCCGCACGCTCCAACGCATGGGCATCGCCGCGCCGAGGATCGCCGTCAGCGGCCTGAACCCGCATGCCGGCGAAGGCGGGCTGTTCGGACGCGAGGAGATCGACATCATCAAGCCCGCGATCGATGCCGCGGCGGCCGACGGCCTCGACGTCGCCGGCCCGTTTGGCGCCGACACGATGTTTCACATGCCTGGCTTCGACGCCTTCGTCGTCATGCTGCACGACCAGGGCCACATCGCCGCCAAGCTGCTGGCGGAGAACGCCGCGGCGGCGCTGGCCATCGGCACGCCGATCCTGTTCTCGTCGGTCGCGCATGGCAGCGCCCACGACATCGCCGGCAAGGGCGTCGCCGACCCGAAGGCGATGATCGAGGCGGTGCTGCGCATGGCCGGCGCGCGGCGCTGACTTATTCCGGCCGTGCGCCGTCGGCCGGCCGCTGACTGGATACGCGCACGAACGTCGCCACGATCCGCGCACCGGCGCGCAGCGTGCCGCCGAGGCTGCCGGCGACCTTCGACCTCCCGCCGCTGCGGCGGCGATAGGGAACCGGGACTTCGAGGATGCGCAGCCCCGCCCTCGCCGCCCGCATCTGCATCTCGATGTTCCAGCCGTAGGTCATCTCGCGCATGTCGAGCGCCAGCAGCGCATCGCGGCGGATGGCGCGGAACGCGCACATGTCGGTGTAGCGGACGCCGTAGAGCAGCCGCATCCCGTAGCCCGCCGCGAGACCCGCGCCGATCTGGTGCCAGGCGATGCTGCCGGGCTCGCGCTCGCCGCGCACGCGCGAGCCGATCACGAAGTCGTATTCGCCCGACTGGATCGGCGCGACCAGCGCAGCGATGCTCGCCGGATCGTCGGCGCCGTCGCCGTCCATGAACACCATGATGTCGGCGTCGACCGCATTGACGGTCGCCATCAGGCAGGCGCGGCCATAGCCGCGCCCGGCGTCGATCACCTCGGCGCCGGCGCGCATCGCCTCGTCCTTGGTCCGGTCGGCGCTGCCGCCGTCGGCGACGATGACGCGGTCCACCATGTCGCGCGGAATCGACCGCACCACGTCGGCGATGGAACTCCTCTTCGTTCAGCGTCGGAATCGCGACGGCGATCTGCACGGTCACAAACTCCAGCGCAGGCCGCAATTGGCGCAGGCTGTCGGCGGCTGGTCGGACAACAGCGCTTCGCGGAACGAGGAATAGGCGGGCCCGTTCCAGATCTCGCGCAGCGTCTGCTGGGTGGCGTCGCCAAGCGTGTAGTTCTCGTAGCCGCGCTGCGAGAACGGCGCGATGCAGCACGGCAGCGCGCGGCCGTTGGCGGTGAAATACATCACCGACCACGGCCGCCGGCAGAGCGACCACGGCGAGCCGTCGCTCGAGCGCGTCAGGCTCATGCCCGGCTCGGAGGCGGCGCCGGAGGCGCTGAACGTCATGCCGAGCGAGCGCGCCAGCGCCGCCGCCTCGTCCAGATAGACCGCCTCCTCCGGCCGTCATCCGCTCGAACAACGCCTGGTCGGGACGCGCCTTGCCGATGGCATCGTTCTCGAAATAGACGAGGCGCTGGAGATAGACCTCCTTGACGCCGATGTCGGCGGCGACCCGCACGAACGCCGGCAGATCGGCAATCGTCTCCTTGAGACCGGTGAGCCAGGCCGAGACGCGCGGACGCTCGTGGCCCTCGCGCACCTGCAGTTCGCGGAAGCGGCGCACGTTGCGCAGGATGCGGTTGAAGAAATCGGCGCCGCGGATGGCGAGGAACGATTCCGCGTTGGAGGCGTCGAGCGAGACCCGCAGCTCATCGAGGCCGGCGTCGATCAGAGCGCGGCCGTTCTTGTCGTTGAGCACGGTGCCGTTGGTGTTGAACAGCACGTAGGTGCCGCGATCCTTCAGATAGCGCACCATCTTCGGCAGGTTCTTCACCAGCATCGGCTCGCCGACGCCGTGCAGCACCGCGCGTTCGAGCTGCGGGATCTGGTCGACGATGGACGTGAACAGCGCCCAGCTCATGTCCGCCGGCGGCTCGAGCTCGGCATAGGTGCGCGGGCAGGTCGTGCACAGGAGATTGCAGCGGTTGGTCGTCTCGAGATAGACGCAGACCGGCAGCCGTTCCGCCTTTTGGCTGCGCCGGGCATCGACGCTCTCGAAATAGCGCCGCGGGTCGACAGCCTGCCCGGCGCGATCGCGGTCATGACGCGAGCCTTTCGAACGCCGTGCGCGACAGCCCGAGCTTGCGTCCGGAAGATCGGCGGTCACCAGCAGGTCATCCATCAACGTGGCCGTGTTGGCCGCGCGGAACGGCGTCAGCGCCGGATCGAGCGAGCCGCCCTCGAACAATTCCGCATGCAGCTGCCGCAGCGCCTGTGAATCGTCAACGTCGTACCAGGCGGACAGACGATGCACGTCGAGGCCGATCTCGTGCGCGCGCTCGAGCGTCTGCCGCGCGACACGGTCGGTGCTCCAGTCAATGTCATCGAACAGGCGCCGGTGGGCGTGCTTGACGCCGAGAAGGTAGTAGCCGCCGTCGGTGGAGGGACCGAGCACGGCGCGGTCGCCCGGCCGCCCCAGCACTTCCGCGGTCTCCACCAAGAGTGCAGTCGGCAAAGTCGGGCTGTCGGAATTGAGCACGACGGCCGACGTGTGACCGGCTGCGAACAGGCCGTTGATCGCCTTGAACAGGCAATCGCCGAAATTGGGCAGCCAGGATTCGATCAAGCCGATCTCGCGCGGCAGATTGTCGACGAAGAACTGTTGCGAGCCCGGCGGCCCGTAGGCCATGTAGCCGTGAATGGCGGCGCGACGGCTCGCGGCCAGGAGGTTTGCGGACACGTCCTTGAGGAAGGCGGTGTTGAAGGCGGCGGCTTCGGCTGCCGTAAGCGGCGGCGTCAGGCGCGTCTTGGTGCGGCCTGGAACGGAAGCCTTCGCCATCACGGCGATACCGCAGGAGCGATGGTCCCCGACGCCAGGCATCGTGTCGAATCGATCCGTTCCAGCCATGGGTTAAGTGTGCACCACTCCCCCAACGCGCCGTATCAACTCTGGTTCAAAGGAAATTGAGCGACCCCGCTTGTCTCTTGACAGTTCTGTGGCATCACTCGGTCGTGATGACGCCAACCCCGTGTCGCCGGGCGGCATGCCGATCCTTGCGTTCCGCCAATCCTTGATTCCAGGCCCTGATGGCATCGACGACCAACGTCATTCTCGGCACCGCCGCCGCGCTGCTCGTGTGGACCGCAATCGGTCTTGCGGTCGCGCGCGTGGTCCTGCCGCGAGCGCGCGCTGGCCTGGCCGGTCGCGCCGGCGCTCGGCTGGGCGGTCCACAGCGCGGCAACGCTGCCGCTGTTCATGCTGATCGGGTTCACCCGCACGACCGTCACGATCGTCACGCTGCTGTCGCTCGCGGCCAGCGCCTATGCGCTCTGGCGGCAGCCCAGCCCGTTCGAGCGCGACAAGGACGCGCACCGCCGTTCCGCTATTGGGCGTGGATCGGCGCGCTCATTCTCGCGCTCGGACCCGCCTCCGCCATCTTGCCGAAATTCGCCGATGGCGCCGTCATCCTGTCCGGACCGATCTTCGATCACGCCAAGGTCGCGATGATCGACGAGATGGTCCGGCTTGGACTGCCGCCGGGAAATCCGTTCTTCGGCGAAGAAGGGCAGCCGTCGCGGCTCGCCTACTACTATCTCCTGCACTTCAGCGCGGCCGAACTCGCATTGCTGCTGGGGATCAGCGGATGGGAGGCGGATGCCGCGCTGACCTGGTTCAGCGCCTTCGCGTCGCTCATGCTGATGATCGGGCTTGCGACCTGGATCAGCGGACGCAGGATCGCGGCGCTGTTCGTCCTGCTGGTCTGCGCGACCGGATCGCTGCGTCCGTTGCTCGCCACTATTCCCGGCATCGATTCCGTGATCATCCCGGCGACCGGCTTTGCCGGCTGGCTGTTTCAGACCGCCTGGGTGCCGCAGCACATCGCGTCCGCGTCTTGCGTGGTGCTGGCGATGCTGCTGCTGGCGGAACTGGTGCGGCGGGAAAGCCTTGTGCTGCTTGCGGCGTTTGTCCTGGTCGTGGTTGCCGGCTTCGAAAGCTCGACCTGGGTCGGCGGCGTGACCTTCGCGGTGGCCGTGATCTGGATCGGCGGCGTCCTGCTCGCGAACGCGGAGCCGCAGCAGCGGCTGCCATTGCTTGGACGCTTCGCCATCGCCGCGATCTGCGCCGCCGTGCTGGCCGCCCCGATCCTCTACGATCAGCTGACCGCGCATGGGAGCGCGTGGCGGCGGCTGGCCGGTGGCGCTACGGACCTATGAGGTGCTGGGCGAGGTCTTTCCGCCGACCCTGCGCCAGCTTCTCGACCTGCCGGCCTTCTGGGTCATCCTGCTGGTGATCGAGCTGCCCGCGATCTACCTGACCGGCGCGTACGCGATGCTGCGACTGACCAAGGACCTCGATCCCGCGCGCAAACGCGTCGCCACGATCCTGATCCATCTCGCCGGCGCCAGCCTCGCCGTCTCATGGCTGATGGTCAGCACCGTCGGCGACAACAACGATCTCGGATGGCGCGCG
This sequence comes from uncultured Alphaproteobacteria bacterium, assembly GCA_963720385.1. GTDB lineage: Bacteria > Pseudomonadota > Alphaproteobacteria > Rhizobiales > Xanthobacteraceae > VAZQ01. Next base: position 253,320 of record CAVRFL010000010.1, on the reverse strand, counting down.
GTGCTGCCGGCCTGCATCGTGCTGACAGTGTTCGCAGTCGCGGGCCTTTCGCAATGGATCAAGACCCGCATCCGGCTCGCGATCGCGGGCTTCGTCGCCATCGCGCTCGGGCTGCCGAGCGGCATCGACATCCTTCGCTACTACGCGTTCGGCACGCCCGATCCCGCCGGCGCGGCATTCGCCGCCACGCCGGCGATGTGGGCGGCGGTGCGTCGCTACGCCGGCCCGGCCGACCGCGTCGGCAACAATCCGATGTTCCTCGAATCGATGACGCCGTGGCCGGGCAATCTCTCCTGGGCGCTCCTGTCGAACCGGCGATCCTGCTATGCCGGCTACGACCTCGCGCTGCCGTTCATCGCCGCTGCCGCGCCAGCGCCTGCGGGCGATCGACGCGCAATTCAACCGCGTCTTCTCCGGCGAAGGCTGGCCCGACGACCTGCGCGACCTCGTCACCAAATACGGCTGCAAGGTCGTGGTCGTGACCGCGCTTGACGGCGCCTGGTCGCGCGATCCGTTCGCCACCAGCCAGCATTGGCGGCTGGTCGAGACCAGCGCGCAGGGCTGGCGGATCTACGTCGCCGGCGAGTCCGGTGGCGGCGCGGCACGCGCCGGCTAAAGCCCGCTATGCCAGTTGAAGCCGCGATCCTCCCAGTATCCGCCGGGATAGGTGTTGGTGACCTCGATCGACGTGATCCATTTCGGGTTCTTGAAGCCGAGCTTGGTCGAGGTGCGCAGCCGCAGCGGAAAGCCGAACGGATCGGTGATCGGCTCCTTCGCATATTTGGTCGCGAGGATGGTCTGCGGATGCAGCGCGGTCGCCATGTCGATCGAGCCCGAATAGTCGTCGGCGCAACGGAACATCACGTATTTGGCGGAGAGGTCGGCGCCGACGCGTTCGAGGAATTGCTTGAGGTTCGGGCCGGACCACTGGCCGATATAGTCCCAGCCCTCGACGCAGATGTGGCGGACGATCAGCTCCTGCTCCGGCAGCTCGAAGATCTGCTGCGCCGTCCAGGGCCGCTTGTCGCTGATGCGGCCGGAGAGTTCGAGCTTCCAGCTTCGCCGACGTCGACCGGCTTCACCTCCTCGATCTCGTAGATAGGCGTTGAAGCGCGGAGGCCGCAGCACCTGCGCCTCGCGTATAGGTCGGCGCGAGCTTGTTGGGATTGAACAGGAACCCCTGCACGCCGTCGTTCCATTCCGACACCGCGCGCAGCACGCTCTGCACCGCGCTGCGGTCCGTGACATTGCAGCCGGAGAGCATCGCCAGCGCGCCGAGGCTGACGGCGCCGCGCAGGATCTTCCGGCGGTCGATCTCCTCGATCAGCTTGCGGTTCTCGTCCAGCACGCTCTGGTCGATCGCGCTGTTGCGGACGGAAGATCGATGGTGACGGGGTTCGGATCGCCATGGTCAGCCTCCGGAAGCCGGCGGCGGCCGGCGCTCATCGTCGACCACCGGACCGCCGGTGACCATCGCCGCGAGCGTCTTCGGCACGACAAGCGCCAGCGCGACATGAACGACGAGGAACAACACGATCAGCGCCATGCCGATGAAATGCGCCAGCCGCGCGCCCTGGAAGTCGTAGAACAGCGCGGTGAGTTCCTGGAATTGCACCGGCTTCCAGATCGCCAGCCCGGAGATGACCTGAACGATCAAGACCAGGATGATGCCGACATAGAGAACGCGCTGGATGGCGTTGTACTTGGTGATGTCGTCGTGGCTCGAGCTTGAAGCGCAGCGCCGCGCGGGTGTCGGCGATGCACCTGCTGCGGCCAGATCGGCAGCAATTTCCGCCAGAAACGACCGGTCACCAGGCCATAGATGACGTAGCAGAGAAGATTGAGCGTGAAGATCCACATCCCGAGGAAATGCCATTGCAGCGCGCCCTGCGCTTCACCGCCGATGGTGATCGCCTTCGGGAAAATGCAGCCAGCCGAACAGCACTTCGTCGTTGTAGATCTTCCAGCCGCTGCCGATCATGATGACCATGGCGAAGGCGTTGGTCCAATGCATGATGCGGACCGCAAGCGGATGCATCCGGCGTACGCGTGGCGGCGGCGCGTGAACGGCGACTTCGGTCATGGTGTTGCTCCGCAATGCGGCGCGCAGTTCGTTGGCGCCGCTCGCCTCGACAAACACGCGAACGTCATTTGCACTTGGCCTCCGCTTGCGAACAATCGCACGCTGAACGAATTCGACGGACGACAGTAACCTATTCGCTGGACCGACGTATTAAGTCACGCACTATGAGACGTTGTCTGATCACTTCCACTTTACTGGCCGGCGCCCTTTTCGTGATCGGCGCCGTCATGGCGGATTCGCCTGCGCGGGCGGCATCCGACGCAAGCGCGTCGACGCAACCGGCTCCCGAGCAAACCAAGGAAGAACAGCTATCGCCGGAAGAACAAATGCGCCGGCGGTTCCCGCAGCCGGCGCGCGTCCGCGACCTGATCGGGCTGCCGGTGCTCGACTGATTACGACAACACGCTCGGCTATGTGCAGCGCGTGGTCCGCACCGCGCGAGGGCAAGGTCCAGTTGATCGTCCGCTACGGCGGATGGTTCGGCTGGATCGGCTGGTGGCAGCGCCCGGTCGCGGTGCCGATCGAGCTCGTCGCGCTGCTTGGGCCGCATGTTGCCGCCCTCGACATGACCCCGGAACAATTCCGCGCGCCCCGACCTGGCAGCCCTCCCCGGACTTCAACGAAATCGGCCCCGACGAGACCATCCGTGTGGCCTTAACGCGCAGGTGAACGGACGCCCCCATGGGCTTTGCCCGGCCTCCCGAAAAAGCCTAAAATCAAAAAAAATCAGGTCCATCGGGAGGATGCAATATGAAGCGACTGATCACGCGCCGCACGGTCGGCAAGCTTGGCCTTGCCGCGTTGGCGGCCCCTGCACTTCGCCACGACGGTGCATCGGGCAGACCGGCCCCGATCAAGATCGGCTCCAGCATGGCGATGACCGGCGGGCTCGGGCCCAACGGCAAGTCGGCGCTGCTGGCGATCAACGGATCTGGGAAGAAGACGTCAATGCCAAGGGCGGGCTGCTCGGCCGCAAGGTGCAGCTGATCTATCCGCGACGACCAGACCAATCCCACGACCGTCCCCGGCATCTACTCGCAGCTGCTCGACGTCGAGAAGGTCGACCTGATCATGGGCGGCTACGGCACCAACGTGCTGGCGCCGGCGATGCCGTTGGTCATGCAGCGCAAGAAGCTGTTCATCGGGCTCCTCGGCCTCGGCGTGAACACCGAGTTCAACTATCCGAACTACTTCGTGATGATCCCCTCCGGGCCGGATCCGAAGCCGTCGTTCACCAAGGGCTTCATCGAGATGGCGATGAAGCAGAACCCGCGGCCGACCACGGTCGCCATCGTGGCGGCGGACGCGGAGTTTGCGCTGAATGCCGCCGACGGCGGCGCGCGAAAACGCCAAGAAAGCCGGACTGAAGATCGTCTATGACCGGCGCTATCCGCCGAACACCACCGATTTCGCGCCGATCGTGCGCGCGATCGCGGCGACCAATCCGGACCTCGTGGTGGTGTGCTCCTATCCGCCGGACTCGGTCGGCATCGTGCGCTCGGTCAACGAGATCAACTTCCGCCCGAAGATGATCGGCGGCGGCATGGTCGGCCTGCAGAACACCTCGATCAAGGCGCAGCTCGGCCCGCTGCTCAACGGCTGGACCAACTACGACTTCTGGCTGCCGGTGCCGAAGATGAACTTCCCGGGCGTCGGCGACATGATGGCCAAGTATCAGAAGCGCGCGCCGGCCGAAGGCATCGACCCCTACGGCTACTACATGGCGCCGCAGGCCTACGCCCAGTACCAGGTGCTGGAGCAGGCGGTGCCGGCGACCAAGAGCCTCAGCGACAACGACGCTTGCCGACTACATCCGCAAGAGCACGTTCAAGACCGTGCTCGGCGACGTCAAGTTCGGCAAGTTCGGCGAGTGGGCGGAGTCGCGCGTGCTGCAGGTGCAATTCCGCGGCATCAAGAACAACGATCCGGCGCAGTTCAAGGGCATCGACACCCAGGCAGTGGTCGATCCCGCGGCCTATGGTCGGCCGACACGTTGATCTATCCGTACGAGAAGGCGAGATCTTAGATCCGACGCCGGGTTCGGATCGGCGCCGCGCGGCCCACCGCGCGGCGCTTTTTTCGTCAGGCGCGCACCGCTTGCGGCTGACGTTTGCGGCAGCTTGCGCGCCAGGAAATCGCTGAAGATCGCGGCGATATCGTCGGCCATCTTGTACCATTCCTCGGCCGGAACGATGTCGACGTTCTGATCCTCGATGCCGAGGCGATGCGCCTCGCAATCCGGCATCAGCCGTGCGGCGGCCGCGCCGGTCGCGCTGCCATGGGTGCAGGTCGTTGCCCGGGATGATGCAGGTCGGCACCCGGATCGAGCGCAGGTCGGCCTCGCTCGTGCCGATCAGCGGCAGCTCCGCGCCCGCCACGAACGGCGCGCGCCAGGCCTGCATGATCCTGATGAACTCCTTCGGATCGATTGCCATCAGCCGCTCGCGATTGGATGGCCGGTTGCGGATCAGCGCGGCGAAATGCTCCTCCGCGCAAACCGCCGCCATCCCGCCCTCGCCCGCCAGGCGGACGTACTGGTCGTAATATCGCTCGGCGAGCCGCTTGACCGCGAAGCCGCCGCCGGTGACCCGCCACAGCACCAGCGCCCGCACCGATTGCGGGTGGCGCAGTGCGAAGGTGAGCGCCAGCCGCGCGCCGGACGAGCTGCCGCCGATGATGGCGGGCGCCATGTCGAACTGCTTGCAGCAATTCATCGAGGTCGTCGGCCCAGACTTCGTATTCCGACTGCGACGGATCGAACGACGCGTCCGAGGCGCCGCAATTGCGCCGGTCGTGCAGCAGCACGCGGTATCCTTTCGCCGCCATCCGCTCGGCGATCGGCATGACGTGCGCATAAGGATTGCGCCCGCCCGGCGACAGCGCCATCGACGGACCGCGATCGCCGAGGATTTCGTAGTTGATGGCGACGCCGCGGATGTTCGCATAAGGCATGGTTCGCACCCTTTTTCTTGTGGCAACTTCAATTCGGCTCGATGCCGGCGGCCTTCACCGCCTCGCCGGCGGCCTCGACTTCCTTGCCGGAAAAATTCCGCCGTCTGCGCCGCCGTTCGTCCATCGGGAATGTAGCCGTTGCGCTGCACCACATTGGCGACCGCCGGCATGGTCAGCGCGTGCCGAATCGCGCCATTGAGCCTGTCGACAATCGCGGACGGCGTCTTAGCCGGCGCCATGAAGATTCCCCAGGTGCTGCTACGGCGGCATGGCTCGGCACCGACGCGCTGATCAGCGGCACCTTCGGCAGCTCCGGGAACGGCTTGCTGCCCGTTGAAGCCGATCGCGCGCACTTTCCTTGCTCGACCAGCGGCAAACAGACGTCGCCGGGTCGCGAACGTCACATGGATGCTGCCCTGCATCAGCGCCGTTGAGGACCTCGGACGCGCCGCGATACGGCACGTGCTCCATCTTGATCCCGGTCTTGAGTTTGAACAGCTCGGCGGTGAGGTGCAGCCAGATTGCCGACACCCGGCGAGCCGTAGAGAACGCGGTTCGCCTTGGCATAGGCGATCAGGCTCGGAAACGGTGTCGATCGGCAGCGACGGATTGACCACCAGCACATAGCCGTCGAGGATGCCGCACGGTCGCGATCGGCGCGAAATCGCGCAGAATGTCGAACATCGCCTTCTTGTAGATATAGGGCGTGGTCGAGATCGCGGCGCTGGAATAGAGCAGCGTGTAGCCGTCCGGCGCGGCGTCGGCGACCGCCTTGGCTGCGATGGTGCCGTTGGCGCCCAGGCGATTCTCGACAAAGAAATTCTGCCCGAGATCGGCGCCAAGCTGCGCGCCCATAGCGCGCGCGATGATGTCGGGCCCGCTGCCGGCGGCGAAGCCGACGATGATCCGCACCGGGCGGTTGGGATACTGCTGCGCCTGAGCGGTCGCCGCAACGCCGGCGGCAAACGCGAGCGTCACGAGAGCTGCCTTTATCGAACGCAGCATTGCGTGCTCCCCGTTGTTATAGCCCCAGGTAGAACCGCTTGATCAGGTCGTTGTTGTTGAGCTCCTCCGCCGAGCGGCCCTCGAACGCGATCTGTCCGTGCACGATCACATAGCCGCGGTCGGCGATGCGCAAGGCCTGCGGGAAATTCTGCTCCGCCATCAAGCACCGTGAGCTTGTACTGGTCCTTGAGCTCCTTGATCTTCTCGATCGTGCGGCTGACCAGCACTGGCGCGAGGCCGACCGACGGCTCGTCGATCAAGAGGATGCGCGGCGCCAGCATCAAAGCGCGCGCAAGCGCCACCATCTGCTGCTCGCCGCCGCTCATGGAGCCGGCGAGCTGGGACCGCCGTTCCGCCAGCCGCGGGAAGCATTCGAAGCAGAACGCCAGATTGGTCTTGATCTCGGCGCGCGCCTTGCGGCGGAACGCGCCGAGCAGGAGATTCTCCTCCACCGTCAGCCGCGGGAACAGCCGCCGGCCCTCCGGCACCAGCGCGATGCCGAGGTCGACGATCTGCTCGGTCGGGAGGCCGACAAGATCGTGCGTCTCGCCGTCGATCTCGACGACGATGCGGCCCGCCCGCGGCGGCACGATGCCCATCACGCATTTCATCAGGGTCGACTTGCCGTTGCCATTGGTGCCGAGCAGCACCACCGTCTCGCCCGCATTCACGCGTGAGCGATACGCCTTCGAGCACGCGCACGGCGCCATAGGCCGCGTCCACGTTCTCGATGGTCAGGCTACTGGCCAAGATACGCCCTCTCCACCTCGGGGTCCTGGATCACGACATCGGGCCGGCCGTCGGCGATCTTCTTGCCGGAGACCAGCACCACCAGCCGCTGCGAGAAGCTCATCACCGCGCGCATGATGTGCTCGATCAGAATGATCGTGATGCCGCGCTTGTTGAGGTCGATCAGCAGCGCGACGATGTCGGCGACCTCGGCCTGCGACAGTCCGGCCATGGATTTGTCGGCGATCAAAAGTTTCGGGTCGGCGGCCAGCGCGCGCGCGAGCTCTAGCTTGCGCATCTCGACCTGCGTGAGGTCGCGCGGGAAGTGATCGGCCTTGGCGGCCAGGCCGACCAGCTGCAGCAGTTCCGCGCAGCGCGCGTCGATCTCGGCGGCGGAGAGATGCGTACCGGGCCGCGCGTTGACGGTGTAGACCAGCGGCACGCGCAGGTTTCCCGCCACCGTGAGGCTCGTGAAGGGGCGCGGCAGCTGAAAAGCTCCGCGCCAGCCCGCGATGCGTGCGCTCGTGCGCCTTGAGGCCGCCCAAGAGCTCGCCCTTGAAATGGACAGTGCCGGTCTCGTTGGCGAGCGTGCCGCAGATGCAATTCACCAGGGTCGATTTGCCCGACCCATTGGGACCGATCAGCCCGACGCGCTCGCCCTCGGCGACGGCAAGGTCGATGCCGTCGAGCGCGACAAAGCCGCCGAAACGCTTGCCGACCCCCCGGACTTCGAGCAACGGCGCCGCCATCACTTCGCCCTCCCGCGCCGCCAGCCCTCGACCAGCCCGACGATGCCCTTTGGTGCGAGGACCACGAAGGCCACCAACAGAACTCCGACCAGGAGCACCCCGAGTTCGGAGGAAAAAGTCACGGTGGCCCATTGCTGGAGCGTCGCCAGCAGAATCGCTCCAACGAGCGGTCCGACCCAGCTGGTGGTGCCGCCGATCATCGGCATGGCAATCGAGTTGACGGCATATTCCAGCCCGAAGGCTGAGCTCGGTTGCACATAGCCGAGATAGTACGGGAACGGCGCGCCGGCCATGCCCATCAAGGCGCCGGAAATGGTGGTGGCGATCAGCTTCAGGCGCAGCGTCGGGACCCCCGAAGCCTCGGCCGCCAGTTCGTCGTCCCGGATGGTGGCGAAGCCGTAGCCGAGTTGCGAGCGTTCGATGCCACGCGCGATCGCGAGCGCAAGAACCGCCAACGCCAGCATCAGCAGAAACAGATACTGGATGTAGGAGCCGATCAAGTCGATTTCGTTCGGCCGCAGCACATAAGCGCCGCGCGCACCGCCCAGATAGGTCCAGTTGGTGACGATGGTCTGCAGCACGACCGCCAGCGCGAGTGTCCCGATCGCAAAGAATGCGCCGCGCAGCCGCAGCGTCAGATAGCCCATCCCGAGCCCGATGATGCCGGATATGACGCCGCCGATCACGATCAGCACCGGGATCGGGAGCGGATACAATTTGTGAAAGAAGATCGACGTATAGGCACCGACTGCAAAGAACGCCGCCGAGCCGAAATTCACATAGCCGGTGTAGCCGCCAAGAATGTTCCAGGCGGTGGCCAGCACGATGAATTGCAGGACCACATAGCCCGCGAAGAACGCGTATTCATTGTCGATCCAGCGCGCGACCCCGAAGACGAGGGCGGCGACCACGGCGCAGATCAGGACGAAGGTCGAGGATCGCACGGTGGGCTTTCCTATCGTCCGAACAGACCGGAAGGCCTGAACGCAAGAACCAGCAGCAGAACGCCGAACCCGACGGCCGGCGCCCAGGACGGTCCGTAGAAGGTCGAGGTGAAGCTCTCGAGAATGCCCAGCATCATGGCGCCGACCAACGTGCCGGGGATGCTGCCGAGCCCGCCGAGGACGCAAATGGCGAAGACCCGCCCGATGTATTCACGCCCGACCGACGGTTCGACCGGCTGGATGATGATGAGCAGCGCACCTGCGATCGAGGCGGTCGCGATCGAAATGGCGAACGCGGACCGCTTGATGCGCGTCGGCGACGCCGCCATCAGCTGCAAGGCTAGCTGGTCCTGCGCGACGGCCATGATCGCGCGGCCGATGAAGGTCTTGGTCAGGAACAACTGCAAGGTGGCGACCAGCGCCAGCGCCACCAGGCCCGGCACCAGCATCCGCAGCGGCAGGTCGATCAGGCCGATGTTGATGCTCGGGCCGATATAGGGCGCCTGGACGTAGCGATAGTCGACGCCGAACACCAGCACCAGCGCGACTTCGGTGACAAACAGCAGGCCGAAGAAGAAAGCGAGACCGCGCAGCGAGTCCTGCCCGCGCTTCTCGAACGACTCATAGTAGACCTGATAGACCACGGCGCCGAGCGCGTAAAACGCCGGCAGCATCGCGATGCTCACCAGGATCGGGTCGAATCCCAGCCGCGTATTGACGATATAGGCGATGTAGGAGCCGAGGATGATGAAGCCGGGATGCGCGATGTTGACGATGTCGAGTATCCCGAACGAAATGGAAATGCCGACGGTCACCGCTGCGTAGAATGCGCCGAGCAACAGCCCCGCGACCAGCGCGTTGATAAGCAGGTCGTATGGAATGTCCACCATTCCCCCCGGACGGCTTACGCCACGACATTATTTCCGCGCGTGCCGCTCGCAGTTACTGTGCCCTCTCCCCTCGCGGGAGAGGGCGTGCTGGTCCGTCAGCGCGTTCGTTGGGGTGAGGGGGTCGCTTCGCAAAAATTCTGACGAAGAAACCCCCTCACCCAATTTTCGCTTGTGGCTTCAATCTTGAGCCCTCTCCCAGTCGAAGTCGGATGTTTCCGACTTCGACCACTCTAGTAGCGCCGAACTCGGGTAAACCCGAGTTCGGGTGGGAGAGGGCACAATAACTAGCATCGCTCGGACGGCATCGTCACCGGTCGCGGCATACAACTATTTGCCCTTCACGCGCACCCTGTCGGGAACGGGCAATGGCTTGTTGGCGCTGTCGAGGAACTCCACGGTGATGAAGTTCAGGTCGGTGTCGCCGATATTGGCAAGGTCGTGCACCTTGAAGTGGCCCTTGGGGTGGGTCTCGTGGCGGGTTTCGCCGGCTTTGTAGGTGTGCTCCACCGTGCTGCCGTCACTGACATAGGCACGGGCTTTTCCGTCGGTCGTGACAGACCAGAAATAGTCGAGCACATGGCGGTGGAAGCCGAACCGCTGGCCGGGCTTGAGCCGGATCTCCCAGATCCGCACGCGGTCGTTCTCCGACAGGAGCCGCTGGCCGACGCAACCATTGGGATTCTTCTTTTCGCGCTCGAACTCGGCGGCGATCTCGGGCGGCCAGGCTTTCGTCTCCGCCTTGACGGGCTTCTTGTCCAACATGGTCAGCGCCATGGTGTTCCTCCGATGCAAACTCGTCGGATTATAGTGCGGCCGCCACAAAACGCAGCAAGATTTCAGCCGCTTTTTGGCGTCAAATCAGCTGGCCTTCGCTGAGCGGAATGTCGCGCATGGTGCTGGGAGCGAACAGTTCCTCGATTTTGATGCGGCGATCGGTCAAGCCGTGCTCATGCGCATATTGCAGCAGCGCGTCGATCGACGGGCGGTTCTTCTCAATGCCGTAGGGGAACCAGTCGGGGCCGATGATCTCCTGCTCCTCCTCCAGGAGCGGCTGCAGCCAGGCCAGCGACGCCTTCGGCGATCCGGTCTCCAGGATGTGGTGATAGGAATAATCCTTCGCCCGGCACAGCGCCTTGTAGAGGCTGAGCGCCACCCACGGGTCGCGGTCATAGACGTCGCGGCGGATCACCACCGTGTGCATGATCGGATAGATTTTCGTGCGGCGGTAATAGTCCTTCTCCAGCTCGCCGTAGTTCGGAAACAGCCGCGCGACCTTGCCGGCGCCGCGGCGGAACGAGAGCGGATTGTTCGCGGTCATCATGAAATCGATCTCGCCGCGCTCCAGGAGATCGCCGAGCTCGGTCCCGGCCGGCGCCTGCGTCAGGCGGATGTCTCCCGGGAGCTTGCGGCCGAGCCGGTCGGCACGACCCTGCACCCATTCGACGTCGCTCGGCTTGACGCCGTATTCGTGCTCGAGCAGGCCGCGCATGTAGACCGCCGCCGTCATTGAGTATTCGGGCACGCCGCCACGCTTGCCCTTCAAGTCCTTCGGCCCCTTGATGCCCTTGTCGGTGTTGATGAAGAAATAGCCGTGGCGGAAGACGCGCGACGGAAATGCCGGGATCGCGATGAAGGGCGCCGACCCGCCGCTCACCAGCGTGGTGTAGTTCGACAGCGACATTTCGGAGGCGTCGAACTCCTGGTACTGCAGCATCCGCCAGAAGATTTCCGCTGGCTGCAACGTCACGTAGTTGAGATCGATCCCCTCCGGCCGGATCGTCCCATCCCGCAGCGCTTGCGTGCGGTCATAGGGTCCGCAGGCCAGAGTCAGTCGCAGATTGGTCATTTGCAAAACCCCGTGAGCAATGTTGGCGCAGACTGTCGAGACAAGGACGCGCGATGTCAATGTGCGGCGCTGCATCACAGATATCGCAGCGGTATCAGCCGATCCCGATCACAAGAGTTTCTGCGCATCGATGACGACCATCGGTCCATATCTGGACCCGGGTCTTGTCGGTTGGAACCACCACCTCGTGAACAGTTTCACCAGGAACGATCTCGAAGATGAGCTTCCTGCTTGGCGTCTCCAAAGTACGATCAAAAGCTGGGCGCCCGCTCTGCGAAATCTGGTTCATGGCACCGACCGTAATGTCTGTCTCACCCTCGCTATCCGGATAGCCCTGGATCATGACGCAGGTCGGTATCGACCAGAATGATGCTTTCTCATCGTCGATGTCCGGAAATCTTCGGATTTTCGAATCTCTCACGAACAACAAGCCATTCGGCAGGGCAATTTGCATTGAACGCCGAGATATCATTGTAGTCCTCGCGCCAGCCTTTCCTTACGCCTTCGTCCGCGCCATCTCCCACACGCGCGTCGGCGTCAGCGGCAGTTCGCGCAGGTCGGGCTTGAACGACTGCAGCGCGTTCGCGACCGCATTCGCGATCACGCCGCCGGCGCCGATGATGCCGCCCTCGCCCGCGCCCTTGGCGCCGAGCGGATTGATCGGCGACGGATGCATGTCCATCGCGAAGGCGCGCAGGTTCGGGAAAATCGCTGGCGGTCGGCAGGAGATAATCGGCAAGCGAGCCGGTCAGCAACTGCCCCTCCTCGTCATAGACGAGATGTTCGAGGAACGCGCCGCCGAGGCCTTGCACCAGCGAGCCGATCACCTGCCCGCGCAAGGTCAGCGGATTGATGATGCGGCCGGCATCGACTGCACCACGACATAGTCGATCGAGTCTCGACCTGGCCGATCTTGGCGTCGACCGCGACATGCGCCGCCTGCGCGCCGTAGCTGTAGGTGTGCTTCTTGTTGAGAAACGCGCCTTCTTTCGAAAGCCCGGCGAAGTCCGATAGCGGCAGCGACTTGCCGCCCGGTCCGCTCACCTTGTCTTCGCCGATCGTGATCTCGGACGCGTCGCAGCCGAGGCGCTTCGCAGCCTCATCGCGCAGCGCCGCCTTGAAAATTGTTGGCGGCGTCGAGCAGCGCCGAGCCGCCCATCACGATCGAGCGCGAATGATAGGCGCCGTAGCCGTCGCTCACGATAGGCGGTCGAGCCGTGGTAGCACCCGCGGATGCGGTCCATCGGGATTTCGAGCGCGTCGGCCGCGATCTGCGCGAACACGGTCTCGACCCCCTGCCCGACCGCGGACGAGCCGATGAACACCGAGATCGAGCCGTCGTCGTTGACTTCGAAGCCGCGCCATCTCCTTCGGACCCGCCGCGCCACCCTCGATGAAGCAGCCGACCGCGAGCCCGTGATAGCGGCCGTCGACCAGCGCGCCCTGCAGCTTCGCCTTCTCGGTCCAGCGGCTTTCCTTGAGGCAGCGGTCGAGCGTCTCTTGATAGTCGCCGCTGTCGTATTCGTCCTTGTGCTCGTAGGGCGTGATGGTCGAGATCGGATACGGCATTTCCGAGCGCGCGATGAGGTTCTTGCGGCGGAACTCGACCCGGTCGATCCCGAGATCCTGCGCGACTAGGTCGAGCAGCCGCTCGCGGAAGAAATCGGTCTCGAAGCGGCCCGGCCCGCGATAGGTGCCGACCGGCGTCTTGTTGGTCATCCACAGCGACACGTCGAGCTTGACGTTCGGGATGCGATACGGCCCCGCCATGAACTGCGCGATGTTGCGCGCCCCGACTGCGCCGTTGGTGCGCATATAAGCGCCCATGTCGACGTGGGCGTGGCCGCGCAACGCCAGGATGGTGCCATCGCGCTCGCAGGCGATCTCGACGTCGGCCTCGGCCTCGCGCGCGTGGTTCATCGCCATCAGGTTCTCGCGCCGATCCTCGGTCCATTTGACCGGCCGGTTGAGGTGACGCGCCGCGAACGGGATCAGGAAATCTTCCGGATAGAACTCGCCGCGGGCGCCGAAACCGCCGCCGACGTCGTTCTCGATCATCTCGATGGCGTCTTCCGGCAGACCGATCTGCTTGGCGAGGATGCGGCGGTTGAAGAACGGCACCTTGGCCGCGCCCGAAACCGTCAGCCGGCCGCTTCGCCGCGTCCCATTCGGCCATGACGCCGCGCGGCTCCATGGTGAGGCCGTAGTGGCGGCCGGTGCGCAACGTCTCGCGCCGGACATAGGGCGCCTTCGCAAACGCCGCGTCGGCGTCGCCGCGCACGGCGTTGAACGTCAGCGACCGGTTGGTGCCCTGCCCTTCGAACAGCAAGCTGTTGTCACGTTGCGCAACATGCCAGTCGGCCACCGGGGCCAAGGATTCGATCGCGACCTCGATCACCTCGAGCGCGTCCTCGCCGATGGCGACGCTGTCCGCGATCGACGACGGCCATCGGCTCGCCGACATAGCGCACCTTGTCATGCGCAAGGACCGGCTGCTCGAACGGCTTGAACTCGGGCAACGGCTGCAGCCGCATCGGCACGATCGGCGGCCCGCCGGGCATGTCCTTGGCGGTGATGACCGCATGGACGCCGGCGATCTTCAGTGCCGCCTTGGTGTCGATCGAGGCGATGCGCCCATGCGCCACCGAGCTGCGCAGGATCACCGCATAGAGCAGTCCCTCCGGCAGAAGATCATCGACGTATTCGCCGCGGCCGCGCAGGAAGCGAAGATCTTCCCGCCGCTCGATGGCGCTGCCGATGAAGGCGTTCTTCATGACTTCTTATAGGCCGGGCGCGCGTCCAGCACCGCCTCGACGATCGAGATATAGCCGGTGCAGCGGCAGAGATTACCGGAAAGCACTTCGCGCACACGGTCAGCGTCGCAGTCGGGCTCTTCGCTCAGCAACGCGTGCGCGGTGGTGATCATGCCCGGCGTGCAGAATCCGCATTGCAGCGCATGATGCTTGCGGAACGACGCCTGCAACGGCGTGAGCGCCTCGTCGTTCGAGAGCCCCTCGACCGTCACCACCTTGCTGCCTTCCGCCTGCGCGGTCAGCATCAGGCAGGAACGCACGGCATATCCATCGACGATCACGGTGCAGGCGCCGCAGACGCCGTGTTCGCAGCCGACATGGGTGCCGGTCAGCCGCAGTTGATGACGCAGGCAGTCGGCCAGCGTCATGCGCGCCTCGACATTGACGCTGACCGGCTTGCCATTGACCTCGAAATTGGTGGGCATGACTCTCCGACGCGGATTATGCAGCGGCGCTTCGCAGTGCGCGCTCGACCATGGTGCCGGCCAGCGACCGCCGATACGCGGCGCTGGCGTGGATGTCTTCCTGCGCATCGACCGTCGCGGAGGTGATTTCGGCGGCGCGTTCAATGGTGGCTTCGTCGATCGCGCGGCCGTTGAGCGCGGCCTCGACCTCGCCGAGACGGCGCGGGCGGTCGCCAACACCAATGATGCCGACATGGGCGTTGACCGCCTTGCCGCCGGCATCCTGGTCGTAGAACAGCGCAGCGGCCGCCATGGCAAAATCGCCGCGTCGGCGTGCAAATTCGCGGAAACCCCAGCGGCGCTTTGCCGGCCAGGCCGGCAGGGCGATCTCGGTGATGATCTCGTCGTGCTCGAGCGCGGTCGTCAACGCCCCAAGAAAGAGGTCGGCGGCGCGGATCGTGCGCGAGCCGGACGAGCCGGTCACGGCAACCTCGGCGTCGCAGGTCACGGCGAGGCCGGGCAGCTCGGCGGCGGGATCGGCATGCGCGATGCTGCCGCCGACGGTGCCGCGGTTGCGGATCTGGTAATGCGCGATATGCGCCACTGCGGCCTTCAGCAGCGGATGAGCGGTCGCGAGGCGCTCATCGTCCTCGATGTCGCGCCAGCGCACCATGGCACCGAGCCGCACGCCGTCGGCGGAGATCCTGATCTCCTTGAGCTCCGGCAACTTGCGCAGGTCGACGAGCAGGGTCGGCGCGACCACCCGGAAGGCCAACATGGGCATCAGGCTCTGCCCGCCGGCGATTGCCCGCGCGTCCCCGCCCCGCGAGGCGAGCAGTTGAACCGCTTCGGAGAGGCTGGCCGGGCAGGCATATTCGAGCGGCGGCAGCTTCATGGACCCGGACCGTTTTGGCTCAATTTGCGCCCGCGAATGCTGGCTCTCGTTAACTACCATCGGGCCGCCATTTCGGTCAACGCCACGACTTTTTCGGATTTCGGCGGCATGGCACTCGCTACGGTGCAACGGACGGCGCTTGCGGGGCGCTATCGTTAACGCAGCGTTATCCGAAAGCACGCATGTTGCCGCACAGTTTATCGGAAATTCAATCGATCCAAGCGAGGATGCTGCAAACAAGACTGAGCATCCTCGCGTCCATGAAACTCCATCTGACACACCTCCCGAAACTTATCGCCGAGCGTCGAAGCACGGCCGTATTCGGCGTGGTGATCATCGCCATGGTGTGGGGGGGTATCTGCCTCAAATACATCCAGGACATCCGCAGCGACGAACGCGAAGCGGAGCGCACCAATCAAAATTTCGCGATGGTGTTCGAGGAGAATGTCCTGCGCTCCATCGGCGAGATCGACAAGTCGCTACTCTACCTGCGACGCACCATCGAGACGCGCCAGGATACGGACGACTTCCATACCATCGTGAGCACGGCGGATCTGCTGAGCGAGATCATCGTTCAGGTCGCGATCATCGACGCCAAGGGAATCATGCGGGCGTCCAATGCCGGGCCCGCAGCCGGCGCCTGCGATCGATCTGAGCGACCGCGAACACTTCCGTGTCCACCTCAACAGCCGCGACGATCGGCTGTTCATCAGCAAGCCGGTCGTCGGCCGCGTCAGCCGGCAATGGTCGGTCCAGTTCACACGGCGCTTCCTCAACAGAGAAGGCAGGTTCGGCGGGGTGGTCGTCACATCGCTCAACCCGGCGCATCTGACCGACTTTTACAACCGGATCGATTTCGGATCCTCGACGTCCATTGCTCTCATCGGACAGGACGGTGTGGTTCGTTCGAGCGGCGGGGGCAGCGGAGGATTTGAGCTCGGGCAGGACCTCAGCAACACCACGATGTTTCGCCACGCGCAGTCGGCCGCCAGCCCGACCTTTGAGGATGTTGACCCCGCGACGGGGCAGACCCGGCTCGTCACGTTCCGCCAGGTTCGCGGGCATCCGCTCCTCGTCAGCGTCAGCCTGGATCAGAACGAAATCTTTCGCGGCTCCCGTGCCGAATTCCGGCTCAACTGTCTGGCAGGACTGATCCTCACATTGATCATCCTTGCGGCCATGGAACGAGTTCTTGGCGAGCGAGGCGAAGGCACGCCAGAAGGCCGAGCAACTCCAGTTGACCCTGGAAAACATGAGTCAGGGGATCATGCTGGTCACCAGCGACCTGCAGATCCCAGTCATCAACTCACGATGTGCGGAGTTGCTCGATCTGCCGCCGGACTTCATCAAGAATCCGCCGCGCTTCGACCGCCTCACGGAATATCAAGGCGGCGCGCGCAACCCGCTCAAGACGGCGGAAGACGACCTCGAAATACCGAAAACCGCCGGGCCGGAACAGGGCTCGGCGCAGGTCGCGGTCTGCGAACGCGTGATGCCGAACGGAAACGTCATCGAGGTTCGCCGCGGTCAACTGCCCGACGGCAGCTTCGTGCAGACCTTCACCGACATAACCCAGCGCCGTGAAGCTGAGGCGCATGTGGCGCGGCTGGCGTCCGAAGATCCGTTGACCGGCCTTCCCAACCGGCGCGTCTTCCGCGCCACCCTCGACGATCTGTGCCGGCGATATCGGAATCAGTGGACGGGCACCGACCGGGCGGCTTTTGCCATCCTGTTCCTCGACGTCGACCGCTTCAAGGTCATCAACGACACGCTGGGACATCGTGTGGGTGACATGCTGCTGCAGGAAGTGGCCAAGCGGCTGGAATCTTCCCTGCCCGCATCGGACGTCCTGGCCCGCCTGGGCGGCGATGAATTCGCGGTCGTCGTGCCCGCCATGACGTCGTTGGAAAGTCTCGAAAAGCTGGCAAAGGAGATCGTTGAAGCCATCGTTCGCCCTTATGAGATCGACGGGTATCAAATCCGCTCCAGCGTCAGCATCGGCATCGCGGTTGGACCGCGCGACGGCGACGACGTCGACGAGCTTCTGATGGCGGCCGATTTGGCACTTTACGCCGTCAAGGCGGATGGCCGTGGCGCCTACAAATTCTACAATCGTTCGATGAATTCGGATCTCAACGACCGGCGCGAGCTCGAATTGAATCTTCGTGACGCGATCGAGCGGAACGAGCTCGAGCTGCACTACCAGCCAGTTATCGATCTGCGCCGCAACGTCGTCACCGGCTTCGAGGCGCTGGCGCGCTGGCGCCACCCGGTCAGGGGCATGGTGCCGCCTGCCGTGTTCATCCCGGTGGCGGAAGATTCCGGCCTGATCATTCCGCTCGGGGAATGGGCGCTGCAGGAGGCCTGCCGGCAAGCGGTGAAATGGCCGAGCCATCTGCGCATCGCCGTCAACCTGTCGCCGGTTCAGATCCTGGCGCCGAACCTGCCGGAGACCGTGCAGCGTGCATTGTCGGAATCAGGCCTGGCGGCCGATCGCCTGGAAATCGAGATCACCGAACGCATCATCATGGAAGACACCGAGCGCACGCTGTCGAATCTCCGCAAATTGAAGGAGATCGGCGTGCGCATCGCCATGGACGATTTCGGCACCGGTTACTCGTCGCTCAGTTACCTCCGGAGCTTCCCGTTCGACAAAATCAAAGTCGACCGCACCTTCGTTTCGGATCTCGCCGAGGGCACCGAACAGGTTGTTATTGTCCAGGCCGTCGTCAGCATCGCCCGTGCGCTCGGATTGACCACCACGGCGGAAGGCGTCGAGGTCGGCTTCCAGCGGGAGTATCTCGCGGCCCTTGGTTACGACGAGGCGCAGGGCTATCTGTTCTCGCCGGCGGTCCCGATCGACCAGGTTCCCGCGATCATCGCAGAGTGGAACAAACGAGGCCTCGATCGCTGCGTGACGCACGCGCGGATCGAGGCCTCTGTCCCACCCCCGTGAGCTGTCCTGCGGCGATCAGCGCCGCTGGGCCTCGTGCCATAGCAGGAACATTCCCGACGCAATCACGATCCCCGAGCCGACGATGAGCGCGGTCGTCGGGACGTCGCCCCATACGACGAAACCGATCACCATCGCCCACACCAGCATCAGGTAGTAAAACGGCGACACCGCGCTGGTCGGCGCCATCAAAAGTGCCTTGGTCCAGACGTATTGCGCGCCGGCGTTGGCGACGCCGCCGAACGCCAGCATCGCCGCGTCCGCGGCCGTCGGCCAGCGAAACCCGAACAGCAGCAACAGGGTGTGGCACACGGCCATCGTCACCATCTGCCACATCAGCAGCGTGTTCGGCCGATTCCGTTGCCGTCATGCCGCGCACGGCGACGGTGACGCTGCCGTACATGATGGCGTTGCCGAGCGCGAACAGTGCGCCGACCTGGAACGCGTCCACGCCGGGATTGGTGACGATGACGACGCCGCTGAATCCGGTCAGCAGCACCGCCCATCGCGCCGGCCCGGCGCGTTCCTTGAGCCAGAGGATGGACAGGAGCGCCGCCCACAAGGGTGCCGAGAAGCTGATGGCGACGGCGCCAGCCAAAGGCATCAGACTGACGGCAATGACCGTGAGGGTCTGCGAGATCGACTGCGACAGTCCGCGCGCAATGTGGGCGCCGGGCCGCTTGGTCGTGAACACCGCGAGGCCGCTCACCGGCAGCACCAGCGCCGCGCAGACGACGAGCCCCGATATCGAGCGGACGAACATCACTTCGCCGATCGGATAGAACTCGGCCTGCCATTTCGCGATGGCGGCGGCAACCGCGAGCAAGCACGGTCGCACCGATCATCCAGAGGATGCCGAACGGCACGTTGTCGGTAGGCTTGGCGAATGACGAACCGCCGACCTCGCTCCGACCGGCTGCGGCCAAGAGCCGGCCCAGGCGAGAGCCTGCATCGGTTGGCGGTGTCGTGGTATCAGGGCGCTGCATCGATGAAGCCGCTGACGAGGTTGCATTCCTGCAGTCGTGGGACGATGTCCGCAGCCGCGCGGCGAAGCGGGGCGATCTTGTCGTTCATCGCCGCAAGCTCCGCGACATAGTCGCGGCGCGCCGCTTCGGCGGCCGCCATTGTCACCGCTTCGAACGAGACCTTCGAGCCCACGGGCAATCGCGCGAGCGCCGGCAGGTCCGCCGAAATGACGGTCGCGATCTTGGGATAGCCACCGGTCGTTTGCCGGTCCGCGAGCAGCACGATCGGCTGGCCGCTGAATGTTGTGGCGCCCGGCTTGCTGACGACGATCCAGGATCGCGGGCGGATCGGCTACCAGCACCTGGGCGTTCCGGTCAGCGGCGCGCTTGATCCTGTCAGCCTGCACGCGGCCAATCTGCTGGTTGGCAACCCGCCCGATGCCGGTGCGCTCGAAGTGGCCGCATGGGTCCGACGCTGGCAATCGAGGCCGATGACGTCCGGATCGCGGTGGCGGGAGCGAAGGCCGCGATCGACATCCTTCCCGACGTTGCGGCGGCCGGCGGCCGCAGCGTCGCGGGCATGCAAAGCATTCGCCTTCGCCGCGGTGAGGTGCTGCGCATCGGCGCGCTCACCGGCGCGACGGTTCTCTACGTGGCGGTCGAGGGTGGAATTCGACATCGAGCCGGTGCTCGGCAGCGTCTCGACCGACCTCCGCGGCGGCATCGGCGGCTGGCAAGGGCGCGCGCTCGTTGCAGGAGACCGTCTCCCGCTTCGCCTGGCACAGCCGAGCGAGCGCGAGGAGGTTGGTCTCGAAGGTCTCTTTCTTAGGCCGCGACCCCGCATCCGAGTGATCACGGGCCCCCAACACGATCATTTTTCGGACAACGAGGTCGCGGCCTTCCTCGACAGCGAGTACACCGTCGGGCCGAGCGCCGACCGCATGGGGATGCGCCTCACTGGCCGGACTATTCGGCACAGCCGTGGCTCGGACATCGTTTCCGACGGCATCGCACCGGGGTCGATCCAAGTGCCGCGGCATTCGATCCGGAAACAGACTGCGGTATTCGCTGCCGTTGAACGTGATGAAGATGGACCGCGGAAATGCGAACTGCACCGCGCGCTTTTCGATCATGTTCATCTGGAGATAGGGCGTGGCGCCCTCCTCGGCCGTCCCTTCGCCGCGGAACCATTTGGCTGCGCCAACCCCGAGTTTTTGCAGCATCTCGCCCGGGATCTGCTCGTCGTCGAGATGGATCGCGCCCGCAGTCTCGGCTGTGAGCACTAATTTGCTCAGCCAGCAACCGTTCAAATCCCCGCTTGCGAGCGGCGTGTTCGACCGCATCGAAGTAGTCTTTCATGTCCTTCCGCGCATGACCGTTCAACGTCGCATGCGTGTCGGTGAAAATCAGTCTGAACGAAGCACCCGGCTCATAGACCTGACGCACCCGCGAGCCGAGCGCGGCGAGATAGTCAAGGCAGGCCGTATCGGGCTCGCTGAGGCCGCAACGCGGCCCCTTGCCCCAATAGAGGACAAACGACACCGGCTGGGCGAGTTGCAGTGCCCCGGAGATAACCTGCAACAGCGACAGCACGTTGTCGGGCTGCTCGCGTTTGAAGGCCCAAGTGTTAAAGGCCTGCAGGATCTTCTCGGGTTTGACGGCTGCTTTCGACCGCGCCGCCTTGGCCGGCACCCTCATCCCGTCCGATCCGTATGCCGCAGCGCGCGGGCGCGATCAGAAGACGCCGGGAAACGCGCCGCCGTCGATGGTGATGTTCTGGCCGGTGATGAAACCGGCCTGCGCCGAACACAGGAACGCGCAGGTGGCGCCGAAACCCTCGAGATCGCCGAGGCGCTTGGCCGGGATGCTCGCGATGCGCTCGGCGCGCGCGTCCTCGTAGCTCTGGCCCTTGCGCTTGGCGGCGGCGCCAAGCACGGTCTTGAGCCGGTCGGTCTCGAACGCGCCAGGCAGAAGATTGTTGATGGTCACGTTGTTGGCGGCGACGGCGCGGCCGACACCGGCGAGGAAGATGGTCAAGCCGCCGCGCGCGGCCGACGACAGGTCGAGGCCGGCCTGCGGCAGCTTCACCGTCCCCGACGTGATGTTGACGATGCGGCCGAACTTCTTCGCCGCCATCGGCCCGATCGCCTTCTGCACGAGCTCGATCGCGATCACCATGTTGGCGATGACGCCGTCGATCATCTGCTGACGCGTGAGCTCACGGAAATCGCGCGGCGGCGGGCCGGCATTGTTGTTGACCAGGATGTCTGGCTCCGGCGCTGCCGCGAACAGCGCCGCCTGGCCTTCGGGTGTTCCCACGTCGGCCGCCACCGCTGTCACTTTGGCGCCGGTCTTCCCCTTGATCTCGTCCGCGGTCGCTTGCACGACCTTGGCGTCCCGCCCGTTGACGACGACATGACAGCCGGCCTCGGCCAGCGCGAAGGCGCAGGCGCGCCCCAGCCCGCGGCTCGAGGCGCATACGATGGCGGTCCGTCCGGCGATACCGAGATCCATGCTTTGCCTTTCCGGCGCTGAAAGCCCTCTCCCTAACCCTTCCCCGCTTCCGGGAAGGTCAGGGGCCCGCGCGCAACTTTCACGCGACGATCGCGGGCGATCTATCGCAGTTGCGATGGGCTGGCAATCGCGCAGCGCGGACGACCGTTGCGCGCGGAGATGCCGGCAAGCGTGACGGACCCCATCGTGGACGCGACCGACAGCGGCTGTCCCAGGCCGGTTCCGGCCGGTCCAGAGCAGGCGGAGCCACTCCGCGCTCGAACTGCGCATATTGGTGCCATTCGGCAGAATTCCCGGTGGCCGGGGCCCATCGTGTTATTGGGCAATCGAAAACGATACCCGCGCCTGACGATTGAACATGCCGAAATATGGCCTAAATCAAGCTCTTGCCGCATTGGGGTGCTGTACCTCCTGTGCCGCATTATGCAATTGAATGCCGAACGCCATTATGACCCTGCCGGACCTGAGCGATTCCGAACGCATTGCCCTGTTTCTGGATTTCGACGGAACCCTGGTCGCGATCGCCGATCGTCCTGACGCTGTGCGGCTGGACATCTCGACCCGCAAGGCGCTCATGCACCTGGATGCGTTGCTTGGAGGAGCGCTCGCCATCGTCACCGGTCGCGAGATTGCCGCCGTCGATCGGTTTCTCGACCCGCTGCGCCTGTCGATCGCCGGCGTCCATGGCTTGACGCGGCGGGACGCGCAGGGGCGCACCCATGCGCCCTCCGTCGACGGCGGGTTTGCGTCCAAGATCGAGCATGCCCTGTGGCCGTTCCTGGACAAGCATCCTGCATTATTCCTGGAATACAAATACGGCGCGGTGGCCCTGCACTACCGGTCGCATCCCGAGCTCGAGCAGGCCTGTATCGCGTTGATGGAGACCGCGGTCGACGAACTGCCGGGCGTTGAGCTCAAGCGCGGTAAGATGGTTGTCGAAGCAAAGGCGGTTGGCGGCAACAAAGGGGCGGCCATCGCCGATTATCTCAACGAAATGCCGTTCGCCGGCCGGCGGGCGGTTTTTGCCGGAGACGATGTGACCGACGAGGATGCTTTCATTCTCGTCAACGCCCGCGACGGCGTATCAATCAAAGTCGGCCCCGGCGACACCAATGCGACGTATCGTGCCGCCGGGACCGGTGAATTCCTGGCATGGTTGCGGCAGCTGCCGGCAAAGCTCGAAAGGTAACCGACCATTGCAAAGCCTTGATCTTGGACTGATCGGAAATTGCTGCATCAGCGCGCTCATCGATCGCGAGGCGCGGGTGGTCTGGTGTTGCCTGCCGCGCTTCGACGGCGATCCGATTTTTCAGGCCTTGCTTGGTCATCCCAAGACGGCGCCGGACGACGGCATCTTTTCGATCGAGATCGAAAATCAGTCCGGCACCGTTCAGAGCTATGTCCCCAACACCGCGATCCTGAAGACCACGCTGCGCGGAGAAACCGGCAGCGTCGAGGTTACCGACTTCTGTCCGCGGTTCGAAACCCGCCACCGCGCATTCCGGCCGCAAATGCTGATCCGCCAGATCGTGCCGATCGAGGGCAACCCGCGGGTGAAGATCCGGCTGCGCCCACGCTTCGACTACGGCGCGAAGGCGCCGACCGTGACCTATGGCTCCAATCACATCCGTTTTGTCGGCGACAAGTTCACCGTGCGGCTGACGACGGATGCGCCGATCGACTATCTGCTCGAAGAGACCGCGTTCAAGGTGACCGAGCCCATTCACCTGATCCTCGGACCGGACGAGACGCTGCCGGAAGGTCCGGCGGAAGTGGCGGAGTCGTTCCTCAAGAACACGACGAATTACTGGCGCTCCTGGATTCACCGGCTGGCCGTACCGGTCGAATGGCAGGAGGCGGTGATCCGCGCCGCCATCACGCTCAAGATGTGCGCCTACGAGCCGACCGGCGCGATCGTCGCCGCCATGACCACCAGCATTCCCGAAGCGCCGAACAGCGCCCGCAACTGGGACTATCGCTATTGCTGGGTGCGTGACGCGTTCTTTGTCGTGCGGGCGCTCAACAGCCTCGCCGCCGTTCGGACGCTGGAGAACTACTTCCGCTGGATCATGAACATCGTCGACGACGTCAATGCGGGCCACATCCAGCCGGTGTTCGGCATCGCGCTCGAACGAAAGCTCACCGAGCGCACCATCGATCATCTGCCCGGCTATCGCGGCATGGGGCCGGTGCGCGTCGGCAACCAGGCGCTACGAGCATTTCCAGCACGACACCTACGGCAACCTCATCCTGGCTGCGGCGCCGGCATTCTTCGACACGCGCCTGTTCATGTCGCCCGGCGCGGCGGATTTCGCGAAACTGGAAGTCATCGGCGAGCGTGCCTTTCAGCTCTACGACAAGCCCGACGCCGGCATCTGGGAGCTGCGCTCGCGGGCGCGCATCCATACGTCGTCAAGCTTGATGTGCTGGGCGGCCTGCGACCGGCTGGCGAAGATCGCGCGACCGCCTCGGCGAAAACGCAGCGGGCGCAGTTCTGGGCCGCACGCGCCGAAACGATCCGCGAGGCCATCCTGGCCCGTGCCTGGTCGGACAAGCGCAAGGCGTTCGTCGAAAGCTTCGACGGCGCTACGTTGGACGCCAGCGTGCTGCTGATGAGCGAGGTCGGCTTCATCGCGCCGGACGATCCACGCTTTGTGGCAACGGTCGAGCGGGTTCACGAGGTATTGGGAACCGGTCCGCACCTGATGCGTTACGAGGATGCCGATGATTTCGGCAAGCCCCAGACTGCTTTTAATGTTTGCGCCTTCTGGCACGTCGACGCATTGGCTAGGATCGGCCGCCGTGATGAAGCCCGGCAGAAATTCGAAGAACTGCTGCGCGACCCGCAACCACCTCGGGCTGATGTCCGAAGACACCGACCCGCGCAGCGGCGAAGCATGGGGCAATTTCCCGCAGACCTATTCCATGGTCGGCATCATCAACGGTGCAATGCGGTTGTCGCGTCCCTGGGAGACGGTCGTATGAGCAGGCTCGTCGTCGTTTCGAACCGCGTGGCCGATCTCGAGTCCGGCGCCCAGTCCGGAGGTCTAGCCGTCGCCGTCAGCGTCCATGCTCGAGGAGACCGGCGGCCTCTGGTTCGGATGGGACGGCAATATCGTCGACGACGACGCCGACCGGACACCGAACATTGTCCGGCACGATCGGGCGACCGTCGCAACCATTCCGCTCAGCCGCGACGAATACGAGACTTATTATCTCGGATATTCCAACAAGGTGCTTTGGCCGTCGTTTCACTACCGTCTTGGTCTCCTCGACTATCAGTCGGCATTCATCGAGGGCTACCGCCGCGTCAACGCCATGATCGCCGATCACCTGGCGAAGCTGATCTCACCGTCGGACCTGGTGTGGATCCACGACTATCACCTGATCCCGCTCGCCTCGGAGCTGCGCAGCCGCGGCGTCAAGGCCCGCATCGGGTTCTTCCTGCATATTCCGTTCCCGCCGCCGGACGTCTGGTCGCGGTTCCGGACCATGCGTGGCTGATCGAGACGCTGTTCGCCTACGACGTGGTCGGGTTTCCAGACCTCTTCGGATGTGACCAACTTCCAGCGCTATGTGCTGGAGCAGGCGGAGGGCGTGATGAAGGCGGGCGGACAGGTATCCGCATTCGGCCGCACCATCGTCGTGCGCAATTTTCCGATCGGCATCGACGTCGATGCCATCAAGAACATGGCGCACACGCCGGAAGCCGATGCCAGCATCCGGCTGCTGGCCACGCGGACGCTCAATCGCGCGCAGATCATCGGCGTCGACCGGCTCGACTACACCAAGGGCCTGCCCGATCGGTTCCGCGCGTTCCGCCGCCTGCTCGAGCTTTACCCCGAGCATCATGAAGCGCGTCATCCTGATGCAGATTGCGCCGCCGACGCGCGAGGAGGTGGCCGCCTATGTGGATATCCGCGAGGAGCTCGAAGGGCCTGTCCGGCAACATCAACGGCGAGTTCGGCGACTTCGAC
Source organism: uncultured Alphaproteobacteria bacterium (assembly GCA_963720385.1). Classification (GTDB taxonomy): domain Bacteria; phylum Pseudomonadota; class Alphaproteobacteria; order Rhizobiales; family Xanthobacteraceae; genus VAZQ01. The sequence continues at coordinate 227,601 of CAVRFL010000010.1, read as the reverse complement.
TGGACGCCGGTGCGATACATCCATCGCTCGATCGCGCGCGACATCCTGGCGGCCCTGTTCCGCGGCAGCAAGGCCGGCCTGGTGACGCCGTTGCGCGACGGCATGAATCTGGTGGCGAAGGAATACATCGCCGCGCAGGACGACGACGATCCCGGCGTGCTCATCCTGTCGCGCTTCGCCGGCGCCGCCGAAGATCTCGAGGAAGCGCTGATCGTCAATCCCTACGACATGGACGACGTCGCCACCGCCATGCAGCGCGCGCTGAAGATGCCGCTCGGCGAGCGCGTCGAGCGTCACCGCGCATTGATCGGCCGCGTGCGCGCGCGCGACGTCAAGCATTGGCGCGAGCAGTTCCTGGCGGCGCTGTCGAACTCGCAGCAGCGGTACGCGGCATGAGCTCCCGGCGTCTGGTGGCCGACGCCGGCGGCACCAACGTTCGCTTTGCGGTTGCGGACGCGGACGGTCGCCTTGATCGCGTCAAGATTTTTCAGACCGCCGACTTCCCGACGTTCCTGGACGCGCTTGTCCGCCTATCGCTCGGACGCCGGCGGACTGCGCGAGATCGATGCCGTGCGCGATTGCGGCCGCCGGCCCGGTGGACGGCGACGTCGTCAAGCTGACCAACAATGAGTGGATCGTCGACGGCGCCAAGATCTCGGCGCATGATGAACGGCGTGCCGGTCGCGCTGGTGAACGATCTCGAGGCGGTGGCGGCCGCGCTTCCGCACCTCGCGTTCCGAGGATCTGACCACGCTCGGCGCGCCCGCGCCGGTCCGGCCGGAACGGCGCACGATGCTCGCGGTCAATGTCGGCACCGGCTTTGGCGCGCGCCAGCGTCATCTGGCGCGACGGGCGCTGGTACACGTGCCCGAGCGAAGTCCGGACACATGACGCTCGGTCCACGTCGAGGCGATTACCGCCCTCCCCGCGGACGCCAGCGTCGAAGAGTGTCTTGTCCGGCAGCGGGCTGGCCCGGCTTCATGAGCGCCTTGCCGGCGGCCGGCGGCACCGCGATCCCCGGAAGCCGCGGACGTGTTCGCGGATGTCCGCCCGCGACGCCGCCGCCGCCCGCACGGTGGAGGTGTTCACCGCCATCCTGGGACGCATCGCCGGCGACCTTACGCTCGCCACCTGCGCGTGGGGCGGGGTCTATCTTTGCGGCAGCGTTGCGACCGCCTGGTCGGCGATCGCGGATATCGAGCAATTCCGGGCCGAATTCATCCGCAAGGGTCCCATGCGCGCACGCATGCTGAAGGTCCCGACAGCAGTCATCCGACGTGATATTGCCGCTCTTTATGGGCTGGCAATGATGCCCATTTCACAGTGACGTTGATCGCAGGGCGAACCGGGATCGCACCCAGGCGTTATGTATTGATGGTTGGGAACCTCCGTTATCTAACAGCATTGTTGCGTCCGTCTGCGTACGGCAACCGATTCGATTGACAGGACTGCGCTCCATGAAAAGTCTCACCGTCGGCGGCGCTACCATCGACACGATCGCGATCATCGCCAGCGACCGCATCGAGCGCATGAGCATGCTCAACGCGGATTCCTCGTTCCTGCTGCTCAAGGAGGGCAGCAAGACCGAGGCCGCCGAGGTCTCGACCCATACCGGCGGCGGCGCGGTGAACTCCGCCGTCAGCATGTCCCGGCTCGGGCTCGACGTGAGCGCGCTGGTGAAGCTCGGCAAGGACGCGCGCGCCGAGACGGTGCTCGCGCGGCTGCTGTCGGAAGGCATCTCGACCCGCTGGGCGGTGCGCGACGGCCGCGCGCCGACCGGCGCCTCGGTCATGGTGTCGTCGCACGAACGCAACGCCGCGGTGTTCACGTTCCGCGGCGCCAATACCTTGCTGGAGTCGCAGGACCTCAAGGACGAAGCCTTCGCCGTCGATCTCGTCCACGTGGCGTCGCTGTCGAACGAGTCGGCCGAGCGCTTTCCGGAGATCATCGGCAAGGCGCAGCGCGGCCGGCGCGCTGGTCACCGCCAATCCCGGACCGCGCCAGCTCGCCGCGCGCGGCCGCGCGTTCGAGGATTGCCTCGGCAAGATCGACATCCTCTCGATCAACCTGTCGGAAGCCGAGGTGATGCTGCCGTCGCTGATCGCCCGCTTCGGCGAAGGCGGGCCCAAGATCGAAGGCGTCGGTTTGCCGCGGCTGGCCGAGCGCGGGCTCAACGGCGGCGGCTTCCGCATGACGCTGCGCGGCTTCATGGCCGCGGTCCGCTCGATGGGCCCGCGCTACATGCTGCTGACCGACGGCATCGAGGGCGCCTATCTCGGCACCAAGGAGGAGCTGATGTTCTGCCCGGCGCTGAAGGTGCAGGTCGCGGGCACCGCCGGCGCCGGCGACGCCTTCACCTCGACCTTTGCGACGTTCATCGCCTTCGGCAGCAAGCCCGAGCAGGCGTTGCACGCCGCGACCGTCAACGCGGCCAGCGTCGTCAGCTATGTCGACACCCAGACCGGATTGCTGCCGCGCGCCGAAATCGAGAAGCGCGTCGCCGCGCGCGCCAGCGAGATGCCGGTGCAGCGCTGGGAGCTTCGATCACGACAGCCCGCGTTGCCGCGCCGGCCGGTCATTCCCGCGCAAGCGGGAATCCAGTTCTTCAGCTCAAGATATCGTCGTACAGATCACGCCAAGTTGGATTCATCTGCTCGATCAGCTTCAGTTTCCATGCCCGATTCCATTTGTTGAGTTGCCGCTCTCGTATAAAGGCCGACTCCCGAGTTTGGTGCTGCTCGTACCAGACCAACATCTTTACTCTGTACTGCTTCGTGAATCCGGGAAGAGCGCCGACCCGATGCATCCAAATGCGCTTGGCCAGATCGTCGGTCATGCCGATGTAGAGAGTCCCATTTCGACGGCTTGCAAGGAGATACACATAGAAGCTCATGGCTTTATCTCCTGGGTCCCCGCTTGCGCGGGGACGAGCGGAAGGCCAGCCGAATCGACTCAAATAGGATTGCTCTAGCGCAACCCGCCCATCACAAGAAGAAATGGACGGCGACCCGGTTCTCGGATCGCCGTCCAAACTCCAATTAGTAACGGCAATTAGCGCGCGGCGGCGCGGCGCTGCGGCGTCACCTGGATGATGCGGTTGGTGGCGGTCTGATGGATCAGCAGGTTGCCCTCCCGCGTCGTGCGCACGTTGCGCAGGATGCCGGCGTAGAGCCGCCGGACGGGATCGGCCAGCTCTGGAACGTCTCGGTCGCGGGATCGAAGCGGACCAGCGGATCAGGCCGCATGCCGGACTCGTTGTACCAGAAGGCGCCGTCCAGCCACGCCGCGCCGTAAGGATGCGAGCGCGGACCTGACGGCGACTGCCATTCCTTGAACTCGCCGGTCTTCGGGTTGTAACGGCCGATACCGCCGCGGTTCGAATTCTTGAACCAGATCATGCCGTCCGGCGCGATGACGAAGCGCCGCGTCGAGCCGCCGAGCGGGAACGGGATTTCGGTGACTTCCATCGTCACCGGATTGACCTTGAGCAGGCAGCCGCGCGCATTGCACGACACCCACACGGTGCCGTCGGCAGCGATCTCGCACGTCGTAGGGCTGCGATCTTCGGGTTCGGCGCGCTCGACGACCTTGAGCTCGCCGGTTTCCGGATCGAGCCGGCCGATCAGGTTCGAGGCCTGGAAGCTGAAGAACAGGATGCCGTTCCTTGTCGAAGGCGAGCGTGTGCGGATCCGACTTCGGGTCCGGCATCTTGTAGACGGTGGCCTGCCCGGTCGCCGGATCGATGCGGCCGACGGTGCCGTTCTTGTTGCCCGAGTACCAGGGCCGGCCCTGGTTATCGAGCTGCACGGTGTGCGGCATGCGAACCGGCCGGCAGCGGATATTCCTTGGCCTGGCCGGTGCGCGGATCAAGCCGCCCGATCAGGTTGCCGTATTGTCCGGCGTACCAGATCGAGCCGTCCTCGTGCTGCATCGGATCGCGCGTGCGCTGGCCGAGCTGCGGCATCACCCATTCGGTGAACTTGACGTCGAAATTGCCCGACACCAGCCGTGGGCTTGCGCCGATCGTTGGGCGGGAAATTCGTCGCCAGATAGTCGATGATCGCGTTCTGCGTATCCGGCGCCGGCGACAGGTCGATCATGGTGGCGATCAACTGCTTCCAGTGATCGCGGCGTGTAGCCGAGAGCTGGCGCTGATCAGACCGGTGACGTGGCAGCCGGCGCAGACCGCCTCGACCTGCTCCTTGCCGGCCCATCGGGAAGCGCGGGCGGGCCCTTGGCCTGGCCCTGCGCGTGCGCGGCGAGCGGAACGAACGCAAACGCTGCGGCAGCGATCAAGCTGCGGTCAAAGATCGAGGCATTTCCCACCTTCATCGGCTTGGTTGCAATTGGCCCATGCTTCGTCCCGGCCCTGCCGGGTGTCAAGCAAAAAGCATGGTTGTGGAGGACTTTAGTCCTCCGCGGCAAAGCCGGCATAACTACGCGTGCTGCCGACGATCACCGGGACCGTGCTTGGCGCGCAGACCCGCAGCCCGCATGGAGCGGAGCGAATTGCGGGGGTAACGAGAGACTCGTCGAGCGTTTCGTGCAGTTGTAATATTCCGACGCGGCAACGCAGTGGAGGTTAGCAAGGAGCCTGCTTCTTCATGTGTCGGCGTGTGACCCGAAGAAGCTCGGCCGTCGTTCGAAGACCGCGGATCACGGACACGGAGCTCTCACATGGATGGTGCAACGTGGGGTTTGATCGGTGGTGTCGTCGGCACCGCCCTCGGCTGTCTTGGTGGCTACCTCGGGGCACGCGCTTCTTACAGAGCTGCCGTCAACGAGGCGCAGCGGCGGTACTACCGGCGTATCTTCGCCTTTCTGGTACCAGTGGCAATCCTGTTCGTCGCAATCGTCTGGCTTGCTGCCAGCGGCATCCTTCCGTATTGGGTCTATATCGTCGCCATGATCGGCTTGGATCGCGCCGCTCGGGCCTGCCATCGTCTGGACGAACCGCCGCCTGCAGGAGCTTGCTGCAGAGCCAGACCCGAAGTCTTGAATGGGCGACCACGCCAAATACGATTTTCGGACTCGGCGTTATGTCCCGTTTCCGCGGCGACGAAAGCCCATTTGGCGCGCGGTCACGCGATATCAAGCCATCAAGATGGCAATTCCGTTGGCCATCCTCAGCTTGCTGTTAGTTGCGGCGGTTATCGATCAGTACAGCCGTGATGCTGCGCCAACACAGCAGTACATTGAAATAATTGACGGGGACACGGTGCGGAGTGGTGGCAACCTCTATCGCCTGATCGGATTCGACACGCCGGAAAGCGGAACGAACGCGCGTTGTGAACGCGAGCGCGCTCTTGCAGACCGGGCAACAAAGCGATTGCGTCAGTTGCTCGCCAGCGGCGAACCAAATCTCCAGCGCTTATCGTGTGCATGCCCTTGGGGAACGGAGGGGACACAAGATTGCAACTATAGTCGCCGCTGCGGCCGACTGACAGTCGATGGCAATGACGTCGGCGTGATCCTGATCCGCGAAGGATTGGCGCGTCCGCGTCACTGTTTGCAGCACTCTTGCCAGCCGCGCCCGGACTGGTGCCGCTAGCGACGCGCGCGGAGTCGACATCGTGTTTGATTCTCTCAATTCACCGGCTGCCGCCGCCGCCCGCCAAGGCGCGCGGCGGCGGCAACCGGTCGATGAGCGGCGTTTTGCTTTATTCAATCATTCACGCGGTCCCGCGATGGACGGGACCTGCGCGCCAGACGCGACCCATTGATCGTAGGTTTGGAACGTCAGGCCGAGCTTGTCGTAGGAGACGCTCAGGTAGCCATCTCGACCACGCACGACGGCGTCCGGCCTGAGGCGCTGCACCTCCTGCGCCATGACGCCGACATAGGCGGTGTCGCTCCCGTTGTATGCGAAGCGATAGAAGCCAAGGCCGTTGCCAAGATATCCCAGCAGGGCGATGTCGTGCTTCAGGGCGACATCGGACCGCCGCATGCCGCCGCCGCCCATGCCGCCGCCGCCCATGCCGCCCCCGCCCATTCCGGCCATGCCGCCGCCGACCATGCCGCCGCCGACCATGCCGCCGCCAGCAAGATTGGCGGCCATGCCGCCCATTCCCCCTCCGCCTCCGGCCATGCCGCCACCGGCCATGCCGCCAGCGGCCATACCGCCGGCGCTCTTGGCGGCTCCACCCATGCCGCCCATGCCGCCGTCGCCCATGCCGCCGCCGGCCCTTGCTCCCGGCCCCCTTGCCGCCGGCACCCTTGCCACCGGCACCCATGCCGCCTTTGCCGCCCTGGCCCTTGCCGGCATCGCCCATGCCGCCTTTGCCGCCCTGGCCCTTGCCGCCCTTACCCTCGGCAATTTTTTGGCGGGCCGCGTCACGCTGCTTGTCCCTGCCCTGATCGCCGAAGCGGGCTGCAACGTTGGCATTGTTGTAAGCCACGCCGTGACGGTGAGCGGCATCGTGGGTCCAGGTGTTGCTGGTGATGCGCGTGCGGTTGAACTGGTTGTAACGGTTGACGTTGATATCGACGCGCCGGTTCCACCAGTTCACGTTGCCCCAGATCGCCGCGCCGACGAACACGCCGGTGGCAAAGCCGAAGATGCCGCCGGCGACGTAACCCGGCGGATACCAGAAGAACGGCCGGTAGGTCGCATAAGGCCACACGCCGTACACCTCACCGGGATCGTAGATCGGCACGAAGTATTCATCGGGATTTGCCGGCTCGATGATATAGGCGGTCGCGGGCGCACCGCCCGTCGCCGGTACCGACGCGGGTCGATTGGTCCTGGTGACCCGTTGTTGCGGCGTCGACTTCAGATTGCCGGCGGCGTCCGCGCGCGCCCGCAGGCGCTGGACGGCGTCGAGCACATCGGTCTGCTGCGCAAGAAAGGCGTCGCCCAGATCCTGCGTCCACTTGAGCTGGTCGTTCATCATATACAGCGTCTGCGGGACGGCCGTCAGCGCCTTGACGTTCGGATCCCACGGCTGCTTCTGCATGGCGTCTTCGAGCGCCTTGCCCGTCACTTTTGGATTCTCCTTCGACCAGCGCGCGGCCTCGACCACCTCCAGCGGATAGGTCGCAGCCATCAGCACCTGCGAGAGCAAGGTGTCGGGATAGAGCGCGACCGGCGCAACAAGTTGCTCAAGCTCCGCCGTTGTGAGCTGCGTTCCGGCGCCTTCAGGGCGCGCCGGTCCGCTGCCCAAGCCGACGAGCAGCAGCGTTACGACCAGCGCAAGCTTGCGAAGGCCCCTCCTCATGGATGCGGTTGCCGTCATGTCACTCCTCCTGTTCTTTGCTAGCCACGCCGTTATTGCGACCCACTGGTGGTGAGTTCGCCGGGAAAGATCGTGCGCCAGTCGCGTTTCATGTCGGTGATGGTCCAGCCGCGCGCCAGCCCCTCGTCGAGCGCCTTGTCGAGGCGGCCGATATGCGACTGGCGATCATAGGCGTATTCGCGCTCGGCGTCAGTGTGGTGAACGATGCCCATGAAGCGCGCGCCGCTGCCGGCCGCGGTCCACTGCAGCATCTGCAGGTCGCCATCGGAGTTGCCGAAGGCGAAGATCGGACGCCGCCCGATTTCTCGCGGAGCCTTGCGACCGTTGTCCTCGGCATCCGAAGTCTTGTTACTCATGACCTTCTCCCGGGGTTGACGGCATCGTCACTCATGATTGGATGGGTGGCCTGACCACGCATCGGAACCCGACGTGGCTTGTGGACGTATCGACCGGTTCCGCATGGCGCGCGGCCGGGCGGTAGCGGCGGCAGTAGTTCGGCGCGCACAGATGCGAGCCGCCTTTGAGCACCTTGCGGGGAATTTTGATGTTGGGCTGGCAGGGGTCGAAACTTCCCTCCTCTCGCCCGCCGCGCGGATTTTCCGGAATGCAGCACGCCTTCGGCGCGTCGGCTTCGTGCTTGGGCGCGTACCAGTCGCTGGTCCATTCCCAGACGTTGCCGATCATGTCGTGGAGGCCGTAGCCGTTGGGCGGAAACGCCGTCACCGGCGAGGTGCGCTCATAGCCGTCGCGCGCGAGGTTCTCGTGCGGAAATGCGCCCTGCCAGGTGTTGGCCATCTGCTGCCCGCCCGGCGCGAATTCGTCGCCCCAGGCGAACTCGGCACCGTCGAGGCCGCCGCGCGCGGCGAACTCCCACTCCGCCTCCGTCGGCAGCGCCTTGCCGGCCCACTCCGCGTAGGCGAGCGCGTCGCGATAGGCGACGTGCACGACCGGATGATCGTCAAGCCCGCTGATCGACGAGCGCGGTCCGTAAGGCCTTCGCCAGTCGGCGCCGAACTTGAAATCCCACCATTCGCCCCAGTTGCGCAGATCGACCTGATGCCTGGGCGGGGTGAACACCAGCGAGCCGGCCTTGAGCATATGCGGCAGCGCGCCGGGATAGTCCCTGGCGTCGGGCTTCAGCTCCGCGAAGGTGACGTGGCCGGTGGCGTTGACGAACTTGCGAAACTCGCGGTTCGTGACCGGGGTGCGATCGATGAAGAAGCCGTCGACGGTGACGCGATGGACCGGCGCCTCTTCCGGATAATGCCGGTCCGATCCCATGGGGAACGTGCCGCCGGAAATGACGATCATTCCGGGAGGCGTCGCGGCCTCCGAAGCGGGGGGAGCAAGCGTCTGCACGGCCATGGCGAATACTCACGCCGCCAATAGGTCCCCACCGTCCCAGATCGCTGCGCGCAGATCATGAGCTTGGAAATGTGTGAATTCAACAACGGGACCGCTACAATTTTTCGAATGGCGCCAGGAATACCGCCGCCTGTCGCTTTGTCTTATCGTCCATACACGGCAGCCCCTGGAGCTGGTTCATGAATCAGCAGCGCCGCTCAAGCGGCGATGGATGGCGCGGCGATGCCATAATTTTGGGCGCAGACGCCGTCATTATGATGGCGCACTTGATTGCCCCTCACAGGACGGACGTGTGCGTCTACTGGAACGGGAACACGCGCTTCCAGTCTCTCTTCATGTCGACGACGGTCCATTTGTTCACCGCCGCAGCGTCCAGCGCCCTGTCGAGTTTCCCGACGTGGGATTGGCGGTCGTAGGCGTACTCCCGCTCCGCATCGGTATGATGCACGATCAGGCCGAGGCGCGGACCGGCGCTCAGCGTTGTCCATTGCAGCATTTCGAGGTCGCCGTCGGAGTTGCCGAACGCGGCGATCGGCCGCCGGCCGATGTGCTCGTTGATGCCAACGGGCTTGCCGGGCCCGTCGTCGATGAAGTTGATCTCCGGCAGGCGGAACAGCCTGGGCACCGTGTCGCGCATCTCGAACCGCGTCTTGATCGACGACCCGACGACCTGCTCGGGCGGAATGCCATAGACCCGCTCGCTCCACGGGCGCATGAACTCGATGCCGCCGCCCGAGACGATGAAGGTCTTGAAGCCGTTGGCGCGCAGGTAGGCGAGCAGCTCCAGCATCGGCTGATAGATCAGCTCGGTGTAAGGCCGCTTGAATCGGTGATCGCGCGCGGTGGCGAGCCAGTCGGAGACGATCTTGGTGAACTCGTCCGTCGTCATGCCGGCGTGCGTCGCCGCCATCAGTTCGATGAGGCCCTTTTCGCCGGATGCGGCGAGCGCCTTCATGTCGCCGTCGAGCGCCGCCTGGAACGGCTGCTTGCTCTTCCAGTCGGGGTTCTGCGGCGCCAGCGCCTTGACGCGGGCGAAGATGAAGGCGAACTGGACGTACATCGGGCTGCTCGCACCACAGCGTGCCGTCGTTGTCGAAGGTGGCGATGCGCTGCGCCACCGGGACGAAGTCCGGCCCGCCTTGCGTCGTGACGCGCGCGACAAAATCGGTGATCGACGTCTTGGTGGGGCCGTCGTTCCACGACGGCAGCCCGTCGGCCTGCGCCTGTGCGGGTATGGAGCGCAGCGGCCCGATCAGAGCTGGAAGCACGGCCAGCGTGGAGAGCAGGACGCGGCGGCTGAGGGTGTTGAAGGAAGACGGGATCGGTTTCATTGTCGTTCCTCCCTGCGACTGGCTCGAATAGCGATCGAGAGCAAGGAATGAGGACGGCGCCGCGACGGCGCCGCCCCATCTCATCGTCGTCAGTTGCCGGTCGGCATCGGCAAGCTGAAACCGTCCTTCGCCAGCAATTCACGGATGTTCTGGAATTTTTCGTAACTCGAGAGCGTGATCGGGCCCGTGTAGCCGTAGCTCTGCACCTTCCGCGGCGGATACTTCACGTACGTCGCCATGATCTCCTTCAACTTCTCTTCCATGATCACACCCATCCAGGTGCGCTCCGTGAAGTTGTTCATGAAGATGTCGTAGCGCTCCTGCGGATCCTGCCAGAGGTCGAACACCTGCGGCACCGTCGCGACGTATTTCTCCGGGCCCTTCCATCCCAGATTGGTGTCGACCGCAAGGCCGCCGGTCCCGACGCCGTCGTCGCCGCGAAGGTTGAACAGGAACTTGTAGTTGCCGGTGCGAACCGCGCCGGGCGACAGCTCGTTCTCGGTGAAGTAGAACCACGCGTCGCGCGGCGAAGGGCCCTTGCCGTACAGCACCGGCGTCATGTCGTAGCTGTCGAAGATGATCGGCTGGTTCTCGCGATCGCGCTCGGGCAGCTTCGCGCCGCCGACTGAGGCGAACGTCGCCATCAGGTCGAGCCCGCCGATCATCTCATGGTTCTTGACGCCGGCCGGGATCCTGCCGGGCATCCAGGCGATGGCGGGAACGCGGTTGCCGCCTTCGCGCAGCGTGCCCTTGGTGCCGCGGAACGGCGTGTAGCCGGCGTCGGGATAGACGTCCTGCCAGGCGCCGTTGTCGGTGGTGTAGAACACCAGCGTGTTGTTGGCGCTCGGCATCGAGCGGATCTTGTCCATGATGCGTCCGATCCGGGCGTCGAGCTCGACAACCGAGTCGGCGTATTTGCTCTTGGACAGCGATTTGTGGATGTAGTCCGGATGCGGCATGTTCGGCTGGTGCACCTTCATGAAGTTGATGCTCATGAAGATCGGCTCTTTCGAATTCGCGTTCTTGTCGAGATAGTCGAGCGCCGCCTGCTCGACATAGGCAGTCGACGAACGGAATTCCGACCACGCCCTTCTGGGGCGTATTGACGTACTGGCCGTTGAGCTTGAACTCCTCGCGTCACCGGCCCGCCGGCGTTGCCCGACAGCGTGCCCTTGGTCACCTTCTGGAACATGGCGCGCAGTTTCTGCCGGCATGTCCGGGAACCAGGTCGGGTCGGCGTAGGTGTAGGCGTTGAGGTGGTAGAGGCCGCAATACCTCATCTCGTCGTAGCCCTGCGCATTGGGCAGCGCGTAGTCGGCCTCGCCGAGATGCCACTTGCCGGTGAAGAAGGTCTTGTAGCCGGCGGTCTTGAGCACCGACGCCAGCGTCCACTCCGCCGCCGGCAGCCCGCCGCCCTGGCCCTGGAAGGCCACGGTGGTCATGCCGCTGCGGTTCGGGATGCGTCCGGTCTGCATGGCGGCGCGGCCGGGCGTGCAGCTCGGCTGGGCGTAGAAGGAGAAGAACGTCATCCCTTCCGCCGCCAGGCGGTCGATGTTGGGTGTCGGCATGCCGCGTCCGACGCCGCCGCCGTAGGGACCGAGATCGCCGTAGCCGGTGTCATCCGAAATGATCATGATGATGTTGGGCCGTCCGGTCGGCGCCGGTTGCTGCTGCTTCGGCTCCGCCTGCGCGGTCCGGATCGGCGCCGCCGCTGCCAAAGCCGACACGGCGGCAACCGTCGTTCCGGCGAGAAGCATGTTGCGACGGTTGAAACCGCCGCCGTCGTTCGAGGCGTCTGCCGAGACGCTTGCGGTTCAGGTCTTCCGACTTCTGCTCGCTCATCTGCGTTCTCCTCTCTGGTGGGTTGACGGCATTGCCGCTTACGAGCCGGCTGCGCTGTCGAACGATGCACCGGAATCCGAGATGGCTGGTTGACGTGTCGATCGGCTCGGCATGGCGCGCGGCCGGGCGATAGCGGCGGCAGTAGTTCGGCGCACAGAGATGCGACCCGCCCTTGATCACCTTGCGCGGAATCTTGATGTCCGGCAGGCGCGGGTCATAGCTCGCCTCCTCGCGCCCGCCGCGCGGGTTTTCCGGAATGCAGCAGGCTTTCGGCGCGTCGGCCTCGTGCTTGGGCGCATACCAGTCGGTGGTCCACTCCCAGACATTGCCGATCATGTCGTGGACGCCGTAGCCGTTCGGCGGAAACGCGGTCACCGGCGAGGTGCGCTGCATAGCCGTCGCGCGCGAGGTTCTCGTGCGGAAACGCGCCCTGCCAGGTGTTGGCCATGTGCCGCCCGCCGGGCGTGAACTCATCGCCCCAGGCATATTCGGCGCCGTCGAGCCCGCCGCGCGCAGCGAACTCCCACTCCGCCTCGGTCGGCAATTCCTTGCCGGCCCAATGCGCATAGGCCAGCGCGTCCGCGAACGTGACGTGCACCACCGGATGGTCGTCGAGGCCGCGGATGTTGCTCTTCGGGCCGTAGGGACGGCGCCAGTTCGCGCCTTTCAGGAGCGACCACCATTCGCCCCAGTGGCGCAGGTCGACAGGATGCGCCGGCACCTGGAAAACCAGAGAGCCGGCAAAGATCATGTGCGGCAGCGAGCCGGGATAGTCCTTCGGATCGGGCGCGACTTCAGCGAAGGTGACGTGGCCGGTCTCGTTGACGAATTTCTTGAACTGCGCGTTCGTCACCGGCGTGCGGTCGATGAAGAACCCGTCGACGGTGACGCGATGGACCGGCGCCTCTTCCGGATAATGCCTGTCCGATCCCATGCGGAACGTGCCGCCGGGAACGAAGATCATGCCGGGAGGCGTCGCGGCCTCCGAAGCGAGGGGAGCAAGCGTCTGGACGGCCATGAGCAAAGCTCATCTTCACCATGCCCCTCGTCCCAGATCGCCGCGCAGATCATGACCTTCGAAATGTGTAAATTCAATAACGCGACTGCTACGATCTTTCGAATGGCGCGGGGATACCGTCGTTCGTTGCTTTTATTTATCGACCATACACGGCAGCGCCTGAAGCCGATTCATAAATCAGCGGCGCCGTTCAAGCTGCAAGGACGCCATTATATTGGGCATCGACTTCCTAATATTGCGCCTCGACGCCACCATTGTGTAATGCCGCGGCCACAACGGCTGCATTTCTCTCGATCGTCGTTGACAGCGGTCGCGCTTGGCAATGCGGAGATATATGCTTGATCGCGGTGGGCAGGAGCACTCACTTCTGCGCACGAAATCTGCGCGAAAGATCTATACCTCGCCCATAGTATGTGGCCGGCATACCACAGCGCATCAAAAATCTGTCAATGGCGCAGATTTGTGAGATGGCTGCTTGGCAGCCTTTGTTATCGTTCCCTGCAAGACGGGTTATGGCCCGGAATTCGGGGGGCGTGGTGAAAACACTATTCCTCGCATGCATTGCGGCTCTTGAATTATTGGGGGCGGCTGCTCTTGCAGCAGATATGCCCACCAAAGCCCCGGTTAGCAAAGCTCCAATCGCAGCGCCGCCTTACAACTGGTCCGGATTTTATGTGGGCGTCAATTTCGGCGGAGCATGGACCAACGGCAGCCTGAATATTCCCGGTAACAATTTCTACGGAGGCATCACCGAGTTTATCGGCGGCGTCCAAGCTGGTTACAATTTCCAAGCGGGTCACATTCTACTCGGCATCGAAGGCGATTTCGATTGGGCGAGTTTCAATCATCCGGCCCTTTCGGTTCCAACGTTGGGGTCTGTGAGCCATCGCTGGATCAGCACAGTGGCAGGCCGCGTTGGCCTCGTGAATGACCGCTGGCTCGTTTTCGCCAAGGTGGGCGGGGGTTGGGTGCAAAGCGACGGTACGGTGAACGTCCTTGGCTCGCCGAGCTGGAACGGGTCCAGTACCAGCGGTGGCTGGCTGATTGGCGGCGGCATCGAGTATGGCTTCAAGGCGCATTGGACCGTCAAGCTCGAATACGACTATCTTGCACTCTCAAATTGGAATTCGGCCACGGTCCCGGCGGTGGCACTGAACCGCGACGTTCAAATGATAAAGGCCGGCATCAACTATAAGTTCGAAAGCGGCTTACCTGTCGAGGCCGCGCCGGCGCGTGCCGGTCGCCCCGGCGCGTCTGAAGGCGACCTACAGAAGTCATCACAGAACCCGATTGCGGATCTCGTCAGCGTGCCGTTCCAGGGCAACACCAACTTTAACACTGGGCCGTTCAACCGCACGCAGGAAGTACTCAACATTCAGCCCGTCGTGCCGATGCACTTAAACGATGACTGGAACGTGATCTCACGCACCATTATTCCATTGCTGAGCCAGCCCAGTCCGATCTTCGACAGCAACACCAATGGCATTGGCGACATTACTCAATCGTTGTTTTTCTCCCCCGTGCACCCGGGTCACCTCATCTGGGGCGTTGGTCCGGTCTTCACCATTCCGTCCGCGAGTGATCCTATCCTCGGGACCGGCAAAGTCCTGTTCGGCCCGACGGCCGTCTTCCTGGTCACGCCAGGACATTGGGTGATCGGTGTGTTGCTCAACAATCAGTGGTCGGTCGGCGGCAATCCGTTGCGGCCGGCCGTGAACGCTTTCCTTGCCCAGCCCTTCGTCAACTACAACATGGCGCACGGCTGGTATTTGACCTCATCACCCGTCATCACCGCGAACTGGCGCGCGGCATCCGGTGAGAAATGGACCGTGCCGATCGGTGGCGGCTTCGGTCGCGTGTTTAAAGTGGGTGATCAACCGGTGAACGCGCAGATCCAAGCCTTTTACAACGTGGAGCGTCCGACCGACGCGCCAGAGTGGCAATTGCGCACCTCGTTCACGCTTCTTTTCCCGGTGCAATAACCGAAGCTTGAAATGGTGAGAATGTCCGTTGGCCCAAAGGTGACGTGCGGAAACGTCGCCCCGATGTCCGCTGTTTTAGGGAAAAGCGGACTCGATTTGCTCACAGCGATCTTTCCGCTTGCGACCCGGACACGGTTGTCCCGGCCGCCCCATGCGGTTACGACAAACGTGACTCTACGAATGCATGAACGCCTTCAACCCGGTCAGTACGAATTGCGCGCCCATGGCCGTTACGATGAGCCCCATGAATTGCGTGACGATGGCTTGCGTGTTCTGGCCAATATGTGAACCCAACTGACTTGCAAGCAGCAAGACGCCAAACGTCACGCTGGCGCCGACCACCGAAGCCGCAAGTGCGGACAGCGGCAAACCATCTGGCGTATGGACGGCCGCCAATGTCACGACAGCGGTAATCGTCCCGGGACCCGCCGCAAACATGACGAGCGGCGCGAGCGAGTTTCGCCCATCAGTGCTTGCTCCTGAGGCTGGCGGCGCTTGAGCGATCTTCTGCCCGCCGCCTAGCATATCGAACCCCATATACGCGATGATGATCCCGCCAACGATCCGGAACACATCCAACGAAATGCCAAAAACGCTGAGCACTTGGAGTCCGATCAACGCGGAAGCCACAAGAATAAGAAGAATGCTGAGCGCGACGCGGACGGCTGCCCGCTGCTTCTGTCGCGATTCCAAATTTGGCGTCAGTGTGAGAAAGATCGAGCCGCATACCACCGGATTTATTACTGCTAGAACTGTCAAGATCGCCTGCGCAATCTGATGCAGCATCGTACCAGACATCAGGAGACTTCCACCCAGCAACGCTTCCATGACGGCCCCCTCAAAAATCGTGGCTCGGTCACCCGCGACCTTTGTCCGTTCCGGGTGAGAGCAGCCGGTGCCGCTGACTTGCTGCCACTAGTGGCAGAATTTGAATTCTATAATCCGTTGTAAAGAGCTCAATGAAGCCGCTATCCGCTTTCACGGCTGCTAGAGGACCACGAACTCTGCGTCACCGTTATTTTACGATCCGTCGCGTTGGTGGCGCGGCCGGTTCGGGCGCGGCGGACGAGATCGCGAAGGTCAGCCACACATTCCAGCCTTCGGGCCGATGCGCCGCGGCAAACTCTCCGTAACCTTTGAGGTTCACATAGCCCTTATAGCCGTCGCTGATTTTGAAGACGTGACCGATCTGCGGTCCGATGCCTATGACCCGCGACCTGAAACACCCGACACGGTCGCCTGATCCGCTGTCGCAGGAGAGCTGCTGGTAGGCATAGCCCACCAGGCCGATCTGCCACTCTGGGTTGACGAAGCGCGAGGCGCCCCAATCCCAGTGCATGTCGATGCCACTCTGGTACTGCGTGTCATTGTTCATGAAATTGTAGGTCAGCCCGACCACCGACGAGAATTCATAGCCGGTCTGCGGATTGAAATAGGTGTAGCCGCCGCCGGCGTCGAACGCGCCATGTCCGATGCCGAGATTGGCAAGGCGATTCTTATCGTAGCTGCCGACCGGGATGTCGCCGGTGACGTAGGCGATATAATTGTGAACGCCTTCATTCCATTTCAGCGTAAACATCGGATAGAGATCGCCGAAGCCGGTCACGGCGTCGCTTCGGCTGCCGCCCACCGTGAAGCCGATCGGGCCGACCGCGGCGGTGAGCGTGCCATCGACTTCGACGCGGTTGCGGCCGACCACGATCAGCGTGCTGATGGCTGCCTGCGCGCCGAAAATCTTTTCGGCAAAGACGTAGCTCGGAATGACAAAGCCGAGGTCGGCCCTGGCCTTGAGATTGATGTCCACATTGGCGGTGAAGGGGACGGTGATGTTGCCGCGCGAAACCTGACGCGCAAACGCGACATCGGAGCCGGCTTTGACAGACGTGTGATAGTAGATGGTGGCTAACGAGAACCCGGGCGTCTGCGGCGTGGCGGCCAGGCTTCCGAAAAGCCCCGGCACCCAGAAGCTCACGCCGCCTTCGTCGGCGACGGCTGCGTTGGGCGAAATCGCCACGGTCGCGATCGTTAGTAGGGCCGCCGCTGCACGCCCCAAGCGGGAGCGAGTTTCGCCCTCAGAAAAGGACCCCCACTGCCCTTGATCCATGTGCACCCCCGCACCGGCGTTGCGTTACCGTCAAGTCCAAGTCCCATCGAAAATCTCAGCCCAATGGCAAACTTAGCAAGAATTGGGTTGCGCCCCAATTGGCAAAAACCCCCAATGTCATTCGCATCCCAGAAACTTTCCAATGGTGGCCGTAAGGCCACACGGTGTTAGACGATCTGCCATCCCCGAAAAGGCAAGCACATAGCGAGGCAGCCTGGAATCCTAAGGCCAATATCATGAAAGCTGATTTTTGAAGCTCATGACGCTGCCGGGGAAAGGAGGTATAGCGGTAAAGAAGAATTTGCCATGCGCACGCGGATGCCATCGACCAAGCGCTGCAATCATGGCCAGCGGTCTTCAGAATGCCACAGCTGGTTATCCGCAACGCAGCGCGGCGCAGCCGTCACAAGAACCAGTACGTTGCTGGATCGGCGTCGAGCAGGATTGTTCATCAAGAGGTTGGACCTGCGCTGCATCGCGTCGCTGGCGATCGCTGCCGGTCTTGCGCTCGCATCCTTGGCGCCGAGTCCCGCCAAGGCGGATGAGGGAGGCATCAGCTTCTGGCTGCCCGGGCTGTTCGGCAGCCTCGCCGCCGTCCCAGGGCAGCCGGGATGGGCATTGTCGACGATCTATTACCACACGTCGGTCAAGGGCGGCGGCACCGCCTTTATCAGGGGCGGAGCGATTGTCGCCGGCCTCAAGGGAGACGTAGACCTCGGCATTACCGGAGTGACCTACATTTTCGCAACGCCTGTGCTCGGCGGACAGGCCGCCTTCACCGTGATTGGTGCCGGCGGGCGGACGGAGGCTTCCATTCAGGCCACGCTGACCGGTCCGATGGGCAACCAGATTTCAGGCCAGCGCACCGACATCCTGAGTGGCTTTGCCGACGCGTTGTGGCAGGGCACGCTGAAATGGAATGAGGGCGTGAACAACTACATCGTCTACGCCATGGGCAATTTGCCGGTCGGCGCCTACGAGCCGAACCGCCTTGCCAATCTCGGCCTCGGGCACTGGTCCGTGGACGGCGGCGCCGGCTACACCTATTTCAATCCGCAGACCGGACACGAATTTTCCGTCGTTGCCGGCCTGACCTACAACTTCATCAATCCGGATACCGACTACAAGAACGGCATCGACTCCCATCTCGACTGGGGCGCGTCGCAGTTCCTCAGCAAGCAGCTCCATGTCGGCCTTGTCGGCTACGCCTATCAGCAGCTCACCGGCGACAGCGGCTCCGGCGCACGGCTCGGCCCGTTCAAGTCGCGCGTGTTCGGGATCGGCCCGCAGATCGGGTACATCTTTCCAGCCTGGGAAGGATATCAGGGCTACGCCAACCTGAAGGGCTACAAGGAGTTCGGCCACGAGAACCGGCCTGAAGGCTGGAACGTATGGTTCACCCTGGCGTTCTCGCCGGCCGCTCCGGAAGCGCCTGCTCCGCCACCAAGGGCAAGGATCGTGAAGTAGCGGCGCCGCGAACCCGCCAAAGCAGGTTGCGTGGGCTGAGCGCAGCGAAGCCCGCGACTTCAATCGCCGCGCGTTCGCGTACGTGTAGGCACGGGCTACACGCCGCCTTCGCTGTCCACATCCCCAACAATTCTGTGGACATGGCGCACGGTGACAGATCGCGCCGCCGGTCCGGCATTTCTCGCGCGTTCAAAGCTGCCGACGCGCTCGGTTGTCCGCAGGATGTAAACAGATCCGCGGGCGCGCTCCTTGACTGAACACATTTCCATGCCACCGTCGCTGCGTCCCGCTCACCGAGGGCGTCTCCGGAGACGAGCTTGAGGCGGAGCGGGATGCGGCGCCTGCGCGCGTGGCTCGTAACCACGCCCCCGGGGGCCTCGGGTCACTGTCCGCCTCCACTACGAGAGGCGGCCTTGAAGGCTAGACGGAACAGGGCGAGCGGGGGAAAGCCCCGCAAGCAGGGCTCGCAAATGATGCCCGTCCACAAGCGGAAGACAGTCCGGGGCCAAGCATGCCGCGTGTGGAGCGCCGAGAGGCGGACGTCCCGCGTCATGGGACGTGAGGGCGCGCGATCGCGCCCTGCGGGCCTGCGTCACTGGCCCGCCTAACGGGTGCCGCTGCACCCGAGCGCCTTTCGGCGCTCCGCCCCCTCACTTTGTGTGAGCGGGAAATGGCAAACCTCGGAGGACAGATGCCTCGCGAGAACGATGACGCTTGCGCAGAGATTTGCTCCGCCGTCATTCCGGGGCCGAGCGCAGCGAGGAGCCCGGAATCCATACTCCCAGTCGTGGTTATGGATTCCGGGCTCGCCGCTTTCGCGGCGCCCCGGAATGAGCGCGGAGAAGCCGCGCTCCATCCGGATCACGACCACTGCCGCGGAGAGAAAACGCCGGAGACCCGGTCGATCCGGTGCATTTGAACGCTATAATGCAGGCCCGCCGCCGCCCTTCCCGCTCCGCTCCGGACGTCAAAAAAAATCGCTGGGCGAACGAATGAAAGAAGACATGCCATGAGTAATTTGCCGATCTACGAGATGCTCGCCCAGGCCTTTGCCAGCGAGGGCGTCGATACCGTTTTCAACTTGATGGGCGACGGCAACATGCATTGGGCCACCGCGATGTCGAAGATCGACGGCGTGCAGATGTTTCACGCCCGGCACGAGCACTGCGCCTGCGGCATGGCGATCGGGCTACTACAGCGCGACCGGCAAGACCGGCGTCGCCTCCGTCACCTGCGGCCCCGGCGTCACCCAGATCACGACCATCGCTCTCCACCGCCACGCGGGCACGCGTGCCGCTGGTGGTGTTCGCCGGCGAAAGCCCGATCAACGCCAAGTGGTACAACCAGGCGATCGACCAGGCGCCGCTGGTCAACGCAACCGGCGCGCATTATGTGCGGGCGCACAGCGCCAAGCTGATGCACGAATATGTGCGCGAGGCGTTCTACATCGCGCGCTATGAGCGCAGGCCGACCGTGCTCGGCGTTCCCTATGACTTGCAGAAGGTGACGTATGTCGGGCGGCCCCGACTACAAGCCCTCGGCGTCGTATATCCCGAAGCCCGGACGCACGCCGCCGAACCCGGAAACGGTCGCCGTGCTGGTCGACAAGATCGCCGACGCCAAGCGGCCGATCATCATCGCCGGCCGCGGCGCGGTCGCGTCCGGCGCGCAGGCCGCGATCGAAGCGCTGGCGGAGACCAGCGGTGCGCTGCTCGCAACCACGCTGCCCGGACGCGGCATGTTCGACTCCAGCCCGTTCTCGGTCGGCGTCGCCGGCGGCTTCGCCAGCGAGGTGGCGCGCGAACTATTCGCCGACAGCGGATCTGGTGATCGCGATCGGCGCCAGCCTCACCTATTACACTGTCGACGGTGGCGCCCTGTTCCCGAAGGCCTACGTCGCGCAGATCGACGAGCGGCCGCTTGGGCTGCGCGACGGCATGCAGGCGGCCGACCTGTTCGTGAAGGCCGACGCGAAGGCGGGCGCCGAAGCGGTCACGCAGGAACTGCAGCGGCGCGGCGTCAAGAACGCCGCGCTACCGCTCAGCCAAGATCGCGGAGCGGATCAAGAACACGCCGATCGATACGGCCGAGTTCCCGATCGCGCCCGGCACATTCGATCCGCGCGACGTCATTGCGGAGCTCGACCGCGTGATCCCGAAGGACTGGGACCTGGTCTCGGGCTCCGGGCATCAGGGCTACTTCCAGACCCACATGCGCGGCCGCAAGCCGGAGAACTTCCACGTCATGCGCGAGTTCGGCGCGATCGGCAATTCGATCTCGATCGCCATGGGCGTCGCCGCCGCGCGCGAAGAACGGCAAGGTCGTGCTGATCGAAGGCGACGGCAGCCTGATCATGCACATCCAGGAGCTCGAAACCATGCGGCGGCACGGCATCAAGCTCCTGATCTGCGTGCTCAACGACGGCGCCTATGGCGCTGAAATCCATAAGCTTCGCCAGGACGGGCTCGACGACAGCGGCGCCATCTTCGGCCGCACCGATTTCGGCATCGATCTCGAAGGGCTTTGGGCTGCGCGGAACGAACGTGACCGACCTCGGCCAGCTCGCCGTCGCTGCTGCGCGACTACGAGGCGCAAGGCGTCCGCGGAGATCTGGAACATCCCGATCTCCGATCAGGTGACGTCGCCGACCATGCGCCGGATCAAGATCAAGGGCCACGGCGTGATCTAGGCCCCGATCATTGAGCGTTGAGTCGCAGTCGTGCGGCGAACTCGGTCACCCTCCCCTGGAGGGGGAGGGCGGTCGGGGTGGGGTGAGCGCGAAGCGGAACGATTCACCCCACCCCGCTCGCTTCGCTCGCGACCCTCCCCCTCCAGGGGAGGGTGGCACCCAATTCGCTGCATCGTCACGGAGTCGTTCATGCGTCAGCGCTCCCTGGTTTCGATACTCGGTTCCCGCACGTGTTTCTGATCGAGCACCACGGCAAGGAGCTGCTGGCGTCGCACGGCATTCCCGTTCCGCCCGGCGTGTTCGTGCCGGCCGGCAGCGGCGTGACCGCGCGCGGGCTCCCCGACGGGCCGGTGATGGTCAAGGCGCAGGTCGCCTCCGGCGGCCGCGGCAAGGCGGGCGCGGTGCAAGCCGCCGCCTCGCGCGACGACGCCGCTCGCATCGTCGCCAAGCTCGACGGACGCGTGCTGAACGGCAAGCCGATCCATGGCTTCCGCATCGAGCAGCGCGTCGACTTTGCGCACGAAGCCTATGTGAGCCTGTCGATCGACGGCGAAGCCGCGCGGATCCGCCTCGTCGTCTCCGCCCGAAGGCGGCGTCGACGTGGAGGCGCACGCGCATGAGGACGGCGCGTCCAACGGCCCTGGCAAATCCGGAACAATTGGCCGGCGCAGCGAACGGCGCTGTGCGCCGGACTGCCCTCGCCTGCACGCGAAGCACTCACCGACGCGGCTGCCGCGCCTAGCCGACGTCTTCCTCCGCTACGAGGCGACGCTGCTCGAGGTCAATCCGCTGTTCATCCTTGCGGACGGCAGCTTGGTCGCCGGCGACATCAAGCTCGTGATCGACGACAACGCGATCGTGCGCCAGCCGGCGATCCGCGCGCTGCTGGAGCGGCATCCCGACATCTATCCCGAGAGCGCGCGCAAGCTCGCGCACGGCTTCGACTATGTCGAGGTCGATGCCGCACGGCGAGATCGGGCTCATCACCACCGGCGCGGGGCTGAGCATGCAGCTCATCGACGAGCTGAAGGCGCAAGGCCGCCGGCCGCTGAACTTCTGCGACATCCGCTCCGGCCAGTTCCGCGGCGATCCGGCGCGGCTCATCGCCGTGATGCGCTGGATCGCGGCGCGGCCGAGCGTGCAGCGTCGTGCTGGTGAATATCTTCGCCGGCATCACGGACTTGGCCGAATTCGCTCGCCTGCTGGTGCAGGCGGCGGGCGAGGTGCCGGAGCTGCGCGTGCCGATCGTCGCGCGGCTGATCGGCCGCAACCTCGACGACGCGCGGCAGATCCTCGGCGCGTCCGATCTTGCCGTGACGCTCGAGCCCGATCTCGACCGTGCCATCGGCCTGACCCTGGCCGCCCTCGACGGCAAAGGTGCGCGCCGTGGATAGCACGCTGTTCGATCCTGCCGTGCCCGTCATCATCCAGGGCATCACCGGACGCGCCGGCCGCACCCACGCGCAACTGATGCAGCGCTACGGCACGCGTGTCGTGGGCGGCGTCGCGGCATCGGCGACGGCGTCGCGCGAGCCGATCGCCGGCATCCCGGTGTTTGCGTCGTGCGCGCGAAGCGGTTGCGGCGACCAAAGCGCGCGCCAGCCTGCTGATGGTGCCGCCGCTCAATGTGCTCGGCGGCGGTCGAGGACGCGCTCGCGGGCGGCGTCGAGCTTCTGGTCTGCATCACCGAAGGCGTGCCGGTGCACGATGCGCTCAAGCTCGTGCGCATGGTGCGCGAGCGCGGCGCCGTCTTGATCGGCCCCTCGACGCCGGGCATCGCCGTTCCCGGCCGCATGAAGATCGGCTTCCTGCCCGACGCGGCGCTGACGCCGGGCCCGCTCGGCGTGATGTCGAAGAGCGGCACGCTGTCGTATGAGGTCTGCTACCGCCTCGCCCAGCGCGGCGTCGGGCAATCGCTTGTGGATCGGCAGCGGCGGCGATCCGGTCAAGGGCGCGCGCTTCGCCGATCTCGTTCCGCTGTTCCAGTCGCACGCGGAAACGCAAGCGCTGCTGGTGATCGGCGAGATCGGCGGCACCGAGGAAGAGGAGCTCGCCGAGGCGCTGATCCGCGCGCGCTTTTCCAAGCCGGTGTTCGCGCTGCTGGCCGGCACCACCGCGCCCGAGGGCGTCACCATGGGACACGCCGGCGCGCTGATCCACGGCACGCGCGGCACCGCCGCATCGAAGGTCGCGGCGCTTCGGCCAGGCCGGCGTGCGGGTGCACGCCACGATGCGTGATATCGTCGAGGACGCCGCGCGGATGCTGGCGCCGGCGGCGCGACGTCAGTCCGCTATAGTCTTGGCGTAACCGGGAGCCCACCGATGACGGAACCGTTTCGCTTCAAGCTGACCGACGAGCAGAAGCAGATCGTCGGAACCGTGCGCGAGCTCACCCAAGGCGAGTTCAAGCCGCGCGGGCTCGCCTATATGAACGGCGCGTTTCCGTGGGAGAACATCCGCCGCCTGGCCGACATCGGCGTGCTCGGCATGGCGGTGCCGCAGGCCTATGGCGGTTCCGAGTTCGCGGTGTTCGATACCGCGCTGGTGCTCGAGGAGATCGCCAAGGGCTGCTATGTCACCGCGATGGCGGTGCTCGGCGAGGTCGGCGTGCAGACCCGCATCATCGCGACCTATGCGCCCGAGCCGGTCAAGCAGCGCCTGCTTGCCCGCGGTCTGCAAGGGCGAGTGCATCCTCGCGATCTGCATGACCGAGCCGCATGCCGGCACCGACGTCGCGAACTACACGACCAACACCGAGGTGCGCGGCGCAACGCTGCGGCTCAAGGGCGTGAAGACGCTTGTGCAGCCGCGCCGAAGAAGCCGGCGCTTTCGTCGTGTTCACGCGCATCAACGGCACGCCGGGCCGCGACGGCATCGGTTGCGTGCTGGTCGAGAAAGGCACGCCCGGCCTCGTGCTCTCCGGCAAGTTCCACACCATGGGCGGCGAATACCTGCACGAGGTGCGGTTCGAGGACTGCGAGCTGCCGGCGGAGAACCTGCTGCTGGCCGAAGGCGGTTTCAGGAAACTGCTCTCGGCGTTCAACACCCAGCGCTGCCTCAATCCGAGCATCTCGCTCGGCCTCGCCGAAGGCGCGTTCGACGAGGCGCTGCGCTATGCGCGCGAGCGCGCGGCGTTCGGACGGCCGATCGGCGAATTCCAGGGCATGCGCTGGAAGCTCGCCGACATGTTCAACGACATCGAAGCCGGACGCGGCCTGCTCTATCGCGCCTGCGCCACCGCCGATCCGTTCCCCGATCCGCTGCTCGCGGCGCAGGCCAAGGTGTTCTGCAACGAGATGTCGGTCCGCGTCACCGGCGAAGCGATCCAGATCTTCGGCGGCTACGGGTTCACCGACGAGTATCTGGTGTCGCGGCTCTATCGCGGCGCGCGCTACGGCAGTCTCGGCGGCGGCACGTCGGAAACCTTGCGCGACCTGATCGGCAAGCGCCTGATGGCGAGCGGCCGACCTGACCGACGGAATTCTCGGGCTGTCCGATTTCTGATGTCGCTCAGTTCGACATCAGGCCGGCGGCTTTCGCCACCTTCGCCCATTTGTCGACCTCGCTCGCCACGCGCTGCGCGAATTGCTGCGGCGAGCTGCCGACCGGATCGGCGCCTTCGCGCGCCATGCGTTCACGCATCGCCGGCGTCTTGAGCAGCGCGACGAGCTCGCCGTTGATCTTGGCGACGACGTCCGGCCGCGTCCCGGCGGGCGCCAGCACGCCCTGCCACGAGCTGATCTCGTAGGCCGGGAAACCGGACTCGGCGACGGTCGGCACGTCCGGCAGATACGGCAGGCGCTTCTCGCTGGTGACCGCGAGCACGCGCAGCTTCCCGGCCCGCACATGCGCGATGCCGCTCGGCACCAGGCTGAAGTGCACCTTGATGTGACCGCCGAGCAGCGCGTTGAACACCTCGGCGTTGCCCTTGTAAGGCACGTGAACCAGACGGACGTTGGCCATGGTGTTGAACATCTCGGCCGCGAGATGCGTCGACGTGCCGGGGCCGGACGACGCGTAGTCCAATCCGGCCGGCGCTCGACTTCGCGAGCGCGATGAATTCCTGGAGGTTCTTGGCCGGCACCGACGGATGCACCACCAGCATCATCGGCAGCGACGCGAGCTCGGTGATCGGCGCGAAATCCTTGATCGGATCGAACGACACCTTCTGCAGCGCGGGCGCCGGCGGCGAATGCGAAGGTCGTGACCAGCAGCGTGTGGCCGTCGGGCGCGGACTTTGCGACCGCGGATGTTCCGATCGTGCTGCCGGCGCCGGGACGATTGTTGACGATCACGGTCTGCGACCAGCTTTCGGTGAACCGCTGCGCCATCAGGCGGGCGATGTTGTCGGTGGTGCCGCCCGCGACGAACGGAACGACCAGCTCGATCGGCTTGCTCGGATAGTCCTGCGCGAGAACCGGCGTCGCGACGACGCCGCTGCAACAGCGCTCGCGACAATGACAACGCCCGCAGAAAACCGGACGACGGCTTCGCATGCTTCGTCCTCCCCAATGCCGCGCCTTTTGTCTCGGCGCGGTCATTGCATCTATAGCAGAGGA
Organism: uncultured Alphaproteobacteria bacterium; assembly: GCA_963720385.1. Classification (GTDB taxonomy): domain Bacteria; phylum Pseudomonadota; class Alphaproteobacteria; order Rhizobiales; family Xanthobacteraceae; genus VAZQ01. Next base: position 202,009 of record CAVRFL010000010.1, on the reverse strand, counting down.
GGTGTCGGGGCTGTCCGCCGGACGCGGACATATCAGCGCATACGACATTCAGCGCATATTGAAGCGCACCGGCACCGTCAGGCTGACTTCCGTGCCCGGCAGCGCAGCCGGCGGCGGCGGGAACGGCTGCGCCCGCTTGATCATCTCCAGCGCCTCGCGGTCGAGCGCCGGCGAGCCGGAGGTTGTGACGATGCGGCTCGACATCACGCGGCCCTTGCGGTCGATGCTGAATGCGATCTGCGCAATGCCGCGATCGTTCCTGGCGTCGGCCGGATAGCGCTTGTTGCGCTCCAGCAGCGCGGCCACCGAGCTTCGCCACGTCGGGATCGCGTTCGAGCGGTCGACCGTCGGCGGTCCCTGCACCTGCGCGGCGGCGACCTCGGCCGGCTCGACCGCCGGCATCTCGGGCGGCGCCGTCGTCTCCGGCGCCGGCAACTGGTTCTCCTGCTGCAGACTCGACTTTCTGCTCCGGCTTCGGCGGCGATGCGTGTCGAGCGCGACCTCGGGATTGACCGCGGGCGCCAGCTCCGGCTGGAGCTCCTGCGATTGCGCGGTCTCGGGCCGCTCCTCGACCTGTTCCTTCACCTCGGTGACCGGCGTCTGCGGCGAGGCTTCGGCCTCCACCTGCGCCGGTCCGGGCGGCAGCTCGGTCACGCTCTCCGGCGGAGCGAGCGGGAACGGCGCGAGGTCGACGACCATCGCGGCGGTCGGCTCCGACGCGTCGTCGTCGCTCCAATTGATCATCGCCGCGGCAACCGCGCCATGCAGGAACACGACGGTCGCGCCGCTGAGCGCCCATCGCAGCAACTCGCCGCGGTCTTCGACAAAGGGAATTTTCATTGCGGCGGCGGCTTCTCGAGTCCGACCAGCGCGATCTTCAGGTAGCCGGCCTTGCGCATGAGGTTCATCACCTCCATCAGCGCGCCGTAGGCGACCTCCTGGTCGGCGCGCAGGAAGATGACGCGTATCCTTGTCGCCCATCGTGAGGCATTGAGGCCCGAGGCCAGCGCCTCGCGGCCGACGGTCTGCTCGCCCAGCGCCAACGTGAGGTCGCGCTTCACCGTCAGGAAGATCGGCTTGTCGGGCCGCGGCTGCGGCTCCGCGGTCGACGCCGGCAGATTGACCGCGACATCGACGGTCGCGAGCGGCGCCGCCACCATGAAGATGATCAGCAGCACCAGCATCACGTCGATGAACGGCGTGACGTTGATCTCGTGGACCTCGGCGAGCTCGTCCCGCCGTCGTCGAGGCGCGCGCTCATCCCCTACTCCGCCGCCGCCAGGTGCCGCGCTTGACCGGCGGCGACGATGCGGCCGCGGCGCGGCGATCGAGGTCGCGGCTCGACAAGCCGCTCGATCTCCGCCGCCGCATCGCCCAGAAGCCCGCGATAGCCGGCGATCTGCCGCGAGAACACGTTGTAGATCACCACCGCCGGGATGGCGGCGACAAGGCCGAAGGCGGTCGCGAGCAACGCCTCGGCGATGCCCGGCGCGACCACCGCGAGATTCGTGGTCTGCGCTTTCGAAATGCCGATGAAGCTGTTCATGATGCCCCAGACCGTGCCGAACAGGCCGACGAAGGGCGCCGTCGAACCGATGGTCGCCAGCACGCCGGTGCCGCGGGTGATGTGCCGGCCGCGTGCGATCTCGATGCGCTCGAGCCGCGACGCGATGCGCGATCGAATGCCCTCGCGATCCATCCCGTCGCTGCATAGCTGCAATTCCAGAATGGCCGCCCGCACGAACTCTCCGAACGGCCCTTTGGTCTTGCCGAAGTCCGCGCGCCGCCTCGTCGAGCGATCGCGCCGACGCCAAGTCGCCAAAGCTTTCCGCGCACTCGCGCTTCGCGGCCAGGAGCTCGATCGTCTTCGCCAGCCAGACCGTCCATGTCACGAGCGAGGCAATGAGCAGCCCGATCATCACCGACTTCACCACCAAATCGGCAGCCTGATACATGCCCCATGGGCTGAGGTCGCGCGGCAGATCCACGGCCACCGCCGTAGCCTCCTGAGCCAATGCAATGCTGCTCGGTGTCAGCAGCAACATGACGACGGCAGACATTCGATTGAGCCATTCCTGAAGACGAATACGACCGGGAAGACCTCGGCCAGCGATACGATGAACCGCCACACAGCGCGTCAGCGCCAATCACCGCGCCGGGCAAATATTTTCGAAGATATCCGGTTCTTTTAATTATTCTAAGAAAAATTTGAGAGACATGCCCCGCGTTCATTTCTGCCGTTGCGCCAGTTCGGATCAGCATCGCGGCGCTGCTCTCTGCTCGTCAGTAGTTCGCGATCAGGGTTCCCCGAACAGCGAATGGTGATCCAGGTGTGATGTTGTTGTTGCCGTCGGCGGTCGAGTAGTAGCGGGTGTTGAAGATGTTCTCGGCGTTGACCTGCCAGCGGAAGTTCTTGTTGATCCGGCCGTAGATCGCCGCGTCAATCCGCGTCCAGCCCGGCATTTTCACGGTATCGTCAGACGACGTATACGAACTCGTCTGATGAATGATGCCGACACCCGCGGCCCACATCTCGTTGAACTGATATTTGTTCCAGAGCGTGAACACATTGTAGGGAACGAGGCCGACCCGGTTGCCTGGAAGGATCGTCAGCGATGTCGCACTGGCAATGCGGGCATCGGTGTAGGCGTAGCCTCCAATCATTTGCCAGGCCTCGGTGACATAGCCCGAGAGAGCGGCCTCGAACCCTTTCGTCTCGGTCCGGCCGCTCAGGATGAAGAACCCGTTGTGGTTCGGGTCGGGTAGCCTTTGGTTGGTGCGATCGAGATTGTAGATCGCGGTCGTAAACATCAGGCGCGGCGAGATCTCCCACTTGAGTCCGATTTCCTTGTTTTCGAACTTCTCCGGCTCTGCGATGACGGTGCCAGGAGCCAACGTGCTGAACTGGTCGCCGGCACTTGGGAGATACGAGACGCTAAAGCTCCCATAAATCGACAAGTTCTCGAGCGGCTTCATAATCACCCCCGCTCGCGGCGAGACCAGGTTGTCGATGCGGTCGAGCACGACACCGGTGCCTCGGTTCCGGCTCTCCAGGTCGAACCGGTCGAACCGCACGCCCAGGACGAATTGCGGATAGCGTGAGACCTCGATCTGGTCCTGTAAATAAGCGGCCGCCAGATTGAGCGTGTAGGTGTTGTTGGCGCCGCCGTTGTACTTGAACGTGACCGGCGTGTAGCTCGTCGGATTCAGCGCGGACACTAGAATAGGAGCATTCGTTGCGGCATCGTTGAAGAAACCGTCTTGCCGGAATGAAAGCCCGTTTTGGCGGCCGAGTTCGGTTCCTGCCAGCAGGGTGTGTCTTGTCCAACCCGCATCCAGTTTGTAGGTGAGGTCGGTCTGGTTAAAGATGTTCTGCCGATCGGTCTCGTTGTTGTATGCGGTAAGGGGGACAAGCCCGTTGGGCATCACGGGTCCGCCGGGGAAGATATTCTGATAGAACTTGTCGTAGTTGGCGTATCGCGTCGAATTCTGGATGTTGAGACCGGGAATCCGTCGTGTGGTTGATGACCGCAGTTCCGATATGCGCATCGACCAGCGCATAGTTCAGGTTCGGATTGCCGAAGAATGTTGAGGGGTCAGTCGGATAGGGCCGGCCAGTGCCAAACTGCGACGGTATTCCGCGATCGGTCGTCCGCCGATCATGGAAATACTCGTAGCTGAATTTGACCCAGGTCTGGTCGTTCGGCCGATAGGTGAAGGTCGGATTGATGCCGTAGCGCTCGATATTGACGAAATCCCGATAGCTGTCGGAGTTCTCGTAAACCGCGTTGATGCGCCCTGCAAAAGTCGGCGTAATCGCGTCGCCAAAGTCTACGGCCACGCGCTTGTTATTGAACATACCGCCTTGGATCGTCATCTCGTGGATCGGAACGAAGTCCGCTTCCTTGAGGACACGATTGATCACGCCGCCGCCACCGCCGCGGCCGAAGATCATCGCATTCGGACCCTTCAAGACTTCGATCCGATAGATGTTGTAGAGATCGCGATAATACTGAACATCGTCGCGAATGCCGTTGACGAAGAAATCGGCGTTGGAACGCTGTCCGCGAATGACGACATCGTCACGATTGCCTTCACCCTGATGTGGGATCACACCGGGTACATAGCGGAGCGAATCACCGAGGCTCTGAAAGCCCTGGTCGCGGATGAATTCTCTGGTCAGGACGCTGACGGATTGCGGAATGTTGATAATCGGGGTGTCCGTTTTCGTCCCGGACGACGAACGCGTTGCCAGATACCCCTGTGTTCCCGCCTGCCCGGTCTGAATGTTCGGCGGCGCCTGGACCTGCACCGGGACAGGCGCAGCCTTCGGCGCCGGCGCTCGCGCCCTGCGTTTGACCGGAGCGGCTTTCTTCGGCTGGGCCTTCTTGGCCGGTTCGACACTGACGGTCGGCAGTGCGATCTGCGCGCCCACGTCGAGAACCCCAACACCGCATGCCACCAAACACGTGCTTGCCACCAGCTTGAGGCGGCCCAATTTCAGTTTTTTCATTGATTGGAATTTCCGCTTTCATACCCAGCCGTGGCTCCAACCACGTGCCAGATACCTCAAGCAGGAGATTTAAAATCAACGCAATATCAATGATTTAGAGAGAGTTCAGATTGGACTTATTGTAATTAACGACGACGCACTAAGTCATTGGAACTGATGCTTCTAAAATTGATGTAACCCCGCTGCAACAGTGCGGACTCTTTAGCTCCTCAGGCGGTGGAGAGAGCCGGAGACCAACTCAAGCATTCGTTTCCGGTAGAATCAGCACGCGCCGAAGCGCGGCACTGTCGACCGGCTTCTGAAGCACCGGAAAATCCGCAAACCGCCGATCGACGGCGTCGGCACCGTAGCCCGTCACGAAGACGATCGGAACGCCGCGCCCGGTCAACTCGTCGGCCAGGTCGTAGATCAATTCGCCTCTGAGATTGATATCGAGGATCGCCGCCTGGAGCTGCTCCTCGCTCGATTGCGTCGATCGCTTCCGCCACGCTCCCGAACGGACCGACGACATGGAATCCGATGTCGCGCAGGAAATCGGTCATCATCATTCCCGACCAGCGCTTCGTCTTCGACCAGCAGCACACGCCCGCTCTTGGCGCGACCGCTTCCGAGCCGTTGACGCGGGCTTGCCGCTCGTCCGCCGCTTTCGCGACGGCGCTCTTCGCAGCTGTCGCGGCGTCGCCGATCGAAATCGCCATGTCGAACGCCAGTCCCGCCGGCCGCCAATCAAACGTCGCCGTTCCGTTGAGCTGCTGCTGGATGCTCGCCGTGATGACCTTGGTTCCGTAGCCCTTGATTGTCGGCGGTCGTGACCGGCGGTCCTCCGGTTTCGACCCATTGCAGGCTGAGCTTGTTCTGCTCGCATTGCCAGCTCAGGCTCACCTTGCCCGCGGCGTCGGACAGCGCGCCATATTTGACGGCGTTGGTGGCGAGCTCGTGCAGCACCAGTGCGATGATCTGCGCGGTCTCCGGCTTCAGGAATACCGCCGGTCCTGCAAGCGTAATCCGCTCGGCGTCGCCGCTGCGGTATGGCGCCAGCTCTTCGTCGACCAGGCGATTGAGGCTGGCCCCTTCCCATCGCGACTCCGCCAGCAACGCATGCGCGGTCGACAGCGCCGCGATCCGCCCCTCCACCGTCGAGACATATGTGTCGATCGACTTCGACTTGGTCATGCGGACGATCGATTGCACGATGGCGAGCGCGTTGCGCGCGCGATGATCGACCTCCCGCACCAGCAAGGTGCGGCGCGCCTCGGCTTCCTTCAGCTCGGTGATGTCGATCGTGACCCCGCTCGCGCGCGTCACGTTGCCCTGCGTGTCCGCCGTCATCGCCGCGGCGCAGATGCACCAGCGCGTCTGACCGTCCGGACGGACGATCCGAGCCTCGGTCTGGAAGGTATTGCCTTCTGCTCGCGCCCTTCCGGACGATCTTCTCGATGCGCGCGAGATCCTCCGGATGGATCAGGGGCCGGACGTTTTCAAGCGACAGCTCGATCTGGCCGGGATCGACGCCGAAGATCCGATGCTGTCCGGCGTCCCACTGGCATTCGCCGGTGACAAGGTCCCAGTCCCATGACCCCATCTGGCCGGCCGCCAAGGCCAGGCTCCGGCGCCGCTCGCTTTCGCGCAGCCGCGCGTTGGACGCCTCGAGCTCGGCGGTGCGCTCGGCGACGCGGCGCTCGAGATCGGCATTGAGCTGCTCCAGCTGCCGCGTCTTCCGGAAGAGCTCGGCAAACACCTTGACCTTGGCGCGCAGCACCTCGGGGATCACCGGAACCGGAACGTAGTCCACCGCGCCCATTTCATATCCGCGCATCCGGTCGACGTCGGTACAGATGAATTGCCGAGATGAAGATGATCGCCGTTTGCTGGAAGCGCGGATGTTCCCGGATCATCGCGGCAAGCTGGAACCCGTCGAGTTCCGGCATGCAGACGTCGATGAGCAGGATGGCGACGTCGGTCTTCAGCAAGGTCTGCAACGCTTCCCGTGCGGACGACGCCTTGATCAGGTTCTCGCCGAGCTCATGCAGAACGGTCTCGTAGGCGAGCAGTTTGGCCGGCTGGTCGTCGACCAGAGAAGGACGTTGACTTTGATCGTCTTGCAGTCATGAGTCGCATCCACCCTCTGACGCGATGGAGCCACATTCGCAGCGCCGAAAGCAGCTGTTCGGTATTGACCGGCTTGGCCAGATAATCCGACGCGCCAGCTTCCAGACACTTCTCGCGATCGCCCTTCATGGCTTTCGCCGTCAGCGCGATGATCGGCAGGCGACGATAGGCCGAATTCTCGCGAATCTTTGCGATCGTCTGATACCCATCCATTTCCGGCATCATGATGTCCATCAGCACGATGGCGAGGATCGGATTGGTTTTCGAGAAGCGCGATCGCCTCGTTGCCGGTCGTCGCGGTCAGCACCTTCATCCCTCTGCGCTCGAGCACGCTCGACAGCGCGAAAATATTGCGCGCGTCGTCGTCGACCAGCAGCACGGTCTTGCCGACCAGATCCTCGTCGGAACTGTGAAGGAGTTGCAGCATCCGCTGCTTGTCGGCCGGAAGGTCGGTAACCACCCGATGCAGGAACAGCGCGGTCTCGTCGAGCAGCCGCTCCGGCGATTCCACGCCTTTGACGACAATGCTGCGCGCCATGGAGTGAAGCCGCGTATCCTCCTCGGGCGATAGTTCCTTGCCGGTGAACACCACGACCGGAACATCGGCGAGCGACGTATCGCGCCGCATCTCGTCGAGCACCTCGAATCCCGACATGTCCGGCAGCCGCAGATCGAGCACCACGCAGTCGCACGGATTCTCGCGCAGCGCGGTCAAGCGCGTCGCCGCCGGTCGAGGCGTTGACGATCTCGATGTCGTCGTAGCCGAGCAGCGCATCGATGCTCATCCGTTCGGCGGTATTGTCCTCGACCACCAGCAGCCGGCGCCGCCGCGGCTTGGTGAAGTCCTTGATCCTGGTCAGTGCGTCGGAAATGCCTTCCGGCGTCGTCGGCTTGACCACGAAGGAGAACGCGCCGCGCGCCAGCCCATGCTGGCGATCCTCGTCGAGCGTGATGATCTGGACCGGGATGTGGCGCGTGAGCGGATTCTGCTTGAGCTGGCTGAGCACGTTCCAGCCCAGCATGTCGGGCAGGAACACGTCGAGCGACACCGCGGTCGGCTGGTATTGCTTGGCGAGGTCGAGCGCATCTTCGCCGCGCATCGCCAGCAGCACCTTGAAGCCCTTGTCGCGCGCGAGGTCGATCAGGATCCGCGCATAGTGCGGATCGTCCTCGACGATCAGCAGCAGCGGATCGCCGGGCTGGATGTCCAGCCGGTCGTCCGGGATCTGCTCGACATTGCGCTCGGTCGCGGCCGGCAGCAGCGCCGATCGGCCTGAGCGCATCGGACCGGTGAATCGTCGGCCGGGCGAATGGCGCCGGACGGCACCGACATATTTCAGCGGCAGGTAGAGCGTGAACGAACTGCCGACTCCCGGCGTGCTGCGCAACTGAATCTCGCCGCCGAGCAGCGACGACAGCTCGCGGCTGATGGCGAGGCCGAGGCCGGTGCCGCCGTATTTGCGGCTGGTGGAGGCGTCGGCCTGCTGGAACGCCTCGAAGATGATCTTCTGCTTTTCCAGCGGAATGCCGATGCCGGTGTCGGACACCTCGAACGCCACCACCGACGGCGCCTGGTTGAGCACCGGATGGTCCGCGTTCCACCCGCCGATCGCAGCGGACACATTGAGCCGCACGCCGCCCTGGGCGGTGAACTTGAACGCATTGGACAGCAGGTTCTTCAGCACCTGCTGCAGCCGCTTGGAGTTGGTCACGAGGCTGCGGCCGAGATTGGAGTCGAGGTGGATCTCGAACGACAACTGCCTGGTGTCGGCCTCGTGACGGAACGGCCGCGCCACCATATCGAGCAGGTTCGAGAAGAAGATCTCCTCGGCATCGACCGTCACGGTGCCGGATTCGATCTTCGACAGGTCGAGAATATCGCTGATGAGGGTCAACAGGTCGGTGCCGGCGCCGTGGATGGTGCGCGCGAACTCGACTTGCTTGGCCGTCAGGTTGCCTTCCGGATTGTCGGTCAGCTGCTGGCCCAGGATCAGGATCGAATTGAGCGGCGTGCGCAGCTCGTGCGACATGTTGGCGAGGAACTCGGACTTGTACTTCGAGGTCAGCGCGAGTTCGGCCGCCTTTTCTTCGACCGCGCGGCGAGCCAGCTCGATTTCCTGGTTCTTGCGCTCCACTTCGACGTTGCGTTCGGCAAGCTGCTGCGCCTTCTGCTCGAGCTGTTCGTTGGTCTGCTGCAACTCCCGCTGTTGCGTCTGCAATTCGGCGGCAAGCTGCTGGGATTGCTTGAGCAGGCCTTCCGTCTGCATCGTCGCTTCGATCGAATTGAGCACGATGCCGATGCTGGTGGTGAGTTGATCCAGGAACGTCGTCTGCAGTGTCGTGAACGCACTGATCGACGCCAGTTCGATGATCGCCTTGACCTGGTTCTCGAACAGGACCGGCAGCACGATCACGTTCTGCGGGATCGCCTTGAACAGCGCCGAGCCGATCGGAACGGCCTCGACCGGAATGTCCGAAATGAGAATGCGCCGCTTGTCGAGAGCGCATTGGCCGATCAGCCCTTCGCCGAGACGCGTGGTCTGCGCATGACCTTGGTTGCCGTCATCGGCATAGGCGGACAGGAGCTTGAGCGACGGCGCATCGTCGCTTTCCATCTGGTAGATGACGCCCTGCTGGGCGTTGACCAGCGGCGTCAGCTCGGTGAGCAGCAGGCGACCGACCGTTGACAGATCGCGCTGGCCCTGCAGCATGTTGGTGAAGCGCGCGAGATTGGTCTTCAGCCAGTCCTGCTCGGTATTGCGCTCGGTCGTGAGCCGCAGGTTGCCGATCATCGTATTGATGTTGTCTTTCAGCTCGGCCACCTCGCCGCGCGCGTCGACCTGAATCGAGCGCGTCAAGTCGCCCTTGGTCACCGCGGTCGCGACTTCGGCGATGGCGCGCACCTGCGTGGTCAGGTTCGCCGCCAGGAGGTTCACGTTGCCGGTGAGGTCCTTCCAGGTACCGGCGGCGCCGGGCACGTTGGCCTGGCCGCCAAGCCGGCCTTCCACGCCCACCTCGCGCGCCACCGTGGTCACCTGATCCGCGAAGGTCGCGAGCGTGTCGGTCATGTTGTTGATGGTTTCGGCGAGGGCCGCCACTTCGCCCTTCGACTTCACCGTCAGGTTCTGCTTGAGGTCGCCGTTGGCGACCGCGGTCACGACCTTCACGATGCCGCGCACCTGTTCGGTGAGGTTGGCGGCCATGACGTTCACGGTGTCGGTGAGGTCCTTCCAGGTGCCGGCGACGCCCGGCACGGTCGCCTGGCCGCCGAGCAGACCTTCGGTGCCCACTTCGCGCGCGACGCGCGTCACTTCCGACGCAAACGCGTTGAGCTGGTCCACCATCGTGTTGATGGTGTTCTTGAGCTCGAGGATTTCGCCCTTCACGTCGACGGTGATCTTGCGGGACAGGTCGCCGCGCGCCACCGCGGTCGTCACTTCGGCGATGTTGCGGACCTGAGTGGTCAGGTTCGCCGCCAAGAGGTTGACGTTATCGGTGAGGTCCTTCCAGGTGCCGGCGACGCCGGGCACCACGGCCTGACCGCCGAGCCGCCCGTCGGTGCCGACCTCGCGCGCCACGCGCGTCACCTCGGCGGCGAACGAGCGCAGCTGCTCGACCATCGTATTCAGCGTCTCCTTCAGCAGGAGAATCTCGCCGCGCACGTCGACGGTAATCTTCTTGGAGAGGTCGCCGCTGGCGATGGCGGTCGCGACCTCCGCGATGTTGCGCACCTGCGCGGTCAGGTTCGACGCCATGAAGTTGACGTTGTCGGTGAGGTCCTTCCAGGTGCCGGCCACGCCGGGCACCTGCGCCTGGCCGCCGAGCTTGCCTTCGGTACCGACCTCGCGCGCGACGCGCGTCACTTCCGAGGCAAACGCATTGAGCTGGTCCACCATGGTGTTGATGGTGTTCTTGAGCTCCAGGATTTCACCCTTCACGTCGACCGTAATCTTGCGAGAAAGATCGCCGCGCGCCACCGCGGTCGTCACTTCGGCGATGTTGCGCACCTGGGCGGTCAGGTTACCCGCCATCGAGTTCACGCTGTCGGTCAAATCCTTCCAGGTACCGGCGACGCCCGGCACGTTCGCCTGTCCGCCGAGGCGCCCTTCGGTGCCGACCTCGCGCGCCACGCGCGTCACTTCGCCGGCGAAGCGATTGAGCTGGTCGACCATCGTGTTGAGGGTTTCTTTCAGCTGCAGGATTTCGCCGCGCACGTCGACCGTGATCTTGCGCGACAGGTCGCCGCCGGCGATGGCGGTCGCCACTTCGGCGATGTTACGGACCTGGTCGGTCAGGTTGCCGGCCATCGAGTTCACGCTATCGGTGAGGTCCTTCCAGGTGCCGGCAACGCCGGGCACTTCGGCCTGGCCGCCGAGCTTGCCTTCGGTGCCGACTTCGCGTGCGACGCGCGTCACTTCGGCCGCAAACGCGTTGAGCTGATCGACCATCGTGTTCAGCGTTTCCTTCAATTGAAGGATTTCGCCGGAGACGTTCACCGTGATCTTTCTGGAGAGGTCGCCTTGCGCGACGGCCGTTGCCACCTCCGCGATGTTGCGGACCTGGCCGGTCAGGTTCGACGCCATCGAATTGACGCTGTCGGTCAGGTCCTTCCAAGTGCCGGCCACGCCGCGCACCAGGGCCTGGCCCCCGAGCTTGCCTTCGGTGCCGACTTCGCGCGCCACGCGCGTCACCTCGCCGGCAAACGCGTTGAGCTGGTCCACCATGGTGTTGATGGTGTCCTTCAGCTCCAGAATCTCGCCGCGCACATCCACCGTGATCTTCTTGGACAGGTCGCCGCTCGCGATCGCCGTCGACACTTCCGCGATGTTGCGCACCTGTGCGGTCAAGTTCGAGGCCATCGAGTTGACGCTGTCGGTCAAATCTTTCCAGGTCCCGGCAACGCCGAGCACGTTGGCCTGACCGCCGAGCCGGCCTTCGGTGCCGACCTCGCGCGCCACGCGCGTCACTTCGGACGCAAACGCGTTGAGCTGGTCCACCATCGTGTTGATGGTTTCCTTGAGCTGCAGGATTTCGCCCGACACGTTGACGGTGATCTTCTTGGACAGGTCGCCGCCCGCGATGGCAGTCGCAACCTCCGCGATGTTGCGGACCTGCGCGGTCAGGTTCGATCCCATGAAATTGACGCTGTCGGTCAGGTCCTTCCAGGTGCCGGCGACGCCGGTAACCACCGCCTGGCCGCCGAGCTTGCCTTCGGTGCCGACTTCGCGCGCCACGCGCGTCACTTCCGACGCAAAAGCATTGAGCTGGTCCACCATCGTATTGATGGTGTCCTTCAGCTCCAGAATTTCGCCGCGAACGTCGACGGTAATTTTGCGCGAAAGGTCTCCGCGCGCCACCGCCGTCGTGACCTGCGCGATGTTGCGAACCTGGTCGGTCAGGTTGCCGCACATGGCGTTGACCGAGTTGGTCAGATCCTTCCAGGTGCCGGCGACGCCGGGAACGATTGCCTGTCCGCCGAGCTTGCCTTCGGTGCCGACCTCGCGGGCGACGCGCGTCACTTCCGACGCGAACGAGCGCAATTGATCGACCATCGTGTTGATGGCCTCTTTCAACTGGAGGATTTCGCCGCGCACGTCGACGGTGATCTTTTTCGACAGGTCGCCGTTCGCCACCGCGATCGTCACCTCGGCGATGTTGCGCACCTGCGCGGTCAGATTGTTGGCCATCGAATTGACGCTCTCCGTCAATTCCTTCCACACGCCGGTCACTTCGATGACCTGCGCCTGGCCGCCGAGCTTGCCTTCGGTGCCCACTTCGCGCGCCACGCGCGTCACCTCCGAGGTGAACACGCTGAGCTGCTTGATCATGGTGTTGACGATGGTCGCGGCCTGCAGGAACTCGCCCTTCAGCGGCCGGCCATCGACATCGAGACGGACGGTCTGCAGCAGATCGCCCTTGGCGACGGCGGCGACCACGCGCGTGACTTCGGTGGTCGGCCACAACAGGTCGTCGATCAGGGTGTTGACCGAGTCCTCCATCTCGCCCCAGGCGCCACTCGAGACGCCAAGCTTGACGCGTTGCCGCGCCCGGCCGTCGCGGCCGACATCCTGTCCCACGCGCTCGAGCTGCTGCGCCATGCGCTGGTTCGCAGCGGCGATCTCGTTGAACGTATCGGCGATCTTTTCACGGATGCCGGCCTGTTCTCCGGCGATGCGGACCGAAAATTCGCCGTTACGGATCGCCTGCAGCGCCGCCAGCAGCTCGTACTCGAAGGGGGTACTTCCATTCACAGGCGGTACGGGGTGCTCCGCCAGATGGGCCGATGCCGAAGGGCCGTTTACGCCCGTTTCGCCGACGATATCGCTGCGTGCCATGGTTCCCTTCCGCGAGGTTCCGTGCTGACCCCGTTGGCCCTGGTGACTGACCTTATCGACGAGGCAGGACCGGCCGACCGGTGACGTCCTGCCTGTACATGTTGTGACTGATGCCCCACCCGAAACTGCACCGCCGTAAGAAAACCAATGTTTTCAACGGCTTGGACAAACATTCCGCTTCCCCAGCGCCTCGGGTCCAACCCCATCAAATGCGCGAACAGGTAATTGGTTCCAGCTCTGCGGATTAAATTTTTCGTCATTTCGCGCGGAAGGTTCCGCAGCGTTGGGGTTTACGAGGAGTGAACGCGTTGCCGTGCAACCGTTCAAGAAAAAATAAATGTGGGAGGTTCCAATGCGCCGAGCGACTGCAGCCGCTGCCGCGGCAATTGCCCTTGGTGTCCTTGCCGGATTCGCCGTCCCGGCGCACGCCCAGACCGGTGTCACCGTGTATGAAGGCGCGCGACTCATTGTGGGTGATGGGCGCGTGATCGACAACGCGACGCTGGTCGTAGACGGCGCACGGATCGCGCAGGCGGGCAGCGCCGCCGACGTCAAGGTCCCCGCCGGCGCCAAGCGCGTCAACCTTGCCGGCAAGACCGTGATGCCGATGCTGATCGACACGCATGTGCATCTCACACCGAAGCGCGAAGCGCTCACCCGGGATTTGAAACGCCGCGCTTATTTCGGCGTGAGCGCCGCGTTGAGCATGGGTCAGGATTTCCCTGAGCTGCTGCCGATTCGCAGCGAGACGATTCCCGGCGCCGCGCGGTACTTCAGCGCCGGGCGCGGGATTACGATGCCTGAACCCGGGCGCATCGCGTCGCCGCATTGGATCACGACCGAGGCGGAAGGCCGCAAGACGGTGCAGGAGCTCGCCTCACAGAAGGTCGACATCGTCAAGATCTGGGTCGACACCCGGGGCGGCCAGTACAAGAAGCTGACGCCTGAAATCTATGGCGCCATCATCGACGAGGCACACAAGCACGGGCTGCGTGTCAGCGCGCACATCTTCGAACTCGAAGACGCGAAGGGCCTCATCCGCGCCGGGCTCGATGCGTTCGCGCACGGGGTTCGCGACCGGGACGTCGACGACGAGCTGGTCGCCATGTTCAAGCAGAATCCGAAGTTGGTCCTTACGCCCAACCTGCCGCCTCGCGGCGTAAAGACGGATCTGAGCTGGCTGAAGGCAGGCCTCCCGGCCGCCGAGTTCGAGAAGCTCGAAGAAGGCAATACCGATCGGCCGAAGGCGCAAGCCTTCCACGGCATCCAGGCCCGCAATCTGGCGAAGATGAATGCAGCGGGTGTGCGCATCACCATGGGAACCGATGGCAACCGGCCGTGGGACCCGCACGAGGAGATGCAGGACATGGTGCTCGCCGGCATGACGCCAATGCAGGTGATCGTGGCGTCGACGCGCAACGGGGCCGAGTTCCTGCGCATCGCCGACACAGGCACGCTGGAAGCGGGCAAGAGCGCCGACTTCATCGTGCTCGACGCCAACCCGCTGGACGACATCACCAACACCCGCCGCATCTCGGCGGTGATCCTGCGCGGCGCCACCGTGGACCGCTCGCAGCCGGTGCAATAGCAGACGTCGTATCGGGCGCGAGGCGGCCATTCAATTGAGTGGGCCGCCTCGCCGGAGCTTCTGCCGTTTTTTAGCTTTTAGCGCGGCCCGAGGCTGAACCTGTCCCGGACACGATTTCCCATCCCTGCCCGCAGCCCGGGGCAAGGCGCGCTCGCGCGCAAATGCTGCGTTCAAAAAAGTGCTGGATTAATCGAAATTGATGCTTGATGCATCAATATACATCGCCTAGTACGCAGAAAGGACGCACAGTACCTTGATCCCGAACGCATGATCACGGCCGCACAGCTGCGCGCGGCGCGCGCGCTCCTCGGTATCGACCAGCGCGAACTTGCCGCGCAGGCCGGACTATCGCTGCCGACGATTCAGCGCATGGAGGCGAGCGACGGCGTCATCCGCGGCAATGTCGATTCACTGATGAAGCTGGTCGCGGCGCTCGATGCCGCCGGCATCGAGCTCATTTCCGACAACGCAACCAGCACCGGCGGCGGCCGCGGCGTCAGGCTCAAGGCGCCGCCGCCATGACACTGACCCTGGCGCTGTCCTGCATTGCGGTGCTGCTCGCGATGTCGCTGCTCGCGGTGGTTGCCGGGCGATCGCTCGCGACGCTGCGGATCGTCTATGGGGCGAGCCTTGCTTGCTCGTTGGTCTTGCTGGCTCTCGCGACGGAGCATCTGCTCGGCGCCAAGTCACCCGTGGCCACGACGCTGCCGCTCGGCCTGCCCTGGCTCGGCGCCCATTTCCGACTTGATGTGCTTGGCGCTTTCTTTCTTGCGGTGGTCGATCTCGGCGCCGCTGCCGCCAGCCTGTTCGCGCTTGGCTATGGCCGTCACGACGAAGCGCCGGAGCGCGTGCTGCCGTTTTATCCGCTGTTCCTGGCCGGCATGAATCTCGTCGTCCTCGCCGCCGACGCCTTCACCTTCCTGATCTCCTGGGAATTCATGTCGCTCACCTCGTGGGCGCTGGTGATCGCGCACCACCGCGTGAAGGACAACCTGCACGCCGGCTACGTTTATCTTGTCATGGCGAGCTTCGGCACGCTCGCACTGCTGCTTGCGTTCGGCCTGCTGGCCGGTCCTGACGGGAACTACGCCTTCGCGCAGATCAGCGACGGCCAGCTATCGCCGACGATCGCCGCGCTGGTGCTGATCCTGACGCTGATCGGTGCCGGCTCCAAGGCCGGCCTGGTGCCGCTCCATGTGTGGCTGCCGCTCGCGCATCCGGCGGCGCCAACTCACGTCTCCGCGTTGATGAGCAGCGTGATGACCAAGGTCGCCGTCTATGGATTTGTGCGCATCGTGTTCGATCTGCTCGGACCGCCGGCGTGGTGGTGGAGCATGGTGGTGCTCGCGCTCGCGGGCGTCACCTGCGTCATGGGCGTGCTCTATGCGCTGATGCAGCACGATCTCAAGCGGCTGCTCGCCTATCACACGGTGGAAAACATCGGGATCATCTTCATCGGGCTCGGCCTTGCGCTCGCCTTCAAGGCCTTCGGCATGATGTCGGCGGCGGCGCTTGCGCTCACCGCCGGCCTCTTGCACGTGTTCAACCACATGGTCTTCAAGAGCCTGTTGTTCTTCGGCTCCGGCGCAGTGCTGACGGCGACGGGCGAGCGCGACATGGAGCATCTCGGGGGCCTCATCCACCGCATGCCGCAGACCGCGTTCGTGTTCCTGGTCGGATGCGCCGCCATCTCCGCATTGCCGCCGCTCAACGGCTTCGTCTCCGAGTGGCTGACGTTCCAAGCGATCTTGCTGAGCCCGCAACTGCCGTCCTGGGGGCTGAAATTCCTGGTCCCGGCGGTCGGTGCGTTGCTGGCGATGTCCGCGGCGCTGGCGGCCGCCTGCTTTGTCAAAGCATTTGGCGTGACGTTTCTTGGCCGCCCTCGAACCCTTGCCGCCGAACGCGCCCAGGAGACGGATCGTTTCTCACTTGCTGCGATGTTTTGCTTTGCGGCGCTCTGCCTTGTCGCCGGCATCCTGCCGGGACTTTTCATCGATACGCTCGCGCCGGTGGCGGAAGCTTTGGTCGGCGAGCGCATGCCGGTGCAGCGCGGAGTGGAGTGGCTTTCGATCGTGCCGATCGCCGAAAGCCGCAGTTCCTATAATGGGCTGCTCGTCTTCTTGTTCATGCTGCTGTCGGGCTCGCTCGCGGCGTTCGCGATCCACCGGCTCGCTTCCGACAAGCTGCGCCGGGCCCCGGCGTGGGACTGCGGTTATCCGGACGCGAGCCCCGCCACGCAGTACACCGCCGACAGCTTCGCCCAGCCGATCCGCCGTGTCTTTGGGACCATGGTCTTCCGGGCGCGCGAGCATGCCGAGATGCCCGGCCCCGGCGACACCCGTCCCGCACGCCTCATTGTGGTCGTGCGCGATCTCGTATGGGAGACGCTCTATGCCCCCGTCGCGGCGAGCGTCTCGACCATTTCGGAGCGGCTCAACCACCTCCAATTCCTGACCATCCGCCAGTATCTCAGCCTCGTGTTCGGCGCGCTGGTCACGCTGCTTCTGGTGCTCGCCATATGGCCGTGATCCTCGACCTCGCCGTGCAGGGCGCGCAGATGCTCGTGGTGCTCCTGTTGGCGCCGCTCCTGACCGGCCTCGTGCGCAAGGTGAAGGCGCGCCTGCTGCGCCGACGCGGGCCCCCGCTCCTGCAACCCTATCGCGATCTCGCGCGGCTCCTGCGCAAGGAGGTCGTGCTCGCAGAGAATGCGTCGTGGTTGTTCCGCGTCATCCCCTATCTCGTGTTCGCCGCCACCTGGGTCGCCGCCGCGCTGGTGCCGACGTTCCAAAGCGGGCTCCTGTTCAGCTGGTCGGCGGACCTGATCGCGATCATCGCGCTGCTCGGCAGCGCGCGCTTCTTCCTCGCACTGGCCGGCCTTGACGTCGGGACCAGCTTCGGTGGCATCGGTTCGAGCCGGGAGGTGATGATCGCCTCGCTGGCCGAACCCGCCATGCTGATGGTCGTGTTCACGCTGGCGCTGATCGCAGGTTCGACGCAGCTCTCGACCGTTGCTGCGTTTATGGCATCGAGCGACGTGGGTTTGCGCGTTTCGCTCGGGCTTGCGTTGTTCGCCCTCATCATGGTGGCAATCGCCGAGAACGCGCGCATTCCGGTCGACAATCCGGCGACCCATCTGGAGTTGACCATGGTGCACGAGGCCATGGTGCTGGAGTATTCGGGGCGTCACCTCGCGTTGATCGACCTCGCGGCCGAGCTGAAGCTGCTGCTCTATGTCTCTCTGATCAGCTGCGTGTTCATGCCTTGGGGCATGGCGCCCGCGGGTGCGGGCGTGCAGGCACTCGCCGTCGGCTCTCTTGCATATCCCGCCAAGCTTGCCGTCGGTGGATTCCTGCTGGCTTTGTTTGAAACCGCGATCGCCAAGATGCGCGTGTTCCGGGTGCCGGAATTCCTCGGCGCAGCGCTGATGCTCGGTCTGCTGGCGACCCTTCTGCTCTTTGTCTCGCGGAGCCTCTAGATGCGCGGTCTCGTCTTCGACGTTGCCCATATGCTTGCCGGCGGGCTGGTGCTCGTGAGCTTTATGCAGCTTTATCAAGATCGGCTCTACGCTCTGCTCAACACTTTCGCGCTGCACGCGCTGGTGCTGGCGCTGTCGGTCGCCTGGCAGGCCTATATCCAGAATGCGCCGCACCTCTATGTCACGGCCGCGATCGCGCTCGTATTCAAGGCCATCGTCATTCCGGTCGCGCTGCACCGGATCATCGTGCGGCTTGGCATCCACCGCGAGATCGAGAAGGTGGTCGGCGTCGGGCTGACGATGCTGTTCGGCATTGGTCTGGTCGCGCTGTCCATGGTGGTGATGCTGCGGGTCACCACGGATGCCGATCCACTGGCGCGCGAGGACCTTGCCTTCGCCCTCTCGGTCGTCCTGCTCGGGCTCCTCTTGATGGTAACGCGGCGCAACGCCGTAAGTCAGGTCGTCGGCTTCATGTCGATCGAGAATGGCCTGGTGCTGGCTGCAACTGGCGCCAAGGGAATGCCGCTGGTTGTCGAGATCAGCATCGCCTTCTCCATCCTCATCGCCTTCATCGTGATTGGAATCTTCCTGTTCCGCATCCGCGAGCGCTTCGACACCGTGGATGTGCAGGCCCTCGACCAATTCCGCGGAGATCGGTCATGACGATGCCTTTCGACGCCGTCATCGCCGTGCTGGTCATTCCGGCAGCCGCCGCGGTCCTGCTCGCGGCGCTGCCCGGCTACCGGATCACGGCGCGCGTCAACGTGCTCGCGACGCTGCTGACCCTGCTCGCGGCGCTGTCGCTGTTCGTCGAGCGGCCGCCGACCGGTCCCTATCTGCTCGTCGACGATCTCAATCACGTGTTCATCGTGCTGACAACCTTTATTGCCTTCACCACCAGCGTGTTCAGCGCGACCTATATCGGGCACGAACTGGAGATCGGCCGGCTGACGCCGACGTTCCTGCGTTTCTATCACGCGATGTTTCAGATCCTGATGTTCGCGATGAACCTCGCGCTGGTCGCCAACAATATCGGGCTGATGTGGGTTGCGATCGAGCTTGCGACGCTGACTACCGTTTTGATGGTCGGCATCTACCGCACTCACGCGGCGCTGGAGGCGGCGTGGAAATATTTCATCCTCGGCAGCGTCGGCATCGCGCTCGCGCTGTTCGGCACCATCCTGATTTACATGGCGGCGCGGCCGGTGATCGGCGAGGGGCTGCCTGCCATGGTTTGGACCAACCTGCTCACGCGCGGGGCTGAATTCGATCCGGCGCTGCTCAACGTCGCGTTTGTGTTCCTGCTGCTCGGCTACGGCACAAAAGTCGGCCTCGCGCCGTTGCATGCATGGCTTCCCGACGCCCACGCCGAGGGGCCGACGCCGATTTCAGCGGTGCTTTCCGGCCTTCTCCTGAACGTCGCTCTTTACGCCTTGTTGCGATTCAAGCTGCTGCTGGCGACGAACCCCAATGCCGTCGCGCCCGGTCCGTTGATGGTGACGATGGGACTGGTCTCGCTGATTTTCGCGAGCTTCATGCTGTACCGCCGGCGCGACATCAAGCGCATGTTTGCCTATTCGTCCATCGAGCATATGGGGATTATTACCTTTGCCTTCGGTATCGGCGGGCCGCTCGCGAATTTCGCCGGGTTGCTGCATATGGCCATGCATTCGCTTACCAAGTCCGCGATCTTCTTCGCGGTCGGCCACATCGCCCAGGTCAAGGGCACACAGCGGATTGCCGACATGGGCGGACTCACGGTCACCAACCCGGTGCTTGGCTGGGGACTCGTGCTGGGCGTCGTCGCTATTGCCGGCCTGCCGCCGCTCGGAATTTTCATGAGCGAATTCTTGCTCGTCAGTTCGACGTTCGCACGCGAACCGTGGCTGGCAATCCCCCTCGTATTCGGAATTCTCGTCGGTTTCGGTGCGCTGTTCCTGCGGCTCAACGCCATCGCGTTCGGCGAACCGCGCGGCCCAAGCGGCAAAGCGACCGCCTCCTATCTGCCGATGTATGCCCATCTTGCGCTCGTGTTCGTCGCCGGCATCTACCTGCCGCCGGCGGTGGTGACGTGGTTCCAGAACGTGGCCAAGCTGCTCGGATAAAACCTGATGGCGACAGTGCGCGACACGATAGCTGATGGTCGGCGGGTGGACGCGCACCGCCCCTGCCCGCGCGTGATGGTCACGGAGGAGCAGTGGCGCTCGATTGCGTCCGAGCTTGCCGCCGGACGCGCAACGCTGCTCGGCCTTTGGGGTGAGCCCGACGCCGTGCACATGGCCGTGCTCATGCAGCCGGCCGAGATCGCGGTAGTGACCGTTGAATGCGTCAATGGAGAATTTCCGTCGGTCGGCGCGCTGCACCCAGCCGCCATCCGGTTCGAGCGCGCCATCCATGATCTCTACGGCCTGCAGCCGCGCGGCGCGGTGGATACGCGGCCGTGGCTCGATCTCGGATTCTGGGATGTGCAGCACCCGCTCGGCGTCCGCGGCGATGGATCGAAGACGCATCCGCCCTATCCGTTCCTGCCAGCCGAGGGTGAAGGCCTGCACCAGATTCCGGTGGGGCCGGTGCATGCCGGAATCATCGAGCCGGGGCATTTCCGCTTCACCGCCAACGGCGAGACCGTAGTGCGTCTCGAACAGCGCCTGGGCTATGTGCACAAAGGCATCGAGTCGCTGATGACAGGCGCTTCGTTGGAAAAGGCCGCGCGCCTCGCCGGGCGCACCTCCGGCGACAGCACGGTTGCCTATGCGCTTGCCTTCGGCCGCGCCACCGAAGCGGCGCTGGATATCCACGTCCCATCGCGCGCGCACCATCTGCGCGCCCTGATGGCAGAGTTGGAGCGGCTCGCCAACCATTTCGGCGACATCGGCGCCATCTGCAACGATGCCTCGTTCTCGATCATTCATGCACATTGCGGCATTCTGCGCGAGCGCACCTTGCGCACGGCCGAGGCTTGCTTCGGCCACCGGCTGATGATGGACCGGGTGGTGCCGGGAGGCGTCGCGGTCGATCTCGCGGAGGGTGGCCTCGATCGCCTGCGCTGGCTCCTTGAAAACGTACGGCGACGATTTCCGGAACTGATCGAAATCTACGACAGCACCGCCTCATTGCAGGATCGCACGGTCACCACCGGAATACTGATGCCCGCGCTGGCGCAGCAATTTGGCGCCGGTGGCTATGTTGGACGCGCATCCGGCCGGACATTTGACGTCCGACGCGCCTTCGCCTACCCGCCCTACGATGAACTCACGTTCGACGTGCCGGTGTTCGAGGAAGGCGATGTCAATGCACGCGTGTGGGTGCGCATCCGCGAGGTCGAGCAGAGCATGGCCTTGATCGATCAGATTATCGCCCGCCTGCCGGCAGGTGCCATCCGCGCCGATGTCAACGCCCGGCGCGTCGAGACGCGGGAAGGTCTCGCGCTGACGGAGGGTTTTCGCGGCGACGTGCTGGCTTGGGTGCGCATCGACGGCGACGGCACGATTTCGCGCTGCCACTTGCGCGATCCGTCATGGTTTCAGTGGCCGCTGCTCGAAGCCGTCATTGAAGGCAACATCGTCGCCGACTTCCCTCTCTGCAACAAGTCGTTCAATTGCTCCTATTCCGGACACGATCTCTAGGGGCTCCCCTTCATGCGCAGAATATTGCTCAAGAACCTCATTCGGACCCCTGTCACCGATCCGCCGCCGGCCGCGGACGAAGCCGCGCTGGCCGAGCTTGCACAACAGGTCGACCGCGCGGCGCACCGGCGGCTGGGCCGCAGCCTGTCCATCCGCGAGGTCGACGCCGGCTCCTGCAACGGCTGCGAGCTCGAAATCCACGCTCTCAACAATGCGTTCTACGATCTCGAACGCTTCGGCCTGCGTTTTGTCGCGTCGCCGCGCCATGCCGACGTGCTGATGGTCACCGGCCCCGTGACGAAGAACATGCGCGAAGCGCTGGAACGCACCTACCGCGCCACGCCGGATCCGAAATGGGTGGTGGCAATCGGCGACTGCGCCGTCAACGGCGGGATTTTCGCGGGCAGCTATGCCTGTGTGGGAGGCGTGTCGGATGTCGTGCCGGTCGATCTTCATATCCGGGGCTGCCCGCCGTCGCCGACCGACCTCCTGCGGGGGCTGATCGCGCTGTTGGACTGCTGACCGCCTGCCACGGAGACGAGCGGCGTGAACCGAACCGCTGAATCAGTACGCTTGACAACCTTCGCTAGAACTCCCGTACTTCTCAATCGGCCGCTTGAAGGAGGCAACTGTGCCGCGACGTGTCCTGGTGCTTGCTCTGTTTGGAGGCCTCGCGCTCGGCTTCGGAGATCCCGCTCACGCGCAATCGGCCGGCGACTTTAGAGGCAAGACCGTCACCATTTATATCGCCTTCGGCGCGGGCGGTGGCTACGACCAATATGCGCGCTTGTTCGCCCGCCACGTCGGGCGCCACATTCCCGGCAATCCGACGGTCGTTCCCTCCAACATGCCCGGGGCCAACGGAATTGTTGCAGCCAACTATCTTTACAACACCGCCGCAAGTGACGGCACGGCACTGGGGTTCCTGTACCAGACGATCGCCCAGGATCAGGTGCTCCTGCAATCAAATGTCCAGTACGACGCCACCAAGTTCAGCTGGATCGGACGGATCACGTCGACCGTTGAAATCATGTACACGTGGCACCGCGCTCCGGTGCGGAGGATTGAGGATCTTGCAAGGCGGGAGACCGTCTTCGGCGTCGCCGGACCGTTGATTGCGACCTACGCACGGCTGCTGAATTCATCGACCGGCGCGCATTTCAAGATCGTGCGCGGCTACAAGTCGACCGCAGAGATCCATGTCGCGTTGGAACGGGGCGAGGTCGAGGGCGCCTACAGCTCGCTGAGCACCGTCCGTTCGGGCTGGAATCATTGGCTCACGGACAAACAAATCAACATCCTCGTTCAGACTGTTCCGGAACGTCATCCCGATCTCGCGGATGTGCCCGCGATCGTGGAGTTCGGCAAGACCGCCGAGGACAAGTCCGTCATGGGTTTCTTCGCCGCCGGCGGGGCCGTCGGTCGCTCGGTGGTGGCGCCTCCCGCTATTTCGCCGGCCCGGCTGCAGATGCTTCGCGACGCATTCCACGCGACCATGAAGGACCAGCAGTTCCTTGCGGAAGCGCGGCAGCTGAAACTGGACGTCGAACCCCTGCCGGGCGAGGAACTCGGGAAGATCGCCGAGCGAGTTGTCGAGCATCGGCGCAGCGGAGCGTGAACAGGCACAGGCGATGGTGAAGTAACCTGGACGGGCCGCTTGCCGCAGCGGGTGCGAGCCGATGCAATGGAGGTTCCGATGCAGAGGCGATACGAAAGCAAGAACATACCGATCGAGATCTTGCGATCGTTTGTGACGGTCGTGGACACCGGCAGTTACACCAAGGCGGGCGCATTGCTCAATCTCAGTCAGGCGGCCGTGAGCGCACAGATCGCCCGGCTGCGCCGGATCCTGCGCGGTGAGCTGTTCACCCGCGGCGCAGAGCGGCAGCTGACCAGTCGAGGCGCCATCGTTCTGAGCTATGCGCGTCGAATCGTTGCGATGAACGACCAGCTGATCGCAACGGCGGGGCCGAAGCCGGCGCCTCGTCAGCTGTTGGTGGGCCTGCCGCGTTGGTACGACTATCAAAGGCTGGTCGAACTTATCCGCGCCTGCTCGGAGGCCGATGTTTCGGAGAAGGTGACTTTTCGTTGCGGCGACGTTGCCGAGTTCACCCGCGATCTCAACACCGGCTCGATCGACCTCGCCTACATGGTCAATCCGTCGGAGCAGCCGGGCAGGCCGGTCTTTGAATGGCAAGAGCCGATGCATTGGACCAAGTCGCCGAAGCTCGCGCTGGCGCCACATGATCCCGTGCCCCTGGTCGGGTGGCCCGGAACCCTGTCGGAGCGATTAGCGACCAAATTGCTGTCGGACGCGCACATGTCCTACAACATCGTCTTCACCGGCGCAGACCACGCCTCGCGCAAGGCGGCAGTCGCCGCCGGACTCGGCCTCATGCTCATGATGCGGCGGGCGATGACGCCGGACGTGGTGATTGCCGACGAAACATTTTTGCCGCCGGGACCGATCGTCAAGACTGGAATTTACGCGCGCGACGGTCTCAACCTCCGGCGCATCATGCCTTTGGTGCAGATCCTCGAGGGATTGCTGAGACCGCCCACCGCCCCCCAGCTGGTGACGGCCTCGGATGAACAACAAGGTACCGAAAAACCAGCGGGACGACGGCGGGCATAGCGCACAGCCGATGTCATGCATCGTGCGAGAATTGCAATCGATTTTTGGCTGCTACAAAAAACTCTTATACCTTTGCGCTCTTGATGCCGGGCGATTCCGCATTGAAACTGCTTTCGCGGGGGCCAAGCGGCGCTGAGGGGAACAATGGGCAAGGGATCGCGGACGTCACATGCAGCCACGGTGACCTATGTAGGCGAGATGGCTACTGAATTGGCCCGGATGGCCGGCCAGGTTCAATGCACGAAGCTCGCCTACATCCTGGAGGTTGCGGCACTGGAGGCCAAAACCGCAGGTCAGCCATCCATCGAGGTACCCAGCGGGGCTGGCGGATTGCATTAACCGCGTAGCACCCCCAATTACCGGACGCGGCCTTTGCGCAGCCGAGCCGCCTCGTCCGCGACACGGCGGCCGATCAATTTTGCAGGAGGGGGTCGCGACGGACTGTCACAGCCCGCGCAAGTCTTGCTATTCCTGGTTGCCGGCCGAGCGAGGCCGGAAGCCGGGAGCGCGATATATGACGAAGACGCCTAATCCAGTCGACAAGCATGTGGGCAGCCGGGTGCGAATGCGGCGACTGATGTTGAGCCTGAGCCAGGAAAAACTTGGTGACGCCCTCGGATTGACATTTCAGCAGGTTCAAAAATACGAAAAGGGCACCAACCGGATCGGCGCCAGCCGGCTACAGCAGATGTCCGGCATCCTCCAAGTGCCCGTGGCGTTCTTTTTTGAAGGTGCACCGCGTCTCGCAGGCGATGCCAAGAACTTCACCGGCGCCCCCTCCCCCGCCTTCGTCTCGGAATTCCTCGCCACCTCGGAAGGGCTGGCACTGATGAAGGCGTTCCTGGACATCAGGAACGCAAAGCTCCGGCGCAGCATCGTGCACCTGGTCGAGCAGATTGCCGGTGAAGACGCCGACTAAGGCGGCCTGGCGCCCGGGCTGCAACCATGTCTCAAGCCGACATTTGCCTGACGGATGCAGCTGCGCGCAACGCGCGCGCAATCTTGCCCAGCATGGCCCCGAGCTCCTCGGGATCGACGGCATCAGCCTGCATGACTGCTTCGACGATGGAGTTGGACAGGATTTCCTCAAGCGTTGGCTCACGATAGGAGCCCGACGCCTCACGGATCGGGATGCGTTTCCTCGTGGGCTTGTGGTGCTTCATTCTGCAGCAATCCGAATGGGCACCAAGTGCGGCTCGAAAGCATCTGCGTCTTCGTCATCGACCGCAGCACCTTGCGCAGGCTCATCCTCCCGCACCCGGAACCACAGCGCGTAGAGCGCCGGCACCACCAGCAGCGTCAGCACAGTGGCGACGAACAGACCGCCCATGATGGTGATGGCCATGGGCCCCCAGAACAGGCTTCGTCCCAGCGGGATCATGCCGAGGATGGCGGCGAGCGCGGTAAGCACGACCGGCCGGGCACGGCGCACGGTGGCGTCGATGACGGCGCGATGGCGGCCGTGACCGGCCGCGATGTCATGGTCGATCTGGTCGACCAGGATGACGGTGTTCCGCATGATCATGCCGGCAAGCGCGATCAAGCCGAGCAGCGCAACGAAGCCGAACGGGCGATTGGAAATGAGCAGCGCGACCGTCGCTCCGATGATTCCGAGCGGCGCGGTCACGAACACGAGCGCCAGTCGCGAAAAGCTCTGCAGCTGGACCATCAGGATCGCCAGCATCGCCACGGCCATCACCGGGAAGACCACGGCCAGCGACGCATTGGCCTTCTCGCTCTCCTCGATCGCACCGCCGGTCTCGATCCGGTAGCCGTAAGGCAAGGCGTCCTGGATCGGCTTGAGCCTCGGCAGTACCTCGTTGCTGACATCGGGCGCCTGCACGCCGTCGACGATATCGCCGCGCACGGTGAGCACGAGGTCGCGATTGCGCCGCCACAGGATCGGCTCCTCGTATTCGTAGTTGAGGCGCGCGAGCTGTGACAGCGGCACGGCGACGCCATTGCGCGTGGAGATCGTCAAGTCCGGCAGCCGGGCGAGGTCGAGCCGTTCATCAGGCACAGCGCGCGCGACCACGTCGACGGTCTCGATACCTTCGCGGTACTGCGTCACGGTGAAACCGGTGAGCAGTGTCTGCAGAGTCTGCGCCACATCCTGCGGGGTCAGGCCGAGCGCCCGGGCACGGTCCTGATCGACCTCGAGGCGGATCGCCCTCGCCTGTTCGCCCCAATCGAGGTGCGGGTCGATGAGCTTTTTATTGTCCGCCATCACCTTGCGCACCTGTTCGGCGATCTGGCGCACCTTCAGCGGATCGGGACCGATCACGCGGAACTGCACCGGGTATCCGACCGGAGGACCGAAGACGAAGCGGTCGACCCGCGAGCGCGCCTCCGGAATCGCTCCGTCTGCGAGCGCTCTTTCAAGCCGCCCCTTGACGCGTTCGCGCGCCTCAAGGTCTTTCGTGACGATGACGATCTGCGCGAAGTTCGCGTTCGGCAGCACCGGATTGAGCCCGAGCCAGAACCGCGGCGCACCCTGCCCCACATAGCTGGTATAGGTCGACGATGTCCGGGTCGCCGGTGAGCAGGCGCTCCGCCTTCCTCGCAGCCGCATCGGTGACGCCGATCGCGCTGCCTTCCGGCAGCCGCATCTCGAAGAACAGCTCGGTGCGCGTTGAGGTCGGGAAGAACTGCTGCTGCACCAGCCCGAAGCCGCCGATCGCCACTGCGAACATGAATACCGTCGCGGCGATCACGGACTTGCGCCAGCGCAGGCAGAACGCGATCACACGCCGCAGCGTGCGATAGATGCGCGTGTCATAGATCGCCTCGGGATTGTGCATGGCGCGCCGGGCGGCGACGCGCTTGGCAAAGTCCGGCAGCAGCTTAATGCCGAGATAGGGCGTGAACAGCACTGCCACGAACCAGGACGCGATCAGCGCAAGGCCGAGCACCCAGAAGATGCCGCCGGCATACTCGCCGGTGCTGGAATTGGCGAAGCCGACCGGCAGGAACCCTGCGGCCGTCACCAGCGTGCCGGTCAGCATCGGGAACGCGGTCGAGGTCCAGGCGAAGGTTGCCGCCTTGGCGCGACTGAAGCCCTGCTCCATCTTCACCACCATCATCTCGATCGCGATGATGGCGTCGTCGACCAAGCAGCCCGAGCGCGATGATGAGCGCACCGAGTGTGATGCGATGCAGGTCGATCCCGGTCGCGTACATGACGATGAACACGATAGCCAGCACCAGCGGCACCGAGAGGGCGACCACGACGCCGGTGCGCAAGCCGAGCGTGAGGAAGCTCACCAGCAGCACGATGGCGAGCGCTTCGAGAAACGCCGTGATGAATTCCGAAACCGACCCGTTGACGATATGCGGCTGGTCGGCGACCTGGGTGATGTCGATGCCGACCGGAAGCTCGGCGGTGATCGCCCGCATCGCCTGTTTGAGGTTTTCGCCCAGGGTCAGGATATTGGCGCCGTCCTGCATCGAGACGCCGAGACCGAGCGCCGGCCGGCCGCCTTCGCGCAGGATGAAGCTCGGAGGGTCCTCGTAGCCGCGCCGCACGGTCGCGATATCGCCGAGGCGGAAAACCCGGCCATCGGCCTGCACCGGCACGGCCGCGACCGCTTCGGCGCCGGAAAAGGCGCCGGTCACCCGCAGATGGATGCGGTCCGCGGAGGTGTCTACCGAGCCGCCGGAGACGACTGCATTTTGCCGCGCCACGCTGTCGAAGATCTGCTGCGGGGTGATTCCAAGCGTGGCGAGCTTGGCGTGGCTGAACTCGATGAAGATTCGCTCCGGCTGCACGCCGATGAGGTCGACCTTGTTGACGTCGCGCACGCGCAGCAGACGCTGGCGGATGTCCTCGGCGAGCCGCTTGAGCTCCGCATAGGTCTTGCCGTCGGCCGAGATCATGTAGAGCGCCGAATAGACGTCGCCGAACTCGTCATTGAAATTCGGACCGATGATGTTCGCGGGCAGATCGCCGCGAATGTCGCCGACTTTCTTGCGCACCTGGTACCATAGCTCCTTGACCCGCCGCGGCGGCGTGGTGTCGGAGAGCGTGACCTGGATGAAGGCGAAGTCGGCCTGCGAATAACTGGTGACGCGGTCGAGAAACGGCAGCTCCTGCAGCTTCTTCTCGATTTTATCCACGACCTGGGTTTGCAGCTCGGTCGCGGTCGCGCCCGGCCAGGTGACCTGAATGTTCATGACCTTGATGGTGAAGGAGGGGTCTTCCGCGCGACCGAGCCTGGAATACGAATAGATCCCGGCGGCGCCGATCAGCAGGATCATGAACAGCACCAGCGCCTGGTGTGTGATCGCCCATTCCGACAAATTGAAGCGTTTCATGATGCCGCTCCCAAACGGTCATTGATCACTGTGAGGCTTCGATGGTGCGCACCCTGAGGCCGGCTTCGAGAGTCTGGACGCCAAGCGTGACGATCCGGTCGCCGTTATTGACGCCGCCGGTCACCAGCGCCGAGTCTCCGGTGAAGGCGGCGACCGTGACCGGCCGCAGCGCCAGCGAGCCGTTATCGTCGACCACATAGACCGTCGGTCCGGTGCCGCGATTGAGGACGGCGGCCAGTGGCAGGCGGGCGACCGGCGTCTCGCGCTTGCGCTCGAGCATCACCGTCGCGGTCATCCCGAATGCGACGGTGTCGTCGGCATCCAGGATCGTGAAGCGCGCCGCGAAGGTGCGGGTCGCCTGGTCGGCTTGCGGCGAGAGCTCGCGCAGCCGAGCCTGGAAGACTGCGGTCGCGATCGGACCACAGACGCACGGTCGCCTTCGCCTGCTGCGCCTCGCCGAGCGCGGTTTCCGGCAGCGAGACCACGGCTTCCTTTTCGCCCTTGTGAGCGAGACGCGCCACCGCCTGGCCGATCGCGACGACCTGGCCGGGCTCAGCGAGCGTTGCGGTGATCACGCCGTCGGCGTCGCTCTTGAGCTCGGCATAGGCAAGCTGATTGCGGGCAAGATCGAGCGAGCGCCTTGCACGCACGAGACGGCCCTCCGCTTCGTCATTTGCCGCCTGCTTGCGGTCGAAATCGGCGATGGCGGCGTAGCCTTTCGACTTCAGCGTAGCGTAGCGCTGCAGGTCGCTCGCCGCCTGCGCCAGGTTCGATGTCGCGGCGGCAAGTTCCGCCTCGGCGCTTTCGACCTGGAGCTGCCAGGTCGCGCGGATCGAGCCGCGCGATCACGTCGCCGATACGCACGCGGTCGCCGACATTGACGACGCGGGTGACGATCTTGCCGGCGACACGGAACCCGAGATCGGTCTCGTAACGCGCGCGCACGACGCCGACGAATTCGCGCGCCATGGCGCCGGTCTCGAACGCAACCCGCTGCACCTGGACCGGACGCTCCGACTTCGGCGCCGGCGCCGTTTCCGCCTGGCAGGCCGCGAGCAGCAAGGCCGCAGCCAAGCACGGC
This sequence comes from uncultured Alphaproteobacteria bacterium, assembly GCA_963720385.1. Taxonomy (GTDB): domain Bacteria; phylum Pseudomonadota; class Alphaproteobacteria; order Rhizobiales; family Xanthobacteraceae; genus VAZQ01. The sequence goes on along the minus strand of CAVRFL010000010.1, from coordinate 172,333 downwards.
GAGGCGCGATACGCCACGTCCGCGGCGCACCTCAGCCGCCAGCATGCGGCATCATGATGGCTGATGACTGACGAAAATAGGAAATCGTCAGACTTTAGTCGCAGTGAGGCCTGCTGGGGCGTTGGTCATGGCGGGACTACTTTCGGGGGGTGATGGCGCGCAGCAGGAAGCGGATCAGCGAGCGTGCTTCGGTTTCGAGATCGTGGCCTTCCTGCAGGCCTTGGGCGATCAGGACCGGATGGCAGAAGGCGACACAGGCCTTGCATGATCAGTGCAGAGGTCTCGCGCGGATCGACCGGCTCGAACTCGCCGGCCTCGATGCCGTCGCGCAGGATCAGTTCCATGGCCGTGCGAATGACCTCCTTGTGCGCCATGATGGCGTCCCAGCTCTCCTCCATCGCGACCAGCACGATGTCATTAACCTTCTGTTCTTCCAGAAGATTTTCCTTGTGATAGGCGAAGATTTCGAGTTGCGAGCCGCTCCAGGCGCTCGCTCGCCGGGCGCCTTCGAACGCGCGATCGTCCAGACCTTCTCGTCGAGCTCGTTCAGGCAGCGCTGGCAGATCGCCTGGACGATCGCGGTCTTGGAGGGGAAGAAGCGGTACACGTTGGCGGGCGACATGCGCAGTTCGGATGCGATGTCGGCGACCGCGGTCTTGGCGTAACCGAGCCGGCGGAACAGCGTCTCCGCGGTCTCGATGATCCGCGCGCGGGTGTCCTCGGGCTTGGTTTTGACGAGCGGGCCGTATCATCGGCGAACTCGCAGTCGTTCCTGACTAGTGACGATTTCAATAAATCGTCAGTCCCGCTTTGTCAACCCCGAACCGCTGGGCGTTCCGTTCCACCCTGCCCCGTCGTCGCCCAGGCCTGAGCCCATCGCCGTTGGACGGCCTACGATTTGGCCGACACCAGACAGTTCCCGCAGGCCGAACAGGAGTATCGCGATACAGAACGGAACAATGAAATAAAGACCGCGAAAGATCACGAGCGCCGCCAGCAATTGCTCCTTCTCGACCTGCGGCAGCGCGATCAGCATCGCCGCATCGAAAACGCCGAGGCTGCCGGGCGCGTGACTTAAGAACCCGAGCAGCGCAGAGAAAACGAAGGCAATGACCGCCTGAGCGACATCGACCGAGGCGTGGACCGAAATCAGCGTGAACATGGCGAATGCCGCCAGACCGAGATCCGCGATCCCGATTCCGATCTGCAACAGCGTCGAGCGCGCGCTCGGCAGCGTCAGTGTCCAGCCATCGCGTCCAATGACGCGCGGGCGCGGCAGCAACCAGATCAGATAGGCCGCGATGGCGGCCAGCGCGGCGAGCGCGATCGTTCGGTTGATCCAGGACGGAAGCTGGTTGATCGATCCTGCGATGTCGGGCGCGTAGGCAATGCCGACACCCAGCACGACGGCATTGCCGAGCCAGAACGTGAGGCCGGTGACGAATGCCACCTTGGCGACATCGATCAAGGTCAGGCCCCACGACCGATAAATTCGAAATCGAACCACGCCACCGGTGAAGACCGTCGCGCCGAGATTGTGCCCGATCGTGTAGCTCAGAAATCCCGTCAGCGCCGCGATCCGGTAGGGAATGTGCGTCTGGCCGATCGTGCGAAGCGCGAAGAAATCATAGAACGTGAGGCAAACGTAGCTGGCGGCAATCAGCAGAGCGGCGACCAGCACGGCATGAATCGGCGTCGCATAGATCGCGTCGGCGAATTTTCCGACGTCGACGTCGCGCAACAGTTTAAAAAGTGTGAAGCATGCCGCCGCAATGATAACGAGACTCAGCGCGACGCCGACCGTTTCCCAGCTCAGTCGCCTTCGTACGGCGCGAGCAACCGCTCCCGCAATCTGCATCAGGCCTCAATCACGTTCCGCCGTCGCGGCTGATCCGCCGCGGGACTGATGACATGTCGTTGCAACACAATTGTTACAGACGCGCGACGAATTTGCCGACGCAGCACCGCAGCATCGCCGCGTGTCATACAAATGAGATACGAATTGGCAATTGTTGTCGCATGAGATTCGCTAATTGCACTCGCGGGCTTCAACACCGGACCGACGGTGCGGCCCACGCCGCCAAGCGGGAGGCGTTTGATGCGGGTGCTGATCGCGACGGACGCATGGCATCCTCAGGTTAATGGCGTCGTGCGGACATTGACCTCGCTTGCCGCCAGCGCCAGGACCCTCGGCGTTGCCGTCGACTTTCTGACGCCGGAGGGTTTTCCGTCGTTCGCGCTTCCGACCTACTCCAACCTGCGTCTCGCGCTGCCCAACCGGCGCGAAATCGCCCGCCGCATCCAGGCCGCCGCACCGGACGCGATCCATATCGCGACCGAAGGGACCATCGGCGCCGCCGCCCGCGCGTATTGCCTGCGCCGCGGCCTGCCGTTCACGTCGAGCTACACGACGCGGTTTCCGGAGTACATCTCGGCGCGCGTCCCGATCCCGGAGTCCTGGAGCTACGCGGTACTGCGGCACTTCCATTCCGCAGCGACGGTGACCATGGTCTCGACCGTCTCGCTGATGTCGGAGCTTCGGCGGCGCGGCTTCCGAAATCTCGGGATGTGGACGCGCGGCGTGGACACCGACCTGTTTGCGCCGCACCGCGCGATTCCTCAGGATCTGCCGCGCCCGATCTTCCTGACCGCCGGACGCAGTCGCGGTCGAGAAAAATCTCGAAGCGTTCCTGTCGCTGGACCTGCCCGGCTCCAAGGTCGTGATCGGGGACGGACCGCAGGAAGCCGAGCTCAAGCACCGCTTCCCGCAAGCGACATTCCTCGGATTGCGGAGCGGGCCGGAACTCGCGGGCCTGATGGCGTCGGCGGACGTGTTCGTCTTTCCCGAGTCTCACCGATACGTTCGGCGTCGTGCAGCTCGAGGCGCTGGCCTGCGGCGTGCCGGTCGCGGCCTTTCCGGTGACCGGCCCGAAAGACGTGATCGGCAATCAATCCGATCGGCGCGCTCAATGAAGACCTGCGCATCGCCTGCCTCGAGGCTCTCGGAATGTCGCGAGAAGCATGCCGCGCCTTCGCCTTGACGCGCTCGTGGGAAACCAGCGCGCGGCAATTCATCGATCATGTCAATCAAGTGGCGGTCGCCGTTCGCCGAAGCGCCACGCCACGCGGCCGGTGCAGGCGCCGGCACAAGGATAGCGATACGGCAGCGACGATGTCGGTGCCGCAGGTTTGAGAAGCGAACCCAAAGGCAGGGGGACTGGCAGTGACGAGAGCAAACGACATCGAAAAGAGCGGGGTCGAGAAGGCGTACGATCGTTGGGCACCCGTATACGATCTGGTGTTCGGACCGGTCTTCGAGAAGGGCCGGCGCGCCTCGCTCGTCGCCGCCGAACGCGTTGGCGGCCGCATCCTGGAGGTCGGCGTCGGGACCGGGCATTTCGCTGCCGGACTACTCGCCCGCCAACACGGATCTTCGGCTGCGACATTTCCGACGCCATGCTGGACAAGGCGCGCGACCGGGTCACGGGAACTCGGACTGAAGCACGTCGAGGGGCTCGCCGTCATGGACGCCGAGCACCTCGACTTTCCCGACAATTCCTTTCGACGTGGTGGTCGCACAATACGTCATCACGGCGGTGCCGGACCCGGAAGCGGCGCTCGACGAGTTCGCGCGCGTGCTCAAGCCGGGCGGCGAGATTGTCATATTGAGCCGCGTCGGCGCCGAAGCCGGGCTGCGCAAGACGATCGAGCACTGGTTTCAGCCGGCTGCGCGCAAGCTCGGCTTCCGCACCGAGTTTCCGTGGGAGCGCTACGCGAACTGGGCGTCACAAACGCCGAATATCTACCTGATCGAGCGCCGCGCGATGCCGCCGCTTGGGCATTTCTCGCTGATTCGATTTGGCAAGACCGCAGCAACTGCTAAGACGGGCGTCAAAGTCGGCCTTGCGGCCAACGGGTGACGACGGACGAATATGACAAATGTGACAATTGTGACAAGCGTAACGCCGCGTACCCGCGACTAACCACTTTCAGAGGATCAACCGATGCCAACTTTCGCCGAAGAGCTCAGGACGCAGCGCTGGGACGACCACCGCTACTATCACCACAGCCGCATCAATCAGTCGCTGCACCTGATCAGCGCGATCTCGTTCCTGTGCGCCTACGCGCTGGCGTTCACCGATCCCGCGCTGGCGGCGATGATCGGCTGGCTGGTGGCGATGACGACGCGGCAGGCCGGCCACTTCTTCTTCGAGCCGAAGGGCTACGACCACATCAACCAGGCCACGCACGAGCACAAGGAAGAGATCAAGGTCGGCTACAATCTCCAGCGCAAGGTCGTGCTGATGACGATCTGGGCGCTGTCGCCGGTCGTGATCTACCTCAATCCGACGCTGTTCGGCCTGTTCGAGCCGCACAAGACCGTGATGGAATTCATCCGGCACGTTGCGCTGCTCTGGCTGTTCATCGGCATCGGCGGCCTCCTGTTCCGGACCGTGCACCTCTTCTTCATCCAGAGCGTCCAGAGCGGGCTGGTGTGGACGACCAAAATCCTCACCGACCCGTTCCACGACATCAAGCTCTACTACAAGGCGCCGCTCTACCTGATGCGTGGCGAACTGATCGACCCGCGGCATGCGCAGCACCAGCTCGACGAACGAAGAACTGCATGAGCAACCCGGGCGGGCTTGAAAACTGCACGCCGTTTCAGCCGGTCGCGCCTAGCGCGGCCGGCTTTTTCGCAACCTGATTTTCGTTAGGCGCTCAGGCGCCGGAGGATGAGAAGCGGTGGGCGAGGATTTCTCGCAGGAGCGAGCGCCTGATCGACTTGTTGGTGGCGGCAGGATCGGCCCACCACCAGCCGTCCTGCTGCATCGCCCTCGCTGCAGCGACGAAGCGATCCGCGACGGCATCGAAATCCGCTTGGGTGTAGTTGAGGCTGAAAATCAGCCGCCCGGTACCGACCCAGCTCAGCGCCAGCCCTTCGGCGCGCAGATAGAACTGCAGCATCCAGTTGTAGCGCGACGGCTGCGTGTAGAGGACGGTCCAGATCGAGGACAGGTTCGCCACCTGCACCGGCAGGCCTTCGCCGCGCAGGCGTTCGTTCAGTTGCGCCGCCCGCGCGTTCCAGAGCTCGTCGAGACCGTCGTACAGCCGCGCAAATCTCGGGCGTTTCGAGGCGCTGCAGGAACTCGTGCATCGCCGCCATCACATAGGGATGGGAATTGAACGTGCCGCGGGCGAAGCAGATATCGACGGGACGGTCGTCGCGGAAGCGCCGCATCAGATCCTTGCGGCCGCACAGAACACCGACCGGCAGCCCGCCGCCCAGCGTCTTGCCATAGGTCACCATGTCGGCGCGCACGCCGAAATATTCCTGCGCACCGCCCATGGCGAGGCGGAAGCCGACGAATACCTCGTCGAAGATCAGCACGATCCCGCGCTTGGAGCAGACCGCTCGCAGCCGCTGCAGCCATTCGGCATAGGCGGCCTGGTCGCAATGGCCGCTACGCGCGAACTGTCGACCAGCGCCGAGTCCGCCGGCGCATTGGCGTTCGGATGCAGCGCCTGCAACGGATTGACCAGCACGCAGGCGATGTCGCGCCGCTTGCTGAGCACCCGCAGACGCGTCCTCCGACATGTCGTTCAAGGTGTAGGTCTCGCGCGCCGGCACCGGATTTCCGACGCCGGGCTGAACGTCGCCCCACCAGCCGTGATAGGCGCCGCAGAAGCGAACGAGATGGGAGCGGCGCGTGTGATAGCGCGCGAGCCGGACCGCCTGCATCACCGCTTCGGTGCCGGACATGTGGAACGATACTTCGTCGAGTCCGGAAATCTGCCGCAGGCGCTCGACGTTGTAAGCCGATCACCGGGTGATAGGGGCCGAGCACCGGGCCGAGATCGCGAACGCGCTCGACGCCGCGCTCGATGCATTCCTTGTAGAAGTCGTTGCCGAAGACGTTGACGCCGTACGAGCCGGTCAGGTCGTAGAAGCGGTTGCCGTCGAGGTCGGTGACGGTGACGCCGGACGACGACTGGACGAACGTGCCGGCCGACAAGTGCTTGCGGACGAACCGGCTGAACTGGAACGGCACGCGATAGGCTTCGGTGAACTGCAGGTCGGAAATGCCGCCCTTGACCTCTCCGTCAGCCCGCGCGGTTTCGGCATATCGCTCGCGGTAACAACTGCGTCAGCCGCGCGAAGGCGGCCTCGCGCCGGGCGGCAACCTCCTCCGGCGGATTGTCGGCACGGAAAAATCGTCGCTCGTCGTATTCGTAGAACGGCACCAGTGCCGCAACCCGGCGCGCCATCCGGGAATGGCCGGACAGCGACCGATGCTTGGCCTTCGACAGCGCCAAGCGGCTCTTCAGCTTGACCAGGGATGTGGTGACCGCGCCGGCGCCAAGCGCATAGAGCGCGAGTGTCGTGTAGCGCGAATCCATCGAATCAATATTTATCTCGGCGGGTCTGACCGTTTCATGACAGTCCTCCGCTCCACGATCGCCAAGATATTTCAGCAGGAGGACATCAACTTCCTTCTGACCAACCGCATTCCCCGCCGCCTGCTGACGCAATTCATGGGCTGGTTCAGTAAGATCGAGCAGCCGCTGGTTCGCGATGCATCGATCGGGCTATGGCGATTGTTCTCGGACCTCGACCTGAGCGAGGCCAAGAAGGCCAAGTTCAGCCAGCGTGCATGACTGCTTCACCCGCGAGCTCAAGGAGGGCGCGCGGCCGATCGATACGGACCCGCAGGTTCTCGTCAGCCCCTGCGACGCCATCGTCGGCGCCTGCGGGCGGATCGAAGGGACCGAGCTGCTACAGATCAAGGGCTTCCCGTATACGCTCGCAGGACCTGCTGGGCGCGCCGGCGCTGGTGGAGCGGCATCGCAACGGCATCTACGTCACCTTACGCCTGACCTCGAGCATGTATCACCGCTTCCACGCGCCCCATGACTGCCGCGTGGAGCAAGTCATCTATATTTCGGGTGATACCTGGAACGTGAACCCGATCGCATTGCAGCGCGTCGAGAAGCTGTTTTGCAAAAACGAGCGCGCGGTGATCGAGACGCGGCTCGCCGCGACCGGCGACATCCTCACGCTGGTGCCGGTCGCCGCCATTCTGGTTGCGAGCATCCGGCTGCACTGCCTGGACGTGCCGCTCACCTCAGCCACCGCGGTCCAAACGTCATCCCTTGCGCGGCCACCTATCGCAAAGGCGACGAGATGGGATGGTTCGAGCACGGATCGACCATCGTCGTGCTGGCGCCGCAGACTCTGTCGTTGGTCGAGCAATGTCCACACCGGAACGCTGATCCGGCAGGGCCAGGCGCTGATGCAGCTACCGCCAGCCTAGAAACTGTGCCCGGAGCTGACGCTGGACCGGTCACGCGCCGCCGTTGCCGGGCTTGGAGCTCGCCAGGCTCCGGCGGTATCGCGGCAAATGATGCTTTCACAAGCTCGAAACTGCAAAGCGCCAGGCTCGACCACACCGCGACGCTGAAATAAAGCGACATCCAAGCGATCTCGTCCTGCCAATGCGCAACGTCATGGGTCACCGCCCAGCGCGTGCCGAGATCATAGAGGCCCGAGAAAATGCCAAAAAATTCTTTTCCGCTCGCGAGATCCGCCTGCCACCGGCCGACATACATTGGGACGTCGATCGTAAGGAGGAAGGCCAGATAAAAGGCAATCGCCGGCAACCATCGTTCCGATCGCAATGCGAACAACTCCGTGGAATTCATACAGCAATCGAAACAGCGCGACCGCGATAAGCAAGAACGCCACCGCCCAGAGCGAATTTTCGGTAGCGTTGCCGAGGTAGTTCGTCGTGATCACCGCATACCACGAACAGCACTCCGCAAGCAGGATCAGCGGAACGATCGTCGTTGAAACGTTGTGGACCGTGTCCGACTTCACCAATCTGCCGAGTTGCCGCAGCACGATCGCCCACTGGATCACGAAACAGACTTCCGCAATGGTCGCGACCGAGCGACCGATGAACACGCTCGAGAGCCAGGTGTCGAACAGGCAAATTCTTTGAACGTCGGCGCGCGGCAGGATCGATCGAAAGGCACAGCCGAACACGTAGGCGGCGCATAACAGCACCATCATCTCAACGCGGAATATTCCGTATCGAAGATTGGGCATTCGCTTTTGGAAATGACGATGGAGCGACAGCCAAAGCGCGATGTTGGCGCCGCTCACTGCGAGCAAGAACGCCCACCACACCGCAACGGGATTTGACCACGTGAACCACTCGAAGCTCATCCACGACCCGTACCGTTCACCGAACTACCATGCAACTGTAATAATTCTGTCATAAAGTCAGGACGTTGAGCAGCGACCCGGCAAACAACTCATGCGGCAGGTCGGGCAAGGAGGCGCAGGAATGATCCAAGCTTCGGCCTGTGGTTCTGCATCCGCGCAATCAGCGCATCCCAGCGCGCCAAATGGCCAAAGGCTGCGCCGAGATCTGAGCCGGCAATGTGGCTACGCGGCTGCTTTCTCGATCACGGCCTGCTGCCGCTGGAGCAAGTCACGGTACAGCCCTTTACGCCTCATCAACTGCTGTGGCGGACCGTCCTGCACGACCCGCCCGGCATGCAGGACGACGATGCGGTCGAATGCCCGCACGGTCGACAATCGATGCGCGATCGCGATCACGGTCCGATCCCGCATGAGATAGCCGAGCGCCGCACGGATCGCCTCTTCCGATTGGCTGTCGAGCGCGGAGGTAGCCTCATCCAGCAGCAACAGCGGCGCATCCTTCAGAAACGCACGGGCGATCGCAATGCGTTGGCGCTGGCCGCCGGATAATTTCACGCCCCGATCGCCCACGATCGTCGCCATGCCCTTGGGCAGCGCCTCGACGAAGTCGCATCGCGCCGCGACCGCCGCAGCCAGCACTTCCTCGTCGGAGGCGCTCGGGCGGCCGTAACGGATGTTTTCCATGATCGACCGGTGGAACAGCGAGACGTCCTGCGGCACCACGGCGATGGCGGCGCGCAGGCTTTCCTGCGTCACGCGCGCGATGTCCTGCCCGTCGATGAGGATGCGACCCTGCCGCACATCATAGAAGCGCTGCAGGAGCGCAAACAGCGTCGACTTCCCGCCGCCTGATGGACCGACCAGACCGACGCGCTGACCCGCCTCGAGACGCAGATTGAGGTCCTCGAAGATCGGTCGCCCGCCCGGATGCTGGAACGACACCTGGTCGAATTCGACGTGGGCGCCAAAGCGCATCAGTGGAGCAGCCTCAGGATGGTCGCGGAGGTCGTGCGGGACCAGCAAGGTCGCCAAAGCTTCCGACAGCCGGGCAAGGTGCTGGATCACGTCGACCAGCGACACCGCCAAGTCCCGCGTCGCGTGCAGCACGGACAGTCCGAGCGTGCATGCGAGAACCACGTCGCCCGTCGTGATTTCGCCACGCTGCCAAAGCGCGATAGCCCAGGCCAGCAGGCCAATCGTCAGCACCACCGTGACCAGGGCGTGCAGGATGCGTATCCGCTCAAGGTAGAGCAAGCTGCGCCGACGCGCCGTGAGCTCATGATCGATCGCGCGATCGAAGCGCCGCTGCTCGTGCCCCAGGCTGCAAAACGCCCGGACCAACGGCATGTTGCTGATGACGTCGATCATTTCGCCATCTACCACGGCAGCCTTGCTGGCAAATCTGTGGTGCAGCGGCCTTCCTGCCGCCGCAAGCCGGAACATGGCGACGACCACAAGCCCGCCGACGACCGTCAACACGGCGGCCATCAGCGTGCTCACCGTCATGACAAATCCGATCGCCACCACGGTCGCGACGCATGGCGGCAGCACGTTCCAAACGAACATGTTCTCAATGGTGTACACGGCATTCGACGTTGCGGTGACGCGGCTGGTCAACATGCCCGGCATGCGATCCGCAAAGTAGCTTGGCGAATGCCCGGTCAGGTGCCGGAAAAGGTCGCGGCGCAGATCACCGGTAACGCGAACGAACGTGAAGCTCCCAACCCAGCCGGCTAGCCGCCACAGCAGATTGTCCGCGGCAATGAGAAAAACCAGGAGGGTGAACGCAAGCCAGATGCCACGCGCGGCCCTAGGTCCATCGGCAAGCGTATCAACCAAATATTTCACACCGTATTAAGTCGTGACCGAACAGCCGACTGCCGCGAGGACCGCAGCCACGATGACCGCATGGCTGATCGTCCGCAGCCGGACGTAGCGAAAAATGAATGCAAAGGGGCGATCGACGTAACGGCAAGCGTCGTGCATCCGTCCTCGGCTTTCTGTCGTCCCCTATTCAACGCCAGCCGTCGCCGCAAAGCCTTGCGTCTGCCACGAGGCTGCTATGCCCACGACAAGCAACATCGTGCGCAGCACAGCCGCACTGTTCTGGGAAATCGCGCGGGCGCAGTTGGTTCCCGCACACGCGAAAAATAGTTTTCTTGTCGAAACGATGATTTGGGCCCCATCTTAGAGTGCTGGGCCAAATGGGGCGATGTGGTTCCCCCGAATACGTCAAGGAGGCTTATCCATGCGCATTGCCCAAGTCGCTCCGCTGACCGAGGCAATTCCGCCGAAGCTCTATGGAGGAACCGAGCGGGTGGTCTACTGGCTCATCGAAGAATTGGTTGCGCTCGGGCATAACGTGACGTTATTCGGAAGCGGGGACTCCTGTACCTCCGCGAAGCTGGAAGCCTTCTGGCCGAGAGCGTTGCGTCTTGACGGCTCCATCCGCGACCCGAACGCTCTGCACATGGCGATGCTGGAGCAGGTCCGCCGCCAGGCGGATGAATTCGATTTCCTGCACTTTCACCTCGACTACTACCCCTTTTCGCTGTTCTCACGCCAATCGACCCCTTTCCTTACGACATTGCACGGCCGACTTGATCTTCCAGAACACCAGCCCGTGTTCGACACCTTCTCCTCGGTTCCCGTCGTTTCGATCTCGAACGCGCAGCGGCGTCCGCTGCAACAGGCACGATGGATCAAGACGGTCCACCACGGCCTGCCGGAGAAACTGCTGGTCCCGATGCCGGTCAAACCATACTACTTCGCGTTTCTCGGACGCATCGCGCCGGAGAAGCGCGTTGATCGCGCGATCCGGATTGCGGAGCATTGTGGGGTTCCGCTCAAGATCGCCGCCAAAATCGACCGGGCGGATCGCGACTACTACGAGGAGGAAATCCGCCCGATGCTTAACTCGCCTTACGTCGAGTACATCGGCGAGATCGGCGACAAGGATAAATCGTCGTTCCTGAGCGGCGCGATTGCACTGCTGGTGCCGATCGACTGGCCCGAGCCGTTCGGTCTCGTGATGATCGAAGCAATGGCTTGTGGAACACCGATCATCGCCTTCAACCGCGGCTCGGTGCCCGAAGTGATCGACGATGGCCTCACGGGGTTCATCGTCGAGGATGAAACCGGAGCGATCGGCGCAGTCGATCGTCTCTCTCATCTGTCGCGCGCAAGGGTCCGCCAACGGTTCGAGGAACGCTTTACCGCACGCCGCATGGCACTCGACTATCTCTCTGTGTATCGCGGTTTGATGGACGCGGTGACGCCGCGGCTCAGGCTCGTCGCCGATGAGGACGTCCCGCACATCGCGGCGTCCTCTTAACGTTAAGGGCGACCGCTAACGAGCGTCTGCGCGTGTCTCCGGCATCAGCGCCCAAACGGCAGTGAACGCTGCAGCGGCGATCAGGGCGAGTCCGAGGAACGCAGCCGAACTGCCGAACTGGTCGGTCAAATAACCGGCCAGCGTCGGGCTGATCGAGGCGCCGATCCCAACCGCCGTCCCCACGATGCCTTGCGCCAGGTTGAAGCGGCCGGTCCCGCGCGTGATATCGGCGATCATCAGCGGCACCATCACGCCGAGCGCCGCCGCCGTGATCCCGTCGAGGATTTGCACGGCGACCAGCAGAAAGGGATCGGTGACCACGGCAAAGAGCAGCGCGCGGAACACCAGCGCCGCAAACCCCAGGCGCAGGAACGGAAGACGGCCCCAGATCTGGGCGTGATGCCCGACCCAGGGGGACACCACGGCGACGACCAGTTGGGGCACCACGATGCAGGCGGCGATCAGGACAGTCGCCCATTCGCTCGCACGCATCGTCACCACGCTGCCCATGAGCGGCAGCATCGAGGCGTTGGCAAGATGAAACAGCAAGGCACAGCCCGCAAGGATCAGCAGCGGCGGTTTGCGGATGACGGTGCGCACGTCCGCCGGCGAGTGATCGGTCTTCTGCGGAACCGGTCCACCATGCGCCCGATCGGGATCGACTTCGGCGGGGCGGATGCGGCTGAGGGCGAGCAAGGTCGGAATCAGCAATACGGCCGTGACCAAGAAGACCGCACGCGGCTCCAGCAGATATCCGACTGCGCCCATCGCCGCGGCCGCCATCCCGTTGCCAACGGCAGCAAATCGGGCGTTACGTCCAAGCCGCTCGCCAATGGCGGCGTGGCCGACCAGGCCAAGGCTCATGGCAACGATGCATGGACCGAGCACGCAACTCGCAGCCGCGTGCAAGGCGGCGGCCGCCAGCACGACCGGAAAGATCGGCACAAATGCGTAAGCCAGCGCGCTCACGGAGATGGCGCTCAAAGCAAGGCCCGCGACCAACCGTTCCGACCGGGCGGCGTCGACCAGGGCGCCGCCCGGCATCTGCCCCAACAGCGCGATCAGCCCACCCGCTGAAAGCACAAGGCCGATGTCGACCTGCGTCCACTTCTGCGAGGTCAGATAGACTGCAATGAATGGACCGAAGCCGGTTTGAATGTCGGCGACGAAGAAAATGAACCAGTCGAGCCCGCGCAGGCTTGTTCGGGAGGGATGCGGCGCCGATCCGTTCGCATCCCGCGGTCGCGGCACCACCACGGGCGCATAGTGATCCGCGCGCCCGCGATCACCATCGTCGCGCACTGGCCTCTCGATCAATGGCGACGGTTTCGCGGACAGACGACTACTCCGACACGACCTACCAATCCGCTGGCAATGACTGCAGACCGCCCGCCGCGCCCAGTACGACGACGGGCTGCTTGTCCTTGTATTCCGGCGCCGCCTTCACTTGATCGCGGGTCAGTTCCAGGGTGACCACGTCGCGTTTGACGCCATCGGGATGAAAACGCAAGGCATTCCAATCGACGGCGATCTTGCGGCTGCCGACACCAAGAAAACCGCCGAAATCGATGATGGCTGCGCGAACACGGCCAGCGCGGTCGACGATAACGTCGACGATGCGTCCCATGTTTTCATTGACGTTGCTGCGCACCTCCCTGCCAAGCACGCCTTGGGCCTGCAATGATCCGAGAACGGTCACGGATGGCTCGGCTGGAACTTCCGGCGTCCGGACGCGAGCGACCGCCGGCTGATCCATGGGGGCCGGCGCTTGCGCAACGCGTACCTCCTCGGCGGAAGACCCGCCTGCCATGCAAAGCGCGATCAATGTGATCGCCGAGACCGCCCGAAATCCGCCGTGCATGTCCCTGCTCCCGTGGCTGCCGCGACATCAAATAAGTAAACGTGCGTGCGCCACCTGCGGTTCCATCGGAAGAGACGGTAGCTCGATAGGGCAATCATGCTGACAAAATAACGGATGCCTGAATTTTTCCCCGCGCCTGCAGGACCTCCAGGGACACTTCATCCGCATGGCGGCGCACTTTCAGGTCTATGCTCGATCCGCCCACCTGGAGGTTGCGCAAGATCACTTCGTCGAGGAAGGCGGGCAGCCGCGGGTTGCGCAGGTGGATCTCGTTTGTCTGCGGCCGGAACTCCAGTCCGAGCGCAGCTTCGATCAGCGAGAATGGCGCGGCACTGGCCCAGGCCTGCGGCGCGCAGGCGACCGGATAAAGTGTCGGCCCGCGCCTGCGCTCGCGTTGAAATCCGCAAAACAGCTCGGGAAGCCGCCGCAGATCCATATACGTGGCGGCCTCGAACAGGCCTTGCATGACCTGACCGACCGAACGCTTCAGTCCGTAGCGTGCAAATCCGGTCGCGATCAGCGCATTGTCGTGCGGCCAGACCGAGCCGTTATGATAGGACATGGGATTGTAGCGCACTTGGCCGCGCGCCACGGTCCTGATCCCCCAGCCAGAGAAGAAGGGCGGGCTCAAGAGCCCGTTCGCGACCAATCGTGCCCGTTCGGGGCTGGCAATTCCAGCGAACAACACTTGTCCGGCATTCGAGGTGCGAACGCGGCACGGTTCCTTGGCGCCATCGAGCGCGAGCGCATAAGACTCAAGCTCAGGGCACCAGAATGACGCCTCGAACCGCTCGGCAAGGCGCTGGGCGTCGGCTTCAAGTTTGGCGGCCAGTTCCGGGCGCTGCAGGCGCCGCGCGCAACGCGCCGCCACCTGCTTGGCGGCGAACACGTAACCCTGGACTTCGGCGAGCGCGATCGGACCTTCGGCGGAACGGCCGTCGGCATGGAAAATCGCGTCGTGGGAGTCCTTCCAGCCTTGATTGGCAAGCCCTTTGTCGGTCTTGCGGTAATATTCAACGAAACCATCCCGGTCAGCATCTCCGGTGTTGTCGATCCAGTGCAACGCCGCCTCGACGCAAGGCCACAGTTCGGCCAGCGTCGCGTCATCGCCGGTTCGCTCGGCGTAAAGTCCGGCGAGCAGCACGAACAGTGGCGTTGAATCGACGCTGCCGTAATAGAGACCGAACGGCACTTCGCCCAGCACCGCCATTTCGCCTAACCGCATTTCATGCAGGATCTTGCCCGGCTCAGCATCGGAAACGGGATCGCTGACCTTGGCCTGAAATGCCGCGAGCCGGCGCAACACGCCACGCGCCATGCTGGGATCGCACCAAAGCATTTGCAACGCGGTGATCAGGCCATCGCGGCCGAAGGTCGTCGAGTACCAGGGGATCCCGGCATAGGGATAGCGACCCTGCGGCGTATCGGTCATCAGCATGCACAGATCGGCAGCGGAACGACACAGCACTTCGTTGAAGAGCTCGTTCGAGGTCTCCACGGTGGCCATGTTACGGGTGCCGGCACGAAGCGCGCGGTGCGCCGCCAGCAATCCGCGCAGGAACGGGACCGGGCGCTGCACGCCCGGCTCGTTGCAGGCGACCACGACAAAGATAGGCTTGGCTTCGCCTGGAGCGAGTTCGATGTGATAGGACGCTCTCTTGGGGACCAGCTTGGTTGGAGCGGGATCGAAGATCAACCGCGTGCGCCGGGGCACACCGTCAAGGCCCTGATAACTCAGCAGCGACTGATCGGCCGCAATGACCTTGCTGGAGCAAAGGCCGCGGCGCGACCGCCGTATTCCGCGCACCTCAAACAGGTCCGCGAAGTCGCTGTCGAAGCTCAGCGAGAGCTCGAAGGCGATCGGACGGTCGCCATGATTGCGCAGTGCAAGGCGCTGATAGGCTGTGCCGCGCCAAAGAAAAACCGTGCGTGCAACGTGCACGAGGTCCCTCTCCAGCGTGATCTGCCCGTCCTCGTAGAAGTCCGGATTTGTGAGGTCGACCACGAGCATCGTGTTGTCGTCGCGCACGTTCGAGCCGAGCAGCAAAGGATGCTCGCCGTTCAGCAACAATTCGAGATGGGAGAGAAAGCGCGTGTCGGTATGAAAGAGGCCGTCAGGGTCACCGGTCGAGGCCCCGATATCGCCATGGCTGTCCGTGACGATGAACGTGTCCCCGCATTTGAGCGTGCGGCGCGGGCGCGTTACCGACCCCGTCGCGGGAATATAGAACGGCGCTTCCGAAACTGGATCGATGTGCCTTGGCTCGGCCGGCACCGGACTTTTAGCCGTCATGAACACCCTCACACCTAGCGCGCGACTACACAAACGCGCCGATCGACGGAACAGTCTCATTGAGATGGACATCGCCCGTCACGAATCAATAGCGCGATATCAATCGGCGGATACGGCATGATTACGGCCGCGCGGGCAAGCACTTTGCTGGAAAACCGGCCAAAAAAGATGCGATCTCACCGTTCGGCGGTCGGCATCGATTGATGCGCTCAGTCGACCGGCGCCACGCGCACCGACACTTCGAGCCGCTGTCCGCCGGACGCAAAGATGACGCCGTCGATCGGCGCGACGTCCGCGTAGTCGCGCCCGATCGCGAGCACGACATGGTCGTTGCCGGCCAGAATGCCATTGGTCGGATCGAGGCCGATCCAGCCGGTGTCCGGCCCGCACCACACCAGCACCCATGCATGCATCGCATCGGCGCCGGCGAGCTTGGCTTCGGAGGGCGACTGCACGGTGCGCAGGTAGCCGCTGACATAGGCCGCCGGCATCCCGAGCGACCGCATGCCGGAGATCATGATGTGCGAGAAATCCTGGCAAACCCCGCGCCGAAGCGCGAACGACATCGGCGGTGTCGTCGCCGCGGTTGTCGCGCCGACCTCGTAGGCGAATTCGGTCTTGATGCGCAGCATCAGGTCGATCGCGCCGTCGAGCACCGCCCGGCCGGGCGGAAAGCTCGCGGCCGCATAGTCGCGGATCTCGGGATCGAGCGAGACTTGCCGGCTCGGGAACAGGAAATGCGCCGGTGACTGCGGCGACAGGTCGGCGCTGGCGAATGCGGCCGCACGCACATCCTCCCAAGCCGGCGTGTCGGCTGGATCGACCGCGCTCGCCCGGTCGACGATCGACGCGCGCGGCGACCCGCACGGTCAGCCGGTCATGCGGCTGGTCGAGCGCGACCCATGTCGTCCGGTTGCCGAAGAAATCCTGCCCTTCCCGGCGCTCGATCGGAGTGGGACTGACATCGAGCACGGCGGCTTGCACACGCTGGTCCGGACGGTCGATCAGGCCAAGCCGCAGCACGTGGCGCGCATAGGCGACCGTCGACGCATAGTGGTAGGTGGTTTCCTGGCGGACATCGTAGATCATCCGAGCGCATCCCATGGAGCTTCCGAGCGCGCATGGGTCGTGAAATAAGTCGACGCGACGACGTCCGAAAGCTTCATCAACGCCGCCTCGACGTCGAGCAGCGTAGCATCGTCGATCAGCGCGGCGTCGGCCGTTCGCATCCGGGTGGCCGCCGCCGTCGCAATCTGTTCGGGCGGAGACAGGCGGTTTTCCTCGCCGCGCTTCGGCAGACGCGGCCAGATGCGTCTCGATCCGCGCAAGAGCTGGAAGACGATGGAGCGCGGATTGTTGGGATCGAGCGCCACCAGATCGACCACCGGCGCGCGCGCCGCCACCATGACATAGCGCAGCCGATAGGTGATCTGGCTGTCGGCGAGTTCCAGCAACACGTCGAGCGCGCCGTCGGGATCGGTCGCGAACGCGAATTGCCGCATGAAGCGGCAGGTTGGCAAGCGCACGCTCGATGCGGCGGCCAAGCTCGAGGAAGCGCCAGCCGGCGAGCTGGCTCATGTTTTCCTGCTCGAGGCCGGAAAACGACGCGATGATCCGCAATGCGCCGTTGGCGCGCTCGATCAGGGCGCTTTCGCTCAATCCCTGCTCGAGCGGCGAGATTGATCAGCTCGACCAGATCGGTCAACGCGCGCCAGGCGTCCGGCGAGAACCGCTCGCGGATGACCGACGCCGCCTGTTGTGCGGCGCCGCCGAGATAAGGCACCGCATCCGGTAAGGTCGCGCCGCTGCAATGCCGCGGACGCGACGCAGCGCCGGCGTAGCGCTCAGGATTTCATCCGGCACCGCGCTCCAGGCAGCGAGCAGCGAACAGATGCGCGCATGAACGTCGAGCGCCGCCTCATCGCTTTCGGTCGCGCGGCTGAGCAGCGCCCGCACCAGGCGCAGCGTCGCCTCGGTTCGTTCCACATAACGTCCCGAGCCAGAACAGATTGGCCGCGGCCCGGCTCGGCAGCGCGCCGGTCGCCCGATTGATCTGCGATCCGGTCGGGCGTCGGCAACAGCGTGAGCTCGGGAACCGGGCTTGTCCGAGAGCACCCAGGCATCGGCCGTGCGCCCGCCCTGTTGCAGGTTGACGGCGCGCGCATCGACGTCGTCGGCGACGCGCACGAAGCCGCCAGGCATCACGCGCCAGCCGTCGCCGACACGCGCCAGCATCAAGCGCAAGATGAAAGGCCGCGGCACGAGCTTGCCGTCATGCCAGGCCGGCATGGTGGACAAAGTTACCGCCTCCTGCGCGACGAAGTCGGCGCCGCGGCGGCCGATCGCCTCCATGAGCCGCTCGCCGCGATCCGGGCACAAGCTCGCTCGCGGCAGCGTATTCGCCGTGCGAATGATCGGACATGTCGCCGGCAAACGCCGATCCGATCACCATGGAATCCAGCCTCTCCAAGACCTCGCTGCGCCGGCCGGGATCGCCGAGCCACCAGGTCGCGAGGTTCGGGATCGCCAGGTCCTGGCCCAGCACCGCCGGCGCCAGCGCCGGCAGGAAGCTCAGCATCGCGCGCGCTTCGACCACGCCGGAGCCGAGCGCATTGGCGATCATCACCGTGCCGTCGCGCACCGCCTGCACGAGGCCGGGCACGCCCAATCGCGACCGCGCGCTCAGTTCGAGCGGGTCGGCGAAATCGGCATCGAGCCGGCGCAGCAGCACTTCGGCACGCTTGAGACCGGACACGGTGCGGATGAAAACGCCGTCTTCGCGGACCGTGAGATCTTCGCCTTCGACCAGGAGAAAGCCGAGATAGCGCGCGAGATAGGCGTGCTCGAAATAGGTTTCGTTCAGCGGCCCCGGCGTCAGCACGCAGACGCGGGAATCATCCTGGCGATTGAGCGCCGACAGCTCCGCCTGGAAGGCCTGAAAGAACGGCGCAAGGCGCTCGACGTGCAGCGCGCGATAGATGTCCGGCATCGCGCGCGATAGCGCGATCCGGTTCTCCAGGGCATAGCCGGCGCCGGAGGGCGCCTGGGTGCGATCGCCGAGCACCCACCATCGCCCTTCCGGCGAACGGCCGACGTCGACCGCATAGAAACGCAAATGCGCACCACCCGCCGGCGCGGCGCCGACCATAGGACGCAGGAATTCCGGATTGCCGGCGATCACCGCCGCCGGCAGCCGTCCGTCGCGGACCAGATCGGCCGGGCCGTAGATATCCTTGAGGATCGCTTCGAGGAGTTCGGCGCGCTGAATGACCCCGGCTTTGAGCTCCTGCCATTCCTCGGCATCGATCAGCAACGGAATGTGGCTCAGCGGCCATGGACGAACCGCGCCCGCCGGATCCTCGTAGACCCGATAAAACACGCCGGAATCGCGCAGGTGGCGGTCGGCCGCCGCGAACCGCCGGTCGATTTCCGCCGGCCCCAGCTCGGCCAGCATCTGCAGGAACGGGCGCCAGTGCTCGCGCACCCGCCCGTCATGGTCCATCATCTCGTCGAAATTGTTGGGCACGCGGCTTGTACCCCGACAGGATGGCCTCGGGGTCCGCGACCGTCCGCGAGGCGCTGTCGAGATGGGCCATCGCGCCATCAAACCTGAGTCGGTCGCCGCAGGTCGAGCGTCATCGGATATTCCAGCGATCGTTCTTCCGGCGGGATGGTGAAAGATCCGGGCGTGTGCCCGTGCTCCTCGAACCGGGCAAGGCGCCGGGCGCCGGCCTCGTAGGAATTGACCGGGAAGGTCTCGTAGTTGCGGCCACCCGGATGCGCGACGTGATAGACGCAGCCGCCGAGCGAGCGGCCGTTCCAGCCGTCATAGACGTCGAAGGTCAGCGGCGCCTGCACGTCGATGGTGGGCTGCAGCGCCGACGCCAGCGGCCACGCCTTGAAGCGGACGCCGGCGACATATTCGCCGGAGCGGCCGGTCGAGGCGAGCGGAAGGCGGCGGCCATTGCAGGCCATCGACATGGCGCGCGGGATTGAAGCCCTGCACCCTGACCTGCAGCCGCTCGACCGAGGAATCGACAAAGCGCGTGGTGCCGCCGGCGATCCCCTCCTCGCCCAGCACATGCCAGGGCTCGAGCGCGTGCCGGAGCTCGAGCTCGACGCCGCCGCAGGTCACCGCGCCATAGATACGGAAAGCGGAATTCGCGCTGCGCTTCGTACCAGACCGGATCGAAGCGGTAGCCGGCGTCGCGCAAATCGGCGAGCACGCCCAGAAAATCCTCCCAGACGAAATGGCCGAGCATGAACCGGTCATGCAGCGCGGTGCCCCAGCGCACCAGCGTGCCGCGCTGCGGCTCGCGCCAGAACCAGGCCACCAGCGCCCGCAGCAGCAATTGCTGCGCCAGAGACTCATGCGCGCATCGGGCGGCATTTCGAACGAGCGGAACTCGACCAGACCGAGCCTGCCGGTCGGGCCATCCGGAGAAAACAGCTTGTCGATGCAGATCTCGGCGCGATGGGTGTTGCCGGTCACGTCGACCAGCAGATTGCGAAGCAGCCGATCGACCAGCCAAGGCCGCGGTTGCTCGCCCTCCCCGGGCGCCGGCACCAGCGAGAGCGCGATGTCGAGTTCGTAGAGCAGATCGTGCCGCGCCTCATCGACGCGCGGCGCCTGGCTGGTCGGACCGATGAACAGGCCGGAGAACAGATAGGACAGCGAGGGATGACGCTGGAATAGAGGATCAGGCTCTTCAAGAGGTCGGGCCGGCGCAGGAACGGGCTGTCCGCCGCGGCCTGCTCCGCCGAGCACGACATGGTTGCCGCCGCCGGTCCCGGTGTGGCGGCCGTCGATCATGAACTTGTCGGCGCCGAGCCGGCACAGCCGCGCCTCTTCATAGAGCGCGCGCGTGACGTCGACCGCTTCGCGCCACGACGACGCGGGATGGATGTTCACCTCGATGACGCCGGGATCGGGCGTCACCTTGATGACGTTCAGGCGGGGATCGGCAGGCGGCAGATAGCCTTCGACTTGAATCGGCAGCTTGAGCTCGGCGGCGGTCGCCTCGACCACGGCCAGGAGATCGAGATAGTCCTCCAGCGCTCGACCGGCGGCATGAACACGCAAAGCTTGCCATCGCGCGGCTCGACCGTCAGCGCGGTGCGCACCGGTGGGCTCGCCGCGGTCCGGCGCAGCGGTGCGCGCCGCGCTGACACCGGCCATCAGCGGCGGCGCCGCGAATCCTCACCCGCAGCGCCCTGTGCAACGGGGTCCGGCAGCGCGCCGCGCTCCTCGAACGGATCGGCCGGCACCAGCCGCGGCTCGTCGTCGGGCGACATAGGCAGCGAACTGAGCGGCAGACGAAGTCCGATCGGCGCATCGCCCGGCACCAGGAAAATCCGCCGGCGGCGCAACTGCCATAACTCGCTGATCCAGCCGGCTTTCGCCTGCGCGGTCCAGCGCTGCACCGGAAGCACATAGCCGGCCGGCGCGGCGAGAAGCCGCTCGAACTCGCGCATGATGCGGGCGCGCTCGATCGGATCGTCGATCTTGGGATCGGACGGATCGACATTGGGGGGCAGCGCGCCCTCCTTCAGCATCCGGTCGGCGGGGTCCTCGAATGCCGGCAGCACGTGCGCGACCGGCACGCCGAGCCGGCGCGCGAGCAATTCGCCGAACCGATGCGCATCGTCGCTCGATGGCGTCGCCGCGCCCGCCCTCGGCCTGCGATCAGCGCCGCATTCTGCCAGATCGGCTTGCCGTCCTTGCGCCAGACCAGCGAGAGGGCCCAGCGCGGCAATCGGCTCGCCCGGATACCATTTGCCCTGCCCGTAGTGCAGCAGCCCGCCGGGCGCGAACCGGTCGCGCAGGCGGCGGATCAACTGGTCGGCGAGCGCACGCTTGGTCGGGCCGGTCGCGGCCGTGTTCCATTCCGCCGATTGATAATCGTCGATCGAAACAAAGGTCGGCTCGCCGCCCATGGTCAGGCGGACGTCCTGCGCTGTCAGATCCGCGTCGACCCTGTCGCCCAGCGCATCGAGCGCGGACCAGGCATCATCGGAAAACGGAAGCGTGATGCGCGGCTTCTCGTTGATGCGCGCGATCTTCATCTCGAATGAGAATTCGACTTTGGCCGGGCTCGACGCCGCCGGCGATCGGCGCGGCCGCGCGGAAATGCGGCGTCGCCGCAACCGGCAGGTGCCCCTCGCCGCACAGCAATCCGGATGTCGGATCGAGCCCGATCCAGCCGGCGCCCGGCAGATAGACTTCGGTCCATGCGTGCAGATCGGTGAAGTCCGCGGCGGCGCCGGACGGGCCGTCGAGCGACTTCAAATCGGGACGCAGCTGGATGAGATAGCCGGAGACGAAACGGGACGCGAGGCCGAGATGCCGGAGAATTTGCACCAGCAGCCAAGCGGTGTCGCGGCATGAGCCGGAGCTAGCGCCAATGTCTCCTCCGGCGCCTGCACGCCGGGGTCCATCCGGACCAGGTAGCGAATCTCCTCGCTGCAGACGCTGATTGAGCGCGACGATGAAGTCGACGATGTTCTGCGGCTCGCGCGGGATCGAGGCGAGAAACTCCCGCAACAGCGGCCCGGGCTTTTCCTTGACGAGATAAGGCGCCAGTTCCTCGTCGAACTCGCTCGGATAGACGAACGGATAATTCGTCGCCGACCGGATCGATGAAGAAGTCGAACGGATTGATGACGGACATGTCGGCGAGCAGATCCACCGTCACGGTGAATTCCGTCGTCCGCTCGGGAAATACGAAACGCGCGAGCCAGTTTCCGTTGGGATCCTGCTGCCAGTTCACGAAATGCTCGGTCGGCGTGACCTTGAGCGAATAGCTGGGAATCCTGGTGCGGCAATGCGGCGCCGGCCGCAGGCGCACGATTTGCGGGCCAAGGCGACCGCGCGGTCGTAGCGATAGCGCGTGACGTGCTGGAGGCTGACCAGGATCGACATGCCGGCAGCGCTACTCTCTTGCCCGAGTGGACCTCAACGATAATGCAAATTCCAGGCCGCCGCCGGTCGTGGCGGCGCCGCACCGCGGCCTTGTCCGACCGTGTGGCAATTCAATCGAAACTTCAACCGTTTAGTTGGCTTCGGGGCACCGACGGCGCTTGAGGCCGGCGATCACGGCGCGCAGTGCCCCGCGTCCCGGGTCTGCACCCGGGCGTCCGCCGGCCACATGAATGCGGTCGTGGATGAACGACAGTTTGACGATGACCGCCGGGGCCAGCACGAAAGGATAGAGGTCGGCAATGCCCATGCTGCGGTTGATCGAGTTGACCGCAAAGGTCAGCGGCAGCCAGGAGTCGATAATCCGGTCCATCGTGGCGATATGCGGATCGAAATCGACCGTTGTCGCGAGATCGGCGCCCTTGGTGACCTTCGGCCGTACACGCATTCCGAAGGCGCTGGCCGTCTCCAGCGTATCGACCATGTGGAAGTAGTGCGCCCAGGTCTCCGCGAAATCCTCCCAAGGATGAACGCTGGCATAGGTGGACACGAACTGCTCCCCCCATTGGCTTGGCGGGCCCTCGGCATAGTGCTTTTGCAGGGCCGCCCCATAATCCTGACGCTCGTCGCCGAACAGCCGCCGAAACTCTTCGTGGCTCGGCGAATCCTTGACCAGGCGATCCCAGTAATAGTGCGCGACCTCGTGACGGAAGTGACCGAGCAGCGTGCGATAAGGTTCGCCCATCTGCCGGCGTTGGCGCTCACGCTCGGAGTCGTCCGCCTCGGCCAGGCTGATCGTGATCAAGCCGGCCGCGTGTCCGGTCATCACAGGTGCGTCGTCCGGACGCGGCGGCGCGAGGAAGTCGAACGCCAGTCCGCCCTCGGGATCCTCGTCCCGGGTCGACAGCGGGAGACGAAGCTTCAGCAGCGTGTAAAACAGACGATGCTTGGCGACTTCGATCCTGCGCCAATTGGCTGCGTTCTCGAACAGCGACAAATCCGGAATCGTCCGATTGTGGCGGCACGCCGCACAGAACTGATCGGGACTGTCGGCGGGAATGAGCCAGTTGCAGACCTCATGTTGCGCATTTGCACAGTATCGGTAACGCCCGCGGCTCGCATCCGCCATCGCCCGCAAGCCGTCCTCGCCCTCCTCCAGCGCGGTCACGGTTTCCTTATCCGGAAGATAGCCCAGCCGCAGCCCGCAGCTTTCGCAGCGGGTATTCTCGAAATACAGCGGCTGGCCGCAGTTCTGGCATTCGAACAATTTCATCAGACATCCGAGTTGGAAAGACCGATTCGTGCCCTCTAAAACAGAACATCACTGTAATGAAAACAGTTCCACGACCAATAGCTAGCTGATTTTGCGAATAATGGTCCGATCTTCTCGTATACGATTTCCTAGTCGCGAAAATTTCGGGAGAGCAGGTTATGAACACGCGTGGCTGCGATAGCCGCATGGGAGGTCGCAACCGTGATCTGGTGAAGGTCGGTCACCACATCGCCGGCTGCATAAAGTCCGTCCACAGATGACTTCTGGTGCGCATCGACTTTGATCATGCCCTCCCGATCGCAAGACGCACCCAGCAGAATGCCAAGCTCCGAATTCACCTTGCAGCCGAGCGCGGGATAAAGGACGTCAACGCAATGGCGTATACCGTCCTCTGCGGTGACCAATACCGTTTGGTCGGTGCGTTCGATGCGAATGGGCTTACCTGCAATCGTAACGTCCGCCCCGTGCAGGTCGGCAGGTGCATCACCGCCGTCCGTCGGGAATAGCACGACACGGCGTGAGTAAGTCCGCATGAAGAGCCCCTTCCGCGACGCCGACGCCATGCTGCCGAGGACGCCGACGCGCTTATCGAGGGCTTCGAAACCGTCGCAGATCGTGCAAAATCGTACCGGCCCGGTGTAGCGATCGTGTGAAAATCCTTCGATGACCGGGCACTCATCGACCAGCCCTGTCGCAAGCAGCACAGTCGTGGCGGCAACTTGTTCCTCTGCGGTGACCGCCAGAAAGACTCCATCTTCTGGCCTGCGCGCAATCGAAAGCACGCTGCCATTTTCAAGATGCGCACCATGCAGTAGTGCCTGCTCACGCAAGCGACGGAGCAACTCAGGTCCGCTTATTCCCGTGAAACCTGGATAATTGTGCGTTTCCGGAATCAACGCGGCGCGGCTTTGGCCAGCATCAATCAGGCAGGCGTGACGACGATAGCGAGCGAGATAAATCGCGGCCGTCAAACCGGCGGGACCGCCACCAATAATCAGGCAGTCAACATTGCGCACGTCCACCGCCGCTCTCTGTCGGGCAGATCGCGAGGCTATCCACGCGTCCGCAATGTTGGCCCAGGAAAGATGATCGCATCGCAGGAGCCCGACGGGGGGTTGTGAGGGTTGAGAACGCCAGGCTCCTGGAGGCAAACGGGCTCGGGAGGTTTGGGGTACCCGCCTGCCTGGAGGTAACGCATTAGTGCGCGCAGCGTTCCCGCGCCGGCGGAGCGGGTACGGGCGATAGCGCAAGCTGTTGCACCTCCGAGCAGTTCACCTTCGAGGCGCCGTTGGCTGAGAGACCCGTCGCGCTCCCGCCTATACGGCCGTTGCAAGGAGCCATGCGATGATGTTCACGGCATCTGACTATCGAAAGTATGCAAGCGAGTGCGTGGAAGCTGCGCGCAAGTCAAAGAGTGACCAGCGACGCGAGCATTATCTCGACATGGCGAGGATGTGGACGGTTGCCGCAGCCCGATTGAACGGCGGCGATATGCTTCCGCAGCTCGCCGAAGAGACTGCTCGATAGGAGCGAGCAAACAAGCCCCAGCGACTTGGCGGGGTTGGTCGTCGACGCACGGCTTCTGGTGTGGCTTAGGCTTGGCGGACTGCCTAGACGTCTCGCCGGGTGGACGGTTTGTGCCGGGGCGGGGGCGGGTTGCTTTCCACGTCTCCGATGTCCGCCATCCAGATCAGACGGACTTCCAGTCGTCCTTCTTCGCCTCCCATTGGTCGAAGACGTCCTTGGCCGCCTTGAGAGCGTGATTGGTCTTTGGAAAGCCGATATACGGCGCACATTGCAGGATCGTCTCGATGATCTCGTCGCGCGTTGCGCCGCGATTCAACGCGCCGCGCGCGTGAAGCGCAACCTCGCCGGCAAGATCGGACGCCGCCGCCGCCGCGATGACGATCAATTCCCGGAATTTCATGTCGAGATGCGGCCGGTCCCAGACGGTTCCGAAACAATACTCATGGATGGCGCGAGCATGGGTCGGGCAGATCTCGTTGAGCTCCTGCCACCGCCGCAACCCTTCCTTGCCGAATGCTTCGTCACGAATCTTCTTGCCGCGCGCAGCCCGATCGTCGCTCATCGTCCTTGTTCCTGTATGAGGTTGCAATAAAGCTATGGTTAGCTTTTGCGTTTGAGCATGATCTATTTCGAAAACCCGTTCCACTTTTCGGAACCACGCTCTAGTCGACGCGGATATTCGCAGACTTCGCGACCGCCGCCCATCTTTCGACTTCGGTCTTGATGAAAGACGCCGTTTGCTCGTCATTGAACCCGAACAGCTCAAATCCGGTCTTTTTGACGACCGCCTGGTAGGCGTCCGAAGCAAAGACTTGGTCCGTCGCCTTGGCCAGACGGGCGACGATGGGCTCCGGCGTATTCGCCGGTGCCGCCAGCCCCACCCAGGATGACGACACGATAGCGGGATAGCCGAGTTCGGCGGAGGTCGGCAGCTCCGGCAGCAGCGGCGACCGTTTTGGGCTCAGCATCGCCAGCGCCTTGAGACTGCCGGCGCGGATATTCGCCAGTGTCGTGCTCGCATCGTTAATGAAGATATCTGCGTCGCCGCTCATGACACCAAGCACCGCCGGGCCGCCGCCGCGAAACGGGACATGGTGAATATCGGTGCCGGTCTCGCGCTTGAACAGCTCGCTTGCGAGGTGAATGGCCCCGCCGTTCCCCGAGGACGCATAAAACAGCTTGCCCGGCTGAGCTTTTGCAAGCCGTACCAGATCGTCGAGCGAGTTGGCCGCGATCCCCGACCGGACCACCAGCACGTGCGGCGTCTGCGCGATCAGGCGGATGAGCTTCAGATCCTTTTGCGCATCGAAGCGCAGCTTGGTCATGACCGCGGGATTGACCGCAAACGTGCTGCTGGAACCGAACAGCAGCGTATAGCCGTCCGGCTCGGCGCGCGTCACGGATTCGGTGCCGACGATCGCGGAGGCGCCCGGACGATTTTCGATGACGACATTCTGGCCGAAGACCTGGCTGAGGAACGGCCCGAATGCGCGCGCCGCAGTGTCGGCCGGTCCGCCGGGTGCAAGCGCGACCACGAGCCTGACCGGCCGCGCGGGATAGGTCTCCTGTGCGATCGCCCCTGCGGACACCAGCGATCCCGTCAGTGCGAGAACGCGCCGGCGCGTCAGTCCTGTCGGCATGGTCTCCTGCCCGTTGGTGTCACGCTGCTGCTCGATTGTCCTGCGCCGGTAAAAGCTTGTCCAGATGCGGGGCGCGAACTTTGACGCGATGCCGCCATGGCGGTAGCGTCGACGGAACCAAAAAAGGGAGACGAGCGCCATGAACCATGCCGCTTGGATCGCTGCCGTCCTTCTCGCAACACAGCCGGCGGTCGCGCAGAACTTTCCGACCAAACCGATCCGGCTGGTGTCGCCCAATCCTCCGGGCGGTGCAAACGACACGCTCAGCCGCATCATGGCGGCCAGGATGGCGGGCATCCTCGGCGCGAAAATCATCGTCGACAATCGCGGCGGCGCCGGCGGCCAGATCGGCGGCGAGTTGGTGGCGCGCGCCGCGCCCGACGGCTACACCCTGCTGATGGGATCGGTCTCGACGCATTCGTTCGCGCCGATCACGTCGCCCAAGCTTCCGTACGACCCGATCAAGGATTTCGCACCGGTTTCGCTGTTCGCCGTGGTGCAGAATGTCCTGGTGGTCAATCCTTCCCTGCCCGTGAACAATGTGCAGGAGCTGGTGGCGCTCGCCAAAAAGGCTCCCGGATCGTTGAAATACGCGTCGGGCGGCGTCGGCTCGACCAGCCACTTCGCCGTCGCCATGTTCGTCAGCGCGGCGGGCATCAGCAAGCAGACCCTGCACCTTCCCTACAAGGGCGGCGCACCGTCGATGGTTGCCACCATGAGCAACGAGACCCAGTTCTATCTCGGACCCATTCCGGGCATGGTGCCGTTGATCCAGGCGGGCAAGGTCAAGGCGATCGCCATTACCGGCGACAAGCGCTCGCACAGCCTGCCTGACGTTCCGACGCTGGCGGAAGTCGGGCTTGCGGGTGCGCAGTCCTCGGGCTGGTTCGGGTTGCTCGCGCCCGCGGGCGCGCCGCCGACCATCATCGAAAGACTTCGGTGGGCGGTCGTCGAAACCAGCAAAGATCCCGACGTCTTGCAGGGATTGGCGGCGCAAGGCGTGGAACCGGCGAACAATTCACCCGCGGAATTCGCAACGTATATTGCGGAGACGCTCGAGCGATATCGCAAGGTGGTCGCTGCGGAAAATTTGCAATTCGAATAGCCCCGAGCCGTTCAGACTTCCAGCGGCAACTTGACCCGGTCGCCGGACGCAACCGCACGCTCGATGGCGATGGTCGTTTCCAGGTTGATGCGAGCCTGCGCAGGTGTCGTGTGGACGGTTGGAAGTCCGGTCACGAGGCCGTCGAGCCATGCGCGCGTCTCATTGCCGAGCGGTCCCCAGAAATCGCCGACCGCCCAGTCGCCGGCCGTGTTGCTGCCGAGGAACGCCATGTTGACGTTATGGTCCGGCACATAGGCGTGCGGAATACCCCTGTCGGAATAGAGCAGGTGATCCATGTGGTCGTCGTCGATGATCATCGTGCCTTCGGAGCCCAGAAGCTCGACGCGATCAGACTGGCCAAGCGTTGGATAGCGGGCTGGAAGCGCGTAGCTGACGCCGAGATTGACCACGGCGCCGTCCGCGAACGTGACGATGGCCCAGGTCACATCGTGCGCTCCGAAGCCGGCTTCCCTGAAAATCCCGGTCTGGCCGCGCGCGACCACCTCGACCGGCCGGTTTCCCTCCAGAAACCAGCACATCAAGTCGACATAATACGTGAGAACGTCCAGCACCGGCGTGGCAAGCGGATCGCGCTTGAGGATGGCGAATGCCTGCGCACGTGAATTGTAGACACGGGCTAGGCCGCCGACCACGCGCCCGAGCCGCCCCTGCACCATCTGCTCCTTCGCGCGCAGGAAGCACTCCTTGTAGCGTCGGCTGTACCCGATGCGCAGATCACCGCCCGTCCGCTTCAATGTCGCGAGAATCGCATCGGCATCCTTCAGCGTCAGTGCGAGCGGCTTCTCCAGGAGGACCGGCTTGCCAAGTTCCAGCGCCTTGCACACCGGCGCGACGTGCTCGCCCTCAGGAGTCGAGACAATGACAGCAGTGACCTCGGGTCGTGCCATGATCTCGTCATTGTTGCCGGAATGGACATTTGCGTTCGACTGCTCGGCCAGCGCCTTTGCGCGCGCCGGATCGGCATCGGAGATTGCCACGTAGCGGACGGCCGGGTGCTTTGCCGCAAGCCGCGCACGCAACGTTCCGATTCGGCCGGCGCCGATCACCGCAACGCCGAGATAGTCGTTCTTCATGCTCGTCGATTCCTTCTCGTGCATTGCATTATGCAACTACGCTTTCTCCATCACCAGCAGCGGACAGCGCTCAGCCAGCTCATAGCTCCCCACCGGCACAAACCGGATGTTTGCGAATCCCGGCGGAATCATTGAGAGGCACTGTTGCCTGGTCGGAAAATTGTAAATTTCGGGAGACGGCTCGTAGAGGTCGATCTTGGCGATCTCGCTCCGATTCCAGCCCGTCATATCGGGCAGCACGTCCCTGTCGGGGAAATGGGCATTGAACGCAGCGCGGATCGATCGCACCGGGACGCTCGGTTCCGATTGCTCGGCGGCGATCGCCATTGCCAATCGAAACTTGAAATAGACGAAGCTGGAACATCGGCCTTGCCGAGCCGCGTTTGCGACTTCGGCGACAGTCTCGCCAACATCCGGCGCGAGGTAAGTGCGGCTAACGAACGTGCCGCCCGCGCGCAAGACCCGAGATATGTTTTCGTAGAGCGATCTGACCGCCACCGGATGTGGCAGCGCGTTGGTGCTGCCATCGCCGATGCAGGCTGCGAATGTCCCCGACGGGAATGGAAGCTGCTGCCAATCCGCAACGATGGCGCGTCGGCCCGGTGTATTTCCGGGCCATCGGGCGCGGACGACGGCCTGGTTTGCATCAGCCGCCGTCACGTCAAAACCGATTTTGCTCAGTGTGGGGCTGACCCCGAGCAACAGGGTTCGCCCATGAATCGCCGAGAGTTGTTCTTGCACGCCCGCGGCGACTTGGTCGTGCCTTGGGCTCCAAGGTTCCTGCACAGGGGAGCCCTGATACATCTTGTTCCAATGGCTCTTGTTCATGCCCGCACTGGCGACGATGATGGTAATCTGCAGAAGAATCTGATCTGCGCGTGAGCTTTCGCCCCATCACTATAGTGTAGCCCGTATGTCGGCAAACAGCTCCGGCAACTGATCATCCAGGGCTCGGGATCAAACATCATCGTGGACATCAGCAAAATAGCCTGGACATGAACGGATGATGCTCGACCGGATTGACCGAATGGTGATCAAATTCCGCGACGTGCTTGCGGAGACGGAGCGGCTGCCGGCCCACAAGCTTCGCGCCTACCAGGAGAACTTGTTGGCGCCCCTGGTCTTGCACGCACACCGCAACGTTCCGTTCTACCGGGACCGGCTCGCGCCGTTGTGCCGCGGCGAGGAGGTCGATTTTGCGTGCTGGGCCGAGGTCCCTATTCTCACGCGGGCCGAGGCGCAGCGTCATACCGAGGCGCTGACCGCTCAGACCGTCCCACCGCACGCCGGTGCGGTGGAGATGGGAGAAACGTCGGGCTCGACTGGACGTCCGTTGCGCTATTCGATGAACGAGCTGGCCAATGTCGCCAGCCTCGGGACGACCGATCGCGCGCTACGGTGGTGGAAATTCGACGGCGCCAAGTCGATGGCGACTTTCGTCGCGCGCAAGGCAGGACATGTGCACGGGCGGGATGGGACCACGGCGACAGGGTGGCGCGTGGGCTTCCCGGGGCCACACCATATGCTCGACGCTTCAATGGGTATCGACGCGCAGATCGATTGGCTCCTGGCGAAGCGCCCGGACTATCTCACGGCGCATTCCTTCATGCTGCTGGGACTGGCGGAACGGGTCCGCGCGCGTGGTGTCGACATGCGTTTTGAACGGATCAATTCGACGTCGACCGTCCTGTCGGATGATATCCGCGCCATCTGTAAAGAAGTCCTTGGTGCCCGCCCGATCGACCAGTACGGCGCCCGCGAGACCGGTCTGATCGCGTGCGAGTGCCCGCGGTGTGGATACTACCATGTCAACGCAGAAACTGTGCTGGTCGAAATCATCGACAAGGACGGCCAACCTTGTCCACCCGGCGCCACCGGTCGTGTTGTGCTCACCTCACTTTATAATTATGCGATGCCGCTGATCCGCTATGAGGTGGGCGACTTTGCCGTCGCCGGCCCCGCGCGCGTCAAATGCCCGCTGACGCTGCCCGCGCTCGCGCAGATCATGGGGCGTTACCGCAACTCGTTCACGCTCCGCGACGGACACACCATTTATCCGCTGGTGCCGGTTGCACGGTTGCGGGAATTCATTTCCTTCGAGCAATTTCAGATCGTCCAGACGGACTACGATCGGATCGAGGTCCGCTACGTGCCGCTCGATGCATCGCGACAGGTCGACGAGGCCGGTCTGGAATCCTGTGTGCGCGACCTTGTCGATCCGAGCTTCAACGTCCGGGCGATCGCGGTCGATGAAATTCCGCGATCCGCGTCCGGCAAGTACGAGGATTACCTCTCACTGGTGCCGCATCCACGCGGCTGAGTATGGTTCAGGTCCTCGACAGATGAAATCCGGCGAAGCGCCGCAGACCACGGCGCCGTACCTGGATGCGAACTAGCGGAACTTATAGCTGAGCGCAACGCGCAGCTTGTGCACGTTATCAATGTCGAGCGTGCCGGTCTTCGGGCCGATACCGTGCGACACGCTGAACTTGCCGAAGTTCTCGTAGAGGTATTCGATGCGCCCGATCCAATTCGATGCGAGCATGTATTCGATGCCGCCGCCGACGGTCCATCCGGTCAAGGTCTTGCTCGCAGTCCAAGCAACAACGGTCGCCCCCGGCGCGTCGCAGCAGACCAAGCTTGCGCTCTCGCTCCATTTCGCGTGGATGAAGGCGACGCCGCCGGTGCCGTAGAACAGCCATGGCCCGTTGACGACGCCGAGCCGGCCGCGGAACGTCGCCTGCCACGTCAGCTTGACTTCAGACAGCCCCCGGAAGGTGAAACCGTCGGTAGCCGAACCCGTGATGGTGGTGGCGAGGCTGTCTTTGCCCCGGCCCCACGACCAATCGCCTTCCAAACCCGTGAGGAAGCTCGGCGAGAGCATGACGTTGACGCCTGCCTGCACTCCGAATATCCCGCCGTTCGGGCGGTAGCTTTCGTTTCGAGCAGGGAATGGAATGCCGCCGCAGCAGACGTAGGCCGGGCTGGAGAAATTCACGTCGGCCCACCGATAGCCGCCATGAGCGCCGACGTAGAATCCCGCCCAGTCGTAAATGACCGGACATCGCTATGATGCCCTCCCCGAGTACGCGCCTTTCGAGACATTCCTTGCCCATGGCTCCCGCAATCTCCGTTCTCATGGCCGTAAGAAATCCGGGGCGTTTTCTCGAACCCACGCTGCGCAGTTTGGCCGATCAGACCTTCAAGGATTACGAAGTCATCCTTGTCGACAACGGCAGTCAGGATGGCACGGACCGGATCCTCGCCGCATGGGCCGAGAAGGACCAACGGATTCGGCTTCACCGATACAATTCCCTTGGATTATCGAGGTGCTTGAATTTTGCCGCCTCGCTCGCCAAGGCTCCGCTCCTCGCTCGTTTGGACGGCGACGACATCATCCTGCCCCAGCGCCTGTCATTGCAGCACACTTATATGGCGCAGCAACCGCATATTGGCCTGCTGGGTGGCTGTGTTGAACTTATCGACAGCGAAGATCGCGTGATCGGCCGCCGGAAGCTGCCGCTCAATGACGCCGAGTTAAGAACGTTTCTGCGCAAGGGAAATCCATTCGTTCATTCCACAATTTTGATGCGGCGGGCGCTCTTCGACTCGATTGGCGGCTATCGCACCGGTCTTCGGCTTTGCGAAGATTTCGATCTCTGGTGCCGGATTGCAGAGATCACGCAGATGGCCAATCTTGACGAAATCATCGCCCGCTACCGCATCCACGACAGCTCGATGTCGGCGGCTCGTCCAATCCGGATGGCAATCGTCGACTCCTGCATTATCGCGGCGTCGATTGCGCGAGAAAAGGGCGAGCCGGAACCATTCGCATCGGGAAGTCCGCAGCTTCGCGCAGCGCTCAAAATTCTCGGCATTCCGCGCGATGAATTCAAATATCGCGTGCTGAAGAATACTGTCGCCGTCGCGCGTCTCGCACTCGCTCGGGGCGACCATATTCTGGCGGAGCGCTTGCGGACTCGCGCCATGGCATTGCTTGGAGGGTTGTCGTTTCGAAACACCGGGCGCGGACTCGCGCGTGTGGTGGCTTCCTATTTTTCGAGCGGCTCGCGTGAACGGCGGAAGACCGCGTTCAAACGGTGGCTCGGGTAACGAGTGACAAAAAATGCGCCTGACAAGTGAAAGCGGTTCAAAGCCAGCAGCGAATAGGAGCGGTGGGCAATTATTCAGCTCGCGGCGTACCGGGGGATCAATACAAATGAAAAATTGGCATTCGGCTCCCAATGGTAGTCGCCCAATTGCGGCGGGCCGTCACCCTTGATCTCACATGTAAAGTTCCTGAGCAGCTCTTCAATGAAGAGCATGGTCAAGCTCATCGTCAACTCGGCACCGATGCATCGATATTTATCCAGTCCAAATGGCGCGAACTGATTCAAGCTGTATTCGCGGTTCAAGAACCGCTCTGGTTTGAACTCGAACGGCCGGGGGAAAGTCTGCTCATCCTTGTGACCTTCCCACAGGCAGACGCGGACGACCTCGTCCTTGGGAAATAGCATACCCTCAAACGCGATATTGGACGTCGCCTGCCGGTACAAGACCTCGCTTTGAGCAAGTCGCATCGTCTCCAACGTCAGCCCTCGTATGAGGCTGTGGGCTGCGGCCGATTGTGCGACGAGCGCATGAGCGATCTGGTCAGCGTATCCCCTGTTGCGAGCAACAGAGTGCAATATCCAATGCCATAGACTATAAAGGTCGAAATGCGCAGGCTCGAACAGATAAATCAGGTTGCCGAGCGCGGTTTCATCATCCGTCCCGGAGTCGATGAGGTGCTGCAGCATGCAAGGTGCGGCGCGCTCACGCGGCTCTTTCGTTGCACCATCCCTCAACTCCGCGACGCATCGCACGAGGTCGACAAATACATCCCTATTTTGCGCGGTTATTGAATGTGCGGGAGCGTCAGGGCCGAACCGTCTATAGTGGGCGATCAAATCTTGAAACTCTCGGGAGTCGGGCGCGACCCCGAACAGAAGCCTCAGCATGATCGTTGAGGTCATTTCCCGTAATGCAGATCGGACTTCGCGTCTGGTTCGCGGCTGGCCCGCTTCACGAGCCAGAGAATCAAGACTTTCGTGGATGAGGCGACGGAATTCATCCTGGTAAGTAGAGACAGGTACCGACTGCAGAGCTAGAAGCAGCAAACGCCGGTAATGTCGATGCGTATCTCCGCGCATCGAGCGGACCCAGCCTTTTGGGAACAGACTGCTCAGATCGATCGAACGCGGCCCAAGCTGATCCTCGTTCTCAGACAAGAGCTGCCGAGCGCGGGCGTGACCCACGACACAGGTCGCATAACCACCGTGCCACCACGTTTTGAACACCGGGCCCCACTTCGCAGCGGCCCTCAAGACATACATCTGATCACGATCCATACTTCGGTCGAATGGATCGAGCTTGCCCGGCGGAAGCTTGGCCAGGCGCAACTTTGCGCGCACGAAGTATCGAAATCTCACGACCGAGATCGCAACAAGAGTTCGGATGTTTCGCGACCAGGAGTGTGTCATCGAATACGGGCCCGACGCAGCAACTGGTATTGAACGCGTGGCAACTTGTTCTCCTGGCCAAACGTTCGGCACCAACGGTCCTTAATCCATGGCTGACGCCAGTATTTTTTGATCGCGTGCCTGATCCTCAATTGAGTCCATAGTGAAGGTCGGACTTTCGACTGACATGGTGCAATCAAGTCATCCATGAAACCGCCTTCGGGAAGTTCGCGATTCAGATCAATGCCGATTTCTTTGAATACGTTTGACCACAAATGAAGGAACATCGCATTTTTGGCGCGATGCAGAATTTCGGATTTGTATTCCGGCAGCAGAAGGAGCGGCGCCTCGAGCCAGTGGAGCGGGTAAAACGTCGATTTCGAACCTGACCGATCAGCCGGGTTGTACCCGCATAAAACATCCGACAGCAATCGCGGACCAATGATACCCCACGTATTCGTTTGGCCAGATAGCTCGCGCGCCCTTGCGGCCAGCCGCGCAACAATCGGGTCCTGCTCTGGGAATTTCAAGATCGCGCCGTTGACGGTGCCGGACTCCTGTTCGGCCCATGCATAACGCGAATCGGGCAATTTGTCGGTGAGACAGACGACATCGACGTCAGACCACCACCCTCCCTCCTTGGACAACAATTCATAACGGAAGATGTCCGAGAAGGCCGGGATGCTGCGATACCGATGCAGCTCGTGCGCGGGTATAATAGCGGTGGCGTCGACTTGAACGACTCCAGGGGGAACATCGATCGATCGATACGAGAACAGTCTTATGCTGTGACCTCGTTCGATAAAGGACCGCATGCATGGCCATGCGAATATGGGCAAGGCGCCGCCATGCCAGAACATGTTGACTGTTGCCACAAGCGCCTCAGGCCGGGAATGAAACGTGCGATTTGAGACCTTTATAGCACGAGGGTGCTGTCCGTCGGCCTGCACTGCCGCTTGGTCGGCCGGCCGGGTCGCGCACCCGCGCTGGTGTCGAAGGTGCTGGTTTTCAACAGACTTGGGGGGTGAATAGGCAAGAGCCGTCAAATTGCATAGTCTTCAGGCAAGCCTGTAGCCGCACGCCCAAGACGGGGAAAGTTTTTTTCGGGCTGGCACACGGATTGCTGAACGAAATCTACAAAACGGCGGGCTTGGTTCAATGGAGCGTCACCCATGTACGCGATCAGGATTTTCTCATTGGTTGTGGTGGCACTGGCGGCAGTCTTCGCCAGGCCGGTGTCCGCGCAAACCAACTTGAAATTCGCGCTGGACTGGAAGTTCGAGGGCCCGTCGGCGCCCTATTTTGTCGCCCTCGACAAGGGCTACTACAAGGCCGAGGGCCTGGACGTGTCCATCGACACCGGCCCCGGCTCGGTCGCCGGGATCGCGCGCGTGGCGGCCGGCACATATCCGATGGGTTTCTTCGACATCAATTCGCTCGTCAAATTCCTGGACCAGAACCCCGACAAAAAAGTCCAAGCGGTATTGATGATGTACGACAGGCCGCCGTTCGCCATCGCGACCACGACCAAAACCGGCATCGTCAAGCCGAAAGACCTGGAAGGCCGGATTCTCGGCGCACCCGCTGCCGACGGCGCATTCGCGCAGTGGCGGGCGTTCGTCCAGGAGAACGGCATCGATGCGTCCAAGGTTCGCATCGAGAATGTCGGCTTCCCGGTGCGCGAGCCGATGCTTGCGGAGGGTAGGGTCGACGCCATCACCGGCTTCTCGTTTTCGATGCATTACAATCTGCTGCAGAAGGGCCTCAAGCCGCAAGACATCAGGATGATGCTGATGGCTGACTATGGCCTCGTGCTTTATGGCAACGCCGTCATGGTCAATCCTGACTTCGCGCACGCCAATCCCAAGCTCGTCGCCGGTTTCGTCCGTGCGACGATCAAGGGCACGATCGACACGATCAAGGATCCCACCGCCGCCATCAAATCCGTGATGAAGCGCAACGACACTGGCGACGAAGCGATCGAGCTTGATCGCCTGCGGATGTCGTTGCGCGACAACTTTGTAACACCCTGGGTCGAGGCCAACGGCGTTGGGGCTGTTGACATGGCACGGCTTGCCAAGTCGATCGACCAGATCGCCGTGACCTACGACTTTAAGAACCGTCCGAAGGCAGAGGATGTTTTCACCGGCCAATTCCTGCCGCCTGCGGCCGAGCGGCGGCTGTAATCGGTCTCGGTTTTCTTATCAAATCGCCGGGGACCAGAACAAAAGACCGGGCATGAGCGCTTCCGTCGATATTGGTGACATTACGCTCACATATCGAGGGGCATCGGGCGACATCCTTGCGTTGAAGGGAGCATCGCTGAACGTACGTCGCGGCGAGTTTGCCGCTGTCGTCGGCCCGTCCGGTTGCGGCAAGTCGTCGTTGATGAAGCTCGTCACGGGGCTGATACCGCCCGACGACGGCAGCATTATCATTTCCGGGACGAGGGTGACCGGGCCGGTCAAGATGGCCGGCATGGCGTTCCAGAATCCGAGCTTGCTGCCTTGGCGAACGGTCATCGACAACGTCTTGCTGCCGTTGGAGATCGTCCAGCCATACCGGCAGAATTTCCGCCGCGAGAAGGCACAGTATCGCGAACAGGTGGCTGACCTCCTCAATGCAGTCGGGCTTGGCGGTTTTGGCGGACGTTATCCGTGGGAGCTTTCCGGCGGTATGCAGCAACGCGCATCGCTGTGCCGGGCGCTCATTCACCAGCCCTCATTACTGATGCTCGACGAACCGTTCGCCGCCCTCGACGCGTTCACGCGGGAGGAACTGTGGTGCGTGCTGCGCGACCTTTGGCAGGAAATCAATTTCACCGTATTGCTCGTGACGCACGACCTGCGCGAGGCGACATTCCTGGCCGATACGGTCCATGTCATGAGCGCCCGGCCGGGCCGTATCGTCACGAGCAAGACCGTGGACCTGCCGCGTCCACGCGACATCAATGTTTGTTTTGAGCCGCAGTTCACCGACATCGTGCACGAATTGCGCACCAGGATCGGCGAGGTGCGGCAGGCATGAATTCGGTATTGGAGAAGCTGTCGCCGCTGTTTTTCACCATTGGCGTGTTCGTGCTGTGGGAAGCGGTCTGCCGCATCTTTAAGATCGACCGATTCATCCTACCGGCGCCGTCCGAGGCTTTTCTGGCGATGGTGCAGTATTGGCGCCCGCTGCTGCGTCATTCGTTCGTCACCCTCTGGACGACCATGGCAGGCTTCGGCATCGCGGTTGCGTTCGGCGTCGCGCTCGGACTGATTGTCGGCTGGTCCCGCACGATCTACCGCGGACTTTATCCGGTGATGATCGGCTTCAACTGCATCCCGAAGGTTGCGGTGGTGCCTATCCTGATCATGTGGTTCGGCATTGGCGAGGTGCCGGCAATCCTGACCGCCTTCCTGATCTCTTTTTTCCCGATCGTTGTGAACGTAGCGACCGGGCTGGCCACGATGGAGCCCGAACTGGAAGACGTGTTACGCGCACTCGGGGCCCGTAAGCTCGACATCATGCTCAAGGTCGGCATTCCGCGGACGCAACCGTATCTTTTTGGATCGCTCAAGGTCGCGATCACGCTCGCGTTTGTCGGCACCGTGGTTTCGGAAACGGTGGGGGCCAATGCGGGTCTGGGCTACCAGATCGCGGTTGCAGGCTCGAACTTCCAGATGCCGCTGGTGTTCGCGGCCCTGCTGTTGCTCGCGTTCGAGGGTATTGCGATGTACGCCGTATTCGCATTCATCGAGAGCTATTTTACGCGCTGGGCCTTCCGATCCTCGATGAGCGCCGCAGCCTAGGGGCAACCAAGTCGCATGGGCTCAGGGTCGTGTTTCGATTACCTTGGTCGCAGCGGACCGATCCTGCGAGCGATGGGCTCAGGCGCAATAGTGAAGCTAACGCCACTATGGCAACGGCCACCCGCGTCGTGGTTTAAAGCTAGGGGATACGAATGAATTCGTTCAGGCGACGCACGCCCTTGCGCAAACCGCTCACCGCCGTCGGGATTCTCCTATCTGCGCTTGCATTGGAGGCAGCGGCGAGCACCGCCGGCGCGCAAGACATCCTCACCAACCGCGCGGCCAACAGGGAGCAAATGATCCTCGATGGCGCCCGCAAGGAAGGCCAGGTCATTCTCTATTCCGCGGCAATCGTCAATCAGGCGCAACGTCCCCTCGCCCTCGCCTTCATGAAGAAATATCCGTTTGTGAAAATGACGTTCTGGCGCGGCGACACCGAAGAGATCATCGCCAAGCTCTCGGCCGAAGCCCGGGCAAAGAACGTGGTTGCAGATGTCGTCGAGGGCACCGGGGTTGGCGAGCTCGCCGTTGAAGCCAACCTCAGTCTCCCCTACTTCACGCCACAGCTCGAGGCGATGCCCGAACGTTACCGGGACCCGCGCAGCAATTGGACCAGCACAAGGATCAGCTATTTCAGCATCGCCTATAACACCAGGCTGGTGCCGCCTGATCAG
The DNA here is from genome assembly GCA_963720385.1 of uncultured Alphaproteobacteria bacterium. GTDB lineage: Bacteria > Pseudomonadota > Alphaproteobacteria > Rhizobiales > Xanthobacteraceae > VAZQ01. The sequence goes on along the minus strand of CAVRFL010000010.1, from coordinate 133,088 downwards.
GTACCGAAGACCTACGACGACCTGCTCGATCCGCGGTGGCGGGGCAAGCTCGCCTGGCGCATCGGGACGTCCAGTGGTACGCCGTTGTTCCTGACGACCATCAGGCTGGCACGCGGCGAAGAAAAGGCCACCGAGTACTTCTACAAGCTCGCCGCGCAAAAAGTCATCAATTTCGGTTCGGGCAGCGCGCGCACGCTGGTCGATCGGGTCATCGCGGGTGAGTTCCCAATCGCGCTGAACATTTTCGCGCACCACCCGCTGATCAGCAGGACCAAAGGCGCTCCCGTCAATTCGCAGCTCATGGATCCGGTCGCGAGCACCGCCGGGACGATGATCATTCCAAGAGGTGTGCGACATCCCCATGCCGCGCTTCTGCTGGCGGACTTCATCCTGTCGCAGGAAGGACAACAGATCCTTGCCAATGCAGACTATTTCCCGGTCCGGCTCGACGTTGCGCCCAAGGACGTGCTGGCTTCAGTCATTCCCGAGCACGCCGGCGTGCCGGAGCTGTTCGTGAGCTCGGACAAACTCAATCAATACACCGAAAGCTCACAAAAGATATTTGACGAGATGTTTCGGTGAGAGCGATCGCGCGCCAACTTTCGACGGAAGGATCTGGTCCGTGACCGCCCTTTCCGAAAACCGGACCCCCGCGCCTGCCGCGTCCTTCTTCGCGGTGCTGCCGGCGATGCGTTCGATCTCCCCGCTGGTGGCGTTGCTCGCAGCTGTTCTCCTCGTCCTCATCGTTCCGCCGGCGATCTTCCTCCTGAATATCAGCCTGCACGAAACCCTGCCCGACGGTTCGCTGGGCACGTTCACGCTGCGCTTTTACAAGGAACTGTTTTCCGGACGCTTCTTTTTGCCGAGCCTTTACAACACGGCGATCTATAGCCTCGGCTCGGCCGTGATCGCGATTGTGATCGGCACGGTCCAGGCCCTGATCGTCGAGCGGACCAACACGCCCGGCCGAAACCTGGCGTTCTTCGCGGCCATCATCTCTCTTGGCGTGCCGCATATTCTCTACACCGTCGCATGGCTGCTGCTGCTAGGCCGCTCAGGGCCGATCAATGATGTGATCGCGCTGATCACGCAGCAACCTCAGGCGATCAACGTCTACTCGATGTGGGGCATGATCCTGATCGAGGGCATTGGTTTCGTTCCGCTCACCTTTCTCTTGATGTCGGCGGTGTTGCGCTCGATGGATGCGTCCTTCGAGGAAGCCGCCATCATGGCGGGCGCCAACCCGCTCCATGCATTCTGGTCGATCACACTGCGGATGGGCATTCCTGCGATCTGCGCACTCGCGATGCTGATCTTCGTGAGAACTTTTGAATCCTTCGAGGTGCCGGCCCTGGTCGGTCTCGCCGGCAACATCAACGTCCTGACAACCACGATCTATCAGAGCGCCCGCCGCACCGGTGTAACCAACTATGGCGAGTCGGGTGCCTATTCGATTTGCCTCGTTCTGATCGTGACGGTCTTGCTCATTTGGCAGAGTCGTCTGGCGCGTCATGCCCACCGGTACCAGACGATCACCGGCAAGGGGTTCCGGCCCCGCATCGTCGATCTCGGCGGGTGGCGATATCTGACCGCGGCGGTGCTGGTCGTATTCTTTCTCTTTGTGGCGGTGATCCCGGCCGCAATGCTCGTCTTCGTGTCGTTCCAGCCCTTTTACGATGGCATCGGCATCGACTCGTGGAGCCGGATGTCCGTGGACAACTATCGCGTGCTGTTCGGCCCGGGCTCGTTTCGCGATTCCATCGTGAACACGCTCATCCTGGGCGCCTCGACCGCGACAATCGTCGTGCCCTTTACCGCTTTGTGCGCCTGGCTCGTCGTGCGGCGGGTGCCCGGCGCCGGGCTCCTCGATCACCTCGTCACACTCCCACTGGTCTTTCCGGCCATCATCCTGAGCGTGGCGTTTCTCAACATCTTCGTGAACATGCCGGTGCCGCTCTACGGGACGCTGCTTTCGATCATCATTGCCTCCACGGTGCGTTATCTGGCCTACGGCATGCGCTACGCGTATGCCGGCGCATTGCAGATCCATCCCGATCTGGAAGGCCAGGCATCGATCTCGGGCGCGCCCCGCGCAGCCGTGTTTCGCCGCATTGTGATGCCGCTCTTGGCACCCACCCTGCTCAACTCCTGGCTGCTGGTCTTCCTGCTGTCGGTTCAGGCCGTCGCCCTGCCATTGCTGCTGGTGGGCCCTGGCTCCGAGGTCATGGCTGTCACGCTCTTCGAACTCTGGCAGAATGGACAGGTCACCGAGCTGGCGTCGATGGGTGTCCTGTGGATGCTGCTGATGACTGCGGTCAGCACGCTGTTCCATTTGCTGACGCGGCACCGCCAGATGACGCTGTGACCGGCTTGGTCTAAACGGAGCCCGAAGATGCCAGAAAGCAGAGACGAAACCCGAATCTACAACAGCAACAAGTTCAAGCTCGGGCTGTTCGGAATGAATTGCATGGGCGGCCTCAGCCTGACCAAGGCGCCGGAGCGTTGGGATGCATCCTGGGACAACAACGTCAAGGCGGCGAAATTCGCCGACGACGCAGGACTGGAGTTCCTGCTGCCGATCGGCCGATGGCATGGATACCAGGGCGAAAGCGACACCCAGGGCACGACGTTTGAGACGCTGGCATGGGCGTGCGGGCTCCTGGCTTCAACGCAGGATATCACCACGTTCGGCACCCTTCACGTTGCCTTCGTCAATCCGGTTTTCGCCGCCAAGCAGATGGTGACCGCCGACCACATCGGTCACGGGCGTTTTGGTCTGAACGTCGTCTCCGGATGGAACCCCATCGAGTTCGGCATGATGGGTGTCGCGCTCGGGGATCACGATGGCCGCTACGACTATGCCGAGGAATGGGTCGAGATCGTGAAGCGGGTCTGGTCGGAGCACCAGCCATTCGATTTCGACGGCCGCTATTACAAATTGAAGGCCGTGCTCGGGAAGCCAAAACCGTGGTGGGGAAGCAGGCCAATCCTGGTGAGCGCGGGAAATTCGGAAACCGGCCGCGAGTTCGCGGCGCACAATGCGGACTGCCTGTTCACCACCATACCGCCCAAGCACGACGATCTGCAGCAAAAGCTCAAGTTCTTCCGCGACGCCGCGCCGGCGGGACAGTTGCGCAATATCTTCGCCAGCTCGCACCTGATGATACGCCGCACGCGCAAGGAGGCGGAGGATTACCATCACTACATCGTGTACGAGAAAGGCGACTGGGAGTCGGCGGAATATGCCTTCCAGCTGCGCGGTTCGCGGATCAATACCTGGCTCAAGGCGGACGAGGAAAAGCTCAAGGCGCGCCTCATCAGCGGCGCAGGTTTTCCCATCGTCGGAAGCTACGATGATGCGGTGGAAACAATGCAGCGTCTGAGCAGCGCGGGCCTCGACGGTCTCGCGCTCGGAATGATCAACTACGTCAATGATTTTCCGGCGATCCGGGACGAACTGTTGCCGCGCATGGAGCGCGCGGGATTGCGCGAACCGCAGCATCGCCACGCTGTCACCGCGGCCGAATAGGCCGGCAAAATTGGCTTCGCAAAGAAACCGCAAGCGAGCAAGCTCGAGGGAGAAGCGCAAATGAAGATCGTCGAGGCTCGAATCGAGGAATCGGTTCTGCCGAAAAAGGACAAGGACTGGAAGTTCGCGCTCGCGGCCAATCCGGCAACGGAGGGCTGGATCGTCAGCATCCAGGCCGAAGACGGCACAATCGGCTACGGTTACGCCTCTACGATGAATCACTATGGGGCGCCGCATGAGGCCGTAAAAGGCGCGCTTGACCGCCTCTGCAAGCGTCTCATCGGACGCGACTCGCGCGAGATTGCAAGCATTCTGGACGATCTCGATCACGCCATGATGGGGAACAATCAGGCGAAATCCGGGATCGATTGCGCGTTGCACGACCTCGTGGCGCGCCGGCTTGGCGTACCGATCTGTGATCTGTTCGGCGGCCCGGCGGTTCGTGAATTCCCATCGCTGCGCATTCTGCCCATCAAGTCGCCTTCGGACATGGCCAAGAACGCTCGCGCCCTGGCCGACAAGGGCGTCCGGCATTTCAAGATCAAAGTCCATGGCGAGGTCGAGGAGGACGTGGCGCGGGTCGCCGCGATCCGCGCCGAGCTCGGGCCCGACGCCCACCTCACCATCGACGCCAACCAGTCCTATGCGCCCAAGGATGCGATCCGCGCGCTCACCTTGATGGCGCCGCATCGGATCGACCTGGCGGAACAGCCGGTGAAAGCCAACGACCTCGTGGGGTTGAAGGCCGTCACGCAGGCCGTGCCGATTACGGTCGAAGCCGACGAAGCCGCCTACTCGCTCGATCAGGTCATGATCCTGGTCAGGGAACGCATCGTCGATGCGATCAGCCTGAAGATCACCAAGCTTGGTGGTTTGAGAAAAACCTATGCTGCCGCGCAAATCTGCGACGCCGGCAGTGTGAAATACCGGCTGGGCGCGCACGTGGGGCCGATGCTGCTTGCGGCTCACGCCATGCAACTGGCGGCCGCCTTGCCTGGCATCTGGTACGCCTCCGAGCTGTCGGAGTTCGACGGTCTGGCGGAGGACCCATGGGAGGGCCTCAAGCTGGTCGACGGTGTGTTGCACCTTTCGGATGCGGTCGGATGCGGCGTCAATCCGAAAGCCGCCGTATCGGATCGCCGCAAGAGCGCGTGACATGACTTATGTCGCGCAAGCGAGATTCTATGCAGCCGTTTTTTTCGTGACGTGCTTTGCGGCGGCAGCGGCATCGCAACCGATATCCGACGGAATCCTGACCTATACGGGCGGGGATCGCCAGCAAAGGTTGATTGAAGGTGCAAAGCAAGAAGGACGCGTCACATATTATTCCGGGATGATCGTCAATCAGGCGCTGCGCCCGTTAACTGCCGCTTTTCAAAAGAAGTATCCTTTTATCAAGATGACGCATTGGCGAGGCGATTCCGAAGACATCCTGACAAGGGTGTCGGCGGAGCTACGTGCCAGCAACCTGGTCGCCGATGTGATCGAGGGCACCGGCGTCGGAGAGCTCGCCGTGCAAGCCGGACTGGCACAGCCGGTCTGGTCGCCACAGCTCGCCGACATTCCCGACTTTATGCGTGACCCCCGCAGGCTCTGGGCGCCAACCCGAATGAGCTATTTTGGGATCGCATACAACACAAGGCTGGTCGCAGCCGGCACAGCCCCGAAGACCTACGAGGATCTGCTCGACCCGAAATGGAAAGGCAAAATGGCCTGGCCGGCATTGACCCCGGTTGGCGCGCCGCTGTTCGTTACGAATCTTCGCCTGAGCTGGGGCGAGGACAAGACGATGGCCTACCTGCAGCGGTTACGGACCCAGGGCATTGTCAATTTCGGCGCAGGCAATCCACGCACCCTGGTGGACCGGGTGATCGCGGGCGAATACCCGATCGCGTTACAGATTTTCGCCCATCATCCGCTCATCAGCGCGGGCAAAGGCGCGCCGGTCACCGCTCAACTTCTGCCACCGGTGGCCAGCGCCTCCGGAGCCCTTGTCGTTCCCAAGGGATCGCGACATCCCCATGCCGCCTTGCTGCTGATGGATTTTCTCCTGTCCAAGGAGGGACAAGACATTCTTGCAACGGCGGAATACCTTCCGGTCCGCCGCGATGTCGATCCTGTTGCGCAAATCGCGCCCATCGTTCCATCAAGGGCGGGGGTCACTGAAAATTTCATCACGCCCGAAAATCTGAATGCGTATACGGAAAGTTCAGCGAAGATTATCGAGGACCTTTTTCGCTGATTTGAGTTAGTCCGTTGGCAGGATGACGATCTAATTCACCGGTCCGCGCGTGCCGATGTCCGCGATATCGGGCTCCGCAGGCTTGAGGCCGGTGGCGCGATTGACCAGCACGGTCACGACCCACAGCACGACGCCGATTCCGATCAGAATGCCCGCAATCGTGTACTGCACGGGATCGCGGCCGGTCCATGGACCGGCCAGGAAGGCGCAAAACAGCGCCCCCAGGATCGGCAGGATGGTTGGAGTATGGAAGTGCTGGTGATCGACCCGATCGCGACGCAGCACCAGCACTGCGATGTTGACGACGGTGAAGACGCACAGCAGCAAGAGAGCAGTGGTGCCACCGAGCGCGGGGACCTCGCCGACGAATGTGATCAGACCGAACGCCAGCAGCGTCGTGAAACCGATCGCGATATAGGGTGTCCGGCGCGCCGGGTGCACCTTGCCGAGCACCGTGGGGAGGACGCGCTCGCGGCTCATGCCGTAGACCAGGCGGCTTGCCATCAGCATGTTGATGAGCGCGCTGTTGGCAACGGCGAACATCGTAATGAAGCCGAATATCTCCACCGGGAAGCTCGGAGCGCCGGCTTGCACGACCTTCAAGAGCGGCGTCTCGCCTTCGCCGAGCTGCTCGGGCGCGACCAGCGTGATCGCCGAGATCGACACCAGGACATAGATCACCCCGGTGATCAGCAGTCCGGCGAGCAGCACCTTCGGGAAGATGCGGGTCGGGTCCTCACATTCCTCCGCCATGTTGACGGAATCCTCGAAACCCACCATTGCGAAGAAGGCGAGCGTCGTCGCCGCGATCACCGGCCAGAACGCGCTGCCGTCGGTCGCGGTCTTGAACTCCATGACGCGCGACACGTCGCCCTGCCCAAGCCCGATCGCCCACAGGCCGATCATGATGATGATCAACAGGCCGGAGAGCTCGACGAGAAGTCAGGACGACATTCGCCTTCACGCTTTCGCCGACGCCGCGGAAGTTGACCGCCGCGACCGCAGCCATGAACAACAACCCTATGATCGTGATGCCGATGCCGCCCGCGAAATTGAGATTGAATGATTGCGACAGGTTGGCGGCGAAGGCGCGCGAGGCCGTCGATGCCGAGGTGATGCCCGAGCACATCACCGCGAAGGCGACGATGAACGTCACGAAATGAATGCCGAACGCCTTGTGGGTGTAGAGCGCGGCGCCTGCGGCCCGCGGATATTTCGTAACCAACTCGAGATAGCTCAAGGCGGTGATCAGGGCCACGACGAACGCCACCAGGAACGGCAGCCACACCACACCGCCGACCTGCTTCGCGATTTGCCCGGTGAGCGCGTAAATCCCAGTGCCGAGAATGTCGCCGACGATGAACAGCAGGAGCAGCCAGGGACCCATGACGCGACAGAGGCTCGGCTCAACCGTGGCCGCGCCCTGACCGCCGCCGCCGATGGACACGTCCGTCATCGGGTTTCCCTCCCTGCCGGCGCAGATCAGGAGCACGTCTGATCCAATGACAGTGTCACACGGCTTCGCGGATGCCTCAATGGCCTTCCGGCCGAGCCGGCTGTACGGCTACCTGCGCTCACGTTGTCCAAGGCATCGAGCCGCAAGCAACAAAATTGGATATCGAAAATTCGCGACCGGCGGCCAAGACCCGGTCAAGCCGCAATCGAGGATGCGCGCAACCTGTTCGAAATCATGTCAGCGATCTCCTGCGCGTCGAACCCGCAGCCGTCGATGAAGCTCGACTTTCGCCGGCGCATGAATCGAAGTCCGAGCGCGTAGATCCCGGGAAGATTGCAGACGCCGCCGCGGTGGACCAGATCGCCACGGCGATCGAGGACCGGCAGTTTCAGCCAGGGATACCGGGCGCGGAATCCTGTCGCCCAAAGCACGGTCCGGATTCCGGATCGTTCGAGATCGAGGCAACGCGGCGCCTGGTCCAAGATCAAGGCGGGAATGCGCTCGGCGCTGGCGTATCCATGTGCGGCATCCCGATCTGCAAAGGCGTCGATGCGCCCGATCAGCCGCTCGAGGCGCCGGTGCGCGTCGCGCATGGTCTCGGCGAGGTCGCCGGCGAAGGCCACGCCCGCACCGTCGATGGCGGCGAGACGGCCGAAGATCCGGACGTGTTCGTCCCGAAGCGTGTCGAGACCGAGGCTGCGGTGACACGGATCCCCGATCAGCTGGAGCGACGAAGGGCGCTGTGCCTCGGCCGGATCGCCCAACTCCTGGACCCGCTCGTCGAGCATGCCGATCCGATCGAGCCACCACATGATGTCACGCTCGCGATAACGCCGGGGAAGCCGCGTGTGGGCGCCAACCGACAGGGTGACCGGACGGCCGGATCGTTGAATCTCCTGCGCAAGCTGGACGCCGGACGCCGATGCGCCGACAACCAATACGCCGCCCTCCGGCAACTCATTCGGATTTCGATATTGCGAGCTCGACAGCTGATGGAGCGTGGGCGAAAGCCGTTGCGCCATGTCCGGCACAAATGGCGTGTTGAAGGCGCCAGTGGCGATCACCACATTGGCGGCCGTCCAGGCGCCGCGAGCAGTCACCGCGCGGTAGCGGCAACCGGCGGCTTCAAGCGAGGTCACGGCGGAGGAGGTCTCGACCGGCGAGCAGAATGAATACGCGTAGCGCTGGAGCCGGCCCGCGAATTCACCGGCGGTCATGAAGCCGTCCGGATCCGGGCCGTCATAGGTGAATCCGGGCAGGCGCGTCATCCAGTTCGGAGTCAAGAGCCGCAGCGAATCCCATCTGGCCGCGCGCCACCGCTCGCCAGCACGGCCGCTTTCGAGAACGACGTGGTCGATGTCGCGCTCGGTCAGGCAATAGCTCATCGCGAGCCCGGCCTGCCCGCCGCCGATCACGATGACATCGGTGTTGGACATTCGCATGTTCCCATTCGGTCTTGGGCGCGGCTTCCGTCGAGACGGCCGGACGAACGGTCCGGCCGTGAAACCTGCGCTACCGCGGATTGGCAGCGTTCACGTTGATCGCGACAGGAACGCCGTTGGTGACGACGTCGAAGACGGCGGAGCGCGCCCGCGACTGCTCGACGATTTCGGCCAGCTTCTCCGGCGGGGCGTCGCCCTTGATGTCAAAGGTGACGCGCAGACCCTGATAGCCGTTGCGCGCCTGGTCAGAGAGCCCGAGGATTCCGCGCAGATCCATATCGCCTTCGATCCTTGCCTCCACCGCATGCAACGTCACGCCGCGCGCCGCGGCGACATTCGCCACGCCCGCCATCAGGCACGATGTCAGCGCATGCAGGAGCCATTCCACCGGCGTCGGACCCTGGTCGGCGCCGCACAGCACGGCGGGATGATCCGAATCGGCCATGGTCGGGGCCTTGTGTTGATGTTCCATCCCGGCGCCGTAAAAGCCGGACATGTCGCTGCGGCTATGCGTGCCGGCGATCCAGCGGTTGTGTGCCCGGAACTGGAATTTGGCGAGCTCCGGCTGGTTGCGAACCACACCGATGGTCGCCAGCAGGGCGGGCGTATCGACTCCGTTTCGGGGAGCGGGTGGCGCCTTGGCCTGGGATTTCATGAGTGTTGCCACGGTCATTGTCATTCTCCGTTGAAACTTGCCCGAACCGACAATCGCCGACGTCGTCGGACATGGGCGCTAAAATGCCTTGGTCGCGCACGGAAGACTTTGACTGCGGCTTGATTTGCCCTTGAGATGCGCTTGACTATTTGTCCATGACCGCCCAGCCATTTCCGGGGGTGCCGTGACTTTCCTGTTTGGCGACTACACGCTGGACGTCGATCGCCGCGAGCTCAGGCGCGGTTCGGAGCTTGTGGCGGTCGAGCCGCAGGTCTTCGATCTGCTGGTCCATCTGGTGCGACACCGCGAGCGGGTCGTCACCAAGGACGAGCTCATCGAAGCGATCTGGAACGGGCGAATCGTCTCCGAATCCACCCTGACCAGCCGCATCAATGCCGCCCGTAGGGCGGTCGGCGACAGCGGCGAGCGGCAGACGCTGATCCGTACCATCGCCCGCAAGGGGATTCGTTTCGTCGGTGGGGTGCAGGACGCAAGTGCGCCGGCGGCGGTCGCTTTGAAGGCGCTGGCGACGCCCTTCGCGATTCCGGACCGCCCCTCGATCGCGGTGCTTCCATTCACCAATATGAGCAACGACCGGGGGCAGGACTATTTCGCCGACGGCATCGCAGAAGACATCATCACGGCGCTCTCGCGAGCGCGCTGGTTCTTCGTAATCGCGCGCAATTCAAGCTTCGCCTACAAGGGACGCGATGTCGATGTGAAGCAGATTTCGCGCGAGCTCGGTGTCCGCTACGTCCTGATGGGGAGCGTCCGCAGCGCCGAGGGCCGCGTCCGGGTCACCGCTCAGCTCATCGAAGGCAGCAGCGGCAGCAACGTCTGGGCACGGAGCTATGACCGTGCGGTGTCTGACATCTTCGCCGTGCAGGACGAGATTACGCAGGCCATCGTCGGCGCCATTGAGCCGCAGCTCGGCCGGGCCGAACGCGAGCGCGCGAAGGTCAAGGCGCACGACAGCCTCGATGCCTGGACCATCTACCAGCGCGGGATGTTCCATCTCTATCGCTGCACCGCTGAGGATCTGGCGGAGGCCCGCAGGCTGTTTCACGAAGCCGTCGCCGTGGACCCGGAGCTGGGTCCGGCATTTTCCGAACTCGCGGAAGCTTACTACTACGAGGTCGTCTACGGTTTTGCGCATTCGAACGAGGAAAATCGCGACCACGCGATCGCCCCGGCGCAACATGCGGTTTCTCTCGATCCGGAGGATGCCGGAGCGCATTGCACGCTGGGGCGTATACGTTATCTTCGGCGCGAATACGCTCCCGCCCTATCGAATCTTCAGACGGCGCTTGAGCTCAATCCGTGCCTGGCGCTTGCGCATTACGGATTGGGGGCGACGCTGGTTTTTTCGGGTCGCGCCGCGCAGGCCTTCTCCCATCTCGAAGCGGCGATCCGGTTCAGTCCCTACGACCCGAACATGGGTTCCTTCCTCGTTCGCATCGCCGACGCCAAATATTTTACCGGCGAGTATGATGGCGCGGTCGCGTGCGCGGTGAAGGCGCTCGGTCAGCAGAACTTCCAGTGGTCGCGCTATGCGGTTCTCATCGCCGCGCTCGGCAAGCTCGGGCGGATTGATGAAGCGAGGCGCTACCTTGATGAGCTCGGGCACTCACGACCCGGCTTTTCGATTGCCTTCGTGGAGGCAACACACCTGTTTGGCGATCGAGCCGATATGGCCCATTACTGCGAAGGCCTTCGCATGGCAGGCGTGCCGGAGCGTTTGTAGCCGACGCGGCTCGACGGATGCATGCCGGGACCGATCCTGTGGGGCCGCGAGCAGTTGCGACAATATTTTCTGACCTGGCTCCGCGATTATCCGATACAGTCGCTGTTGCTCCACCAAAGCCAGTGTTTGGAGGTCAGCAATGACGTTGTCTGCCTGCTGCCGTTCCAATACGCGCTTCACACGAATTGCGTTGGGAATTGCGATCACGATCGCCTTGCTCGGCACACGCGACGCTTTCGCTGACAAGATCAAAATGGCATTCCCGGGACCGGCGACGACGTTTTCGCTGCCCCTCTATGTCGCGCAAAAGAAGGGTTGGCTGGGCGATCTCGAAGTCGAGGAGGTCGTTGTCACCGGCGATTCCAACGCGATGCGTGTCCTGCTCTCGGGCAACGCCGACATCGCACTGGTCGGCACGCTCAATGTGCTCGCCTCGATCCATTCCGGCGCAAAAGTCCGCGCCATTCATTCCTGGCAACCGATCGGTGACTACAGCCTGGTGCTGGCGACCGGTAAGGGCGCCACGCTCAACGACCTGGTCGGCAAGACCTTCGCCACCTCCGGTCCGGGCGCACTGCCGGATCAATTGCCCAAGCTGATCATGCGGAAATACAAGGTCGACGAAGCGACCACACGCTTCGTGCAGGTCGGCGGCCATGCCGCCCGCCTGCAGGCCGTCTACGGCGGCCGCGCCGACGCGACGCTGATCAACACCATCACCGCCATGAAGGGCGTGCAGGAAAACAAGATCACGGTCCTCACCCGGATTTCCAAGGAATTCCCCGGCTTGGGTTATGTCTGGAACATGGTCCGGGCCAACTCCGTCAACAGTCCGCAACTCGCCGCCGCCTATCAGACGATGACCGAGGCCGGCATCCGCGCTTCGCGCTACATCATGGAGAATCCGGACGAAGCGGCCGAGATCATGCACGCACGCGTGCCCGATCTGAACCTCGCGTTTCTCAAGGCCGTGATCCGCGACCTCAACACCGAAGACCTCTGGGGCGTGGATGGCGGGATCGATCCGAAAATCGAAGAATATACCGCCGACCTCAACATGAAACTCGGCAATCTGCCGGTTGCCGCGCCGGCGAGCGACGTGCTTGACCAACGCTTCGTCGGAACGGCGATCAAGAAGCTCGGCCCGTATCAGAAGAAATAGTTCGCGATGGCAGAGACGGCTCCCCCTGCGTCGTCGGACGCCATGGTTGTCTATGAGGATGTCAGCAAGTTCTTCCCCGTGCGCATCCGCCCCGGGCAGAAGGATCGCCCCGAGTTGATGGTGGCGCTCGATCGCGTGAACGCGACCGTGCGCAAGGGCGAATTGGTGACGCTGCTTGGCCCCAGCGGCTGCGGCAAGACCACATTGCTGCGGCTGACTGCCGGTCTCCTCACCGCCGACGAGGGCCGCATCACCATCGAGGGCGTACCGGTTTCCGAACCGCGCAAGGATGCCTGCACCGTGTTCCAGAACTTCGGCTTGCTGCCGTGGCGCACCGTCGTCGGCAACGTCGAGTTTCCGCTCGAGATCGACGGCGTGCCGATACGCGAGCGTCGCGATCAGGCGGCACATTTCATCCGTCTCGTCGGGCTTGGCGATTTCGCCGAGCACTATCCGCACGAGCTGTCCGGCGGCATGCAGCAGCGGGTCGGCATCGCACGGGCGTTGATGCGCAAGCCGATCCTCATTTTCATGGATGAGCCCTTCGGCGCGCTCGACGCCCAAACCCGCGAGCAGCTGCAGGAGGATTTCCTGAAGATCTGGTCGCAAACCCGCGCCACCGTGATCTTCGTCACCCACTCGATCGACGAAGCGCTGCTGCTGTCCGACCGGATTTTCGTCTTCAGCACCGGCCCCGGCCGGCTCCGGACGGTCGTCGAGTCGCCGCTCGCTGCCGAGCGAATCGATGGCGACATCCGCAAGCATGCGGAATTCGGGACCTATCGAGCGGAGCTGCGGCAGATGCTCAGGAGCGAGGGACCATGAGTGCAATCGAACCCGTGCCACGCAAGTCCGTCCCGGCGCCACAGCCGACGCTTGGCCAGCGCGCGCGCGAGGTCGTGCTCAGCCCCAATGCCGTCCGCACGCTGTCCGTGGCGGTTTTCTTCGTCATCTGGGAATATTACGGCCGGCGAATGGATCCGATTTTCATGGCGCCGCCGAGCGCGATCTTCAACGCGACGCTGGAGCTCATTCAAAGTGGGGCGCTGCGCAAGGCGCTGATCGAAAGCCTGTGGCCGTTCGCCGTCGGCATGACATTGACCGTCGTCGTCGGCATCGTGCTCGGCATTGTCATCGCGCAGTGGCGCATCGCCGAGTATATCCTCGATCCATATATCAATGCGCTCTACGCCATCCCTCGTATCGCGCTGGTGCCGCTCATCATCCTGTGGGCCGGGCTGGAGTTCACCGGAAAAGTGACGATCCTTGTTTCAGTGGCCGTCTTCCCAATCATCGTGAACACCTATGCGGGCATCCGCGATGTGCGCGGATCGATGCTCGAGATCGGCCGCGCCTACGGCGCGACCGAAGCGCAGATTTTCTTCAAGATCGTCATGCCGGCGGCGATTCCCTTCATCATGGCGGGCGTGCGGCTATCAGTCGGCCTCGCGATCATCGGTATCATCGTCGCCGAGTTTTTCACCGCGATCAGCGGGCTCGGTGGCATGATCGTCGAATACGCCAACGTCTTCGCGACCGCGAAGCTGTTCGTGCCGATCATCGTGATCGCGCTGGTCGGCGTCGTGCTGACCGAACTGGTGATGTGGCTGGAACGGCGGCTGTCGAAGTGGCGGACACTCGAGCGCGAGCGGTTTTAGTGCATGATCCCGAGAAGTGGGAACCGGTTTTCGGACAAGATCATGCACAACGCTAGATCTTCCCTGCCAAGAGCTGGAACAGCCGCGCCGGCGTCACCGGATATTCGCCGATCCGCACCCCAAATGGGGTGAGCGCGCTTTCGATCGCCGATACGATCGCGCCGGCCGCGGGCACGCATCCGGATTCCCCGACGCCCTTGACCCCGAGTGGATTGAGCGGGGAAGGATACTCCACGAGCGTCAACTCGATGTTCGGCACGTCGGTCGATCCCGGCAGCAAGTAGTCCGCGAAGTTGGTTGTCATCGGCTGCGCCTGTTCGTCGTAGGCCATCAATTCAAAAAGCGCGTTGCCGATGCCATGGGCAACACCGCCGACGATCTGTCCTTCGACGATTGTCGGGTTAATGACCCGCCCACTGTCATTGACCACGACGTATCGCAGGATGCGCACGCCGCAGGTCCCGATGTCGACCTCGAGCTCCACGGCATGACATCCCAGGCCGTAGGTCAGCGTGGGCGGAATGAAGTTCTGCATGCTTTCGAGACCCGGCTCGAAAGTCCCCGGCAGTGAATATCCCGGCACGCCGGACACCGCTTCCGCCACCATCCGCAGCGTCACGCCGCTGCCGGGCACGCCGGCGACCTCGATGCGGCCGTCGTGCATTTCGAGATCGTCGGGGCTCGCCTCCAAGAGGTGCGCCGCGACCGCGAGTGCCTTCTCGCGCACGGCGACCGCGGCGAGATGCACGGCGGAACCAGCCGTGATGGTCTGCCGGCTGGCAAAACCGCCTTGGCCATGCGGGATGACGGCGGTGTCGCCCGCCACCACCGTGACCGAGTTCGGGCGGCACCCCGAACTGTTCGGCGCAGATTTGCGCCAGCGCGGTCCTGATCCCCTGCCCCATCGGCATCGCGCCGGTATAGACCGACACGCGACCGGAGCGGCCGATGCGCACGATGCCGGATTCGAACGGACCGCGGCCGGTGCCCTTCATGCCGTTGCCGATACCGATGCCGAGATAGCGTCCTTCGGCCCGCGCACGCGCCTGCCGTCCGGCGAAGCCGGCATAGCCGATGGCGTCCAGCGCGAGTTGCTGACAGGCCGGGAAATCGCCGCTGTCGAGCGTGATGCCGGAGCCCGCGCGCGTTTTCAGCGGCGTGGCGTAGGGCATCTTGGCTGCCGGCACCAGGTTGCGGCGCCGCACGTCGGCGCGGTCGAGCCCGAGTTCATCGGCGATGGCGTCGAGCACGCGCTCCATTGCGAACGCGCCTTCAGGATAGCCGGCGCCGCGCACCGGCATGGTCGCAATCTTGTTGGTTTCGACCACCAGCACGTCGAGCTCGTAGGCCGGCAGGACGTAAGGCCCCGGCAGCGCCGTCGATGCATTGAAAGGCAGGTTGATGCCTTGCGGCGTGTAGGCGCCTTCGTCGTGGATCATTCGGCCACGCACACCGAGCAGCAAACCATCGTCATCGAAAGCGACCTCGAGATCCCAATACTGGTCGCGCTCCTGGATCGCCGCCAGAAAATGTTCGCGCCGGTCCTCGATCCATTTGACCGGCTGCCGCAGCAGCAGTGCGGCGGCGGCGACAACGACCTCTTCCGGATACAGCACAAACTTGGCGCCAAAGCCGCCTCCGACCTCGGGTGCCACCACGCGCACCTGATTTTCGTCGAGACGCAGCAACGTCATCAGGAACGCCCTCACCTCATGGGCGAGCTGCGTCGAGGACCACAACGTCAGGCGATCCTCATTCGTATCGTAGACCGCGAGCGCGCCGCGGCCTTCAATGGAATGGGCGCCTCCGCGGTGTTGCTTCAGATTGACGCTGGTGCGATGCGGCGCGCGCGCAAACGCCGCTGCGACGTCGCCGTAGGATTGGCGGAACTGGTGCATGAGGTTGCTGGATTTGCCGCGATGGGCAATAGGCGACCCCGGTGCAAGGGCCGCCCGGCAGTCCGACACCGCCGGAAGCGGCTCGTAGTCGACTGCGACAAGCCCCGCCGCATCCTCGGCGAGATAACGGGACTCCGCGATGACGACGGCTACGGCTTCGCCGACAAACGCGACTTCGTCCTTGGCCAGCACAAATGGCGTGATGTCGGCCGGCAACTGGGCCGTGCGAAATTGCAACGGGATGCGCTCCTGCGACAACAGCGGCGCCAGGTCGGAGAGCGTGAACACCGCCTGCACGCCAGGGAGCTGCCGCGCCGCTCCCACGTCGATGCCGCGGATCACAGCGTGGGCATGCGGGCTGCGCACGAATGCCGCCTGCAACAGATCTGAAAACTGAAGGTCATCGACAAAGCGGCCGCGGCCCTGCAGCAGGGGCAGGTCCTCGATCCGTTTGATCGGCTTTCCGATGTATCGGAAGTCAGGCATGTGTCGTAGCTGGGCTCGCACGGGCCTCAGTAGTGGCGAACTGAGACGATTCTATTCTTGCACCGCCCGCTGCACGGCATCGTTGTCGACCAACCAGGATTTGCGGCGCTCATTCTCATACTTCGAGATTGCGTCGCCGTACTGCAGAGTCACATCGACGTCATCCAGCCCCCGCACGAGTCGATCCTTTCGCGTTCGATTCATCTCGAAAAAATGAACGCTGCCGTCCGGCGCCACCAGCTTCTGGGCCGGAAGGTCGATCGTGATCCGGCATCCCGGCTCATTCTCAAGCTGGCGCCAGATATCTTCGACAACCGTCTGCGGGAGATAGACCGGCAAAATCCCATTTTGCAGGCAGTTCGCCGCGAAGATTTCACCGAAATTCGACGCGACCAATGCCCTCAGTCCGTAGTCCAGAACGGCATAGGCCGCGCCCTCGCGCGAAGAGCCGCATCCGAAGTCGGCGCCGACGACCATGATTTCCGCGCCACGATAGGCGTCCTTGTTCAAGGCAAAATCCGCGCGCGGCGCTTCACGCTCGTCGAATCGAAGATCGTGCAGGAATGCGATCGAATAGTCGTGCCCCGGTCGCCGGTGCCGGCGCATGAAGCGTCCCGGCAAGATCATGCCGGTGTCGATCTTGTCGATCTTAACCGGCACGGCGACCGCGGTGAGAACCGTAAACGGTTTCATATCTCAACTCACCCATCGGCGCTTGGCCGCGACAGAATCCCGTATCATCGATCGCCCCGCACGAGATGACGGACGTCCGCCAGCCTTCCAGCGACGGCGGCGGCGGCGACCATGGCCGGGCTCATGATGTGCGTGAGCGCGTTGCGCCCCTGACGCCCCTCGAAATTCCGGTTTGTGGTCGACGCGCAGCGTTCTCCCGGCGCCACCAACTCGCCGTTCGAGCCATTGCACATCGAGCATCCTGCATCCCGCCACTCGAGGCCGGCGTCGACGAAAATCCGGTCGAGTCCCTCGGCTTCCGCCTGCACCTTTACTCTGGTCGAGCCTGGCGAAACCATCCCGGGAACACAGACGCGCCGCCCCTTGAGAACCTCCGCCGCGGCGCGCAGGTCCTCGATCCGGCTGTTCGTGCATGAGCCGATGAACACGCGGTCGATCGCAATGTGCGACAGGCGGGTTCCGGGAGTCGAGATTCATATACTGCAGCGCGCGCTCGGTGTGCGAGCGCCGCTCCGTATCGGTGATACTGGCCGGGTCCGGGACCACGTCGTCGATCGAGGCGCAGTCCTCGGGACTCGTCCCCCAGCTGACGAGCGGCGCAAGGCTGGCGACATCGAAGCGATGATTGCGATCGAACGTCGCTTCGTCGTCCGATGGCAGCGTCTTCCAGTATGCGAGCGCCGAGTCCCATGCAGCGCCTTTAGGCGCCAGCGGACGGTCCGCAAGATAGGAGAAGGTCGTGTCGTCCGGCGCGATCATCCCAAGGCGGGCGCCGGCTTCGATCGACATGTTGCAGATGGTCAACCGGCCTTCCATCGACATGGTGCGAATGGCGGAGCCGGCATATTCCACGCAATAGCCGGTTGCCCCTCCGATCCCGATGTCCCGGATCACGGACAGGATCACATCCTTGGGCGACACGCCGAACGGCATCGGGCCGTCGAGCTCGATCCGCATGGTCTTCGGCTTCTTCAGCCACACGGTTTGCGTTGCGAGGACATGGCGGAGCTGCATCGACGCGCCGATCGGACTTGCGACGGCGCCGAGCGCCCCATTCGTCGCCGTATGGGAATCGTTGCAGGTGATCAGCATGCCCGGCAGCGCCAGGCCAAGCTCTGGAGCGACCACATGCGCTATACCCTGGTTCGGGTGATTCATGTGGATGTGCGGCAGACCAAAGTCCCTCGCATTGTTGTCCTGCATCTCGACAACGTGACGAATTTCAGGATTGGGAATCCCGGGGATTCCGAGATGGCGATTGGTGGTGGGTATGTAGTGATCGGTGATCGGAATGTTCTGGAGCGGGCGGTGGACTTTACGCCCCTCCAGGCGAAGCTGGTCGAAGGCCAGGAAGGCGCCGCCCTCATTCATGAAGTTGAGGTCGACGTAAAGCAGATCTTCTCCCTCCGGCGCCGCCACGATGACGTGGTCGGCCCAGATCTTTTCAAACATGGTTGCCGCCTGCTGCATCACGTCTCCGAACTATGCTGCCCGCCGAATCTCTCCAACGTCTCAGGTCATGAATGTCGTCTGCATAATGCGCTTATACAGAATGCCCGCAGCGGATGGCTAGGCATTTGATGCCGCCGGTGAGAGGGCGATTGCTCTCCGCGGACGGGTTATTGTACGTTGTGATCCGCGACGAAAAACACATGCCTGAGCAAACAAGACCATAGGGACGGAAACGATGCGGCTTGTACTTGCAGCGATGTTGGCGGCGCTGACGCTGCCCTGCGTTCCGGCAAAAGCCGAATTCCCATTGAAGCGGCCGATCACGATCATCATCGGGGTGCCGGCTGGGGGTGGCGCGGATACCGTCGCCCGCCTGATCGGACCAAGGCTGACCGAGGCCTTCGGTCAACCCATCATTGTCGAGCCGCGGCCGGGCGCGAATTACCTGAATTCCGTGCGACCGGTCGCGAGCGCCCCGCCCGACGGCCACACGCTGTTGCTTGCGTCGAGCGGCTTCGCGATGATCGCGGCCAAGCCCAACAACCCGCCGTTCGATCTCGTGCGCGACCTCGTTCCGGTCAGCCTGGTCGCCAGAGGCCACGTGATCCTGGTGGTGTCACCGAAACTGAAGGTCGGCAACGTGCCGGAGCTGGTCAAGCTTGCGAAGGCCAATCCCGGAAAGCTGAGCTTCGGCTCGGGCGGAACCGGGACGTTGTTTCATCTCGCCGCCGAGTATTTCAAGAGCATGACCAAGACCAGCATGTTTCACGTTCCCTACAAGGGGAGCGTGCCGGCGCTGCAGGATGTCATGGGGGGACATATCGATTTCCTCTTTGACAACATTGGATCGAATGTTGCGCACGTCCGCTCGGGCGGCGTGAAAGGGCTGGGCGTCACGTCACCGCAGCGGACGCCTTCGCTTCCGGAGGTCCCGACCTTTGCCGAGCTTGGCTATCCGGATTTCGACGTGTCGCAGTGGTACGGCCTTTTCGCCCCTCCCGGCACACCGCAAGAGATCGTTGACCGGCTGCAAGTCGAAATAGCAAAAGGACTTGCCACGCCGCAGGTCTCTGAACGGCTCTATGCGCTGGGCAATGAAGCAGTCGGCAGCAGCGCAGACGAATTCAAGAAAGTCCTGGTAGCCGAGCACGCACGCTGGAATTTCGTGATCAGGGAAAGCGGCCTGGACCTGCAGTGAGCATGAGCGGTTGGCTTGCTAATGCAGCCGATGCAGGCCGGCGGCTCACTGCTGATCATGCTGTGCCGTCAACTGCTCGGTGAAAATCTGCCGAAAGGATTTCATGTCCAATCTTGAAGACATCGAAGCTCCCGTTCCGGGCGGCAATGCGCAAATGGAATGGGTCAGCGACGTCATGGCGGAAATGATCCGGCGGCTGGATCTGAAATACATCGCGATGAACCCGGGCGCCAGTTATCGCGGGCTGCATGACAGCCTCGTCAACTATCTGGGCAATCGAAATCCGCAGATGCTGCTGACGCTGCACGAAGAACATGCGGTGTCGATCGCCCATGGTTATGCCCGCGTGACGGAGCAGCCGATGGGCTGCCTGCTTCACAGCAATGTCGGCCTGATGCACGGCCTGATGGCGATCTTCAATGCGTGGGTCAATCGGGCGCCGATCGTCATGTTCGGAGCCACCGGACCGGTCGATGCCGACATTCGCAGGCCTTGGGTCGACTGGGTCCACACCGCACAGGATCAGGGCGCGCTGCTGCGCAACTATACGAAGTGGGACGATCAGCCCACATCGGCGCCCGCGCTTTGCGAAGCGTTCTTGCGCGCATTCCAGATCGCGTGCACCGCGCCGAAGGGGCCGACCTATGTGTGCCTGGACGCGGGCCTGCAGGAAACGCGTCTGCAATCGCCATTCGAGCTTCCGGATTCCGCGCGGTTCAGTCCTGGCCCGGCCCCGGCGCCCGCCCAGGAAACGCTCGAAGAGATGGCGCGGCTCCTGACAGGCGCACGTCGCCCGCTCATTCTGGTGGGTCGTGTCTCGCGCAGGAAGGATGACTGGGACCGCAGGATTCACCTTGCCGAAGCCCTCGACGCCAAGGTCATCAGCGAGCTGCGCGCGGGTGCCGGATTTCCGACCGAACATCCGCTTCACGTCTGCCCGCCGCGCTATACCCCCGCCAAAGACACGCTGGAGCTGATGCGCAACGCGGACGTCATCCTTGCGCTGGACTCATTCGACCTCGGAGGCTGGTTCAAGCTGATGAAAGTCGGGAGTGGCCCGAAGGCCACCGTCATTCATTGCAGCGTCGACAGCTATGTTCACAACGGCTGGGGCAAGGATCATCTTGCGCTGCCGGCCGTGGACCTGCGCGTGCTGGCCGAGCCCGACGCCGCCGTCCGACTTTTGTTGCCGCTGGTTGAGCGCGGCATGCAAGGCAAGCCAAAAAAATGGGACGGGATGACGTTCGACCAGCCGGCGCCAGCAGCACCGACGCAGGGCGACGGCCATCGCGCGATTACCAACCACGATCTCGCCAACTGCCTGGCAGACCTCCGCGAAGGCCGGAAATTCACATTGACGCGCGTCCCGATCGGCTGGGCCAGCGACTGCTATCACTTCCGCGAGCCGCTCGATTATCTGGGAACCGACGGCGGCGGGGGTCTCGGCTCCGGTCCGGGAATGGCGGTTGGTGTCGGCCTGGCGTTGCGCGGTACCGATCGAATCGCGATCACCGTGATCGGCGACGGTGATTTCACGCAAGGCGCAACGGCGCTCTGGACCGCGGCGCACTATCACATCCCGGTCCTCGTGATCGTCGCCAACAATCGATCCAACTTCAACGACGAAATCCACCAGGGTCAGGTGGCGAAGGAACGCGGCCGCCCGGTGGAAAACAAATGGATCGGCATGCGTCTGAGCGATCCGAATATCGATCTCGCGGCCTTGGCGCGCGCACAAGGAGTCGAGGCCGCGGGGCCTATCGGTCAATTGGCCGATCTGCGTCCCGCGCTCGAGAAAGCCATTGCCGCCGTTGAAGACGGGCGCCCGTATTTTTTGGATATCTTGGTGGAACCCGGCTACGCATCATTGCTGATGGTGCGCGCGAGCGGACACGGAGCGTCAGCTTAGCCAAATGGTGCTGAAGGGCGGCCCGGCTCGTGTGGAGAAGCCGCTTCACCATTGAGCGGAATCGTCCGAACTCCGTCTAGTTAGCTGTCGCGCTCGATCGGCACACTCCGATGGCGGACAAGAAGCTCCAGCAGGCGGCGCCGGGTTGCGCACCCGCAATTCCCGGAATCGCTTGCAGCAGATGCTGAACAGTATGGAGCGGAGGTAGATTGACCGAAAATCCCCGCTGCCCAAGCTCCCTTTGGCGCTCGATGTCGTCGGTCGTCGGCGAAACGAGGTCTTCTATTCTGTCCGACTCCTCTCGCTCTGCAGCCTCAAGTCCGTCAAAGCCATGAACAAGCCGGGCGTCGGTTGAGACAACGTATCGGTGGGGAATGACGTTGCAGAGTTCACCGTAAGTCCCCAGCATGCAGACGAGAAAATAGTGCTCACCGGCCTCGGCGCCGATAAGCAGGGGCGACTGCTCTTTACCAAAACCGCGGAAACGCACCCAATCCAGCCACGGTAATTCCGCCCACGCGCTTGTGCCTTCAATCCAGTGTAAGACGAGTGTCTTGTTCGGAATTTTGCTCACGGTCGCTTCCCACATTGTCGACGGGAGCATCGCTCCGAGATCTCATGCGGTGTTGCCTCGTGTCCGCACCGTTCCACTGTAAATCGCTTCCAAGGGCTTCGAGGGGAAGGACACATGCAGAGCACATAATGGCAACGGGCCAATGTGGCTCATTGGCCGAATGGTCTGCAATTTCAATTGGCGCTGAGCGGCATGAGCGCCAAGGGATTCTACGATGACGTGCTACGCAGCCGGAGGATCAGACTTCAGCTGCGACAGCCTTCCTGCTCAGTCGCCACAGCTGAAAACCTTCGTTCTGGATCGCTTCTTCAATCGTTTCGCGGGAGAGTTTGTGCGGAGGCACCGCCTCGGCAGCGACAACGCCAGTCACGGTCCAAGGAGCATGGTTGTCCGGGAGCTTAGTTCCAAGTGTGTCGCCCGCAAAGGCGCGCAAATCCTTCGTGGTTTCAGATTTGAAGATATAGAAACGCATGTCTTAATCCTTTCGGTTTGACGTGCCTCTCCGATGCGGTGCTCAAGTCTCAAATCTCCAAGACTGCGGACCGGATTGGATCGTTCTATCAGGTTGACGAGCGTACATGTCGCGCCAGCGGATACTCGGCATGGTCGTACAGCCTGCGAATTCCCTCGCTGTCGAATCTTTCTTCTTCGACTTCAAGATGCGCTCCAATGAGAAGTTCGGGCGCCAGTTCCTCGATCGCAAACCGGATGGCGTCGGCGGCCTTGCTAAAACGACGGTATCCCATCGGCCGATTTCCCTTGCGACTGCGCGTCGGAAATAGCTCAGCCGGAGCGTCATAGTCGAAGCCGCTGCCGCTTATCGACACGTTCTATCCACCTGCTATCGCCCTAATTAAGGACGGGGATACGGCGTTCGCGGCGAAGGTGCCGCACGCGATGGCGTTGCTGCGGAATCGCGTTACTCTTGGGAATGGGGATGGTCCGGCCACGGCGCGCTCCTTGCTTGCAGGCGGGAGCGCAACTGGTCTCTCAGCCACCGGCGCCTAAGTTCGCCTTGTAAGCGCGACATGCCAGTGATTTGAGCAGTATACACCCTGTAATCGGAGGCATCTAGCTAATCTTCAGCTGACGAGGCGCGGCTTGAACGGAACAGAAGGGTAAATCCACGGCTTTTGATGGCGCTTCGCCCTGTAATGTGATAGTTTGAACTCTTGCGGAGTACAGAGTCTTGGCCGACCATCCGCTGGTAGGGACCGCAGAAATCGAAATCGCCTGCCCTCGCTGCGATTATCGCATGATGCGCACGGCCGCAAGGTTGCGGCGTAAGGAGAAAATTGATTGTCCGGCCTGCGGCGAATCGATCAACATCGGCGGCCGCGTGCGCCCAAACACAGAAAAACCCTGATTGTTCGGTCTCTGCGCCAGTCCGCGGCCAACCAAAATTGTTGCACCGAATAGACCCGACCACCACAGAACGGATTCGAATTTGACCAACGGCCCCAACGCTGCGCTTGATTCACGATTGGCCACCGCCAAAAACTGGACAAAAGTCCTTTCGCGCTATCGAGAACCAAGCCACGCTCGCAGCATCGTCGAGATCGCAATCACGCTCGGCCCGCTCGTCGCGCTCTGGGCGACAGCCTGGACGGCGTACTATTTCGGTTACTGGTGGCTCTCATTGCTGATTGCGGTACCGGCCGCCGGCTTTCTCGTGCGTTTGTTCATGATCCAGCATGACTGTAGTCACGGGGCCTTCTTCCGCCATCGCGTGGCAAATGACTGGGTCGGAAGGGTTATGGGGGTTCTGACCCTCACTCCCTATGATTTCTGGCGCCGGGCACACGCCGCCCATCACGCGACTTCAGGCAATCTCGACCATCGCGGACTGGGCGACATCAATACGCTGACGGTGCGTGAATATCTGGCGCGATCATGGTGGGGGCGGTTCTGCTACCGGCTTTATCGCCATCCTGTTGTGTTGTTCGGCATCGGCCCGGCCTATCTGTTCATTCTGCAACAGCGGCTGCCGGTGGGAATGATGCGCGGCGGCTGGCAGCCTTGGCTCAGCACCATGGCGACCAATTCTGCAATTGCGCTTGTCGTCGCTACGTTGATCTGGTTCATCGGTATCGGACCATTTCTACTCGTGCATTTGCCGATCATGCTGATGGCCGGATCTGTCGGGGTGTGGCTATTCTACGTACAGCATCAGTTCGATCCGACCTTCTGGGCACGCGACACCGAGTGGACGTTCCACGAGGCGGCGCTCTACGGGAGCTCCCATTACCACTTGCCCGGACTTCTGCGCTGGTTCACTGCAAACATCGGCATGCATCACGTCCATCACCTGTGCAGCCGCATTCCCTACTATCGGCTGCCGAAGGCGTTGCGCGACCATCCTGAGCTGCTTGGCGTAAGCCGGCTGACAATGCTCCAAAGCTTTCGCTGCGTAAAACTCGCGCTTTGGGACGAGCGGGAACAGCGACTTGTTTCCTTTCGTGCCGCTCTCCGGTCAAAAAGGCCAGTGGGCAATGACCAGCGGTGATCAGCCGAAGTGGACAGAGCTGGATACCGCTGGCCTTCGCGAAGGCTTTCGCGAGAACTTGTCGGTCGCTGACATTGCTGGCCAGCTATTACGAACGGAAGCCGATGTCGCGGAAAAAGCGCTGGAATTAGGCATTCGCTTTCGGCGCACCTGACCCGATTAATGGCAGCTAGGCGGCAAACGCCACTGGCCTGGAACGATTCTTGGACGGGCGCTTCCCGCCTGACTTCGCGGGAGCTTGACCTGTGACGGCGTTGAGCGATAGCCGGAGGGCTTTCAACCGAGCGGCGAATGCCAACTCATCGCGATCGCGATCATTGCTCCCGAACCGATTGCGAAGCAATTCCAGCGCGGCTCTACAGGCCACTTCTCTGAGACCATCGTGTATGAGAAATTCAACACCGTTAACGGTGATCACGAATTCATTTCTGCGGCGCATGAGGGACATCAGAGCCTTAATCGACCGAAGCAGGATCAGCCAATCACCGCATCCTCGAGTCAATGCGCGCAGATCACCTCATAGCTTATTAAGATTATGATGATTACATACGCAAAACTCATAGTCAGCCAGCACCAGTCCCCGGAAGCGCCAAGCCACGCGGTGCGCGTAACCCCGGAGATTCCTGCGGCGAACCAGGCGCATTCTCCTTGTTGTCACAGTGCGCAAGCGAGCGCACCAGCGGACTAGATGCATGAAAAAGCCCATACCCGATACGATGTTCACCAATGGAGAGCAGGTTCAACTCTCTGCACTCAGCAGCTGGGTCCTGGATCATGGCGTGACCGAGATTGTCATGACGGAGCGACAGTTCTGGAAGTTCGCCACCGCGCAGCCGCTCGCTGAGAAGCCATGGACGACTTTCATGGGCCGCTCAATCAGTGTTCCGGATATGCCGGAAGCCAGCCAGAAGTACTTGGGCTTGTTCGACAAGCGCGGGCTGGGGCATATCTGACACGCTAAGTCCTGTGCCTTCGGCATCGTGGGCCGAGCGATAACTCGGACGCGTGATGGTGCGCTTGCCCTAAAACGGGTGGCGTGTGCCCTCGCCGGGCGCCCAGATAGCCACGTGCATCAATAACAGCCGACTCCGCTAGCGTTGAACGACCCTGCCCCCGCCGGTCAATTCTGCAATCTTCTTCGCGTGCGCGACGGCGGCACGGGCAGCCGTTGTTTGGGTCAGCAGTTCGTGGGTCGCAGCCTCATCGTCACCGACCGGCGTCAACGCCAGATCTGAATACTTGAGTGCGCCGCGATCCCACCCTACTGCAAGTCTCATTAGCAGCAGCCGACCGATCATGCCGGCCAGACGCACATTTTTATTGAGAGTTTCCCACGCGAATCCGATCCAGAAGATCAACGCATTTTCACGTGCCTGCCCATAGCGTCGCTCGGACGGGTGTTTGAGGCGCATAATCCCGGCCTGCAAAGGATGAACCTTTTCTAGCGGGACCGACGTTGCAAACATAACAAGCACTTTCAACAAACTGTTGAGCGGAACCTTGGTTGCCGCCGCGCGGCGCATCAGGGTTCGCATGTGTTCGGGCGTGTAATACAGCGACCAGGCATCCCTATAGATCGCTTCCCACTGCTGCCTGCTCATCTTTGGATGCGCAGTGCAGACATGCTCGACATCGTAGATATTGAGGTCAAACTCCATGGCGATGCCTCGCTTCCAAAGTGCCTGATGATCCTCGGAGCCAGGAAGTGGTGTCAGGCAAAAGAATTCGAGCACATCGATTGGTAATTCCCTCTGAATGATCGCTATGTCTCGTCGAATGGATTCAGGCGTGTCGCACGGAAAACCGAGTATGTATCCGGCGAGCGTTATGATGCCCCGGCACTTCCAGGCAAGCAGCATTGCCCGGTACTCGGTGATCTTGTTTTGGCGCTTCTTGGCCGCGGCTAGATTGTCCGGATTAATGTTTTCGAGCCCGATGAAAACTCGCGTCACGCCGGCGCGATGCGCCTTCTCGATGAAATTAGGTATCTTGTGGCATAACGTATCCACTTGAATCATCAAACCAAGCGGGATGCCTTCCGCTCGGAGCCTGATCAATGTGTCGAATATCGATTCCCACTCCTTGTTGCGGGAAAAATTGTCGTCGGTAATAAAGAATTTATGGATTCCTTGAGCCCAATTCATCCGAATGAGATGCTCGATGTCTTCGGGAGAACGATAACGCGATGTACGCCCCTGCACATTGATGATGGTACAAAACGAACACTGATAGGGGCAGCCGCGACCCGCATCGAAGCTCGCACTGAGACCAAGAGTTCGCGCCACGTATGGCTTGGGAAGAAACGGAACGGGCAAGCCTGCCATATCCGGATTTTCCTTCAGCACGTTGTAAACCGGCTGAAGCCGCTTCGCCGCTGCGTCGCGCAACAGCGCATCAAACTGATTCTCGGCTTCCCCGGCAAAGATGCTAACTCCCATCGCGCGGCATTCATCAAGCCCGACCGCGTGGCCATCCAGCATCGAGAGACAGCCGGAGACGTGGAATCCACCGATCGCAACTTCGATGCCTGCTTCCCGAAATGGACGAGCTATATCGAGTGCACGGGGATACTGGTTCGACTGGACTCCGACGAGCGCAACCAAGCCAAATCCATCATGTGACCTGAAACGGCGGAGCAACCCAGATATCGCTACCCGCGTGTTGGTTTCGTCGATCGCTTCAATATCGATTTCCGTGTCCGGCCCCAGAACCCACCGGTCGGCGCAATCGGCGGCGATCCCGTACAGCGCGGCAAGCGAATTCGAAGGAATGACTGCGCGATACCAGCGAATGACGTAACCGTCGTCGTCATAGTGGGACGGCTTGATCAGGATGAGCTGAAAGCGGCGCTTGGTGGCGGTCGTGACTTGCAGCACGCCTGCTCTCCGCTTCCGAGGCGCGGCCTTGGGACGGCACACATCTCCGATGATTAAGCTTAAGTCGTCGGCGCGATTGGTGCGAGCAGCCGCGACGCATGGATCGAAGCAACCTGCGCCTTTTCTGGATGGTTGTCCATCAATTAGGTCGCGATTGAAGCGATAAGTAGACTCTGAAAAGTTTCCAAATGCCATGCGACAAAGCGCAGAGTACCCTTGCGCGCACTCCTTCGGCGGGAGAACGGCCATGACGGGGCTTCGCTACAGCAATCGACCTTGGCCCTCTGCGGACCTCCTCGCCTTACGACTTCTGATGCGTCAACGGGCGAGCCTCAAGGAAGCCGCGCAGTTTCTTTGTCGAAATGAAGAAGAGGTTGACGTCAAGGTGGCCGAGTTGCGCCTCTGGAATGAGAGGGGGCCAATTTTGGACGCCGATCCCCCGGCTCAGGGGGTCAAAATTGCACGCCGATTAACACCCTGCGGCCTTGGGAGAAAAACGAACCGCTCCGGCGAGGCCTCAGTTTAGGCATTTCGCCTGCGGCGGCGCCACAATCGCGACGTGGGGCCGTGACGGAGCCAAAACGCTTACTATATTGTTGGGAACGGCACGCCTCTGGGCGATCTGCCGGGGATTCGCTGCGCTTTGGTATCCACGTTGCCGTCAAAAATCGAGGACTACGCGCTCATCGGGGATTGCCTGACCGCCGCTCTGGTTGGTCGCGATGGATCAATCGACTGGCTGTGTTGGCCGTCTTTCGATTCCGATGCCTGCTTCGCCGCCCTGCTCGGAGCGCCGGACAATGGGCGCTGGCGAATCGCGCCGAAAGAACAGCCTTTGTCAGTTAGGCGTCGCTATCGGAAAGAAACCCTCATACTTGAAACGACGTTTTCCTGTGCTGACGGGGACGTCACGCTGATCGACTTCATGCCCCCCCGCGGCAAGTCTTCCGACGTCGTACGCCTTGTCCGCTGCGATAGCGGCCGCGTGGCGATGAGAATGGAACTCGTCTTGCGCTTTGGCTCCGGTTCAAACATTCCATGGGTTCAGCGACTTGACGATGGCACCTTACGCGCAGTCGCAGGCCCCGATATGGCTGTTCTGCGCACGCCCGTCGAACTACGCGGCGAGAGCATGACGACCGTCGCCGACTTCGACATCGTCGCTGGCGACACCGTGCCATTCGTTCTTACGTATGATGCATCCCATCTTCCACTGCCGAAACCGATCGATCCGATGCAGGCCCTATCGGATACGGAAGCCTTCTGGAAGAAATGGTCGTCCCTGGGGACGTACGGCGGCGAGGACCGGGATCTCGTGCAGCGCTCCTTGATCACCCTGAAAGCACTGACGTATCGGCCGAGCGGCGGCATCGTGGCGGCACCAACAACATCGCTGCCGGAGAAGCTCGGCGGATCACGCAATTGGGACTATCGGTTCTGCTGGCTGCGTGACGCAACCTATACGCTGTTCGCGCTGATGAACAATGGCTACCGCTCGGAGGCGCGAGACTGGCACAACTGGCTATTGCGTGCAGTCGCGGGATCACCTGCCGATTTGCAAATCATGTACAGCATCACCGGACAACGGCGCTTGCTTGAATGGGAAGCTGATTGGTTGCCGGGCTATGAGCGATCGCGGCCGGTCCGCTTTGGGAATGCTGCCCATGCCCAACTACAGCTCGATGTCTACGGCGAGCTAATGGACACATTTCATCAGGCCCGTAAGGCGGAGATAGAGCTCGACGGCGGCACCTGGGCCTTTGAATTGCAGCTGCTCGACCATCTCGCTTTGATCTGGGATCGACCCGACGCAGGGATCTGGGAGACGCGTGGTCGCGGTGAGCACTATGTGTTCTCAAAAGCAATGTGTTGGCTGGCTTTCGATCGGGGCATCAAGAACGCTGACAAGCTTGGGTTCGAAGCTCCGGTCGACCGCTGGCGGGCAATTCGCGGCCAAATCCATTCGGACATTTGCGCGCGCGGCTTCGACAGCGCCAACAACACGTTCACGGCAGCTTACGGCCTGCCTTACCTCGACGCGAGCCTTCTGTTGCTTCCCGCTTTGGGCTTCCTGACTGTCGACGATCCGCGGATCAAAGGCACCGTCGCCGCAATCGAAACGCATCTGATGCGAGACGGCTTCGTGCTTCGTCATGATCCTCGCCAGCGGCGCCTGGGCGAGCTGGAGCCGATCGAAGGTGCATTTCTTGCTTGCTCCCTTTGGCTCGCCGATACGCATGTCATGCTGGGCAACATTGACAAGGCGCGCGAACTCTTCAAACGCGTCGCCAAGGTTGCCAATGATGTCGGATTGCTTGCTGAGCAGTACGACCCGACCGTGTGCCGTCAGACCGGAAACTTCCCGCAGGCGCTGACACATATCGCACTCGTCAACACCGCGAATAACATCCACAATGCCCTGCATCCGGCCAAGCAGCCGTGTGCGCAGCGGGCGCGTTGAGTGCATCAGATCTTCAGATCCAGTATCGTGGCGACTGCTTTTGCAAACCCGTCCTGCTCGTTCGAGGCGGTCACGCGGCCGGCCCTCGCCTTCACGTCCTCAGACGCATTGCCCATGGCGATGGAGAAGCCCGCGCGGGCGAACATCGGCAGATCATTTTGCATATCCCCAATCGCCGCAATGGCGTCGCGCGGGATTCCGGTCCGCGCGCTTATCGCATCGACGAACGTACCCTTGTCGTGCCCGGGCGGTGTAATATCGCAATAATAGGTTTGCGAACGCGCAACACGAGCCCGACGCCCGACAACGCCGCGCAGTCCGGCTTCACATTGCTCCAAAAGCGCTGCGTCGCCGCTCACCCCAACCAGCTTGCAGACAGCGTCACGATAGCGCGTATTGTCCATGACTATCACCGGGTCGGTATCGATGCGGCACAAATTGATCATCGTTGCGCTCGATGACCCACTCTTGGTTGGTGAATAGCCAGACATCGACCCGGTTGCGCGCAAACAGGTCAATAGCAAGGTCGACTGCGGCGCGCGGCACCGTGCTCTGCATAACGATTGACATATCAGGGTTGACAATCGAACTGCCGTTGAAAGGTCCGATCGGCAGATCGAGATCGAGCGCCTTGCACAGCCCTTCCATGCCAAAGGCTGGACGGCTGCTCGTCAGAGTGAACTGGATGCCATGACGACGAAGGTCGCGAACAGCAGGGACCGTCGCCGGCGTCAGCTTCTTGTCAGGCGTCACAAGCGTGCCATCGACGTCGGAAATGACCATGCGGATGCGGGGCATGGGCTAGCCGCCATCAAGCTGAAATCGATCGAGCTTATTCAAGATATCGCAAATAATGGCGGTGACCGGCCGATCAGCCTCGACCGTGACCGCCGGTTCGTCGAAAGCTGGTTCCTCCAGCGCGTCGAATTGGCTGTCGAGCAAAGCCGGGTTGATGAAGTGATCCTTTCGGCTCTTGAGGCGTTCAGCCATCAACTCTCGTGAGCCCTTGAGATAAACGATACGAATGTCGTCCCGTCCGCCTATCAGGATTTCACGATAGGTCTGCTTCAATGCCGAGCACGCGACAACAACATTTCTTCCGTTGTCGATTTTAGCGGCGATTACATCGGCAATGGCTTGCAGCCATGGCCAACGGTCTTCGTCGGTGAGCGGCCTGCCAGCCTGCAGCTTTTCAATGTTGGCTCGAGAATGATAGTCGTCGCCGTCTATATAGTCGAGGCCGAGCCGAGCCGCGAGCGCCGCTGCGACCGTGCTCTTGCCGGAACCCGACACGCCCATGACAATGATCGCCGCAACGCCTGAGACAACTGCATTGGCGGCCGCGTGACCTTTCAGGCCTCGTACGTTCTTCGGCGCCGCGTCCTCATCGAGCATCCAGACTGTTTCGCCCGCCGCAGCCGACGCGCGTGCCGCAGGCAGATCTTCAGCCCCGAAAACACGCTCGAGGATCACCCTCTTTCCAGCTCCCGCGGCCAGGAACAGCATTTCGCGCGTCCGCGAGAGGCACGGCAATGTCAGCGACACCCTCGGAACGAATGGCTCAACATTGGCTTGTGGCACACCCATGACCCAACGACTGCTCTCGCGCAACGCGGCGCTTCCCGGGAACAGCGAAGCCGTATGCCCATCAGGACCAACACCCATGAGCACGAGATCGAACAGAGGACGGTCTCGCCGGCGCTCCTGCCACACGTGGAGCTTCTGCTCGTAGTCGGCCGCGCTCTCGTCGGGGGAAGACAGGCCCGTATCGATCATATGGATATGATCAGCAGGCGCCCAGGTATCCAGGAACAGGCGCCTGGCCATGCCACTGTTGCTGAGTACGCTGTTGTGCGGCACGAACCGATCGTCGCCCATGAACCAATGCACACGGGTCCAGGGGATCCGCTCACCCCACGGCGATTGCGCCATCATCTCGTACATGAGCCGCGGCGTCGAACCGCCGGTCAGGCAAACCGCCGCTTCGCCTTCAGACGTCTCTATCCGTTTGACCAAGCGGGCGAGCGCCGCTTCGGCGAGCGCTGTTGCACCATTGACGATAACGAGCGAACGCCCGGCCAGCATGGCGGTCATTCACCTACTATGCTGCGCCAACGACGGCCGTCACGCTGGATCAAGTCATCTGCGGCATCAGGCCCTTCCGTGCCCGCTCGACATTCGTAGAGACCGTTGGCACCCGCATGGCGCCACGCGTTAAGAAACGGCTCGACAGCCTGCCACCCGGCCTCGACGCTGTCAGCGCGCTGGAACAGAATATTGTCGCCGATCATGCAGTCGTAGATCAGTGTTTCGTATCCAGTGTTGGGGGCGACCTTGAAGTAGTCTTTGTACCTGAACTTCATCTCCACGCTGTCGATCACGACCTGCGGTCCTGGCACCTTGGTGTTGAACTGGAGCATCACGCCCTCGTTCGGCTCGATGCTGATGACAAGATCATTCGGCGAGAAATGATCGATGTCGGTTCCCCGGAACATCGAGAATGGAGCGCGCTTGAATTGTATCGCGACCTCGGTGCGCTTGGCCGCCAACGCCTTGCCGGTGCGGAGATAGAACGGGACACCTGCCCATCGCCAGTTGTCGATGGCAAGCTTCAGCGCAACGTAAGTCTCGGTGACGCTCGTGGGCGCCACATCCTTCGTCGCGCGATAATCGACTACATCCCGGTCGCTAACCCGGCCCGCGCGATATTGCGCCCGGACGGAGTTGCGTAGCGCTTCTTGTTCAGTCTGGGTCTGGATCGCGGCCAGCACTTCGGCCTTCTCGGATCGCACCGAATGAGCGTCGAAGCGTGATGGCGGCTCCATAGCCACCAATGACAGCAGTTGAAACAGGTGGTTTGGCACCATGTCGCGCAACGCACCGGTCGCATCGTAAAAGCTACCACGACGGCCGACATCCAGCGTTTCAGCGACGGTGATCTGCACATGATCGATGTGGTTGCAATTCCAGATCGGTTCGAACATGCCGTTTGCGAAGCGCAGCACCAGGATGTTCTGAACCGTCTCTTTGCCGAGGTAGTGATCGATCCTGTAGAGCTGCCGCTCTTCGACCAGCTTCAACAGATCGCGATTGAGGGCACGAGCCGACGCGAGGTCCGTACCGAACGGTTTCTCGACAACCAGTCGCCGCCAGGCGCCCTCCGGTTCTTTAAGCAGACCAACGCTCGCAAGCGTCTCGCTGATCGGTTTGAATCCGTTCGGAGGGACAGCAAGGTAGTAGAGATGATTGCGGATGCCGCGCTGCTCCAAGCCATCGAGTTGTGTCTTCAGGCAATCGAATGAGCTAGGCCTTTCTGGATCGGCGCAGACGCTTGTGATGCAGCCGAACAGGCCGTGCGCAATGCTCTGGTTCACGGGACGCGTCGCGTACCGCTTCAGGGCCGCCATCAGATTCTTGTGCAATGCCTCGGTGGAAGTCTCTCGACGCGTCACGCCGACGACGCAGAACTCATTAGGTAGTAGACCAGCCTCAGCGAGATTGTAGAGCGCCGGTATGACGAGCCGGTGTGAGAGATCCCCCGTTACACCGAACAGGACAAAGCAGCAATTGTCCGGCACCTTCGGCTTCGCAGACATCTCTGCACTCATGTCAACGGTCCGCTGAGGGATTCTTTGAGGTTTGCTGTGCGACGGGCTGCGACGGTGGCGGCTCGGTATGCCCGCCAAATCCATGCCGCATGGCGGAGAGAATCTTCTCGGCGAACGTATGGTTCTTGCGTGAGCGGAATCGTGCATAGAGCGCGGCGGTGATCACGTCGGCCGAAACTGCCTCATCGATCGCGGCATGGACGGTCCAGCGTCCTTCACCGGAATCTTCCACGAATCCTGAATAGCTCTCCAAAGCCGGGCTGTTGGCGAGCGCTGCCGCGGTCAGATCGAGAAGCCATGAGCTGATGACGCTGCCACGCCGCCACACCTCTGCGATGTCCGGGAGATTGAGATCGAACCGATGCCGCTCCGGCAGCGCGTCGATATCGGCATTCTTCAGAATATCGAAGCCTTCGGCATAAGCCTGCATGAGGCCGTATTCGATGCCGTTGTGGACCATCTTGACGAAATGGCCGGCGCCGCTTGGGCCGGCGTGGAGGTAGCCCTGTTCGACGCGCGTATCGCGACCATCCCGGCCCGGTGTCCGCGGAATCTCGCCGCCGCCAGGTGCCAGGGCGGAGAAGATCGGATCGAGCCGCTCGACCGTCGCCTTATCTCCGCCGATCATCATACAAAAGCCGCGCTCCAGCCCCCATACGCCACCGCTGGTGCCGACGTCGACATAGTGGATTCCCTGCTTGCGCAACTCGTCGGCCCGGCGGACGTCGTCCTGCCAGAACGTATTGCCGCCATCCATGATGGTGTCACCGCGGCTGAGCAGACCACCAAGCTCGGCAATGCAATCCTCGGTGATCCGGCCGGATGGCAACATCACCCACACGGTTCGCGGCGGCGTGAGCTTGTTGACCATGTCCTTGAGGGACGAGCTTGCAATGGCACCACCCGAGCCAAGGTCCTGGATCGCCCTTGCGTTCTTGTCGAAGACAACAACGTCGTGCTTGCCACGGGCGATCAGGCGGCGAACGATATTGCCGCCCATGCGGCCCAGGCCGATCAATCCGATCTGCATCGATATGCCTCTATTTCACAATGTCGCGCACCATAGCCCCAAGCTCTGATAGGCCCTGCTCAGGATCGCCCTTGATGTGCAGGCGAAGCGCACGGCGGCCTCGATCGGTCAGCACGTCAAAATCGCCCCTGGCCTGAGCCGCCTCAATGACACCGAAACTCGCTTTCGATCCTGGTATTGCGACATCAAGGGCGTGTTCGGTGGTGACCTGGAGGAAAACGCCGGTGTTCGGCCCGCCTTTGTAGGCTTGCCCGGTCGAATGCAAAAAGCGTGGCCCAAAACCGACGCAGGTGGCGACACGCTTGGCGTCGCGTATCGTCATCCTCATCGCGTGCACTGCGCTCAAATGATGGTCATTCCGATCGACGTAAGCGAGGATCGCCACATAGTCATTTGGAGCGATACGCGCGAAATGAGCCTTCAGCCACGACGCAACGTCTACGCCCGCGCCGGCGCTGCGTAGCGCCGCCGCATTCTTTTCGTCCGTGTAGATCGACATTTGATTGCCGACGACGACCGGCTCCTGCCCCGGCAGCGCGCCGGATTTCTCGAACGCAGCCGTCAATTCGCGCGTCTTGATCTTGGCGGCCTCGACGTCTGGTTGATCAAACGGATTGACCCCCATCATTGCGCCAGCGACGGCAGTAGCCATCTCAAAGCGGAAGAACTCCTGGCCGATTTGGGCGGGACTGGCGAGCGCGATGCGCACGACCGGATGCCCGGCCGCTTCGAGTGCCGCGAGCATCTCGGCCCGTTCATAACCTGTGTCGTTTCCAACCCGGAGGTCGATGAACACGCGATCGCCGCCATACACACCCGGCTTTCCGAGCGTCTCGCCTTCCAGCGGAATGAGCGCCTTGCCCGATTTTCCCGTCGACTCGGCAATCAGCTGCTCGCACCAGGCTCCGAAATCGGCGATCTCGTCAGAGGCACTGAAGGTGACCTTGTCACGGCCGCGCTTCCACGCTGCGCCCAGCACCAGCCCCAGCTGAACGCCGGGATTGTCCGGCGGCGGCACATCGGGACCGCACGCGCGCACCATCACAGCAATGCTGTCGAGGAACACTGCGATATCGATGCCGGCGGCCGCGGCCGGCACCAGCCCAAACGGGGACAGCACCGAGTAGCGTCCGCCGATGCTCGGCTCGCCGTGAAAGATGTGCGCAAAGCCCCGTTCTTTCGCGGTCTTTTCCAGTGACGATCCAGGATCGGTCACCGCGACAAACTGCCTGCCGCTGTTGTTGGTGCGCTCGAAGAAATAGTCCATCAGCACGTTGGGTTCAGTGGTGCTGCCGGATTTGCTCGAGACGATGAAGAGCGTCTTTCCGAGCGAGAGTGCATGCTCGGTGCGCTGGACCTGTGCGGGATCAGTGGAATCGATGATGCGGAGTTTCGGAAAACCCCGAACTTGGGGAAACGTCTTGGCCAGCACCTCAGGGCCGAGGCTCGACCCGCCCATGCCGATCACGATCGCGTCGGCAAAGCCCTGCGCCTTCACCCAGTCCGCGAACTCTTGATAACGTGGGGTCGCCGCCCGCCCCTGGGCGACGGCATCCAGCCAGCCCAGCCACTTGTGCTCATCGGTGCCGGTCCATACAGGGGATTTCCGCGCCCAAATTTCACGGATCACTCCACGCGCGCTCCAGTCTTTCGCCAACCTCTCGACGTCGACAGCCAGTTCTGCCGGCATCTGAATGGTTTGGCCGTTGAGCTTCTGGTCGAGAATCTTCGCTCGCTTCGCCGCGATCGCACTCAAGAGCTTGTCGAAAGCGTCGGCGAACAGCGCGACGCCATCGTCAACCAGCTTCTTTGTGATCTCGTCGAGCGAGACGCCGAACCTTTTGAGCTCGGCTAACACGCGCTCGGCGCCGGTGATATCCTCCTCCAGGCTGTCGCGCACCTTCCCGTGGTCGCGGAATGCATCCAGCGTGGCCGGCGGGACCGTGTTGACGGTGTCCGGACCGATCAGCTCTTCGACGTAAAGCGCGTCCCGGTAGGCTTTATTCTTGGTGCCGGTGCTCGCCCACAACAGCCTTTGAACGCGCGCGCCATGCGCTGCGAGCTTCTTCCAGCGATCCGAGCCAATGACATGCTTATAGTGGCGATACGCAAGTTTGGCATTGGCGATCGCCACCTTGCCTTTCAGCGCCGCGAGCGCCGCCTTGGTTGTCGGGTCATTCGCCGCCGCGATCGTCTCGTTCAGTCGCTTGTCCGCCTCGGTGTCGATGCGGCTGACAAAGAAGCTGGCAACGCTTGCGAGCCGCCTGAGGTCCCCACCGCGATCGCGATATGCCTCCAGGCCGGCTATGTAAGCCTCCAGCACGTCAGCGTAGCGCTTCTGCGCGAACAGTAGCGTGATATTGACGTTGATCCCCTCTCCTATCAGCGTACGGATCGCAGGAATTCCCTGTTCGGTCGCAGGCACCTTGATCATCAGGTTCTTGCGATCGACGGCCTTCCACAGACGACGCGCTTCGGCAACAGTGGCATCGGTGTCGCTCGCAAGATAAGGCGAAACCTCGAGGCTCACGTAGCCATCTGCACCATCCAATTTGTCATAGACCGGTTTCAGCAAGGCGGCGGCGTGCTGGATGTCTTCGACTGCGAGCGTTTCGTACAGATCGCCAACAGCGCGATCCTGGCTCTTCAGCAACGCCCTCAACGGATCGTCATAGTCGTCGCCATGGCCGATCGCCTTCTCGAAGATCGCCGGATTCGAGGTCACGCCGCAGATGCCATCGTTCTCGACCAGGGCCTTGAGCTCGCCTTGGGCGAGCGACCGCCGTGCCAGAAAATCCAGCCACAACGATTGTCCGCGTTGTTGCAACTCTTTGAGAGGGTTCATGTGGCTTTGCTCTCTTCGATCTGACGTAGAGCCGCCTCCAGCACCCTGTCAGCCACGAAGCCGAATTTCGTCAACAGATCCTTCAGCGGAGCTGACGCCCCGAATGTGTGCATCCCTATCATCGTCCCCGAACACGCTGCGTAACGATCCCAGCCTAGAGTCGAACCCTGCTCAACAGTCACGCGAGCCTTTATCGCGGGGGGGAGAATGCTGTCACGATAAGCCCGTTCCTGCTTCTCAAAGAGGTCCCAGGACGGCATACTCACAACGCGCGCGCCGATCCCGCGTGATCGCAGCGTCTCGTATGCGATAACGCAAAGTTGAACCTCACTCCCCGATGCGATGAGGATAACCTGCGGCTTCCCGTCATCGGAATCTGCCATCGTGTAAGCGCCTCGCGCCACGCCCTGAGCCGGGGCATAGCGCGTCCGGTCAAAGACCGGCAACGGCTGCCTGCTCAAGATGAGCGCAGCCGGCTCATCTTTCAATTGCATGATGACCTTGTAGGCCTCAACAACCTCATTGGCATCGGCTGGCCGCAACGTCACGAGGCCTGGGATCGCCCGCAGGCTCGCGAGCTGTTCGACCGGCTGATGTGTGGGGCCATCTTCACCGACGCCGATCGAATCATGTGTAAACACATGAAACACCGGCACCTTCATCAGCGCCGCAAGACGAATGGCCGGCCGCATGTAATCGCTGAAGATCAGGAAAGTCGAACCGAACGCACGCAACTTGCTGAGCGCCATACCGTTGACGATCGCGCCCATGGCGTGCTCGCGCACGCCGAAGTGCATGATACGCCCGCCAGGAGTTCTGGCCGTCAGTGTACCGGCATCCTCAAAGTTGAACTTTGTCTTTGTCGATGGCGCGAGATCAGCCGCCCCGCCGACAATCCACGGCACTTTCTCCGCGAGAGCGTTCAATACCTGCCCAGATGCTTCGCGTGTTGCGATCCCTCTTTCATCCGGGGTGAACGTCGGCAGGTCCCGGTCCCAACCTTCAACCAGATCTCGCTTGACGCCCATTTCGATCTCTCTGGCCCGTACCGGCGCGGCCTTGCCGTATTCCACCATTGTGGATTGCCACGCCACAAACGCCGCGCGCCCCCGCGCTCCAATATTTTTGTCGAAGTAATCGGGAACGCCGGCGGGAACGTAAAACTCCTTGTTCTGCGGCCATCCATAGAAAGCTTTCGTCTTGCGAACCTCATCAGCCCCCAGCGCGTCACTATGAATGGACGACGAATTTTGCTTGTCGGGCGCGCCATATCCGATGACGCTCTTGGCAATGATGAGCGTTGGCTGTCCCTTTGTTGCCTGAAATTCGTCGAGTGCCGTACGGCAGCGTGATAGGTCGTTGACATCTTCGACGCGGACGATGTTCCATCCGTAGGCCTCGAAGCGCATCGCTACGTCTTCGCTGAATGCGAGATCCGTGTGACCTTCAATCGTCACGGTATTGTCGTCGTAAATCCAACACAGATTGTCGAGGCGAAGGTGCCCCGCGAGCGACGCCGCCTCGCTGGCGACCCCCTCCATCATATCTCCATCGCTGCAGATCACATAGACGTCAAAGTCAAAGACAGTATGGGCGGGCGTATTGTAACGCGAGCCCAGCCACCGCGACGCGATGGCCATGCCAACGCTGTTGCCGCAGCCCTGACCAAGCGGACCGGTAGTGACTTCAACGCCCGTCGTATGCCCGTATTCGGGATGTCCCGGGGTCAGACTATCGATTTGCCGAAAGCGTTTGATGTCGTCCAACGATACCGCCAGTTCGTCCAATGGTGCTCCGCCCTTCATCCGTTTGATCCCGGCAAGGTGGATCAAAGAATAGAGAAGCATTGATGCGTGACCGGCCGAGAGGACGAAGCGATCGCGATTCGGCCATTGCGGATGAGACGGGTCATATTGCATCACGTACTGCCAAAGCACGTACGCCATGGGAGCGATCCCCATCGGCGTCCCCGCGTGACCCGAGTTGGCTTTTTCAACAGCGTCGATGGCCAAAGTGCGGATGGTATTGATGCAGAGCAAGTCGACGGTCGTGTCGGCAGAAAGTGCTGTGTTCACGATCAGTCTCCATCGTCCTGGCCAGCTCCGCTGGTCCAGAACCGCGCTGCCGGCGCAGGGCCTTGACCTCCCCCCAAGGTCCGCTGCTTGCTACTTTACGTATTTACATCGGATTGCGCTGCAAGAGGGGGAATGCAACCCGTGAATTCAAATGGCCGAGACGAAATAGAATTATTCAAGGTCTCGCGAAGACGCCAAGATTGAAGGCACCCAAGATCGGACGCGTGGATGCCGAAACGACATTCACCTCGCCGTCTGACCTCGCAAGTGCGCTCCGCCGTGCGGAGGCCGCGCACGGCGAGCACGAGAAGCGGACCGGCGTGCGGGATGCAAACTGGGCGGATTGGTACGCCGAGTACCTGGTGGCGGAGCAAGCCGGCAAGGAGCTGCCGGTATGAGCAACGGAACGACGCCACTGTGATCCATGGGGTGACGAAGCTGACCGAATCTGAACGCATGGAACTAAGGAACACGCCATGTCCACGATCCACCTCCACCGGACAACCACCTCGACGCCCGAGCAGTACGTCGCCGGACTAACAGACTTCGGACCTGGCCGCTCCAAGCTCTTCGGCAACAGCGCCGACGGGTACCTCAAGGTGCATCACCGGGATCACTCGCAGGCCGACGTCACGGAAGGCTCGGGCGGCATCTGGGAACGCCTGCACTACGACTGGTCCGATCCCAATCGCGTCGTCCTCACGACGACCGACTCCAACGTGTGGGGAGGCGCGTCGGGCCACACCTACACCTTCACGCGTCAGCCAAACGGCACGACCGACATCGACGTTGTCGTCGTGCGCGACGGCAAGAACCTCAAGGGGCGCCTGCTCGGCTTCGTTCTTGGGACCGTGGGCAGGCGCGTTTTGGAAAGGGCGTTTGAAAACTCCGTCAAGGCCATCGAAGCCCGGAACAGCGCAGCCGCGCCAAGCACCAACGGAGGTCCGCTATGAGCAACCGTATCCTCGTCTTCTACGGCTCCTATCGTTCGGATCGGATGGGTATCCGGCTCGCTCAATTTGTGGTCGAGCGGCTTCGCCAAAGGGGCGACGACGTCGAGCTGATCGACGCCAAGACGATCGACCTCCCGATGCTCGACAGGATGTACAAGGAGTATCCACAGGGCACAGCCCCCGAGGCCCTTGAACGGCTCGCTGACAAGCTCCGCAACGCCGACGGGTTCGTGTTCATCACCGGCGAGTACAATTGGGGCGTTCAGCCCGGACTGAAGAACCTCACCGAACATTTCCTTGAGGAGTGGTTTTGGCGTCCCGCCGCGATCGTGAGCTATTCGGCCGGACGTCTGTCCGGTGCGCGGGCGGCTACCGCTTGGCACGGCATCCTCTCCGAGATGGGAATGGTGGTGATTTCCAGCACCATCGCTGTTGGCCCGATTGGACAGACCTTGTCGGCCGAAGGCGAACCCGTCGGCGACAGTGGCCAAGCGCTTGAACGCGCGTTCCCGCGCCTTGCCGACGATCTCACGTGGTGGGTGGAAGCCGCCAAAGCGCAGAAACAGCGCAAGCCACCGCCGTATTGAATACCAAACAAGGGACGTCTTATCCGCGTTCTCGAAGGCTTTCTGCAAAACAAAGCACAAATCTCCACGATACAACTGCACGGCTTGAGATGTTCCGTAATCTGTCATTCTGCAAATCCTGCGAATGGGAAGAATTTGAACCTACCTAACTCAAAACTTGGATATCAAAAATTCGCGACCAGAGACTGACGTGCCAAACTCGTCGGATGCCGCGCGAATTCCAGGAAATTCTGGCTAGAGACTTTGCAACGTCCCGCTAACTCGCGGGAATGTCGCGCTGATTTTTGCGCGTCGGACATGCCCCAGAGAGACCGGACTGGGCCGCTGAGGTGGCAGTGTTGTGCGAACCAGTCTCTTGCATCAATTCCCTGATATCAGGGAAAAATACAGGGAAATTCGCCATTTCTACCCAAGTTAGCGTCAATCAAGAGCGAACCAGCGCGCAAGATCAAAGAGTTACAGTTGAATTCCCTACGCTCGCAAACAGGGAAACTCAAACGGCGAACAGGGAATGCCCTGCCGGCTATCAGGGAATGGTTGCACGCCAAACAGAAACGCAGCCTACGTCTGCTGCTGCCCCAAAGATGGGGTAATCGGCCGGCCAGCTTGTGGATAGCTGAAGATTTTGGGTGCTGCGGGCTTCAGGCTGATGGTGAAA
The DNA here is from genome assembly GCA_963720385.1 of uncultured Alphaproteobacteria bacterium. Taxonomy (GTDB): domain Bacteria; phylum Pseudomonadota; class Alphaproteobacteria; order Rhizobiales; family Xanthobacteraceae; genus VAZQ01. The sequence continues at coordinate 91,391 of CAVRFL010000010.1, read as the reverse complement.
CGAGGTCCGTGGTTCACGGCCTCAAGCATCAGAAGGAGAAGCGCAGCATGGAGCATTTTGCTGGACTGGACGTTTCGGTCAAGGAGACCAGCGTCTGCATTGTGGATGACACGGGCAAGATCGTGCGGGAAGTGAAGGTGGCGAGCGAACCCGAGGCACTGCTGTCGGTGCTGTCGAACCCGGCCTACCACTTCAAGCGGATTGGATTGGAAGCCGGGCCGCTGTCGCAATGGCTGTTCAGCGCTCTTGCCGAAGCAGAGTTACCGGTGGTCTGTGTTGAAACGCGGCACATGCAGGCGGTGCTGAAGGCGCAGATCAACAAGACGGACCGCAACGATGCGCGCGGCATCGCGCAGATGATGCGGGTGGGGCTTTACCGTCCGGTGCATGTGAAGACGTTACGCAGTCAGAAACTGCGGATGCTGCTGACCCATCGCAAGCTTCTGCAGTCGAAGGCGATCGCGATCGAAAATGATCTGCGCGGTACTTTACGCAACTTCGGCCTCAAGGTCGGAATAGTCGGGAAGGTGAAGTTCGAGGCACGCATCAAAGAGCTGGTCGAGAACCTCCCTGACCTGGCGGCACTGGTCGAACCGCTGCTCATTGTCCGGCGAGTGCTACGCGAACAGATCATCATCTTGCATCGCCGCTTGCTGGCCATCGTCCGGGATGATGAGGTGTGCCGGCGCTTGATGACGACCCCTGGTGTCGGCCCCGTGGTGGCGCTGACCTATCGCGCCACGGTCGACGTGCCCGCTCGCTTCCGCAAATCCAAGGCAGTCGGGGCGGTGTTTGGGCTGACGTGCTCCAAGTATCAATCCGGCGAGATCGATCGCAACGGCAGAATATCACGCTGCGGAGACGAGATGATGCGGGTGATGCTCTACGAGGCAGCTCAGAGCATGCTGCATTCGAAGAAATGGTCGTGGCTCAAGGCCTGGGCGATGCAGATCGCCAGGCGCCGTGGGATGAAAAAGGCGATCGTGGCGCTGGCGCGCCGGTTGGCCGTGATCATGCACCGCATATGGGTTGACGGCACCGAGTTCCGGTGGATCAGGGAAGAAGCCGCAGCAGCATAACAAACGCCGTGCAGGATCAGACCCCGATAGGAGAAAACTTGAGCTCTACCGAGCCGGTGGAATGATGTCCCTCGCGGGACGATGGATGAGGTGAGTTCGCATGTCCGCTTGGACCTGTCGTTACACTGACGACAAGGCCGACCCAAAGATTGTTCCACCTCGTCTTCGAATCCCATGATGGAAGGGCCTTGGTGCCGATTCCGAAGAGAAGCGCGAGCCCGTGGGCGACATCAACACTGTAGCGGTGGATAGTCTGAAAGCGCTTGACCCCAAACGGCCGATTAGAGAAGCGGACATCAGCCGTCTCAAACCGTCGTGAAGAAATCCTTATTGGCAATGTCGAGAAGCTCCAGCGGTTTATCCTTGGCCTTCGCAGGATAGAAATTGAGGATTAATTTGTTTGTGGCGATCTCGGTGATCGGTGGCTTGGTCGTGTATTCTGCGCGACGCGGGCTGAAGTAGAGCTTCTTGGAGATCAAAACGAAAGTTCCAGGTGAACCCGTCCATGAATTCGGTGATGGAGTCGTATCCGAGGCGGGCATACGCCGGAAACGGATGGGTCGACTGAAAGCGCGGATCGTTCTTTTCGAGGTCAGCCTGGAGGGCGGCTTTTGGCCCGCCTCATCACCGGGGTCCGTCTCGAGCGGGATCGATTTCTCTCTGTCTTCCTTTTTCTCGCCGAACAGCCAGCGATGTTTGAACTTGAATTTGAACTTGGTCGTGAGGGGCTTGTTGATCACGGGATCGACAACCTTAGCGTCTAGCTCCTGCTCCTCCTGGGCATGCGGGTTCGTCGGTATCCAGCCGTCCCATAACTCTGGCGGCACGGGTTTGTTATCAATTCTCTCGAAGCCTCCTGTTTGAAAGGCCTTAACCAAGCCTGCTCGATCTGGGTCTTTGTTCTTCAAAAATGGCTTCGGTCTAGACAAACGGAACCCATATCCCATGAACTCGGTGAAACCATCCGGATTGCTATGCTGTCCTGCAATGTGGAAATGCCGGGGCGCCACTACGGGGATCTTGTTGCCAAGCGCCTCCTTCAGTTTCGTCAGAAAGGGATAGTTGTCCGGAAGCTTCTTGAACGGCATGCCAATGCGACAGCCGCGAACGAGGAATTGAGCGGGAATTGCGGTTTAACTTCGAATCTCGTGGCCGGGGTTCGAGCCAGTCAGGGTTGATCAGCAGCGACTTGCTTTTGACCGCTGCTTCCAGATCTTCGTAGCTGATGTCGGCTGGATCGAACATGTCGAGTTTCATGAACAGAAACCCCTCGGCGGTTGCGTGCGACGCAATCATGATGTGCCGAATTGGCTTTGTGAGCTCGTCACCCTTGCCAAAAGCCGCGATGTACTGGCGCAAGCTGGTCTGGGTTTTGAGATGGACGGTGCGTGGACGGTGATCTACCACGTCGGCCATCCGCAAATCGAAAGCCGATGGCTTCTCGACCCTTGCACCGGGAACGAACGCGTAATCGCTTGCACTGGTGTCGGCGGCGGCCTGCAGCGCCTTGATGACGTCGGGAGGCAACGGATCAGGGAGGCGGAGTGTGTCTCCGCTCCGGACCTTCATGTCGGGTTTGGTGACCGGGATTTCGGTGCCATCGCGGAAGACCTTGACTACATTGTTGGCGATCAAAATCGGTACGCGCCAGATGGGAATACCGGCGCGCGCGAGCCGCGTATCCAGCGGTCCCCCGTATTCGACTTCGAAGTCCGGCATTTATCGGCTAAGCCGTTGGCATTGTCTCGTCGAAAGCGATGTCGAGCGCGCTCGTCGGGGTGTAGTCGTACCAGCGGCCGATCAACGATGCTTCAGCCCAGCTTGTGATATCGGCATTCTCGTCGTCCCCGCCAGTGGCGCCGTCCGCGCCTAGTGATTGCAGCTCGAAGTCGTTGACCTTACCTGGAGAGCGGTACTGGTACGGCGTTCCCCAGGGATCCGCGCTTGGTACACTGCCAAGGCTTGCAAGCGCTGCGAGGCCTTGCGCCGTGGTGGGATAAACGCCATTCGCCTTCTTGTATTTTTCCAACAGTGCGATGATCCCTTCCATCTCCTTCCAGGCCTTCCTCTGCAACGGCGAGAGCAAGGGTCGCGCGCCCTCGATCGGATTGGCCGGACGGATACCTGGATAATTTGTTTTGGCGAACGCTTCCATTTCCTCCGCGATGGTCAGATACGGATGTCCGGGTGGCAGCCCGTTGAAATCTGCCAGTTTCCAAGAAGGAGACGAACGCGCGTTCGAAGCCCGGCCTGATGGTCATGACAACGCGCGCGGCGCCGGCCTTGAGAAAGATGCGGTGCATGAAATCCGGGTGGTCCAAATACTTTTTGAATTCCCAGCGGGACGCGTGAGACCAGAAATAGGGATAGAGGAAATAGAGCATGTTCTCCCACTCGATAGCGTGATGGAGGAATTTGATGATCTCTCCCTGCGCCAGAACCTTGCCCCAAGTGACGTCGTCGAGCACCGCGTTGTCGGGACCGTAGAGATCGGCAGGCAGCCCGGGCGGGACGAAAGTGAAGGTCGGCCCGAACAGCCAGCGGAGCACGCCTTTCATCACCTCCTCGCGCTCGACCTTGCGCAAGCTCAGCGCGTCCTGCGCGCCGAGCGCCTGCTGCAGCTTGGCCAGCTCGTTCTTGAGCATGGCGCGGTTTTCTTCATAACGCGCTTGGGCCGCCTCGCGCAGCGTGCTCCAGACTCGCATCTGCCAAGCGTCGAATGCCACGCTGCGAAGCTGAAGCGTGAGAGTGAGATCGATGATGAAGGCGGAAACGTATCTCGTACCCGCGGCCAGGCTTAGCGATCCCCAGCGTCCGAGCCAGCTGTTGAAATCGGGAAAGAGCTGGAAGTGCCAGTTCTCACTGGTCCACGCCCAGCGTTGCCAGGCATAGGAGAAGCCGAGGACCTGGTAACTTTCTGGAACATCGATGGTGAAGCTAATGTAATCGTCGTCGTTCGCAAATCCTTGTTCGGCCAGTTGTGCGTAAACTGCCGGACCATCGCATATTGGTCGACCGGTGGCGCCTCCACCACAACTCCATATTGGGCCGCGAGGTTTTCGTAGTTCCACCGCTGCACCTGGTTGGGAGTCAGGTCGAAGCGTGCCCATGGGAGGGTCAACTCCGGGGCATTGAACCCCTGCTGCAAAGCCGCTTCCAAAGCCTGGATTTGGATGATCTTAGTGAGGATTTCCGACCCGGGCTCTGGAATGGTGAGATCGTAAGTGAGCCGCACGCCGTAACGATAGAGATCGACCCGCCACTTGCGGATGAGCTGATAGTAATCGACGCGGGTAGCTCGATCATCAAACGGGTTGATGATCTTGCGCACCGCTTGGTCCTCGGTGCCGGATGCAGAGGCTACCTTAAAGCTTGTCTTGTGCTCTTTTTTGGTTCTCGACGACGCCTTGCGCGTGAGCTCGTTGCTCTGAGTTCCGCGCCAACTCTTGCGAGTTACTAGACGAGTTCGGCGACGTTGAAGCCGACTGTGGTCGATATCGATACCGGTCCATAGCCGCCAGACGCCGTGACTCCGAGGTTAAATCCGCTGGAGTGTTCGCTTTGCGACCTGGTCGACTGCGTCAGCTCACTCTTCTCGGTTACGCCCTCCTCGCTGAACGCCTCGAGAAAGTCGGTGACGATCCGTTCGAATTCCTCCGAGGTATTGGACCATTCCTTGTGACTGATATTGACCTGTTCGGCCGGGCTTAACGGCACAGAGTGAACAAGTTCTCCGCGCTCGATGCCCGCGGGGATGAAACTCAGCCGCTCCAGATGAAGCAGCCCCACTGGCTCCACGCGCATGCGCTCCTTGAAGAAGAAATTCAGGTCGCGGGTTGCGTTGACGCGAGCCTGCGCCGCAACGCCAAATTGATACGCCGTCATTGTCTGCCCGGCATCGAGCGACCGCGCCGCTGCGAGTACATCGCTCGCCGGCTTGGTTTGAACGCCACTATGAATTCCCCATTCGAGCAGCCGGGTGATCGACGTCGGAGGCGTTGGGGCTACTTCCGCATGCAGAGGGGGCGCCTCCGGCTGCATCAGTATGGCCTCTTCCCGCACCAGCTCCCCTTGCGTCCCCTCGGCGGGCTGGACGCTACCCGCTGCGCGGCGCGTCGGCGATGGCAACTTTTTCTGCTCCCTAAAGCGAAAAACTCGCGCGTTGGGTATGCCGCCTACGACCGCGTTCCGGTCGAGCTTGAGATGCGATGGGATCTGATCGGCCGGGGGCGCTGCACCAGCGGGGGCCACGTGCCAGGCGCCAGCGATCTCCGTGACAACGCGGAGATGTCCTTTCACCTCCTCCTCCCGCACGGCAGCGAGTTCAGTGCCAAACTTCAGCAGCAACTCCGGACTTATCGCCTCGAACTGTTTGGCGCGATCTAGCGGTAGTGAAGACGGCGTCTCGCCTTCCGCGACCAGGAGGGCGGCCAAACGCTGTAAATCGGAGCGGAGATTGCGCGACCGGGCGGCGCGACCGGAAGTAAGGCGTTGCACGACCGCCGCTGCTTCTTTAGCGGTAACCCGTAGGCCCGCCGCGTAACCCCATTTATCCCAGGCGCGGCCCTCTCGCGGCGGGCGGCGGCCGCGCCGCTGCTCGAGGGGCGTATAGGTCGCGCGCTCAAGGCTTCGTTTGGCGTTGTCGAGTTCGGCCATGGAACCTCCGAGGCTTCCGTGTCGGTGCTCCTCGTGGTGCGTGGCACGACGCGCGACGAGTAGTGCGGATCAACGAGTCAGTGTGCACGGTTCCGTGTGCACCGGTATGGACCAGGCCAAATTGTGGGAGCCGGGCAAGCGACCGATGCGACAGGAACACGGTCTGGCAGATCTGCGGGCAGAGGGAACTGGGCGAATGCAGCTGTCAAAGTGGCGCTTGCTGGGAGCGCGAGGACAACACTGCGCATATGTAGCCCCTGAATTACTGGCCTCGGGCTACCAGAGGGCGGGTCCCATCCTGCGGTAACATTGCAAGGTCGGGCCGCAATATTATTACCGTTGGTTAATTTCCTTGGTTAGGGGCGTGATCGAAGTCCGCTATGGGTCACGTGTGGACGGCGCCCTGGCAAGAACTTTCTGACGTTTTTGCAGCATTGGTCGGGTGCGGTCACGTGTCCGGCCTGTTGATGCGGCCGGTGTGGCCGCTGGCCCTAATGCTCTGCGCGGATCGGGTCCCAATCGTTCACATGGACTTGGAAGTGCGTTGACCCAAGCGGGCTCTCCCGATCCCCGGAACGACCGTATCTGCATTACGTCGTCATGCCCTCGCCAATTCGTTGAACTCCAATCCCTGTCGCCTATGCCATTGCTGGCAGCAATCCCGGCTCCTTGAACCGCTCTCCGCGTACCATCATGGTCAAACTTCAAAGCGCGGTGCGCAGGGCCGGCGCAAAAAGGGGGAATCACCATGACTTGGCGTCACTTTGCTCTGTCCGCAACGGTCGCATTGGGACTTGCCCTGTTGCCGCATCACGCAGTCGGTCAGCCGCCATCGCTCAAGGATCAGCTGGTCGGAACCTGGCACCTCATCTCACAGGCCCAAACGCTCCAGGATGGCAGCGCACGAAATCTTTACGGAGTAAATCCGAAGGGCGTGAACATCTTCACCGCGGACGGCCAATTCGTTCTGCTGTTCATGCGCGGCGCGGCGATCTTCCAAAGATCGCCACGGGAGATCGGGTTAAGGCGACGTCGGACGAAGCAAGAGCCGTTTTTGTAGGGTCGCTCGGTTATTTCGGACGCTACATCTTGGACGAGCCAACCAAGACCTTGGTCTTAAGCATCCAAGGGGCGACATTTGCAAATCTGGTTGGTATCGATCAGAAGCGGCTCATCTCGTCCCTCACGACAGACGAGCTGAAATATCGCAATCCCGGCCCCGTATCCGGTGGGTTCGTCGAAGCGGCCTTCAAGCGCGCGAAGTAGCCGGCGCGCGCGTCGAATCGGTCAGTCTGACACTTTAAGTCGATGTCGCCTTCTGGCCCAAAGCGGACCTCCCGCGATGTCTGCTATTTGGCCGCTTTCGGGGGCAAAGCGGACATTGCCGAACGATCACGATTTGTGAGTACACGTCCTAAGCGCGGACGTTCGATGCTTGAGGCTACGCTTGGCTGCCCGTCTTTATTACTTCTTCATGGTCGTCGTCATCGTCGGGTACGTAACCGCTGCCGCCGCACGTTGGGCATTGCTCTTCATCGTCCGTACCTTTTTCAATGACGCCTTCACCGTTGCAATTTGGACACGTTTTCATAGGTGCCTCGCCGCGCAAACGAGAAAGGCAGGCCGAAGCCCGCGCCTTCTATTTGGTGCGCCTGCCGTGATACGTCGATCTTCGCCTGCAACTTGGATGTAGGTGTGTGCGGCCGCCGCGAACCTTGACCCCAATGAGAAATGCGTCCATCGCGCGGGGAAGGAGGTCCGCTTCCGTTTTCCGACCCGACCGCTGGCCGTCAGAGTTTCCCGCGCACGTCCGGGATCGCACTATTATTTTGTGGTCAAGCTGCGGCGCTAAGGCGGCGACAGCTCGCAGTGTTTGTGGAGTTGGGGGGCCGTCGCGGTACGTTCCCACGCGACAGTCGCGCTGTTGGTGGAGGCCCGGCCGTAGTTGAAGGTTTTTGTCGCGTCCGGCACGCAGAACGAAATCCGCGGGCCGTTTCTAAGTCATGGCGGGCCAATGTGAAGGCGGCCCCGCATCTCCCTGATCCGAGGCCGCAAGGTGAGGAACGTAGCCAGAAAGAGCGTCTTTGACAGGCACGCCGATGACATCTAAGTCGAGGCGTGCAGGCAACCGTACTAAAGCGCCCGCCGTCGCGCGAGAGTACTGCCGCCAGCGGTGTAGCCCATCGGACCGTACTAAAAAACCCGTCCGAAAGTCGCTATCAAAACTCTCGCAAAACAGCGGCTTTTCAAACCCGCATTTTTCGTCCCAAATAAGAGTTGTTTTTTGTTACGATCCATAGTATGGAAATAGGCATCGACGGAGGGATTTGCCCATGAAACGCGCTGCCATCTATCTGCGGGTCAGCACTATCGACCAGACCACGGCCAATCAGGAACGCGAGCTGCGAGAGATCGCCGGCCGCGTCGGCTATGAGATCGTCAAGGTCTACAAGGATCACGGCGTCAGCGGCGCCAAGGGCCGAGACAAGCGGCCTGCCTTCGATGCGCTCTGCCGGGATGCCACGAAGCGGCAGTTCGATGTGGTGATGGCCTGGTCAGTCGATCGGCTGGGCCGTAGCCTGCAAGACCTCGTAGCCTTCCTGTCCGAGCTGCACGCGTTGCGCATCGATCTGTTCCTGCACCAGCAGGGGATCGACACCACAACGCCGGGTGGCAAGGCCATGTTTCAGATGATGGGCGTATTTGCCGAGTTCGAGCGGTCGATCATTCAGGAGCGCGTGCGTGCCGGCCTGGCGCGGGCCAAGAGCGAGGGCAAGCAGCTTGGCCGTCCGACCATCGCGCCTGCGCTGGAGGCAAAGGTGAAGGCTGCACTCGCGAAGCCAAACCGTCCGGGTGTGCGGGTGATCGCCGAGCAGTTCGGCCTCAGCCCCGGGACGGTGCAGCGGATCAGCCGCCCTTTCGGGGAAAGCGTCGCCGCGTGAAGCGCTCTCCACGCAGATGAAAAAAGGCCCCCGGCGAAGCCGGCGGCCCGAGTTCTGGGAGGTCCATCCGAGACGGGATGACCACATTTCACGGTACTTCGCTACGGAGTGCATCGTCCTACGCGGTGGACGCCACCACGATCGGGAGGTTGCAATGAGTGAGGCAATTTTACCCAATGGCGTCATACCAATGGCCCGGCTTCGAATAGAGCGCTCAAGCTGGTAAGCTGATCGCCCCTAGAGGGAGGCGAACATGCCAGAAGCCATTGCAATGCTGCGTGTCGGTCAATTGCTACTTGGCTCGATCATCGGAACTCGTTTGCATCTACCTGGGTTACAAGCTTTTTGCCCAAATACCCGTCACGGTGACGAATGACGGGCATTTCAAGATGCCGAAAATTGGAGAAGTGAAGCTGAAGGTCGCGCCTGGAGTTTTCTTTGCGATCCTTGGTGCAGCCATCGTGTACTTCAGCATCGATCGACCTATCACTATCAGTTCGGACACTAGCTCGACTGGAGGTGCGGACAGCGCCTCAGCAAAGGCAAAATCATTCGGGTATGAAACGACGCCCTCGGGATCGCATTTCAAGTACGGTCAGCAGGGCAAATAAAGCGTCCCCGCCCTGATCCCAGCCGTACAGCCGATCCCTATAACGCAGTTCCCCGCGCCTCGTTCCACGGTCTCGAACAAAAGAGCGGCCCCGGAGAGCAGGGCCGCCTAATCGCTAGCGTTTGGAAAGCCGGTCGTAAACGTCGGCCCGCCAATTTAGTTGTGCTCGACAAACCTCGCCTTTCAACGTCGCTGCGAGCGCTCGGCATTTATCAGCGCGCATTCGCCACAAATCAGCGCGTGATAATCCACGTGTCTGGGGTCCTGCTATGTCGAGCTTCAGGTAAGTATTGGCGACCTTCAAAGCGCAGCTCTGAAACCTTCGTGGACCTCTGCAGGTAAGTGGTCGCCGGATGGCCCGTGGAGGTTTAATTCGCAGCGGCGCCATCGCGTTCCCCGACCTTCAAGGTGGGTAGCTCGTTACGTCGCCGGTCTGCGGAATTTCGCAGTCGCACCGGAACCTCACCCGTCGCCAAATTATTTGTCTAATGCGGCGCGGCTTTCTGCTCGACCGCGATCCTGAGCAGGGCAGTCCGCGGGGGTCTCGGGCTCTCCAGCCCGGGGCCTCCCAACGTGTTTCCGCTTGAACCCGCACGGGCTTATTCGCTCCGCGGCTTGGGATCTGCGCTATGTGTGACATGGGGCTCACCGCGGCCGAGCTTGAGGCCATCATCGAGGCGGAACTGAATGAGCCGGGTGTGAAGGTGATGGTGTCATCTGATCCCATGGGATGGCACGCTACTCCTTCTGTCAGTTATGACTGGACTAATCCCGGCGTGATACGGCGGATAGATGAGATCGTAGAGCGGCTGCGTGGACAGTATGATCTCAAGGGAAGCTGAAGTTCGGCCCGCTCAAATCTGGAACAGCGACACGCCTCCAATCGTTTTAACGTTGCGGGTGTCGTTCCCGGCCAACCCCCAAGCTCTTCCCATGGCGGGGACGGCCCCGTGGGGCCTCCGATCTCCTACTTCTTCCCGGCCACCTCCCAGACCGCCTTGAGCATTCATCGCTGCCTCCCAACTGTCAGCCATACCGGCCGGCGGATAGCCGTCCAACACAAGACCATACACGCTCCAGCCCCATTGCTTCCCGAGGGGCGTATCAACCTCATACATCCGGCCGATCGCAGTCTCGCCGTCCATAGTCGGGCTTTTCCACCTTCTGAGCTTGGGCCTGCCATGGCCGGAGGTACGCGCAGAGGGTCCAGGGGGCGCTTGTCGAGCCGAGGGACCTCATTCGGCAATGGTGCGCACGATGCTCGTCGTCGGTCGCGCACTGATGCTGTTGCCGCCGAATTCCTTAATGATCGCCTCGTCATATTCCGGCAGCGTCTTAACCGGGTCTCTCGCCTTAACCTGCACGATCTTATAGCCATCCGCCTTGAGCTGAGCCAAAAGCGCTGGCAGTGCCAGAGCGGTCGAGTGCTGGAAGTCATGTAGGAGGACGATGCCCTTGCCGCGCTTCTTCAGCTTGGTGATCACGGAGACGACCACCTGCTCTGGCTTGCGAATCTTGAAATCGAACGAGTCCATGTCGGTCGAGAAGATGCCGATGTTTCGCGTCCCGAGATAGGTGACCATCTCTGCTGGATGACGCAGCGCCGGAAAGCGGAAGAAGGACGCCCCAGGCGCTCCGAGAGCCGCGCGCACCGCACTGACGCCTTTCTCGAACTCTTCCTTGGCCTGGTCGATAGTCAGTCTCGACAAATTGGCGTGCGACCAGGTATGCGAGCCGACCGTGTGGCCAGCCGAGTCCACTTGCCTAAGGATCTCGGGGTGCCATGTCGCGTGCTTGCCAATTGGGAAGAATATGGCCTTGGTGCACTGGTCCGCGAGCGCCTTGAGGACCGCTGGGGTGTTGCGGGGCCACGGGCCGTCATCGAAGGTCAGCACCACCTCGCGTTCGCGCAGGAAATCGTAGGCCTTGAAATGCTCGAAACCGAAACCGGGCCCACCAGCGGAATCAATCTCTACCACACGGGAGATGCCGAGCGCATCTGGATTGCTGCAGGGGGACCTTGGTGCGGCGGTGGCATTTGCACGGGCGGTCGGGAATGCTGCGGGGCTTGTGGTTTGTGGGAAGGCGGCGGCCGGTGCTGACGGCCGCACGAGGATTGGTCGCGAAGCGATCGTGTTAGTGACCAGTTCCGACTCAGCGATCTCCGTCGGCATGGCGGTAACGACTGGCTCCTCGCCCATGAATACCCGGCCAATCAACCCCCCTATGACTACCGCAAGGGCACCCGCAAACACCGTCGTCCAACGCATTACCCTGTTTCCCCGAACGCATAGGCTGTACTCTGCGCATGCTCAGCTGAAATTCCTTAACATTCGATTGTCGGGTGACAAGTTAGTAATACTTCTTGATGTAACCGTAAGCGCGGCCGAACAACTCCGTGTCTTGGTGCAGCTTGTACTTGAAAAGGGTTTTTCGGCGCACATGGCCCGACGATCCCGAGAAGTAAGTCCGACTATCAGGTTTTCGAGGGCGACGCGGTAAATCATCCGAAGGTCTTGGGGCACTCAAACGAAGTCAACCGCGGATCCTTTTGAGACAGTCGATCGAGAACCGCGGGGAGCAGTCCCATACGGCGGAGGCAATCGCACGACGCACAGAGGTTGCGGCGTTAATTCGCGCAGCGCGGCAATTAATGGGTCGGTAGGATTGATTGAATGAGCAACAACCAATGGAAGGTTACACGCTGCATTCAATGTCTGCTCTCGGGAGAATAGCAGACTCATTGTGCTCGGTTTGAGGATTTCCGCTTCTGATGCTGTGGACGGCGCCCACTCTGCGGCGTCGATGTGCCAAAAGGGTAGTTGCGTTAAAGCAACCACTACGAGGGGAGCCGTCCATGGGCGAGGTTATCACAATTGGTCTCGATATTGCGAAGTCGGTATTCCAGGTGCACGGCGTGGATGTTGATGGCGCGGTGGTGATCCGCAAGCGTGTGAGCCGCGCCAAGGTGTTGGAGTTCTTTTCGGCCTTGCCGCCCTGCCTGGTTGGCATTGAAGCATGCCCGAGCGCTCATCATTGGAGCCGAACGCTTCAAGCGCTCGGCCACACGGTAAGGCTGATGCCGCCGAGCTATGTGAAGGCCTATCTCAAGCGCAGCAAGAACGACGCCAACGATGCTGCCGCCATCTGCGAGGCGGTGACGCGGCCGTCGATGCGTTTCGTGCCCGCAAAATCTGAACAGCAGCAGTCCGGCTTGATGCTGCATCGCAGCCGCCAGCTTCTGGTTCGTCAGCGAACGATGCTGTCGAATGCGATCCGCGGGCATATGGCCGAGCTCGGCATCATCTCGGCGAAGGGCCGAAACGGCACGGCCGAGCTGCTCAAGATCGTTGCTAATGAAGATGACGATCGCCTTCCAGCGGCCGCGCGGTTCAGCCTCGATGTTCTAGCTCGCCAATACGGAACCATCACGGCAGAGATCGGAGCTATCGAGAAGCGCATCCATGCCTGGCACCGCTCGTGTGAACAAAGCCGGCGGCTCGAGGAAATCCCCGGGATTGGTCCAATCGTCGCCACCGCCCTGGTCGCAGAGGTGGGCGATTGGAAAGCGTTCTCGTCCGGACGCAATCTGGCGGCCTGGATCGGATTGGTGCCCAGGCAGCATTCAACGGGCGGCAAAGAACGCCTCGGCGGGATATCAAAGCAGGGCAATCGATATTTGCGATGGCTGCTCGTCACCGGGGCCATGGCTGTCATTCGATATGCGCGGCAGCATGGAACGAAGCGGCTCTGGCTTGCGCGTATCATGGAACGCCGGCCGATCAGGGTCGCTGCCGTTGCTCTCGCTAATAAGATCGCGCGGATGGCCTGGGCCATGATGGTGCGTGGGGAATGCTTCAAGGAGCCGAGATTGCTGCCGGCGGCATAGGCGACAGGAATGGAAAATTCACCGAATTGGCGAGGGCATGACGACGTAATGCAGATATGGTCGTTCCGAGGATCGGGAGAGCCCGTTTGGGTCAGCGCACCTCCGAGTGCGTGCTTTCGATTGGGACCCGATCCGCGCAGAGCATTAGGGCCAGCGGCCACACCTGCCGCATCAACAGGCCGGACACGTGACCGCACCCGACCAATACTGCAAAAACGTCAGAAAGCTCTTGCCAGGGCGCCGTCCGCGGTCATGTCGATCCACTTTGGTGTCAGGGGAATAGCCTTCTCCTGTTTGCGCCGCAGGATGGTACAAATCGATTCTCACCTGCGGTTTCTAACCGCCTGAGAGGCCCATAGCGCACGAACGGGCGGCCCTAGGACCGCCCGTTCTGCCGTGCTGTCGAGTGCCGACGCCTCACCGCTCGCGCTGTTGCTGCCCGCCGGGTGCGCCGCCGCCACGCCCCTCGGTCTGAGCCGGCTGCTTGGGCTGGCCACCGCCGCGGCCTTCGGTGCGAGGCATCTGCTTAGGTTCGCCGCCGCCGCGGCCCTCGGTGCCCGGCATCTGCTTAGGTTCGCCACGACCGCGTCCCTCGATGCCAGGCTGTTGCTTGGGCTCGCCACGACCGCGGCCCTCGGTGCCAGGCATCTGCTTGGGTTCGCCGCGACCGCGGCCCTCGATGCCAGGCTGTTGCTTGGGCTCGCCGCGACCGCGGCCCTCGGTGCCAGGCATCTGCTTGGGCTCGCCGCGACCGCGGCCCTCGGTGCCAGGCATCTGCTTGGGCTCGCCACGACCGCGGCCCTCGGTGCCAGGCATCTGCTTGGGCTCGCCGCGACCGCGGCCCTCGGTGCCAGGCATCTGCTTGGGCTCGCCGCGACCGCGGCCCTCGGTGCCAGGCATCTGCTTGGGCTCGCCGCGACCGCGGCCCTCGGTGCCAGGCATCTGCTTGGGCTCGCCGCGACCGCGGCCCTCGGTGCCAGGCATCTGCTTGGGCTCGCCGCGACCGCGGCCCTCGGTGCCAGGCATCTGCTTGGGCTCGCCGCGACCGCGGCCCTCGGTGCCAGGCATCTGCTTGGGCTCGCCACGACCGCGGCCCTCGGTGCCAGGCATCTGCTTGGGCTCGCCGCGACCGCGGCCCTCGGTGCCAGGCATCTGCTTGGGCTCGCCACGACCGCGGCCCTCGGTGCCGGGCAACGGTGGCTGCTTCGGCTGGACGCCGCGACCTTCGGTCGGTGCCTGCTGACCCTGCGCCGCCCGAGGTGGATTGTCGCCAAGGCGGCCTTGCTCGCCGGCCGCAAGCGGCCGCGGCTCCTGCACGCGGTCCGCCGGCCTGACCACCGTCTGGGTTTCCCGCACGAACTCCTGTGTCCGCACCGCTTGGCCGCGCCGCAAATCCTCCGCACGCACCTCTACGGCCCCGCGAAACTTGGCGGTGCCGGGCAGGACGCGCGGCCGCACCTCGAAGGCGCGCAACGGCCGACCCACCGAGGCAGCGATGAAGGCTGCGGGAATGCCAGGGTTCACGGCGAAACGCGGGCCGCGGTCCCTAATGATGACCGTGCGATTCTCGACCACGGTTTCGCGAAGGAAGACGGCGTGCTCGCGCTCCCGGATGACGACCGAGGCGATTCGTGGCGCCACGAAGTCAGCCGGTCGGACGAAGACCCAGACTTGGGGTCTTTCCTGGTATTCGACGATCACCTCGTCGGGAGGCAATGCCGCCCACCCGACGACATTCGTTCCGCGCCGCCACTGCACCCAGGCCGGACCCCACTCCTCGCCCGGAATCCAGCACCAGTGTAACTCGTCATCATACACCCAGCGGCCATAGTGATAGGTCACCAAGCCCCAAGCTGCCTCGGACTGGTCTTCGATCCAGTACCAACCCCAATCGTCGGTGTAGACCCAGCGCCCGAGGGTGTAGGGCCGCCAATCACGCGGCCAATTCGCGGGAATCCAAACCTCGCCCCAGCGCGCGTGTCGCTCCCATCGTCCATGAGGTTCCAACGCTGACCGGAACTGGACGGATAGCGAAACCTGCGCCTGTGCCGGGCTGATCGTGCCGGCGGGGACAGGCGCAAGAGTGAGAAATGCAGCCGCGATGGCGCCCGCCAGCAGGCGGAACCCTATGCGGGAACTCGTCAGAGTAAACATGGCGTTTCCTATCGTGGAATGATTCTTCACAATGGAAAACCATGGGCGGTCGTCGGCCGTTCCACGCGGAGGCACGGAACTTTTTGCGGCAGAGGCACGGAACTTTCCACGCCCTGACTGCCCCGCAGTTCCCACGCGGCTCAGCTAAGCGACCGAGCGCCCCGTGCTCAAGGCCTTGCCCGTTGAACTGCGTGCCGGTCGGAATCGTCACCCTGAAGGACCGCACGCTCACGCGCGAAGTCGCGAAGCCGCTGGCGAAGATGAAGTCGCGAAGCCGCTGGCGAAGATGGTGATAGCGCGATGTCGGCTCATGGCCCCCTAAGCTGACGTGCCGAAAACGTCACCTCAATGTCCGCTGTTGAGAGGGACAAGCAGACTCGATTTGCTCAGTCCGAGCCTTTCCGCTTTGGCCGATGGTGTTGAAAAAGGGCTCGTGATTTTTGGCGAACAGTGATTCCGTCTGCTTGAGGCTTTCAGCGGCGGAGGTTTTCCATGATGGGGCGGCAGGCGGGCGATCAGAGCCAGCTGTTCTACCTGTTCAATCTCGAAGAACGTATTCCAGCGGGCCATCTGCTGCGCCGGATCAATCCGGTCGTGATGCGGGTTCTGGCCAACCTGCGAGAGAAGCTGGCGCCATTTTACAGCGAGATCGGCCGACCTTCAGTTGACCCCGAGCTCATGATCCGAATGCTGATTGTGGGCTACTGCTACGGCGTCCGATTTGAGAGGCGGCTGTGCGAGGAGGTCGAACTGCATCTTGCCTACCGCTGGTTCTGCCGGCTCGATCTCGACGACAAGGTGCCCGACCATTCGACGTTCTCGGTTAATCGCCATGGCCGTTTCCGCGACAGCGACCTCTTGCGCCATGTGTTTGAGGCGGTGGTGCGGGCGTGCATGGACGCTGACCTGGTCAAGGGCGAGGGCTTTGCCGTCGATGCGAGCGTCATGGAGGCTGATGCCAGCCGGTATCACGGCAAGGCGCCCGATGCGATCGACTGGTCGGCGCCGGAACGCCAGAGCCGCGCGGTCGCCGAGTTCCTGACTGCTCTTGATGACGATGATCCGAACGCCGATCGTAAGCTGCCGAAGGCGATCTCGCCGGTGGACCCATGCTCGGCCTGGACAGCGAAGGCCAACAAGCGTGTGCAGTTCGGCTATGGGCTCAATTACCTGATCGACATCGAGAACGCAGTGATCGTCGATGTGGAGGCGACCCCAGCCAGAACCTACGACGAGGTGGCCGCGACGAAGGTGATGATCAAGCGGACGGATGAACGATTGGGCCTTAAGCCCAAACGGCTCGCCGCTGATACCGCCTATGGCACCGGCAAGTTCCTCGGTTGGCTGATTGGAACTGGCATCACGCCGCACATCCCGGTCTGGGACAAGAGCGCGCGCGAGGACGGCACCTTCTCACGCGCCGACTTCACGTTCGACAAGGACCGCAACGTCTACGTCTGTCCCGAGGGTAAGCTTCTGACAAGCACCGGCCGGGTGTACGATGGCAGGACCATCCTTTATCGCGCGAGCACCCCCGACTGCGGCTCATGCCCGATCAAGTCCAGATGCACTCCGAATATGACCTTCCGAAAAATCCCTCGTGACGTGCACGAGGACGCCCGTGATCATGCTCGCGCACTGATGGGAACGCCGGAGTTCGACAAATCGCGAGACGAACGCAAGAAGGTCGAGATGCGCTTTGCGCACCTGAAGACCCACCATCGCTTTGATCGAATGCGCCTGCGGGGTCTCTCGGGCGCACGTGACGAGTTCCACCTCGCCGCCACCGTGCAGAACCTAAAGACCCTTGCCAACCAAATCTGGCGGCCGCCGCCGAACCTGCCGGCCCCGCACCTCGCCTGACCCCTAGTGGCGTCAAGCGTCAGTCGTGAAGAGCAACCTCATCGCTCCCCAACGGGAGCGCTGAGAAAACGACAGGCAAAAGCTCAAATTAAAAACGATGCCCGTCTCATCGCCGACTTTATCAACACCATCGACCCAAAGATGGGGTAATCGGCCGGCAGCTTGTGGATAGCTGAAGATTTTGGGTGCTGCGCTTCAGGCTGATGGTGAAACGAGGTCCGTGGTTACGGCCTCAAGCATCAGAAGGAGAAGCGCAGCATGGACCATTTTGCTGGATTGGACGTTTCGGTCAAGGAGACCAGCGTCTGCATTGTGGATGACACGGGCAAGATCCTGCGGGAAGTGAAGGTGGCGAGCGAACCCGAGGCACTGCTGTCGGTGCTGTCGAACCCGGCCTACCACTTCAAGCGGATTGGATTGGAAGCCGGGCCGCTGTCGCAATGGCTGTTCAGCGCGCTCGCCGAAGCCGAGTTACCGGTGATCTGTGTTGAAACGCGGCACATGCAGGCGGTGCTGAAGGCGCAGATCAACAAGACGGACCGCAACGATGCGCGCGGCATCGCGCAGATGATGCGGGTGGGGCTTTACCGTCCGGTGCATGTGAAGACGTTACGCAGTCAGAAACTGCGGATGCTGCTGACCCATCGCAAGCTTCTGCAGTCGAAGGCGATCGCCATCGAGAATGATCTGCGCGGTACTTTACGCAACTTCGGCCTCAAGGTCGGAATAGTCGGGAAGGTGAAGTTCGAGGCACGCATCAAAGAGCTGGTCGAGAACCTCCCTGACCTGGCGGCACTGGTCGAACCGCTGCTCATTGTCCGGCGAGTGCTACGCGAACAGATCATCATCCTGCATCGCCGCTTGCTGGCCATCGTCCGGGATGATGAGGTGTGCCGGCGCTTGATGACGACCCCTGGTGTCGGCCCCGTGGTGGCGCTGACCTATCGCGCCACGGTCGACGTGCCCGCTCGCTTCCGCAAATCCAAGGCAGTCGGGGCGGTGTTTGGGCTGACGTGCTCCAAGTACCAATCGGGCGAGATCGATCGCAACGGCAGAATATCACGCTGCGGAGACGAGATGATGCGGGTGATGCTCTACGAGGCAGCTCAGAGCATGCTGCATTCGAAGAAATGGTCGTGGCTCAAGGCCTGGGCGATGCAGATCGCCAGGCGCCGCGGGATGAAAAAGGCAATCGTGGCGCTGGCCCGTCGGCTCGCCGTGATCCTGCACCGCATATGGGTTGATGGCACCGAGTTCCGCTGGACCCGGGAGCAAGCCGCAGCAGCAGCATGAAAACCGCGCAGGATCAGATCCAATAGGAGGAAACTCGAGCTCCACCGAGCCGGTGGAATGGTGTCCCTCGCGGGACGATGGATGAGGTGAGTTCGCATGTCCGCTTGGACCTGTCGTTACACTGACGACAAGGCCGACCCAAAGATTGTTCCACCTCGTCTTCGAATCCCATGATGGAAGGGCCTTGGTGCCGATTCCGAAGAGAAGCGCGAGCCCGTGGGCGACATCAACACTGTAGCGGGTGGATAGTCTGAAAGCGCTTGACCCTGAACGGCCGATTAGAGAAGCGGACATCCGATGCCGCCTGCGCTATGTCTGCTTAGGGCCAATCGCGACCTCAGACCAAGGCGCAGTTACCAATAGCTCCAGTCCAGCGCCGTCGCCAGTAACGTCTGCGCCAGTAGCGTCCGCGCCAGTAGCGTCCGCGCCAGTAGCGCCTGCGCCAGTAGCGCCGACGCCAATAGTAGTCTCGGCGCCATTGCACGGTCTGGGATCTGGCGGCATCAAGATCGTCTTGCGAGGCAATCGCCGGTTCGGGCGCCGGATGCGGTTCCGGCGAGCGCGGTTGCGGGAGCGGCGCCACCGGCATCGCGATGGAGGGGACAGCGGCGCAGGCCGCGGCCAGGCCGAGCGCAAGCTTCAGAACATGCCGTCGTGCGATGGTATCCACGGCCGCCTCCGTCAGCGGTCACACAGCTATCAACGAGCGCGGCGGTGAACGGTTCCTTCGTGGCTTAAGCGGGTTACCGCCCGGTGCCTTGGCAGCGCCACTCCCTGCGCCCTGGTCGCACCATGCGCTCCAGAGCACGTCAGGAGCGCTCGGATGTCAAAAAAGAGGGCCCCCGGCTTTCGCCAGGGCCCCCCGGAAGCAGCATGGCTTTAAAAGCCTCTACCTCTTCTTGCGGCGCTTCGTCTTTTTCGCAGCTTTCGCCTTCGCTTTCTTAGCCCTCTTCGCCATATTACCCTCCATGGTTGGTTTGGCGAATCAGGATTCTACAGGTTGCGGCGAGAGTCATTTTTGCCGCGGCGCCGGCTTTCCACAGCAAAGTATTCCGCCGACTTGCCAGATGGAGAACTGCCTCGCCTGGGTAGCTCGCCAGACGCGTCGATGGTGCCGTTTCCGTCAAGTCTTCGGCGAGACGCGCGTCGCGTGGCTTGCCTTGCTGACCTTGACCGAGCTTCTGGGATCACGATCCTGCGGTGTCGCGATGGCACAGTTGTCGGGCCACGCCGTCACCTTCCGAAGTTCGCCGACCGTCTTTGCAGACACTCGGACGTCCCCTTCCACCTCGACCCGCATCTTGTTTGGCAGGCCAGCAAGAGCGATGTGGAGCGCGTCAACGCTTTTCGGCTTGTAGTGCATGGCCGTCACCAGGGTTGGCCCCCGCGCCCTGATCGCAACATGCTCCCTAGAGCCCGTCAAGGCGGCCGCCAGACGCGTCGCCAGTGAGCTTAAACAGCTCTCACCTGGCTGCGAAGAACAAATGATTGGCGAAGAGTAACAAGTCCTGCGGGAGGGGCAAAGCGACTAAGAAGCAGTCAAACCCGCAACCAGGCTTGATCGGCCATAATGTTCCAATGGAGACCCGGCGAATGAGTGAGGCTATCAATGTCAGGCACATGAGTTTCCGGCAGCTTTTCGTGCTGTCGAGCGCATTGACGCAGTTCATTGACAACAGCGAGGTCGAAGACACCGAACATGCCAGCGATCTTGCCGAAACGCAGCGCATGCTCGACATGGTCAATGGCGCGCTTGCTGGCGTGCGCACGTTGCTGATGGAGGGATCATGACGCCGCCTCGTCCAAAAGCGTGATTTGGCATTGCTCGCTCAGGCGCCACTCCCTGCGCCCTGGTCGCACCGTGCTCCCTAGGACTGCTCGCCAGGGGCCGCCAGACCCAGCCGCGCTGCTGGCGGACGCGCGGCATTGACGAAAGCGATTTCGTAAACTGCAGCGATCTCGCCGCCATGACTGTTGGAGATGGTCGCAACCATGTGCCCTGATACCGCGCGGTCAACGATTAACTGCGCGGTGGCCACAGATACCTGCAGATCGGGCCTGACGTTCATGCCTGCGGGCCGTTGTCCTTGTCGAAAACTCAAATCCGAACGTATTGATGGTGCACCCGCCTAAGATCGGCGGTGAAAGCACGCGGCCGACTGCCTGCACCTTGCGCGGCACTGGTGCGTGACAAGTGCGTGCGAATCCCGTTGTAGTACTGAGCTTCGCCGCTATTGTCATTGAGCTCTGATTGCACAACCGCCCGGCTGTGAACCGCGCTTACCCCAGCGTCGCGGATTTGTCTGCAGACTCCCGATCCGGATAAATAGCCCTTAGCCTGTCCATGGCTTTCCTCCCGAAATGTCTCGGTTGGTCGCAGGGATGGCCCAACGCCCGTTTCCACCACGGCTGCCGCGCTCTTGATTCGAGTTCGGCAATCCGATCCCCAAAGCCTTCCAGATCGTCGGTAACCCGGTCTATCAAACGCTCGTACTCGGCTTTCAAAGTTGCCACATGCTCCCGCAGCTCTACGATCTCGGCTTGGCTTCCGTCCGCGTTCCGATTGCGATTGGGCTTGGTCGGCACGCGATGGTGCTCATCAAGATTTACCAGCACACGCGACAAATTGCCGTAACGGAGCGCTTGCACCTTACTGCGTGTCGCCGCGAAACGTTCCCAACTCTCATTTAGCTTCGGGGTGGGTAGCATCTCCTGCGTCATGGCGAATCCTCCTCTCGTCGGCCTAATCATTGCTTGAGGGCGTTAACGATTTGTTAGTCAAAGCCATCGCCCGACCACCTGATGGCCCCTCAACGCTTCGGCCAAAAGGGGAAGTCGCGCAGCCCGAAATCGGGCTTACACGCCTCGTCGTCTTATCGATCTGCGCCGGCTTTTCACGAAGTGCCTATCGGCAACGCGTGAAAAACTTGTTCATTGGTATGTCAATACAAATGACCTAAGTCGGCTGCAGGTATCGTCGTCGCCGTCACGTCGATTCTCAATGAGACCCAACACGTGATGGAGCCCGTTGTTCACGGCGTTCAGCGGGCTCTTACTTATGATTGATTGAAAAAGCCACCTCATCGATAGTTGACTGCAGCATCAACTCTACGGCGCTGCAACCAGCGCAACATACATTATTGAGTCGAAATGAGACCCCTCGTGGTCGAAACTATCCACCGGTTGCCCCACCGCACGATCGAGCCCACTTTTCCCACTCCTGGCACAGTGTCTCCTTGCGTCACCCTCCACACGCCCTCTGGACCTTCCAAGACCACTGTGTTGCCGACGATGTCGCGGATCATCCAGCCCTCAACAGTTTGCGGCTTCGTTTCCGGGACCGGTGCAGCTCTATTTAAGGTTTTGCCGCGTTGCTGAGCGGTTGCAACTAAGACCTCGGAAGACGCGCTGTCATGCTTGGCCTTTGATGGCAGCGTCTTAGTGGACAAACGAGGCTCGCGAGTGGGAGCTGACGACGAGTTCGGCTCAGGCTCTCGAGATGCTGCGATGGGAGCCGATTTTTGCGAGTTCGACGTTGCAGTCGTCTTTTCATTCAAAGCTGGCATTCTAGTAATCGTTTGTTTTTGCAATGTCGTTGCCGGATTGGAAGCGAACAACTGATGCTTGGTCACTCCAAAGCTCCAGCCTAGCCCGACCCCCGCAATTATTCCGCCAATCGCAAGTGCCACGTAGAATTGAAGACTAGAGGAAGCCGAATAGGCAACCTTGTCGCTTTCGCCGACGTTGATGTCATGCTTGCCAAGTTCATCTTTCCAAGCCGACATGCGTTCTGAATGTCGGCCTAAGTCGTCAAAATCAGGAACCAAATCCCTGTGGTTTCCTAGGGCCTGTCTTCAGTTAGGGGATTCCCAAATCAGCAATTGGGTGATTTATGGGCGGTCGGCCTGAGGAGGGGCCGACCGATGCGACGCTATGCATTACGCGACGACCAGTGGGACCGGATCAAGGATTCTCTGCCCGGTCGCGAAGGCCATGTGGGAGGCACTGCGGCGGACAATCGGCTGTTCGTCGAAGCTGTTCTGTACCGATACCGAGCCGGCATTCCCTGGCGCGATCTGCCGGAACGCTTTGGTGATTGGAAGATCGTCCATCAGCGCTTTGGCCGATGGGCGAAGAGTGGAGTTTTCGAGCGCATTTTCAAGCTGTTGGCGAGTGATCACGACAACGAATATATGATGATCGATGCCACCATCGTGCGCGCTCACCAGCACAGCGTCGGCGCGCGAAAAAAAACGGCGCGCAAGCGATCGGTCGATCGCGCGGCGGACTGACCACCAAAATTCACGTCCTGGTCGATGCGCTCGGCAATCCTGTCGATGTCATGCTCACGCCAGGGCAAGCCCACGATCTGGCTTGCGCGGAGCCGTTGATCGATAGCGCCGATCCGGAGGCCTTGATCGGCGACAAGGCTTACGATGCCGATCCGCTGATCAACACGCTCAATCGGCGCGAGATCACCCCTGTGATTCCCCCAAAGGCTAACCGCAAGACCCCGCGGGATTGCGACTTCGCACTCTACTGCGAACGCAATCTCGTCGAGCGCTTCTTCAACAAGCTCAAGCACTTTCGAGCCATCGCCACCCGCTACGACAAACTCGCCAGAAATTTCCTCGCCGGGGTCCAAATCGCCTGCGCTATGATCCTACTCAACTGAACACAGGCCCTAGCTCCTGTGGCTGAAAGGAAACATCATTCGTCACGGACGAGGCTTGCCATTGGCGGCCATAGTTCATGAGGCGATTCTCCGCATCCATCGGGCCGATCATGCTGCGAGCATCACGCTCAGGCATAAACGGAATGTTAAGGCCCGGGGACGTTGGGATGAAAAAAGGCCTCTCTTCGTGTGGCGGCTCCGGTACAATCCGCGCATTCCGAGGAGTTCGTCGATTGATAGCTTGGTTGCCGGATGAAATGGTGGCGGCTCATTCCCACACTAAGGAGGCGCTCGATCCGGAGAATGTTGGATTCCGGCTTCATCCCCTCCGCCAACGCTAACCCCGTTATTCTCGGCGCGACTGTCGCGAATGGCCCAAAGATGGGGTAATCGGCCGGCAGCTTGTGGATAGCTGAAGATTTTGGGTGCTGCGCTTCAGGCTGATGGTGAAACGAGGTCCGTGGTACGGCCTCAAGCATCAGAAGGAGAAGCGCAGCATGGACCATTTTGCTGGACTGGACGTTTCGGTCAAGGAGACCAGCGTCTGCATTGTGGATGACACGGGCAAGATCGTGCGGGAAGTGAAGGTGGCGAGCGAACCCGAGGCACTGCTGTCGGTGCTGTCGAACCCGGCCTACCACTTCAAGCGGATTGGATTGGAAGCCGGGCCGCTGTCGCAATGGCTGTTCAGCGCTCTTGCCGAAGCCGAGTTACCGGTGGTCTGTGTTGAAACGCGGCACATGCAGGCGGTGCTGAAGGCGCAGATCAACAAGACGGACCGCAACGATGCGCGCGGCATCGCGCAGATGATGCGGGTGGGGCTTTACCGTCCGGTGCATGTGAAGACGTTACGCAGTCAGAAACTGCGGATGCTGCTGACCCATCGCAAGCTTCTGCAGTCGAAGGCGATCGCGATCGAGAATGATCTGCGCGGTACTTTACGCAACTTCGGCCTCAAGGTCGGAATAGTCGGGAAGGTGAAGTTCGAGGCACGCATCAAAGAGCTGGTCGAGAACCTCCCTGACCTGGCGGCACTGGTCGAACCGCTGCTCATTGTCCGGCGAGTGCTACGCGAACAGATCATCATCCTGCATCGCCGCTTGCTGGCCATCGTCCGGGATGATGAGGTGTGCCGGCGCTTGATGACGACCCCTGGTGTCGGCCCGGTGGTGGCGCTGACCTATCGCGCCACGGTCGACGTGCCCGCTCGCTTCCGCAAATCCAAGGCAGTCGGGGCGGTGTTTGGGCTGACGTGCTCCAAGTACCAATCGGGCGAGATCGATCGCAACGGCAGAATATCACGCTGCGGAGACGAGATGATGCGGGTGATGCTCTACGAGGCAGCTCAGAGCATGCTGCATTCGAAGAAATGGTCGTGGCTCAAGGCCTGGGCGATGCAGATCGCCAGGCGCCGCGGGATGAAAAAGGCAATCGTGGCGCTGGCCCGTCGGCTCGCCGTGATCCTGCACCGCATATGGGTTGATGGCACCGAGTTCCGCTGGACCCGGGAGCAAGCCGCAGCAGCAGCATGAAAACCGCGCAGGATCAGATCCAATAGGAGGAAACTCGAGCTCCACCGAGCCGGTGGAATGGTGTCCCTCGCGGGACGATGGATGAGGTGAGTTCGCATGTCCGCTTGGACCTGTCGTTACACTGACGACAAGGCCGACCCAAAGATTGTTCCACCTCGTCTTCGAATCCCATGATGGAAGGGCCTTGGTGCCGATTCCGAAGAGAAGCGCGAGCCCGTGGGCGACATCAACACTGTAGCGGGTGGATAGTCTGAAAGCGCTTGACCCTGAACGGCCGATTAGAGAAGCGGACATGAAGCGATGTCCGCTCTCATGTCTGCTTCTCTAAGCCGACGTGCCGAAGACGTCACTTCGACCTAGCGGACATGCTCGGTTTTGCGTAGCGCGCCGCGCTTCCCCAGCGGCGTTGCCATCTCTCACGCGCATTGGCTGTGCCAGCGGGCTCAGCGTGCGGTGCGTGAGCTTTAGGATGCCGGGGTGCCCGCGCCCTGGGTAGTTCGAGGGCGACTCTGTATCGATGGATTGCTTGTCGGGAACGTCTGACGCCAGCGGGGAAAAACGGTGAGAAACGGTCCGGTTCGCCGCTAGAAAAAGCGGACCTGACATGAGCTGACTTGATGTTGGCGATTGCTGGGTTGTAAAATTCGTGACGATGCAAGCAGCGGGAGTAGAAAGTAATCCTATGCGTGCAATGCTGTTCGGCGTCAATGCCACGCAAGGTCACGCAAACGGTACTTCGAGAACTCGTCCTAAGGCGGCGCTGCTCGCCTCCGTGTCCGGATTGCTCGCAGCTTCGTTGGCGCAATCGGCTGACCTGCCGTTCAAGGCCGGACCGGTCCAGTATGTGAAGATTTGCACGCTTTATGGAGAAGGGTTCTATTACATCCCGGGCTCCGAAACTTGCATCCAATTCTCGGGCTATATTCGATCCGATTACGGTTTCAACGTCACCGGTGCGCGCACCCCGCAGTATACGGGTGCTCCCGGTGCGCAGGACCGATCCGTGAGCCGGTACTCGACTCGTCATCGCGCCAGTTTCCAAGTCGACACCCGCACGCAGACGCCTTATGGCACGCTTCGAGCATTCGCCAGGACGCATTGGCAAAACGAAGACAATATAGACAGGATGAATATCGCCCGGGCTTTCATTCAATGGTCCGGCTTCACCTTTGGCCGCACCGCATCATTTACCGACCACTATAGCGCACCCGCCTTGTTTGGCAGCCTCCACCAGACCCAAAACGATAGTTACACCAGCGCAAATGGCACCAACCAGATCGCCTATACTTGGCAACTCGGCAATGGCGTCACCTTGAGCGTCGGCGGCGACGAACCCCGCGTGCGGTCGATAGCAAATTGGAGCGTCAGTAACACGGCAGTTGGTACCGAACCAACCACATTCCGCCACGGCAACTCATTGCCCAATCCATGGCTTGTACTGCGCGTCAATCAGGCGCAGAGCAACGCAAGCTTCGCAGTTGTCGCCAATCAAAACAGTCCGACCTACCACATCGGCTCCGCCGGATCCGGTACTTGTACTCAGACGGGAACTACTCTTTGTGGATATCCTGATGACAAATGGGGCTGGGCAATCGTCAGTGGAATCGAGGTCAAACTTCCGTTCATCGGCCTGGCCGATCGTGTCGGCGGCTACCTCAACTACGGCGTCGGCGCCGTACGTTACTCTGGTGGATTTGGTCTGACGAGCCCTGGCTTGTTCGGCAGCGGCAATACAGTCGCGCTCGGCGTCGTTGCCGATGCCGCATTCGTCAATGGTTCGCAGATTCAGCAAACGACCGCCTGGACTATAGGCGTCGGATACGAACACGTGTGGACGCGTAACTTCTCGACCACGATCTACGGTAATCATACGGTGGTCAAATACGGA
Organism: uncultured Alphaproteobacteria bacterium; assembly: GCA_963720385.1. Classification (GTDB taxonomy): domain Bacteria; phylum Pseudomonadota; class Alphaproteobacteria; order Rhizobiales; family Xanthobacteraceae; genus VAZQ01. Next base: position 64,810 of record CAVRFL010000010.1, on the reverse strand, counting down.
GACGCCGTCGTGACCGGCCGTTGGTTCTGCGAGGGCCGCGGTGCCGTCCAAAGTGTTGTCATTGCCTCGACTGCGACGTGCGATCCAAGTTTCAAGTATTGGACGATCGGCGCCCATACCGACTGGTATCCCTTTCCCGAACTGAGGCTGGCAATCGAAGTCATGCGCCTGGGAATCGGCACTGCTTTTTCCGGGCAAACAATCACGCTCAATCAGGCGCAAGGCAATCGTCCTAGCGGGACCTATCTTGCAAGGAACCTCGGCATCACGTCGGTCATCATCCGGGCCCAACGTAATTTCGGCGGCGGTGGCGGCTTCTAGCGGGCTCGTAACAAGATTTCGCCCGGTGCGGCCCATCGGCATTGCAGCAAGAAAATTGGCTTGCGCCCTGTGCAGCACGCGTCAGAATACCCAACCGCTGAGGTGCACAGGTTCTTTGAAGGAGCCGAATGACCTACGGTCAACGCATCTGCACGGTGTTAGGCACGATTGGTTGCCTGATTTTCGGCCTTGCCTGTCAGGCTGCCCCTGCGGCTGAGCCCAAGCGGGTCCTTCTGCTCTACTATTCCTTCGGGGGCAATTTGGTGACCGCGCGGCAATTTCGTGCCGAGCTGGAACGACAATCGAAAGAGCTTCTGGAAATTTATGACGCCCCGCTCCTGTCTGCACGCCCTGTTGATGAACCCATAGTACGCCGTTACGCAGATTATCTTAATGCGCTCTTGCCCGACAAAAGGCTCGACCTCGTCGTGCCCGTCGGCGCCTCCGCAGCGAGGCTGTTATATCAATATCGATCGCAGCTCTTTCCCGCTGCCCCTGTCCTGGCGATTGCGGAAGGGCGTCGACTTCCGGCCGAACTTGAGGTAAACGGCGCTGTCATCGCGACCTCAATTGATATCACAAAGATCATCGAGAACATCCTGCAGGTGCGTCCGGAAACGACCAATATCGCAGTCGTCGTCGGCAATTCCCCAAACGAACGGTTTTGGGTGCAGGAAACACAGGCCGCCTTTCGGCCGTACGCAAAGCGTGTGTCTATCGAATATTTCAACGACCTTCCATTTGACGAGATGTTGAAGCGCGCCGCAACGCTTCCGCCGCGATCGGCGATCTTCTTCTTCGTGCTGTTGACCGACGCGGCAGGCACCACCCATGAGGACGTCACCGTGTTTTCCAGACTTTACGCGGTCGCGAACGCGCCTATTTTCAGCTACTATGACGTCAACTTCGGCAAAGGAATTGTCGGCGGCCCGCTTCTTTCGGTGGAAAACAGAGCCCGCATGGCGGCCAGCGTTGCTTTGCGCATCCTTGCCGGTGAGGTGCCGGGAAGCATCAAAACGCCACCGATCGGGTTTGCAGCGCCCAAATTCGACTGGAGGGAGATGCAACGCTGGGGCATCAGCGAAAGCAATCTGCCGCCTGGAAGCGAGATCCACTTCCGAGAACTGACCGCATGGGAGCGCTATCGAGCGCAGATTCTGGCCATCTCTGCACTAATTTTGTTGCAGGCCGCGTTGATCGGTTTTCTGATTTACGAGCATCGGCGTCGCCACCTTGCGGAGGTCCTGGCACGTAGTTCCATGGCTGAGTTGACTCATATGAATCGCGTAGCGACAGCAGGAGAATTGTCAGCTTCAATCGCTCATGAGATCCGTCAACCCTTGACGGGAATTGTGGCGAGTGCCAGTGCGGCCCGACGCTGGCTCGAATGGGAAAAGCCAGATATAGACAAAGCGAAAGCCGCGTTGAATCAAATTGAGTCTGCTGGCCATCGCGCAAACGACATCATCGTAAATGTCAGATCGATGTTTAGAAAGGATGCGCAAGACAAATCTTGGATCGATATCAATAAACTGATCGGGACGGTTTTGGAGTTGCTCCGAATCGATTTACGAAAACATCAGATTGATTTTGAATTGGAGCTATACGATCAAATTCCGCCTGTATTCGGCAATCAAGTCCAGTTGCAGCAAGTGATCCTGAACTTGATCATGAATGCCATCGATTCCATGCGGTCGGTACAGCCGCGTGTGCTGTCTGTAAAATCAAAACTGAACGGGCACGATAGTGTACAGTTGTCGATAGAAGATACCGGGATTGGAATTGACCCCGCCAACCTCGCTCAAATCTTCAAGCCAATGTTTACAACCAAAAAACATGGCATGGGGATGGGTCTTTCGATCTGTCAGTCGATCATCGAACTTCATGAAGGAAAAATTTGGGTAACCGCTGGCAATAACGGCGGCACGATTTTCAGTTTTGAATTGCCGACGAAAGCCGTTTGACACTTTGGCCTACGAATGGGCTTTGCAGAGTCCGCTCCTGGCCCGAAGCAGACATGAAGCGATGTCCGCGCTTACGTCTGCTTTCGGGGGTAAAGCGGACTCGCTGTGCTCGCTTTGAGGATTTCCGGTTCTGACCCAAAGCAGACTTCCGATGGCGCCGTGGTATCTTCTGTTTTTAAACCTGTCGCAAAACATGCAATGGGGTTGCCATGATCTATGTCATCGCCGAGTTGCGCATCCGAACCGAGATGACCGAGAAGGTCTTTGCGGCCGCGCGCAAAATTGTCGCTGCTACGATCAAGGAAGATGGCTGCATATCTTATGACATGCACCAGAGCGTGAACGATCCGAGCAGACTCGTCGTAGTTGAACGCTGGTCATCGCGCGATACCCTGTCGCGCCATCTTGAGACACCACACTTGAAGGCGTGGCGCGCGGCGGGCGCGGAATTCATCGTCGACCGCAAGGTGGAAGTTATAACGCCCGAGAAGATTGAACCGATCTGGAGCTAATGAGGCAATGTCCGCTATTGAATGGAAAGCGGACTCGATTTGCTCGCTTTGAGGATTTCCGCTTGTGACCCATAAGAGACATTGGCCTGGGTGAAGGCCTGCGCAATTGGGGCCGCCGGGCGGGCTCACGACTTGTGCGATTGCGGCTTGGGGGTCATCGATTTCGCGACCTCGCGGGCGCATTCGATGAAGCGCTCGATCACCGGGCTCAAGGTTCGGTTTTTCAACGTGAAGATCGTAATCGGCCATGGCCGCGTGGGCATGTCGACAGGTAACATTTTCAACTTGTATCCCTCGCCGCCGTGGCGCAGCACCGACTTCGGAACGGCCGTGATGAACCGGCCACGGGCTGCCATTTTCGCACGGAGATCCATCGAATAGGTCACTAGACTTGTCGTCGGCACGCTGAGGCCCCGCGCTTTGAAAGCCTCCGCTACGCATTCGTAGGTCGATGTATTGGGCTGAGACAGAACCCAGGGCTCGTCGATGAGGTCAGCGAGATCGATTTTACGACGGTGCGCCCATCGGCTGTGCATGCCCGCCACAACGACCAATGGATCGTCGAAAAGGATTTCCGCATTTAGGTCATCCGCGGCGCCATCGTCTGGGAACGGCGTCCGCTTGCGCGCGAGGACAAGATCATATGTTCGATCATGCAATCCCGGGAACTTGAAGCCGGGGGCAGGAACACCGTCCGCGTGAATGACCACGCGCGGATACTTTTCGGCAAATCGCTCGATGAGTTGCGGAAGGATCGTGACGGCCATCGATTCACGGTATCCAATCGTCAGCACGCCCGTGGTGGGATCGGCCAGGAACTCGATGTCCCTGATCCCCTGTCGCAATTCATCGAATGCCACTCGGCCGCGTGCGAGCAGCGCGCGAGCGTAAATCGTAGGCTCGACCCCGCGTGGGCTGCGATCGAAGAGCTTCACACCCAAGGTGTGCTCAAGGTCGGCGATGACCTGCGACACGGCTGGATGGGAAACACGGAGGTGCTCAGCCGCCTTGGTGAGGCTTCCTGAGTTGCACCACCGCGAAAAACACCCGCAGGTCCCGCAACCGCAACCGGCGGCCGATGTGGTCGTCCCAATCGGCTATTTTTGCCACAAGCGTCCGCTTTCATTGGTGAAACGAATTAGGGACTACCCGTTATATTTGGCCTCTTCTATGGCTGCAATCACGCCGCGCGTCAGAACGGCCGTTGCAAAGAATCACCGGTTTTAGCCGAGGAGTACGACCATGCCGACTCTGGAGAATGCTTCTGGCATCGCTCGGCATTGCCCCCAATTTTGCACATGTCGAGAGCGCGCTTGCGGACCCCTTTCGGTGCTTGAGATTGGGAGCACGCAATGAAGTGTCTGCGCCGGCAATTCCGAAATCAAGCAGCGTGGGGCATCGGAGCAAGCTGCTTCTTGCCACAGCATTCCTTGTAATCACGTTCGCGGACTCCACCAGCGGATCCGCCGTGGCGCAGACCTCTGCCGACTTCAAGGGTGAAACGATCAGCATCAATATAGGCTTCCTGCCGGGCGGTTCGAACGACGCCTCCTTCCGTGTTCTCGCTAGGCATTATGGGCGTTTCATCCCCGGCAATCCGGCCGTTATTCCAAAGAATATGCCGGGCGCCGGCACGCTGAAAGTGGCCAACTATATCTACAACGTCGCGCCCAGGAACGGCACCGAACTCGCCGTATTTTCTGCCTCGGCCGCCATGGAGCCGCTGATGGAAAATGACCAGGCCAAGTTCGACGCCACCAGGTTCGGCTGGATCGGCAGCATGAACCAGGAGCTCACCTTTTGCGGCGTTTGGCAGCTCCCGGGCGCTGCGACTTCGTTCCAGGACATGCTGACAAAGGAAACAGTCTTCGGTGCGTCGGGGGCCACCTCGGTTGCCTATCAGCACCCATTGCTGTTGAAGAACGTTCTCGGGGCAAGAGTACGCTTGGTCAGCGGATATCGAGGTGTTGTGGACGCCTATCTCGCAATGCAGAGGGGCGAAGTGAACGGCACGTGCGGCTTGATTGTTTCCGCGATCAAGTCGCAGCGGCTGGAGGACTTGCAGGAAGGCCGGCTCAAACTTGTTATCCAAATGGGACCGAAGACGACCGACGAGTTCGGCAATGTCCCAAGCGTATTCGACTACGTCAAAACGGACCAAGACAGAAATGTCCTGGAGTTCCACTTCTACCAAAGATTGCTGGGCCGCCCCTTGGCCGGCCCGCCGGGCATGCCCAAAGCGCGACTCGCAGCCTTGCGCAAGGCGTTCCAGGACACGATGAGGGACCGGGAATTCTTGGCTGATGCGCAGCGAGTCGATCTCGACATCGATCCCGCAACCGGCGAACAGGTGGAGCAGCTCCTCATTCAGTTCGCGAACTATCCGAAGGCCGTGATCGAGAAGGCCAAGGCCGCGATCGGGCGATAGTCGTCATCTCGATGAATTGCAGCAGGACTTCGATCAAGCCGAGAAGCGGGACCAAGGTGGTCAAATGTTCGGGCGCGAAGGCCACATTAATCCGGCCGTGCGTTCGGCGCGACCATGAAGGCCCTCGCCCCGACGGACCGCTGTTGAAGGTCGGCGGGTCGGGCTCCGGCTCGGCCACTGATGCATTGGCGCGCCTTCTTCGAGACGTCACAGGGATGCGATTGGAACTGATCACGGGTTACGGCGATGGCAATTCCCTAACGCTCGCGCTTGCGCGCGGAGAAATCGAGGCGCGTATGGTGGGGCTCAGTTCCGTCAAAGCGACCCATCCTGACTGGCTACGAACCGATGGCCCGGTGCATCCGCTGGTCCAGATGGGCCACAAGACGCGTCTTCCCGAGCTAGCCGATGTGCCGACCGCGCGCGAGCTTGCCCGCGATGATCGCGGACGCGCCATCATCGACGCCATGGATGTGCCGTATCAATTCGCGCGCCCCTACGTGCTGCCGCCGGGCCTGTTCGCCGACCGTCAAGCGGCTTTGCGCAAGGCATTTATAGAGGCGGCCAATAGCAAGGCATTACGCGAGGAAGCCGAAAAAATGAGTCTCGACATCAGTCCGCTTGATGGCGCGACCGTTGGCGGGCTTGTCGCGGGGATGGAAAGAAGCCCGCCCGAGTTGCTCTCCTATCTCGGCAAGCTACTCGTGCCAGAAAGGCCATGACTGGCCAGTGCGCGGTTGTGCCGGCATCGCCAACGGCGACTTCGGCGGCAGGTCTTACGCTCGGGGCAATCGCGGCGGCAGCCCTACAAGAAGGGAAACGAGGATCGGTTGATTTCGACAACATGGGACCAGGGCTAATGGCCATCAAAGGAGAACACACATGATGATCGGTATCGAGCCGCTGCACCCGCTTTACGCCGCGCGCCTGACGGGCGTCGATATCCGCCGGCCGGTGGACGAGGCGACGATGAATGAGGTGCGAGCCGCTCTTGCGACTTATGTCGTTTGCGTTATCGGCCATGATGAGCCGCCAACAAACGAGCAGCACATCGCTTTCAGTTCGCGGCTTGGCCCACTTGAGCGCGGCAAGGCCCAAAAAATCAAGGGCACGGACGTACGTGTGCCTTATCCGGAAATTATCGACCAGAGCAATCTCGACGATGTGGGCAAGATCTACCAAGACGACGACCGCCGTCTCGCCTTCAAGAGAGCAAACCGCTTATGGCACACAGATGCGAGCTACCGCGACGTGCGCGCAACATATTCATTGCTTGCAGCCCATTCGGTTCCTCCCTCTGGCGCAGACACTGAATTCACCGATATGCGTGCGGCTTGGGACGCGTTATCCGACAATCGCAAGGCGGGGCTCGAGGATCTCGTCGTTGAACATTCTTATTGGTACAGCCGTGAGCAGGGAGGCGGACCCCAGCCAACAGAGGAGGAGCGCACGACTCGACCACCAGTGCGCCACAAGCTGGTGCATGTTCACGCGCCCTCGGGTCGCAAGGCGCTTTATCTCGCCTCGCACGCTAGCGATATCGTCGGCTGGCCGCGCGACAAGGCGCGCGCGCTGATGAAGGAGCTAATGGACTTCGCGGTTCAGGCACGCTTCGTCTATGTGCACAAGTGGCGACTTGGCGACATTCTCATTTGGGACAACCTCGCGACGATGCATCGAGCGACCGAGTTCGACGACCGCAATTTCGTGCGCGACATGCGGCGGACGACCTGTCGCGAAAGGGCGATCGAGATCGGGAACTCTCGGATCGCTTGAAAGGGCACTGTCACAGTAACACACTGGCTTGGTACGGACGGGCCGTATAGCATTCGCTTATGGACAAGCTCTCATACCGCCGCCACCGCTTTCCGAGCATTGTCATCCAGCACCGTCTGGCTCTATTTCCGCTTCGCTCTGAGCTACCGCGACGTCGAGGATATGCTCGCCGAGCGTGGCATCGATGTGTCCTACGAGACGGTCCGCCGCTGGGCTTTGAAGTTTGGCTCGATCATTGCGCGCAAGCTGAGACGAGGACGGCCTCGGCCGAACGGGCGACGGCCGGCCATTTCCTTGCGCTGCTGCCGGCTTCGATGGTTCTGTTGCGTGCCAAACACCAGCCGTTGAAGGCCTTGCCGGTTGCCTTGCCCGATCAACCGAGACCCATCGTCGTCGCTACCCTGAAAAACCGAACGCTCAACCCCGTCGCGGAGTTGTTCATTGAAAATGTGCGCGCCTTTGGCCGATGGCTGACGTCGCCAATAGCGCCAAAGTAGCCCCGATCGCTTCGTCCGCTAATGACCAGCGGGCATTCGATGTCTGCTTCGGAGTTCTAAGCGGACATAGCGGGCCGACTGTCGCCAATGTCTGCTTGTGGCCCTAAGCGGACCTACCGCGATGTCTGCTATTTGGCCGCTTTCGGGGTGTGAGTTCAACCGATCGACGCAACACCTTCTAATCTTGCCAGATAGGAGGTGTGCGGATGGAGGGACATGCGCGGACATGGTTCACGCCGAAGCAGAGGGCCGAGCTCTGGGAGCGCTGGAAGAGCGGTCAATGTGTGGCGGATATCGCTCGAGCGCTTGAGAGGAGGAACAAGAGCGGCGTCTATCGGATCTTGGCTGTCAATGGAGGAATTGCTCCAGCGCCACGCCTGAGAGCTCCGGTAGCGCTGAGGCTTGAGGAGCGCGAAGAGATCTCGCGTGGCATTGCCGCCGGTCGGTCGATACGGCGGATCGCACAGGACCTCGGACGAGCGCCCTCGACTATAAGTCGAGAGATAAGGCGTAACGGCGGCTGCAGCGCTTACCGCGCAAGCGAGGCTGATACGCGCGCCTGGGAGCAGGCATTGCGCCCAAGCCTTGTCGCCTGACGCGGAATGCGGGGCTACGATGGCGCGTGGCCCAGAAACTCTCGCTGCAGTGGTCGCCGGAGCAGATCTCTGGATGGCTAAAGCGGCAATTCCCTGCCGATCAAGGCATGCAGGTATCTCACGAAACGATCTATCGCAGTCTCTTTATTCAGACACGTGGCGTGCTGAAGAAGCAGCTAATGGCACACCTGCGTACCGCGCGGCAGATGCGCCAAGCCAAGGGCGGTACCACGAAGAGCGGACTGGGACAGATCGTCGATACGGTCTCCATCCGCGAGCGGCCGGCTGAGGCCGAGGATCGCGCCGTGCCAGGCCACTGGGAAGGAGACCTTCTCGCCGGAGCGAACAACACGCACATCGCGACGCTCGTCGAGCGCCATACTCGTTTTACGATGCTTCTCAAGATCCCGAGCAAGGACACGGCGACCGTGGTCACCGCGCTCGGTAAACACGTGCGCAAACTGCCGCGGGAGCTGCGCCGCTCCTTGACTTGGGATCGAGGCAAGGAGATGGCTGACCAGAGATCTTCACCATCGCCACCAACGTGCAGGTCTATTTCTGCGATCCACGCAGTCCTTGGCAGCGTGGCAGCAACGAGAACACCAACGGCTTGCTGCGACAGTATTTCCCGCGAGGAACAGATCTCTCGCACTTTTCTCAGGCGTCCCTGAACAAGATCGCTCTCCGGCTCAACCAACGACCACGAAAGACCTTGGGCTTTGAAAACTCCTGCCGATAGACTACGAGCGGTGTTGCAGTGACAGGTTGAACCCGCCGGGGCAAAGCAGACATTGCCGAAACGACCACGCGCTCAGAGCGAGCGTCGGCGCGAACTGGGGGCCTGGGGGGCATTAAAAAAATGCGATAGGTGCCTGCCGGTCGGGCACGGCGGCGGCCGATCTTTGCTATCTGCCCTTTTTCGCGAGGTCACCCTGCGCTAACCTGTGCCGCACCGTCGTTCGACCCCGGACTGACCCGAGCGTGACCCATGATGCGACAACCGGGACGCCGTAGTGCCGCAAGTTTTGTTGTGGTCGACGTCAGTCAGCAGCGGCCAGCGCCGCCGGAGCGACTGAGCGACGAAGAAAAGGCGCTCTGGACCGATATCACCGAACAGTATCGGCCTGACTGGTTCGCTGGCAGTCAGCACCTGCTCGAAATTTACTGTCACTCGCTCGCGATGGAGCGTTTCATCGTGCGACAGATCAAGCTGTGTGACCCGGCCGACGAGAAGCAGCTCGCAACGCTGGTCCGCTGCCAATTGCGGGCCGCCGTCACTGTGGATTTGGACGCATGACCGGCGCGGTCTCCCGCAATCTACAGACGACTGTATGGTCGGTGTCCGACCGTTTGTCGCTAAAGATCGAAAAGCGGAGATCGCAATAGCGCCCGACAATCGCTGCGGGCGCGACATTGTTCATTTGCGCGATCAGAACATCACCGGGCTGGCAGCCCTTGAGGATAGTCCCATCAACCCAATTAAAGTTCTGCATCAACCGATGGCAAACGGCTTGGCTTTCTGCCGCTACTTGCGCCGTGATTGCAACTGCAAGGACCGCCGCTAGTGCGAACGTTCGCCAGCGGACGCCCAGCCAGACCTGATCGAAGCGGATCGGCAACATCCTCCCTCGAAACCTTCGGGCACACCAGCGATGAGATCAAGCGCCACATCGCTCTTTTCGGACACGTTCCCGGACACGGCCGCCGCGAGCCGTTGATCCCTGCGGGGCCTCGCGGGGTCCTGCGTGGCTGCTTCCCTGGCGCTTCCCTGGCCGTGCCGTCGGGAAGCAATGCACGCTTAAAACATTGATATTACGTTCTCATTAGACGCAGTGCTGGTGCCGCTTCGCTTTCGGGGGAAAGCGGACTCACTGTGCTCGCTTTGAGGATTTCCGCTTCTGACCCCCGAAGCAGACAAACAGCGGGAACCGTTTCAGTTCCGCTGTTGCTCGCGCGTCGTTTAGCCGAATAGCTCGCCACCTCAATGGTTTACGCTGTCACAATTCGCGAGCTGGCCCTGGAAATCCCCCGTCTGATGCGCAAATATTGATAGGCGTCCATCATTGCGTGATCCCCAATGTCTCCTCCTCGTGAAATCGAGCTAAAGCTCGACGTGCCGATTCCTAGTTTGCCACGCCTGAGCAGGAGCTCGCTGCTCAAGGGCAGGGCTGCATCGGCGCGCAAGCCTGCCAGCCTGGTTTCGGTCTATTTCGACACCAAGAAGTTGAAGCTGCACAACAACAGCTTGTCGCTGCGGGTGCGCCGAATTGGCCGCCGGCACGTGCAGACCATCAAAAAGGAAAATGGCGCAAGCGCGGGCCTGTTCGACCGCAACGAATGGGAGCACGAGATCCGCGCGAAGCAGCCTGATCTCGACGCGGCCGGCGATACGGCGCTTGCGCCCTTGCTGAGTAAGAAGCTGCGACGCCGCCTGAAGCCCGTATTCGCAACGCGCGTGCACCGCAAAGTCTTCCAGATTCGGAGCGGCGACAGCGAGGTCGAGCTTAGCATCGACAGAGGAAAAATCGAAACGGGCCGCAAGTCCTCACCGCTTTGCGAACTGGAGCTTGAGCTTAAGCAAGGAGACGCCGCCGACCTGTTCAAGTTAGCGAAAACGTTGGCGGAGGAAGTGCCGGTGCAGCTGGCGTTCAGGAGCAAAGCCGAGCGCGGCTATGCGCTTCTCACAAACGAGAAGCCCGCCGCGGTGAAAGCCAAGCCGATCGCGATCGCACCCGATAACGACGTGCAGTCTGCCTTCCAGGTTATAGCCAGGGCGTGCTTGCACCAACTGGTCGCCAACCAACCCATCATGCTCGATGGCGACCCGGACGGCCTGCACCAGATGCGGGTCTCGCTCCGGCGGTTGCGCGCGGCAATTTCCTTGTTTTCCGACATGTTGGCGAATCCGCAAACAGACGCGTTGAAGGCCGAATTCAAATGGATAACCGGGGAGCTCGGCCCGGCGCGCGAGCTTGACATATTTCTCAAACGCGTGGTGAAGCCCGCCGCGGCCGGCAACCCGCACCGACCTGGAGTATCCGTCGTCGGGCGCGAACTGCGGCAGCGACACGAGGACGCCGTTGCGCGGGCCCATGCGGCAGTCGAAAGCCCCCGCTTTCGCTCTCTTGTTCTCGATACCGCCGGCTGGATCGAGGCGGGAGATTGGACGCGAAACCCGGATGTGGTCGCATGCGCGCTCCGGGAACGGCCGGTAGCAGACGTCGCTGCGGGCGAGCTGCGCCGCCGATGGAAGAAAATTCTCAAACAGGGCAAGCATCTGGACAAACTGGACCCGCAGCGCCGGCATCGACTGCGCATCCGGACAAAGAAACTCCGCTACGCCGCGGAATTCTTTGCGGGCGCCTTCCCCGCCAAGAAGTCCACGCGCCGCCGGGAGAATTTCGTGGGGAGCCTTGAAAAGCTCCAGGATGCGCTCGGCGACCTGAACGACATTGCCGTGCACGAGGAGCTGTCAGAACGCCTCGCCGACAGCAAGGGTGGCGGCCGCAGGCGGCGCAGCGACCCCGCCAAGAAGGCATTCGCTGCCGGCCGCCTGTCGGGCCGCGAGGAGGCACGCATCGCGCCCGTGCTCGAGGAGGCGGAGCGGGCTTATGCCGCCTTCGCCGAGGCAAAGCCGTTCTGGGCGTGACGCAACGGCGCGTCGCGTCACCTAAGTGCTGCGAGCCCAACGGCCGACACGAGCCGATAAAAATTCAAGAACCGTGAAGCAGGAAACACGGGCGCGTCTGCTTTTGGCCCTTAGCCGACATCAAGCGATGTCTGCTCGCACGTCTGCTTTCGGGGGTAAAGCGGACTCGCTGTGCTCGCTTTGTGCCTTCCGCTTTTGACCCAAGGCGGACGTCGCGTCTCTGCAACCACTAGGTCCGCGTCTGACCCTCAAGAGACGTCGGACTTACGCCGCTGCGCAGTGCGGCCACCGTTAGTGTTATGGGCACATCCAGGCCGGAAATGCGGACTGTGCGCGCTGCCTTCGAAAGGATGCCAGCCGGGTAAAGCGAGCAGGTGGGGCTTAGTCGCTAGCAGCGTTGGGGGCGGTCTGATACGATCCACAATTGAGACGCCGGAACAGAGCACCCCGTTGCGAGATTTCATGGCTGCTAGCGCGCAGTCTCACGTCGCGACCTTAAACGCCCTATTGTCAGCCTTTGCGTGGAGCCGCGCGCACTTGGAGGTCCGATGCATGTTTTTCTTGTGACTTCGCTGCGAGTGGCTTTGCCCCGATTGGGGGCGGCCGCATTCGGCTTTTATGCGTTCGCCGCCGTGGCGCAAGGTCTCCCCACCATCAACATCGAAGCATCTTGTCGGGCATCAACGAAAGCCGTTTTTGAAGCTATCGGCGACAGCACCGTTGCAACGTTCAAAAGTTGTATGGAGCATGAGAATGCGGCTCGCGCCCAACTCATGAAGAAATGGAACACTTTTTTGCCCGCAGATAGATCGCTGTGCGTCAACCCAAAAGTCTACATGCCGAGTTATGCCGAATGGCTTACATGCCTTGAAATGCGACAGGACGTGAGGAACCTTCCAAAAGGATAGTCCAACCTGTTCGCTATCGGTGCGAAGACTGCACCCCGCCGCAAACCGCGACAGGTGGGTGCATTGGTTTTTCAAGTTCGAGAATAAAGGGACGGGGCTGCTAGTCTGAAAAATACAGCATCAGTCAGCCGTGGCCTGCAAGACCTCGTTGGCTTCCTGTCCGAGCTTCACTCGCTGCGTATTGACCTGTTCCTGCATCAATAGGGCTTCCGCTCTTGGCCCGAAGCGGACGTGTGGAGACATCACCTCAATGTCTGCTGTTGAGGGAAGAGCGGACGTGATTTGCTCAGTCCGAGCCTTTCCGCTTCTGATGCTGTGGACGGCGCCCACTCTGCGGCATCGATGTGCCAAAGGGTAGTTGCGTTAAAGCAACCACTACGAGGGGAGCCGTCCATGGGCGAGGTTATCACAATTGGTCTCGATATTGCGAAGTCGGTATTCCAGGTGCACGGCGTGGATGTTGATGGCGCGGTGGTGATCCGCAAGCGTGTGAGCCGCGCCAAGGTGTTGGAGTTCTTTTCGGCCTTGCCGCCCTGCCTGGTTGGCATTGAAGCATGCCCGAGCGCTCATCATTGGAGCCGAACGCTTCAAGCGCTCGGCCACACGGTGAGGCTGATGCCGCCGAGCTATGTGAAGGCCTATCTCAAGCGCAGCAAGAACGACGCCAACGATGCTGCCGCCATCTGCGAGGCGGTGACGCGGCCGTCGATGCGTTTCGTGCCCGCAAAATCTGAACAGCAGCAGTCCGGCTTGATGCTGCATCGCAGCCGCCAGCTTCTGGTTCGTCAGCGAACGATGCTGTCGAATGCGATCCGCGGGCATATGGCCGAGCTCGGCATCATCTCGGCGAAGGGCCGAAACGGCACGGCCGAGCTGCTCAAGATCGTTGCTAATGAAGATGACGATCGCCTTCCAGCGGCCGCGCGGTTTAGCCTCGATGTTCTAGCTCGCCAATACGGAACCATCACGGCAGAGATCGGAGCTATCGAGAAGCGCATCCATGCCTGGCACCGCTCGTGTGAACAAAGCCGGCGGCTCGAGGAAATCCCCGGGATTGGTCCAATCGTCGCCACCGCCCTGGTCGCAGAGGTGGGCGATTGGAAAGCGTTCTCGTCCGGACGCAATCTGGCGGCCTGGATCGGATTGGTGCCCAGGCAGCATTCAACGGGCGGCAAAGAACGCCTCGGCGGGATATCAAAGCAGGGCAATCGATATTTGCGATGGCTGCTCGTCACCGGGGCCATGGCTGTCATTCGATATGCGCGGCAGCATGGAACGAAGCGGCTCTGGCTCGCGCGTATCATGGAACGCCGGCCGATCAGGGTCGCTGCCGTTGCTCTCGCTAATAAGATCGCGCGGATGGCCTGGGCCATGATGGTGCGTGGGGAATGCTTCAAGGAGCCGAGATTGCTGCCGGCGGCATAGGCGACAGGAATGGAAGATTCACCGAATTGGCGAGGGCATGACGACGTAATGCAGACATGGTCGTTCCGGGGATCGGGAGAGCCCGTTTGGGTCAGCGCACCTCCGAGTGCGTGCTTTCGATTGGGACCCGATCCGCGCAGAGCATTAGGGCCAGCGGCCACACCTGCCGCATCAACAGGCCGGACACGTGACCGCACCCGACCAATGCTGCAAAAACGTCAGAAAGCTCTTGCCAGGGCGCCGTCCACACGTGACCCAAAGCGGAAGTCGCGGCGCCTGTAATTACGAAGTCTGATCTGGCTAACGCGTCGACAAGAATTGCAAGACCGCTCGGTTGAACGCGGCCGGGTTCATCCAATTCATTCCATGGGAAGCGTTTGGAATAGTGACTCTCTCCCGATTTTTTACGCAGGGCTCGATGACATTGAGGATTTCGGCGTTCCGAGCGGGACTGATTTCGCCGCCAACAAGCAGGACCGGCATACTAAGACCTTCCAAGTCTTTGCAACGAACGGGGGGCGTTTCTCCTCCTCCATACCCTTAAGTGTCCAAACATTATCTCGAAAAATTTGGCGATCGGTTTCCGGACGAGCTTTCCATGAACCAGGCTGGCCGACGGCGTCGGCATAAATTTCTAGTCCACCTTCGATATCGCCTTCAAGTAGTCGGCTGAGAGCGGATTTGATCCGCGCGACTTGTTTCGCTTCCGCTGCTCTGGCCGCTGTATTCTCCTGCAACCTCGAGCCAAAACCACCAGTCTCGTCCAAGAGCAGGAAGGGTTCGGCGAGTGTCAGGCTGCGTATAAGGCCAGGCTCGACGAGACTGACCTGCAACGCAACAATGCCGCCGCGCGAGTGACCAATAAGGTCGATTGGGCCGACCTTCAGAGTTTTGATGAAGGAGATCATGTCGGCAACATGCTGTTGCCACGAGAACCTTCCGCCCTTTCCGTTCCAACGTTCCGGAAAATAGTGGCGCAGGCTGACTGCGATGGCACGATTGCTCTGGCCCAACGGCTCCATCTGAGTGGCCCAAACGCGATAGTCACTCATCGCGCCATGCACCATTATAAGGGGCCGGCCGCTACCATGCTCCACGTAAGCCATGTCATAGCCGTTGACCGACATCGTCTTGACGCCCATGGGGAGCACGGTCGCGGACTGTGCGAAGGTCGTTGTGGAATCGGTGATGAGAAACACTGCCAGCGCTATTGCTGATCTAACGAGAATATCTCTGCGGCCAATCATAGTCGGATTCCTCGTTGTCCTGGCAGCGACTGAAAATTGATCAAATGGTGTTTAAAAGCGGCTATGAGGATACAGTACTTGCTCGTCTGCGGAAGGCCAAAATTGGCTCCAATGTCCGCTTCTGGCCCAAAGCTGACTTGCCTCTCGTGTAGAGTAATGTCCGCTCATGGGGTCAAAGCCGACTTGTTACCCTCGTCTCGCGGTTTTCCGCTTCTGACCGATGCTGTCGAAAAAAGATTTTGCGGGAGTGTCTGAGCAAAAACGCTCCCGTCCATAGGGGGATCGAGGGCTTCGGCGTCATCATCTCACTCGGTACGCGGTGGACTTCACCACCGATATTACCAAATCTGATTTCGGTACACAAAGCCCAATAGGATCAGGCGTTCGAGACGCAGCAGAGCGGGTTCTCCATAGACAACATCACAGCGGACTAGGTTTTGCTGTGCATGGCCGATTGTGGAATCCGAGCCGGGTGTGAATCGTGTCCATAGTCGGAATGGCAATCCAACGCTAACTGTGTTCTGGCCTGCTAGCCACACGCCTTCCCGCCAAAGTCATCACCGTCGCGGCTGCCGTCAAGGCGCCCTGATGCTTGAGGTCTTCCAGCGGGACCGGCAGGCGACGGCGCCAGTTGGGGTGCTCCTCGATGGTGCCCGGCACATTGATCTGGTCGATCAGTCCCAATGCGTCTTCCAGCGCAACGACCGCAAGCCGCGACGGCGTCATTGCCAGGAATTCCGTGACCGACAGGAAATCAAGCCGCTGCAGTCCGCGCCCTGACAAGGTGCTGCGCATCGCGGCCTGGGCCGCGGCGCGGGCGTGATCGCTCTCGCCAGGATCGAGGCCCAAAGCTTGCTTAACAGCTAGATCGTGGCCGGCCGCCCAGCCGGCGAAGGTCGGAAGGTCATGGGTCGCGAATGTCACCAGCGCGTTCTCGCGATAGTGTTCGGGCGCGATGAAGCCGCCGTCGCTGGCGCGGGCGAACAACATCACTTGATATGACCAAAGGCCCCAGTCGGCGAGGGTCTCGCGAAAACCCTCCGGAACGGTCCCGAGATCCTCGCCGATGACGATGCAATTGTTCTTGACGCTTTCCTGGCTGACAACGGCCAAGAGCGATTCGAAGGGAAAGCGAACATAGGTGCCTTGATCGGCTTTCATACCGCTCGGAACGAGATAGAGGCGCTTCAATCCCAGGACATGGTCGAGCCGAATTGCCCCCGCATACCGCATCGAGGCCTGCAGGACCTGGCGAAAAGGTTCGCAGTTGCGTGCAACCAGCGTGACGGGATTGACTCCGGCCAGCCCCCATTTCTGTCCCTCCCTGCTAAGAAGATCGGGTGGGGCGCCCACTTCGAGCGCTGGCAGGACGCCATCCCGATCGTTCCAGGCGTCAAATCCATCGCTCCGGACGCCGACCGCGACGTCGAGATAAAGGCCAATAGGCAGGCCGAGCGCCTTGGCCTTATCACGGCAATGCCCAAGTTGCTGGTCGGCGATCCATTGCACGAATTCAAAATAGGCGACTGCATCACCGTCGGTCGCCCGAAGCCGATCAAACGTCTCATCGCGAGGTTCTCGCCATTCCGCTGGCCATTCCCGCCAAGGCCCGGCGAAGCGCCGGCGCAGCAGTTCGAAACATGCAAAACGCGGCAATGCGGGGCCGCGCTCGCGCCGAAACCGTTCGAACTCGTCTTGCTGCTGCCCGCTTGCGTGTTTGCGGAAGCCTTCAAAGGCACGCGCCAGAGCGTCAAGCTTAACCCTGGCGAGGCCACCATAGTCGACGAGGTCTCTCTCCCGAAGATCCTCAACCTTTGCTGTTTCGGCTGGGGTTAGGCCAGGAAATTCTGGAATTGCCTCAACGTCGATGTAGAGCGGATTGATAAAGAACCGGCTGCTGGGGAAATAGGGGCTTGCCTCGTCCGCTCGATCATCGAAGAGGACATGCAGGGGATTAAGACCGACGCCGGCCGCACCTAGTTCGGCGGCAAGCTCGATCAAGCCGCTCAAGTCCGTGAAATCGCCATGACCCCAATTGCGCCGTGAGCGGACACCGTAAAGCTGGACTGCAAGCGCCCATGATCGATGCGGAAGATTGTCGTTGCCCTGATAGGCGCGCCTGGGGGCAACGAGCAGAGTCGCATGTTCATCGCGCCTGCCGTCAACCGATTCCGCGGTCAGCCGCAGGCGGAAGCACCCGATCGGCAAATTCTTGGGCAAGGCGATCGCGGGTGGGGCACCCTCCCCGGCAGCGATGGTGTTGTCGGCGAAGATTTCCCATCGGATGCGAGAGCCGGCCGGAGCAGCCAGCCGCAATAGGCGATCGCCGCCTTGCCGGATGTCGGCGATTTGCGGCAACATCCGCCGCGCCGGCTCGCCATGCACAGCAATATTGTTGAGGATTGAAGAGAGCACCTCCGGTTCGACGATCCGCCGGCGTCCGAGGCCATCGACGTATTCGGTCGCGATGCCCCACTGGGCTGCCCGCTCAGCTAGGCGGTCCATGTCCGGGAAAGCCTTTGGCAAGAGTCCCTCTTTCGCGCCAAACTCCCCGAACATGGGAGTCATGCGCCGCGATATGCTCCGTAGCAACCCGATTCATGACGCAATATTGCGATGCAGTTCAGAAAATTTCAGCCTTAACTCTGGCTTACCGTGCTGCAGCATCGGGAAAATAGCCACTGGCCCTCCGGACCCGATTTTGCCGCACGGGAACCAATTGGAGCCGCCGCGCTTTCCGTACTGTCGGCCCACCAGCCGTCCGATGGAGAGTGCGGCCAACTCCTGGGGGTCCATTGGCGCATGGTTGCAGAGTGAGCGTGGCTTCAATTGGCGCCTTTTCCGGCAGCCGCTTTCTGATCGATGACGTCTATCCGAGCGTTGATGCGGGTCATTTCCCGGTCAAGCGAATCGCCGGCGAGACATTCGACGTTTGGACCGACATCGTGCGCGAGGGCCATGACGTCCTTGCGGCCGAACTCATTTGGCGTGCGGAGCGCGATTCGAAATGGCACCGCGTGCCCATGCGACTCCATGATAATGACCGATGGAGCGCAAGCTTCGTTCCGCCCAATCCCGGCCGCTATCTTTATGCCATAGAGGCTTGGACGGACGTCTTCGCCACCTGGCGCCGCAACATTCTCATCAAGCGCGACGCCGGGCTCGCGGTGACGTTGGAGGCGGCCGAGGGCCGCAATCTCTTGGGCACGCTGAAGCCCCGCATCGCAGCCGACGCTCAGGCGATAAAGCAGGCCTGTCAGGAATGGGACCGGACCGGAGATCTGGCGGCGTTGCTGTCGGACCAGCTCGCCGCCGCTGCCAGCAAGAGCTTGCAGTCAGACCTGATCCGAAGTGCGACCGTCCCCCTCCATGCCGACCGGCCGATCGCCCGCGCCGGCGCCTGGTATGAAATGGTCCCGCGCAGCCAAGGTTGCGTTCCCGGCCGACACGGCACGTTCGACGACTGTATCGCGCGACTGCCCGATATTGCATCGCTCGGATTCGATGTCTTGTATCTCCCGCCGATTCATCCCATCGGTCACACCAACCGCAAGGGACGCAACAATGCCCTTCGCGCCGAGCCGGGCGATCCCGGCAGCCTCTACGCGATCGGATCCGCGGAGGGTGGTCACGATGCGGTCCATCCGCAACTTGGCACGCTTGACGATTTCCGCCGCCTAGTCGCGGCGTGTCTCGCTCACGGCCTGGAAGTCGCGCTTGATTTTGCGATCCAATGTTCGCCGGATCATCCCTGGCTGACCGAGCATCCGGAATGGTTCAAGCGCAGATCCGACGGATCCATTCAATATGCAGAAAATCCGCCAAAGAAATACGAAGATATCGTCAACCCGGATTTCTGTTGCGCCGAAAGCGAGAAGCTCTGGATTGCCTTGCGCGATGTCGTGCTGTTCTGGGTCAAGCAAGGCGTGCGCATTTTTCGCGTCGACAATCCGCACACTAAGCCGTTCGGTTTCTGGGAGTGGCTGATCCGCGAAATCCAGACCATCGACCCCAACGTGATCTTTCTCTCCGAGGCCTTCACGCGGCCGAAGGTGATGAAGGCACTGGCCAAACTCGGCTTCACCCAGTCCTATACCTATTTCACCTGGCGCACGGGCAAGCAGGAGCTGCAGAGCTATTTGAGCGAGATCACGCGCTATCCCGAGCGCGAGTATTTCCGCCCCAACTTCTTTGTGAATACGCCGGACATACTGCCGTACCATCTCCAGAGCGGCGAGCCATGGATTTTCAAGGCGCGCGTCGCGCTCGCAGCGACGCTGTCGAGCAATTATGGGATTTACAATGGATTCGAGCTGCTCGAGCACGAACCAATCCCGGGCAGGGAGGAATATCTGAATTCCGAAAAATACGAGCTTAAGGTCCGAGACTGGACCAAACCCGGCAACATCAAAGACTATATCGGCCAGCTGAACCGGATCCGACGAAGCAATCCCGCCCTGCTGCAGACCAGCAACCTGCGCTTCGCGGCGGTAGACGACGATGACGTCATCGGTTTCGTCAAGGAATCGGTTGCCGGCGACAACGCCGTCGCAGTCGCGATTGCGCTGACCAAACGGGGCCCGCGGGAGTTCTGGTTCCATTTCGGCGATATCGAGATCGGAGCGCCGGGTATCCGCGGCCAAGTCGGCGAGATCGAAAACCTGATCACCGGTGAACGCCATACCCTCGAGTGGGGCGGCGTCCGCTTGCGCATCGATCCCGAAGCGGACCCCGCCCTGCTATTCCGCTGTACGGCGGCATAAGGGTCGTGTTGTGAACATCATTCCCGATATCAAGACCGAAAGGTCGCTGCATGGTGACGAACTCTGGTTCAAGGATGCCATCATCTATCAACTGCACGTCAAGGCCTTTGCTGATAGCAACAATGACGGTATCGGCGATTTCTCCGGACTGACGGACAAGCTCGATTACCTGCAGGATCTCGGCGTCACGGCACTCTGGCTGCTGCCATTCTATCCGTCGCCAGGGCGCGACGATGGCTACGACATTGCAGATTATCGTCGCGTGAATCCCGACTTCGGAAGCATGAAGGATTTCCGCCGCTTCATGCAGGAAGCCAAGCGGCGAAAGCTCCGGGTCATCATCGAGCTCGTCATTAATCACACGTCGGACCAGCACCCCTGGTTCAAGCGGGCACGCAGAAGCAGGTGGAATACCGATGCACGCAACTGGTATGTATGGAGCGACACGGATCAGCGTTATTCCGGTACGCGCATCATCTTTAACGACACCGAAAAATCGAACTGGGCGTGGGATTCCGAAGCCAACGCCTACTATTGGCACCGCTTCTTTTCACACCAGCCAGACCTCAATTACGACAATCCGCGCGTGCTGTGGGCGATGATCCAGGTCATGCGGCGGTGGCTCGATCTCGGCGTTGACGGCTTTCGACTTGATGCCATTCCCTATCTCTGCGAGCGCGAAGGTACCAGCAGCGAAAACATTCCCGAGACTCACACGATCATCAAGAAGATCCGCGCCGAACTCGATTCCCATGCGCCGGGAAAGCTTCTGCTCGCGGAGGCCAATCAATGGCCCGAGGACGTCGCCGCATACTTTGGCGAGGGCGACGAATGCCATATGGCCTACCACTTTCCGCTGATGCCGCGGATCTACGTGGCGATTGGCCGGGAAGATCGCTTTCCGATCACCGATATCTTGCGGCAGACGCCCGATATCCCGGAAAATTGCCAATGGGCCTTGTTCCTGCGCAATCATGACGAACTCACCCTGGAAATGGTCACGGACGTCGAGCGCGACTATCTGTGGTCGACATATGCCACCGATCCACGGGCCCGCATCAATCTTGGGATCAGGCGCCGGCTTGCGCCTTTGATGGACAACGACCGACGCAAAATCGAGCTTATGAGCTCGCTGCTCATGTCCTTTCCCGGCACGCCGATCATCTATTACGGCGATGAAATTGGGATGGGCGACAATATTTACCTGGGCGACCGCAACGGAGTGCGCACGCCCATGCAGTGGACACCCGATCGCAATGGCGGGTTTTCCCGCTGCGATCCGGCACGCCTCTATCTGCCGATGATCATGGACCCCGTCTACGGCTACGAATCGGTCAACGTGGAAGCGCAGTCGCGCAATCTCGCCTCCCTGCTCAGCTGGACCAAGCGCCTGATATCTGTGCGCAAATCGAGCAAGGTCTTCGGCCGCGGCTCGCTCAGCTTCATACGGCCGGCCAACCGCTCGGTGCTCGTCTTCACCCGGCAGTACGAAAATGAAGTCTTGCTGTGTATCGCCAATTTGTCACGTTCGGCACAAGCCGCCGAGATCGATCTGTCGCCATGGCGTGGTCGTATTCCCCTCGAAATGCTCGGGCGAAAGCATTTTCCGCCGATCGGGGACCAACCCTACGTGGTTACGCTGGCTCCGTATGGATTTTTCTGGTTCCAGTTGATTGAGAAGACCGGTGAGGCGATCGAGGCGCCGAGCCTGGCGCCCGAATTCGAGACCCTCGTCGTCACGCATGGTTGGAACTCGATTTTGCACGGTCGCACCCGGTCGATCCTGGAGCGCGATGTGCTTCCCGCCTTCCTTGCCGGCCGACGCTGGTTTGCCGAGAGGGGTAACACATCGGTCACGGCCCATCTCAGGACCGCCATTCCGATGTCCGCCGGCGACCCGGGGCTGGCGCTTGCATTGGTCGAGACCAAAGGCAGCCGCGACACGGCAAATTATGTGCTACCGCTGACAATCAAGTGGACTCGTTTCGATCACGAGCGACGAAACATGAATTCGCTTGCGGCCGTGCGCCGCGGACCGAGTGAAGGGACGCTCCTCGACGTCGCGGCCGATGGTGAGTTCATTTCTGCCGTGCTCGAGAAAATTCGTGCCTCGGAAACTGTCGGCAGCCAAGAAAGGCGGTTAGAATTCAGACCAATTGGCGCATTTTCGCATGCCCCGCTGCCGGCGATTGAAAACGTGCGCGCCATCGATACGGAACAGTCGAATACGACGGCGCTGGCCGGCGCCGATTATGTCGTCAAGCTGTTTCGCCGCCTCGAAGCGGGCATAAATCCAGAGATCGAGATCGGTCGTTTCCTGGCTGAAACTGCCCCCATTGCCAACATCCCGGCTCTGTTGGGAACCGTGGAACTTGTCGAGGGAGATGCACGAAGCGCGGTCGCCGTCGTTCACCGCTTCGTCGAAAACCAGGGCGATGGCTGGTCGGTGACGAACGCCTATCTCGACCGCTACGTCGAAGAGCAGCGCCTGCTGACGTCCGAGGCGGCGGTGGACAGCGACGAGGAGGCCGCATATCTCCAACGCATGACTGCGGTGGGTCGGCGCGTGGCCGAATTGCAACTCGCGCTTGCGAGCCGTGACGACGTGGCGGAGTTCGCGCCTGAACCGATCACGCCTGACGATGCCCGGATCTGGATCGACAACGTTCTGCAGCGCTCCGAATTCGTATTTGATGAACTGGTACGCCGACAGGCGAGCGTCAACGACGTCGATCGAGCGCTGATCGATGCACTTGTTCCTCATCGCGACTCGCTGCGTGCGCGCTTGCGCGAACTCTTCCCGGATACCATCGATGCGATGAAAATTCGTCACCACGGCGACTTCCATTTGGGTCAGATGCTCGTCGTGAAGGAGGATGTCGTCATCATCGATTTCGAAGGCGAGCCGCGACGCAGCATTGCGGAGCGCCGCCGCAAAGCGCCGGCCGCGCGCGATGTCGCCGGTCTCATCCGCTCGATCGATTACTCCGCCACCGCAGCCCTGGTGCGCGCACTCGAATTCGGCCCCCGACGAGCAGGGCAAGATCGCACGGGGGCTCGACAAATGGCGCGAGCACGCGGTTGCCGCCACTCTCGCCGCATATCGGGACTCCATGCGCGACCCGAGGCTTTGGCCGCGCCAATCACAGGATGCTTCCCGGCTCCTCGACTTCTTCCTTCTGGAGAAGGCTTTTTATGAGGTCGAATACGAGCTTGCGCACCGGCCCGAGTGGCTGCGCGTGCCGCTCGCCGGCTTGTCCCGAATCCTGTCGCGATCGGGGGACGGCACAGTATGACCGCGCTTTCACCCGAGGCCTACGCGGTTATCGAAGGACGGCACTCGGATCCGTTCCAATATCTCGGATTGCACGTCGAAGACGGCGATCCGGTGGTGCGCGTCTTCCTTCCCGACGCCGCGGAAGTTGCCGTCGTCGACGAGCGAGGGCATGAAAACAGTCTTCGGCGCGTTCACGACGCCGGCTTGTTCGTGGGTCGTCTGGCCGAGCAGTCAGAGCGCTATCACGTGCGCGCGCGCTTCGGCGAAAACGTCGTCGAGCTGGAAGACCCATACCGCTTTCCTCCGATCCTGTCCGACGTCGACCTCTATCTGCTCGGCGAAGGGACTTATATGCATCTCTATGAGAAGCTTGGTGCCCATCCGCTCGTGTTCGACGGCGTGGCTGGTGTTGCATTTGCGGTGTTCGCACCCAATGCCCGGCGCGTCAGCGTGGTCGGCGATTTCAATTCCTGGGACGGTCGGCGTCATGCCATGCGCGTGCGCGGCAACGGCTTCTGGGAAATCTTCGTCCCGGGCGCCGCCGCCGGACACAAATACAAATTCGAGGTCATCGGACCCGACGGGACGATGTTGCCGCTGAAGGCGGATCCGCTGGCATTCGCGGCCGAGCTGCGGCCGCGGACCGCTTCGATCGTCGTCGATAAGACGAAAGTCGCTCGGCCAACACCGGCTCCCACTGACATTAATGCATTGAGTGCGCCGATATCGATCTACGAAGTGCACCTGGGCTCCTGGCGTCGCCGTCCGGAAGACGGCAGCCGTTGGCTCAGCTACAGGGAGCTCGCCGATCAACTACCGGTCTATGCTCGCGACATGGGCTTCACGCATGTCGAATTCCTGCCGGTGACTGAGCATCCATTCGACGGCTCCTGGGGCTACCAGCCGACTGGCCTGTTCGCGCCAACCAGCCGCTTTGGCGGTCCCGCCGACTTCGCCGCGTTCATCGATGCCTGCCACCGCGCCGGCTTGGCCGTCCTCCTCGACTGGGTTCCCGGCCATTTCCCCGACGATCCCCATGGCCTCGCACGGTTCGACGGAACCGCGCTCTATGAACACGCCGACCCGATGCAGGGCCGCCACCTCGATTGGAACACGCTCATTTACAATTACGGGCGCACCGAAGTTTCCAATTTTCTTCTCGCGAACGCGTTGTTCTGGCTCGACCGGTACGGCATCGACGGACTGCGGGTCGATGCCGTGGCCTCGATGCTGTACCACGATTATAGCCGGCCGGAGGGCGAATGGATTCCGAACAAATATGGCGGACGCGAGAACCTCGAAGCGATCACGTTTCTACGCCGCTTCAACGCCGAAGTCTTTTCGCGCTTTCCCGATGCAACGACGGCCGCGGAAGAATCGACCGCATGGCCAATGGTGTCACGCCCGGTCGATTGGGGCGGGCTCGGCTTCGGCTACAAATGGAACATGGGCTGGATGCACGACACGCTGGACTACATCAGCAAAGACCCGATCTACCGCAAGCACCATCACGGGCAGATCCTGTTCGGGCTCCACTATGCCTTCTTCGAAAACTTCATCCTGCCACTGTCGCACGACGAGGTCGTGCATGGCAAACGCTCGATCCTCGGCCGAATGCCCGGCGACGACTGGCAGCGCTTCGCCAACTTGCGGGCCTATTACGGGTTCATGTTCG
Source organism: uncultured Alphaproteobacteria bacterium (assembly GCA_963720385.1). Taxonomy (GTDB): domain Bacteria; phylum Pseudomonadota; class Alphaproteobacteria; order Rhizobiales; family Xanthobacteraceae; genus VAZQ01. The sequence continues at coordinate 39,772 of CAVRFL010000010.1, read as the reverse complement.
GCCATCCCGGCAAGAAGCTTATGTTCATGGGCAGCGAGTTCGGCCAGGTGAACGAATGGCAACACGATCATTCGCTCGACTGGCATCTGCTCGAGCAACCGCGGCATGCTGGAATTCAGTCGCTGGTGCGCGATCTCAACCGCCTGTATCGCACGGTGCCCGCCCTGCACGAGCTCGATTGCGACGGCTCGGGGTTCGACTGGCTGGTCATGCACGACACGGACCACTGCGTCTTCGCCTGGCTGCGAAAAGGGCGCGACGCGCGCGAGCGCTGCCTGGTCGTTGTCAACTTCACGCCTGAGGTCTATCGGGACTATCGTATCAAGGTGCCACTGTCCGGGACGTGGCGCGAAGTCCTCAACACCGATGCCGCGGTCTACGGCGGCAGCAACGTTGGAAACGCAGGTGCGGTGAGAACGTTGATGGGCGACGTCCCGGAGGTGAGCCTTGTCATTCCGCCGCTGGCTGCAATCTTTCTCGTCCCAGAACGGTAGCGCGCGGCTTGCGGCCGGCGTGCCCTACCCGTTGGGCGCAACCTGGGACGATCGCGGGACGAATTTCGCGCTGTTTTCCGCAAATGCCGAAAAGGTCGAGCTGTGCCTGTTCGACGCTCATGGCAGGCACGAGGTTGCGCGCATTGCATTGCCTGAGCGGACGGAGGACGTCTGGCATGGCTACCTCACCGATGTCGGCCCCGGCCAGCTTTACGGCTATCGCGTCCATGGCTCCTATGAGCCTGACCGTGGCTTTCGCTTCAATGGCAACAAGCTCCTCATCGACCCGTACGCCAAGCAGTTGTCTGGCCGTCTCACATTGAGCCAAGCGCATTTCGGCTACCGGCCCGGCAGCGCAAGGGCCGATCTGTCGTTCGATCGGCACGACAATGCGCGCGCCATGCCGAAAGCCATGGTGGTCGACGAGACCGTCACCCCGCGGGAGCACCGCCAACCGCTGGTGGCTTGGGAGGATACGATCATCTACGAAGCGCACGTGAAGGGACTCACTCAACTGCGCGACGATGTCCCCCCGCAGTGGCGTGGCACCTTTCGCGCTCTTTCGGCGCCCGCCGTCGTCAACCACCTCAAGCAACTGGGCGTGACGACGCTCGAACTCCTGCCGATCCACTCCTTCATCGATGAATGGCATCTGGTCAAGCACGGGCTGAGCAACTATTGGGGCTACAATACACTCTGTTTCTTCACCCCCGACCAGCGCTACGGTGGGCTCGATGCCTTTCGCTCGACCGTTGCGCGGCTGCATGACGCAGGCATCGAGGTCGTGCTCGACGTCGTTTACAATCACACGGCGGAAGGCAATCACCTCGGCCCGACGCTGAGCTTCCGCGGTATCGATAACACCTCCTATTACTGGCTCAAACCCGATCAACCGCGGTACTACGAGAATTTCACCGGCTGCGGAAACTCGCTCAACCTCACCCATCCGCGCGTCCTGCAGATGGTGATGGATTCGCTACGCTATTGGACTGAGGTGTGCCATGTTGATGGATTTCGGTTCGATCTGGCGCCCACGCTCGGCCGCGGACCCGGCGGCTTCGACCATGGCGTGCCCTTCTTTGCCGCAATCCGGCAGGACCCGGTCCTGGCCGGTGTCAAACTGATCGCGGAGCCGTGGGACCTGGGCCCCGACGGCTACCGGACCGGGGGATTTCCGGCAGGCTGGTCGGAATGGAACGATCTCTTCCGACGCACGACGCGCCGTTATTGGGCCGGCGAGGGAAACCTGCTCGGCGACCTCGGCCGCCGGATGACCGGCTCCGCCGACATGTTCAATCACGCCGGTCGCGATCCGCGTGCGAGCATCAATTATGTGACGGTGCACGACGGCTTCACGCTGGCAGACCTCGTCAGCTACAAGCGCAAGCACAATGAAAACAATCGCGAAGACAATCGCGACGGTTCGGATATCAACGACAGCAGCAATTGCGGCATCGAAGGTCCGACCGGCGATCCGGCGATCATCCAATTGCGCCAGCAATTGCGGCGAAACCTGCTGTCGAGTCTTTTACTGGCGCAGGGCGTTCCGCTGCTGCTCGCGGGCGACGAGGTCGGCAACAGCCAAAGCGGCAATAGCAACGCCTATTGTCAGGACAACGAAACCGGTTGGGTGGGCTGGCTTGGCCTCGGGCACGAGGGAGAGGACATGACCTCGCTCATCGCCAAGCTCACCGAACTGCGCCGGCGATTTCCGCAACTCCGCTCACTGCGCTGGATGGATGGCCGCCGCGCTGACAGCGGTTACGACATCCTGTGGCTCACATCGGACGGCAAGGAAATGACCGCGGAAGATTGGAATTTTCCGGACGGACGCTTTCTTTCCTACGTCCTTGGTCCGTTGGAGCCTGGGCAGTCGCCGCTCTATATCGTGCTCAACGCTGCATCCCAGGCGATCGGGTTCACGCTGCCGATCATGCCGGAATTGAGCCGCTGGACTGCGCTCCTCAATACCGTCCGGGAGGCGGAGTTGGAGCAGGAATTCCCCTCCGGTTCGAAGGTGCAAGCGCCGGCGCGCTCGGTCCTTGTCTTTTCGGGGCAAGCCTGAAGACAACTAGCGTTTGATCGATCCTCGGTCCGCTCATTCCCGCTACGCAGAAATCCAGTGGCCACTTGCTCAGATTGCTCGTCCGTCGCGTTGGTCCCCGCTTCGCGGGGACAACGGATCGTTGAAACCCTCTACGTCGCTGCCTCCGCTCCGGGAACAGCATCCTTGGGGAAAGCGAACGGTACGTTCCAGATGTCCTGAGCGTATTCGGCGATGGCTCGGTCGGACGAGAACCACGCCATTCGTGCGGTGTTGAGAATGCTCTTGCGCGTCCAGTCGAAGGTCGACAGCCACAGCTTCTCAACGCTCCTCTGGGCTGCAAAATAGGCGTCGAAGTCCGCCGCAACCATGTAGTAGTCGGAATGCCGCAGCGCATCCATGAGACCGGCGAATCGGTCTGGTTGGTCCGGTGAAAAGGCGCCAGTCGCGATCGAGCCGATGACTTCGGCAAGCCTCGGAGATGCCGCGATGACCGAACTGGCGTCCAAGCCGGTCCGCCGACGCTCCCCGACCTCATCCGCCCGCAGGCCGAAGATGAAGATGTTCTCTGCGCCGACGTGCTCGCGGATCTCGATATTGGCGCCATCGAGCGTACCGATCGTCAGCGCACCGTTCAGAGCAAGCTTCATGTTGCCTGTGCCCGAGGCTTCCATGCCGGCGGTTGAAATCTGCTCGGACAGGTCGGCAGCGGGAATGATCCGTTCGGCTAGGCTCACGTTGTAATCCGGCAGGAAGACCACCCGCAGAAGATCGCGAACCAGCGGATCGCCATTGATGACCTTGGCCACATCGTTGATGAGCTTGATGATCAACTTTGCCTGTGCATAGTTCGCCGCCGCCTTGCCGGAGAATATCTTCACCCGCGGCACCCAATTATGGTTCGGTTCGGCCCGGATCTCCTGATACAGCGCAACCGTCTCGAGCAGGTTGAGCAATTGCCGCTTGTATTCGTGGATGCGCTTGATCTGCACGTCGAACAGCGCATCCTGGTCGACCCGCAGGTCGAGGCGTTCGACGATGAAACGCGCGAGCGCGAGCTTGTTGGCGCGCTTGGCCGCTCCGATGAGTTCGTGGACCCCGCTGTCCTCAGCCCGGTCGGCAAGACGCGCAATCTCCTCGGGATCGTCCAGGACGGCATCGCCGCAGACCTCGCGAAGCACTTTGGTGAGGCCGGGATTCGCCTGCAGCAGCCAGCGCCGGAATGTGATTCCGTTGGTCTTGTTGACGATCCGGTCGGGATGCAGCGCGTGGAGGTCGCGGAACACGGTCTTGCGCATCAGCTCGGTATGAAGCGCCGACACGCCGTTGATCCGATGAGAGCCGACGAACGCAAGATGTCCCATCCGCAGCTTTCGACCATTATGCTCGTCGATCAGCGAGATCGACGCGAGTGTCGACTTCGCCGCCTCGAGATGAGCCTTATTGATCCGATAGACGATTTCCAGGTGCCGCGGCAGAACGCGCTCGAACAGATCGACCGGCCAGGACTCGAGCGCCTCGGGCAGGAGCGTATGGTTGGTGTAGGAGAGCGTCCCCACGGTGATGCGCCAGGCGTCGTCCCAGGGAAGGCCGTGGAGATCGACAAGGATGCGCATCAGTTCCGGAACGGCGACGCTCGGGTGCGTATCGTTTAGCTGGATCGCCGCACGCTCCGGCAGGTAATGAAGGTTTCCATCGGTCCGCAGATGGCGCGCCACCAGGTCCTGCAGCGAGGCGGAAACGAAGAAGTATTCCTGGCGCAGGCGCAGTTCCTGCCCCGCCGGCGTTGCATCGCTGGGATAGAGGATTTTTGAGATCGCTTCGGCCCGCGCCTGCTCCGACAATGCGCCGACGTGATCGCCCATGTTGAATGCGTCGAGGCGCAGCGGATCGACGGCGCGTGCCGACCACAGGCGCAGGGGATTAACGTGCCGGCCGCGCCATCCCACGATCGGCGTATCGTAGGCCACCGCCTCGATGGTTTCGGCTGGATGCCAGACCGAACGCCTGGCGCCCGCGGATGAGGTCTTCGTCTCGACCCGGCCGCCGAAGTGGACGTCGTAAAGAACTTCCGGCCGGGCGAACTCCCATGGATTGCCGAACGACAGCCATTCCTCCGGATACTCCTGCTGCCAACCGTCGCGGATGACCTGCCGAAAGAGTCCATGGTCGTAGCGGATGCCGTAGCCACAGGCGGGAATCCCTAGCGTCGCCATGCTCTCCATGAAGCAGGCGGCGAGCCGGCCGAGGCCGCCATTGCCCAGCGCCGCATCCGGCTCGGCCGCTCGCAGCCGGTTCAGATCGACACCCAAATCTCCGAGCGCCGCGCGGAAGACCTCGGTCAGTCCAAGGTTGCAGAGCACATCGGCAAAAAGCCGCCCGATGAGGAATTCCAAAGACAGGTAGTAGACGCGCTTGCGGCCCTGGGCCTGGCTCATGCGGTCGAAAGCGAGCCACCGATGGATAACGCGGTCTCGCATCACCAGCGCCGCCGCGACGAACCAGTCGCGGTCGGTAGCGACAGAGGCGTCCTTGCCCATCTCCAGCGCCAGTTTGGCGAGCACCGCGCTCTTGATGTCGTCGAGCTGGTCCTCTTCTGGCGAAGCTACGGCAGGAAAGGGCAAGAGGTCGTCGCCACGCGCATGGTTCGCCTTCGCCGGCCATAACCTGCGGACGAAGTTCGGTTTATCCATGTTCAAGGCTCCTCGTGCCGCCGATTGCCATTGGGTTGACCGCGGGCCGCGATTGGGTTCCCTTCCCTGGCGATCCTCACTTAAGCCGTACCGACGACGCCGCAATAACGCCTGAGCGGGGGGTCTGGACCCACAGGCGAGGGCCAATCTTGGGACACTGCATCCGATTCTAGCGGTGGCGTGCAAGCTCCGGCGTTCAGGAAGTCAGCCACCCTGATCGGCTGCGCGCCCCCTGCCCAGGAGAAGCTCGAGTGCGCATCCGACGATCTGAGCGTCGCGTTTGGGTCGGCTTCGCGATGCCGGCAACGACTGGCTCATCGACGACCGGAGGTCCGATCTAGTGACCGGCGCGGTTGGCCGCGACAGGTATGTGTTCAATAGGAGAACTCTCGCCCTGGCAGGGATTTGCGATGGAACGACAGGGGGAACGAGACCATCATCTTTAACGTTTATGTATACAGGCGGCCATCCACCGCCGCCAGTGTGAGCCCACACGCCTGCTTTCGGGCGCCGGACTTCTGTTACTGGAACCCAATAAAGGAGCCCGTAGTGAAAAGGAGCCCCGTAGTGAGTACCAGTGAGTACGTGTCATGAAAGCGAGAGAGATCGATCGGGAGCAGAGCCGGATATCTAAACAGAAGCTTCTAATCGTCCGGCAACAAGCGCTAGTGGCGCAGCTACACCGTGCCGGTAAAGAGCGGCAGGCAAGGACTGCCCGAGACAAGCTTATTCGAATGCTCAACCACCTCGACACGCCGGAAGCGCTGGCATCGGAAGCTAGGTTGCACGCGTCGGTAGCGCGGACTACGTAATTCACAAGCCAAGCGGCGGGGCCGTTTTTCTCTGCCAACCCGGTCGAAGCTGTGCTGCGAAGCAAGCGCCATCGACACTATCGTGGTGGATAGTCTGAAAGCGCTTGACCCCAATCGGCCGATTAGAGAAGCGGACATCCGTTGTCGTCGAAGGTTGCACACCTGACCAACACCGGAAACGTACGGCACTTCGAACCGGTCCCAGTACTTTTCGAACCGAGTCTCAAGTAGCAAAATTTGGATATTGAAAAATCGCGACCAGAGACTGGCGAGCAAAATTTGCGACGGCTGCCGAAGAACGCCAGATTTCCAGCTGCAGAGACCGGCAGGCGTCGCGCTAACCCTCGGAATTGTCGAGCGTTCTTTGCGAAGGCGGAAACGGCCAGAAAGTGGCACAATGGTCCGCTGAGGTGGCAGTATCGCGCGAACCGGTCTCTTGCAGCAAATTCCCTGATATCAGGGAAAAATACAGGGAATTTCTCCGATTCCGGGCCTAATCGGCGATGGTCAGGATGGAGTTGGCCGCAAATTCAACGAGTTACAGCCGAATTCCCTGCGCACACGAACAGGGAAATGTAGGAGGCGCATCAGGGAAGATATTTTGAAGAACAAGGAATTTTTTGCTGCTGACACTCACCCGTCGCAATGTGCGGCGCGGTAGCTGGTACCAGGTTTGTTGCACAAGACCCCACTTCAAATCCTACTCCCTGCCCTGCGAGCGCCATGTCCGCTATTGGCTGTGAGTTCAACTGATCGACGCAACATGTGCGTGCATTCACCTAAAGTGCCTAAGACCTCCGGATGATTTACCGCGAGCACCGATAGTCGGATGATGCATGTTTGCCTACGCCTGAATTGACGATCTCAATGAAGGGGAGAGAACGGCTATGAAATCACACATCGCAAAAGAGAACGATCGTTGTCCCGTTTGCGGCACGGCACTCCGGTCTGAGCGGTGTACCTCCTGTGACGGGACGGGCACGAGGTGGATAATTCTAACTTGCAAGAGTTGCGGCGGAAGCGGCCAGCAGAAAATGTGCCCTGAGCGTGCCTCGCACTTGGCTCCCTTTTCGTTACCGCCCCCGCGAGTCCACGGCCGGATGAAAACGCCCGACGGCCACCGAGTTGGGCGCCCATGAAGAATTCAGTTGCCCCTCGTCCTCCGCCGCATCAAATGGCCCGCCCGACGATAATGAGGCACAAGCTGCAGCGGCTTCCTGTTCCTGCCGAATCGCAATCCAATCCCTGGTCATGGCGCTGATCTTTCGCGACAAAGGCACAAGCGGCACGCAGATCGATGTTCTCAACGGCGATCTTCGCATTGCCCACGTTGGCAAGGAGGTGTTGAGCATTGTGGCGAGCCACGCCGTGCGATGACGCTGGAGTTTCGCGATAATGGTGGGTCCGCCCGGCTTTCAGCCGCACGGTCACGCCGACACATTCGAGGCGGCCAAAGCCAGCGTTGAACGGAACTGGCAACTGTGGCTGACGGCGGCAGGATTCAGCGAGCGCCAGCAGTGAAGCCGCGCTGGACCGACAAGCCGCGGCCAGAGGGAACACGGGAGCGACCCGTTGTCGCGGCGGACATGAAATGGCACAGCAGTGAAGGCGCGATGTTGAAGTAACACCGCAGCGGGGCTTTTATATTGCGCAATGCCGATCACCCTCCGCCTCATCAAATGGCCGCCGACGGGAAGCCCTCCGCCAAGCCGGATTGCCATGTGATGGACGGCGCCAAAGTGGTCGGTCGCATCTACCAGCACGATTATCCCGGGGGCACATAGTGGTTTTGGGGTATCAACGGGCTCGCGATCCAGAGCGCCATTGTGGCGAGCGGTGTCGCTGACACTCTAGAGGGCGCGCAAGCCGAGTTCCGCGCCGCCTGGGACGTGGCCGAGAAGCGATAAAGGGCCGCCTCATTGGAAAAACTCAAACGGGAACACGAAAACCCCGCCGCCTGATTCATCGGTGACGATCATTTCTAGGCCGCGCTCGTCACAGCCGCCGCCCTCCTTCAATTCACGAATCATCCGATGGCATAATCACGGGCGGCCGCGTCGTCCGGCAAAAGCGCGCCCTCATCATCGACGTGCTCCCGGCCGTCGGGCCAACGAATTTTGAAGCGATAACGGGGTAAACGTCCACTCTACTGCGCAGTTCGGTTTTGCGCGCTGCATAGCGCGGACGCTGACCCCGACGCCATCAACTAGGTTAAGGGTGAAGGTAGCCGATGCCATCATGCGACGACATAACGCGTGGCCCTTCAACGGAGTTTGGCGTGCGGGCGGCCGGGGCGTGGCTGAAAAGCGATAGACGACCTATATTTCCGCCATGCGTAACAAGTTGCGTTGGAAGGTCATCCGCAAATTCGCGGCGGCCGCCCGAGCTTGAGAGTTCGTTATGATCGATATCTCTTTCGGGCTCGTTATAGGCGGAATTTTTCTGGCGATAATCGTGCTCGTCGTCATCTCCGATCACGTCGGTTTACGGCAGCGGAAATGATGTGTCGCCCTTGCCACTATCGCGCTGACCTAGCTCAATGATCTTTTTTGCAACGAGTTCACAGAGTGGATCGGTGCGATCGACTAGACGAGCTTGCTCAGTGCCTCCTCGAATGCGGTGCTCATGGCCTGAATGTGCTCAGGCTGAAAAGCCTCGCCTTGCAACAGATGATAGATTGGCATTCTCAACCCCTGCCTGAACCCTCTCGCGGCCATTTTAGCTTGGCACAAAGGGCGGATTCCCCGTTCTGCAAAGCAAAACCCCGCGCGGGGGGACGCGGGGTTTTGCCATCTTGGAGCCTCGAAGGTCACGGGGAAGGGAGGGGCGGGCTCCGGCGCGATAACAATCACTTGCCGCCTTGGTTCCAAACATCATTCCTAGCGATTGCGCCTCGCGGAACCGAGGCGCTGAGTCTTGGTTACTAGAGGGCGGGAGCTGCCCCGACGCGATCCAGCGAACTGCGGGGCGGCCCCGTGGGGCCCTGGGCCGCGACTCGCCAGGGCCTCGGTTAAGACGATTGTACTGTGTACCTAGAGGGTGGAACCACTGGGCGGTATTACTCCGCACACCATTCGGTGGCCCTCAGCATTTCGTGGGCCTCGGTTAAAACGCGGCGAGGCGCGATGCCTGACGCAAAAACTCACAAGGTCATTGCAACCGAGGTCGTGAAGATCAAAGGCGACACGTATGGCGTTATCTTCACATACGATGACGGCACTGAAGATTACGCCGAGGCAGGATCAAACGAGGCGGCCAAGTTCTATTGCGGAAATCCCTCAAAGCGAGAGCACAGCGAGTCCGCTTTTCCCTCAAAAGCGGACATGGCGAAGGAAAACCTGCATACATGTCCGCTTCTCTAATCGGCCGTTCAGGGTCAAGCGCTTTCAGACTATCCACCCGCTACAGTGTTGATGTCGCCCACGGGCTCGCGCTTCTCTTCGGAATCGGCACCAAGGCCCTTCCATCATGGGATTCGAAGACGAGGTGGAACAATCTTTGGGTCGGCCTTGTCGTCAGTGTAACGACAGGTCCAAGCGGACATGCGAACTCACCTCATCCATCGTCCCGCGAGGGACACCATTCCACCGGCTCGGTGGAGCTCGAGTTTCCTCCTATTGGATCTGATCCTGCGCGGTTTTCATGCTGCTGCTGCGGCTTGCTCCCGGGTCCAGCGGAACTCGGTGCCATCAACCCATATGCGGTGCAGGATCACGGCGAGCCGACGGGCCAGCGCCACGATTGCCTTTTTCATCCCGCGGCGCCTGGCGATCTGCATCGCCCAGGCCTTGAGCCACGACCATTTCTTCGAATGCAGCATGCTCTGAGCTGCCTCGTAGAGCATCACCCGCATCATCTCGTCTCCGCAGCGTGATATTCTGCCGTTGCGATCGATCTCGCCCGATTGGTACTTGGAGCACGTCAGCCCAAACACGGCCCCGACTGCCTTGGATTTGCGGAAGCGAGCGGGCACGTCGACCGTGGCGCAGATAGGTCAGCGCCACCACTGGGCCGAACCAGGGTCGTCATCAAGCGCCGGCAAACCTCATCATCCCGGACGATGGCCAGCAAGCTTCGATGCATTATGATGATCTGTTGCGCGTAGCACTCGCCGGACAATGAGAGCGTTTCGACCAGTGCCGCCTGATCAGGGCAGGTTCTCGACCAGAATCTTTGATGCGTATCCACAAACTGCACCTTCCCGATATTCCGACCTTTTGGCCCGAAGCGGACGTGAGGAAACATCAAATCATTGTCCGCTCTTGAAGGAATAGCGTGACGTGTTGTGCTCGCGTTGAGCAGCGGACTTTCGATGATTTCAACGCTGATGTCCGCACCCCTCTACTGCCGGCGGGCGGAAATCGACCCTTCCTTTGCACGAGCCTGGTCCACATCCTCCGGAGTCATGAGGACCGTGACCCGAGACTTCACCATGCCGCTGGCCTGGGCGACGATGGCGGTGGCAGCCATGTCGATATTGCTCGGCAGATCGAGAATAATAACGAAGTCATCGCTGCCAAAGGCGTAATAGAACGCTTCGAGTTTGCCGCCCATCTCCTTGGCGAGTTGTTCCACCATCGCTCGTCGTTTCGAGCCGCCCTCCTTTAGCAGGCCCTTCAGACCCTGATCCGTGTAAGAACCCTGCACGAGATACTTCGGCATAGCGGACATCCCCTGTTCTGAAATCCAATTGGGAGCCTACAATCTCCCGTCCCCGCGAGCTGGAGGAGACGATGAAAAATTGGAAACACTTACCGCCCCCAATCCCCGTCCCCTGTTCGTACAGAGGATTGGAAACATCTTGATGAGTCAATGGGGTAACGCACACAGTCGGTTGGTGCACAAAGTCCCCACTCGTAATCCTACTCGGGAATCGTCAAAGCGATTGTACTGGCCGGAGAGAAAACTCGCACGCCGCACGGGCGCGAAAGTCTGAGTTTCAGCGCACCGCGGGCGTGCCGGGTTCGCCAAGGTCCCAGAACAGTCCGGCCATTAGTCCCAGCCCTTCGCGCGCGATCGGCACGAGCAGATGCTCGTTGGGCGCATGCTGCGAGCAGCCGGCGTATGAGTGCGGCACCCAGATCGTCTTCAGCCCGAGCACGTCGATGAAAATGTCGTTGGGCAGCGAGCCGCCAAGATTGGGCAGGATCGTCGGCGCGAATCCGGTGGTGCGCTCGATCGAGGCGGCTGCCCAGGTCACCCACGGATCGGCCGGATCGAGCCGGCTCGCCGGGAAAAACCCGCCCTTGCCGCGGCGCAGCTCGACCTTCTGGAAACCATTGCGGTCGAGGTGGCGGCGCAGCGCCGGGATGATGTCATCAACATCGGTGCCGACCACGTAGCGGAGCTGGCAGTGGGCGCGCGCCTGGCCGGGAATGGCGTTCACCGGCCGCTCGGGCGTGCCTGTCGTAAAGGCGAGCACCTCGAAGCTGTTCCAGCCGAACACGCGCTCGGCCGAAGTGAGCTCCGGCTCGCCCCAGTTGTGGTCGATCTGCGGCCCGTCCTCGCCGGCGTCAACCTCAACACCCTGGAGCACCCGCCGTACCGATTGTGGCAGCAGCGGCCGCCATTCCGGCACCTGGATGGTGCCGCGTGCGTCCGTAATGCAGGCGATCGCCTGCGCCAGCACGATGCCGGCATTGGCGATGAGCCCGCCCCAGTTGCCGGAATGATGGTCGCCCTCGCGCAGATCGACGATCATGTCGATGAGATGGCCGCCGCGCGCACCGAGAAAGATGGTTGGACGGTCGGGCGCGATGCGCGGGCCGTCGGAGGCGATGAGCAGGTCGGCCTTGAGCGCGCCGTCCTTATGCTGCTCGCACAATTCGCGCAATCCGACCGAGCCATATTCCTCGCTCATCTCGATCAGGAATTTCAAATTGAAACCGAGCCGACCCCGCTCCTTCAGCACCGCCGCGATCGCGCCAATGTTGATGGAGTGCTGGCCCTTGTTGTCGGCGGTGCCGCGCCCGTAGATGCGCTGGCCCTCGACCACGGTCGACCATGGTGAGAGGCCCTTGCGCCAGAGATCGTCGAGACCGCGGACGGTGTCGCCGTGGCCGTAGACCAGCACCGTGATGAACTTCGGATTCTCGATGCGCTCGGCCACGAGCAATGGCGGCGCAGCCGCTGCCGGGTTGTCAAACACGCGGCTTGTGAACCCAAGCGGCGCAAACGAAGGAACGATCTCGTCATCGAGGTTAGGTTCGCAAGGCCGCGGCGCGTTCGGGTTCCTGGCTCGAACTCGGAATGGCGACACGCCGCCGCAAGTCGGCGAGGAACGTACCATCATCGAAATAAGCGTGAGCGCGTGCAATCGCGGACGTTCGGCTCATGGCATGTCGCTCGTTGGCAAATCGCTTTCGGCAGGCAGGCAGACACCCCAGTGTGCCTTGAGTCCGTGCCCAGCGCCGACTATCGTTCCCGGATATTGCCCGTCAGCCGCGGCTGCAGCAAGTCGCACAGGAGGTCGCGTTGTTTAAGCTCTTTCATCTCGACGAGTGCCCGACCAACCCGATGGAGCCTGGCCGTGGCGAGCAGATCAAGCTCATTAATCCGTCGCTTGGGACCGAAAAGGTCGATGTGCACCTCAACCGGCTCGTGCCCGGCGGCCCGCGCGGCAAGCACCACCATCACACCAATGCTGATAACGTCTATATCGTCAAGCGTGGGGAAGGAACGCTGACGATCGAGGACAAGACCTACACGGTGCGTGAGAACGACGTTGTCTACATTCCGGCCGGCGTGCGGCATTCGCTCAGCAACCTGAGCAAAGACGTGTTCGAGATCTTCGAAATCTACGCCCCCTCGGGCAAGCACATGGATTTCGTGCTGGACGAGTGAGGCGCGCACGCGCAACATTGCGCCGCATTAAGGGGGATTGGGTGGCCGACAACAAAGGGGTTTTGTTCGTCCCGTACAAGGACACGCTTGGGCTCCTGAGCGTCGAGGACGCGCTCAAGGTGTGCGAGGACGTCTACCAAATGCACGCGCGTGGCAGCGTTGTGTGGTCGAATCCTCACAGCTTCAAGCTCGACGTTGCGGAGGACTTCCACAATCACTGGCACGTGAAATCGGCCTTCCTCAAGGACGTGCCGACGACCGGCGTCCGCATCTACAACTATTACGACGACGGCGTGCGCAATACGGTGGGCGGGCTTGACTGCACCCGCTACATCGCTCTGTCCGATCCTCATACCGGCAAGCCGCTCGCCATTGTCGACGAACACTGGAGCTATGCAGCGCGCAGCGCCGCGGCCGCGGCCATCGCCTGCAAATGGGTTGGCCCCACGAATGCCAAGGTGCTTGGCCTCGTCGGCATCGGCACCATGGGGACAAACTCGCTGCGCTGCCTCTCGACCATGTACAAGTTTTCGGAGATCCGCTGCACATCGCGGCGGCTCGAGACCCGCAAGGCGTTCGCGGAACAATGGTCGCATGAACTCGGCATCCCGGTGATCCCGAAGGACACGGTCGAGGAGGTCGTGCGCGGCTCCGACATTGCGGTCGGCGGCACGACGTCGGGCGACATCGTGAGCCGCGAGGAATGGCTAAAACCCGGCTGCACATTCATTTCGCTCGCGCGGCGCGAACTCGACCCGGCCGGCTGGTCGAAGATGGACAAGGTTGTGATCGACACTTGGGAATTCAACATGCTGCAGCCCCAGTTCAGGAAGATGGTCGAGTCCGGCCTGTTCTCGCGCGAACAGCTGCATGCGGAAATCCACGAACTGGTTTCCGGCCGCAAGATCGGTCGCGAGCGCGACGACGAGCGCATCCTGATCCACACCACGGGCTTGGTGTCGCAGGACGTTGCGCTGGCACATTTTTTGTATGAACGTGCGCTGGAGAAGGGCCTCGGAATGTGGTTGCCGTCGGCCCATTGAGCAGGGCCTGGGAGAGGAGAGCGAACATGAGCAGCAAGACTGGAATGCATCGCCGCGAATTCCTGGCAGGCGCAGGTGCGTTCGGCGTCGGCGCAGCAACGCTCGCTTCGCCTGCTGTCGCGCAGGAGAAATTCCCGGCGCGCGAAATCAACTGGCTCATCTATCAAGCGCCGGGGGGCTCGATCGACACGACCGCGCGCATCATCCAGCCATACCTCGAAAAGGCAGGGGTCAAGACCACGCTGGAATATGCCCTCGGTGCGGGCGGGCGGGTTGCGCGCACGAAGCTCTGGACCGCGCGGCCGGACGGCTATGTGATGATGACGGAGTCGGCTCCGGGCGGGGCGATTGACGAGGTCATCGGCCGCGCAAGCTTCAAAGCGAGTCAATTCATTCCGATCTACGGCTGGAGCGTCATCAGCTGGCAGCTCTGCGTGAAGAAGGATTCGCCAATCCGCACGTTCCAGCAACTGGTCGACGAGTGCAAGAAACGCCGCGTCGTCATCGGCACGATCGGCCGCGGCGGATCGAGCCATATCCAGCTTGCCGCGCTGCAAAAGGAATTGAACCTGCCGTTCGCGATGGCCCATTTCGATGGTTCCGGGAAGGCCTACCCCGCGGTGCTGGGCGGCCATATCGACGCTGCCATGAGTGGGCCGGCATCGGGCTCGCGCATGAGTGCGCAACTGCACTTCCTGGGCGTCACCGGCGAGAGGCGTGAGCCGTCACTGCCCGACGTGCCGACGCTCAAGGAGCAGGGTTTCAACGTCACGCCGATCGACCAGGTCTGGTACGCCATGGCCACGCCGAAGACGCCGAACGATCGCATCCAGGTTGTCAGCGCCGCGTTCGAGAAGGCGTTCCAGGACAAGGCGCTGCACCAGCAGATGAACAAGGCCGGCGAGTTCATCCGGCTGCTCAACCGCGCGCAGATCGAAGAACTGACTACCAAGCAGCTCGAGGCGATCGAGAAGTTCAAGGACGTGCTGACGTGATCGACGTGATGGCCAACACCTGCACATGGCCGGGCTTGTCCCGGGCATCCCGCTTAGGAATGTACATGCTCATCTAAGCGAGATGGCGGGGGACAAGCCCGGCCATGACGGCGCTACGGTGTGAAACGATAACCCAGAACGGCGAATGACTACCAACTCAAGGGTCAGGAACTACTGGCGTGAAGAGTTCGCTCTGATCGCTTTGCTCCTGGTTATCTTCGGTGGGGTCATCGTCCTTTCAATCCGGCTGCCGTTCGATGCACGGCTGTTCCCATTGGTGATCGGCGCCGCCGGAACTCTGCTCTGCCTCGTCATCCTGATCGAGCAGTTGCGTCGGCGCGCGATCGCGGCGCCGGCCGATGTGGTGGATGACTACGATCCGGCTGCCAGTGCAAGTTGGACCCGGTTCGCGACCGCCCTCTTGTCCCCCGCAGCATTCGGCCTCGCGTTCTGGCTGTTCGGCTTCTACGTCGCCTCTCTCGCCGCCATGTTCGTGATGCCACCGCTGATGGGCTATTCAAACCGCCGGACGATCCTGGTCGTAGCCCTAGCTACGGTGGGATTCCTAGCCGTGTTCTTTCCCTACGTCGTGGGCGTCAATCTTCCTCATGGCGTCGTGGGCGACTGGCTCATCGACAGTCTGCGTTCCCACTGAGGGATCATGCTCGACAATCTTTACCTGGGACTGATGGCGGCGCTGCAGTTGAAGCAGTTCCTGTTCATGGTCGCCGGCACCGTGATCGGGCTCTGGGTCGGCGTGCTGCCCGGCCTCGGCGGGCCAGTCGCGATGGCGATCCTGATCCCGTTCACTTTCACGATGGATCCGCTATCGGCGCTGCTGATGCTCGCCTCGATCTCGGTCGGCGCGGCCTTCGGCGGCTCGATCACCTCGATACTGCTCAACATTCCCGGCGAAGCCTCCTCGGCCGCCACGGCCTACGACGGTTACCCGATGGCTCAGCAGGGCAAGGCCAAGGTCGCGATGGGCCTGTCGGCCGGCGCCTCGATGGTCGCCGGCATCGTCGGTGTGCTGCTGCTGATGTTCGTCTCGGGCCCCGTGGTCACGATCGCGCTCGCCTTCAGCCCGGCGGAGTATTTCGCGCTCGCAATCCTTGGCCTGACGGTGGTCTCGGCCGCGGCGCTCGGCTCGACGGTGAAGGGCCTGGCGATGGGCGCGCTCGGGCTCGCCGTCAGCCTGATCGGCGTCAACTCGATCCTTGGCGTTGAACGCTACACCTTCGGCCACGTCTATCTGATGGACGGTATCAGCTTCGTGCCGGTGATGGTTGGGTTGTTTGCGATCACGGAACTGATCGTGATGATCATCGAGGGCGGAACGATCGCGAAGACCGGCAAGCTCGAAGGCTCCTTGTGGGAAGGCTTCTGGGGCACCTTCAAATATCCCTTTACGCTGACCCAGAGCACGGCATTCGGAGCCTTCATCGGGATCATCCCGGGTCTCGGCGCGACCGCCGCGAATTTCCTTGCCTACAGTGTGGCGGTGCGCGCCTCCAAGCATCCGGAGCGCTTCGGCAAGGGCACACCCGAGGGCGTCATCGCGCCGGAAGCCGCCAACAATTCCTGCATACCGACGAGCCTGATCCCGGCGCTCACGCTCGGCATTCCGGGCGGCGCCACGGCCGCGATCCTGCTCGTCGCCGTGACGGTGCAGGGGCTGCGGCCCGGGCCGATGCTGTTCACCTCAAATCCGGAGCTGATCTGGGGCTTCTTCATGGGCCTCCTGATCGGTACGCTGATGGCGACGATCCTCTACCTCATCATGATCCCGTGGTTCGCCATGATCACGCTTGTGCGCATCGAGTTGATGGCGCCGATGCTGCTTATCATCACGCTGTTCGGCGCCTACGCTAACGAGCGCAACATAATGGACGTGTTCGTCGCGATCGGCTTTGGCCTGTTTGGATATTTCGCCAGACGGCATGGCTATCCGCTGATCAGCCTGGTGATCGGGCTGATCCTCGGCAAGCTCGCCGAAGGCTCGTTCCACCAGGCGCTGCAGATTTCCGATCACGATTATTCGGTGTTCGTGCTGCGCCCGCTCTCGGCTGCGATTTTCGCCCTCTGTGTCGTGCTCGTGCTGTGGCCGGGGATCAAGAAGTGGCTGGGCAAAGGGGGCGCCGAGGTCACCTAAGGACAAGAAAATGGAAGCGACCGAGATCAAGAAGCTCCTCGATGCCAAGCTGTCGCGCCTGCGCTGCAAGGAGCTGCTGATAGAGCTCGTCAAGGTACCGTCTCCGCAGACCGATCTGCTGGAAGACGAGCCGCTGCTCAAGGAGTTCATCAAGAAGGCGATCGAGCCGCGGCTTCGCGCCATGGGCTTTGCCGACGTCCGCTACGACGCCATGGGCAATCTGATCGCGACCCACGGCGCCGGCACCAGCGGCAAGTCGCTGATGTTCATCGGCAACGCCATGAACCAGCCGGCCTCCACCATGCCCAATCCCTACAACGGGGACGTCGTCGACGGCGCGAAATACGACCTGCCGGGCGAATGCGTGATGGGCAAGGGCGCGAGCGAGCAGAAGGCCAACCTCGCCGGCTATCTGCACGCGATGGAGACCGTGATCGCCTCAAAGGTGCCGATCACCGGCAAGCTGATCTTCCTCTGCTGCCTCTCGGGCGAAACCGGCAAGCACGACGCCATCAAAAGTGTGGTCGAAGGCGCCGGCGTGCGCGCCGACATGGCGGTGCTCGGCGGCACGGGGCTGAAGATCACGCTGGGCAACCGCGGCCGCATCGACGTGTTCGCGACCGTGAAGGGCTCGCCCTGCCATTCGGCGCGGCCGTGGGATGGTGCCAACGCCATCACCGGCGCGATGGAAGCGATCCAGCGGCTCCTGATCAAGACCAAGCTCGACAAGAGCCACCCCCAGCTCGGCAAGCAGACGCTGACCGTCAATCACATCCAGAGCTTTCCGAATTCGACCCACACCGTGCAGGAGCGCGTCGAGTTCAGGCTCGACCGCCGTCTCCTGCCTGGCGAAGACCCGAACGCGGCGTTCGACGAACTCGTGCGCATCGCCAAGGAGGTGGAGTCCGTCCCGGATCCGGTCAGCGGAAAGAAATTTGCCGTCGAGATGAAGCTCGGCCCATTCATGTATCCGTCGCTGGTGACGACTGACTCGCCGATCGTGAAGGCGCTTCTGCGCGGCAGTGAGATCATGCTGGGCAAACCGGCGGAGACCTACTATTCGCCGTCGGCCTTCGACCAGGGCTACCTCAACCACGTCGGTATCCCGACCGCGAACTTCGGCGCCGGCGAGCACCAGTGGGCGCATACCGACTACGACATGGCCTCGGTCGAGCGCACCACGGATTCGGCGCGGGTCTATGCCTTCATGATGCTGGATTACCTGACGTAGCTTGGATCGTCAGGTCAGCGGCGTGTCGAAGATCGGCCGGCCGCCGTTGCGCTCGAGGTAGCGCCCGAACCGGAATTTGACTTCCGGCCCGTCCAGCGGCGGCGACACGGCATGGCGCCCGAGCGGCTCGACGTGCAGCACGGTGAAGGTGTGGCCCGGAGTCTTGACGATCTCGTCGAGCTGCCGTTCGAGCTCGTCCACGCTCGTTATCGAATAGACCCGCTTGAGCCCGGCGGCCCGCGCCATCGCGGCATAGTCGATGGAATGGCTGAACGGCATGGTGAGCTCGTTGGTCGAGCCGTAACACCGGTTGGAAACCATGAAGTGCTTGAGGTTCGGCAGCTCCAGTTGCCGTTCCACAAACAGCATCCCGGGATTCATGTTGAAGGCGCCGTCGCCGTTGAAGGCGACGACCGTCTTTTCCGGGTTGCCATAGGCAATGCCTGCGGCGAAAAGCGAAGCGAGGCTCATGGAGGCCTCGAGATAGAAGACGCGCTCGGTCTCGCGGCTGATCTCCCACCAGAGTTCAGACGTATTGCCCGCCGACGTCACGATCAGCTCGGTCTTGAGGCGATCGTGCAGGAGCCTGAAGCAGTCCTCGAAGCGCATCATGCCTGCCCCCGCAAGAGTTCGCGTGTGAATCCGACGACGACGGGTCGCGACAACGTGCGGCTATGCGCATAGGCGACGCCGATCTTCTGGATGTCTTCGGATTTTTCGATTGGAATGAAGGGCATGTCGATGGATTGAATGATGGCGTCGAGATAGAGCCCGTTGGATTGATGAAATTTCGCGGAATCGCCGGGGCGGCCACGGAGCGTGATGCCGATCAGGATCGGTATCTGATAGGTGTAGTTGATCTTGGTCAGTGCGTAGATGCATGTCAGGAAGCCTGAAGCTCCCATCAGCGCCATCGAGCCGACGCCACCGAGATAGGCGCCGGAGCAAAATCCGATCGCGGCTTCCTCGCGGTTCACCGCCAGGTGCCGAAACCGGTTGTCGCGCGAATAGGCTGCGATCAGGTCGGTGATCCAGCCGTCCGGTAGACTTGCGATCGTGGTGATGCCGCACTTGGCGGTGGCTTCCACGATCTGTCGGGTGACGGCCTCGGCAGCGTTGGACATGCGATTTCTTACTCCCCATCGGCGCTTGTATATACGACCGTCGCTTGATCCGACATCAATCCGTCGACCGCGGACGCAAAAACGCGACAGCCCGCAACGATGTGCTCTTCTTTGCTGTCCTCCGCGCTTGAATGGCTGCGCCCGCCGATGCTCGGAATGAACATCATTCCGGCTGGCATGACTTTCGCGAGGATCATGGCGTCGTGACCCGCCCCGCTGGGCAAGTGGAGGCTTTTCTGCTGCAGTCGACGTGCGCCGCTGTCGAATTGCTTCACGATATCCTGCGACATTGCGACGGGCGAAATGCAATAGCTCCGCTCGATTTCGATGCGAGCCGAGCCGCTGTACCTTTTGACACAAGCGTGCAGCGACTGCTCAAGATCTTCAAGAACCCCTTCATCGAGGTCGCGGCATTCGATCGTCATTTCAGCATGTTGCGGAACGACGTTGGCCGCGCCGGGCCGGATCGAGATACTGCCGATGTTCCACACCGTGTCGCGACCGCCGATCCGCGGGAATTCACGGTAGACGTGATCCATCAGGTCGAAGAGTGCGCGCGCCGCGTCGTGCCGCATGTCCATGGGAGTGGTCCCGGCATGGTCGGCCTGACCGAAAGCCTGCGCTCGGAAACGACGAATCCCCACAATTCCCCGGACGATGCCGATCGTGCAACCTGCCGCTTCAAGCTTCGGACCTTGCTCGATGTGCGCTTCGAGATAGGCCAGATGGCGGTTTCGCTCGTAGTGATGGATCGATGCCGTGCCCGACGTGCCTCCGATCGCAGATTGCGACGGCACCAGTGCGATTGCGTTTGCGTCGGACAGCTCGCCACAGAACGCGCGGCTTCCGAGAAACGAACTCACGGTTCCTTCCTCGTCCTGAAAATCGATTACATCGACTCCAATGGGTTGCTCCGCGGGATGTTCGTGCAGCGCTAATGCAATTTCGAGTCCATAAATCACGCCGAGGGCTCCGTCCAGCCAGCCTCCTGTCGGCACGGAGTCGGTGTGCGAGCCTAGTAGAATCGTCCGTTTGGAATTCCTGGCACGGCCGTAGACATTTCCGATGCGATCGATGGAAGCATGCAGGCCGGCTTTCTCGAGCCGTTCCGATAGCCAGCGGCGGGCACTGACATCGGCCTCGGAAAACGCCACCCTGTTCACGCCCCGGCCGTCTGCGCCGAATGTTGCCAATGTGCGCAGATGGGTCAGAAGCCGATCGGGGTTGATATCGATCATCAACGGTCTCAAAATGACTGCAAGCCGGAATATAACCGGGTGACCAGTTGGCGGGTAGTCGCAGTTTTGTCGGAGTGAGACTGATGAGCAATGACGGCGTGGACACGCACGGTATTTCGTCACAGCGCCTCGTCGACTGGACGCAATCGTTTGTGCGTCATCCGAGCCCGCAGACAGAGCTGTTCGAGAGCGAGCCGCAGATCCAAAGCTTTATCGCCGACACCGTGGTGCCGCTGGTCAAGGAGCTGGATCTGCCGTTCCGCCGCGACCAGATGGGCAACCTCATCGTTGAAATTGGGCCCCAGCGCGACGATCGCAGCCTGATGCTGATGGCCTATGCCATGACGCATCCGGCGAACCGCATGAAATCTCCCTTCGCCGGCGAGCTCATTGAAAACGGCGGCGCGCAATTCATCCGAGGCCGCGGCGTGTCGGAGCAGAAGGGATCGCTCGCTGCCGCGCTCGGCGCCGTCAAGGCGGCTGCGACAACCCTCAAGCTGAACGGCAGGCTCATCTTCACCGTGAGCACGGCCGGCGAAACGGGGCGTCACGATGCCGCCGAGAGCATCTGCGCCGCGGTCGGCGCGATCCCGCGCGCCGCCGTCATTGTGATCGGCACGACGGGCCGCGTCGCGCTCGCCAACAAAGGACGCATCGACATCATCGTGACGGTCAAGGGAAAGGCCGCGCACTCGAGCACGCCATGGGCCGGCGTGAGCGCGATCGAGGGCGCCCGGCGTGTGCTGGACAAGGTGCTGGCGCTTGGCGCCGGTGATAACAAGCACTCGGGCCTCGGCCAGGCGACGCTCACGCCGACGTCGATGCGCTCATGGCCGGAGGCAACCCACACGGTGCAGGACGAGGTGCGCTTGGTGTTCGATCGGCGGCTGCTGCCGGGAGACGATCCGCAGGCTGTGTTCGCCACGGTGGCGGCTGCCGCCGATATCGGCGAGCCCTGGTCGGTCGAAACCAAGTTTGGTCCGTTCATGCATCCCGCCGAGCTGGCGCCGCAGGGGCCACTGTCGAGCGCAATCCGGCGCGGTTGCGAAGGTGTAAAGCTGCCGTCGCCGCCGACCTTCTACAGTCATGGCGCGCTGGACGCCGGCTACTTCTGCGCCAAGGGCGCCGAGGCCACCATGTGGGGGCCCGGAGATATGGACCAATGGCATTCCGAAGACGAGCGCATCTCCATCGATGAGCTGCAATCCGGCGCCCGCGGATATTTCGGTCTCATTCGCGAATATCTCTGCCATTGACCAGACCACCCGTTTGAACGTCAGCCGATCCCCGACACCTTTGGACCCCACATGAACTCAGTGCTTTTTATCGACTACGCGACGACCGTTAAGCTGTTGAGCGTTTCCGGTGCGATGCAGATCTGCGAAGACGTGTTTGCAATGCATGCCCGCGGCTCGGTGAGCTGGTCGGTGCCGCCAAGCCAGAAGCTGGATGTGGGTGAGCCGTTCCACAATCACTGGCACGTCAAGACCGTGATCCTGAAGGAGGAGCCGATCTCGGGTTGCCGCCTGTACTCCTACTATGACGATGGCGTGGCCAACACCGTGGGCCGTCTCGATTGTGCCCGTTATATCGTTCTCGCCGATCCGAGGACCGCCCACCCGATCGCCATCGTCGACGAGCACTGGACCTACGCCATCCGCAGCGCAGCCGCCGCGATGGTCGCGCTCAAATGGCTGGGCCCGGAGAAGCCGCGCACGCTCGGCCTCGTCGGCGTCGGGACCATGGGCGAGAACTGTCTGCGCTGTCTCAATCAGCTTTTCCCCGTCGAGGAGATCGTCTGCACGTCGCGGCGGCCGGAGACGCGCGAGGCATTCGCCCGCAAATGGGCCGACAAGCTCAAAATCCCCGTACATACGGTCGACACCATCGAGGAAGTCGTGCGGCGCTCGGATATCGCCGTCGGCGGCACCACGTCGACCGACATCGTCAGCCGCGAGCACTGGGTCAAGCCGGGCGCGACTTTCGTGTCACTGGCGCGGCGCGAGATGGACCCCGCCGGCTGGTCGAAATTCGACAAGGTGGTCATCGACGACTGGGACTGCAACATGACAGTCCGCGAATTCCGTAACATGATCGACGCCGGCGAGTTCAGTCGCGAGCAACTGCATGCCGACATCGGAGAGGTCGTCGCCGGACAAAAGCCGGGCCGGCAATCCAAGGACGAACGCATCCTCGTTCACACCACCGGCATGGTCTCGCACGACATTGGAATCTGCTGGCGCATCTATCAGGAAGCAAAGGCGAAGGGCCTTGGCGTCGAGTTGCCTACGGCGGTGGCGCAGCAGCGCTTCGCTCCGCAAGATTGAGGTGGTCCGGTTCTTGCTACTGTTTCCTGCGGGCTCACGAGAATTTGGAGTGCTCGAAATGCGTCACTTGCTTCATTGCCGGCGTAGAACGGCACTGGCCGCCATCCTGGCGGCTGCATTCCTTCCGATTTTCGCCGAGGCTGCAAACGCAGACGACGTCGAGCAATTCTACAACGGGAAGAGCATCAGGGTCGTCATCGGCCACAGCGCCGGGGGCGGCTACGATCTCTATGCGCGTCTTCTGAGCAAGCATCTGCGCAAGCATATCCCCGGCCAGCCGACGATCGTGCCGCAGAGCATGACCGGTGCCGGCGGCCTGCGGGTGACGAATTATCTCTACGAGGCCGCGCCTAAGGACGGCACCGTCATCGGGACGTTTTCGCGCAGCATCCCGACCATACCGCTGATCACCCCGCCCGGTACCTTCGATGCGAGGAAGTTCGCGTGGCTTGGAAGCATGTCGAGCGAAACCAGTCTTTGCCTGACCGGTGGAAAATCTTCCGTCAAGACATGGCAGGACATGCTGACCAGGCCGTCGGTCATGGGAGGGCAGGCTGCTGGAACGGATTCCGACATCTACGCCCGTCTCTACAAGAACGTCCTGGGAGCGCAGATCAGGATCGTGTCCGGCTATCCCGGCACAACCGAAATCACGCTTGCCATGGAGCGTGGCGAGGTCGACGGAATTTGCGGACTTTCCTGGGGTACGGTGAAGGTCTCCCATCCAGGATGGCGAAAGAACAAGAGCGTCAATTTTCTTCTCCAGGCGGGATTGAAGAAGGACCCCGATCTCCCGGACGTTCCGTTCGCGATGGATCTGGTCGATGAGCCCGAGAAAAAACAAATTCTCTACTTGCACTTCGCCCCGCAAGCGATGGGACGGCCGTTTGCAGCACCGCCCGACATTCCCGCAGATCGCAAGGCAGCGTTGATCAAGGCATTTGACGAAACGCTGAAGGACCCTGAGCTCCTTGCTGAGGCGGCGAAGCTCAGGATGGACATCGATCCAATGACGGGCAGCCAGATCGACCAGTTGCTGGCGCGGATCTATGCGACGCCTCCCGATGTCGTTGCCAAGGCCGCCAAGGCGATTGCGGAGTAGGGTGCCGGGGCGCACGCAAGTTTTGGGGAGGAATTCCATATGCTTCGCGTGCGCGCATGAAACAGCAGGACGTATAGCGGTCAAGCCATGGTTAATGCGTAAAGCTGCGCTCATTGCTCTGTCGCCTGGCAGGCGATATACTATACAAATCAAGGTTGTTGGCGCGGGTGGAGTGAGCCTCGCGCCTCTTTGATTCGTTGGGATGTCGAATGACGGGCCATCGCCTATTTGAACCCTACAATGGCAGACACCAGTCGCACTGAACATATTCGCCTTACTTCTCATCCTCACCCGGCGGGTAAGGCACGCTTCCCCATCTCCTGGGGTGCGGCGGCTGCAACCTTGCGCGGGCCGATCATTGCCAGCGTGTCGCGACTGGGCGAGCGAAACGTGATCGGCAGCCACGGGGGCGCCTACGCGCTCTATCGTGCGCTTGCCGTTTCGTCCGGTGCCCTCGACCCGGACCGTCGCCCGGATCTGACGAATACCCATCCGGCCGTCGACATCGGTCCGTTTGCACAGTGGACCGATCCCGATGCCATCGTCTCGCTCGACCCCTGGGGCCACTTGGCAACGGAGGCTTTTGCCGCCGAGATCGCGGCGGGCATCGATATTCGTCCTACGATCGCGGTGACCAGGGCGCGGCTTGACCTTGTCGAGATTCAAGCCGCGTTTGCGGCCGGCCGCCTCAAGCGCGACGATCGCGTGGTGCACGAGCGCGGCGCCGTCACGGTCGTGAAGATCGCCATCGATCCCGTGTGGTATCTGCCCGGCATTGCGCAGCGTTTCGGTACTACCGAGACCACATTTCGTCGCATCCTGTTCGAGCAGACCGGCGGCATGTTCCCGGAGCTGGTGACCCGTCCCGACCTGCGCGTCTTTCTGCCGCCGATTGGAGGCACCACGATCTATCTTTTCGGCGACGTCCAGAAGCTTTCCAATCCGCGCACGCCGATCGCTTGCCGCGTGCATGACGAGTGTAGCGGGTCGGACGTGTTCGGCTCCGACATGTGCACCTGCCGTCCCTATCTTGTTCACAGCATCGAGGAATGCGTCCGCATGGCGCAGTCCGGCGGGCTCGGCATCGTGGTCTACTTTCGCAAGGAGGGGCGTGCGCTCGGGGAGGTCACGAAATTCCTGGTCTACAACGCGCGCAAGCGGCAGGAAGGCGGTGACGTCGCGTCTGCGTATTTCGAGCGGACCGAATGCGTGGCGGGGATGCAGGACGCGCGTTTCCAGCAGCTCATGCCCGACGCTCTGCACTGGCTCGGGGTGCGGCGCATCGACCGGCTGATATCGATGAGCGACATGAAGTACGACGCGCTGGTCGGTCAGGGGATCGAAATCGTGGAGCGGGTGTCCCTTCCGGATCACCTCGTTCCGAGCGACGCTCAGGTCGAGATCGCGGCCAAGAAGGCGGCCGGCTACTACACCGCCGAACCGTTTAAGGTGAGCGCCGCCACACCTGCCGTCGGGCGCACGCTCGACAAATAACATCCTTGTTCGGTGCACACGTGAGCAGCCCGAGGGCGGAGGCGCTTTCGCTTTTGACCAGTGAAGCGGTCCGCACGCGGGCCCACGCGCTGCTTGCGCTCGGCATCAAGAACGAGCTGCTGCATTTTCGCCTCGATCTGCAGCGCTTGGAGGCTGTCGCCGATCTCGTCGCCGACACCACCCGGGCCGCTTATCCGACGCTCGACGTGCCGCTGCATTCGCGCTGGCGGCATTTCGAATTTCAGGGCGTCGACCGATGGGCTGTGCTCGCGGGCGCGCGAGCGTGGAACAGGGACGAGGCGGCACGCGCGGCATTCGATCTCGCCGTCGTCAGCGTCCTGCTCGATGCCGGCGCCGGCACGTGCTGGACCTATCGCGACCGCCGGAGCGGCGCTACCATCGGACGTTCGGAAGGCTTGGCGCTGGCGACCCTGACGATGTTCGAGGCGGGCGCGTTCTCAGCCGATCCGAACGATCCGCTGCGCGTCGATGCCGCCGTTCTGCGCGATCTTTCGGCGGAAAAATTAAGGCACGGATTCCAGATCGACGAGGCAAACCCGCTGATCGGCCTTGAAGGCCGCCTTGATCAGTTGCGCCGTCTCGGCCAGGTGGTCGCCGAACACCCTGAGGTCTTCGGTCAAAACGACAGGCCCCGCCCCGGGGGCCTTTATGACGGCCTCGCTGGCGGATCGAAACGGCAAACCATCCGGGCGCCGGCGATCCTTTCGGAGCTGCTGCTTCACCTGACGCCGATCTGGCCGGCGCGCGAGCGGCTTGCGGGCATTGCCTTGGGCGATTGTTGGCGTCACCCGCTCATGCGGACCAAGGATGCCACCGACGGCCTCGTCCCATTGCACAAGCTGATGCAGTGGCTCACCTACTCGCTGATTGAGCCGTTGCAATGGGCCGGCCATGTCGTGACCGAAATCGACGGCCTCACCGGTCTTGCGGAGTACCGCAACGGGGGGCTGTTTGTGGACGCGGGCGTGCTGAGCTTGCGGGATACCAAGAACGCGATGGCTCAGCACGCCGTAGGTTCGCCGCTCGTGGTCGAATGGCGGGCGCTGACGGTCGTGTTGCTCGACGAGCTGCTGAGCAAAGTCCGCCGCCGACTCGATCTGGACGCAGCTTCATTTCCGCTCGCGCGGCTGCTGCAGGGCGGCACCTGGGCGGCCGGCCGGTCGCTCGCCGGCAAGCTGCGCCCGGGCGGCGCGCCGCCCATTCGTGTCGTCAGCGACGGCAGTGTATTCTGAGAGATTACGCAGGGAGCGCCCGATGCAAGGAGTGACCGTCGCCCGACACCCGCTGATTCAACACAAGCTCTCGCTTATTCGCGACAAGAACCGATCGAGCAAGACGTTCCGCGAATTGCTGCGGGAGATCGGGATGCTCTTGTGTTATGAGGTCACCCGCGACCTCCCGCTGGCCGATGTCGAAATCGAAACCCCTCTTGCGCGCACAGTGGCGAAGAAAATTGCCGGCAAGAAACTCGTGATCGCCCCTATTCTGCGCGCAGGTCTCAGCGTCGCCGAGGGCATGCTCGATCTGGTCCCAACGGCGCGCGTCGCTCACATCGGTCTCTATCGCGAACCGGAAACGTTCACCGCCGTCGAGTACTACTTCAAGGCGCCCGTTGATCTCGCCGAGCGACTGGTGATCGTGGTGGTGCCGGTGCTCGCGACTGGAAATACGGCCGTGGCCGCAGTGAACGGCCTCAAGGAACGCGGCGCGCATGACATCCGGGTGGTGTGCCTGATAGCGGCGCCGCCCGGCATTGAGCGATGCCGGCTTGCCCATCCTGACGTGCTGATATGGACCGCCGCGATCGACGATGCCCTGGATCAGAAGGCTTTCATCGTGCCGGGGCTCGGTGATGCCGGCGATCGCACCTATGGCACCAAATAATCTCGCAATGAAAACTCGCCCCGATGCACGCGCGACCATTTAGATGCTGATTTGCTGGTCGTATCGTGCGGGCTGGCTCTGACGGTGACCCGTACCTTCGAGGTGTGGCAGGCAATGCTTGGCGGTGCAGCTGGGCACATGAGTGATCGGTCGGTAGAAACTTTCACCCATTCCAAACCGCCACTCAATCGATCGATATGCCACTCACCTTGATAGCAACGGCCCATTTCTCGACCTCGCTAACGACGAATCTTTGCAGATAGTCGGGTGACCGGCGTGCGGGCCCGACCACAGTCGCGCCTAGTTCCTTCAGCCGCTCCTGCACGGATGGCGTCTCGATCGTCACGAGAGTGGCCGCGTGCAGAGTTTGGATGATGTTTGCCGGCGTCCCACTAGGCAGAAACAGCGCGCTCCAGTTGGAGGCTTCGAAGTTGGTCAGCCCCTGTTCATGCGCGGAGGCCACGGCCGGCAGGGTCGGCGACCGCTCGCGCGTGAGGATCGCGATTGCCTTGATCTTCTCGCTCTCGATCTGCGGAATCGCGATCGCCGTGTCGAGGCACTGGTAGTCGATGCGGCCGGCGATCAAATCCTGCATCGCTGGTCCGCCACCGCGATACGGAATATGCGTGATGTTTACCCCGATCGCCGCATTGAGCAGCACGCAAGCAAGATGCGTCGCCGAGCCGCTGCCGCCCGAGCCGTACTGCATCTTCGCTTGGTTCGCTTTTGCATAGGCGATGAACTCCTGCAGATTGCCGACGGGCAAATCCTTGCGCGCGATCAGCACGAATGGGATTTCGGCGATCAGCGCGACAGGCGCAAAATCCCTTGCGGCATTATA
Source organism: uncultured Alphaproteobacteria bacterium (assembly GCA_963720385.1). Taxonomy (GTDB): domain Bacteria; phylum Pseudomonadota; class Alphaproteobacteria; order Rhizobiales; family Xanthobacteraceae; genus VAZQ01. Next base: position 11,434 of record CAVRFL010000010.1, on the reverse strand, counting down.
AAGTGGATTCTTATAGAATGTCTGACTGGCGGCGTGGGTGCCGAGATTGCCGAGCAGGAACTGGTAGCCATCGGGGGCCGCCTTCGCCACCCGGGCGGAGCCCGTCATCCCACCTGCGCCACCGATGTTTTCCACCACCACCTGTTGGCGCAAGACTTCGCTCATGCGCAGCGCCAGGATGCGTCCAACGACGTCCATGGGCCCCCCGGCTGCGAAGGGCACTACCAGGCTGACCGGCCGATTGGGCCAGTCCTGCGGCATGGCCGGTACGGTCGCGGCGACCAACGCGGCGACGGCTGCAATGAGCCTGATAGTCGGCATGAGGTCTCCTCTTTTTAGTGGCAAGTATCGAATGCCGGTGGGACCAAGGTGCGGGCGAAAAATATCCCATCAGTCCGGCTTTATGCCGGCCTGTTTTACCACTTCGCGCCAGCGCGCAGATTCCTCGCGGATAAACGCGTCGAACTGTTCGGGGCTGCCGCCCGCGGGATCCGCACCTTGCTTAGCGAAGCTCTCACGAATGCTGGGCATCTCCAGAATCTTCGCGAGCTCGCTATTGAGCCGTCTGACGACAGGCTGCGGGGTGCCGCCGGGCGCGGCAATCCCGTACCAGAGCGAAATATCCATGCCGCCATGGCCGAGCTCTGCAAAGGTCGGAATCTCGGGGAGCAGCCGATGGCGCTGCGCACTTGCCGCCGCCAACGGTCGAAGCTTCCCCGCGGTGATGAACGGCAGCAGCGAAGGCGCTGCATCAAACATGATCGCGGTGCGGCCGGCGATCAAGTCAACCACAGCTGGGCCGCTGCCCCGGTAAGGAACATGCAGAAGGGAGGTGCCGGTGACCTTCTTGAATAGCTCGCCGGCAAGGTGCGGCGCACCGCCATTGCCCGATGACGCGAAGGCGAGCTGTCCCGGTTGCGCCTTCGCAAGCTCGACGACATCCTTGACAGACTTGGCCGGTACCGATGCATTGACCGTCATGATCAAGGGAAGCCTCGCCAACAGGATGATCGGCGAGAAATCCCTCTCAGGGTCATAGGGAAGGCTGATGTAGAGATGGGGACCGATGCCGTGGGTGGTGATGGAGTTCAACAGCAGGGTGTAGCCATCCGGGTCCGCCTTGGCGACACCGGCGGAGGCGATGGTGCCGCCGGCGCCACCGCGGTTGTTGATGACGACAGGCTGCCCGAGCGCTTCGGCAAGTTTTGCTCCAACAGTCCGTGCGATGAAATCGGCGGCGCCGCCGGGCGGCACTGGGACCACGAGCTGAATTGGCCGGTTCGGATAAGGAGCCTGCGCGGGCAAGGAGGTCGACGCAAAGGCTAGGACGCCTGCGAGCAGAAGAGCTTGGCAAATCCCGATGCGCCTGATCTTCATGGAACTAGGTTAGGTGGTCGGAGCAATGTCGGTCAATGAGCGGTCGTGCGGAATTGGTGTGCAATACCAGACACATTTCTGCGCATGTTGCATATCGAATGTCGGTTGGCCGCCGGATACTGGAGGATATCGTTCGTGAAAATCAAGCTTGCCGAGAACTTTCGTGCTGTGTTCTACGCTCCGTTCTACGCCGCGCAGGCACTCGGGTTCTATGCCCGCGAAGGAGTTGAAATCGAGTTGCTCAGCTCTTCCGTTCCAGGCGATGCGGTGACCGCGCTCCTCGCGGGCGCGATCGACATCACTTGGGGTGGGCCGATGCGGGTGATGAAAGCCCATGACCGCGACCCCGATTCCCCGCTCGTCTGCTTTTGCGAGGTGGTGACGCGCGACCCGTTCTACCTGGTGGGCCGGAGCAATGGCGCCGCCTTCGAGCTTCCGGACCTGCCGCGCCTGAGATTCGCCGCGGTGTCCGAGGTCCCCACGCCATGGATGTGCCTTCAGCACGATCTGCGCGAGCACGGCATCGATCCAGATCGCCTCGCCCGTGCTGCGGATCGGCCCATGCTTGAGAACTTCGCGATGCTGCGCGACCAACAGCTCGACGTCGTACAGGTATTCGAACCGTACGTATCCATGGCTTTGAAAGAGAGCACGGGCGACATACTATACGCGGCAAGCACGCGCGGGCCGACCGTCTACACCACATTCATCACCACACGTGACGGGATCGTGCGCCATCGCACCGCCTTCGCCGCCATGCTGCGCGCGATCCAGCACATGCAGCGTTGGCTCGCCGAGCACAGCGCGGCGGAACTCGCTGAGGTCGCGGCGCCATTCTTCCCTGAGGTCGCGCGCGATGTCCTGGTCACGTCGCTCGGACGCTATCGTGAGGGCGGAATCTGGTCACGCACCCCGACTGTCTCCCAAGAGGGCTTCGCGCAACTCGCCGAAAGTCTCCTGTCGGGTGGATTCATTTCGCGGCGTCCGGCCTACGCCGACTGCGTCGATCGGAGCGTAGCCTAGTCTACTGATTGAACCTTGATGACCGAGGGATAATGACCATGCCCTATGCGATGGCTGAAGATGAAGTGCGCCTCTATTATGAGGAAACGGGCGCCGGGCGGCCGGTGATCTTCGTGCACGAATTCGCCGGAGATCTGCGCAGCTGGGAACCGCAGTTGCGGCATTTCGGCAAGCGTTACCGGGCGATCGCTTTCAACGCCCGCGGCTATCCGCCGTCCGACGTTCCCGGCGACCCGCAATCCTACTCGCAGAGCCGCGCGGCGGACGACATCAAGGTCGTCCTCGATGCTGTGGGAGACGCTGCTGCGCACATCGTCGGTCTGTCGATGGGTGGTTTTGCCGCGCTCCATTTCGGCTTCCGGCACCCGAGCCGTGCGCTGTCGCTCTGCGTGGGCGGGTGCGGCTATGGCGCCGAGCTTGAACAGCGTGAGCAGTTCCGATCAGAGGCCGATGCAATTGCCGACTTCATCAAGTCGCGCGGCATGGAAGCCTTTGCGGGGAGATACGCCTATGGCCCCACCCGGGTTCAGTTCGAGAACAAGGACCCGCGCGGATTTGCAGAATTCAAAGGCATGCTGGCCGCGCAGTCGGGTTTGGGCGCAGCCAATACTCAACGCGGGGTGCAACGCGAGCGGCCGTCGCTCTACACGCTGGTCGATGAAATGAAGAAGCTCATAGTTCCCACGCTTATCGTCACCGGCGATGAAGACTGGCCGTGCCTGTTACCGGCAATCCTGATGAAACAAAGCATACCGTCTGCCGCGCTGTCGGTCATGCCTAACGCGGGTCACACGATCAACCTCGAAGAGCCATCCGAATACAATTGGATCGTCGAAGACTTTCTGGCACAGGTCGACAGCGGCCGCTGGCCATCGCGCGATCCGCGCGCCGTCAGCGCTTCCATCACCGGCATGAAGCCCTGACGCGGTGAAATTTGCGGTCTTTTGCGAGCTTATCGAGAAACGCCTTGTCAAAATCAGCGTTGATGAGTCCCGCGCGCGGTCCTTGCAACTGATGCGACATGCCGCCTGTTCCAAAGATCATGACCTTTAGCCCGGCGCTCACGTCTGAGCCGAATTCGCCGATACTTGCTTGTACGCAGGACTTAATCGCCAACGATCGTCCCGGGCGGAAGCGTGTAGCAATAGTTGGCGATGTCGACGGCACGCGTATACCAGACGCGATCGCTGAGCTTGTGCTGAGCGCAGTGCTTCAAGGCCCGTCGCACCGGCCGCAGGCGCATTGGCTGGCCAGTGATGAAGGTGTGCAAGGATACCGCCATTACCAAGGGCTGCTCCGCCGATTGCTCGACCATCTCGTCGAACTGCTCGACGATCATGTCGGCAAACTCCTGGCCGGTGTGATCGCGGTGGACGTTTATTCCAATGTCGTTGAGTTCCATGGGATAGGGCACGCAGAGGATCTTACCCGCCCGGGTCCGCATCCAGATCGGCTGATCGTCGACAGGCCAGGCGAGATTGTGGGTGTAGCCCGCTTCCTTGATCAGATCGCAGGTGACTCTCGACTCGATGGCGCCGGGGCCCATCCAGCCGGTCGGCCGCTCGCCCAGGTGTCTCGTGATCATCTCGGTGGTCTCGGCAATAATCCTGGCTTCATCATGCTCCCATAGCCCGCCCAACGTTTCCGCATTCGTCCGCCCATGCGCGCACACGTCATCGCCGCGCTGTTTGATCCGCTCGATGACCTCCGGCGCATACTCGCAGACCATGCTGTTAAGCAGGACGGTCTGCGGAAGCCGCAACTCGTCGAGCATGCGGAAGATGCGCCAGATCCCGACGCGAAGGCCGTAATCGCGCCAGGCATAGTTGCGCTGGGTCGGCGGACCGCCACGCTGCGTCGGGTCAGCGCCGCGGCCTGTCAGAAAGGCGAACCACTCGACATTGAGGGCGACGTAAAAGGCAAGACGCTTGCCGTCAGGCCAGCTGAAATCGGGCCGCCTTTCAATCGACGAGTAGTCATAGCGACCATGGGTCGGCAGCTTGAGCATTGGCAAATATCCTTATGGAAGCGGCCTTCAGACAAGATTACAACGCGGCCAAGGAGGCAGCGTGTCCAGCTATCTTTTCAGCCCGGCCGCCGTGATGACTTCTTTCCATTTCTTGATGTCGGCTTCGATCGCTTTGGCGAAGTCCTGCGGACTTCCGCCCAGGGGCCCCATGCCTTGGGCGCTCATCGCCGCAAGCACATCCTTGCCTTGCAGCCCTTCGTTGGCAAGACGCGACAGTCTGTCGATGACCTCGCGTGGTGTGCGGGCCTGCGCCAAGAGGCCATACCAGATCGCACTCTCGTAGCGCGGCAGGTCGGCGGCCTCCGCCATGGTGGGAACATCGGGTGCCAGTGGGGTTCGCTTATTCTCCGTCGTGGCAAGGGCCCGAAGCTTACCAGCTTCGACATGCGGCCGAACGATAGTGACCGGCCCGAAGAACGCCATCACGCGGCCACTCAGGACATCGATAACCGCTTGCGCGGCGCTCTGGTAGGGGACGTGCACGAGCTTGATACCCGCAAGAACATTGAGAAGTTCGCCACCCATGTGCGACATCGTCCCAACGCCTGAAGTCGCGTAACCAATCTGCTCCGGCTTGGCCTTGGCCAGAGCGATGAGCTCCCGCACGTTCGTCACTCCGAGGGAAGGATTGACGACAAGGAGGTTGGGTATTGATCCCAGTTGAGCAATGGGAGCCAAATCTTTGGCAAAATCGAACGAAAGATTGGGGGAGAACGTGGCGTTGATGGTATTGGCAGATGTGCCCAGAAACAGCGTATAGCCGTCAGCCGGAGCGCGGACCACGAATTCGGCCGCGATGTTGCTGCCGGCTCCGGGCTTGTATTCGATAATGAATTGCTGACCCGTCGACTGGCTGAGCTTTGGCACAAGCAGGCGGATGAGTACATCTCCGGCCGAACCGGCTCCAAAGCCGCTGATGATGCGCACGGGTTTGGTCGGATAATCCTGAGCTGTCGCCGGGTGGAGCGGAAGTACGCTCAGGAGAAGAGCGCCGATCGCGATCGTCGATTGCCTCGGGATGTTCATGTTACTTCCTCGATGACGATGTCTGAGATTTCAACCGCCAAGCTCTGTCAATGAAGGGATTGCCCGGCCGCGGCAAGTCGAGATCCCCGCGCAATGTGCGCAGGCTAAGCATGTCGCTCGCCCACCACCCGTACCTCTCCGGCTCGCCCCACCGTATGGATGACGTCGAGAGCACGTACAAGGACATGCTGGCTCGGCCGCGCGTGGCCTGCTGGACCGGCGAGCAGATCCTTGATTGGTACCTGGGCCAGCAAAACTAGGATGTCGATGCAATAGATTATCTTCCGGTGCGCTTGGGCGTCAAATTGTAAGCACAGCCAGAATGCTTGAATACTCCGTCAAAGACATCCTCGACAAATTTTCCCGTCAGGTGGTCGAAGCCGATGGTGGCGCTAAACGCGCCGTCTGCAGAGACCGTTTCGTGTATCGCGTTCAAACCTTGCTTCACCGACCACTGCCGTGTCACCGACGCTCAGCGTAACCACTGCCGGCCTGCAACGACCGTTCGTGACCGTCGCCACACCTTTCCACTCGCCGTCATATGGACCTGCTCGAGCATCGCCCAACGGCGACAGGGCAATAGAGAGGAGACGTAAAGTCGGCGCACCATTCGACGTCTCATCGATGCGATCCATCTTTGGAAATATCATGACAGCATACACCAATTACTGAGACCACATAGCTTCGACGCGGCCCCGATTAACGGCATCGCAATTGCAAATCGTGCAACGACGGCGGAGTCAATTCTCAGATCGCTGCCGACTGGATAAAGGCAGTTAAGCTCGCGAAACGATGAGCTTGGAATGATAATCAAACCCACCGAATGGAGTCAGTGCGAACGATAAGAAAACTCTAAGTCACTATTCAACACGGATAGAGTTTTCGGTACACACACCCGCCATCGCGACGACAAGAGCGAAAACGAGGATCGCCGCCTTTACTGTGCCCCGCCACCGCTGAACTCTGCCGCCTTCTGGACCAGCGCCTTGGGTGATGCATACGCGCGCTTCAGCGTCTGCTCCATCTCTTCGCCGGTGACCGGATCGACCTCGAGCAGCGCCTTTTCGGCGTCAGCAAGGAAATCAGGATCCTTCAGCGTGGCGTCGAAGGCATGGCGGATCACGGCCACCATCTCCTTTGGTGTGTCCGGCGGCATCACGAATGGCCGGCCGATTTCCTCGGGAAAGGCGAGAAGGGCGATCACCTTCTTATTGTCGGGATCGGTGACGAGATCGGCGACCAGGGGCACGTTGGCCAGGCCTTGCTGCGGCTTGCTGCCGGTCTGGAGAAGGACGTTGATACGGTTGTTTCGCACCCAATCCGGATTTGAGGCCTTCAGCGTCGACCACGACAGCCCGCACACGCCGTCGACTTCGCCGCGCTCCACGGCAAGGCGCGACCCGGTCGTGCTGTAGCCGAGGATCACCTTGAACCTGGTATTGAGCATCTTGTTCAGGATTTTCGGCAAAGTGGCGGAGTTGCCAGTTGCACCGGTCGAAGCGACGGTCACCTCCCGGTCCATGGCCTGCGCGATGGTTTTGATCGGGCTCGAATGCCAGGTGGCGCAGATGTTCTGCTGGCCGGAGATACTGCCGATGGAAACCAGCTTGAGCGGATCGAAGCGCGCCGACGGATTGCCGTAGAGCGGCTCGGCCAGCAGCGCATTGTAGGTGGCGAGGATGACGGTGCCATCCCTGGGGGCGACCGAATAGGCCCAGTTGGTGGCGGTAATGCCGGAGGCGCCCGGCATGTTCTGGGTGACGATGCCCGGGTTGCCGGGGATGTATTTGCCCATATAGCGCGCCATCGCGCGAGCATAGGCGTCGTAACCGCCGCCGACGCCGCTCGCGATCACCATGCGGATTTGCTTGCCGGCATAAGGCATGTTGGGCGATTGCGCCGCGGCCTCGTTGCAAACCGGAAGGCCAAGCTGCATCAAGCCAAAGAAGGCTGCAAAGACGCAGCCCACCTTGGCCGCGATGCAGGTTCTCCTGCTGGACATCGTGTTCGTCCCCCTGTTTGCTTGGCAAGAGTTCGCGGGACAGCCGGAGGCAAAGACTAACAATGCCGATCAGCCGGGCCAATGGGCTGGATATCCACTACGAGACAGCGGGGAGCGGCCCTCCGCTCGTGCTGATCCATGCGCTGCCCTTCGATCACAATCTGTGGTTCTATCAGGTGGAAGCCCTTTCATCGTCCTTCCGCACGATCGCGATGGACTTGCGTGGCTGGGGGTGCTCCGCGAAGCCACGCATGCCTTTCTCGCTGCGCGACATGGGCAATGATATCCTCGGCGTGCTTGCCGATGAAAACGTGGCCGGGGGAGCGGTCGTGCTCGGCTGCAGCATCGGCTCGAAAATCGCGCTCATGCTCGCCTGCGACCATCCGGAAATATTCCAGGCCGCCGTTCTTGTCGGCGGCAACAGCGGACCGCAGCCGCAGTTCGAGCACCGCATCGCCGGCTATCACGCACATCATGCCGCCGGCACGCTGGAGGACTATCATCTCGCGCACCTCCGCCACGGCGTGACGCAAGCATGGGCCGACAGTCCCGACGGGCGTTATCTGCTGGCAGGCTTCGTGGAGCGCGGCCGCGCGCTCGATCCGGAGTGCATTGCCCAGGTGTTCCACGCGCTGACAGCGTCCGATCTGACATCCGAGCTGTCCACCTACCGCAGCCCGACGCTGATCGTGAACGGAGAGCACGACAACGCGCTGCCTGGAGGCAGGCGGACCGCGAGCTTGATCCCCCATGCCCAGCATCGGATTTTGTCCGGCACGGGACACTGCTGCTTTCTGGAGGACCCGCGGAGCTTCAACGCGCTGGTGCAGGAGTTTCTGACGCGCAACCGCCTCTGGCCGTCGGCCGGAGACCTAGCGAAGCCGACAAGACAACCATTGGAGAGGCAGCGATGATATACGGCCACCGCGCGCGCATCGGCTACACCGTGGCCGCGGTCACGACCGAGGTGTTCCCGATCGACTGGTACAAGATCGTGCCCGACGGTGTGACCCTGATGATGATCACGTTGCCGCTCCGCGAGCGCAGCCCCGACGACGTCAAGAAATGCTTCGATATTAGCATTGACGCGGCAAAGACATTTGCGGCATGCGGCTCCGACCTCGTGGTCCTGGGTGGCCTGCCGATCAATCTCTCGCGCGGGCTTGCGCTGGACGACTTCCTCAAGAAGCTCGAGGACGAGATCGGCGTTCCCGTTTCGAGCAGCACGACTGCGCAGAAGAAGGCCTACAAGGTGCTAGGCGCACGCAAGGTCGGCACCGTGCATCCGTTCATGCCGGACCAGAATCCCCGGCATGAGAAGTATCTGAAGGATTATTTCGGCCTGGAGCCTGCGGGTGTCTTTGCCGGCGGCTCGAACCTCAAGGAGCTCGGTAAGATCCCGATCGAAAGCGCGCTCGAATGGGGCCGCGCGCTCAAGAAGGAGCATCCCGAGCTCGACACCTTCAACTTCGCCTGCCCGCATTGGCGCGTCATCGACGCCATCGACACCCTGGAGCGGGAGCTCGACGTCAATGTCATGACCCCGCTGCAGGCCATCGCGTGGGAATCGATGCGATGCACCGGCATCAATGACAGGATTGAAGGCTACGGACGGCTGCTGCGCGAGTTTTGAAGCGGTGTGATCGCAGCGGAACCTGGGACTTTGTGACGTGGCGAGTGGCACCGGACATTGGCCAACCATCCGAAGCTCTGACGGCAGACGATGGGCCGCTCCGGCGTGTTCCGTAATCTGTCATTCTGCGAAATCAGCCCCCCGTATTTAGCCAATTTGCGGCTATAAAATGGGGTGGCGATGAAACCACACCGCCGATCGCCGATGAGCGACGCCCCAAGCGCCGCTCAGCGCAAGACGCCCTGGAGGTGCTGCGCACCGAAGCCGGCTTTGGCGACGGGGACCGGGCGGTGTTTCAGGTCTTGGGTTTGCGCCTCCCCTCGCAAGATGACGTCGGTCTGATTGAGCTGCGGCTCGCGCGCGACCGCATCGACGGCAACGTCTGGAAAAACTTGCAGCGATGGACGGAAGTCATGAGGGGCGGTTCGAAGCCTGTTCCAGACGCTCAAGAGAAGGCAGACGGATCACCGCAGAACGCCCCACACGTTATCTTGCCCCACATCCCAAGGTTGAGGCAAGCGCCTACCGCGAACCAGTCAAAACGTCGCCAATCGCGGTCGCGGCGACCCGTTCAAAATTAATAAACGCGTTTCTCTACACAAACCGAAGATCTAATCACCTTTTGGTAGTGCCCGCCAGAGAAATGCGGCCAATCGCATGCGTTACCCGATCCCACCATAGGCACTGCGATATCGCGGTCGTTATCGACGAAACACTGTGCAACGATACGACCATTGTTCGTTCGCCTCGAGCGGCCATCGCACACTGTGCCGTCGCCTACCGATTGATTTTATTTCAGGCGTCGTCGGGGGCGTCTTTGTTATTTCGCGCCAAGAAGTTGATTGCTCATGCGTTTCGCCGTTGTCGATCACAAAAAGGCCGGGCGCAAACACCGGCAGCTGCTGTTACGTGGGCCCGATGATCACCGCCAGAGCGATCGCCGTTCGCGTCTGATAATCCGAGGATAACCCGAGTCGGTTCATCCGCCCCGGAAGCACGCGTGCTGCAGATTGGCAGAAGAAAGCAACATTTTGGCACGAAGTAACAAGACCGGATTGAAGTAATTGCAGAAGAGGGGGTCCGCTCAGCCCCATCGATGTTGATGTTGCCGGCCCGACCGTCATGCCGATCGTGCGCCTGAGCCGGCTCGGGGCTCCACAACAGGTGGCGCGCACGAGCCGATTTGGAGCCCCTGAATGACGACGATCACTGAGGAAAACACGACGCCTGTTGCCCTTCCGCAAAAAATTGGCGGCGAGTTTCTTCGTCAGACGGCCGGACAGGTATCGCGTGGCGCCATGCCAACGGACTGTCCGGATGGTTGGCAATGAGCGCGCGACGCCCGCAACGATGCTTCAGAGCGCCCAGCTTTTGTCCGGTCGGTTTGCGAAAGGCAATTCGGCAAGCTTGGCAATGCTGGACGCTTGCATGGCTCTTTCTCCGATCACGGTTCAGCCGGTCGCGATAGGAGCCGTACAATCTCCGGAGCCGGAGATCAGATCCAACGCCAATCTGCAGCGCGTCATGAATTGCCGTCCGATTGCATCCCCCGCGCGCTTGGCTGATGCGATGTGATCGATCGACCGACGAATCTCATGGAAGTGAAGGGTGCGGTCAGGGCGCAATCCTGCGCACACATCTTCAGCGCCTCGGTGCTTGCGCCACTTTCGACGCGCAACTGCAGCAAAAAAGTAAACCACTGAATGCCGCGCGAGAGATATCTGCAAACGCCGCGCCTGAGATCACGCGCCCAAACTGTCTCCGCCATTTGCGACGCGCACAAACGCCCGCAAAAACCGGGGCAAAAACGCATCCATCAATTAAACCACTGTGATAACAACAACTTAGCTGGCTGGGGCGCCAGGATTCGAACCTGGAAATGCCGTTTCGAAGAATGCCCTTTGAAATGTCGCGAGAGGATTTCGCTTGATTTCGGAACGTATCGCGACCAGAGACTTTTCGCGTGTTCGCTGCGGAAAATGTGAGAAGCACCCACCGGCTGCACTGACAACCGCCAGTGAGATACAAACCGGTCTCTATCCGAATTTTGTGATATCGACCGCGCAAAACGTCATTTTCAGGTTAGGCAGAACTGCGACCTCGCATATCTGGTGTCGCATCCCGATTGAATATCGTATCTGCTCACCGGAGGTTAGCTTTGGGCCAAGGCTGACATGAATGCGTCCCTCGATTAGCGACGCTGCGGGTCATTTCCAAACTCATCCACCGCACAAAAGTCAGGAAAACTCACGGCAGCATAAGGGAAGATGTCCGTCCATCATTTTCTCTCCTTTAGAGCCTACATGGACCGTAGTGCGTCTGGGCAACCGCTCCTCCCTGTTCA